>PGXV01000018.1 GCA_002839315.1 Spirochaetae bacterium HGW-Spirochaetae-3
TCAGGATGGACAATACGACGATGATGATGACGGCGGCCAGGCTGAACGAGACGACGAGTATGGCTATGCTCCGGCCGCTTTCCTGGATCTCCGCTAGCGGTACCAGGACGCCGAGCGACCATAGGGGCGTCCCGTCGACCGGGGACGAGAAGAGCTGCAACTTCGAGCCGTCGGGCCTGCTTATCTGCATGTTCATGGTCTCGCCGCGCATGATACCCCTGCCGGCGACGTCGAGGCCCTTGTAGCCGATCTCGGCGCTCTTGAGCGTATCGAGCTTCATCACGAAGTCGGGATTGGGGTGGGCGATCACGAGTCCGGTGCCGTCAACGATGAAGCCGGCGCCGGTCTTGCCGAGCTTCACGGCGGCAGCGGTTTTCGATAGGTCCTCGAGCGTGACCTGGAGGCCGACCATGCCGTCGTTGCGGCCGTTCCGCTTGATAGCGGCGCCGATGACGACGATAGGTACGCCGAGAGCCTTGGAAATAACTGGATTCGACACGTAGATGTCGGCTTTCCCGCCTAGTATCGCCTGAAAGTAATCTCTATCCGCGACGTTGCCGGGAGTGCCGAGGGCCGTTATATAATCGCCTGTAGACCATGCGACGAAGGCTCCCTCGACTTCTTGCTCGACCTGGTCCTTCAGCTTTCCGAGCATTACGGCAATCTCGGCGCGGTCGCCGCGTATCGTCACGTCGCGTATGGCAATATCCTGCGCGAACCTGGAATACTTGGCTATGATGGCCGAAAGCTGGTCGGCCCTCGCCTTGACCACCTCGACAGAGTATGCCTGTGAGAGGTCCTCGGCGCTCGCGAACGATCGTTGCGCTATGATGATAGCCAGGGCGGCCAGGACGGCCAGCGTTGACAGGCCGAAGATCAGCGTCTGCTACCATACACATAGTGTACGCGTCTGTATTAATAATGCAATAATAAATTAGAACAATTTGACATTTAGGAGATGATAGATAAATCAATCAAAAATGAGTTATTTATTTTGGCAGGTGGCTTACGCCGATAGACGCAGAGTCGTCTTTCTGTAGCGTAAAGAACCCGACGAGCGACTGGAGCCGTTCGGCCTGGTCCGCGAGTTCCGACGCGGTCGCGGCTACCATCGTCGCCTGACTCGATATTTCCTCGCTGGTCGCGCTGAATTCCTCCGAAATCGACGCGTTCGTCTGTATAACGGTATCGAGTTGCGTCATCGCCTGATTGATCTGCTGGGCCCCGGTATCCTGTTCCCGGCTCGCCACGCTTATTTCCTGGACGAGATCGGCGGTTCTCTGGATATCGGGCGCCATGCCTTCGAGCATCGATCCCGCCCTGTCCGCTATCTCGACGCTCCTCAGCGATAGCGCGGCGATCTCGCCCGCGGCTACCTTGCTGCGTTCGGCTAGCTTCCCGACCTCGCTGGCGACGACCGCGAAGCCCTTGCCGTGCTCGCCGGCCCGCGCCGCCTCGATGCTCGCGTTAAGCGAAAGCATATTAGTAGACCTGGCGATCTCTTCTATAATCGCTATCTTCTCGGCGATCTGGCGCATCGCTTCCACGGTCTCCCGTACGGCGGAAAGCCCCTGCTTGGCGTCGACGGCCGCCTTCGCCGATATTTTCTCCGTCTGGAACGAATTGTCGGCGTTCTGGCGGATATTGGCGCTCATCTGCTCGACGCTCGCCGATACCTCTTCCGCGTTGGCAGCCTGCTCCGTCGCGCCTTGCGATAGTTGCTGGCTGGATTCCGCTATACCGTCCAGGCCGATGGACATCTGCTTGGAGGCCTCGGAGAGAGAAGAGGATCCGCCCAGGATAGACGCGCCCGCGACTTGGACTTCCTGGACGACTTCCCGCAACTTGATGATCGTATCCTTGAGCGACGTCACGAGCGTCGCGGTCTCGTCGTTTCCTTTCATGAAGCCGTCGTTAAAATCCGTTCCTAGATGGCCCGTCGCCAATTCCCGCATCTTGTCCGAAGCGTAGACGAGCGGTTTCGATATCCTGCCGCCGAGCGTTATCGCGAGGGCTATCATGCCGATCGCCAGGCCGGCGGCGATCGCGACGATGAGCCAGAGGGCGCGGGCCAGGTTCGCGGCCGCTTGGGCCTTCTTCGCGGAGACGATGGCGTCTATGTCGTCGATATAGTTACCCGTGCCGATGACCCAGTCGAAGCCCTTCACGTAGAGGCTATAGCTACGCTTCGGCGCGGCCTCCGTCTCGCCCGCCCTCGGGAACCAGTAGTCGGTGAACCCGCCGCCCTTCATTCCGGTCTCTATGATGGCACGTATGAGCTCGAATCCGTTGACGTCCTTGGTGCCTATGCGATTCGTGCCTTCGGTCGCCCCGCCGAGGAACACGACGTTGTCTCCGTTGGGCTTGTCGGCCCAGAAGTACCCGTCGATCCCGAACCGCATGGAACGGAGCTGCCTCCTGGCAAAATCCTCGGCGCTATCCCGAGTCAGGCTACCGCCATCGCGAAGCGCCGCTACGTTCTCCAGCATCGTCGCGGCAGATTCCACTTCGCTCTTGATCAACCGGTCGAAATCGTCTTTTAGGGTCGATTCCAATACGGCCACTTGCCCCGTCGATTCGGAACGCAATACGATGATAAAAACCACCGACAGGCTTAACGCCACGACGAGGGCGGATGCCGCCGCTAATAAGACTATCTTCATCCGGATCGATCTCATCATCGGCCTCCATTTATTAGTACGACAATAAGTTTAGTAGATGTCGGCTTAGAGTCAATGGAAGGGAGCATAATAAAAAACGGGACGGCCCGTGCCGTCCCGTAGCGAGGCCCAAGGGCCGATAGAGGCTATTCGTCGCGGCCGCTGCCCGGCGATAGCGGTTCATCCGCGCCGTGCCCGCGATCGAGCCTGAAGAAGGATACGAGGTTCTGGAGCCTGTCCGCATGGCTCGCGAGATCCTTCGAGGTGTCCGCTACCATACGCGCCTGGCCGGCTATTTCTTCGCTGGTCGCGCTGAATTCCTCCGATATCGACGCGTTCTGTTGGATGACCGCGTCGAGCTGGGTCATCGCCTGGCCTATCTGCTGGGTCCCCGTGTCCTGCTCGCGGCTGGCGACGCTTATCTCCCGGACCAGGTCCGCCGTCTTCTGTATATCCGGTACCATGCCCTCGAGCAGCGTGCCGGCCTTGTCGGCTATCTCGACGCTCTGCTGCGACAGCACGGATATTTCCCCGGCCGCTCGCTTGGAACGCTCGGCCAGCTTGCCTACCTCGCTTGCGACGACGGCGAACCCCTTGCCGTGCTCGCCGGCCCGCGCCGCCTCTATGCTCGCGTTGAGCGACAGCATGTTCGTCTGGCTGGCGATCTCCTCGATGATGGCCACCCGGTCGGCAATCTGCCGCATCGCCGATACCGTCTCCTTGACCGCGCCGAGGCCTTCCTTGGCGTCGTTGGCGGCCTTAGCCGAGATTCGCTCGGTCTGGAATGAGTTGTCCGCGTTCTGCCTGATATTGGCGCCCATCTGCTCGACGCTGGCGGAGACCTGCTCGGCGCTCGCGGCCTGCTCCGACGAGCCCTGCGACAATTGCATGCTCGAATCGGCTATGCCGTCTATGCCGGCGGACATCTGCTTCGCCGCGTCCGACAGGAGGGCGGAGCCTTCTATCATCATCGAGCTCGCGTCCTGTACGTTCATGATGACGTCGCGTAGCTTGGCGACGGTCGCCGCGAGCGAGGATACGAGGACGCCCGTCTCGTCCCGGCTCGCGGCCATGCTGCCGTCGAAATCGTCGTCGAGCAGACCGGCGGCAAGGTCCTTGACCTTGGCCGCGGCGTAGATGAGCGGCTTGGAGATGCGGTTCCCGACTAGAACCGCGACGGCTATCATCGCGCCGCCCAGTATCAGGGCCGTGATGACGATAAGAATCAGCGCCCTCCCGAGAGCCACGGCGGCGGCGTTCCTCTTCTCGGCTATCGCCGTGTCGATGTCGTCGATATAGTTGCCGGTACCGATTACCCAATCGAATCCGGGGGAGTACTCGCTGTATCCGCGTTTCGGCAACGCCTCGGTCTCGCCCGCCCGCGGGAACCAATAGTCCGTATAGCCGCCGCCGGCCATCGCCGTCTCGATGATCGCCTTGACCAGCTCGAAACCCTTGACGTCCTTGAGGCCCATGCGGTTCGTCCCCTCGGACGCGCCGCCCAGCAGCACGATATTGTCGCCCTTTGGCGTATCGGCCCAGAAATAGCCGTCCTTGCCGTATTTTAATTCCCGGAGCAGGGTCGCGGCCAGGTCGTAGGCTTCGGCCTCGCCGAGCGAACCCCTGTCGCGGAGGGCCGCGACTCTTTGGAGCATCGAGACGGCCGTCTCTATCTCGCTCTTGATAAGCAGGTCGAAGTTGTCTCGTAGGGTGGTTTCCAACGAGAGGACCTGCTCTTCGACGGAGTTCCGCAGAATGCTCGTGAATACGATCGTAAGGCTTAACGCCACGAGTATCGCGCCGGCCGCGGCGAGCGCGACGATCTTTGTCCGTACGGATTTCACCTTATGCTCTCCTTGCTCTATGGAGAATAAGGATATACGTTAACGAACGGGCGTCAAATTCCGGGATATAGAATAGCGCGCCGGGCTTCGGTCCCGGCGCGCTATCGGTATCAGGGCGAAGCGGCGCTACGACAGCAGGTCGCGGTCTTCCGCGTACTCCTCGCCGCGTACCTCCCTGAAGAGCCTGACGAGCCGCTGTACGGTCGCGCCTTTCTTGTCGTCGCCCGCGAGGTCGGCGACGATGGCGCCTTCGTGCATCATCACCAGGCGGTCGCCGTCGGCGAGCGCGCGGCGCATGTCGTGGGTGACCATCAGCGCCGTAAGTCCGTACTCGCGGACGAAGCGCCGCGTCAGGTCCATCACGATGTCGGCGTTGCGGGGGTCGAGGGCCGCGGTGTGCTCGTCGAGCAGCATGACGGCCGGCTCGGTCATCGCGGCCATCAGCAGCGCGAGCGCCTGGCGCTGACCGCCCGACAGCCGGGCGACGTTCTCTTCGCAGCGGTCCTCGAGGCCCATGCCGAGTTCCGACAAGCGATCGCGGAGCCGGCGCTTGAGCCCGGCCGGCTTCGCGGGCAGTAGCCGGCGGGGGCCCTTGCGGCTGGCGAGCGCGAGGTTGTCCATGACCGTCATATCGGGCGCGGTACCGGCCGTGGGATCCTGACGGACCCGGCCGACGATCCGGGCGCGTCGGAATTCCGGCTCTCCCGCGCGGTTCCGCCCGTCGAGCGTGATGGTGCCCGAGGCTACGGGCACCGAGCCGGCGATGGCGTTGAGGAGCGTCGTCTTGCCCGAGCCGTTCGATCCTATCACCGATATCCATTGACCCTTGGGCACGGAAAGCGAGAGGTTCGATATCGCCGAGCGCTCGTCCGAGGTGCCGGCGTTGAAGATGATCGTAAGTCCGCGTATGTCTATCATCGACTGGTCCTGGCGACGGCCGCCGCGAGACCGCGCCTGGCCTCGCCCGAGGCCTTGAGCCTGCCAGCGGCGACGGCGCCTATAACGAGCGCGGCGGTGACGAATCGGAGGTCGTTGGGGCTCATGCCGATGACGTAGCCGTACTTGCGGCCCGCGAACATAATGGCCCTAAAGGCTATCGAGCCCAGGACGACGCGTACGAGCTGTACGCCTATGCGATTGCTCCGGAAGATGAACTCCCCGACCATGACGCTCGCGATGCCCGCCGCGACGATGCCGGAGCCGAAGTTCACGTCGGCGAACCCCTGGTACGAGGCCGCGAGCCCGCCCGAGAGGCCGCAGAGGGCGCCGGACAGGGCGACGCCGGCGGTCCTGAGCACTCGGGGATCGGAGCCGGCGGAAACGACGACGGCCTCGTTATCGCCGAGCGCTCCCATCGCGATGCCCGCCTCGGTCTGGAAGAAGAAGGCCAGGAGCGCGATTACGCACGCGGCGACGATGCCGAAGAACAGCGCCGCCGACCAGTCCGGGGCGCCGGGCAGGAGCCCGTACGCCGCGTCCATAACCGGATTCTCCATGATAAGCGGTATATTGGCCTTGCCGCCCATCACGCGCAGGTTTACCGACCACAGGCCGGTCATCACGACGATGCCGGCGAGCAGCGACGGGACCTTCAGCGCGGCGTATATGCCGCCGGTCGCCGCCCCCGCGAGTCCGCCCGCGATGAACGCGCCGAGCATGGCGACGAACGGATCGGCTCCGGCCGCTATGAGGGCCGCCGCCGTCGCCGCGCCGAGAGGGAAGGCTCCCTCCGCCGTCAAGTCGGGAAAATCGAGTATCCGGAACGATATGAAGACGCCGAGAGCCATGATGCCGTAGACGAAGCCCTCGACGAGCACCGCTTCTATCACTTCTTTCTCCGCTCGACCGTGCCGTTGCGTATGATGACCGTGGCCCGGGAAATCATATCGGCCGACGGGGAAATACCGAGCCTCGCGGCTACGTCCAGGTTGAGCACGAGGCTCTTCTCGGCGGGAGCCGTAGCGAAATAGGTCGGCATCGATCCCGGGTTCTCCCCGGCGAGGACGCGGGCTACCATGCGCCCCGTGGAGCGGCCCATCTCGTAGTAGTCGAAACCGAGGGCGCCGAGTACGGGCACTGTCTCGGCGCTGGTCGGATCCGCCGTAACGAGCGGCAGCCGCTTCTGGATGCAGACTTCAGCCACGGCGTTGACGGCGGAGAAGACCGTGTTGTCGTTGCCGAGGTACAGGCCGTCTATCCTGCCTGCTATGGCCTGTACGGCAGCGCGAACCTCCGCGGAATTGGCTACCGTGGAAACGACGAGCTCGATGCCCTTCTCGTCGCAGTACGCCTTTACGAGCTCAGCCAGTTTCACGGAGTTGGCCTCGCCGGCGTTATAGACGTGGCCGAGCCTCTTTATCGGTTTCAGGGCGACGAGGAAATCGAGCTGGGCCTCGACGGGCGTCATGTCCGACGTGCCCGTGACGTTCTTGCCGCCGCCCGAGTACGAGGCTACGAGGCCGGCCGCGACGGGATCGGTAACGGCGCAGAAGACGACGGGGATTTCCTTAATCGCGCTCGCGAGCGCCTGGGCCGTCGGCGTCGCGATGCCGACAGCGACGCGGACCTTGTCAGACTTGAATTTCCGGGCTATCTGGGCGGCCGTCGCCATGTCGGCGTTCGCGTTCTGGAGGTCGAAACGAACGCCGGGTACGGTGGCCGTCAGCTCATCGACGATCCCCCGTTCCAGATCGTCCAACGCCGGGTGGGAAACGAATTTGGCTATGCCGATCGGTACGTCACGAACCGCCGCGATGGTGAACGCTCCCGATGCGGCTAGTATGGCGGCGCCGACCGCTACCGTCTTGACTAGTGAATTCAATCTCATGCATGGCTCCTTGTAACATATGTGTATCTATCAGTAGTAACGCAGGGAGGAGCATAACGACCGCAGCAGTGTTCGTCAAGAGAGATTTTCTTTGATTAAAAAGGATTTGACTCACTGAGAACCTATTGATTTTGATATATGAAACGACGTGCTGACAAATAAAACGATTCTACTAAAATGAACATTTTATTCAGTGACAAGGCGCAGGTAAATCGGTATACTATTCTTACTATGGAGAAGAACATCGAATGAACGACGAAACCGGGCTGGTCGCCGAGAATCTAACCGAGATGTCCAGGACCCTCGCTGCCGCCGCCGATGCAGAATTGATAGAGGAATTCCTCTACAGCTTGTTTACGAATGCCGAGGCAGACGAGATCGCCAAGCGTTGGGCGTTGGTCAAGCGCATAGCCGAAGGCGTCCCCCAGCGGGCCATCGCGGCGGAACTCGGCCTTTCGCTGTGCAAGATTACGCGCGGCTCCCGCGAGCTGAAGAAGGAGAATTCCTCTTTCAAGCGCATGCTGGGATTAGCCGGTTATTCGATCGTAGAGAAGAAGCCCAAGAACAGGTAACGGCGAGGAACGCTATCCTCGCCGCCCTGCCCTGATTATGACAGCGTTACGCCCTCGATGACGACGTCGGTCTTGGGTACGTTCTGGTGGGGATGCCGATTCCCCGTCTCGACGGCCGCGATGGCGTCGACGACGTCCATGCCGTTCCTGACCTCGCCGAACGCGCAATAGCCCCAGCCCGACTGGTCCTTGGACCTGAAGTTGAGCGGCTTGTTGTCGGCGACGTTGATGAAGAACTGGCAGGTCGCGCTGTGCGGGTCGGACGTCCTCGCCATGGCGATGGAGCCGCGGGCGTTCGGTACGCCGTTATCCGCTTCGTTCTTTATCGGCGTCTTGGTCTCCTTCTCCTTCAGGCCCGGCTCCATGCCGCCGCCCTGGATCATGAATCCCGGTATGACCCGATGGAAGATGGTACCGTTAAAGAATCCCGCCTCGATATAATCGACGAAGTTCTTGACCGTAGCGGGGCTCTTGTCGGCGAAGAGCTCGATATCGAACGAGCCGAGGTTCGTTTTAAATGATGCGATCGGATTGGCCATGGTTGCGCTCCTTGCTGGTTGGTTCCTCAGGATACCCCGGGCGGGGCGTCGCCGTCCATGGTCGCCATCCGTGGCGTACCCGTCCCTAAGGACGGGCCGTGTTGTGGCCGCGCCTCCGAACATGCTACGCATGTCCGGATTCCGTAGGGAAATGATTGTAGTGGCCGCTGAAAGCGGCCTGCTCCAACCTTGCGCGGCGGGTAGGCCGCGGGGCGGAGCTTTACAGAGGCGCGCGGCGGCACGTACAATGGCCCCGATTGGAGGACAGCGATGACAAAGGTACTATCGCTCGGCGGTTCGATCGTGGCTCCGGACTCCCCCGACGCCGCGTTCGTAAGGGATTTCGCGGCGATGGCCCGGCGCTGGCTTGACGTCGACCCGGCGCGCAGGCTGATCATCGTCGTCGGCGGCGGCGGGCCCGCGCGCGCCTGGCAGAAGGCCTACAGGGAGGCCATCGAGGTTCCCGACTCCGACGCCCAGGATTGGATAGGTATCATGGCGACGAGGCTGAACGCCCAGCTGGTCCGTAGCCTTTTCCTCGAGCTCTGTCCCCACGAGGTGGTCACCGACCCGACGAGCGTAGCCGTGTTCGGCGGCCGCGTGCTCGTCGCGTCCGGCTGGAAGCCGGGCTTCTCCACCGACTTCGACGCCGTCGTGCTCGCGGAGCGCTTCCAGGCCGACGTGGTCGTTAATCTTTCCAATATCGCCAAGGTATATACCGCCGACCCGAAGGTCGATCCGGGAGCCGAGCCTATAGACTCGATATCGTGGGCCGATTTCCGCGCTATGGTAGGCGACGAGTGGACGCCCGGCAAGAACGTGCCGTTCGATCCCGTCGCGTCGAGGCGCGCCGAGGAACTGGGCCTGCGCGTCGTATGCGCCGCCGGCAAGGACCTACCCAACCTGGAGGCTATCCTGGACGGGAGGCCCTTCGTCGGGACGACGATCGGCGTCTAGCGCCGAAGGCGTTCGAGCAGGGCCGCGTAGCGCTCGGCGTACGCTTCCTTGCCCAGGCTGGCCGCGAGGCCGTGCAGCGCCGTCAGGCAACGCTCCGCGTCCTCCGGCCGATCAAGGGATAGCCATACGCCGAACGCGCGCCGGTACAGGTCGAAGGCCGCCGCCCCGTCGCCGGCCTTGACGTTGAGCCTGGCGAGCGCCTCCAGGTCGGCGCCGATGCCCCGGGAATGTTCCGCGGCCTTGTCCGCGTCCAGGGCCTTGCCGGCCCAAGCCAGGGCGCCAGCGATGTCGCCGCGCGCGTTGGCTATGGAAGCGAGCGCGTATCGGTTGGAGCCGAGCTCTATCCAGCGCTTCGCCTTCTCGTTGGCCGACGCCGATCGGTGGATAAAGGCGTCCGCGAGGTCGTAGTCGCCCCGCGACATCGCGACGACGCCTCTATTATGGGCTATTACCGCCGCGACCGCGTCGTCTCCCGCGGCCAGGGCCTCGGCCTCCGCGAAGAGTCCGTCGGCCGCCGCCGCGTCTCCCTCGGCGTATCGTAGCTCGCCGAGGTTTGACAGGCACCGCGCTACCAGGGACTGCTCGCCGTAGGCCCGGGCGTCCTCGAGAGCGTCTCCGAACTCTCGCTCCGCGTCTTCCAATCTGTCGAGCGCAAGGTAGGCGCGGCCGAGCGATCCGCGGGACGCGATGGCGCCTTCCACGTTGTCCACCGATAGGTTGGCGTCGAGCGCCTCGCCGTAGAACTGCAACGCCGACGCGTACTGACCGGCCGCGAGGAAGCCGTCGGCCAGCTTGGAGAATTCCGCGGCGTCGTTCTTTACCGTCACGATGCTCAACGCTCGCTTGGGAGCGCTCGAGCACGAGGCCAAGGCCGGGATAGCGAGCGCGACGATCAGGGCGGTCGCCGCGGCCGCCGCGCGCTTCATCTTCGTCATTCGAAGCTTCCTTCCCTCATCGCCTGATTGAGCGGTTGCTGCTCTACGCGCTCGGTTATGCCGCCCCTGATAAGGGGATTGTTCTTGACGCCCTCGAGCACGTCCTGGGCCTGCTGTATCGCGGTTCGGGTCTCGTTGAGCAGGCCGGCTATCTTGGGCATCTCTCTGTTAAGGCCCGAGACTATGCCTTGCAGGCTACTCATGCTCTTATCCAGTTCTCCTACGATGCTCATCACTTTATCGTATAGGGCGTCGTCGTCGTCCAGGAACGTCTTGATGGACCCGGACGGATCGAGCAGCTTGGTCACGAGTCCCGTCGGGTCCCGTATCGAGTCGGTCGTCTCGGCGAGGTTCGCGCTGATGGTCTCCAGTTCCGACAGCAGCGAGGAGACCTGGTCGAGGATCCCTCCGACCCTTTCCCGGGCGTCCGCCGTTATCGCGCTCGTATCGCCGACGATGCTGCCCAACGGGCCGGAGCTCTGGCCCGCGAGCGCCCGGTTGACCTCGGTAAGCGTCCTGTTGACGGTCACGATGGTCTTGTTGGTGTTCTCGAGCAAGGGGTTCACGTTGGCGAGGAGCCTCGTGATGGTGTCGTCCTTGGGCGGTATCTCGACCAGTTCCTGTTCGATCAGCGCCTTGCCGTCTATTGAATCGGCCGTCGGGATGAAGGTCCCTTCCGCCAGCCGCGTCTCGCTGCGACCCGGATGGAACAGCAGCTGGGACCCGAGGCCTATCGGGGATACGGTCAGCTCGAGGATGGAGTACTCGCGTACCTTGTCGTAGTAGGTGTCGTAGATATGGAACAGCGCGTCCACCGAGTTATCGTCGTTGAGCGTCAGCTTGTCCATCTTCCCGATCGTGAAGCCCTTCATGATGATGGACGTGCCCGGGGCGACGCCCGTCGCCGAAGGGAAGGACGTGACGAAGCGATAGTCCTTGGCGAACCAGCGCTGGTTGGCGCCTATCAGCACGACGATCACCACGAAGAAGACGAGCGCCACGATGATGAAGAGGCCGACTATCTGGTCGGCGAATTTGATCTTGAACTTCATACGTCTCCCCGCTGAGAATTTTCCGCTCCGGCCTCTCCGCGGCCGGCCCTGGTCCGGCTGCCCCTGGCCCGGAGCCTGGCCAGGGATCCCGACAGCGCCGCTTCCGCCCTGCCTACGGTCTCGTCGTAGGGCCCGAACGCGGCCACGGTCCCGCCCTTGATGACGCCGAGGCGGTCGGCGAAGCGGTACGCGAGCTCCGAGCTGTTCGCGACCACGACCACCGTCCGCCGCTTCTCCCTGAGGTCCTCGAGGAGGGCGTAGACCTTCTCGGCGGCGTCCTCGTCGAGGTTTGACGTCGGGTCGTCCATGAATACGATAGACGGGTCGTGGATCACCGCCCTCGCTATCGATACGAGCTTCTGCTCGCCGGACGAAAGCTCCGCGGGCCTCATCGCCATGCCCTCGTCGTAGCCGAGCCGCTGCAGCAGTACGCGGACCGCCTCGGCTATCGCGCTCTCGCCCATCCAGGGCTTGTGGACGCGCAACGGCATGGACACGTTCCCGAGTATGTTGGTGTCGGCCCAGAGCGCCGAGTCCTGGAACACGAAACCGGTCGCCGCGCGGAACGCCGTCTCGTCCTTGCGGCCGAAACGCCCCATGTCGGCGCCCCGGAACCACACCGATCCCGAGTCCGGGACGACGAGGCCGCCGGCGACCTTGAGCAGGGTGCTCTTGCCGGAACCCGCCGCGCCCATCACGACGCTGAAGAGTCCCTCGGGGAACGCTATACTCGCGTCCGACAGGATCTCGTAGCCTCCCGAGGAGGCTACGACGCCGCGTAGCTCTATCGCCGGGCCCGTCCCCTCCGCGTCAGGCATACTGCACCAGCGTGACGAGCACGTCCGTCAGGATGATCAGTATGAAGCTCTGGCCGACCGCCTTGATGCCCGCCACGGGGATCTCGGTGCTCGAGCGGTTGACCGAGAAGCCCTGGTACGTCGCGACGACCGACACGACGACGCCGAATACCAGCGCCTTGGTCAGTCCGGATACGACGTCGCCGACGGTCAGCATCGACATCAGCGTGCCGAGGTACTCGCCTATCGGCGTCGGGCTTATCATCTGCACGACGATGAACGATCCCATGAGGCCGAAGATGTTGAAGTATACGGTAAGCACGAGCATCGACACGACGACGCCTATGAAGCGCGGCACGACGAGGTAGGAGATGGGGTTGAGTCCCACGGCGATATACGCCTCTATCTCGTGGTTGACGACCATCGTGCCCAGCTGCGTCGCGATGGCGGTTCCCGACCTCGCCGTGATGACGAAGGCGGTGAGCAGGGGGCCGAGCTCCCTCGTTATGACGATGATCAGTATCGAGTACATGAGCTGGCTCTGGCCGAACTGCGGAAGGAGGCTCTGGCCTATCACGTTGATAGCCGCCCCTATCGCTATGGCCATGACCGCGTTGATCGCGAGCGCCTCGTAGCCGGTGAACAGGATCTGCAGTATCAATACCTTGTACCCGACCTGGCTCCTGCGGAAGAAGCGGCCCGTTTCCTTGAGGACGTTATAGAAGAAGCCGAGGCCGTAGAGTAGCGAAGAGCCCTTGAGCCTCGCGGAATGTCCGAGTCTAGCGATCATGCGATGCGTACCTTGCTTCGAGTATCGGCTCGTAGCGGCCGAGTTTCAACTCGTTACGCCCCGAGCGGCGGAAAAAACGTCGTTCGGGCCAGACGAGCGCCGGAGCGCCGGAGCTATGTCGACGACGGGGCGCGTCAGGAGCCTCGCCAGGAGGCTTACCGTAAAACGACCGGTCGCGCGGCCGGACGGGCGCGCTCGCTCGACGTCGTCTTCGCGGAGCCAGGCGTTCCACTCGGGAGGTACGGCTCCGAACGGAGCTATGGCCCGGATCGACGCGCGGTACAGGTCGTTGAGCGACGCGAACCGCCGCCACTCGTCGGAGTCTCGGTACTCGCCGAGCGCCGCCGTGAATTCGCCGTCGAACGCGAAGCGGAAGAGGTCCGATTCCATCGCGGCCCAGACGGCGAGCTCGAGGCTTCCTCCCCGTTCCGCCGCCGCGTCGAGAGAGGCTCCGAGCGATTCCGGCGGGTCGTATACGTGTAGTCCGAACCGGTACGGGGAGAGCGCCGCGTTGAAAAAAAACGCGACGGCTCCGTCTTCCGGTCCCTCGCTCGGTCCGCGCGCGAGCCCGTTCGGCGGGATCTCCGAATCGCGACGGACGATCGCTCCGTCCGGGGCCTCTGTCCAGGTACGCGCGCCGGTGAATCCCGAGCCGCGGTCCAGCTCGCCCAGGCCGAAGAGACGCTCGCCTACGATTAACGCCCTGTCCGATAGCGGTTGCGTCATCCGTACATTCTACCGTCGCGCTTGACTGCCTGTCACGCCCCGCCTACGATCGAGCGATATGAAACTCTTCCACCTGGCCGATCTACACCTCGGCAAGAGCCTATACGAACGGGACCTGCTGGAGGATCAGCGCTACGCGCTCGCCGCCGTCATCGAGGCCGCGGAGGCCGAGCGCCCCGCCTGCGTCGTCATCGCCGGGGACGTCTTCGACCGGGCCGTGCCGCCCGCCGAGGCGGTTACGCTCCTGGGCGAATTCGTCTCCGCCGTCCGGGAGGCCTCGGCCGGCGCGGTCGTCGCGATGATACCCGGCAACCACGACTCGGCGGCTAGGCTCGCGTTCCTGGCGCCGGTGCTGGCCTCGGCCGGCGTCTACGTGGCGTCGGCCCCCGCCTCCTGCGAGGTTCCCGTCGTCATCGAGAAGGACGGCGAGTCTGCGCGGCTCTGGCTGTTGCCGTTCCTGACCCCCGGCGCCTTCGGCCGGCCCGAGCCCGCGGCGGCGCCCGCCGACGAGCAGGGCGACCTGTTCGGCGAGGAGCCGGCGCCGGTCCTGCGCTCCCAGGCCGACATGTTCGGCGAGGCGATGCGCCGCGTCGGCGCCGCGATGGCCAAGGCGAGGGCCTCGGGCGGGCTCTCGGCCGACGTCCTCGTCTGCCACGCGTTCGCGGCGGGCGGATCGCCGAGCGAATCGGAGCGCGCGTTCATCGGAACCGCCGAGCTGGTCGACGGCTCGGCGTTCGAGGCCTTCGACTACGTCGCGCTCGGCCACCTGCACCGGCCGCAGGCCGTAGGCTCGAAGGGACGCTACCCGGGATCGCTCCTCGCGTACAGCTTCTCCGAGACCGGCTCCGAGCGCGGCTTCCTGTCCGTGGATATCGGGCCCGGCGCCGCCGTCGCCGAGTTTCGTCCCGTCCGTCCGCTAAGGCGCATGGTACGCGTGGAAGGCTGCTTCGACGAGGTGCTGGCCGACGAGAGCCTGGACGCCTATGCGGGCGACTATATCGAGGCGGTGCTCGACGACGCGTCGGCCGTGCTCAATCCTATGGACGCGCTCCGCCGCCGCTTCCCGTTCATCCTGTCGCTCAGGCAGGCGGCCTTCGAGCAGAGCGGGGATACGGAAGGACGGGGCTACGCCGATGGGCGGGCGTCGGTATCGGTGGAGGACGACTTCGCGGCCTTCTATCGGGAGATGCTCGAACGGGAACCCGACCCCGGGGAAGCGGCGTTGTTCGCCGAGCTACGAGAGGAGGCCGCCCGTGAGGCTCCGTAAGCTGACGATGTCCAATATCGGGCCGTACGTCGGCCTGACGACGCTCGACTTCGATACGCTCGGCGACGCGTTCCTCGTCTGCGGCAAGACCGGCTCCGGCAAGTCGACCCTCTTCGACGCCGTTTCGTACGCGCTGTACGGCTCGGCCGTCGGTACGAGGGAGATCGTGTCGCATTTCGCCAAGGCGGACGACGATGTCTTCGTCGACCTGGACTTCCAGGTAGGGGCGGAGCGATGGCGGGTCCAGCGGAAGCCGGCGAGGACGGTATCCAGGAAGCGCGGCGCGGGCACGACCGAGAAGCCGGCGGAGGCGGCGCTCTGGAAACGGCGTTCCTCCGGTTGGGAGCCGTTCAGGGACAAGATCGGAGAGGTGGACGCCGCCGTGACGGCCGTCATCGGCCTGTCGGCAGGCGAGTTCACCAAGATCGTCCTCCTGCCGCAGGGCGAATTCCAGCGTTTCCTCGAGATGAACACCAACGAGCGGACGAAGATACTGGAGAAGCTCTTCCCGGTAGACGAGCACGCCGCCGTCAGCGACCTGGCGAGGGAGAAGGCCAGGGAAGCCGAGTCGAGGGCGAGGATACTCGACGACGGCCTGCGCGCGATGGAGGAGTCTCTGGGCGACGATCCTGACGCGGCGCTATCGGGGCGAACGGCGGAGCTGGAATCGGCCAGGGTAGCGGAGACCGCCGCGCTGGCCGCGCGCGACGCCGCGGCCGCGGCCGCGCAGGCCGCCGCGCTCGGTTCGAGGGCCTGGGCCGAATACGACGCCGCGGCGGCCGAGTCGGCGGCGCTGTCCGCCCGCGCGGCGGAAGCCGCGTCGGAGATGGCGCGTCTGTCCAGGGCCGAGGCCGCGCTCGGGGCCGAACCGGCGGTGGCGGCCGTTAAACGGG
>PGXV01000002.1 GCA_002839315.1 Spirochaetae bacterium HGW-Spirochaetae-3
CAACAGTTTTCACGTAGATGCAATAATACGTCGACACCTTCGGCAAAACCGTAACCGAATGGCCGTTTAGTCACGAATTTCGGCGGTGTTTTTAACAATGCGGCATACTGCTCAACATTGGCGACTCCGCATGATAGCGGAAAGCGACCGAACATCGGCTCGTCGTTCGGCGAGTCCCCGAAGTACAGTACCGACGACGAATCGAGTAGCGTATCGAAACCGAATCGCCTGGAGAGAAAAAGCTCCGCCATCGACAGCTTGTCATAATCACCGAACCAAGCGTTCACGTGGATGGAGCTAACCTTCGCGACGGCGCCTTGCGCCTCGCAGAAAGCCTTCACCCGCACGGCGAAGTCCAGGTCGAACCGGGGCTCTTCCTCGGCGAAATCGAGCGCCACGTCGAAAATTCGGTAGGGCTGATCCTTCGCGATCCTGAGGCCCGGGAAGGCATCTACCGCTCGACGGCCGAGATCCGACAGCCGCGCCCGAACGGAGCCCGGATCGGGGGCGGAACCGTGATACAGACCCTTGAGCCTACCGTCTTCTATATAGAAGGCGAACGCTCCGTTCTCCCCGACCACTCCCGCGACAGGCCATTGCCTGGCTATCATGTCGCACCAACCGGCAGGCCGTCCCGTGACAGGGACGGTAGCGATACCGACTCGCGACAGGGACCAGATGGCGTCATAGGACTCCCGGAGCAGGCGCCCGTCCTCGGTGATAGTATCGTCGATATCGAAGAGTACATATTTAACGCCGCGGGCTTCCGCGGCGTTAAGAGAATCGATGGGGCGCATGGATTAGCGCTGATTAGCGGTAATCTTCCTGAATTGCACGATGTAATCCAGGAAGGAACCCACCGACAATGCGGCGGCAATACAATAGAGAACAAGCACCGCAACGGCTAACCCGCCCTGGATATCGACGAACGCGCCGAGAGACCTGACGCTCCATAGCGACAGAGAAGCGGCGCCGGATATCATATAGAAGACGGCCTTGGTCTTACCGCCCTTCCTCGCGCCCATGGCGACGCCTTTTTCGGCGAGGAGCTGGCGAAGGAAGAGCTGGCAGAATTCCCTATACATGATGATAAGGAACAGCCACAACGGCATGATGCCCGTAAAGGCGAAGCATACGAAATACGTTAACCGAGCGAATACGTCGGCGAACGGATCGAACAGCTTGCCGAAGCTACTGACCGTCTTCATGGACCTGGCGGCCATACCGTCGAACAGGTCGGAAAGTTCCATCAGCGCGAACAGCGCCCATAGCACGGCGACTACGGCCGCCGCGGGGATCCCCATGGAATCTCCCCACATATATACGGTAAAAAAGACCGGAGCCATCACCAAGCGACTCGCGGTTAGTCCATCAGCAACATTCATGGCTAAAGTATGTCTATTTGACAGCGCCGGTGTCAAGGTTGTATCATACCGGTGGCCCGGATTACCGACGGAACGCATAATATTGTTGCAGACCGTCGCCCGATCCAACGAGCCGGCCACCAAGGACGCGTATGCTCGCCGAACGACCCCGCTCCCCGAACGCCCTCAAAAGGCTCGATTCGTTATCGCGCAGCTTCATAAAGACGCTACTCCTCTACCAGTGCATCCAGTTCGCCATACTCGCGGCGTACGCGGTTCCGAAAGGATTCTTCGCGGCGTACGTCATTCCGTTCGCGGCCGTCTCGATCGCCTTCCACGGGCTCATCTTCACCATGCTCTGCCTGTTCAAGGGCGATTTCGTCATCGTCCCTAGCGGCCGCGCGCTCGAACGCGTCAACACCGCCAACGCGATAACCCTCTTCCGGGTCAGCACGCTGCCGACCATCCTCTTCGTCATACTCGCCAGCAAGAATTATCCGATACGCTATTCGCTGGTCGCCCTCGTCGCCATCGTATTCGCGACCGACTTCCTCGACGGGTACGTCTCGCGAAAGAACAAGGAGACGACCCGAGTCGGCAAGATGATGGATTCCGCGAGCGATTACTCGTTGCTGTTTGTCATAACCATCGTCTATTATTATTTTCGTGTCATACCTGCCTGGTTATTCGGCCTGCTCGTGCTCAGGCTCGCGGGACAGGTCGCGATGGTCATCGTCGTCCTGGCGGTCAAGAAAAGGATCACCCCGAAGACTACGTTCCTCGGCAAGGCGACCGTGGCTTCCACGATGATCCTGTACGCGTTCGAGTTGCTTCGATTCGTCGCCGATATACCTCTTGCCGCGTATTCGATACTCGAGTACGTGGTCGGTGCGATTATCGTTGCGTCGATCGTAGACAAGGTGCTGATCATGGCGCGCGACCTCAGGGCGCCGGCGCAGCCGTCATCCGGGCAGGGCCGGCTGAATCCTATTACTCATGGAGAAAACAATGGCTCTGATTAAAAGCGCGCTCGAGATAGCCCTCGAACGGACCAAGGACCTCAAGGTCGACCCCAAGGCCCTCGCGGCGAACGAGGCCAGGCTCGAAGGCAAGCGGCTAGCGGGGGAATTCCTGGCGAATCCCGCGGAAGTGGATTTCGCCGCCCGCTTCGCCGCTACGCCGAAAGACAAGAGAGAGGGCGTGCGCGAAGGCGCCTTCGAGGTATTCGCGGCCAGGATACAATTGCCGAACAGCGCCATCGTCGATCCCGACGTCGAAACCGCGCCGCTGGCGATCGGATTCA
The DNA here is from genome assembly GCA_002839315.1 of Spirochaetae bacterium HGW-Spirochaetae-3. Lineage (GTDB taxonomy): Bacteria > Spirochaetota > Spirochaetia > Treponematales > UBA12059 > SZUA-370. The sequence continues at coordinate 2,668 of PGXV01000002.1, forward strand.
AAACGCTTAACGTGGTCCCGTTCGGAGAAAAAAAAATCCAGGGCGCCATCGATCAGCTGGGCGTGTTCCTCAAGCAGTACCTCGACGATGCGAAGCGGGTCGACGAGGCGATACGAAAGCAGTTCGCCCCGAGGCTCAAGCAGAAGGAACAGGAGGCGTCCGCGAGAATGGGCCGGCCGGTCCGTCTCGACCCGATGAGCGACCCGGATTTCGCCGCCTTCTACAAGCAGAACGTCGGACAGATGCGCGACCAGTACCAGGACGCGCTCGACAAGGCGAAGGCCGACCTGGCGTCCCTGTGCGGAATAAAGGACAAGGATTAGCGCCGCGCGGCGATCCTGACCGCGAGCAACGCCACGTCGCTCGGCCTGACCCCGGGAATCCTCGAGGCCTGCCCGAGCGACAGCGGCCTGCAGGCCAGAAGCTTCTCCACCGACTCCGAGGACAAGCCGGGCACCGTCGAGTAGTCGAAATCGGCAGCCAGCCGCGTCGCGTCCAGCTTGCCGAGCCTCGCCGATAGCCGCCCTTCCTTGGCGACGTATCCCTCGTACCTAAGATCGAGGATCACGCCCGTTACCCACTCCTCAGGATACGCCCCCGCGCCGGGCTCGATCGCCTCGACGTCCATCTCGGCGACGCGAGGATCGCGCAATGCCCTGGACAGGCCTTCGCCTACGTGGGGAGCGAAGACGGGATCGCGGGCCGCGTCCTCCTGCGATATGCGGCGCGCCCCGAGCAAGGCCCGTATCGCGTCCATCGCCTCGAGCTTGCGCCCGAAACGCTCGGCGCGCTCCGTCGACGCCAGACCGACGCGCATGCCTACGGGAGTCAGCCGACGGTCCGCCGTATCGTGTCGGAGCGCGAGCCGGCGTTCCGCCCGGCTCGTGAACATCCGGTACGGCTCCTTGGCGCCGAGCGTCACGATGTCGTCTATCATCACCCCGATATACGACTCCGCCCGGGACAGTATCAAGGGAGGCTCGCCCGCGATCGCGAGCGCGGCGTTAATGCCCGCGACGATCCCCTGCGCCGCGGCTTCCTCGTACCCGGAGGTGCCGTTCGTCTGGCCCGCCATATAGAGCCCGGCCATGCGCTTGGACTCGAGGCTCGCGTACAGGTCGACGGGATCGACGTAGTCGTACTCCACCGCGTACCCGGGCCTGACCATGAAGGCCTCATCGAATCCGGGCATGGTCCTGATGAACTCGTCCTGCACCTCCTCGGGCAGCGAGGACGACAGGCCGTTCAGATACAGCTCGTCGGTATAGAGACCCTCGGGCTCGACGAATATCTGGTGCCGGTCGCGATCGGGGAACTTGACGACCTTGTCCTCGATGCTAGGGCAGTACCGCGGCCCCTTGCCGGTGATATCGCCGGAGAACAGCGGAGACCTGCCGATATTGGCCCTGATGATCGCGTGCGTACGCTCGTTCGTATACGTGATGCGGCACGGTAGCTCCGGCCCCGTCGCCTCGTCGTTGAGGAACGAGAACGGCTTCCTGTCGGGATCACCGGCCTGAAGCTCCAAGGCTCCCAGATCGACGCTGGACGCCTTGACGCGCGCGGGCGTTCCGGTCTTCATGCGGCCGACGGGGAATCCGGCCGCGCGCAGCCACGAGCCGAGCCCGAGCGCCGCGGGCTCCCCGAGCCGTCCCGCGGCCGCCCGATGCTCGCCTATGAAAATGCGGCCTTCCATGAACGTGCCCGAGGCGATGACGACGGCGCGCGCGCCTATGCGGCGGCCGCGCTCGGTAATCACTCCCTCGACGCGCGCGCCGTCGGCCGACGCGACCAGCCCTGTCACTGCGTCCATATAGACGCGGAGTCCCCGCTGGCCCTCGACGGAGGACCTCGCGGCGGCGGCGTAGGCGGACTTGTCCGCCTGCGCCCTCGGCGCCTGTACGGCCGGCCCCCGCGACCGGTTAAGGAGGCGGTACTGTATCGTCGTGGCGTCGATAAGCAGGCCCATCTGCCCGCCCAAGGCGTCGACCTCGCGCACGAGGTTTCCCTTTGAGAGCCCGCCTATGGCGGGATTGCACGACATGCGGCCGATAGCGTCCGGGTTCTGCGTCACGAGCAGCGTCGACCGGCCGAGCCTCGCGGCGGCGAGCGCCGCCTCTATGCCGGCATGCCCGCCTCCCACGACGATGACATCGTAATCCATTTATTTCCCCACGCAGAAGTTGGAAAAGAGCGACTCGAGGATATCCTCGCTCGTCGTCTCGCCGGTGATCTCTCCGAGCGCCTCGAGAGCCGTGGCGACGTCGACCGCGGCCATGTCGACGGGTTCGCCCGATTCTATCGCGGCGATCGCGTCGCCGAGCGACGAGCCGGCCCTGATCAGCGCGTCGCGATGCCGAGCCGTTCCTATGCGCGCCGTCGCGGCGCCGTCGCTCTCCCGGCCGCCGAGGAGCGATGACCGGATAGAGGCGGCCAGGCCGGATTCGCCGAAGCCGGTAGCGGCCGATACGCCTATCCATCCGGCAGGGACGGGTCCCGCCTCCGGGGCGTCCACCTTGTTCCACGCCATGACGGCGCCCGGATTCGCCGCGAGGAAGGCCTGGTCCTCGGCGGACAGTCCGACGGTCGCGTCGACGACGTAGACCACCGCGTCCGCTCCGTCGGCGACAAGCAAGGACCTGCGGACGCCCTCGGCCTCTACGGGGTCGACGCTGTCGCGAACGCCGGCGGTATCGACGAGGCGAACGGGCAGGCCGCCGAGATCGAGCTCCGCTTCCAGGTAATCGCGGGTCGTTCCGGGAGCGCTCGACACGATCGCCCGCTCTTCTTTTAAAAGCCTATTGAATAGCGACGATTTCCCGGCGTTGGTCCGGCCGGCCAGGGCGACGACGGCGCCATCGCGGAGAACCCGGCCTACGGTATAGCTATCGGCGAGGTCCTCGCACGCCGCGCGGGCCTTCGTCAGGATCGGCAGCTCTGCGACGATATCCTCGGGAGACTCGTCCTCCCCGTAGTCGAGGCGAAGGGCGAACGCCGCGGCGGCGCGCACGAGCATGGCCTTGATCGCCGAGAGCTCGCGGGAAAGGCCGCCCGATAGGCGCGAGAACGCGTCGGCCCTCGCCTCGGACGTCCTTGCGGAGACGAGCTCGCTTACCGCCTCGGCGCGCGATAGGTCCATCTTGCCGTTGTAGAACGCCCTGAAGGTGAACTCTCCGGGCAACGCGCCCCTGAAGCCGACAACTTCGAGAGCGTCCAGTACGTCCGCTACCGTCGCCTGGCCGCCATGGCACATCACGTCGACGCAGTCCTGTCCGGTATAGCTGGCGGGAGCCCTGAATACCAACGCGACGACCTCGTCCACGGCCCGTCCATCGGCCCCGAGCATCCTGCCGTACGCAGCGGTATAACCGGCGGCCGCGCGCAGCGCGTCGGGTCGAGAGAACGCCCTCGCCAGCCTATCGACGCTACCCGGCCCCGTCGCGCGTACGACGGCGAGCGCCCCCGTTCCCGGCGGCGTAGCGAGCGCGGCGATATCGTCTTCGACATCCAGGTATCCTTTGGCCATGCCGGAACGATAGCGCGCGAAGAGCCGCGGCGGCAAGGGCTCGAACGCGCGAACCGCGCTTGACATGGGCTGCTTTTATAAGTACTGTTTTATCGATACAATGTATCTTATGTCGCCTCCAAAGAGGCCGCGCCGATCATCCCCCCGATCGACGCGGTCTCTTTTTTTTTATCGATTGCAATTTCGTTCGGGAAGATCCTATACTTACGCCGATGATAGAACCCATACGGATTTCGTTGCCGACCCTGAAGAGACTACCGCTATACAGACGCATCCTCGAGGAAAAAGCGGCCGCCGGAGAGACATGGATCAGCTCGGACAGCCTGGCCCGTCGCCTCGGGCAATGCGCCGTCCAGGTACGCAAGGACCTCGCCCAGGCCGGAATCGTAGGCAAGGCGAAATACGGGTTCCCGGTCGGCGATTCCATCAGCGCCATAGACGCCGCCCTGGGCGCCGACGAATCCCGCGACATCTTCGTCATCGGAGCGGGGCCCATGGCGGAGGCCGTGCTAGCGGACGAGGGCCTCGCGGCCCACGGCTTCAAGGCCGTCGCCGTATTCGAGCCGGATCCGTCGCTCGTCGGAACCTCGATAGGAGTCGCGGGGCTCAGGGCCCTGCCGATGTCCAAGCTCCCCGACCTCGCAAGGCGCATGGGCGTTCGCGTCGCCGTTCTCACCGTCGGGTCGCCATGGGCGCAGGTCGTAGCGGACGGGCTCGCGGGTAGCGGCATCATCGCCGTGCTCGACTTGTCGCCCGTCCATCCTGAGTTCCCAAACGGAGTGCGCTCCGCCAGGGCCGACTTCGGAGCCGCCATCGCGACGCTATCCGCCGGACTCGCGTAGTAGCCGTCGACAGCGTCGTCCCGTACTCGCAATATCGCCTTTCTTGTTCTATAATAGCTGGCTATAGCAATATTCTTGCTTCAGGAGGAATCATGAAACGTATTTCTCGGGTAACGATCACCGCTATCCTTATCGTCTTCGGCTCGGCCCTCGCCTTCGCTCAGCCCCAGGTCAGCGAAAAGAAGGAAATCGCCATCTTCTCCCTGGGATTCTATGGATGGGATATCCCGCAGGAGACGCTCGGCACCATAGACGTCGACATCCAGCGCGTCTTCCTCGACCTGGGCAGGTTCACCATATTCGGCATGGAGAAGCGATTCTCGTCGGGAGACGTCGACCAGTTCATCACCGTGCTTAAGAAGATGAAGGAATCCACCTTCGTTCTTCCCGAGAAATACCAGTTCGGGGAGGCGTTCCTTACCGAGGCCGACTTCAACAAGCTCGTCGGCGCGTTCATCATCGCGGTTCCCGTCGTCACGAGCTATAACAGCCAGTACGTCGACGGCAAGGAATGGCGCACCGACATAAAGACGAACGTCAGCTTCATAGACGTCGCCGACGGCACGATGATCGGTATCGCCAACGTGGAGACCCAGGGTACGAGCCGCGAGACCCAGTACAAGTCCATCCAGGACGCGATAGCGGGCATCCCGATGCAGCTGCAGTACGAGATCCGCAAGGTCCCGCAGTTCCAGAACGTCACGCGCGTCCTGGCATCAGGCTCCGGCGGCGTCGACATCCAGCTCGGCTCGAACATGGGCATCAAGAAGGGCGACGAGTACGCGATCATCGAGAGCGACGACCTCGAGGGCTTCGTCGACGAGCGCGAGGTCGGCCTCATCCTCATCAAGGAAGTCGGTACGACGCGTTCCAAGGGCACGATCCTGTATTCCGGCATTCCCGTCGCCAAGGACGTCCAGCTCCGCGAGATACCGCGCCTCGGCGTCGACATGGCGGTGTACGCGCATTCGTATTCGTATTTCGACGAGAGCATGGGTTCCAGTCTCGTGCTCGGCGCGCGCGCCGAGGCGACGAGGGGCTTCTACAACGTCCGCCCGTTCGCCGCTTTCCAGGTTCTGCTCGACAGCGACATGGTATTCCCGCTCAACGTCATCGTCGGCGGCCAGTACAGCGTCTTCATGCGTAGGCTCGAGGCCGGCGGACGGCTCGGCGTCGCGGGCGGCACGAACGTCATCGTCAGGATACTCCAGGACGAATTCTCCGGCAACGACGACGAGTGGTTCACGCATTACGGCATCTCGGGCGGCGCCTATCTTTCTTACCTCATGAGCCGCGACCTCAAGGTCTTCGCCGAGGTCCAGGCCGATTATATGCTCGGCATCCTGGACTCCCTCGGGGGCGCCTTCGGTTCTTACGGCGGATACCAGATCGGTATCGGCGCGACCTTCAAGCTCTAGTCCGTCATGGACGACACCGATATCCGGGGGCTTTCCGCCGAGGACGCCAAGGCGTACGCCCTCGAGTTCATGACGGCCCTCAAGGGCCTGGAACGCGACCTGGCGGTCCTCGGCGACGAGGCCGCGACCTGGGCCAAGCGCGTCGAGCTGGCCGCCGCCAAGGGGTCGGCCGAGCTCGAGGCGGCGGCCCGCGCCAAGCTAGACGAGCTTGCGGCGAAGCGAGCCGGCCTGGAGGCCGAGCGCGTCGATCTGGCGGCCAAGGTCGCCCGCATCCGAGAGAAGCTGCCGATGGCCGGCGCCTCGGAGCGGTCCGTCGACCCCGACCTGCTACTGGCCAACCTCAGGATGGCCACGGGGCAGGACCCGGACGACGAGGCGGGTCCGGGCACGGCGCGCCTCGAATCGGACATAGCGGCGCTGGGAGCCGACGACGCCCTGGCCGCTCTCAAGCGCAAGATCGAAGAAAAGAAAAGAGAGTAATCATCATGGCTAGACTGGTACCACTTCCGGAGCGGGACAGGCCGCTCATATTCGCGCATCGAGGGCTATCCAGCGAGGCTCCCGAGAATACGATGGCGGCCTTCCGCCTCGCCAAGGACGCGGGCGTCCCGGGCGTCGAGCTCGACATACACCTGACGGCGGACGGCCGGCTCGTCGTCATCCATGACCATACTACGGCGAGGGTATCGCCCGGCACATCGCTGAACGTCGAGGCCTCGACGATGACCCAGCTGAGGAGCGTCGACATAGGCTCCTGGAAGGGCGACCGGTTCAAGGACGAGCGCCCGCCGTTGCTGTCCGAGCTTTTCGAGGAGCTCGGAGGCGACCTGTACTTCGATATAGAGATAAAGAGCGCCAAGGCCGAGGACAAGGGACTGGAGGCGGCCTTCGCGAAGCTACTGGCGGATTTCAGGTTCGGAGCCGAGCGCATCGTCGTGTCCAGCTTCAATCCCATCGCGATCAAGCGCTTCAAGACGCTATGCCCCTCGGTACCCACGGCCATCATCTACTGCGTCGACGACGATGTACCCGCCTACCTGCGTCACGGAGAGGGGCGATGGATCGGACATACCGATTTCCTGAAACCGAAGCATACGCAGGCTACCAAGGCCGGGCTCGCGCTGGGAAGGCTCGTAGGAGGCCGAAAGGTCATCCCCTGGACGATAGACGACCCGGCGGTAGCCGCCCGCGTCCTTTCTATTGGATGCGACGGCGTCATATCCAATATGCCCCATAGGCTCGGCCTACCGGGCTTCGCCAAGGCGTAAATCCCGACGCCCCGCTACAAGGCGCCGCCCGCCCGGGCGGCGCTTTTATTATCTCCCGCGCGGTTGTATATTCTTCACGCGGGCCACGGGTTTCGCTATACGGGTCCGCGCACCGATGAAAGGACGCAGTATGAACCAAATCGATGGAGCCGAGCCCAGACCCGCCTCGCAGGGAGGCCCGAGGCAGAAGATATTCAACGCGGTCGGCTGGCTGGCGTTCGCGCTTCTCCTCCCGCCGGCGCTGGCGATGTTCGGCCTGCCGCAACTACAGACCGCGATAGAGGCAAGGCTCGGGGGCTGGGGCTCGCCCATCGCGCTCGTCGTCTACTTCTACGTCGTGCTGTTCCTCCGCGTATTCTTCGGGTCCGATCAGCGCTATACCCCGGTCCTGCTGGGCTACGCGGTCAGTTTCATCTTTTTCTCCAACTCGCTCGACATAGGATTCATGCGCTGGCTACGAGACCTGAGCGCCGGCGTCCCGTTCCTGTCGTATCCGTTCATGAGCTTCATCGCCGGCATCGTGACGATATTCCTCTCCAACGCTCTTTCTGGAGCCCGGAAAGCCAACTGGGTCATCGACGTCGTAGTCCTCGTCGCGCTGCCGGCCGGAGCGCTGGTCGCGGCCGGGATATACCTGCCGGGTCTATTGGGCTTCTAGCGCCCATGGCGGACGCGAGCTCCCTGGCGGCCGAGGGGATACGGTATCTCGAGGCCGCACGATACGAAGAGGCCTCGCTGGCGTTCATCGAGGCGCGGCGGCTCGACCCCGGCTCGGCCGACCTGGCCTTCGACCTCGGCCTGGCGCGGCTGCGCGACGGCCGGGCTCGAGACGCCCGCGCGGCCTTCGAGGAAGCCCTAGCCCTGGGCGGAGAGAACGCCGACCTCCTGTGCGACCTCGGGCTAGCGCTCTACGAGCTCGGCAAGGAAGACGATGCGGAGCGACGCTATAGACGGGCGCTCGAGCTCGATCCGGGCCACGCCGAGGCGAACAACGACCTCGGGGTCCTCGAATTCGGTCGCGGAGCCTACGCCGAGGCGAGGTCGCTGTTCCGGCGCGCCGTAGAGTCCAGGGAACTTTATTACGACGCGTGGTTCAACCTACGCGACGCCTGCGCCGAGCTGGGGCTCGAAGACGAGCGATACGCCGCGCAGGCCGTGCTCGACCGGCTGGATTCGGTTTCAGGCTAAACGTTTTTCATCTTTCGCTTCCTCGTTTGTCGCGCAGGGTATATAATCTGTACCCCCTCCGGATAGCCGGGGGGAATAAGTCAAGGAGGAACCCATGCGAAAGACGTTCAAGACGATCCTCGCGGCTCTAGTCTCGTTGGCGATCGTATTCTCGATCGCCTCGTGCGCCCACCCGTTCGAGAAGTTCGCGGACACGCCGCTCAAGCTCACCTTCATAGAGACCACCGATATTCACGGCGCGATCTTCCCGTACGATTTCATCACCGGCAAGACGCTGGACACCTCGATGGCGCAGGTCGCCACCCTCGTCGCCCAGAAGCGCGCGCAGGGCGAGGTCGTGCTGATGGACGACGGCGACGTGCTCCAGGGCCAGCCGACCGTCTATTACTACAACTTCCAGAAGACCGATACGCCGCACATCTGGGGCGACGTCCTCAACTACCTCGGATACGACGTCGCGACGATGGGTAACCATGACGTCGAGGCGGGCCATCCCGTCTACGACAAGCTGGCCAAGGAAGTCAAGGCGCCGATGATATGCGCCAACATCGTCAAGGAAGGCACCGACGAGCCGTACTTCCCGCCGTACGCCATCATCACCCGCCAGGGCGTCAAGATCGCGGTCCTCGGCCTTACCGAGCCAAAGATCACCGAGCAGCTCCCCAACGCCTTCTGGTCGGGCATGGACGTGCTCGACATGGTCGAGACGGCCAAGAAGTGGGTGCCGATCATCCAGGCCAAGGAGAAGCCCGACATGCTGATCGGCCTCTTCCACGCCGGCGTCGACTACACCTACGGCGGGCAGACCGCCGACACCCCGTCAAACGAGAGCGCCAGCCAGCTCGTCGTCGAGCGCGTCGCCGGATTCGACTTTATCTTCGTCGGGCACGACCACGCCGGATGGGAAGGCAAGGGCTACGATCCCGCCACCAAGTCCAAGAGCGTAGACGTCAAGGACCCTTCCGGCAAGATCGTACCGATATACGGCGGGCTCGCCGGCGCCTCCGCTATCCCGGTAGTCGAGGTCAGCCTCCAGTGGGACTCGGCCGCCAAGACCTGGAAGAAGGACGTCGCGGGTAGCCTCGTGCCGCTCAAGGGCGTCGCCGCCGACGCCGCGTTCCTCGCCAAGTTCGATCCCGCAAAGGCCGAGCTGATGGCCTGGGTAGAGCGACCGATCGGCAAGATGGTCGGCAAGATAACCAGCGACGAGGCGATGTTCGGCGATTCCGCCTTCGTCGACCTGATCAACCGCATCCAGCTCGAGCTCTGCGCCGACCCGACGATGGGCCTCAAGCCCGCCCAGATATCGATAGCCGCCCCTCTAGACCAGAACGCGTACCTGCCGACCACGGCCGACGGCACCATCAAGGTGCGCGACATGTTCAGCCTCTACAAGTACGAGAATTTCATGTACACGATGGACCTGACGGGCGAGCAGATCGTCAAGTTCCTTGAATTCAACTACGGCAAGCAGTTCGCCACGATGACAGGCCCGAGCGACCAGCTCATCGCCTTCGTAATGGGTCCCGACGGCAAGCCCGTCTTCAACGCCAGGTACAACAGCTACGACACGGTAACGCGGGCGTATAACTACGACGCCCTCGCCGGCATCAAGTACACGGTCGACGTATCCAAGCCGGCCGGCTCGCGCATCAAGGTCATATCGATGAGCGACGGCAAGCCGTTCGAGCTCGGCAGGACCTACTCGGTCGCGATCAACTCCTATCGCGGCTCGGGCGGCGGCGGACACCTGACCGCCGGCGTCGGCCTCCCCGCCGACAGGCTCAAGAAGCTGGAGCTCGTCACGTCCAGCACGACGAAGGACCTCCGCTTCTACATGCTCAAGTGGTTCGAGAAGCAGGTCGGCCCGATCGAGGTCAAGCGCGACGACAACTGGAAGGTCATCCCCGAGGACTGGGCGGCAGCCGGCAAGGCGAATTCCTACCCCCTGATGTACCCGCCCAAGAAGTAAGCGAAAAGGCTATCGGCTAAAAGAACGGGTCCGGGCTCCCGAGGAGGGGTCCGGGCTTGCTTTTTACAGGTACCGTTCGTATCTTTTCTATATAGCGAACGCCCTTGGGTTCGCTACGGCCCGCTCCGTACGGAGGGGCATACGATACCGCCTTATGGGGGATTCCTATGAAAGGCAACCGCATGTACGTCGACATCGGATCGATGCTCGACGAGATCTTCGACGCCGCCAAGACCTTCGGCGACCAGATGAAAGACAATTTCGGCCCGGGATTCGACGGCCACGCAGGGCCCAGGCCCAATCCGTGGTTCGGGAATATGGACCAGGACGAGAATTCCGACTGGTACCCGAGCTTCTCCTACCCGCCTATGAACATCTTCCTTACCCAGGAACGTTCCATGGTATTCGAGCTGGCGCTGTCCGGCTTCGACGAGAAGGATATCAGCCTGTCGTTCCAGGGCGATTACATGGTCTTCTCCGCCCGCATCAGCCTGGAGGAGGCTCCCGAGGAAGACGTGCGCTACTTCAAGCGCCGACTCAAGCTCAAGGACATCGACAAGCAGAAGTACTACGTGCCCGCCGAGAAATTCGACCAGGCCGCCGTCAAGGCGGTCTTCAAGAACGGCATACTACGCGTCACGGTTCCGCCGAAGGAAACGGGCGAGCCTAACGAAGGCATAAAGATAGAGATCGTCAAGGAAGGCGATTGACGCGAAGGCCCGGCTGAACGGGTCGCGGAGCGAAAGGAAGGACGGGCGGAAGCCCGTCCTTTTCATTCATAACGGTTAGATCAAGCGGTACGGCGGCGCGGCGCGGAACCGCGCTGCTTCAGGCGACAGGAGAACTCGTCGAGGTGGCTCATCACGAATACGCCCGCGTACAGGGTCACGAAGGAACCGAGGGCGAGCGACATCGGGAAGGTAAAGCCCGAACCGTACGCGGCCTTAAGCGCGTTGAATTCCCCCATCAGCGGAATGAGGGCGACGGAGGCGACTATGACGAATCCCGCTACGAGCCAATCGCGCATCGATACCATGCGCCTCGGGGCGGGCGAGAAGGGAAGCAAGGCGGCGACCCTCGGCACGATGTCGGCGGACGAGGCGAGATCCGGCATCCGGTATAGCGACACGGCCGCCTTGAGGGCGACGGCTTCCCGAGCGCAGGATGGACAGGCGCGGCTATGCAGTATCATGTCCATAGGCAAGGCCTCGTTGTCCAATCCATCCAGGAGCGTCAAGAATCGATCGCAAGTCATAGGGAACTCTCCTCGGCGCCGAGCGCCTTCCGCAAGTCGCGTTTCGCCCTGAAAACGTGCGACTTTATCGTGTTGACCGGAAACCCGGTCGCGATTCCTATATCCTCGTACTTCATGCCTTCCCTGAAGAACAGATCCAGGCATACGGCGTACTTCTCGGGGAGGGCGGCCATCGCCCGCCGGAGCGCCGCCGCCGTCTCGGAGCGTATATGCTCGTCCTCAGGGGACAGCGACCGGACATCGATAGGATCCGAATCCAGGGGCTCGTACCGGCCGGCCTTGCGCCTGGCGTTTATGCCCGCGTTGTAGGCGATACGGGTAAGCCAGGTAGAGAAGCTCGACCGGCCCTTGAAACCCGCGAGCCCTACGTACGCCTTTACGAACACGTCCTGCGCGAAATCCTCCGCCTCATCCGCGTCCTTGAAGAACCCGTAGCCCAAGCGCAGGATCCGGCGCTGATAGCGATGCACCAACGCGCTGAACGCGTCGGTATCGCCGTCGAGCACGCGGGCAATAATATCCTCGTCGGCCGCCTCGGATCCGCTCGGGTTCATTTCGCGCGATTAATGGCGCGCAACGTATAGAAGACCAGGAAACCGACGCCTACGGATAAAGGGATGAGCCCGCCGAGCAGGGTATATCCGGTCGAGGCTGCGACGAGGAAGAACAAGGTCAAGGTAAGCCCGACCGCCACGAGCAGTATCCCCGCCAGCAAGGCGAACGTATCGATGTCGACGGGTCTCGGCGCATACGTCCCCTTGTTGATCATCAGCATACGCTCGCGATGATTCCACAGAATGTAAAAGAATACGACGGTGCAACCCATCACGATCCCGACTATAGGGATTATCGACAAGATAACCTTCGACGCTCCCGCTAATTGCGATGCTACGTTTTCCATTTATGCTCCGCTTCGTAGTATACTCTATAAAGCCCGCTCTGTACGGGGCACTACCGTTTAGACAAGGGAAATGACGCGCGGTTGCGAGTAATCACTTCATGGTTCTCGTCGCAATGACGTCGACGCCCGATCCCTTGTAATCCTCTATGAGGACGTCTCCGCGGCTCACGGGCAGGCGGACGCGTAGCGCGTAGATAGCCGCGAGGAGCTCGGGAACGTCCTGCTTCGGATAGGCCGCGGTGCTCCTGACCGGCAGGCGGGATACCTCGCCCAGCGCACGCTCCCCGGCGCCGTCGTCCTGGATGGTCGCGGTGGCGCTTACGACTCGCTTCGGGGCCAGCAATTCCTCGTTCGCGTATTTTATACCTCGGGGACAGCGGTTGCCGGTCACCGCGAGGCTACCGTCCTGCTGCCTGTCCACGGTCAGCCGGCAACCCATCGGGCAGGTAATGCATATCAATTCTTCGCTCACGATGTCCTCCTCATTCCGCCCGGCTCAGGTGACGGAGATCTCGACGACCGGCTCCGGAGTTCCGACGGCCGACGCCAGGTCCTTCGGCCCCAATTCGAGCGCTATCATCTCCGACGGCTGGATATGGTTCTTCTTGACGCTCTTGACGACCCGGTTGTTCACCTTGACCTCGAGCACGGCGTCGTTCTTGACGATGAGCGTCCTCATGTAGAGCTTGTTGACCGCGTCGAGGTCGACGCGTCCCGGCGCAGAATACCGGATGTTCGGCCCCGCCTTTATCCTCGCCTCGGCCTTGGGCCGCTCGCCCTTGAGCCAGCGGGCCGCGTGCCCGCCCGCCCGCCGGGCCTCCTCGACGACGTAGTCGACCAGGTCGTGCACGTGCAGTACGTTGCCGCACGCGAACACGCCGGGGACGTTGGTCATCAGCATGGAATCGACGTTCGGGCCGTTCGTCATCGGGTTGAGCTCGACCCCGGCCATCTTTGACAGCTCGTTCTCCGGGACGAGCCCCACGGAGAGGAGCACGGTGTCGCACGGGATGACGAAGGCCTTCTCGTGCTGCATCGCGCCGTTCTCGATGGGCGTTATCTCTACGCCCTCCACGCGGTCCTTGCCGATGATGTTGGTGGTCAGGTGGGACAGGTACAGCGGTATGCCGAAATCGTGCAGGCACTGCACGATATTGCGCGTCAGCCCCGACGGGTACGGCAGTATCTCGACGACCGCGTGCACCTTGCAGCCGACCCAGCTCATGCGCCGGGCCATGATGAGACCGATGTCCCCCGACCCTATGATGACCACGTCCTTGCCGGGGACCATGCCCTCGATATTGACGAGCCGCTGGGCGAGGCCGGCGGTATACACGCCGGCGGGCCTGTCCCCGGGGATGCGGATGTTGCCGCGGTTGCGCTCCCGGCAGCCCATCGCCAGCACGACGACGCGCCCGCTCAGGCGCATGACGCCGTACTTGCCCGAATAGCAGTACAGCGTCTTGACGTCGCCGGACGCGTCCAGCTCCATCACCGTGGAGCCCGTGAAGGACTTGATGCCGGTACCCGCCAGCCGTTCCTCTATCTTCTCGGCGAACTCGGGGCCGGACAGCTCCTCGTTGAACTCTATCAGTCCGAAGCCGTTATGGATGCACTGGGTGAGGATACCGCCGAGGGATTCCTCGCGCTCGACGATAGCGCACGAGAAGCCCGCCTTGTCTAGCTCCAGGGCCGCGGCCATACCGGCCGCCCCGCCGCCTATCACTATGGAATCGAAGCTGAGGTCCTTCATAAGACGTCCTTGAGTACGCGGCTCGCGCCGCCGTTCTTGGTTATCTCGTCCCACGAGAGGCCGGTCTCGCGCATGATGATCTTGATGATCTTGTAGGTGCAGAAACCACCCTGGCACCGGCCCATCTGGGCCCTGGTGAAGTACTTGATACCGTCCAGCGTCGTGTGGCCGGCCTTGATGGCCTGGACGATCTCCGCCTCGGATACCTTCTCGCAGCGGCAGACCATGTTGGCGTAGGTCGGGTCGGCCTTGGCGAGCTCGTCGACGTCGAACGGCGTCAGGTCCTTGACGTGCGGGCGCTTGCCGACGAAAGGATCGTAATCGGGCTTCTCCGAGAGGCGGAGGCCTTCCTTCTTCAGGAGGTCCTTCACGTATTCGCCTATCGCGGGGCTGGCGGTGAGTCCGGGGGACTGGATGCCGGCTACCTGTATCAGCGCGGGCGCCTTGGCGCTCGGGGCGATGTAGAAATCCTCTTCGAGGGTCGGGCGGAGCCCGGCGAAACTCGTTATAACGTCGTACTCCGATATCGAAGGCACCATCGTCCGGGCCGACGACAGTATCTTCTCGAGCTGGTCGCGCGTCGTCGCCAGGTCGGTCTTATCGTCGACGGCCTCCGCGGTCGGGCCGATCAGCACGGTCCCCTCGACGGTCGGTATGACGAGCATGCCCTTGGAGACGCTCGTAGGCACCGGGAAGATGACGCGATCCGGCTTGGCCTTGGTCAGTCGGTCGAGGAGGTAGTACTCGCCCTTGCGCGGCTTTATCTCGAAGTCCTCGGCGCCGAACACCCTGGATACTTCGTCGGCGTACAGGCCCGCCGCGTTGACGACGTAACGCGCCTTCACGGAACGGCCGTCGGAGGAGCGAACGGTCCACTCGTCGCCCGCGCGCACCGCGTGCTCGACCTTGAAGCCGGTCAGGATCTCTACGCCGTTCTTCCTGGCGCTCTCGACGAGCGCGAACACGAAGCGATACGGCTCGACGATGCCGCCTCCGGGGACCCAGAGCCCGCCGAGCGTGTCGGGGTTGAGCTTGGGCTCGAGTTCCAGCATCCGTTCCCTCGAGCACATCTCTATGCCGATGACGCCGTTGTCGACGCCCTGCATGTACAATTGCTCGATGGCGCGCATCTCGTCCTCGTGCAGAGCCGCGACGACGATGCCGCAACGCCTGAACGGGAAGTCCAGCTCCTGCTGTAGGCGGTCGAACATCATCATGCCCTGGAGCTCGAGCCTGGCCTTCAGATGCTTCTTGTTATGGTGGAACCCGCCGTGCACGATGCCCGAGTTGGCCTTGGAGGTCCCGAACGAGACGTCGGCCTCCTTCTCGACGAGAACTACGTCAAGCTCGTAGGCGGACAGGCGGCGCGCGATATTGGCGCCGCAGACGCCGGCGCCGACGATACAGACGTCATATCGACTCGATCCAGTTTTCACCGTTGCCCCCTTGTTCACTCACTATTATAAAGGCGCTTCCTACTCCGACAAGTGACTATTCTTCGAAAATGAGCTTTTATAGCCGCAATTTAAATTCTATACTACTATTTAGTGGCACTAATATATCGTGGAATCATAAGATCGATAAGCGGGCTTCTCTCCGAACGTCCCGTCGTCCTCGTGCAGGGGCCTCCCCGTTGCGGTCTCAGCACGATAGCGCGACAATTGGCCGCCGGCTCGCCCGCCGGAGCCGTGCTCGCCGACGCACGGCTCCTAGAGGGCCGCGCCATACTGGCGGCGCCGGGGGACCAATCCGCCGCGAGGCCGATCATCCTGGATAACGCAGGCCCATCCGACGCCGCCGAGCTGTCAGACTGGGCTGGAAGGATCCGGCGCAACGGAGGCCAGATCGGCCTGACGCCCCGATTCGTGCTCGTAGGAGGGCCGTTCGACGCGGACGGAGCGATCCCGGTACTCGAGGCAGGTCCTTTCAACCTGTTCGAGGCGGGGCGGGCATCGACGAGGCGGCTATGGCTACGGGGCGGATACCCGGAGGCCTATGGCGCCGCTAGCGACGAGGCGGCCGCCGAATGGCTTGAATGCCACGCAGCGGACCTCGCGTACGGAGCGCTGGCGTCCAGCGGATTGCCCCGCGAACCGAGGCTGATCGCCGGCTTGCTGGAAGCGGTGGCGGCGACGCATGGCGACGGCCTAAACGAAAACGCCGTCGCTCGAGCTCTCGGCATTTCCAGGCCGACCGTCGTACGCTACGTCGGCCTCCTTGAGCGCGCCGGAATTCTCTTCTCCGTACCATCGTTACCGGTAGCCCTACCGTCAGTAGCTCGTTCTACGCGATCGCGGGCTCTCTACGTGCGCGATTCCGGCCTGCTGCACGCGCTCGTCGGAATACGCTCCCCGGATGACCTGGCGATGAAGCCCGGCCTAGCCGCTGCATCCTGGGCGGGATTCGTCGTCGAGCAGGCTCGGGAGGGGCTACCGCCGGGCGTCGCGCTGTACCGATACGCCAGCGCGGACGGCGCCGCCCTCGATCTAGTCGCGACGAAGAATGGGAAACCGTTCCTGGCGGCCGCCGCGAGGCGGCATCGGCCGACCTCCGTGGAGCGGTCGATATCGTACGCGGCGCGGGCGATCCTCGGCGACGGGGGCAGCAGGGACAGGCTTATAGTCGCGCCGGACGGCGACGGCGCCGCATTGACCGGTGGGTTCGCGGTCACGAACCTGGGCGCGTTCCTGGATCGGCTGGCGGGCGCTTGACCCGTTCGCCTACAGACGACTCGCGAGCCGATGCCTCGCATGAATGATCCTTCTGCTTGCGGAATAACGGTTTCGCCTCTACTATGATGCCCCTATGGGAACGATAGAACGGCGCCTTAGGGAGCGCAAGAATAGAATAGAAGAGATCATCGAGTCGGCGAAGCATATCTTCAGGCTCAAGGGGTTCTCGAATACCTCCATGCACGACATCGCGACCAATTCCGAGCTGAGCAGACGAACCCTGTACCTCTATTTCAAGAGCAAGGACGAACTCGCGGTCGCCGTAGCCGCGGCGGGCCTGGAGAAGCTGGCCTCGGACGTGGATTCCGTAGCCGGAGGGGGAGGAAACGCGTTTACGCGCCTCAACTGCATCCTCGGCCTCTACCTCGAGCTATACCATTCGGATCCCTCGGCGTTCCTGATGATCCTGGGATTCAACGAGAGCGTCCGGGAGATAGGCATAGAGCACGAGCTGACCAAGCGATGCTATCGGGCTATCGGGCGAATATGCGATTCCGTCGCCAGGCTATTAACCGAAGGAAGCGCCGACGGCTCCGTCCGCGCGTTCCCGGCGCCTAACCTGAGCGCTACCACGATGATAACCCTTATACACGGTATCCTGCACACGGCCGTTACCAACGGCGACATCATCCAGGGCGCGACCGCTATCGACTCGAGCGCCTTGCTCGACGAAGCCTTCGAGCTGGTAACCCACTATATAGAGCCGAACTGAACGCTACCGTAGATTTTCCGCTTCGCTTTGTTGACTGTTTATTTTTTTACTACTACATTACACTTGCTGTGTATATGTTACTCATTTAGAGTATTTAATGCACATCTTGCGACTAGAGTAATCAGCCGCAGACTACGGCACGTAGCGATTCGTCGAATCACCGCGTGCCGCACGGCGAGCGAGCTTACTCGGCTCGCGAGACACTTGATTCTGGGAGGTTATATGAAACGGATCGCAGTACTCCTATCGGCCATAGCGGTGGCTCTCATCCTGGCAGGCTGCTCGTCCCTCAAGCCCTTTACGCAGGACGAACTGGATCGCCTTTCGTGCGCGGAAGCGACGTCGGTCCTTCTCGGCTAAGTCGTAGCCGCTTCACAGGAGCGTAGCGCTCGGCGCTCGTCCAAGAACTCGAGCGTCGAGCGGAGACGGCTATCAGTAGCTGATTTTTTTTACCTGTTTATTGCACGCAATGTGTACTCAATACACAGATTGATTTTCTTTACGAACGAATTGAGGTAGCTTAAATGGAACGCTTTTTCAAGAAGCCGTGGCTTATCATCGCCGTCATCGTCGCGGCGACGGCGGTCTTCTCCGTCTTCATACCGAAGATAATCCTCGACAACGAGGTCAAGGCCTATTTCCCGCACGATCACGCCTCCTATCAGCTGATGGAAAAGCTCGACGACGTCTACGGTAGCCAGATCATCATGGACATAGCCATAGAGACGTCCGAGGCGTCGGTACTGACGGCGCCGACCATAGAGACTATCCGCCGATTCACGACCGACGTAGAGGGGCTACCCCGCGTAGATCGCGTGCAATCGCTGACGAACCTGGATTATATTTCGGCCGTCGACGGCGGCCTGAGCGCCGAGACCCTGGTACCCGCCGATTTCGGCGGCTCGCCGGAAGAGCTCGAGGCCCTAAGACGGCGCGTGGTCGACTGGCGGGATATGTATAACCGCGTAGCGATCTCCGACGATTTCAAGGCGACCCAGGTCCTCGTCACGATCGACGAGGACATCACGCCGGACGAGATGGATACGCTCTACGACGCCATCGTCGCTACCGTCGACGCGTACGAGGGCGCGCCGCTCTCCTTCAGGCTCGCCGGGGATCCGGTGCTCAACGCCGTCGCCAAGGCCTATATGCGCAGCGACCTCGTGCGGCTCATCCCCCTCGTCATCCTCGTCGTCCTCCTCTGCCTGTACTTCTCGTTCAGGACGCTCGAAGGCATGATACTCCCGCTCCTGTCCGTCGCGATAAGCACGATATGGACGGTAGGGTTCATGGCGCTGACGGGAGCCCATTTCACCGTCGTGTCCAGCTGCCTGCCCGTCGTACTCATCGCGGTCGGCTCGGCGTACGGCATTCACGTCATCAACCATTATTACGACGACATGAAGGCCGAATCCGGCGAGCTGACGGCTGACAGGCACAGGGACCTCGTGCTCGATTCGCTCAGGAAGGTCGCGAAACCGGTATTCCTGGCCGGGCTGACGACCGTCGCCGGCTTCGCGTCGAACCTGACGAGCCCGATAACGCCGCTCAAGACCTTCTCGATCTTCAGCTCGTTCGGCGTGAGCGTCGCGCTGCTCCTGTCCCTGACGCTCATACCCGCGCTGCTCATCGTCAAGCCCCGGGGAAAGAACGCGTACCGGGCCGGCAAGCGGGCCGCCGTGGCCAAGGACGACGCGAAGGCGGACGGGAAGGCCTATTCGGGCTTCGTCGACTCCCTCTTCACGTCGGTCACGGCCCGACGCGCCGCGCTCGTCGCGATCACCGCCGCCATCGTCGCCATCTCGACCTGGGGATTCACCAGGCTCAATATAGAATCGTCGCTGATCACGTACTTCCCCGCCGACTCCCAGCTTCGGGCCGACGTCGACTACATCGACCGCCGCTTCGCCGGATCCAACTCGATGAGCCTGCTCGTATCCGGACCCGAGAAGGGCGACATGACCGACCCCGGGGCGCTCGCCGCGATGGACGAGCTCGCCGATCACCTACTGGCGGGACATCCGGAGATAGGCAAGATCGTATCGTTCTCCGATTTCGTGCGGCGCATGAACAAGGTGCTGCACGTACCCGTCCCAGCCGGCGCCGATAATGCCGAGCCTCGGGGCGGGGATAGCGGCGGCGACGTCTCGAGCTTCTTCGACGACGCGGGAAGCGACGCCGGCGGCTGTTTCGACGATGAAGCGGCGGACGCCCCCATCGCGGCGGCGGATTCGGAAGCCGCTACGCTGAGCGCCCCGGCGAGCATGGCCGACGCGCTCGCGCTGTTCGACAAGGCGTTCGCGACCCTGGGCGGAGGCGAGGTCAGCGCTGACCGGCTGCTCGACGCGGTGAAGCGCGAGCTGAACTACGACGGAGCGGCCTACGACGAGCTCCCCGTCGACCCGGTCAAGTACGGCGTCACGGACGAGTCAGAGCTCAAGAACCTGGTATCGCAGTACCTCCTCCTCTACTCCGGCTCGCTCGACCAGTTCGCGAACGATCCGCTCCAGCCATCCGAGGTCCGCATGTCCGTCCAGCTACGCAGCCACTCGACGAAGGTGACAGCCTCCGTCCTCGAGGACGCCGAGGCCTTCGCCGCCGCCCGTTTCCCGGAAGGCTATACGCTCAAGGCGGCCGGCATCGCGGAACTCGAGAACTCGCTGAGCGACATGATCATAGGCAGCCAGATATCGAGCATCGTCGTCGCCGAGGCGGCCGTATTCATCATCCTGGCGATCTTCTTCCGATCGCTGATCGCGGGACTGATCGGATCGGTACCCTTGCTCGTGTCCATCGTCATCAACTACGGCATCATGGGATTCGCCGGCATCAACCTCGACATGGTGACGAGCCTCATAAGCTCGATCGCGATAGGAATCGGCATCGACTATACGATCCACCTCCTGAGCAATTACCACCAGGAACGGCTGAAGAGCGACGACCTATCCGCGGTTACGCGGCAGACGCTCAGGGTTTCCGGCAAGGCGGTCGTCGTGAACGCCGTATCCGTGGGCCTGGGCTTCCTCGTGCTCTGCCTGTCCAAGTTCGTCGTCCTCCGCTACATAGGGCTCCTCGTGGCGGTCGTGATGCTCACGAGCTCCGTCTCGGCGCTCGTGATACTCCCGCTGATGCTCAACATATTCAAGCCCGCTTTCATATCGCGTCCCGCCAAGGCCCCCAAGGGCATCAGCGGAAAGCGCTGAGAGCGCGTACCCATAACTATAGGCGCGCGCGAGCGCGCCGGAAAACGGAGATTCACATGAACCAGCACAAGAAGACGGCGCTAGCCGTATCGTTACTGGCCTTCGCGGCCTCGGCGTTCGCCATAGACGGCAGGACCGTCATGCAGAACGCGTTCGACGTCAAGGAACCGGCGTTCTCGCACTCAGCGGTCAGGATGGACCTGATAGCAGCCGACGGCTCGACGGAGACGAGGCAGATAGAGGAATGGGGACGGGACGTCGAAGGGCTCAAGTCCGTCGTCATGGCGTTCCAGAGCCCCGCGTCCGTCAAGGGCACCCGCTTCCTGCAGGTCGCCAACGACGGAAGGGCCGACGACAAGTGGATATTCCTCCCCGCCCTCCGATCGACGCGGCGCGTCGCCTCCAGCGAAGGCAGCAAGTCGTTCATGGGCACCGACGCCAGCTACGACGACCTGAGCTCGCGCGACGTCGACCTGGACGATCACGTGATCACAGGCGAGGAAACGGTCAACGGCTTCGACTGCTACGTCATCAAGTCCACCGCGAAGAAGGCGGAGGACTCCCAGTACGCGTACAAGGTCTCCTATATCGACAAGAAGTCATGGGTGCCCGTCAAGGCCGAGATGTACGACAAGAAGAGCGGCGAGCTGCAGAAGACGCTCGTCGTAGAGAAACTCGAGCAGGTATCGGGCTACTGGATCCCGACGAGCTCCCTGCTCAGGAACGTGCAGACCGGCCACTCGACGCGCCTGGTAATCGTCAAGATCGAGGTGGACAAGCCGCTGAGCGACAAGCTGTTCACCACGAACTTCCTCAGCACCGGCCGCATTTAGGAAGCGAATATGAAGAACAGCAAAAAGCTATCGGCGACGCTCGCCGCGGCGCTGCTCTGCGCCGGCGCGGCGTGGGGCCAGGACTCATGGGGAGACGACGGCGCGTGGGGCGACGAGTCCGCTCCCTCCGTAGGGATCAGCGGCAGCGCCTCGATGGCGGGCCGGTTCTACACGGCGGACGACGACGAGGCGATAA
This sequence comes from Spirochaetae bacterium HGW-Spirochaetae-3, assembly GCA_002839315.1. Lineage (GTDB taxonomy): Bacteria > Spirochaetota > Spirochaetia > Treponematales > UBA12059 > SZUA-370. The sequence goes on from PGXV01000002.1 coordinate 24,467, forward strand.
CCGCCCTGCCGTCGTTCCAGCTCGACCTCTCGTACGCCGGCGCCTCGTCGGAACTCGCCGCGACGCTCCTGCTCGACGAGGAGACGCTCGGCGAGAACCCCGAGGACGTCCTCGCGGAGCTGCGTTTCGGCGCGTTCATCGGCGATTTCGGCATCGAGGCCGGCAAGATGAAGGCGGTATGGGGTAAGGGAGACAAGCTCCACGTCGTCGACCTCTTCAACGCCAACGATTACACGGACTTCCTCTTCCCCGATTACATAGACAGGCGACTCGGCGAGGAGATGGTCCGCGTCACATGGAACGCCCCCTCCGGCGGTCGTATCGAGGCTATCTGGACGCCGACCATGACGGCCGACCGCGTACCCCTGAGCGGCCGCTGGACGCCGGCCTCGGCCACGAGCCTCGTCGCCGCGGCCACGTCGTACGTCAGCAACCTGGCGGCTACGGCCTCGACGACGGCGTACGCGACTACCTATACCGCGATACAAGCAGACGGGACCTGGAATCCCGCGGCGGCCGCCGCCGCCGATGCGGCGTCGCTCGCCGCGGCGCAGGCCGTGCTGAGCGAGTTCGGCGACGCTTCGGACCTGCTACCCGACACGAGCACCCTCGACTACGGCCAGTACGGCGTCGGCTATACGACAACGATGGGCGGCGTCGACCTCGGGCTCCTCTACTACCTCGGCCACTACAAGACGCCCTCGGTTACGGTAGGCTACGGCGTTAACGGATTGGGACGGACCGTGGTAACGAGCCTCTCCATCGCCTACGACCGATTCCAGTCGTTCGGCGCGGAGGCGGCAATGGCCGTAGGACCGCTCAACCTGCGCGGCGAGGCGGCGTACTACCTCGGAGCCGATCGCGACGGCGACGACCCGGCGGTCAAGAACGACAGCGTCAACTGGGTCGCCGGCTTCGACATCGGCCTTCCCCTGGGCGAGCTGAACCTCAACGTGCAGACCATAGGCCGCTACGTCATGGGCAACGACGGCATCGCCGGCGCCTCCGACGTCGACTACGATAGCGACGGCGTCTACACGAACGACAAGATCGTCGTCAGCCTCTCGGACAGCTTCGCCCACGAGAAGGTCCAGCCCAAGATAGACGCGACATGGGACATAGAGCGCGGCGACGTCGTCCTCATGCCCAAGCTGACGATAGCCGTCCGCGACGACATGAACGTTGAGCTATACGGCGCCGCGTTCCTCTGCGACGACGACGGCGAATTCGCCGCGTACGAGGACAACGACTTCGTCGGGCTGAAGCTAGACTACTCTTTCTAGACCCTAGGGCGACGGCGGCCCTGCCCGCCGTCGCCTTTCCCGTAACGCATTCCGTCAGGCTTTTCCCCGCCCTAAGCGCCCGAACGCGGCGTATAATTCCTCGTTGAGAGCGCGCACGACGGCGGCGTCGTACTTGAGCACCTTACGGTCGTAGGTATAGAAGCCGTTGCTCTCTATCTCCACGTCCGAGACCTGGGTATAGACCGCGGCCCGCAGGCCCCGGTCGACGAGGGGAATCAGCTGGTCGCGCACGAGGCGCGAATAGCCTTCCCGGAGCGAGGGGCCGTCGTCGTAGAATTTATAGCCGAACCGGGCCGCGTCGTCCCACATATGCCCGGGTACCGCCAGGTTGTAGCCGCCGTATTCCGATATGAAGTACGGTCGGCGGTCGCGGCGGGGCGGCTTACGTAGCTTGACGATATACGTGTGGCGGCTACGGAAATCGCCCGCGCCGCGATCGTGCCAGCCCGAGACCGCGTCGACGAGGCGTGACGGATCGGCGGAGCGAAGCCTATCGGCGACGCGGGCCGACTCGAACTGCCCCCACGACTCGTTGAAGATCGTCCACATGACGATGGACGGATGATTACGCAATAAGGCGACCATTCCGAAGAGATCGGCCTCGAACTCGTCGCGATCGGCCTTCTCCGCCCTGCCCGCCCCGTGCAGGGCGAACGCCGATCGGTCCTCCGCGGGCACGCCGAGAATCATCGCGGCGGCTATCCTCGCGGTGCCGGCCGCCCGGTTGCGCCCGCCCGATACGGCGTCCTGGATTACGAGCATGCCCAGCCGATCGGCGTGCCAGTAGAAGCGCCGCGACTCCACCTTCACGTGCTTCCGCAGGCCGTTGAAGCCGAGCGCCCGCATAGACTCGATATCGAAGACGAGGGCCTCGTCGGCCGGCGGCGTCATGCCGCTCTCAGGCCAGTAGCCCTGGTCGAGCGGCGCGTTCACGAATATCGGCTCGCCGTTGAGCCGTATGACGGACCGTTCCCCGTCGGGCGCGCCGGGAAGGGGACCCAGGTCGACTCGCCGCAGGGCGAAGTACGAGTCGACGGAATCGACGGCGGCGCCTGATACGTCGAGAATCTCCGCCCGGAACGCGTACAGGTACGGGTCGGCCGGCGACCACGGCCGCGGGGACGGTACGATCGCCGCGATCGACTCGCCCGACCGGCCCCGGACGTCCAGAATCCCGCCGCCGGGAAGCATGATGCGTATCGCGACGTCGGCCGGGCGCTCGGTCTCCACGACGACGTCCGCGCCGCCCAAGTCTGCGCGCGTCTCTATCCTGAAGCCCAGGATGGCGTTCGCGGCGGGGACGGGCTCGAGCCAGACGGTCTGCCAGACGCCGCTGGTCGGAGTATAGAGAATACCCGCGGGCTTCAGGGCCTGCTTGCCCCGCTGCTGGAGGCCGGCGTCGCTCGGGTCGCGGACGGCGACGACGAGCTCATGCTCGGTTACTCCGTCGCCGGCAGGCAGCTCGAAGGCGAACGGCAGGTATCCTCCGCGATGCTCGCCCAGGAGCGCGCCGTCTACGAACACGGCCGCAAGGTAATCCACCGCCTCGAACCGCAGCATGACGCGACGGCCCGCCCAGGCCGCGGGCAGGATGATCGAGCGGCGGTACCAGAGCGTCTCGGTCGGGGCCAAGGTCTTGCCGACCCCGGATAATGCGCACTCGGGCGCGAACGGCACGATGATACGGCCGCGGCGATCCGCGGGTCCGAAGTCGGGGGCTACTTCGTCGGCCAGGGCGCCCGGACCGGACTCGCGTATCGCGTATTCCCATGGACCGTTGAGCGACAGCCAGTCGGGCCTAACCATATCGGGCCTCGGGTATTCCGGCAACGGAGAATCGGCATCGACGCTCGCGCTCCAGGGCGAGGAAAGTTCCATTATAGCGGGCACGGTAGCTCCTTATTAATAATGATCACAGGATCCTACAGCCCTGGCGGGAAACGGTCAACGAAACATGCTATCATCGGGCGATGAAGAACGAGCGGCTGATAGCGTTACTGGATCGCCTCCTCAACGAAGGTCGCGCTACGGCGGCGGATCTCGCCAGGCGTTTCGAGGTCTCGGAGCGCACGATCTACCGCGACATCGATTCATTGTGCATGGCCGGCGTACCGATCGTCGCCGAGGCGGGCGCGGGCGGCGGCTACTCGATAGATCCAGGCTACCGCGTAGACCGGAGCTTCCTCACGAAGGACGAGGTCGCCGACCTCTCCGCGCTTTTGCGCGGTATGCCAGAAGCGCTGAAGGACGGCAATATAGAGCGCTCCCTCGGCAAGATTTCTTCGCTCGGGACTCCCCGGGACGGAGAAGGATGCGAAAACGCCCCGCCGCCGTTCATGGCTACGCTGTCGCCATGGGGCGGGCCCGGACCAGACCCCGCGATAGTCATAGCCCTGCGCGAGGCTATAGCCGACAAGCGCCCCGTATCGTTCGAGTATGTCGACGGCGAGGGCAGGGGCAGCGAGCGCCTCGTCGAGCCGTTCTCCATCGTCATAGGCGGAGCCGTCTGGTACCTGCACGGCTACTGCCGGCTCCGTTCGGATTGGAGGCTTTTCAAGCTATCCCGTATCCGGTCGCTCCGAAGGCGAGCCGAGCGCTTCGACCCGGCGGAGCGGCTTCCGGCGCCCCACCCCTTCCGCTCGGGGGACGAGCCGCTCGTCGACGTCGAGCTAGAGGCCGCGCCGCGTCTCGTCCAGGCCATGGACGAGGCCTTCCCCGGTTGCGGGGCGGACTACCTCGCCGACGGTTCCGCGATCTTCGCGTTCCAGTATCCGGAAGGCGCCTGGCTCGTTCGCTTCCTCCTGTCCTTCGGCCCCGGTCTCGTCGTGAGGAAGCCCGAGAGCATTCGCGCGGCTCTCGTCGAAGCCGCCATAAAAATCGCCGAAGCGAACAGGAAACCCTGACGCGAACTGTCAGGGATAGCGCGCTAGTATCGTCTCATCACGTTTCAAGGAGACGACTATGGACAGCTTGATTGCGTATTGCGGGCTCGACTGCGCCGAATGCCCCGCGAGGATAGCCCTGATCGACGACGACGACGCTCTCAGGGCGAAGACGGCCGAATCGTGGACGAAGGCGTTCGGATTCCAATTCTCCAAGGAGATGATCAACTGTACCGGCTGCAAGGAACCCGGCGTCAAGATCGGGCATTGCGCGGAATGCGGGCTACGGGCCTGCGGACAGGCCAAGGGCGTCGCCGACTGCGGCGCCTGCGCCGACTACAGCGGATGCGCGAAGATCAAGGCGTTCATTGCCCAGGCGCCAGAGGTCAAGGCTAACCTCGAGCGGGCACGCGCGTAGCGGCACCGATCAGCGGGCGCCCCGGGCCTCACGGGCCCGTCCGCCGATCGGGGCGCCCTCATCAGGCCCGATCATAACCGTTCGAGTACGGGCACGCGGTTCTACACGCATGGCACTTTATTCGCCATTCCCCGCCGCCCTCTCTCCCGAAAGCGTATTCCCAGCACGTCCCTTGCCTCATGAATGCGCTTCCGTCGATGGCTCCGACGGGGCAACTGTCTATGCACATCCTGCACGCCTCGTTGCACGGCCCGTCTTCCAGTAGCCGGTCGGGCTCCAGGCTGAGCGACGTGATAACTGCGCCGAGCCATACCATGTTTCCGTACTCGGGCGTTATGAGGAGCGTATTCTTCCCTATAACCCCCAGTCCCGCCTGACGGGCCGCGTTCTTCAACGAGATCAAGCCCATCGTCCTGCCCGTCTCCTCGTCGTAATTGCACGGCTCGATGGCGCCGGTCGGGATCGCCGCATAGCCTCGATCCTCGATGGCGCCGGCCAATCCTATCGTTATCTCGTCGACGGCCCTGCTCAGGCCGTTCCTGATAATGGTATAGGGAATGGCGCTCGCCGAGCGTATCGAGCTCCTCAGGAACTTCTTCGCTACGACGATCACGGATCTCGCGCCGCGCAGTATCTCGCCAGGGTTCGACATGGCGGGCATATCCAGGAAACGGTCGACTGACGCTATGCCGCATAGGTCGCAACCCGATCCATAGGCGAATTCCTTTATCGCTCTGGCCGTCAGGCTGCCCGCAAGCTCGTTACCCATCGTATCCCTCCTCGTGCTACCCTACGGTAGCGGACGACAGGGACAACTCGTGTCATATATTAGCAGAAATTCCCGAGGAAGCGGACGGCGTCCCGCTCCTCGGGCGACGAGCCTACGCCCAGCGGACCAGCCCCGGTATGAAGGGGTGAACGAGGCCCTCGTGGCAGGGTAGCACGCGCACCGAGTAGCCGTGCTGGCCGGTCGACTCGCAGGCGACCTCTACCGAGTACTCGTACGCGCCGCCCTGGGACTTGCCCGCCTTCATCTCGGCCCGCGCCGGATCGTATATATCCCCGGTGCTCGATACGGGGCCGTGGTATAGCTCGACGAGGACCTGCTCGGGTCGTAGCGCGCCTATCCTGACGCGGGCCTCGACCCGCACCTTATCGCCGCGCTCCATTACCGGCTTGGCCGTCGACCGCACGTCCTCTATGGCGACGTTAGCCCATTCACGGCGCGCCGCGTCCAGGTAATCCGCCACCGCCTTGGCTCGCTCGTAGCCGCCGGAGCCGAGCTCGCGCGCGTTTGCCAAGGCCGGCAGGTAGTAGCGATCCGTATATTCCATAAGCGTGCGATGGAACGAGAATCGCTTGCCGACGTCATGGATCGACGCCTTCATCATCTTGATCCAGTCGCGAGGCAGACCGTCGCGACCCCTCTCGTAGAAGGTCGGGAGTATCTCCCGCTCGAGCAGGTCGTAGAGCGCCTTCGACTCGATCTCGTCCTGAAGCTCGGTATCCGCGTACTCCTCGCCCTTGCCTATGGCCCAGCCGCATTCGGGGGTATAGCCCTCCGCCCACCAGCCGTCGAGCACGGAGCAGTTGAGGACGCCGTTCATCCCGGCCTTCATTCCGCTGGTGCCGGAGGCCTCGAGGGGGCGACGCGGCGTATTAAGCCAGACGTCGGAGCCGCTCGTCATATAGCGGGCCATCGTCATATCGTAGTCCTCGAGGAACACGATACGTCCGGCCACGTCGTCACGGCGGGAGAAATGGACGAGTTCCTTTATTATTTCCTTGCCTGGCATGTCGTGCGGGTGCGCCTTGCCGGCGAAGATGATCTGTAGCGGCCTGTCCTTGTCGGACAGCAGGCGCAGTAGCCTGTCGGGATCGGACAGGAGCAGGTTGCCGCGCTTGTAGGTCGCGAAGCGCCTGGCGAAGCTGATGGTCAGCGCGGACGGCGAAAGCGCGTCGTCGGCACGCGCCAGCCCCTTCTCGGAGACGCCCATACGGCGCATCTCCTTCTTGAGCCTATCCCGCGCGAACACGACGAGCCGCTCGCGGCGACGCTCGTGCGTCCGCCACAGCTCGTCGTCGCTTATCCGGTCTATCCGGTCCCAGATATCCAGGTTGGTCGGCTCCTCGGCGAAGCGGGGCCCGAAGTAGCGGTCCAGCACCTCGAGCAGGGTGTAGGGTATCCAGGTACGGGGATGGACGCCGTTGGTAACGTAGCCGATCGGCACTTCGTTGGTCGGAAGGCCGGGCCAGATTTCCTTCCACATATCGCGGGACACGTGGCCGTGCAGTTCGGACACGCCGTTAGCATAGGCGGACAGCTTGAGCGCCAGCACCGTCATGCAGAACGGCTCGGCGTCGTCGTTCGGTCGTTCGCGGCCGAGCGAGAGGAAGGCCTTCCAGTCCAGTCCGAGCGAGGCGAGCCATCCTCGGAAGTACTTGTCCATCAGGTCTATGCCGAAGCGCTCGTTGCCCGCGGGGACCGGCGTATGCGTCGTGAAGATATTGGTCGCCCACAGCGCTTGAGCCGCCTGCGCGAACGACAGGCCCTTCTCAGCCATGGTTTCGCGTATACGTTCCAGACCGAGGAACGCCGCGTGGCCTTCGTTCATATGGGCAACGACAGGATTAATGCCGACCGCCTTAAGCGCCCGGATGCCGCCTATTCCCAGGAGTATCTCCTGTCGGATACGCGTTTCCTTATCGCCGCCGTATAGCGTCGCGGTGATGGTCCGGTTCGACGGCGCGTTCTCGTCGATATTGGTATCGAGCAGATAGAGCGACGCGCGGCCGACCTTGACTTCCCAGACCTGGGCGACTATCTGCTCGCCGGCCATGTCCACCGTTATCTTGACCGGTTGGCCCTCGGCGTCCTCGCAGCGGCGGACCGGCATATTGTACCAGTCGTTCTCCGGGTACTCTTCCTGCTGGAATCCGTCGGCGTTCAGGTACTGCCTGAAATATCCCTGCCTATAGAGAAGGCCGACGCCGACGAGCGGCAAGCCGAGATCGGAGCTCGTCTTCATATGGTCGCCGGACAGAATGCCGAGGCCGCCGGAATAGATCGGGAGCGACGAATCCATGCCGTATTCCATGGAGAAATACGCTATGGAATCCTGGTACCCGCCCTTGTACCATGGTTGCGCATTCTTGTAAGCCTCGAACTTGCCATAGACCTCGCGTAGCGCGGCCAGGAACGAGTCGTCCGTCGCGACCTCTTCGAAGCGTTCCTGCGAGACCATACCGAGCATCTTGGCGGGATTCTGCCGGGAAAGGGCCCATACGTCGTAGTCGAGGCGTATGAAGAGCATGATCGCGTCGAAGTTCCACGATATCCACAGGTTATGGGCCATCTCCTCGAGAGGAGCCAAGGCCTCGGGAATCTTCGGCTTTATCGTATGGGTCAGGATTTTCATCGTTCACCGCCGGTAGATTACGGGATAGCGCTACAGCACAAGGAAGCGCCTTACGAATCATAATCGACCGGGGGACCATACGCAATGCGGCGATCGCGGGCCGGTAGGCCGCGATCGCCAGCCGTCGTTCGACCCGACTCGCTTCTCTCGCGGGTCAACGACGGCGCGGGCCGGTAGGCCGCGATCGCCGGCCGTCGTTCGACCCGACTCGCTTCTCTCGCGGGTCAACGACGGCGCGGGCCGGCGGATTGACGCCGGAGGCGTATCAATCGATCGCGTTGTCGAAGTTGAGCGCCTCGATCTCGTTGAAGTAGCGCACGGTACCGACCTTAAGCTCGTCGGTCGCCCGCTCGTCGCATACGACGACGACCCTGGGGTGAAGCTGGAGGCAGGAGAAGGTCCACAGGTGGTTGACGCCCTCCTCGATCGCGTGGCGCAGGGCGCGGGCCTTGTTGGCGCCGGATACCAGGATGAGCACCTCGCGCGCGTCCATGATCGTGCCCACTCCGACGGTCAGCGCGGTAGCGGGCACGGCCGCGGAGTCGCCGCCGAAGAAACGGGAATTGACCGACCTGGTCTCCCGGGTAAGCGTCTTGACCCTCGTCCTCGAGCTTAAAGACGAGCCTGGCTCGTTGAAGGCGATGTGCCCGTCCTCCCCCACGCCGCCGATGAAGAGGTCTATGCCGCCCGAGTCCTTTATGGAACGCTCGTAGCGGGCGCATTCGGCGTCCAGGTCGGCGGCGTTGCCGTTCAGGATGTTCGTATTGGCGGCGGGGATATCGACCTTGGAGAACAGGTTGTCGCGCATGAAGCTGTGGTAGCTCTGCGGATGGTCCTCGGGAAGGCCGACGTACTCGTCCATGTTGAAGGTGACGACATCGCGGAAAGACAGCGCCCCGCGGGCGTAGAGGGTCGCGAGTCGCTCGTACATGCCTATCGGGGACGATCCCGTGGGCAGACCGAGCACGAAGCGGCCGCGAGCCGCCAGGACGCGCCTGGCGACGTAGTTGGCGGACCATTCCGACACGGCGTCGTAGTCCTTGCGAATGATAAGGCGCATGGCGCTCTCCTTGAGGGGCTCGGCCGAAGCCGTCTCAGCCCAGTTCGTTCTTGATGAAGCGCCCCGCGACCATTGAGGCCAATACCGAGTAATCCTTGCCGAAGACGACCAGGTCGGCCTCGTAGCCGGGCACGAGCAGTCCGCGCTTACCGAGGCCTATGATGCGCGCCGGGTTGCTCGCGGCCATCTCGACGGCGGCCTCCACGGGGATACCCCACGAGGCGAGGTTGCGGACGCCGTCCATCATCGTCAGGCACGATCCCGCTATGACGCCGTCCGACTTCCTGTGGAACACCCCGTCCTCGAGGATCACTTCCTCACGGTTGGCGTATAAGGGGCAACGCGCCTGCTCCGTCGGCTTCAGCGCGTCGGTGACCAGTACGACCTTGCTCTGCGGCTTGTCACGCAAGAGGAGCCGGATCAGGTCGGGATGCACGTGCTTGCCGTCGGCTATGATCTCGCACGAGAGCTCTGGGTTGATGAGTATGGCCCCGACGGCGCCGGGATCCCTGTGGTGCAGTCGGCTCATCGCGTTGAAGAAGTGCGTGGAATGGAGAATGCCCGCCTGCATGCCCTCCATCATGTTCTCGTAGGTGGCGTCGGTATGGCCGGCCTGGAGCACGATATTGCGCGACAGGCAGTACAGGGCCAATTCGCGCATGCCCTTGAGCTCGGGAGCGACGGTCATATTCGTGATATGGCCCCGGCCGGCGGCGTACAGGCGCTCCATCACCTCGATGTCGACGGGGCGCACGTACTCGGGCTTCTGCACGCCGAGGCGGGCCGGCGATACGAAGGGTCCCTCGAGGTGCACGCCCATGACGCGCGCGCCGGTCTCCTTGCCCATGGCCCCGACGCAGGCCTCGATGGACCTGACCATATCGTTCAGCTCCATAGGGTATATGGTCGGGCAGAAAGCGGTAACGCCGTAGGATCCCAATCGGTCGGACATAGCGACGATCGCGTCCACAGACATGTCTTCGGTGCCGAATCCCGCGAAGCCGTGGATATGCGTATCTATGAAGCCGGGAGCGACGAAGGCTCCGCCGGCGTCGAAGATGCGAGCGTCGGAGGGGAAACGCTTCTGGGCGAAACGCTTCTCGGAAAAGACGTCTTGTATTTTTCCATCCTCCACGAGTACGGAGCAGGACTCCATCTTCGCATAACCGGCGAGTATCGTGGCGTTGTGTATACAAGTCATGGGCATACCTTAGTTTCTCCTAAAGACAATATCTCCACAAGGGGCGAGCCGGTCAAACGGTCCGGATCAGACGGCCTTGACCGGGCAAGCGCCGGACGCCGGGACCCTGCCGGAGAAGACCCTCGCGACGGCGAGCAGCGAAAGCTCGGTATGCTCGTAGGCGCAGACGACCGTACGCTCCCGTCCGCCGAACGCCGCCAAGTCCGCGGCGTCGTAGGGGTCGCGCATGGCGGCGAAGGAGAGCGGGGCGCCGGACGCGTCGCAGGCCGCCGCGACGGCCGACGCCAAGTCGGCCTGCCGGGGATGCTTGCCGTAGGCGTACGCGCCTACGACGACGGGCCCCGCCCCTATTCGGGCCACGGCGCGGGCTACGTCGGCCGGATCGGGATCCACCGGAAGCTCGACGACCTCGAACGACGCCCCGACCGCCAGCGCGGCGGCGGACATGGAAGGCATCGACTCCCGAGCGTCCTCGACGCCGGTCTGGAGCTCGGGGCGGACATCTATATAGAGGCCCGCGGGCGCGCCGGACGGGCTCCGCCCGCTTACGAGGCTAATAGAGGCGTCGGAGAGGAGGCCGGCCAGCTCGATCCCCGCCGGCGACCGGAGCGAGGCGAAAGCCCGTTCCTTGTCGGGAGGCGCGGCCTCGGCGGCTACCGCGGCCTTGGCAGCGAGCACGCGCCTGACGGATTCGTCTATACGCGCCTCCGGGATGACGCCGGTCCGCACGGCGGCGAGCAGGGCGTCGAACGCCTCCTCCTGCAGGGACGCGGTATGGCTTACGCATAGTACGTCCGCCCCGGCGAGCACGGCGCGCACGGCGACGTCGTCGTACCGGCCGTGCACGGCCTTCATCTCCAGGCAGTCGGTCACGACGACGCCCCCGAAGCCGAGCCGCTCGCGCAGCAGCCCGGTAAGCGCCCGCCTGGAGAGCGTCGCCGGGATCGCTTCCGGCTCTACCGCGGGGAACAGCGCGTGGGCGCTCATGACGGCGGCGACGCCCTCGGCTATCAGCCGCCTGAACGGTACGAGCTCCACCGCGTCCAGTCGCTCGAGGTCCGCGTCCACGACGGGCAGTCCCAGGTGCGAATCGACGTTCGTATCGCCGTGGCCGGGAAAATGCTTCGCGGTGGCCGCGACGCCGGCCCTCGCCAGGCCGCGCGCGTACGCCGACGCCAGGTCGGCGACCGCGCCCGGGTCCTCTCCGAAGGAGCGCACCCCGATGACGGGATTATCCCTGTTGACGTTGATGTCGACGACGGGCGCCAGGTTCCAGTCGATGCCCATAGCCTTCAGCTCGGAACCCGCGACGAACGCCATGGCCTCGACGCCGTCGAGGCTGGCGCCGCCGCCGGCCACGGCGGCCGCCATCGCCATCGCGCCGGGCAACGGGGTGAACCCGTCCTTGAGCCGCGTCACGATACCGCCCTCCTGGTCCAGGGCGACGAGGGGATCGACCCCGCTACGGTCGCGCACGAGGGATCGGACCTCGCCGAGATGGTCGTACAGGGCGTCGGGCGGCGCCCCGTTCCGCGAGAACAGTATGATGTTGCCGAAGGGCCTACGCCCGACGAGACCGCGCAGGATATCCATGCCGGCTCGACCCGCGGGATATCCGACGAGTAGCATCTGGCCGATTTTCTCTTCCAACGACAGTGTCTTCAGGGTTGCCATTGTCATGGCCGCATTATGATTTATACAGGAGATTATCGCAACAATATATTACGGAAATCCCGCCCGCCAGGAAATTATATTCCACGACTGAAATTCGCGTGCTATACTTCGCGCGAGGTCGGCTTACATCCATCAGCAAGGACGGAACCGCGATGACGGGCGGAGTAGCGCTTCTACGAGAGATCATCGATTCCTGCACCGACTCCGAGAGGAAGATAGCCGAATACCTCGTAAGCAATCCGAAGACGGCCGTATTCTGCACGATAGCCGAGCTGGCCCGCCAGGCCGACACGAACCCTCCCGCTATCATACGGCTGTGCAAGCGGGCCAACCTCTCGGGGTATCGAGAGCTGCAGATACTGCTGACGCGAGACCTGTACTCGGCTCCCGGCTATGAGGCGGAGGCTCCGTCGCCGGCCTTAGAGCTCGATTCGGGCCAATCGGTCGAGGCCATAGCCAAGACGGTCGTATCGAGGACGACCGCCGCCATAGAACGCGTACTGTCGCTCATCAACGCCGCCGCCGTGGAGGACGCTACGGCCGCCCTGCTCGGCGCCAGGTCCGTGGCTATCTTCGGCGTCGGAGCCTCGGCCAACGTGGCGTACGACCTGTACCAGAAGCTCTCCGGGATAGGCATACCGTGCTCGTTCGCGTTCGACGCCGACGTACAGATAAGCGTAGCCTGCGGCATGACCCCGGACGACGCCGCGATCGCGGTATCGTATTCCGGCAAGTCGACGCATACGGTAGCGATAGCGGAAGAAGCCAAGCGCTCCGGAGCCAGGCTCATCGGCCTGACCCGCGTCGGCCAGAGCGCGCTATCGAAGCTCGCCGACATCGTCCTCAGCGTACCGGCCACGGAACCCATAGTACGGACGAGCTCTTCGCTATCGCGGGCCACCCAGCTCGTCATGGTGGATATACTGTACGCGACCGTCATATGCCGAAGCATAGAGCGGTCGGTCCCCCTCCTCGAACGCAGCCTGAAGGCCGTCCACGAGCAGGACGCGAAGCGCGATGCCGAGAATTGACGCGGCCGACGGGGCCGAGGTCATGGAACCGATGGACGAGGTCGGGCTACTAGGCCTCTGGAACGAGGCGATGGGCGACGAATTCCCGCTGGACGGACGCCTCCTGTCCCAGCAGCTGGCCCTCGATACCGATCCCAGGCGCTTCTTCGCGTACCGGGACGATTCCGGCCGCCTCATAGCCGCCGCGCTCGCGAAGATGGCCGCGAGGCCGGGACCGTCGGGCGCGCCGCCGGAGAAAGGCTACCTAAGCTTCATCGTCGTGGATCGCGCGCTACGGCGTAGGGGACTAGGTTCCCGGCTCCTGGCCGCGGCCGAGGACTGGCTCGCGGGCCTCGGGGCGGAGAGCGTCTGCCTCGGGCAGGACCACTACCACTTCTTCCCGGGGCTGCCCGTAGGCGGGGCCTTCGAGGCCGCCGGAGCGTTCGCCGCGGCGAGGGGTTTCCGCGCCGAGGGCGAAGAATGCGACATGATAGCGGATCTACGGGATACGCGCGCAGACGCGGCGCTCGCGACGCCGCCCGCCGGGTACGAGTACCGCTACTATCGCCGGTCGGACGACGCGGCCCTGGCGAGCTTCGCCGAACGCTGTTTCCCGGGGCGCTGGGCCGAAGAGCTGCGGGAGGCTATAGCCGCGGGCCTGAGACCCGCCGACCTCGTCCTCGCCGTAGAGGAGGATAGCGGCGCCGTCGTCGGTTTCTCCAGAATATACGACGAGTCGAGTCCGGTGCTCGGCCCCGGGCTGTATTGGCGCGGCCTCCTCGGCCCCGATCCCGGCGCCCTGGGCCCGATCGGCGTCGACGCCTCCCGGCGCGGACTGGGCCTCGGCATGGGACTGCTGCGGTTCTGCGTCGGCGGGCTCAAGGCGCGCGGCGTCAAGAACATGGTAATAGACTGGACCGACCTGCTCGGCTTCTACGGCAAGATGGGTTTTACCGAATGGAAACGGTACACGACGATGAGCGCGCCGCTAGGGCAGCCGCGGGCCGCCTTCCCTTGACGAATTACGCGGGCGCGGCCATATTCTCGCTATTCTAAGCGGACGCCGAGCGCGCCGTCGACGCGGGGGAGCTCTCTATAATGAACGAATGGATTTTCGGCATAGACGGAGGCGGTACGAGCTCGCGCATACGGGTCGAGGAACTGACGGACGGGCGAAAGCCGCTCTACGAAGCCCGCGGAGGCAGCACGAATCCAAATTGCATTGAGGCGAAGGTCGTCGCCGACGTCCTGCGCGGGCTCGTCGAAGGCGCCCTCGCGAGCGGGCTGGAGCCGGCCGGCTGCAAGGCCGGGTTCATAGGATCGGCCGGCGTCGACAGGCCCGAGGACCGCGTGACGATGGCCGCCGCGCTGCGTACCGCTTTCAAGGAAGCCGGTCGCCGGACCGACGGCCCGCTTCCGGCGTTAGCCGCGGGCAACGACGCGGAGCCGGCGCTCGTCGGGGCCGTCGGCGACGTCGAGGGCTTCCTGCTGATAGCGGGTACGGGCTCCATAGCGCTGGGTCGTACGCGCTCGGGAGAAAGCGTACGGTCGGGCGGCTGGGGACATTTCCTCGGAGACGAGGGCTCGGCGTTCTGGATCGCCTTCGAGGCGATCAAGCGGGGCATACGCTCCAGGGAGCTCAGGGACAAGCCGAGCGCCCTGCTGGAGGCGGCGATAGAACACTTCGGATTGCCGGACGAGCTGGCCTTCTTCCCGTTCACCTACCAGAACTTCAGCAAGTCGGGGATAGCGTCGTTCGCGCCGCGGGTCGCGGCCCTGGCCGAAGGCGGCGACGAGCTGGCGCTTTCCATCATGGACTCGGCCGCGACGGAACTCGCCGCTCTCGCCGCGTCGGTCTATAAGAGGCTGGCGCCGCGCGTGACGAACAGGCGCCTGGCGCTTTACGGCGGACTCCTGGAACGCAACCGGCCGCTCAACTCGGCGGTCTCGTCGAGAATAGCGGCCGCCTTCCCGGAGATAGTCGTAATCGAGCCGGCGGGCGACGCCCAGGCAGGCGCGTGCAGGTTGGCGCGCGAGCTCCTGAACTAAGCCTCGGCTCCGAGCGCCGCTATCTCCGCCGCCATCTCCGGCTCCAGCGTCGTAGCGTCGAGGCCGGCCGCGAGCCTCCGGCATCCCGCGAGGTCCCCGGCGTCCCGTAGCGATAGCGCCTCCTCGAGGAGAGCCTTGGCGGCCGGATACGGTAACGGTCGCCCCGGGCCGTCCCGATAGACGACATACGAGCTCTGTACCGAGCCTTTGCCCTTTACCTGGCGCCGAGGCCGCCTGAGCAGCTGGAATTTCGAACCGAGGCCGAGCGCGGTGACTGCAGAGACGGTCAAACCCATCGGCGCCGTCATCGCCTCGAGCCTGAACGCGGTATTGACCGTGTCGCCGAAGACATCGAAAATATATTTCTTGATACCGACGACGCCGCCTACTATGGGGCCGGAATCGACGCCTATCTTGATGCGCAGGCCGCGGGACTGGCCGGTCGTCCTCGTCTCGGCGAAGCGGAGCATGTCGATGGCGGCCGAGACCATGCGGGCTCCGTGGTCGACGGACGCCGCGCCGAGGCCCGAGCAGGCCAGGTACCCGTCGCCTATCGTCTTGATGCGCTCGCAATTCCAGCGGTCCATGATATCGTCGAATCCGGTGAACAGGGCGTTAAGCTCCTCGATGATAGCGTCCGGCGGCATGGAGGCGGACCATTCGGTAAAGCCGACGATGTCGGCGAACAGTACGGTCGCGTCGGGATAGACCCGGGGGCGAGCCCTTCCGGCGCTCTTCAGCTCGTCGGTTACCGATTGCGGCAGGATATTCCTGAGGAGACCGTCGCTCTTCTCCTTCTCGTCGGCCAATTCGCTCGTCCGTTCGGAAACGAGGGCGTCAAGCTCGTTCGCTCGCCGCCTGAGGCGTATGACGCGCAGGTACGCGACGAGGAATCCGGCGCCGACGAGCGAGGCCGCGAGGGCGACGAAGAACGGTAGGGTCTGATAGAAGAACGGTTCCTTCTCGAGGGTCGTCGAGGCGCCCTCTACGTTGACGACGCCGTCGTTATTGGTCGCGCGCACCCTGAACGTATAGGTACCCGGCGGCAGGTTCGTGTAACCGATCTGGCGATCGGTGCCGGCGGGTATCCAGTCGGCGTCGAATCCCTCGAGCATGTACTGGAACCGGACGCGCTGGGGAACGGTATAGCTGAGCGCCGTATAGCCTAAGGTCACGCGCTTGGACCCGGCGGGTACGACGATCCGGCCGTCTCTCGGCGCGACGACGGTCCCGTCGACCTCGACGCGCTCGATCATGACGGGCGGAGGCAATGTATTGACCGCGGCGGATTGAGGATTAAACGTGGACAGCCCCTTGAGGGTCGGCAGGTAGACGACTCCCCCGTCGTTGACGTAGGCCCAGGCGTTGGCGGATAGCTGCCCGGCCAGTCCGTCGAGCCTGTCGTAGACGCGCGCGCCCGCGGCCCTGGCGCCGACCGACGCGGCCTTCGCCAGGGAGTCCGCGTCGACGACGATTACCTTACGGCCCGTCACGATCCAGAGTCGGCCCGCCGCGTCCTCCAGGACCTCGAATACGCTCTCGCCCGATAGGCCCGCGGCCGCGTCGGCGGACGTAAAGGCGTCATTGTCGTACAGCGACAGCCCTTCCGAGGTACAGAACCAGAGTCGGCCCGCGGCATCGTCGACGATGCGGAATACCACGTCGCCGGCCAGGCCGTCCGCCTTCGTATATATCTTCGTCACGCGGGGGAGGGACCCGGGCGCCACGACGGCGACGCCGCCGCCGTCGGTACCCAGCCATATGGAGCCTCGGGAATCTTCCTCGGCGCACAGGATGAACAGGTTCGGCAGACCCGAGCCTTCCCCGAGCGCGGTCGCCTTGCCGGCGGATACGACGGCCGGGCCGGCGGTCGTGCCTATCCACAGCGCCCCGGACGTCGAGCGGTACGAGAAGCGCACGCGGTTATTAGGCAGTCCGTCAGCCTTGGTCAGCGTCTCGACGGAGCCGTCGGCCCTCAGGACGACGAGACCCCGCTCTGAATACGTCGCGAACCAGAGGCTACCGTCGGGCTCGGCCCGTACCTGGCGAACGCGCACGCCTCGCAGACTCTCGACGAAGCCGTCGAGCGAGGCCCTGCGCTCGTCGTCGACGTAGTAGGTATCGGCGTCCGACGGGAAAAGGGACACGCCGTCATCGGTCGCTACCCACAGGCTACCTTGCCCGTCCTCGACGGCGGCGTTGACGGCGTCGCTGACGAGGCCGTCCGCCTTGTCCGTATTGACGAATTTACCCGGGCTGAATTTGACGAGGCCGCCGCGCTCGGTACCTACCCACAGGTTGCCCTCGCGGTCGCGGCAGAGCGCCGAGACGACGTTGCTCGGCAGGCCGTCGGCCTCGGAATAGCGCTCTAACGAAGACCCGCGGCGCGATACGACTCCGCGGTCGGTCGCTATCCACATCGTCCCGGAGGAATCCGCGCTGAACGAGTTGACGCTAGCCCCGCGGAGCTCGTCGAGGCTTATCGTCTCGGTTATCTCGTTGTTCCGGACCAGCACGATACGCCCCGAGCTACTACCCAGCCACAGCCCGCCCGAGCCGTCAAGGAACGCGGACGAGAACGAATACGCCTCGAGCCCCTGGCCGGGAAGGAACGTCTCTACGCCCCTGGAGCCTATCAGCGACAGCCCTGGCAGGTTGGAGCCGACGAGGACGGTGCCATCCGGTAGCGGTAGCACGAAATTAGCTATACCCAGGGTCCTCGATCCTTCGTTGACGGCGGAAACGACGCCATCCCCGGCTATCTTGGAAACGCCGTCAGCGGTTCCGACCCAGACGGCGCCGCCTGCGTCGAAGGCGATGGAACGTACGGAAAGATCGGTCAAGCCTTCCTCGAGGCCGAAGCGGACGAAGGCGCCGTCGCGATACCGGTAGAGCCCGGCGGAATTGGATCCGATCCAGAGCGCCCCGTCCGGCCCGACGGCCAATACGCGCGCCGAGCGTCCGACGAAGCCGCCGAGCTCGGGCGTCATCGTCGTGAACGTCTCTCCGTCGAACCGGACCAGGCCCTCGTACGTTCCCAGCCAGATATAACCGTCGCGGTCCTGGGCCACGTCCAGGACCGTATTGGACGGCAATCCCTCGCGGTCGGACCAGACGGTCATGATCGTCTGCGAGAGTCCTCCGTCGCCCGGGGAGGCGAACGGCGCCGCCGCCGCAATAAGGAAAGCGACCAAGAACACTACCCGAATGAAGTCTCCGCTACGATTCGATCCATTAAACATTCGCCGATTGTAGGGGAGCCCTCGGGTTTCGGCAAGCTCGAAGGGAGGACCGCTTTTTCATTAAAGCCTCTTCGCCCAGTACCCTACGTCGAGCCAGCGCCCCATCTTATAACCTACCTCGGGGAAGAGCGCGACGCGCTCGAAACCGAGGGCCTCGTGCAGGCCCACGCTACGCTCGTTAGGCAGGGTAATTCCGCCCATCACGGCGTGAACCCCCTTTTCGGAGAGACGATCGAGAAGCGCCGAATACAACAGTCGCCCCAGGCCCCGACCGGTCGATCGCTCATCGACATAGACCGTCGACTCAGCCGAGAAGCGATACGCCGACCGCGCCTTCCATTTCGACGCGTACGCGTATCCGAGCACGCGCCCTCCTTCTTCATGGACGAGCCAGGCGAAGTCGTGGCCGTTCACGGCTATCCGTTCCCGCATCTCGTCCGCCCCTACTGGCGTTTCCTCGAAGGTGATCGTCGTACCGACTACATATGGATTGTAGATCCCGATTATCGCCTCGGCATCGGAGGCCATAGCATCTCGTATAGGCATTGCAGCGAACCTTTCCAGGAACGAATCAGAAGAATGACCAGAGTAGCCCGGAGGCTAGCGCGGCGATTACGGCCGATCCGAGGTACACGGCGAACACTCGCGGCTTGGCGATACCGAACACCGCCGACATCGCGGGTAGCGTCGTCGTGGCGCCGCCGATAAGGAATGAAAGAGCGGCGCCCTCGCTCATACCCTTACCGAGCAGGCCGCCGATCATTCCGAGCGCCTGGGCGTTCGTCGTATAGAACGGTATACCGACGAGAACCGCGATCGGCACCGCGAAGATATTTTCGGCGCCGAGCGCGGCCCTTATCCACGCTTCGGGTACATAGAACTTGATCGCCGCCTCGAGCGCGAACGCGACGGCCATGAACTTACCGACGAAGAGCACGCTCGACAGGAGCTCCTCGCCGAATCGCCTGGCAAGTCGGCCGGCCCGTCCCCGCTCGTCCGATATCCCCGCGGCTGGAGCCGGCAGGCGGGGCTTCAAGCCCGACGTCGCCGTAGCCGAGCCGCCAGGTACGGCCGAGAACAGGTTCGCGGACGTCGCCCCGGCGGATCCCGAGCAGGCGCAACGCGGAGCGATCGGGGCGGGCGCCATCGCCGGAACGGCGGAGGAACAGGCGCACCCGGGCTGTTCGCGCCCGCCGGATTCGCGTAGCACGCCGCCCGAGAAATAGCCGCGACGATCCAGGGCTATCGCGAGGAGGCCGCCTCCGAGGCTCATCAGCGTCGCGGCGGCGAAACGGGCTATCGCGAGGGGCCAGCCTATCGTCGAAACGGACAGGAAGAATATCTCGGGATCCATCGAGGGCGAGGCCAGCCAGAAAGCCATGACCGGCGCGATCGGCACGCCGGCCGACAAGAGCGAGAATATTACCGGTATGACCGAACAGGAGCACAGCGGGCTAAAGGCGCCGAACAGGGTCGCCGCCACGACGGCGGCGACCGGTTTCATCGACATGACGCGCTTGAGCCTGCCCGAGAGCGGACTCATCCTGACAGCCGCGGCCAAGGGTATGCTGACGGCCCATAGCGGCCAGGTGCGCGCGAAGGCGCCGCCGATAAAACCGAGTATACGTACGCCCTCGCGGGCGACTATCGATATAAGTTCTGTCATCAGGGGTTTCCGCAGCGGCAGGTCGCCGCCATAGAGGAAAGCGCTACGGAGAGCAACTCGAGCGCCTTACGGACGCCGGCTCGCTCGGACTCTGGTATCGACGCCATCACGCTCGCCGCCTGAGAATTAAGCGCCTCTTCGAGCGCTTCGTAGCGCGCCTTTCCGGCCTCGGTGAACGCGACGTCGTACATGCGCGCGTCGGCGCAGCACTTCCGCCGCTCTACGAGGCCGTCGCGCTCCAGCGAGTCTATGGCTCGCGACACCCAGCTCTTCTCGAGGCCTAACCTTGCGCTCAATTCCGCCTGAGGCACGGTTCCCTCATCCCCGATGGCGCAGAGAACCTGGCATTGGGTCGTCGTGATACCGCAGCATCTGGCCTGTAGCCGCTGAGCCTGCGCGTATACGCGCGTAACGATCCTCAATAGCTCGTCTTCTGTCTTTTCCATACTGAACGCTCCATACTATTGCTGTTAACAACTATATGCACATTCATAGCCGTTGTCAATAGCAACATTAAGCGTTCGCCGAGCTATCTAAGCCAACGGCGGATCGTGCGTCCATACGGGAAGTAAAGACGTAGAGCTCCGAGACCGGGGACGCATAGCCTATGAACGCCCCGAAAAATGCGGACAACGCCGGCGCGAAGGCCTGGAAGGCCATTCGGCGTGGCGTTTACCGATAGGGTACCGGAACGGCGACTACGGTCGATCGAAGAGACCTACTCGCCTTTTTTGCCGAAGAGATCCTTTATCGCGCCGAAGATGCCCTTGGGCGACGACGGAGCGGGGCCCTTATCGGCGGGAGCGGGCCTCGGCTCGGGGCGCTTCCGTTCCTGCGCGGACCGAGGGTGCGTCGGGGACGAAGCCTTTCCGCGAGAGGGCTTTCCGCCCGCGGGCCTGGGGCTCCCGGCCTTCGGCGCCTTCGCGGGCTCGCCGGTCGCGCCATATCGTTCGCGATACAGGCGAAGCCGCTCCTCCATGCTGACGGAATACGGATCAGAAAGCCGCTGAGGATTACCTCCCCGCGATCCGCGGGACGGCGCGCGGGACGTCTCGCCGCCGCGCTTACCGCGGTCGCCCGCGGTCGCCTCGGCGGGTCGGCCCTGACCAGGCTTCGTAGCCGATCCGCGCCCCTTCTTCCCGCGCTTCTTCCCGGGCTTCGCCGAGTCGGATGACGATTTATCCGGCGGCGACGCGACCGAGACGGGTCTTCCGCCGGTGATCGCGGCGATATCGGCCTGAATCGCGCGAACGTTTCGGCCGTCGTACTGGCCTCCCCTGTCGCTCCGATCACGGCGGTCGTCGGGGCGCCGGCGTTCCGAGCCTTTATCGGGCGCCCGTCCGGCCGGCGGCCGCACGGAAGGAACCGGTCCGGCGGGAGTCATCATCGACTCGTCGGCCGGAACGGGCGCCAGGCGAGAACCGAGCATACGCTCTATGGCCGGTATACCGAATGAATAGCGCTCGCAGGCGAAATTATAGACGCCGGCGCCGTTCCTGGCAGCGTCCAGGAACTCTAGCCGAGCTACGTACGGTTCGCCTTCGAGCGGTAGGTCCCAGTTGACGAGCGTCGCGGCCCACGATCCGGGCAGCCCGGACGCACCCTCGTCGGTGAGCACGAGGACATCGTAGTCGCCCGCGATCACCGAATCGAGTACCGCGCGCTTCCTCGGCAGGTTGCCGAGTACGTATTCGGTGCTTATGCCGCGCGATCGTAGCATCTTGGCGGTCGCCTCCGCGGTATCTCGAAGGTCGCAGAACACGGCGACGGGTTTGGCGGCGCCCGACGAGAGGAGCCCGAGCAACAACCGGGGCTTGTCTTCCGCGCGGACGGAATAGGTCGAGCTCGGAGCGTTCCTCGCGCGCTCGCCCTCGGCTTCAAGGTCAAGCTCGACGACGGGGCCGCCCAGGTCGCGGGCAATCGCGAGATGCGCGGGTCCGGGTTCAGCGGAGAAGGCCACGCAACGACGCTTGCCGGAGGCCGTACCGAACGCGTTGCGGAGCATAGCGGCGTTCGCGAAGTCGGCCATGCCGTCCAGATCGCTCAGGGCGAGTAGCCCGTACGAGCGCGTATCGAGGGTCTTCGCCGCCGCCCGGGAAGCGATAGCGTCCAGGGAGCCGACGGCCACGATGGCGTCCTCAACGGCGCCGTCACGGCCGATCGTAGAGCACGAGAGTCCGAGATCGGCGCCGATCGAGTCGAACGCGGCCTTCAGCCCCGCGACGTCGCGATCGCCCGGAGCCACGACGAGGGCCTTGAGGCCGGGCTCCGCCAGGATCCTGGCGGCGACCGCGGCCATCAGCACCGCGTCGCGTCCGGCGCCTAGCCGCACGCTGGCGACGGCGCTTCCTTCGGCCAGCCTGGCCGCGAGGGTCTTCGCGGCGACGGGAGAACCCTTACCCGCGAGAGCCGCGGTTATCCGTTTATCGAATTCAATAACGTCATTATTCATCTGCGATCCCATTGTATCGATTTTATCCAGCGGCGTCCGGCCTCGACCGAACGCCGGCGTCGTCAGGATTGCACTATACAATGCACAGAACGCGTTGTGAAGGCATGGGCGGGAGCCTTGTCCCTCGCGCGGCTAATGGATAGAGTCGGATCATGCGAAGGAACATCATTTCCATGCTACTGGTCTCTATGGTTATCGCGGCGTCTTGCGGCGCCGAACGACAGGCCGATCCTTCCGCCGAGACAGGAGAGGATACGCGGATCGCCATGGCGGTATCGGCGCTCGTATCGTTACCGCCGGAGGCGGCGCTGGCGGTAGAGGCAGCGATACGCGCAGCCCCGGACGCCTTCTTCGAGACGCTCGAGGCCGCCGAATCGGAATCCGCGGCGTCGGGGGATCTGCTGGTCCTCGTCGACAAGAAGAGGGCGCTACCCGACGGATACGAGCCCGACGACCTCGTATCGCTCAACGGATATCCGCTCGCCGTGACGAGGAGCGACCTACGACTCAGGAAAGCCGTCATGGGCGCGGTACTGGACATGAGCGCGGCCGCTGAAGCCGACGGCGTCAAGCTGGTTTACGCGTCGTCGTACCGCTCGTACGAGTACCAGGACGGGCTCTTCAGGCGATACGTAGCATCCCATGGCGAGGCGGAAGCATCCAGGTTCTCGGCGCGACCGGGAACCTCACAGCACCAACTGGGGACGGCGGTCGATTTCGACCCTATAGACGAGGCGTTCGCAGAGACGAAGGCCGGCGCATGGATGGCCGCCAACGCGCGGCGCTTCGGCTTTTCGATGTCTTTCCCGCGGGATATGGAAGCCGTTACCGGCTATATATGGGAAAGCTGGCACTTCCGCTATATAACGAAGCCCGGCGCCGCCCTGGAACGGGATTACTTCGGCGGCGTCCAGCAATACCTCATGGAATTCCTGGACGCCTACCGAAGAGTCGTCGGGCAAGCCGCCGTCGTCGACTAAGCGGGCGGCTATCGCTTGGCGGTAGCCGTCTCGCGCTGCTTGATCGATTCCTGCCGGAATCCCTCGGCGAACTGCTCCACCGTCTTACCGAACTGCTTGTCGCTCAGGAATCCGAAGTCCTGGAGCACGCCCTTGTCGATCTGGTCGTAGCTTATGCTCCCGATCTCGTATTCGCAGAATACGTTGGCCAGGTACACCGTGAAGACCACGTCCTTGAAATCGGTCGTCATCAAGGCCGGCTCGTGGTGGAACCGTATAGCCGCTACGAGCGACTCGGGGAAATTCCATTTCTCGGCGACGCGCGCGCCTATCTCGGCATGGTTCATGCCTCCAGCCAGGTCCTCGAAGGTGGCCCTCTCGATTCCCTTGGCGTCGCAGAATGCCTTGATATGGTCGAGCAGTTCCGGATGGACGGAGGAGAAGATGATCTTGCCCATGTCGTGGAGCATGCCGCCGACGTAGGCGTCGTCCTGTAGCGCCCGGTTACCCGGCTTGAAGTTCTTGGCGAGGTTATAAGAATAGTAGGCGCAGCGATAGCTATGGTCCCACAGGGAACGTTGGTCGCCCCCGCGCTCGTCAGCGAGGATCTTCTGCGAACCGTAGGAGTACAGGAGGTTCTTGATGCCTCGGAGCCCTACGAGCTTTACGGCGTCGACGATGTTATCCACCCGGCGGGGCAGCATGAACTGGGCCGAGTTGACGAGCTTCAACAGGTCGGCGGTCATCGACGGGTCGGTGGAAATATTCCTGGCAATATCGACCATCTCGCTCTTCGGATCCGCTATCAGCCGCTGGATCGTCAGGATGTTCTCGGGGAAATGGGGCAGGCTGGTTATCTGCCGTACCAGCTCGTCGGTCAGCGACGAGAGACTCTCTATCTTGGCCGCCGCCACCGGCACGGTGATGCGCGCGACGGTCTCTCCGTTATCGGTATGGATATCGAAGCATTCCTCGTCCAGGCTCATCTTCTTGAGCATCAGCACGAGGATTACCAGGCCCAACCCGGCGCCTTCCGACGCGTCGAGTATCTGCGACATCGCTTCCTCCAGCGTATCGTACTTCCTCGAATGGGCCAGCTTGTCCTGTATACGTAGATACTCGGTCCTGGTCAGCTCGGCGTTGTTCCGCACCTCGAGTACGACGTTGGAGCCGCGAGCCTGGAATATTATCTTGATATAATACTGTTTTTCCTTCTGCTTCTGGAGGTAGTAGGAGATATTCTCCATAGTATCGGCCTTGAAGGAACGCATGCCTTCCTCGTACTCGGAGGGGTCCTTGAGATCCAGGCCCTTCGACTCGAAGTACACGCGCTTCGTATTGGCCTTCTTGGCGTTGACGGCAAGTTCGCGAAGGCAATAGACGAGATAATCCTTGATCCTCGCCTGACCGAGCTCGCCGAGGAAGACCTCGAGGACTTCTTCAATATAGACTTCTATTTCGTGGGGTAGCGTATACGTCGTAATGGTTAGCGGGATAGCGCTATGCGCCGCCTTCTTGATCTTCGTGACGTCTACGACCAACTCATTGCCTGCCATCGCGTCTCCATCCTTTTTTTTACGAATCGAAGGTATCCAGTATAGATTACTTTAATCAGGCCCGACGCGCAACAGTAATGCACAGGCGAGCCCATACGGATATTATCGGCATAATCGCTTACAGATCATTGACAGGCTTCTCCAATGACTAGACTTAGTTACCATGCGATCAATAATAATAGTAGACGGGAACGCCGATGACAGGAGGACCGCCGAAGCCCTCCTTTCAGGCCGATTCGAGACGCGGAGCTGTTCTTCGATCGCCGAGGCGATCTCGATGGCCGACGATCGGAAGCCGGATCTGCTGATCATCGACGCAGGATGCCGCGGAATAGACGGCTCGCGCGGGCCGCCGAGTTTCGGAGAAGCGACGGGCTCGAATCCCGCGATTGTATATTTGGCGCGGAAAGGCCGCTCGGCCGCCGGTTCGGAACAGGCCGAGCCCTCCGCATGCCTGGAAAAACCGTACAGAGCGGAGGCGCTGTTCTGCGCGATCAGGACGGCGATAGCCGAATCCGCGGCGGAGTCGGTAGCCGAGCGCCCTCGTCCCGGCTTCCGCGGCGGGCAACCGGAGCGCCCGGGGAACGCCCGTAAGCTGCTAGGCGATTGCCCCGCGCTCCGTGACGTCGCCGCGCGTATAACGCTATACGCGAAGAACGACGCGCCGGTCCTGATTCTAGGCGAAAGCGGTACCGGCAAGGAACTCGCGGCCGCCGCCATTCATAGGGCCTCCAGGCGCCGCATGAAACGCTTCCTGCCCGTGGACTGCGCCGCCATTCCGGAGACGCTCGCCGAAAGCACTTTGTTCGGTACCGTCAAGGGCGCCTACACCGACGCGAAGGAGACGAGGGGCGCGTTCGAATCCGCGTGCGGCGGCACCTTGTTCCTGGACGAGATAGGCGAGCTGTCGCTTTCCACGCAGGCCAAGTTCCTACGGACGCTCGAAACGAGCTCCGGTTCCCGAGTCGGTTCGATCGATACGGTCGCCTACGACGTGCGTATCCTGTCGGCCACGAACGCGACGCTGTCCGGCGATCGCAGGAGATTCCGGCCCGAGCTGATGCATCGGATCGACACGCTGGTGCTGAGAATGCCGGCGCTCAGGGATCACAAGGGCGACATCCCGGTACTGACGGAATCATTCCTGGCGGAATTCAGCCCCGGCAAGCGCCTGAACGGAGCGGCGTTATCCAAGCTGATGACGTGGGACTGGCCGGGCAACGTCAGGGAACTCAGGAACGTCGTCCGAAGGGCGGGCGTCCTGTCCGGCCCCCGCGACGAGATATCGCCCGTCGACATAGAGGTCGACGGCGCGGGCAAGGGCTGGCAGGCGTCGCTTTTCTGACTAGAAGATGGGGCGAACGGAGATCACGTCCAGGTATACGTCCCTTGCGCCGTCCGGGCTCGTCCTGAAGGTCGCGTCGCGGGCGATAACCACCGTTCGCCTGCCCGAAGAGCCGTCAAGGAATTCACGGAAGTCCTCACCCCGGAACACGAGGAAGACGCGATGCAGCACGATCTTGGACGTGCCGATCCACTCGCCCTCAAGGAACTCGGCGACCGCCTCGTAGGGTTCCTCGCTGCCTATAGATGGACGCGACAGCGTACCGAACAGTAGCAGCGCGTCTTCGCCCGATATACGGGCCAAGGCCTCGGTGTCATCGGCGCGGGCCATCTCCGCAAGGCGGGCTATGCCGATCGAAAGGTCGATCCGGCCTACGAAGGACGGAGCGCCGATCGGGGCGCCCTGGGCGGCGACGGCGGACACGAGCGCGATAGCCATAGCGATGGCGCAGAACGTTCTTTTCATATCGTCCTCCAATGGGAGCCTACTATCGTACCGGCCCGCGGTCAAGCGAACTCGCCGATAATGCCCCGAGCTTCACGAACAACGACGAGAATCGCTCCAGCTCCGACTCGGAAAGCCCGGCTCGCGCGACGACGCTCCGCAGGAACGTCTCCGCTTCCGGTCGCCCAGCGATCTTGAAGAATCCGACGGCCTGAAGGGCGTCGGCGATATCCCGAGAGGCCCGTTCCGCCGAAGTCCTGGGGGCGCAAGCCCTGCCGCCCGGCTCGGCACTCCCGCGAAAGCTCTTGCGGAGTTCCCAGCAGGCTATCTGCACCGCGTGCGACAGATTAAGCGACGGAAAAAGCTCGGAGCTACCTATACCGACCGCCTCGTCGCACAGGGCGAGCTCCGCGTCGGACAGGCCGTCGCGCTCGTTGCCGAACACGAGCGCGACTGAACCGGCGCCGCGCCCCGGCACCGCCGCGGCGAATTCCTCCACGGATACGTTTTCCTTTCGCCGCTGGCCGACGCGCCGGGTGAATCCCGCGGCGAGGCCGAATCCCGACAGGGCGTCGCGCAGGTTCGGGTAACGTTCGGCCGACTCGTACAGGTCGAAGGCCTGCAGCGCGTACGTCCTCACCGCGACCTCGTCGTAATCGGGGCATCCCGCGAACGTCAGCCGGGTGATGCCCATAGCCTTCATGGCGCGACAGACCGCGCCTACGTTTACCGGGCCGTCGACGCGGCACAGTACGACGGCGACGTCATCGAGCCCGAACCCGCAATCCATACAGTCCTCCCGAGTCGATCCCGCATCGCGGACGGTTTACTCCGTTCGACGAGGGGACTATAGTAGATGCTCTGATGACAGACAATACGGGTACGCATGGAAAACTAAAAGGACTGAAGGCCCTGATCGTCGGCGCGACCGGCGGCATAGGCCTCTCCGTAGCAAGGGCCGTCGCGGCCGCCGGAGCCGATATCGTCGCGCACGGCAGGGACGAGATACGCCTCGCGGCCGCGGCGGCTGAACTGCGCGCCCTCGGCGCCGTAGTCTCGACGATTTGCGCGGATCTATCCGATGGCGAAGCGCCAGAACCCGTACTCTCGGCCGCCTCGAGCTGCGATATCGTCGTCGTCGCCTACGGACCATTCGTACAGAAACCGCTAGCGGCGACGACGAGCGCCGACTGGAGGATGACGGCGCTCTCCTGTCTCGCCTTGCCCGGCGCTATCGCTACCGAGGCGGCTACCGGGATGGCTGTCAGGGGCTTCGGGCGCATCCTGCTATTCGGGGGAACGAGGACGGACGCGATCAGGGGCTTCAGGTCGAACGCCGCGTACGCCGCCGCTAAAACGGGACTGGGAGTGCTCGCTAAATCCATCGCGGCGGAATTCGCCGGGCGCGGCGTCTCGTGCGCCGTACTCTGCCCAGGGTTCATCGACACGGAATACCTCTCTACACAGACGAAGGAACGCCTCGCGTCCGCGTCTCCTCGAGGAGGTCTGATACCGGCGGCGGAGCTAGCGGAGTTCGCCTTGCACCTCGTTTCCGGCGGGATGGACCTTGCCAACGGCTCGATTATTGTAACCGACAGGGGGCTATACGCATTATGATCGAGTTACCGATTAAAATGGGGCTTACAAAAGCGACCGGAATAGCCGAAAATAACGTCGAACGGGTAACAAGATCGCATAATGTCGTTAATCAAGCACAGTATCAATTTGACAAGGCATTGACGACAGCCTATGATGATCATAGAATTGACCGTTAGTAATCGAAAAGACCTCACGATGGAAGAGGAGTACCATGCCAAATAACGATATCGTTCCTGGCTTCGACGACGAGAAGGACGATAGCCTGAAAATTCGGCTCCAAAAAATCGATCATGTTGAGAACTGCTTAGCCCTTTTCTTGACGGGCTATATCGATACGTATAATTCTAATTTTTTCCAAAAACGTGTCGGCAAAGCCATCGACTCGGGCTTCTCTCGCCTCATCTTCAATTGCGGCGGCCTCAACTATGTATCATCGACGGGCATAGGATCGTTTACAGCGTTCCTCAAGGCGGTAAAGCCCCGCTCGGGCGATATCGTCCTACTGGAGATTCAGCCGAAAGTCTACGAGGTATTCCAGCTTCTCGGTTTCTCGCAGTTCTTCAACATCAAGGACAACCTTGAAGAAGCTACCGCGTATTTCCATCAGGGCTCGCAGGTGAACTCCAAGACGGTATTCCCGAAGATCTTCTCCTGCCCGATATGCACTAAGAAGCTGAAGGCCGCCAAGCCCGGGCGATTCCGCTGCTCGGAATGCAAGACGATCCTTGCCATAGACAATTCCGGCCAGGTATTCTTGGGATAGCTTCGGCGAAGCGCCGAATATTTCCGCACGTCCCAACGAGGAGGAAGCGATGGCAGGAATGACCAAGGTCGAATCCTATCTGATCGATCTCGATATCTCGTACGAGGAAGTATCGTCGTCCGCGTTCTATATAGAGGACCAGGAAAAAGGGCTTCCCGGCATTACGATCACGCTTGAAGACCCTATCGTAATCGTGCGCGCCCGCGTGATGAAGGTCCCGCCCGTCAAGCGCGAGGAGCTCTTCGAGAAGCTCCTGCGCCTTAACGGGACGGACATGGTGCACGGGGCCTACGGCCTCGACGGCGACGATATCGTACTCATCGACACGCTCGAATACGACACGATGGACAAGCCCGAATTCGAGGCGACTCTCGATTCTATCGGATTGGCCCTGTCCAGGCACTACAGCGTCCTCGGCGCGTTCCGGGTTTGAACACAGGAGGCTAACGACCATGGGAATATTCGACAGGATGAAGACGGTTGTTTCATCCAACATCAACGACATGATCAACAAGGCCGAGAATCCCGAGAAGATGCTCAACCAGCTGGTCGTCGACATGAACCAGCAGATGATCGAGTCGAAGAAGGCCGTCGCGATGGCGATAGCCGACGAGAAGAAGATAGAACGCGAGCTGCTCGAGCAGAAGCGCGTATCAGAGGACTGGGAACGCAAGGCCGTCATCGCCGTCAAGGCGGGCCGGGACGATCTGGCCAAGGAAGCTCTGATACGGAAGCAGGAGGCCGAAACCTATTTCCTTCAGCTCAAGCCGCAGTGGGAAGCGCAGAAATCGTCCGTAGAAAAGCTCAAGGAGACGCTCAGGCAGCTCCAGAACAAGATAGACGAGGCGTCGCGCAAGAAGAACATCCTCGTGGCCCGCGCCAAGAGGGCCGAGGCCCAGCAGAAGATACAGAAGACGCTCGCGAGCGTTTCGGGCAATACCAGCGCCTTCGACACCTTCGACCGCATGGCCAAGAAAGTCGACGAGCTCGAAGCCAGGGCCGACGCTCAGGCCGAGCTCGCCGACCTGTCCCAGTCGACGTCGCTCGATAAGGAATTCGCCAAGCTCGAGTCGTCGGGAGCGGGCGCGGACATCCTCCTCGAGGAGCTGAAGCGCAAGATGATAGGCGACGGCGGTACCGAACCGGCCGGACAGGCCTAGAGTGCGAATCCTCTTCGTCGGCGACGAAGGGGAATACGATAAAGCGATAATCGAAAGGGAGGACGACACGCCGTTCTCCCTTTTCTTTTGCCCGGCGCTATCGGGAGACATAGACCAAACCCGCTTCGATGCCATGCTCGTACCGTCGTTGCGGTTCCTGGCATCTCCCCCCGCAGCGAGAATCATTCCCCTGATAGTAACCGGCCCCGCGGAAATAGCCGCGGAGTGCTTCGACTCAGGGTGCCAGGACTTCATACGAGAACCGTGGACCGCAGGCGAACTCCTCGCCCGAGCCGCGTACCATTCGCGGAAACGCCTCAGCCTAGGGTCGAACGATGTCGCTATCGTCGGCAAGACGCTTACGGGACCCTCCGGCTCGGTCGAATTGAGCGACGACGCATACGGCATACTACTGCTTCTGAACGGCAACCGGGGACGCCCGGTACCCCGTTCCGCCATCGCCGCTACGATAGGTTCCGATGCCGCTATCGGCCGCTCCATCGATATGAGAATTTCCCGTCTACGCGCGACGCTACGAAGCGTCGGCGCCGTCGATATCGCTCGCGCGCTACGCTGCGACCAAGGCGGATATCGATTATTCGCGTGAAACAAGGTTATTTTTTGCCAGCGTCTCGATCTTGTGGATAACCTGTTCATTCTTTGTGATGAAGCCAATAACAAGTATTCTGATCGTATAAAAAAACGTACAGCTCTGTATCATTTTGCATCACGAAAGTAACACGGTTTTTAATTACTTTTATAATATAGATTTATATTTCATAATATGGAATTAGGATATGCGATATTCAGCCGAAGCTCCAAAAGCTCAAAAATGAGTACAGCCATTTTCGTCGAGCTCTTGTGCATAAGTTGTGCACATAGGGTGCTAGCTACTGGGTATACCATTCGGCTTGTCAAGCGCAATGACGCATGCTACAGTTTTCACCGATGAAAAATTACGCGTCCGCCGTCCTCCGGTTCCTACTCTGGTTCGGCGTTACGTCGCTGTGCGTATCTACCGTATGGATGGCCGACGCGATGCTCCGTAACGACGTAGATGGCTCATGGAACATGCTCTACGGCATAGCCGCCGCATCTATTCCGGTGTCGATAGTCATAGCCGCCTTCATAACGTTCTTTCTATTGAACAGGACGGTTTCTTCCCGCGCGCTCGGCCATCTGGTCATCATGCCATTGGCCGCCTCGACACTGGCCGGAATCGCGCTTCTCCTTCGATTCTACGATATACCGACCACGCCGGGGCTCGCCGCATTGCCAACGGCCTACAGGCATATCGGGCAATGGCTGACCGACGTCGCGAACGCGCCGTGGCTGGATTTCGGGGGTGGATTGGCATCGTTCGCGGCCTTCGTCTCGGCTTTCTGGGGTTGTACGCGCCTCTCGAGAGGCAGGCCGCTCCTTGGAGCCTTTATCGCTCCCTGCGCGGCCCTGATCGCGATATACCTCTTCACCCTGTACCTCTCGGGGCCGGCCGACGCATTATTCGGACTTCTTGGCTTCTCCGTGCCCAAGATGCTATCCACGACTATCCTGACGGGAGGCAGCGCGCTCGCGCTGTTGCTTTTCGATATGCTTCTCGCGAGAAAACCGAACGGAGGACGCCGGGATGCCTGACAAAAAACCAGGATTCATGGCATCCGCCGCGGCGCTGATCGCATTGTCGTTCGCGGTCGGGTTTTTCGTATCGCTCGCGTCTATCGGCCGAGCGGACATCCTGTATAAATTCGCGATATCGTGGGAGCTGACGAAGGCGCTTCTGTACGTGGCGCAGTGGGCTCCGGCCATACTGCTCGTCGCGTCGGCGATATCGATGGAATCATCGGACGCGAGCGATAACTTTTCCGGCGCGGCGTACAAGGTCCTGATGCCGGCCTTCGCCATGGCGGCGATCGTTTCTATTTTCTACCTGCTCATCGTTCCAGGGCTTGAAGGGCGCAAGAATCGCCTTGAAAGCCAAAGCCAGCTATTCATAGACTCGATCCGGGTGGCGGATACGGCCCTGCGAGAGGGCAGGCTGGCCGATGCCCAACGCGCCCTTATCACCGGAGCGGCGATAGACCAGCTGGACGAGCGCTATTCGTCGCTATACGACCGCGTAGAATCGGCGTCTATCCGCGCGCAGGCTACCGCGGGGGAGACGTCCGAAGTACCGCTAGCCCGACAGGAAGACGCCGCCTGGCTCGCGGGCAACCGCTTCTACCTCGAGGCTATCGAGGCTCGGAAGGCGGGACGCATCTTCGACGCGCATTACCTGGCGAAACGCTCAGCGGCCGTCTACTCGAAACGGCCCGAAGTCAGGCGGCTCGTAGACGAGACGTGGAGAGACCTTCAGAGGCTCGGCCCCTCCGCGGAGGAGAAGGCCGCAGCCGCCTTCTACAAAAGGAAGCTCGAGGGCTACGCGCGCTTCCAGGAAGGCGACTACCTGGAGGCGTACAGGATATACTCCGAGCTGGCGGCCGATAACGGGGCGGACGAGGACGTAAAGACCTACATGGCGAGGAGCGCCGAAGGCCTTTCGACCATAGCGTTCTTCATCGAGGAGGACGAACGGGCGTT
Organism: Spirochaetae bacterium HGW-Spirochaetae-3; assembly: GCA_002839315.1. GTDB lineage: Bacteria > Spirochaetota > Spirochaetia > Treponematales > UBA12059 > SZUA-370. The sequence continues at coordinate 57,247 of PGXV01000002.1, forward strand.
CTCGCGCTCAGACGAGAAGCCTTTCTCGATCACCCTGAAAGAGCCAGGCGGCGCTACCGCATCCGTATCTGCTTCGCGCGCCGCCTCATCGGAGGAAGCCGTCTATTTCAGGGATCTTTCGCTCGTCCTGGACGGCGACCCGGACATTCGGGTCAAGGCGCCGTTCGCCCGTCTCCACGGCCGAACGCTCGTCCTCAAGGCCGTCGACAGGCTCAGGCCGGATCTCGTCTGGGAGCCCCGGTATACGTCGTCCGGAGGGCTCGGAGACGATCCGGGATACGCTATAACCGTTCCTTTCGACCAGGAAGACGCTTCGATGGCGCTACGACTCTCGGGCGCACCGGAGGACATAGACCTCGCGCTCTTGGCGACGGGGATAGACGACGCCGAACGCTTGGGCATGGACGGAAAGCCGCTTCGCGCGGAGCTCGCCGGAAGGGCGGCCTACCCGTTCGCCGTGCTGATGCTCGTGCTGATAGGCGCCGGGCTCGGTATACGATTCAAGCCGACGGAGCCGGTGGGAGCAACGGCGAGGTACCTGACCGCGCCTATTCTCGTCGCTCTCGCCATCCCGCCGTTACGAGTCGTCGCCGGCGCGGAAGTGATTGCGGCCAGGGCCTTCGCTACGTGGATACCGAGCGGCTTCTTCATGGCAGCCTGGCTAGGATTCCTCGGCCTGTGCGTCGTCGTCAGCCTCTTCGCCGCGGCCCGTATAGCCGGCCGCGGCGCCCGCTAGCGGTATTAGCCGTCGGAACGCTCGATCACGGCGCCGAGGGCCTGTAGACGCTCGGCGATCCTCTCGTATCCGCGTTCTATCTGGTAGACGTTCCTTATGACGCTCGTGCCTTCCGCGCACAGCGCAGCGATGACGAGGGCCATGCCGGCGCGCACGTCGGGAGACGTCAGGGAATCGCCGCGGAGCCTCGCCGGCCCCGATACGACGGCGCGGTGCGGGTCGCACAGCACGATACGCGCGCCCATGCCTATGAGCTTGTCCACCCAGAACATACGCGACTCGAACATCTTCTCGTGTATAAGCACGGTACCCTCCGCCTGAGTCGCGACGACGGTCATGATCGACGTGAGGTCGGGCGGGAATCCCGGCCACGGCGCGTCGTCTATCTTGGGTATCTGCCCCCCCAGATCGGGCACGACGCGCATGGTCTGGCCCGAATGTACCGAAAGCGCGTCTCCGTCAAGGCTCCAGCTGATACCGAGTCGGCCGAACGCTATCTTCATCATGCGGAGGTCGTCGGGGGCGACGCCGTCGATGACGACGTCGCTACGGGTTACGGCGGCCAGTCCGATGAACGAGCCCACCTCCATGAAATCGGGGCCTATGGAGAAATCGGCTCCGTGCAAGGCGGCGACACCGTCGATGGTCAGGATGTTCGAGCCTATGCCCGAGACGGACGCCCCCATGGCGAGAAGGAGCCTGCACACGTCCTGCACGTGGGGCTCGCTAGCCGCGTTGCGGATGACCGTACGCCCCTCCGCGAGCGACGCTGCCATCACGGCGTTCTCGGTAGCGGTCACCGAGGCCTCGTCGAGGAAGAGATCCGCGCCCTTGAGCTTGTTGGCCGTGAACTGGAAGGTCCCGTCCACCTCGATGCGGGCGCCGAGTTCCTCGAGCGCGAGGAAATGCGTGTCCAGCCGCCTGCGGCCGATGACGTCGCCGCCGGGAGGCGGAAGGGTGACCTTGCCGAACCTCGCGAGCAGCGGCCCCGCGAACAGGATCGACGCGCGCACCCTGGCGGCGAGACCGGCCGGTATATCGGCGGCCTTGACGGCGGAGCCGTCTATCCTCCAGGCGTTCCTGTCGAGCTTTTCTACCGTGGCGCCGAGCGCCCTGCAGATATCGAGCATCACGAGGACGTCCTCTATCTCGGGGACGTTGCGTAAGGTTACAGGCTCCTCCGAAAGGAGGGCCGCGGCTATGCACGGGAGCGCGGCGTTCTTGTTGCCGCTCGCGCGGATCCTTCCCTTGAGGGGGTGGCCGCCTTCGATACGGTATTGGTTCATGACGGCATCCTAACCGGGAGGGCGAGGTATCGTCAACGTGGACGCCGAACAAGCCATAGTATAGCCGTAATCGCGTTTGACCTCGCTCGGCCAAGACGCTACCATTATATCCGCTGGTCGATCCGTTCGGATCATGGCCGATCATTACAGGAGGCAATATGTCGATAGAGAGAAAATCCCCCGTCCCGAGCGACATCGAGATAGCGCAGGCCGCGACGATACGGCCGATAGTCCAGGTAGCCGAGAATTACGGCATATGCGACGAGTGCATCGACCACTTCGGCAAGTACAAGGCCAAGGTCCGCCTCGAATTCCTCAAGCAGAACGCGGACGCGCCGAAGCGGGCGAAATATATAGACGTAACGGCGATAAGCCCGACCCCGCTCGGCGAGGGCAAGACCACGACGACGGTCGGCCTGACCCAGGGTCTCGGGCGCATAGGGAAGAAGGCGATCGCGGCGATACGCCAACCGTCTATGGGTCCGACCTTCGGCATCAAGGGCGGCGCGGCCGGCGGCGGGTATAGCCAGATCGTGCCGATGGAGGACTTCAACCTGCACCTGACAGGCGACATACACGCGGTCGCCGCCGCCCACAACCTCTGCGCGACGGCGCTGGACGCCCGGATGTACCACGAAGGCCGCTGGTCCGACGCGTTCTTCGCCAAGCAGGGCATGACCAAGCTCGACATCGACCCCTATCAGGTACTATGGCGCCGAGTCGTAGACATGAACGACAGGCCGCTCCGCGATATCGTGCTCGGGATAGGCGGCGTCGACAACGGCCCGCTCCGTCAGAGCGGCTTCGACATCGCCGTCGCCAGCGAGGTAATGGCGATACTAGCGCTCGCGAAGGACCTCAAGGACCTGCGCGAGCGCATGGGCAGGATAGTCCTCGCGATAGACAAGAAGGGCAAGGCCGTCACTACCGAGGACCTCGGCGTCGCCGGCGCCATGACGATACTCCTCAAGGACGCCATCAAGCCGAACATACTGCAGACCCTGGAAGAGCAGCTGGCCTTCGTGCACGCGGGGCCGTTCGCCAACATCGCGCACGGCAACTCGTCGGTCATCGCCGACCTGATAGCCACGAAGATAGGCGACTACGTGGTTACCGAGAGCGGCTTCGGCGCCGACATGGGGTTCGAGAAATTCGTCGACATCAAGTGCAGGACCTCGGGCATCTTCCCGGACGCCGTGGTGCTTGTCGCGACGGTACGGGCGCTCAAGATGCACGGGGGCGGCCCCAAGGTATCGCCGGGCAAGCCGCTGGGAAAGGCCTACGTCGAGGAGGACATCGAGCTCGTCAGGAAGGGCCTGTCCAACCTGATCGCCCATCTCGGCATCGTACGCAAATTCGGCGTTCCGGCCGTCGTAGCGATAAACGCGTTCCCGACGGACACCGAGGCCGAATGGAACGTCATCAAGGATGCGGCGCTGAAGGCGGGCGCGATGGACGCGGTAGTAACGAAGAACTGGGCGGAAGGAGGCGACGGCGCCGTCGAGCTGGCCGAGGCCGTGGTCAAGGCCGCGAATCGCCCTAGCAACGTCGAGCCGTTCTATCCGCTCGAGCTTTCGATAAAGGAGAAGATCGAGCGCATCGCCCGGGAGGTCTACGGCGCCGAGCACGTCGCGTACTCCGCCGAGGCGGATAAGGCCATCGACAAGTTCGGCGAGCTCGGCTACGGCCAGCTACCCATATGCATGGCCAAGACCCAGTACTCCCTGTCGCACGACCCGGCGTTGAAGGGAGCGCCGAAGGGTTTCATCTTCCCGATCAACGACGTGCGCATCGCGGCCGGCGCCGGCTTCATATACCCGCTCTCCGGGGAGATCAACACGATGCCCGGACTCTCCAGCAAGCCCGGATACATGGGCATGGACATAGACGTGGAGACCGGGAGGATTATCGGGCTGTCGTAATAAGAAGTGATCTGTGATCTGTGATCTGTGATCAAGATAGCGTATCTTCCACTGATTACGGATCACATCCCCGCTAGGCCAGCAGGTGCTCGAATATGATCTTCAGGCCTATGCCTACGAGGACTATCCCGCCGGCGAGCTCGGCCCAGCGTTCCAGGCGCGAGCCGATACGCTTGCCGAATTCGCAACCGACGAGGCAGAGCGCGAAGGTTATGGCCCCGATGATCGATGCCGCGATCCATATAGGCGCGCGGATTACGCTATAGCTTACGCCCACGGCGAGCGCGTCTATGCTCGTGGCCACGGACAGGACGATCAGCACGCGTACGTCGCGGACGTCGAGCCTGCGCCGGTCCTCGTCGCTGCACGACGCCTCGTTCCCCGCCTTGAAGGAATCGGCGATCATCTTGCCCCCGACGACGGCGAGCAGGCCGAACGCGAGCCAATGATCCCATGACGCTATGAACGGGGCGAAGGCGGAGCCCGCGGCGTAACCGAGTAGCGGCATCGCGAACTGGAAGAGTCCGAACGCGAAGGCGGTACGAGCCGCGTAGGCGAGGCTCAGCCCGGGAACGCAGATGCCGCTGGAAACCGATACCGCGAACGCGTCCATCGACAGGGCGAATCCGGCTAGAACGTAGGTAAGCATGGATGATCCTTAGAATGTACGGGTAAGCAGGCGTTCTATAGTAGTATGGAGCTCGTCGCGCGCGGCGCCCCGCGGTAGCCGCTGGATCTCTCGCATCGCGCGTTCCGTATAGACGGCCGCGCGCGACCGTGCGGCGTCCATCGCCCCCGATTCCCTGACGACGGCGACGATGGCTTCCGTCGTCGCGTCATCGGGCTTATTCGGGCCGAGTAGCGGTTCGATACGCCCGGGACAGGCCCGGACGGCGAGTATCAGGGGAAGCGTGCACAGGCCTTCGCGCACGTCCTTTGCGACGGGCTTTCGCATCGCGCCTTGGCTCGATTCATAATCGAGGACGTCGTCCATTATTTGGAAGGCCATGCCGGCGGCGTATCCCGCGCGGGTCAGGGCGGCGATATTCGATAGCGAGGCCTTGGTCTCTACGGCGCCCGCGCGGAGGGAGAGCGAGAACAGGGCGGCGGTCTTGCCGGCTATCTTCCGCAGGTAATTCCGCTCGCTCCTCGGCCAGGCGCAACGCTCGAGATCCTGGTGGATCTCCTCGGAGCACAGCGCCCCGATGAGCGCGGCTAGCAGCCTGGCGTTCTCCGGGCTCGAGCTGTCGGACGCGAGGCGGAAGCAGCGGGAAAACAGCCAGTCGCCCGCGAGCACGGCGTGCTTGGATCCGTATTCGGAGTGGACCGTCGACACGCCCCTCCTGGTATCGGATTCGTCTATCACGTCGTCGTGTATGAGCGTCGCGATATGGAGGAGCTCCACCGCCGCGGCCAGGTCGGTCAGGTCCTTGGGACGCCTCCCGAAGCGACCCGCCATCAACAGGAACGCGGGCCTGAGCATCTTGCCTTTAGCGTCTATGAGGCGTTGGATAGCGTCCGCGAGGGGGAAGCCGTCCGATCCGACGACCGTCTTCATCCGGTCGCGGACCGCGTCGAGCCTCTCGGACATTTCGGGTATACCGTTCCAGAAATCTGTCATCGTCGCTTGAGCTCGTCTTCCTGGTCTATTAGGGTCGGTCGGAAAATACCGCCGCGAGGCGCGTCATGCCCCCGCGGCGAAGCCAACTCGTATCTAGTCTCTATTTCGTCGGATCGTCGGCGTAGAAATGCCACTTGCGGGCGAACTTCGTGCCGTTCCACCACTTCTTGAAGCAGGGGACGCTCCAGTAGTCCATGCCGAACGAGCGGCCGGCGCCGCCGAGCATCAGGATACCGGCGAACACGAACCATAGCTGGTCCCACGCGAACATTCCGGACAGCGTGAACACGAGGCACATGCCGATGCTCGCCACCGCGGCCCACCAGGTAAAGAAGCCGCCGAACAACGCGAGACCGATAGCGATCTCCATCACGACTATCATCGTCTGGAACCCCTGGTACGGCAGGTAGGCGAAGATCCCGTCCATGAAGGTGGTCCGGAACCAGGTGCTCACCGCTCCGTTGAAGTTGAAGATCGGCAGGGTCAGGTCCCAGACCTTGCCGAACGCCCGCGCGGTCGTTTCGGCGACGGCCGCTGCGGTATCCGCGACGGCGCCGGAAGCTGCGGAGACGGCCTCGACGGCCGTTTCGGCGACGGCGCCGGACGCGGCGGTCACGACCTCGGCTACGGGTTCCGCGGAGGACCAATCGCCGGTCGCGCTGGCCGCGCTGACGGCCTCGGCTACCTGTACGCCCTTCTGCACGACGCCCGAGCTGAACATCCAGCCGCTCTTGGAACCGGCGCTCCACGCGAGCCATCCCTCGCCGATCTTGTTAACGCCTTCCATGACCCACATGAGGCCGAGCCACATACGAAGCAGGAGGGGCCAATATCCGCGGACCTTCCAGGTCGCGAAGCCGCCGATGAACGAGCGCCTGTTCTGGATATCGAGGAATTCGTGCTTGACGTACTCCCAGACCTGGTTCAGGCCGGCGATGTTGAGGAGGTACCACATGTTTATCATGTGCTTCATCGCCATCGCTATGAAGCCGTGGCTCTTCATGCCGCCGGCGTTGGCTACGCCGAAGCGCCCGCCGAGCGATACCATGAAGCCGTGGAAGTTGGACTTGAACTGGTGCCGCTCCGTCGCGCCCTCGATATCGGCGATGATGTTCTTGGCGGCGACCTCGGCGGTCTGGTGGGCGCCCTCGACGATCTGCGGGACCGGCTTGCCGTTCTCCAGGAAGAAGGCGTTATCGCCGACCACGTACGCGTACGGATAGTCGACGCTCCTCATCTCGGCGTCGACCTGCAGGCGACCGCGGCCGCGCTCTCCCTTGGTCAGCTCGAGGCCCGCGGCGAAGGAGCTGCCCTTGACGCCGCAGGTCCATACGAAGGTATCGGTCTCGATGACCGAACCGTCCTTGCAGAGCACCTTGCCCGGTTCCGCGCCGATGATAGACGCGTTGAGAATCACCTCGCAACCCATCTTGGCCAGGTATTTCTCGGCGCGGACGCGGAGCGGCTCCTCGAGGATCGGGAGGATCGACGGTAGCGCCTCGATATTGACGACGCGTGTCTCGGCGCGGTCGATATAGTGCTTCCGGCACATCGCGTCGCGATACTCGAGCAGCTCGCCGATGAGTTCCATGCCGGTAAAGCCGGCGCCGGCGACGACGAACGTGAGTATGCGCCTGCGGACGGCGGGATCGGTTTCCTCCGCCGCCCGGGTAAAGGCATCCTCTACATGGTGCCGAACCTTCATGGCGTCTTCGAACGACCAGAGGCTGAACGAATTTTCCTTGACGCCGGGTATGTTGAAATACTCGGGCTCGGCTCCGGCGCCTACGACGATATAATCGAATTCGTAGGAGCCAGCCTTTCCGACGGCCTTCTTACCCTTGAAATCGACGGATTGGATCTCGTCGAGAACCACGTCGATATTCTTGGCTCCGAATATTTTACGGAAATTCACCTGGACGGACTCTGGCTCCGTCCTCCATCCGGCGACTTCATGCAACTCGGTCATGAGCGTATGAAACGGCTTCTTATCGACCAAGGTTATCTGAACGCTATCATCCTTGCGGAAACGCTTCTCAAGGATCTTCCCCGCCCAGACGCCGCCGTAACCGCCTCCGAGAATGAGAATCTTCTTTGTGTCGGCCATGTGCACTCCTTGCGCCGTATGTCATTCGATATCGAGAACGAAAGTGAGAATTTTGGATATTCGATTCTCCTATTTGGCAAGGAGAGAGTCAAGAGGACACTTACTATATATATACAAAACTATCATATAATCCAGCGGAAAAGTCGCTTTTTCCTGGAAGCCCTCTGGCTTGACCCGAGACTGAAGGACTATTACATTATCGGCGAGGAGCATCAATGGCAGACCTAGAGAGCATCAAGAAGGCGATAGAGGACGTACGGCCGTCGTTACAGGCCGACGGAGGGGATATCGAGCTTATCTCGGTTTCGGAAGAAGGCAAGGTCACCGTCAGGCTCAAGGGAGCATGCGGATCGTGCCCGATGGCCGTCATGACGCTCAAGCAGGGCGTAGAGGCGTATCTCAAAAAAGTAGTACCCGAGGTCACCGAAGTGGTCCAGGGTTGACGCTATGGCGGAGGAAGCCATGGAACGAGGCTCCCTCCGCTAAATAGGCTCAGCGCACCCCGTCATCGCACGCTTCGTCTTCCTTGTCGTTACGCATCGCCTCCGCGGTATGCGGCTTATCGCAAGGATTCAAGTCTTCCTTACCGTCAGCCGTCGCTTCAATCCGCCCGCCCGCCGTGTTCCTCTCGTCCGCTTTCATAGCCATATCGGCCTCCTTATATATTACAAATAATATAATGGTTTGAAGGCCGGACGACAAATAGCCGCGGCTACCTCCGCTCCATGGCCAACTCAGATATACGCTCGGCCATGCGACCGAGCGGCACCTGCTCCATGACATTACCCATCTCATGCGCCACTTTGGGCATGCCGTAGACGACGCTCGTGGCCTCGTCCTGGCCGAGCGTGATGCCGCCCTCGCGGTACACAGAGCCTATCTCCTTGGCTCCGTCCTTGCCCATGCCCGTCATGATCACGGCGAGCGCCTTATTACCGTATTCCCTGGCTACGCTACGGAAAAGCACGTCGGCGCTCGGCCGGTGCCCGTTCTCGGCAGGGTCCTGATTGACGTGAACGATGCCGGCGAGCGAACGTCGCTCCACTACGACGTGCCAGTCGCCGGGGGCGATCAACACGCGGCCCGGCTTCAGGATATCGCCTTCGGCCGCCTCCTTCACCTCCAGCGGGCAGATCCTGTCGAGGCTCGCCGCGAATTCTTCGGTAAAGCCGGCGGGCATGTGCTGGACGACGACGACGGGCCGCCCGAGGTCGGGAGCTATCCGGGCGAACACCTCGCGAAGCGCATTGGGCCCGCCGGTCGAAATGCCGATGGCGATGACCTCGGTAGTGCCGGGAGCCCTAAGCGGCTTGGGCGGGGCCGGCCTGGGTTCAGGCGCCCTCAGGAGGCGGGCCTCGCCGGGAACCGAGTCGAACATACGCTCCGGCGCATCGAAATCGTAGCGCGGCGGCTCCTTGCCCTTCACGCGCTGGTACTGGGCTCCGTACGCGACGAGCATGCGCGACAGCTCTCCGGCCACCGTATGGATATCGGACGAGACCGAACCGGAAGGCTTGGTAATGAAGTCGGAAGCGCCGAGGGAGAGCGCCTCCATCGTCACCTGGGCGCCGCTCTTGGCTACGCTCGACAGGATAACGACCGGGATTTCTATGCCGAGGCGCTTGCGCTCCTTCAAGAACTCGATGCCGTTCATCTCGGGCATCTCTATGTCGAGCACGATGACGTCGGGATGGCACTTGGGAATCTTCTGCAGCGCGAAGACTCCGTTCATGGCCTTGTCCGCGGTGCGCAACCCGGGAGTGGAATCGATGATCCTGGAAATGAGATTCCTCATCAGGGCCGAATCGTCGACCACAAGGACTGAAATAGGCTCGGGCACGTCGTTCCTCCGCGTCCTTTATATTGATTTCTTGTAAAAACAAGCCCAGTCGGTCTTTACGAATTCGAATTTCGTATTCATTCCGAATAACGACTCCGAATGACCGATGAACAAGTAAGACTTCGGGGCCATCGCGTCCCAGAACCGCTCGATCGCCGCTTTCTGGGCGGCTTCGTCGAAATAGATCAGCACGTTGCGGCAGAATACCACATCCAGGTTTCTCTGTCCCGAATCGTTCTTGAGATTATGGTAATCGAAGCGGATGGTCTTCTTGATATCGTCCTTGATCTGATACCCGTTGGGACGCTTCTCGAAGTACTTGGCCAGATACCCCTCCGGAATGCCCTGGATGCGCATATCCGGATAAAAGCCCTCCTTGCCTACCATCAAGGACTTGAGGCTAATGTCGCTCGCCGTGATCTCCGCGTTCCATCCGGGCGAGAGCAATTCCCTGAGGAGCATCGCTATCGTGTACGGCTCCTCGCCGGTGGAGCAACCGGCGCTCCATACGCGCACCTTACGCTCGGCTTGGCGGAGCTTGGAGAGCTCCGGCAGGACGAAGTGCTGCAAAGCGTCGAAATGCGCCTGATTGCGGAAGAATCTGGTCAGGTTAGTCGTCACCGAATCCAGCAGGACCTTGAGCTCTTCCTTGTCCTTGATAAGGATGGCGTAGTATTCCTGCGGAGTCTGAAGCTTCTGATCCCTGAGCCGCTCCCGGAGTCGGCTCTCGAGGATCGATCGGTTCGTCGCGGAGAAATGTATGCCGCTCTCATCGTATATAAGCTTGCGGTAGAGTTCAAAATCGGAATCCGCCAGAAAATCAGCCATCGAGCCGCCTCTCCACGAGAAATTCAGGGCGCTAGCGCGCTACTTCAGCCTGTCGAAGTCTAGTGCCCCGAATTCTGGACTGTCAATAGAAGCGGCGCGTCGCGCCAGGCGCGGCGCGACGATAGTTGACTGCGAGGCCGCCAATGAGGATAGTAAAGATATGAAGAATTCCAATGATCGCGGGCGCGACCGCGCCGCATGGAGCGTCATAGCCGTTGTAGCCATATTCTGCTCGGCGCTGTCGTTCAGCGCCCCTCTGGCGTACGGACAGGACGCCAAGGCAGAAAGCCAGCGCTACTTCTCGATATTCCAGAGCGCCTTTAACTTCATCCTCGATAATTACGTCGACGAGGTCGATCCCGGCGTCCTGTACGAAGGCGCGATGCAAGGCATGTTCGATTCGCTCGGGGACCCGTATTCCACGTTCCTCACCGAGGCGATGATGAGCGACCTGAGCGATACGACCACCGGCAGGTTCGGCGGCATAGGACTCTATATATCCAAGCCGCTCCCCGATCCGAAACGCCCCGAGCAGCGGCTCTACGTCGAGATCGTGTCGCCTATCGAGGACACCCCCGGCTGGCGAGCCGGGATCATGCCCGGCGACCAGATCACCCATATAGACGGCGAACCGACCGAGCCTCTCTCCATGGACGAGGTTCTCAAGCGCCTGCGCGGAGAGCCGAATTCCAACGTGACGATAACCATTCTACGCGGCGCGGGGCTGGTCTTCGACGAGACGGTCAAACGCGCCCTGATAGAAGTACCGACGGTAAAGCGCGCGATGCTTCCCGACAAGGTAGGGTACCTCCGGATAATCGAATTTACCCCGCAGACTCTGCCCCGCGTCCGGGAGGCCCTCGACTGGTTCGGGGCGCAGGATTACCGTTCGCTCGTAGTCGACCTTCGGAACAACCCCGGCGGGCTCCTTCAGTCGGTCATCCAGATAGCCGATCTCTTCCTGGAAAAAGGAATCATCGTATCGACGAAATCCCGCAATCGCTACGAGAACGCGGTATACCAGGCCAAGCCCGACCTGGTAGTGCCGACCGACATGCGCGTAGTCGTGCTGATAAACAAGGGATCCGCGAGCGCGTCGGAGATACTGGCGGGGGCGCTGAAGGACCAGAAGCGAGCGTACCTCGTCGGCGAGAACACGTACGGCAAGGGATCGGTCCAGCAGGTATTGCCGCTCGGAGACACCGGTTTCAAGCTGACCATGTCAAGGTACTATACGCCCAGCGACGCGAATATCGACAAGATAGGCATAGCGCCCGATTTCGAGGTCAAGGAACCGATGCTCACGCCGGAGCAGGAGGCGTCTCTGTCGAGCCTCATCGAGCGCGACGTCTTCGCCGCCTTCGCCGCAGCCAATCCCAACGCGTCGCCCCAGCAGATCGAGCGGTACGTCGAGGGACTGAGGGAGGCCGGATCGACCGTATCGGAGCGGGTGCTGAAGAAGCTCATCAGGAACCAGCTGGAGCGCACGTCGATAAGCCCGATCTACGATCTCGACTACGACCTGCAGCTGAATGCGGCCCTCAAGACGATCGCCGACAAGAGCTTCCCGACGCTCGTCTCGGAGGCGCCCTCCGTAAAGGACCTGCAGACCGGGGCCGCCGCCTCGGCCATGACCGCTACCGCCTCGGCCGGCTCCGGTAACTAGTCGCCGCAGTGAGGCAATTCGTCCTGCCCGCCACGTGGGAAGGCGGTCCGACCTGCGAGATACGCGGCCGCGAGGCGCGGCGCCTCGGCGTCGTCCTCCGGCTCGTACCCGGGGATTCGTTCCCCGCTATCGGGCCGGACGGGTCGCTATACGATTGTTCGATCAAGACGATGAGCCGGGACAGCATAGACTTATCGGTAACGAAGGCGGACGCCGTAAACGGATCGGATTACAAGCCGGACGTGCGGGCCGGACACGCAACGCGGGGAATTCCCGCGGGGGAAGCATCTACCGGCACGACGTTGCCGCGCACGACGTTGCCGCGCACGACTCTCGCCATAGGGCTCCTCAAGGGCTCCAAGATGGACGACGTGGCGCGCGCGGCTACCGAAGCGGGCGTCTCCTCCATACTGCCGCTGATCACCTCCAGATCCGTACCGATGGAACACGCGGCCGGCAGGATAGAGCGCCTGCGAAGGGTCGTCTCCGAGGCGCTCGGCCAATCGGGGTCGTCGACGCCGACCAGGCTCGCCGAGCCTATGACTATCCGCGACTTGTGCGCAGGGCTACCTCCAGAACCGGGACGGCGGCTCGGACTATTCTTCCATGAAGCTCCCCTTGCGCAGTCGTCTATCCATCGCTATTGTACCATCGTACCGGACGAGATCGTCGCGTGCGTCGGTCCCGAGGGGGGATTCGACGATGACGAGGTCCGAGCCCTCACCGAGGGCGGATTCATGCCCGGATGGTTGGGCCCGACGGTTCTGCGCGCCGAAACGGCCGCCGTTTTCGCCATCGCGTCCATCCGTATCGTCTGTCTGGAGCGTTCCTCATGGTCAATGACCGCGTACGAAGAATAAGCGTCCTCAAGGTTCCGGTCGATATCGTCGCCCCGGAAGACCTGGAAGAGGTCGTCAAGGCCATGTATTCCGATGGCAAGAACCATCAGATAATCCTCCTGTCGACCGCCGACCTGATGCGCGCGCGCAGATCCGGCGAGTTCCGGACCATGGTCGCGGGCGCCAGCCTCGTTATACCGATATCCATGCCGATCATAAAGACGGCGAAATTCCTGAAACGGCCGGTACCCGTCCGCTACGAGCCGTTCGAGTTCATCGTCAGGCTACTGTCCATACTGGAACGCTGGGGCAAGTCGGCCTATATGTTCGGAGGCAGCCCCAAGGGCCTTGTACAGGCCTCCAAGAACATCAAGGCGACGTTCCCGGGCCTGAGGGTCGTAGGCGGGCATTCGGCTCGATTCCCCAAGACGCTTCACCCGAAGATCGTCGAGGCTATACGCAAGTCGGCTCCTACCCTGCTCCTGGTAGGCAAGGGCGTCCCCGGCAGCGAGCGCTGGATCCCCCGGAACATGAAGAACTTCAACTCGGGAATACAACTCTGGTGCTCGGACGTCTTCGAGGTATTCGCCGAACGGCGGAGCAGGCCGTCCGCCGCCTTGTTCTCCAAGGGCGCCGAATGGCTTCATTATCTGCCCAGACGCCCATGGATCGCCCTAAGGCTATTCATGTCGCTAAGGCTGCAGACCATAAGCCTATGGTACAGGCTTCGCAGGAAATAGTGATTCCGGTATCGGCGACGGCAGGCGCGAGCCTTGACTTAGCCAGTTCATATGTAAGCCAACGTGCTCCATCACCTATCCCTGTCAGGAGGTACGTATGAAACGACTTTGGCTGGCGACCGCCGCTATTCTGGTGGCGTCTTGCGTCTCGCAACCGGTTCCGTCCCCAGAGCCCGAGAAGCCTGTACAACGAACAGAAGAGTACAAGGTGCCGATAGTCATCAAGGAAACAGTCTCGTTCGCTGACGGCGTCGTCGAGAGAGTCGTCGAGCATTCCTACGACGACGGCTATGCGCGACTACTGTCGACCGTCGCACGGAAGCCTTCGTCGCCCGATCCCGTCGAGCGCGTCGACTACGAGTACTCGGGCGGCGAGCTCGCGGCCAAGTCGACGTTCGGCGCCGACGGCGCTCTGTCGTCGCGGAGCGAATACGCCTACGGAAGCGGCGGCGCGCTCGCCCGGGAGACCATCAAGGACGGAGTCGGCGGCGTCCAGTCCGTCTCGGAGTGGCGATGGAGCGATGGACGCAAGGCGTCATGGCGCGTCCTGTCGGCGGCAGGTCTCGTCCTGGCCAGGACGGACTACTCCTATAAAGGCGACGTCCCGGCCGCGGCCAGTATGTATGACGGAGCCGGGGCGCTGCAGGGCCGCCTGGAATACGGTTACGAGAACGGAATAGTACTTTCCAGGATCGAGTACTTCGATGCGACGGGCGTTCGAGACGGCTGGATCGATTACGTCCACGCGAACGGGCGCCTTACCCAGGAAAGCGCCTACAGGGCCGACGGCCGATTGGAGCGCCGCCTGTCCTACGAGTACTCGCCCGACGGCGCGCTCATAAAGAGAATCCTGGCCGATGCAACGGGCAAGACGCGAGAAATCGTCGGGTATGATTACGCGTACCGCACGGAAACCCGTATCGTCACCTCCGAATGACGCGGAATCCGATCGATAGAAGGATGAATATGCGCACCCTGAAGATAATTTCCATGGTCGCGGCCATAGCCGCCGCGACCGTCCCCGCGTTCGCCGACGAGACCGCCAGGGTCTATGGCAGGATACTCGCCGACGCCGAGACGATTCAGCAGAAGTACACGGCCGCTACCTCGGCCGTATCGATAGACGACCCCGAGCTGGCTCCGTATATCTCCGACGCGCTCGATTGGGCGCTCGCGGCCCGGAGCTCGGTAAAGCCGGGCCCGGAGCGCGAGACCTACGAGCGCCTGACGCGCGTGCTGCTCAAGAAGCTCGGGGACGCGCGTTACGTGAACGCCGCGGCTTCGGTGATGCGCGCCGTCGACGACTCTCCGGACCCGTTGACCAAGGCAGAGGCGCTGATCGCGCTCGGGTCGATGCGCGCGGTCGAATACGCGCAGCGCGTATCCCTGCTACTACGCGACCTCAACAACCAGCCTACCGCCGACCGGGATTACGGCGAGAAGGTAGCCTACGGGTGCGTGCTTTCCCTGGAGAGGATGCGATCGCCCCTCGGATTCGCCCCGCTATTCTTCGCCAGCGAAGGATGGTACTCCAAGCGGGTGCGCGACCAGGCCGAGCGGAGCCTCGCCTTCATCCTCGAGGATCCGAGCGACGCCGTCGGCGCGATCATAGCGACGGAGACGCCGCCCCGGATGATACGGGCCCTGGACCTCGAGTTCCGCTCGACCGCGCCCGCGTCGGGCAAGGCGAGGGTAGCCGCGCTCGCCCTCGCCCGCGGGATCGACCTGAATCCCAGGAACAGGACCGAGCAGAACCAGCTGTCCGAGCTACGCGTGAAGGCGATGAATTTCCTGGCCGCAGTCGGCCCCGGCGACGGGTCCGTCTCGCCGAGCCTCGCGGAAGCGTACAGGGTAGGCTCGCCGGACGAGCGCCTCGTCGCGCTCAAGGCGCTCGGAGCGGAAAGATCGCCCGCCTCGGCCATAGCCCTACGGGATATCATCGTCGATATGAACTCCGCGCAGAGCGCCGGACTCGTCGACGAGACCAGGACCGTGCTGATGCGCGCCGCGCTACAGGCCGCCGCCGTCAACGCCGGCAAGGAGCTGGCGCCGGCCATACAGGTCGTGCTCATCAACGCGGGCTGGTCGAGCGGCGTCGTTTCGCTCGCGTCCGCCGCCCAGAAGGCTCTGCAGAAGTAGTAAATAGTTTAAAGGAGGCTGCTTTGGAAACATACCGGAAACGACGGGGCGCGCTCGCGTCGAGGCTCGCCGACGAAGGCGTGGCCTTGGCCATGTTCGAGGATACCGAGGGTAGGCGAGACCCTTCCATACGCTACTTCTCGGGGCATCCCGGAGACGCGCTACTCTTCATAGCGGCCGACGGCCGCTCCCTCCTCGTCCCCTGGGACGTGAACATGGCGGCCGCGATGGCGCGGATCGAGGACGTCGTCCCCTATACCGATTTCAAGCGCAGCCCCTTCGCCGCGATGGCGGGCGCCGTCGCGAGGCTGGGAATAGCGCCGGGCTCCGTCGTAGACCTGCCGTCGGTCACGCCCTACCCCATGTACGTAGACTACGTCGAGGCCTGTCCCGACCACGACTTCCGTTGCTCGGAAGAAGGCTCGACCAAGGCCGCCGCCGCGCTTCGCGCCGTCAAGGACGCCGACGAGATAACGATATACCGCGCCGTCTCGGCTATTACCGACGCGGCGATGGACGAGATAGAGGCCGGCGTCCGGTCGGGCCGCCTGGCCAGCGAGGCCGACGTCGCGCTGTTCATCGAGCGCTACCTCAGGGAGCGCGGTTGCGAGGCGACGGGTTTCGAAACCCTCGCCGCGGGGCCGTCGAGGAGCTTCGGTATCCACGCCTTCCCGTCGTATACCGCGGCCGCCTTCGCCACGGAGGGCATGTCGATACTCGACTTCGGCCTGTCGTACCGCGGCTATACCTCGGACGTGACGATGACCTTCGTCCGCGGCCGGACCGACGGCAAGCGCGCCGAGATGATAGGCCTCGTCAAGAAGGCCCACGCAGACGCGGTAGCGGCCTGCCGTCCCGGCGTCAGGACCCGGGACGTCGCGCTGATAGCCGACGCGGTCTTCGCCGAGAAGGGCTACGTGATGCCTCACGCGCTCGGCCACGGCGTCGGGCTCGAGGCCCACGAGGCGCCGGCCGTGCGCAGCCGCGAGGACAACGAGTGGGTCCTGGCTCCGGGCCACGTCATAACGATAGAGCCCGGACTGTACGACCCCGAGGCGGGCGGCGTCAGGCTCGAGGACGACGTCCTGATAACAGAGACGGGCTACGAGGTCCTGACGCACGCGAGAATAGTGGACCTGGGATAACGTCCTAGGCGCGCGACGCGGCCCAGGACAGGGTCCTGCCGGCCGCGAGCGACGCGACGCCGTCGATGATCGCGGGTACTACCCACGGTTCGCGGCGGAGAGCCAGGCGGCCTCCGTTCGTCTCAAGGCCGTAGAACCGCGCGCCCGCCCCCGAAACGAATCCCTCGAGCCTGTCCAAGGCTCCGGCTTCCTCGAAGGCGGCCGCGAGCAGGCTCATCGCGACAGGCGCCGAGTACGAACCCGCGGCGCCCGCCGCCTTCGCCGCCGGCGGATGCGGCGCGCTGTCGCTACCGAAGAAGAAGCGAGGCGAGCCAGAGACCGCCGCCGCGACGAGAGCCTCCCTATCGCGGGCCGTCTTCAGGAGCGGCTTGCAGAAGAACCCCGAATCGAGTCCGCCGCCGGCCAGGTCGTCTATCGTGAATGAGAGATGGTGGGCCGTGACGGTCGCGGCGACCCGGTCCGGCCAATCAAGGACGGCGTCAACCGCCGCTACGGTAGAAAGGTGCTCCAACACGATCCGCAGCCTCGGGTACCCGCCGACGATGCCGTCCACGACGGGCAGGAAGGCGGCCTCGCGTTCGAGGATCGGCGAGTCGGGGTCCTCGCCGTGTATCGACAGGACGAGCCCGGCGTCCTCCATCGCCCGCAGCTCCTCGGCGACCGCGCCGGGCTCCGGGACGCCGTCGGAGGAGTTGGTCGTAGCCCCGGCGGGATAGTACTTTCCGGCGACGGCGCCCGCGGCGGCGCATCCCAGCACGGCGTCCCGGCCCATGCCCGGAACCAGCTTGAAGCTGGCCAGGGGCACGGCGCCGTGGCCCGACGCGGCTATCGCCCGGCGAACGGAATCCCGGTAATCCGATACGCCCGCTCCCGAGACCGGCGGCGGCACGACGTTGGGCATGACGAGGAACCTGCCGAAATGAGCGGCGCTACGGGCCGCGTACGCGGCCATGGCGGGTCCTTGCCGCAGATGGACATGGAAATCGTCCGGCAGGCGGATGATCAGGTCAGGCATCGAAGGCGAACTCCACGATAGAGACGTCGTCGTCGAACAAGGGCTTGAGCGACAGGCCACGGATCGCGTCGACGATGCGGTTTATCGGCGACAGGCAGGCAGGCGACACGACGCATTCGCGATGATGCGCCTCCAGTAGCTTCACGAACTCGCTCCATTCCAGGATGGTTCCGCCTTTCGTCCTGATCTCGAAAAGACCGTCGCTGAACAGGTACAGGTTCGAGCTAGGGTCGATAGCCTCGACGAATTCGCCGAAGGACGCGGATTCGTCCACTCCTATCACCGGTCCGTCGCCGACCAGCTCGGAGACGACGCCGTCGGGGCCGACCAGGATGGCCGGCGGGCTTCCGGCGCTCGCATAGCGTAACAGCCTTGCGGAGGCGTCGTACACGCCGTACCAGATCGTAAAGAACATGTTGTTCTGGTCCTCTATGCGAAACGACCGGTTGAGCCTCGATAGCACCGACGATGGCGACGCGTAGTCAACCCCGCCGAGAGAAAGCCCCCGGAGCATATTCATGATGGTGGCGGACAGCAACGCGGCCTGGATACCATGGCCGCTGACGTCAAGGAGATAGAGCGCCAAGCGGTTCTCGTCTATCTTATGATAATAGAAGCAGTCGCCGCCGAGGCTCAGGGAAGGTATGAACTGCCAATCGGCGGAGACGCCCTTCCATCGCAGCTTCTTGGGCAGGAGGCTGCGTACGTATACCGCGGCCTCGTGAAGCTCCGCGGCGAGCCGTTCCTGCGTCGCTATGAGCCGCCGCAGGGCCTCGTCATTCTCCCGCTTGTATTCCTTCTTCTCGAGCAGGCTATCGATGCGGGCTTTCAGTATGATCGGATCGAAGTCGCGGGGCAGATAATCCTCGGCTCCCAGCTCCAGGCAACGCGCCATCGACGCAGAATCGTCGAGGGCCGAGACGACGATCATGGAGATGTCGCGGAAGCGTTCGTCCTCGCGGACGGCTTCGAGGAACTGGAATCCGTTCATGCCAGGCATCATGATGTCGAGAACGACGATATCGAAGGGCGCCTCGGACAGGATCGAGAACGCCTCGCGCCCGTTGGGGGCCTGGCAGACGACGTGGCCCTGGCGCTCCAGGTGCCTCGCCAGGATTTCACGATTAAAGGCGTCATCGTCGACGACGAGGATGCGGCCTGAAGACCGCGGCCGGTCGCCCCGGCCCATCGCCCGGCTGAGAGGAGCGTCCTCGACGAGCGGGACGACGGCGGGGAGCGACGCGGCGAAAAGGTCCGCGAGCGCGTTCGCGGCCTCATGGACCTTGCGTATGTCATGGAGGGATCGGTCGCCCTTGGGCACGGTTCGCCTGGCCGTCTGCACGAGGGAGATGAGATCGTAGATGCGATCGTACACCTGACGCCTGAGCGCCTCGGACGGCTCGGCCCCCTCTATCACGTACGTGACGTACTCGAGCACGGGCTGCCTGAGCGCCACCGCGGCCTTGCCGATGTCGCCGAAGGTCGCGCGGAGCGCGACGCCGACCGAAGCCCCGGCGTCCCCGGAAAGCAGCTCCCCGAAGCCGACGACGTGATTGAGGATGGTCCGGACCTCGTGCCGGAATCGAGATCGCGTATCGTCGATACACTCGCTCATATGGCTCCCTGCGCTATCCCTTCTCGGCTCGCTCTTCGGCGTACTTCCTGAATTCATCCTCGGACATGCTATCGGCGTATACGGGGTAGAGCGCCTCAACGAGCTCATCGAGAGTCGCGAATTTAGCTCCGTCTAATTTGTACCACATTCCAGGTTCTCCTCGACCAGCGAGCATCCTAGACTAAGGTAGCGCATTTAGCAAGAAACAGTAGCCCTTTTCACCCTTCGTTGATACAGCGTTCGTTGCGCCGTATACTCTGCGGATGAATCGCAACGATATTGTCAGGCGGGCCGCGGGCATCAGCCTCGCAGGCAACGCTATCCTGGCCGCGGCCAAAATACTGGCCGGATTCGCCGCGGGATCGCTCGCGGTGGTAGGCGACGGCGTAGACTCGTCCACCGACGTGGTGATATCCATAGTAGCGCTGGCCGCTTCCGCCATCAGCGCGAAGCCGTCGGACAGGGAGCACCCCTACGGACACGCCAGGGCGGAGACGACGGCCACGACGATCCTCGCCTTCTTCATATTCTTCGCGGGGGCCCAGCTGTTCTTCTCCACGATAGGCTCTCTACGCTCCGGCGAGCTACGCCTAGTACCCGGAGCGCTGGCGCTATGGGTAACGCTCGCGTCGATAGCGGGCAAGCTCGCGCTCGCCTGGAACCAGGCCGCCGCCGGCAGGAAATCGGGCTCGACGATGCTCCTTGCCAACGCCAAGAACATGCGGAACGACGTCGTCATCTCCGCGAGCGTCCTCGTCGGCCTGGCGCTATCGATCCTGTTGAGGGCGCCTATCGCGGATTCCATCGTAGCGCTCTTCGTCGGGCTATGGGTGATGCGCTCGGCCTGGGGAATATTCAGCGACGCGAACGACGAGATAATGGACGGCAAGGCCGACCCAGCGCTGTACAGGGCGGTATTCAACGCTGTCGGGACGGTACCCGAAGCAGGCAATCCCCATCGCGCCAGGGTGCGCAGGCTCGCCTCGCTATACGATATAGACCTGGATATCGAGATAGACGGACGGAAATCCCTTAACGAGGCCCACGAGATAGCGCAAGCCGTCGAGAAGGCCATCAAGGAGAGGATCGACGGCGTCTACGACATCGTCGTGCACATGGAACCCGCGGGTAGCGGCGAGCACGAAGAGCAATACGGCCTCAACGAGAAAAGGCTCTCCGAATAGGGGCAAACGACCGTGACCTCCGAGGCTTTCCTCGATAGACTACGGGATAGGTGGACTTCGAATGCATTTTCCTTTACCGGTACAGCTCCATTACCCCACGCTGTCAGTCGCGCTATCCGGCGTATATCTCGGCAGCTTCCTATTCGCGGCGCTGCTCTACGCGTTCAGGCGGTCTTTCCCCGGAGCAGGCTTATGGATACTCGGGCAGGCGTTGCTGGCGCTCGGCGCCGCGTTCATCGCGATACAGTCTCTGGGCCAGCCGTACGCCATCCTGGCCGTCTCGAATACGACGATGCTGGCCGCGGCTATTGTGCTGGGGCATTCCGTGTGGCGCTTCGGGATCGAGGGCGAATTCCCCGTATGGCTATACTCGGTAGTCCCCGCGAGCATCGTCGCGTGGTTCACGCTCGACGCGTTCAGCGCCGATGCCAGGATCGTGGTCTATTCCGGGACTCTATGCGCCTTGTCCGGATTCATGGCCGTCAAGATACTGTCGAAGCGGAACGACGAGTACGGTAGCCTCTTCAAGGTCACGGCGTTCTTTTTTTTGTGCACGTCATTCGTCGGGCTCATCAGGACCATTGGCGTCTTCGTCGGATCGAGCCCCATTACCGTCCAGGCTACCGGTTCGATGGGCGGTCTGGAATACCTGTTCTCGTTACTGGTCGCGTTCTTCAACCTGTTCGGTTACTTCCTGCTATCCTCCGCCAAGGCAGAGCGCGACCTGCGCCTCCGCGAGCAGGAAGGCTGGCGGCGCAACGAGGAGCTCGTGGAGACCATAGAGACGAAGGACGCGTTGATAGCCGTCATCGGTCATGACCTCAGGGCGCCCGTCTGGAGCGCCACCCGATACGCCCGGGCCCACCTCGTCGAATTCGACGGAGACCTCAACACCAAGCGCGAGAGCATCGAGACGCTCGCGGACGGGCTCGACAGAATTTCCGGTCTTCTCGATTCCCTTCTCGAATGGGCGTTATGCGCCTCGGGGAAGATCAAGCTGCAATCGGAGCGCCTGCTCGTAGAGGAAGTGCTGGCCGAGGCGGCCGCGGACCTGGCGTCGACGATAGAGGCGAAGGGCGTTTCTATTGAAGGCCCTACGGGCACGGGCGCCATAATCGCCGATCGCCGCGCCCTTGCGACGGTCTTCAGGAACATACTGTCCAATGCGGTAAAGTACTCAGGAAGAGGCTCGGCGGTGCGAATAAGCCTCTTGGAGACACACGGCGGTACCGATTCGACGAGCCTGACCATATTCATCGAGGACTCGGGCGTAGGCATGAGACCGGATCAGATCGCCAAGCTTTTCGTGCCGGGACGAACCCGACTGACTCTCGGCACGGAAGGCGAGCAGGGCAAGGGATTCGGCCTAGCCATAAGCAAGCGCTTCGTCGAGGCGATGCGGGGGAATCTTCGCGTGGAGAGCGAACTGAACGTCGGCACCCGATTCGTGATTGAATTTCCCATAGCTCCGAGATCATAGCGGGAAATTATTTCCCTATCCAACCGCGCATAGAAAAAACACTTGCTTTCTCCGGAGCGGTCTTCTGTCTTTAATTCAATTCCTGGATTATAATTAAAAACTATTTTTACTAATTTCAAGAAGTACTCCATTTTTGGCACGATTCTAGCTACATAGTTAATGCCGTTATGAACGGCCGCGATCCACACGGATCGCGAAACCTTGAACGAACAGGAGTTCGATATGAAGAGAATCGTAACCGTATGCATCGTAGCATTAACCGCTATCGGCGCGGCTTCCGCGCAGGGATTCGGAGGAGGCCAGGGCATGGCTCGCCAACCGGCTCAGGCTCAGGTCCAGATCCAGCAGGTCGAATCGACGATCGAGGGCAAGCTCGCGCTCGTACAGGGCCATCCTTCCATCGTCGTCAAGGACAAGACGTATTTCGTGCAGATCCCGCAGTTCCTCTACGGCTTCGTGGACGGACTCAAGGAAGGCGCGAACGTCAAGCTCGTCGGCTTCGAAGCGGCAATCCCTTATGCTCCCAATAGCTTCTTCTTCAACGTGTCAACGCTGACGATCGGCTCCAAGAGCTATGATCTCGCCCAGTATGGCGGCATGGGCGGCGGGCGCGGCGCGATGGGCGGACGCGGCGGGCGCGGCGGCAATTTCAACGGATGCGGCTACTGGTAAGACCGGCGACATAGAGCCGGGAACAGGGCGCCCCCGATACCTTCGCGGTACGGGGGCGCCCTTTCTATCATAATAGGACGGAACCGCTCGGAGCGGCCTCGCCTTGACCAAAAGCCAGGCCAAGGGTATTCTGCCTCTACTCCTCCAATCAAAGGCGCGCGCATGAATTATTCAGACCCGACGAAACTAGGTCTCTTGGCCTGTCCTGGCGGCGAGCGTTTCGCAGAGCAGGTCGTACGTCGCCTATCGACAATCTATAGGCATCGCTTCGAACGCAAGGTTCAGGTGATGGCCGACCGCTACCATATTTCCAAGGAACTCGTCACCCGCAAGATCAACTTCTCCAACGACGTCTATTCCTCGATGCTGTGCATCCCGGGCAACGTCAACGAGTACCGGGCGCCGCGGTTCAAGGTCAACGCGCGCTACACCTGGTTCGCGAACGGAGAGGTAAAGACCGAGATACTCGACTCGATACGCGGCAAGGACCTGTATATATTCCAGGACGTCGAGAACAGGCAACCGTGCAAGTTCAACGACGGGCGCGACGAGCGTAGCCTCTCCGTCAACGACCACCTCATGAACGTGCTCGTCACGGTGGACGCGGCCATCCAGGCCGGCGCCGAGCGCATAACCCTCGTGATGCCGGCCTATCCATACTCGCGCCAGCACAAGAAGAAGGGCCGCGAGGGCCTGACCGCCGCGAGGCTCGGGCAGATATTCGAGAATTACGGCATCGAGCGCATCATAACGCTGGACATCCACTCGCGCGAGATAGAGAACTGCTTCAACAAGCTACGGCTGGAGAACCTTCACGCGTCCTACCAGGTCATCGAGAAGCTGGCCGGGATCGTCGACGTCAGCGACGAGAACCTCGTCGTGCTGTCGCCGGACACCGGAGCGGTCGACCGCAACAAATTCTACGCCAGCACGCTACAGAAGCCGCTCGCGCTGCTCTACAAGGAACGCGACTACTCCAAGGTCACCAAGGACGCTAACGACTCCAATATCACCGAGATGAAGCTCCTCGGCGACATCCACGGCAAGATCGTGTTCATGGCCGACGACATGCTCGGCACCGGAGGCACGCTACTCAAGGCGATGCGCTACCTGAAGGACCAAGGGGCTACCAAGGTCATCTGCGCCGTGTCGTTGCCCCTCTTCTCGGCGACCGCCGTCGACGACTTCGACAAGGCGTTCCGCGAGGGCCTGTTCTACCGTATCATCGGGACGAACGCCGTTCACCACAACGCGCTACTCAAGAAGGAATGGTACATCGAAGCGGACGTGACGACGCTGTTCGCCCAGATCATATCGCTATTGCACCATAACCGGAGCCTGTCGCCGATGCTCGACAACCGCGAGATCATCGCCAAGAAGATAAAGAAGGCGCAGGCAGCGCAGGCGGCGCACCAGCCGAACCTGCCGCTCTGAGCGTGACCGTCTATAGGATCCCGGAGCGCGTCGGCGCCTTCCTCTTCGATATAGACGGCACGCTATACACGGACGCCGCGTACGTACGATTCCAGTCGGAAGCCCTGATAGCGGAACTGGCCCGCGTCCGCGGCGAACCCTACGAATCCGCGGCCGCAGACGTGGCGCGGGTCAGGGCGGACTACGCCGCTGCTAACGGCGGCGCGTCGACGAGCCTCGGCAACGCGATGGCGGCGCTCGGGATAGATATAGCGACGAGCGTCGAATGGCGGCGCCGGCTGATCGACCCGTTCCTGTTCCTCGGCCCCGACCCGGACTTGCGCGCGGCGCTGTCCGCCCTCGCCTCCGGGACGACCGAAGCCGGCGTTCCGGCCCTCCTGGTCGCGGTCACCAACAACCCACGTTCGGTCGGCGAGGCCGCGCTGGAGGCGCTCGGCGTACGCGACCTGTTCCTGCGCGTCGTCGGGCTCGACGATACCATGCGGTCCAAGCCGGCGCCGGAGCCGTACCTGCTCGCCGCCTCGGCCGCCGGGCTCGATCCGTCCGCCTGCGTCTCGGTAGGCGACCGTTACGACGTAGACCTGGCCATAGCGCTCGAGCTCGGCATGGGAGCGATACTCGTGGACGGCGCGGAGGACGTGTACGCCCTCCCCTCAGCGATACTCGCCTAAGGACCTACCGCAGCTCCCGTAACGCGTGCGCTACGCCGTACGCGTGGTCGCCGACCTTCTCGATATGGCGTACGATATCCATGTACAACAACTCCGCCTTTACGTTCGCGCCGGTCTGCAGCCGTTTCCGGGCCTTCTTCTTGAGGGCGCTCCGGAAATCGTCGATGCTGTTTTCCAATTCGCTCGCGACGGCCAGCTGCTCGTCGCTTATCTTCCGATTGATGTTGTCCTTGACGAAGCGCAACGAATTCTCGACGAGCTGAGCGTAGGGGCCGAGGCTCTCTATCTCGTCCGCGTCGAGGTCGAGGCCTCGGTTCTCCGCCTTCTCTAGCAAGAGAATGAGGCTGAAGCAGCCGTCGGTGATATCCTCGAGATCGACGACCATGCGCAGGAGGATGCCGACATCGCGCTGGCTATCGGCGCCCATCTCCCTGCCCGCGCACTCGAGGAGGAACCGGGAAAGCTCGTCCCGCATCTGGTCGGCGTACTCTTCCATGGACTTGAACCGCTCGACCTCGACAGAGAGGTCGTCGGGCTTCGTCCTAAGGACGTCCCGCCATCGCGCGAACATCGTCCCGCAGAGCCCGGCCATATCTGAGATCTCTTTCTGGGCGCGCATCAGGTTAAGTTCCGGGCTGTCCATCAACGGGCCGGCCACGTACTCGAGCCTCTGCGGGATATCGTCCTCGCCCGGCTTGTCCTTGACTATGCGCGACACGAGGGCCGATAGCTGGCGGGCGAACGGAGCGAACAGCAGCGCGTTAACGACGTTGAAGACCGTATGCATCATCGCTATATGCTGGGCTATCGTCGAACCTCCCGCGAGCACGTTTACTATCGCCAGGAACGGCTTGAACAGCGCGATGGCCCATAAGGATCCCAGGACGTTGAACATGATATGGATCCAGGCCGCCCTGCGCGCGTTGGTCTTCGCGCCGATCGAGGCGAGGAACGCGTCCACCGTCGTGCCTATATTGCAGCCGAGCACGAGGCCGGCCGCCATCTCGAACCCGATGACGCCTTCCACGGCGAGCGTTATGACGATAGCCGTGGAGGCGCTGGAAGAGTGCACGAGGACGGTGAGCACAGTACCGGTAGCCGCCGCGAGGAGGATGGACAGCACGCCCATGTGCGATATGTCCGCGAGGAACTCGACCACGTCGGCGGACGGGGTCGGTATGGCGTGCGCGAGGAAGTCCAGGCCGAGGAACAGGAGGCCGAAACCGAGCGCCGCCTCGCCGTAGTCGCGGACGCGGGATTTCCTCTTGGCGGTCATCATCATCAGGAACCCGGCGCCGACCATCGGCAAGGCGAGCGCCGCTATCTTGAACTTGAACCCGACGAGGGAGACTATCCACGCGGTGACCGTCGTGCCGATATTAGCGCCGAATATGACGCCGGCCGCCTGAACGACGGTAAGGAGCCCCGCGTTGACGAACGATACGACCATCACCGTCGTAGCCGACGACGATTGTATGAGGCCGGTGACGGCGATGCCGGTCAGCAGGGCCTTGAAGGTAGTGCCGGTCATCAGGTTAAGCGTACGCTTGAGCCCGTCGCCGGCCGCTCTCTGAATACCCTCGGACAGGATCTTCATTCCGTACAGGAACAGTCCAAGCGAACCTACCAGCTCAACGAGAATCATGACGATATTCATCTACGGACCTTTCGCGGCCACGGGACGGCCGAACGCTCGAAACGAAGGGTTGGGTGAGTTCAACGGCTTTTTTATAGCGCAGATACGGGAAAAATAAAAGCTCGCGCGGCTCCCCCCGTGCCTTACGTCGCGCTTCGCGCTATAATCGGGCAATGCTCGCATCATCGTACCTACGACCGTCATCGCGACTCGTCGCCATCCTCTGTATCGCCGCGCGCTCCGCTGCCGCCGCCTCCGCCGCTCCCGCATCGGACTACGTGGATCCGTCCGCCGCCGCGAGGCTCGTCGCCGGGCAGGATCTTCGCGCGTCCTCCTCGGGCAAGGACGCAACCCTGTCGATCGCGCCGATCCATCCGGCCGTCGCGGAGATGCGCTCGGCGCTGGTCGAAGAAGGCCCCGGCATCGTGGTGGAGGCGCTATTCCTGTGGCCCAGGCCCCGGAAAACCGATTCGGCCGCCGAGATCCTCGCGGCCTACAACGTACTGAGGGCGATAGGAAGCCTTCAGGGCATAGAATACTATTCGGCCAGCAAAGGGAAGATGCGGACACTCTACGAGATATCGAGCCTGATCGCGGGACCCGACGACCCGACGCCCGCGCTCGACGAGCGCCTCGTCGGCCTGCCGGCTATCGAAGAGACGCTATACGCCAGGCAGAAGGATACGAGCTTCGGCGACAACCGATACCGCATCACGCTATCGAGCGGGCCGGGATTCGTACGGCAATCGTCTACTAATATAACGCGGATGAGCATAGGCATCGTGCCCGTAGCCGCCCAGGAAGCCGTAAACGTAAGGCTCCTCGTCGTATCCGTCGACGAAGGGCTCCTGTTCTACGTCGCGTCGAGCGCGAAGGTGTCGATACTGCCGGGGCTACGCGACCGGCTCGAGGCCTCGTTCGTCAACCGGGCCGCGGCCGCGTTCGCGTGGTTTACGCGCGGCATGGAAGCCGCCCGGCCCGAGCCCAGCCGCTAAAGCAGGGACTCGACGTCGGTAGGTTCCTCGGCGAGATTCCCGATCGAACCTGGAGCGATCGCGGAGGTCGCGCCGAGCGCTCCCGGCGGAGGCGCCGCCGTGATGGCGTCGCGCGACTTCACGAACGCGAAGTTGCGCATGATACGCACGAAGATCTCGGTCTTCCGCTTGCCGTCGGTCAGCGTCGCGAGCAGTTCCTTGTTTCGCACGCCGCCGAGGCTCCTGATGTTCGTTACGAGGTCGGGACTCGATTTCTTATAGTCGGATAGAAGCTCTCCCAGGATCTCGGCGAGCATCTGGAACAACCCGGTCTCGTCCTCGCATATTTCCCTGGCCTTGTAATTGATCTCGTCGACTATCTTGGTCAGGTACGGCATGATGTCCTTGCCGTGGCGCATCTCCTCGACGTAGCGCTTGACCGCCGAAACGCTCACTCGGTTATTGCTCTTCAGGCCCTCTTCGAACGACTCTATGCGCGGTCCCGTACGGTCGCACTGGTAGAGGATATTTGCCAGGCTGTTCTGGAAATTCTTGTTGTCGAAGTAGCCCTCGACGAGGACTTTCTTGACGGATTCCTTGATCTGGGAATCGAACACGCCCCGTACGAAGGTCTTGAGGATGCCCATCGGCTTTACGTGGGTAAAACCGTTCGGGCTCTCGCGGCGCAGGAAGGAATCGGTCTCGTCGTTGTACCCGTCGAGCGCCAGGACCTCGGTCCCGCCGAACAGGTCGCGGATATCCAGGGAAACCGCGTTCTCGTGACGCTCGCGTAGCAGGCGCTCCCTGTCGCGCTCGTACTGCGTTATCAGGCGCTTCCGGTACTGGTCTATATAATCGGTGCGCTCTCGCCTGATATCTGGCTCGTGGATGGGGTCGCGCTTCGCGAGGCGGATGAGGGCGAGGATATTATCGCTCGACAGCCGGTACGACAGTATCTTGTTGAGCGTCGAGAAAAGCTTCGATATCTTGCCCGACTGGCTCGCGGCCGTCGCGGGGGCGTGCCGTTCGAAGACGCGCATGATCTTGGCGTGCAAGGGCTCGGAGAACGAGAACCCGACGAGCAGGTAATACGCGTCTATCAGCTCGGGAAGCACCTGCTCGCCGGCGCAGGGCTGGAAATCCGGACGATAGCGCGCATCGTCGAGGCTCGCGCCCGGGTCGAAGAAACCGAGCATCCGTTCCCAGTCGTGCCTGCATATCTCGATAAAGCGTTCTACCTCGTACAGATCGAGGTTGAGGCGGCCGTCGGCGAGCGCGTCGACGCTCTTGAGGAAGCGCTGGAAATCCTTGCCTATGGATTCCTGTTCCTCGTCGTCCTTGACCGCGTTCTCTATCCTGGCCTTCATGCCGTCGTAGACGAAGCTGTCTTTCTTGGCCAGTTCCTCGGCCGGCAGCTCCAGGTCGACCAGATAGTCGAAATACTTGCGGGAAACGCGCAGGTCGGGATGGGCGAGCGTCCTGTCCGCCAGGTCCATCAGGGGCTTGAGCGCCTGGCAGAACAGGAAGAGGTCCTGGGAGAAACCGGTCATCACGAGGTTGTTCTTGAACCGGTAGTACGAAGGCTTGATATGGGCGATCGTGGAATAGATACGCTTGAGTTCACCCTTCGCACCCCCGTCGAGGCCCAAGAGTCCGCGGATTAAATCGAGAATAGCATGAAGGATACCCATGGTCGTCTATTCTACGGTAGTAACGCCGGCGCGGCAAGCTCGGTTCGTCGCCGCGCCGGCTAGGCCCGCTGCGGTTCGGCGAAGCATAATTCGCCGTGGCCCGGAAGGAGCGACGGATGCGCGAATACCGGCGCGCCGGTGGCGACGGCGAGCGCGAGCGCGTCCGAGGGGCGCAGGTCGCGTATCCAGGTCCGTAGTCCGCGGCCGTATTCCATCCGCGCGAGGTACCCGTCCTCTTGCGCCCCGTAGATGCCGTACAGTTCGACGCGGCGTATCGAGATGCCTTGTTCCTTGAACACCTGCGCGAACAGTTCGTGCGTCAACGGCCGCGGCGTGGAGACGCCTTCCAGCTCCATCAGGATGGCGCCGGCCTCAGACGCGCCGACGACGACGGCTATCTCGCCGATACCGTCGATCCGCTCGAGAATGACTACTGGGCAGGCGTCTTCCGAAGGCATCGCGACGCACTTGACCCGAACCCGTAACATTTCTTCATGCATGATTACCAAGTATAAATCGTTCTGGCCGATTTTCACGTTCCTTGACTACCCGGCGAGGCCGCGAGTACACTTCTTGTATATTATGAGGCGTACATCACAATACTTCGCATGCGCGAGCCTAGAGTTCGCCCGATACTTCGTACTCGTCTACGCCGTCGGATCGTTCGCCGCGGCCTCTCCTTCGGCGTCGCAACTGTTGCGCGTAGCTACGGCTCCGAACGCCCTGTTCGCCGTAGCGTTCCTGTTCCTCGGGCTTAATCCGGACAAGTACGCCGTATATCGGCCGTTGCTCCTCCTCGGCAAGGCGACGGCGCTGTTCTCGGGCATCATAGCATTGCCGAGGCTGCTCGGCCTGGGCTCCGGCGCAGTAACGCCTACGAACGCCGCCTACGCGATGGTCGGCGTCGTCGCGTGGGACGCCGTATCGTCGGCCGTGCTGGCGTTCGCCCGCGGATCGCCCCGAAGCGGCCCGGCCTCGGGCGATAGCGAACCGGAACCCGCGGAACCGGAATCGGTGGAGATAGACTGACGTGCGGATCATACCGGTCGCGAGCGGCAAGGGCGGCGTAGGAAAGTCCCTGATCTCGGCCAACCTGTCCATAGCCTTGGCGCAGGCCGGCAAGCGGGTCGTACTCGCCGACCTCGACCTGGGCGCGTCAAACCTGCACCTGATACTCGGCTTCAGGGCGTACAAGAACGGCCTCGGCACGTACCTATCGGGCGCCAAGGTGCGCTTCGAGGACATCATCTACGAGACGGACTATCCCAACCTGCGCTTCATTCCCGGCGACGCCGAGATACCCGGCCTCGCCAACATAGCGTACCGGCAGAAGACCCAGCTCGCCAAGCGGCTCCTGGCCATCGAGGACGCCGACTACCTGATCCTCGATCTCGGGGCGGGGACGGGCTCCAACATCCTCGATTTCTTCCTCCTTTCCGGCCGCGGCATCGTCGTCACGACGCCTACCCTTACGGCCACCCTCAACGCGTACCTGTTCCTGAAGAACGCGGTGTTCAGGCTCATGTGGGACAGCTTCAGGCCCCGGACCAAGGCCCGCGAGCTGCTGGAATCGCTGAAGAAGGACGGCGCCTCCCTGCAGCGCGCCTACATACCGGAGATACTCGGGCGCATCGCCCAGGTGGATCCGGCGAGCCGAGCCGCCTTCGACATGCGCATGTCGAAGCTGTCGCCGAGGCTGATCCTCAACATGCTCGAGGATCCCAAGGACTCCGAGAAGGCCCAGAAGATACGTCGGTCGTGCAGGGAATACCTGGGCATGGATCTGGAGCATCTCGGCATCGTCTACAGGGACGACCTGCAGGACGTGGCGCTCGGCAGCCGCATCCCGATCATCCGCTACAAGCCCCAGTCGGTGCTGTCCCAGGCCGTCTACCGTATAGCCGACAAGCTGATATCGTCCGAGGGCGACGATGACGCCTTCCTCGATCCCGAGTACCTCGACGACAGCTACGGCGCGGCTAATACCGAAGCGGAGACGGATTTCGAATCCAAGATGGATTACGTCGAGGAACTGCTATCGAGCGGAGCGCTGACCCAGGGAGACCTGATAGAGACGGTACGCATGCAGCAATACGAGATAGGTCAGATTCGCAAGGAGAACCAGTTCCTCAAGTCGAAGATGGCCAAGGCCCTGTCACAGGGCTTCAAGGTATAGGGGACGAACGATGGCCGGCGCCATGGTACGCGGCGATATGAAGCTACTCGTGGACGAATTCGGCCTGGAAGCCGCGTTCAGGTTCACCCCGTCGAACGACGGCCCGGAATGGAACGCGGACGGGCTCGCCAGGCTACTGGCTGAAGCCCGCGTCGCCGGCGTCCAAGGCAGGCGCCTCGAAGAGGCGCTGCAGAACTTCGCGAAGGCCAGGGAACCGGCGATAGAAGTCGTAGCCAGGGGACAATCCCCGGAGCTCGGTACGCCCGAGGACGCCGAGTGGTCGGACCTCCGGACCCCTCCGGAATTCCTCGCCTTCGAGGACAAGACGATAGCCGAGGCCGCGCCTCCCGAGTTATTCCGCGTTCGCTCCGAGCGAATCGCCAGGGAACGCATCGTAAAGAAGCCGGGAGCCCTGCCCTTCCTGCCGGCCAGGGAAGAGAAGATCGTAGAATACGAGAAGACCGAGTCCCGGGAACCGGTCGCCGTGGATACTCGCGTGATACGGCTCTTCTGGACTCCCAAGGGAGCCGTAGTAGCGCGCCTCTCCCCTTCCAGGCCCGGCAAGTCGGGTAAAAACGTATACGGCAAGCCCGTCCCTCCCCCGCAGGCCGACGACGCCGCGTTCCATCTGGGGAAAGGACTAACCAGGGTCAAGGGCGAGGTCGTATCGGACGAGGCGGGCTTCGTGCGCGTCGGCGCCCGTTGGGCCGATCTGGTACCGTTCCGCGCCGGCGAGTACTCGATCAGGATGTCCGACGACCACGCGACCGTTCTCCTCGACTACAGCCCCGGCGACAAGCGCCTCCCTCCGCCCGAGGCGGCGCCAATCCTGGCCGAAGCGGTGGCGCTCGGCCAAGCGGCTGAGAACCTGATCCCGGAGGAAGAGGCCGCTTCGGCCCTGCTCAAATCCACGAGGAGCGGGCAACCCCTTACGGGATACAGCCTTTCCTGCGACCGCGACGGTTACGCCAGGGTCGATATATCGCCCGACAGGCTCAAGGCCACGCTGAACGTCGTCAAGGGCAGGGGCAGGGGCAAACCGCTGACGTTGCCGATGGTCAGCGAGTCGCTGGCCGGCCATAAGATCAAGGGCGTCAAGGTCGACAAGCTCAAGGTCGATGTCGTCACGTTCTACAAGGGCAAGGAAACTGAATTATCCGACTATCCGCTCGCCGAGGGCAAGGAACCGGTAAAGGGCAAGGATCGGTCGCTGGTCTACAGCGTCGCGTTTATGCCCGAGCTTCAGGCCAAGGACTATATCGCAGCCGCCGAAAAGGCTCCGGCTCTGTCCCGGGTAGCCGGCAGGTTCGACGAGTTCCCGCTAAAATCGGCTAGCCGCATAGCCCTCGTCAAGAAGGGCCAGGAGATAGCCAGGTTCAGCGCGCCGTCGTCGGGCCAGGCCGGAACGGACGTCTTCGGCGCCACGATACCGGCGGGACAGGGAAACGATCCGGTCGTCAAGCTCTTCGAGAACCTGCGTATATCCCAGGAGTCGATCCAGAGCCAGGACGACGGGCTCCTGCTCATAGACGAGCGGGAAGACGGTACGATGGCCAGGGTGCTACCGTTCCGCGACGCGCGCGTTTCGGTCGACGTGGCCGAGGACGCGATGTCGGCCCGCGTCGATATAGAGCGCGGATACGGG
The DNA here is from genome assembly GCA_002839315.1 of Spirochaetae bacterium HGW-Spirochaetae-3. Classification (GTDB taxonomy): domain Bacteria; phylum Spirochaetota; class Spirochaetia; order Treponematales; family UBA12059; genus SZUA-370. The sequence goes on from PGXV01000002.1 coordinate 90,309, forward strand.
CTCGGCAGGGAATTGACGCTGGAGCTGGCCCAGGAATCGCTCGCGCAGGCGGGCGTTACATACGGCGTAGACCTCAAGGAAATATCGGCCGCGCTCACCAGGGCCCGCGAGGGCGAACCGGTATCGGGCTGCCTCGTCGCCAAGGGCGCCGAACCCGTTCCCGCCGGCGGGTACAGGCTCAACTGGATCGTCCGCATAGCCAGCGGGGCGGCGGTAACCGTCAGGTCCGACGGCTCGGCCGACTATAAGAACCAGGACAGGGCGACCATCGTCGTGGAAGGGCAACCGCTCCTCGAGATGCTCGCCATCGGCGTCGAGGGGCAGAACGGCCAGGACGTGCTCGGGAGCGTCATACCGGCGCCCAAGGATCCCCGGGTAGCCGATCCTCCCGGCTTCGACGAAACCATCGTCGAGGAGCGGAAGGAAAACGGCGACAGGCTCTTGAAGGCCGGCAAGAACGGAGAGCTCAAATTCGAGAAGAACGCCCTGTCCATTGACGCGGCGCAACGGATAAAGGGCGATGTGGGGCCGGCGACCGGCAACGTTAAATTCCCCGGCCCGGTAGCGATAGCCGGAACCATCCTCACGGGATACGCCGTCGTAGCCGGCGGCGACGTGCTCGTAACCGGAGCCGTCGAGGCGGCGCTCGTATCCGCCGACGGCGCGATCAAGATCACCGAGGGCATCAAGGGAGCCAAGCGAGGTACCATTCGCGCCAGGAAGACCATAGAAGCCTCGTTCGCCGAGCAGGCGATGCTCCTCGCTGTCGACGACATCGTGCTGAAGAACTCGGCCCTGCTGTGCAATATCAAGACGAACGGGCGGCTTCGTCTGCTCGGCGAGAAGGGCCACCTGATAGGAGGCTTGTGCCGCACCAGGAAAGGCGTCGAGGTACAGAACCTCGGGTCGGCCAACGGAGCCAAGACGCAGGTCTCGTTCGGGCAGGATTACCTCGTCAAGGACTCCATAGAGGCCGAGGAGCGGGAGATAGAGCGCGTCAAGGCTATGATCCTGCAGGCTGACAAGACGATGCGGGAACAGGAAGCGGCCGGCGTCAACCTGGAAAAGATACGAGGCGACAAGCTCAGGCTCGTCAAGCTGCTGGAACAACGATCGCTCAGGGTATTCGAGCTAAGAGAAAAATTCGAGGAACACTTCCCCAGCGAGCTCGTAATCAGGGGCTCCGTTTTCGCCGGCGTCGTCATAGAGAGTCACAACCGATTCCACGAAGTCCGTCAGACGAAGCAAAAAGTAGCGTTCTCATTCGACCAGCAGCTAGGCCGCGTCGTCGAACGCCCCCTTAAGTAGGAACCGAAGCGACGGGAGCCGTTGCCGCGCCTCTCCCTGGTTGATATAGTTCTACGACGCATTTCAACCAGAAGGCCCGGAGGTCGCCATGCTCGCCGCCGTTCAATACCCGTCGTGGATACACCCCGAGATTCTACCGTTCCTGCCGCAGTTCCCCCTGCGATGGTACGGGCTCATGTATCTCGTCGCCTTCGGCATCACCTATCTCCTATTCAAGTACCAGGTGAGGAAACGGGGCCTCGGATACTCCGACGATGATATATCGGGCTTCTTCCTTTCCGGCATCGTCGGCCTCATCATCGGAGCCCGGTTATTCGGAACGCTCCTCTATGATACGAGCGGAATCTACTGGAGCAAGCCCTGGCTGATTTTCTGGCCCTTCGGCGAAGGCGGTAAGTTCACCGGCTTCATGGGCATGTCGTTCCACGGAGGGTTCGTCGGGCTCGTCGTCGGACTATTGGTATATTGCAGGAAGGTCCGCCTCGATTTCCTGGAATGGGCCGACATGATCGCCGTCTCGGTACCGCTCGGCTACACGTTCGGCCGCCTCGGCAACTTCATCAACGCGGAGCTGTGGGGCAAGGTGAGCGCCGCGCCGTGGGCTATGGTGTTCCCCGGCGCGAAACGATTCCCCGCGAGCCTGCCATGGGTCCAGGAGATCGCCGGGAAGGCCGGCATCGCCCTCGACGGCGCCTTGGTCAACCTGCCCAGGCATCCGTCCCAGCTCTACGAAGCCCTGTTCGAGGGCGTGGTGCTATGGCTGGTCCTGTGGTTCATCGTTCGTCCACGAAAGCCGTTCAAGGGCTTCTCCGTCGGCGCCTACATCGTCGGGTACGGCCTCGTCCGTTTCGTCATCGAGTACTTCCGCGAGCCCGACTCCGACTTGGGCTATATCATCAAGCTCGGCGACCCGAGCGCGTCGATACACCTGTTCACGACGCCGCTCAACTTCTCCATGGGCCAGCTCCTCTGCTTCCTGATGATAGTCGGCGGACTCGCGTTCATCGCCGTCAGGTCTAGGTTATCGAAACGCGAGGCGTCGCTACTCCACGCCGCCGAGGCCGAACGCGCCAGGATGCAGAGCGCCAAGAAGAAATTGAAGAAGAGATAAGGTCGCTTCGCGCGCGTTAGCGCGACGATCGTTACAGGCTCTCGTCGCCGAAACAGGTTCCTACGAGGCGCGCGGTATCGAGCATGTGGTGGTTGAACGGTATGGTCTTCGTCCGGTCCGCGACCTCCGACAGGGGCACAGAGGACACGCTGGCATCCTTCATGGCGACCATTCGGCCGAAGCGCCCGCGGGCGAGCAGCTCGGCGGCGGCGGTGCCGAAGGACGTAGCGAGCACGCGATCGTATGGGCTGGGCGTACCCCCTCGCTGTAGGTAGCCTAAGACGGTAACGCGCGTCTCCATGCCGGTCGCGGACTGTATCTCCGCGGCCACCCGATAACCGATGCTCGGATACGGCATCCGCTCGCGCAGGCGCTTTCGCTCCTTCTTCGGCATGGCCGCCTCGTCCTTGGACATCGCGCCCTCGGCGACGACGACGATCGAGAATTGCTTGCCCTCGGATCGGCGCCGCTCTATGTCGCGGGCAACCGCGGCGGCGTCGTAGGGGATCTCGGGTATCAGTATGACGTCGCCGCCTCCCGCGACGCCGGCGTACAGCGCAAGCCAGCCGGCCTTGTGGCCCATCAGCTCTATGACCATCACGCGGTTATGGGAGTGCGCGGTCGAATGGAGGCGATCTATCGACTCCGTAGCGATATCGACGGCGGAATGGAAACCGAACGTGACGTCGGTACCCCATATATCGTTGTCGATCGTCTTGGGCAGGCCTATGACGTTAAGGCCTTCCTTGGCCAGCAGGTACGCGGTCGTATTCGTACCGTTGCCGCCGAGAACGACGAGCGCGTCGAGCCCGAGTCTCGAGACGTTCTCCTTTATCAGCTCGGGTTTATCCTGGCCGGCCTCGGAGTCCTTCTTGACGTCGCTATCCGGTTCCTTGAACGGCTTCTCGCGCGACGAGCCGAGTATTGTACCGCCTCGGGTCAGGATACCGGAGAAATCGTCGGGGGACAGTTCGCGCGCGTCGCCGTCTATCAGGCCGCGATATCCGTTGGAGATGCCGACGATTTCCATGCCGAACACGCCGGAAGCGGCCTTCGCGACGCCGCGTATAGCGGCGTTGAGCCCGGGGCAATCGCCCCCGCTCGTCAGTATGCCGAAACGCTTAACGGCGCTTTTAAGCATGGTCGCCTCCTTTCGATAATACGATAGGGGCGACGCCGGGCGCCGTCCCGGTACGTCAGCGTCCGAAGAAGCCCGAACGGCCCCCGAAACGCAGTATCCTGCCCTGATCGCGGGCCGGTTCGCCCAGCGTCTTGACGATCTGCCTGGCCAGGAGATCCGGTTGGTCCGATTCGTCGCGGATCGCCGCGAAGCGAACCGAGCCCGTCCCGACCGCCATCATCCCCTCGGCCAAGCCCAGGAGCGCGCCGGCCGCCATGGCGCCCAGCGGTCCGCGCTCGGAGGTCACGACGACGAGCACGAGGGCGCCGCCGCCTTTCTCGTCGAAACGCCTGCACGCCTCCCGAACAAGCTCGGCGTAACCGGCGGCCCATTCGAGGGCGGCGCGTTCGATGGCCTTCGGCGTCGATTCCGCGATCCCGACGGCGTCGCGGGGCGGGTCGGCGAACACGACCAGTTCGTCTATGGAACCGTCTAGCGCCGTCTCTGCTTCGATTACGGCGGCGCGGGCCGAAGCGAACGACAGGGGATTCCACGGCACCGACGCGAGCTCGGCCTCGTCGCCGTCCCCGTTTTCGGCTACCTTGACCTCTCCGGCCTCGACGATGCGTAATTCCGCGGTCACCCGCCCGGACACCCGAGCCTCGGCCACGAAGGCCTCGACGCGCGCGGATCCGGCGGGAACCGTCAACGTTGTCTTTTTCACGACCGCAGTGTACTATGGCCACCGATCGGGCGCAAGGCGGCTCTGACGCCGAGGCCCGCCTGAACGGAGATCCCATGAAGCTCGCGCTATGCCAGATCGACGCCGTCATCGGCGATTTCGACGGGAACGTAGACAGGATACTCGCCGCGGTAGAACGAACAACGGACGGCGGTTCGTGCCCGGAACTCGTCGTATTCCCGGAAATGTGCCTCAGCGGCTACCCGCCGATGGATCTGCTCGACCAGCCTAGCTTCGCCGAGCGCGACGAAGCCGCCTTCAGGCGACTGCAGAAGTCCCTACCGCGCGGCATCGCGGTCGCCGTCGGCCATATCGGCAGGAACGAGAGCGGCCTCGGCAGGCCGCTGACCAATTCCCTGTCGGTGATACTCGACGGAGCGGTCGTCTTCGAGCAGGCCAAGACGCTATTGCCTACCTACGACGTATTCGACGAGGCGCGCTACTTCGAGCCTGCCCGCGAGCGCCGCGTCTGGGAATACCGCGGCCTGCGCATAGGCTTCGCCATATGCGAGGACCTATGGCGCGAGACGGCGCCCGTACCGGGCATGCGCTATCCGCTCGACCCTCCGCGAGAGCTCCTCGACGCCGGCGCCGACCTGATAGTCGTCCCCTCGTCGTCTCCGTACCAGATGGACAAGATCGGGCTCCGGGTCGGCCTCTGTTCCGACCTGGCGCGTTCCGGCTCGGTACCGGTCGCCTACTGCAACATGGCCGGGGCCGACGATTCGCTGGTATTCGACGGCCGCTCATTCCTCGTGGACGGCTCGGGCGACCTCGTCGCCCTCGGCGAATTCGGCGTAGGCATACTCACGGTAGATACCGACGCCGCCGCCGCCGCGTCGCCTACCTTCCCGGACCGATGGGACGAGGTCGAGAGGGCGCTCGTCGAGGGTATACGCGGCTACATGCGCAAGTGCGGCTTCACGAAGGCCCACCTCGGGCTTTCGGGCGGCATCGACTCTGCGATCGTCGCCGTGCTCGCGGCCAAGGCGATAGGCGCCGAGAACCTGACCTGCATCGCGATGCCCTCTCGCTTCTCGTCGGCCGGCTCGATCGACGACAGCGTGAGGCTCGCCGAGAACCTCGGTTGCCGCCTCGAGACGGTACCGATAGAAGGACCGTTCTCCAGCTTCCTGTCGACGATGGAGCCCCACTTCGCCGGCCTGCCCTTCGGACTGACAGAGGAGAACCTGCAGGCGCGCATTCGGGGCGATATCCTGATGGCCTGGTCGAACAAATTCGACTCGATGCTGCTTACGACGGGGAACAAGAGCGAGCTCGCGGTAGGCTACTGCACCCTGTACGGCGACATGTGCGGCGCGATAGCCCCCATCGGGGATCTCCTCAAGACCGAGGTATTCGCGCTATGCGAACGCGTATACGCCCGCGAGGGCATACTGCCCAGAGCCGTAATCGACAAGCCGCCGTCCGCCGAGCTACGGCCCGGCCAGGTCGACCAGGATTCCCTGCCGCCGTACGACCTCCTGGACTCGGTGCTCCGTATGTATATCGAAGAAGACCTTTCCGCTGACGAGATCATCTCCCGCGGCGTCGACGAGGCTCTCGTCAGGCGCGTCGTATCGATGACGGCGCGCGCCGAATACAAGCGCAGGCAGGCGGCGCCGGTGATTAAGGTGTCGCCGCGGGCCTTCGGCATGGGGCGCCGCATGCCCATAGCGCGCGTGGTGCACGAGGCCGCTCCGAGATGACACGGACGGGAGCCCGCGGCCTCGCCGCGTTGGCCATGGCGGCCTTCGCGATCGCCTCCGGATCGTGCGGCTTCGTCGGCGACGCTACCGCGGCCGAGGCGCCTACGACCGCCCCGCTCCCCGACCCGGCTACCGCGGACACGCCCGCGCCTCCGCCCGTCGACAGGACGTTTACCGTGCTCGCCTGCGGCGACATACTGCTCTCCCGGACTCCCGGGAAGCGTGCCGCGGAATTCGGGTATCGCTACCTCTTCGAAGGCATACGAGACCTCGTATCGGCCGCGGACATCTCGTTCGCCAACCTCGAGACTCCGGCGGCGTACCTGGGCAAGCCCTATCCGGGCAAGCCGGAGAACGTGACCTTCCGGGCCGACCCGGCGACGTTGTTCGGAGCTGTCTGGGCGGGCTTCGACGTACTGTCGCTCGCGAACAACCACATGAACGACTACGGACCGCGCGCCGTCGAGGAAACGAACGAATTCCTCGACCTCCTCGGCGTCGCGAGTTGCGGCGCCGGCGGCGATATCGACGAGGCGAGGAGCCCCGCCGTGCTGGACCTAGACGGCGTCCGCTTCGCGTTCCTGGCGTACGCGGAACCGATATGGAGCGTGATCGGGGCCAGGAGCGCTGAAAGGGCCGCGACCAGAGCGGAAGAGCGCCTGCACGGCCCCATTCAGGCAACGGAGTCTCCCGCCGATCCCGACTCCCGCCGATCGTCGACGGCCGGCGTCGCGCTGGCCATCCCCGGAGACGTACTCGCCGATATAGCGAGCGTCAAGCGTCGCATCGACCCGGATTACCTCTTCGTTTCCATACACTGGGGGGACGAGCACCAGCATATTCCGAACGAATTCCAGAAGACGCTCGGCAGGGCCGCGATAGACGCGGGCGCGACGGCCGTGCTCGGCCATCACCCCCACGTGCTCCAATCCGTCGAACGCTACAAGGGCGGCCTGATAGCGTACTCCCTCGGGAACCTGCTGTTCGACATGGCCGCCGACGGCACCTATGAGACGGCGGCATTGCGCTTCGTCGTATCCAAGGGGCGACTGAACCGCGTCGACATAATCCCGCTGCGCATCGCCAGGGGGACGTACGCGCCCGCGGCGGCGACGCTGGATGACGCCGAACGACGCATCGGGGATATACGCCGATGGTCCGCCCGGTTCGGTACCGAGATCGTACCCGACGGTTCTACCGGTCACGTATTTTTTTGATATTTCTTGTTCCCACCTATCTTTGGTGCTATAGTTAGTATCGGATATCCTTATGCGGAACTACAAGGCTCGCCCCTGGAAAGCTATACTGCTCCTCATTCCGCTACTCGCGGTCGCGTGCGACATCGGCAACGCGCTGTTCACCGACGAAGAACTCGACTCCATGTACGAAATATCATTGACTCAGAACGGATCGACGCTATGGCCAGGCTCGCTGGTATCGCCGTCCAAGGGGCTGGCCGTATCGGTTACCGGGATAGACGGCGCGCCCGAGGCGGCATCAGTCGAGCTTTCGTTGATCGCCCCGGACGGAACCGAAGCCGCCAGACTGGTTTTCTCGACCGACGAGGCCTCCATACCGAACGCTCGCGCCGTCAAGGATTTTTCCAGCGGTATCCCGTCGTTCACGATGCCCCCCGGCCTGACAGACGGTTACTATACCTTCCGCATTTACATCAGGAACGGCCCCGGGGAGACCCTGTCCACCTATACGACGGCGCTATTGGTAATGGAAAAGCCCATAACGGAGCGGCTATCGCTCTCCGTATATCCGGGTAGCGTCTCGGCCGGGGAAATATCGCTTTTGCGTCTCGTTACGGACGGTTATCCCGAAGGCGTCGATCCATGGATACGCTGGGTCGTAGACGGCTCCGTGCAGGCGGTCGGGTTCGCATCGGAACATGCCGACCGTCTCGCCTGGCGCGCTCCCGAAATAAGCGGAGTATACGTAGCCAAGGCGGAGATATACCCGTTCAGGCCGCCCGTCGGCCTCGATATTCCGCCTATGGCGCAGGCCAAGATAAGCATGCCTCTTCGAACCGACGAGCCGTCCGTCGACCTTCTCGCGGATAATGGCGAATGGTCGCGCCTGTCGTTCGACGGCGACTTCGTGGACAAGGGACCGCGCCCCCGCGAGCACGAGCCCACCGCGATCGGTTCTCCGTACCTTGAGACCTACGCCTCCGGATTCGGCTACCTGCTCGGCGACGGCGACGGCGTCGCCTCCGCGTCCGCCCTGGTACCGGTTCGCAATCCTGACGGGCGCCTCGCGCCGTTCTCCGCGCTGTTCGTGCTCGCGCAACCGACCGGGGGCGCCGCGAACGGCTCCGGCTCGCTGCTTTCCGTCTCCGGCAAGAGCGAATCCGTGGGCTTCGAGATCGGCATCGATAAAGGCGTCCCCTATATAGAGTCTGAAGCGTCGCGGGTCACGGCGAGCATAGCCCTGCCGAGGTCGGGAGCGACGAGGCTAGCGCTGTACGTATCGCCCTCCGGAACCGGCGCCGCCGTCTCTTTCTACATCGACGACGAACCGGCCGGCGGCGGAATCCTCGAGAGCGGCTTGTTCGAGACGATACCCGGCGCCTGCAGGGTGGCCGGCGACGCCGGATACGTCGCCGTCTACGATGAATTGCGCATCTTCGATCGCCCCTACCCGGCGTTCCGGATCGCCGAGGAGTCGGACGAGAACGGCTACGTGATAAGCGCGAGCGGCTTCGAGGGCGGGATACTGGGTCCGGGCTTCGCGACCGAGGGCGACGTAGCGATATCGAACGGCCGACTACGGCTCGGATGGGACGCGAGGCTCTACGTCGGCCCCCCTGGATTACCGCCGCAAGCGTCCTCGCTAGCGTTCACGCTCGTCTCCGGCGACGCCGCGGCGTCCTTGGCGCTCGAGAACGGCGCTACGCTTACCATCGACTCGGATGGACGCATCAGCATCGACGCCGAGGATTCCGGCCTCAGAATAGACGCGAGGCATGGCTCCCGCGTCGCCTTCGCGCTGGAACCCGCCGGCAACGGGCTTAGAATCTACGGCCAAGACGGCGCATGGGTCCCGATACCGTCGCGGCCGGCACCGGAGGCCAGATGGACGCTCGGCGCGACCGCTACGGGGCCGGCGACCGTCACGGAGGTTTCGGCCAGGGCCTTCGACGCCTCGTCCGCGATCCTCGGCGGATAATCGGTCTTTTCCTTCTCGCCCACTTGATTTGACGGCGACATCCGATAACATTGGTAATGCACTGTTTTTTAAGCGCCTTCCGCGCTATAATTTTCCTGCGATCATTGTAGAAGGGAATTTATGAGAAGCTTATCATTCATCCCGGTCGTCTGCCTCGCGCTCCTGGCATCCTGCGTCAGTTCGCCGACGCCCGCGCCTCAACAGCAAGAAGCCCCCGACACGACGGCCCCGGCCGACGACGGATCCAGCCAGGCTTACAAGGATCGGGCGAAAGCCTTGGTCCAAGGCGGGTCGGCTACCGGTTCCGCGACCTCGCAGGCGTCCTCGTCGGGTACGGAGTCCGCCGCCGCTACCGAGTCCGTAGACGCTCCGCCCCCAGCTCCCGGCGTCATGACGCCCGAAGAGGAAGCCTTCCTCAATAACTATCTGGCGCGCCTCCAGTACATGGTCTATTTCGACGAATCCGCCGGCATAGACCCGAAAAACGCCAAGGTCGCCGTCAACCAGGCTAACAGGTACCTGATAGAGAAGCTCGGGCTTTCGGTCGTCGATTTCGACCAGATAGAGAAGAACAAGAAGGACCAGCAGGCGGCGTACCAATCAGAGACGGGCGGGTCGATCGACCTCATCCAGTACATCGCCCAGAAATATAACGCGGACGTCTACGTGGAGATATCGTTCTCGTCGACGTCGTCCGCCTCGGGCGGGAAATTCTACTCCGCCGCTCAGGGCTCGATGAAGATATTCGATACGTCGACGGCCCAGCTCCTTGGCTCGGTAGCCTTCCAGAGCCCGCAGGTGATGAGCCCCTCGTCCGCCGAATCCGCCATTTCCAACGCTGTGGCGGCCTCGGTATGGACGGCGATGCCCAAGATGACGGAGCAATCCAGGACGCTCGTCAAGAACTCGATGTCTCGGGGCATACGATACGAGGTGCTGATACAGAACACCCCGGATTCGCGCCAGATAAGCACCCTGCGCCGGGCGCTGGCCAGGGTCGTGCGCGAGGTGGAACAGGTCTCCTACTCGCCCTCGGAGACGAAACTCGCGCTGTACACCTTCAAGTCCAGGGACAAGCTAGAGGACGCGATGTACGACGCCGCGGATCGAGCCGGGCTCCTTGACCTGTACCTCGTCTACAGCAGGGGAAAGGCCTTTACGTTCAACAGCGGCTTATAATGGTCACACGGGAACTGTTCCCTTGACATAGTGCTTAATTGGAGCGGGACCGACAAGAGAACCGCTCCGTATAATCGAAAGACCTTTAAGGAGGTTATCGTGAAGAAGATCCTTAGCGCTCTCCTGGTTCTGTTGGCGGTGTTCGCCATCGCGTCGTGCGTCAGCGAGCCGGCTCCCGCCGCCGACGGCCCCAAGCCGATGGAAACGGTCCTGACCCCGGACATTCTCGAGCACAAGGGCACCGCGCTCGGCGCGAACGTCCCCGCCTGGACCATGTCCTATATCGAGGGCGGCTCCCAGGCCGTAGAGAAGCTCCCCGAATACAAGGGCAAGTTCGTGGTCGTCCTCGACTCCGAGGGCCAGAACAAGCAGGGGACCCTGACCGCGATGGACAACATGGACGCCCCGGTACAGATCTCCCGCTACCTCTCTACCCGCGTGCAGCAGAAGTTCGCCGGAGCCCAGGTCGGAGACCGCGACCAGCTCGAGGAGTACTTCGAGAACGTGGTCAAGACCGTCTCCGAGGCCAAGTTCTCCGGCTTCATGGCCGGTCCCGACTGGTGGGTCTACCTCCAGTACTATAAACCCGGCGCCAAGACCAAGTCCGAGGTCGATCGCCGCGTCTACCGCGTCATCAAGATCTACACCATCGACCAGACCATCCTCGAGACCCAGCTCAACAAGTACCTGAACGACGCCGAGGCCGCCGTAGCCAAGACGCCCGAGAAGCAGAGGGCGATCGACGCCGTACAGAGCGCCTTCTACGAAGGGTTCTGATAGCTAACGCCCTATGACGAGGCATCCTCGGCCGCGCGCCGAGGATGCCTTTTCTTGCTGGCGCGGGCCAGGCGCCGGCCGTGGCCGAGGACCTTGCGGAAGGCGACAGGCATTGTCTCCTTCCGGAACGTCCCTTGATCATCTATACTATGCTAAAAGTTAACGAGGAGGATCCTATGAGGAAAACCATACCGCTCGCCGCCGCCGCGGCGTTGCTGATAGCTTCGTGCGTATCCGCGCCGGAATCCGCGAAGGCTCCGGACTGGACGCTCACGACCCCGTCGCCAGATTCGTCCTATACGTATTTCGTGGCTTCGTCGTCTGACGCCAAGGGAGACGACGCCCTCGCTACCGAGGACGCCGCGCTGGGCCTTATTTCCCAGATCACCAGGTATATGGGCGTGGACATCAGCGTCGCCACGACGGGCGAGGCAAAGGGCACGCTCGACAGCTATTCCGCCAGCGTTACGAGCGTCGTCAAGCAGAAGGGCTCCAGCAAGGTAGCGGGATTGTCCATAAAGGACCGGTACGTCGTTCGTAACGGATCCATGGTCACCGTGTATATTTTGGCACAGTACATCACGACGGACCTCAACAAGGAGAAGGCCCGCATCGCCGCGGTCTTCCAGGAGAAGCAGGACGCCGTAGCCAAGCCGGAGGCGGCGGGCGACAGGGCCGTCTCCTCGGGCAGGTACTTCGAAGCGGTCAAGAGCTACATCGAAGCCGTCGTCGCTGCGTCCGGATCGGACATAGACAACGCCGACATAAAGCTGGAGCGCAACGTCAACAAGGCGCGTGCGACGCTCGCTAAAATCCGTTTCATCCGCGTCGACGCGCCGACGACCGCGGGACTCGGCAAGGACTACGCCAAGCCCTTCCAGGCCAGGCTCGCGTACGGCGAGGGCGATGACGCGCCGGGGATACCAGGCGCGGAGGTCTACGTCTCATACCAGCGCAGGCAGTCGTCGGGCCGCGTCGTCACCAAGACCGAGCGCGCGATGAGCGACGCGGGCGGCGTAGTATCGTTCGCCCCGCCGCCGCCCGATTTCGTCGGCAAGGCCAAGCTCGTCTTCTCGCTCAACCTCGATTCGACGCGGGAGATGCTCGACAAGATACCGACGGCCTACGACGCCTACGTCCAGGCTATCGGCGACGACCTGGCCCTGCGCTCGATATCGTTCGACTATACCGTGGCTTCGGCCGCCAGGACCGTCCCGACCGGAGTCGTCGTCATCGACCTGAACGACGACGGCAAGCCGGCCACCACGTCGATCGCGCAGGGAGGGCTCTTCGAGAGCCTGGCCAAGGAGAAATTCAAGGCGGGCCTCGCTCCGCTCAACGCGGAGATGGTCGCGTCGCTCGACGACGCCGCGGTGCTCAAGGCGGCCAAGTCCGCGTACGGGAGCGGCCTGTCGCGGCTCATCTACGGCGTCGCGAAAGTAGAGAACGCCGTCAAGGACGGGTCCATGTGGCAGGCTACCGCGCGCATGACGGTTCGCTGCGTCGATTTCGCCACCGGCATGATCCTTTACAGCGTCGAGAAGACCGCGATCGTCGTCGCTTCCGACGAGGCCTCCGCCAGGCGCTCCGCGCTACTACAGGTAGCCAGGGACTCCGTCGCCAAGGATCTGATGGCGAACCTGCCGTAAGCAGGAGCGTTCGCCCAATGCGAAAGGCCGCCGGCTTAGCCCGGCGGCCTTTTTTTTCTTGACGCCTTCCAGAATCTGGATTATACCACTCCGTGTACGTACACGGCATTAATCAAGCGATATTCCGAAAGGAACGGCATGGCCCAAAAGTCTACTATAAAGGAAATCGCCCGCTTAGCCGGCGTATCGATAGGAACGGTAGACCGCGCTATCCATGACAGGCCGGAGGTGTCGCCCGATACGAAACGCCGCATCGACGCGATTATTCAGTCGCTGGACTACGCGCCCAACATCATGGCACGGCAATTAGCGCTCAATAAGCCGCTCGCGTTCAGGGCCGTGATGCCCCATCATGGGCAGGATTCCGGATATTGGGCGCTTTGCCGCGACGGGATACAGAGGGCGGCCCGCGACTTGGCCGTCTACGGCGTGTCGATACGGATAGACGAATTCGACCGGCATGACGCGGAATCATACCAGAAGCTGCTCGCGGACCTGGCCGCAGACCCCGGAGACGGATTCGCCATCGCGCCTGTAGCGCCGTCGATCCTGGTGCCGGCGCTCAAGCGACTGTCGAGGAAAGTCCCGTACGTCTTCTTCGACGGATCGATCGAGGGCGCCGAGCCGCTCTGCTCCGTCGGCCAGGACGCGTTCTCCGGCGGATTCCTCGCCGCTCGCATCCTCGACATGGCGTCCCCGGACGCCGGGCCGCTCATCGCCGTAGTCACGCATCGCGAGGATAGGCACATACGGCTCAGGATGGAAGGGTTCGCCGCGTATTGCCGAGGAGACGCAAGCCCCGCGGCCCGGCGAGCGAGCCTCGATAGATCGCCCGCCGGTACGCCTCGGCGTACCGCGATCGTGCGCGAATGCTACGACCTTGAGGATCCCTCCATCCGCGGCGCGTTCTTCGAGAGGCTATTCGAAGAGCATCCGCACGCGTCCGGGATATTGGTAACGAACGCGTCGGGGCACCACGCGGGAAAGTGGCTGGCCGAGCGCTGCCTCAAGGAAAAGCACGCCGTCGTCTGCTGGGATCTAGTGCCGAGCAACGTCGAGGCCCTGATAGCCGGCGAAGTCGACTGCATCCTGTCGCAGAAGCCGGCCGACCAGGCGCGGTACGCGATGGATCGGCTCTTCAAGGCGATAGTACGTAACGATCGCTCCGGAGCCGAGGAACTCGTCATGCCCTTGGAGATATATTTCAGGGAAAACCTGCCGGCGGCGAGGCCGAGCGATAATCCACGATCGGAGGAATATGATGAGCGCGAATTCGCCTGATTCGTTCGTATTGGGAATCGATTTCGGTAGCGACTCGGTACGGGCGCTCGCGGTGAGCGCGAAGGACGGCCGCACGGTCGGATCCGGCGTAAGCGAGTATAGGCGCTGGGGCGAAGGGCGCTATTGCGATCCGCAGTCCAACCGATTCCGCCAGCACCCGCTCGACTACCTGGAAAGCATGGAGGCGGCCGTCGTCGAGGCGCTTTCCGAGGCGGGGCCCGCCGCGCGCGGCGCCGTTCGCGCCCTCAGCGTCGACACCACGGGATCGACGCCGTGCCTCGCCGACGCGCGAGGCGTCCCGCTAGCCCTTACGCCGGGCTTCGAGGACGATCCGGACGCCATGTTCATACTCTGGAAGGACCATACGGCTATCGACCAGGCCAGGCGCATCAACGAGGTCGCCGCAGGCTGGGGAGGACAGGACTTCACCGTATTCGAAGGCGGCATATATTCCGCCGAGTGGTACTGGGCCAAGGCGATCGGGGCGATCGAATCCAATACGCGCGTAGCCGCGGCGGCGGCTACGATAATAGAGCATTGCGACTGGATGCCGGCCGTGCTGACAGGCGCCGCTTCCGCCAGGGATATCAAGCGTAGCCGCTGCGCCGCTGGCCATAAGGCTATGTGGCACGCCTCGTGGAACGGCTATCCCGCGCCGGCGTTCCTGGAGCGCCTGCATCCCGGACTATCGCGCCTGCTCGGCGAGCTCGGGCCGGAAACGCATACGGCCGACGAGGTCGCCGGCGCCATAAGCCCGGAATGGGCGGCGCGCCTGGGCGTACCGGCCTCCGCCGTCGTCTCGGTAGGCGCGTTCGACGCGCACATGGGCGCGGTCGGCGGCGGCGTCGCGCCGGGTACACTCGTCAAGATCATGGGAACGAGCACCTGCGATATCACCATCGGGCGCAAGCGCCCCGGGGAGGAGCGATTGATCCCCGGCATATGCGGGCAGGTCGACGGATCGGTCGCTAGAGGCTACCTGGGATACGAGGCGGGGCAGTCGGCGTTCGGCGACGTCTTCGCGTGGTACCGAGACATCCTCTCGTGGCCGCTCAGGGCGATAGCCGGATACGGCGGAGTCGCGGCGGGCGCCGGGAGGCCGGAGGCGTCTATCCTGCCGGCCCTCGAGGCGGCGGCTTCGGCGGCGGCCCCGGGAGCGTCGGGGATACTCGCGCTGGACTGGCTCAACGGGCGCAGGACGCCCGACGCCGACCAGTCGCTTAAAGGCGCTATAACGGGCCTGAGCCTAGGATCGGACGCCCCGGGCGTATACCGCGCCCTCGTCGAGGCTACGGCCTTCGGCTCCAAGGCCATCGTCGACCGGTTTCGGGAGGGCGGCGTAGCGATCGACCGCGTATCGGCGATCGGCGGCGTCGCGTCCAAGAGCCCTCTCACCATGCAGATCCTGGCCGACGTGCTGGATATGGAAATCATCCTACCGGAGGCAGACCAATGCGTCGCCCTCGGGGCGTCGATGTTCGCCGCTACCGCGGCGGGCATATACCCGGACGTATTCGCGGCCCAGGAGGCGATGAGCCCGAAGACCGCCAGGACGTACAAGCCCGATCGCGGATCGGCCGCGGTCTACTCGAGGCTATACGAGGATTACGCTGCCCTCGGCGGCTTCATAGAAAGGAAACGGACATGATGGGAACGACCCGCTACGAATTCTGGTTCGCCACCGGGAGCCAGGGGCTCTACGGCCCCGAAACGCTCGCGAAGGTGGAGGAGGACGCGCGCGCCCTCGTCTCCGGCCTCGGGGCCTCATCGCCATACAAGCTCGTGCATAAGCCTACGCTGACCGATGCCGCGGGGATACTGGCCTTCGCGCGGGCGGCTAACGCGGACCCCGCGTGCGCCGGCGTCATAACGTGGATGCACACGTTCAGCCCGTCAAAGATGTGGATCGCGGGGCTATCGGAACTCGCCAGGCCGCTGTGCCATCTCCATACGCAGTTCAACCGCGACATTCCGTGGGACGGCATCGACATGGACTTCATGAACCTCAACCAGTCGGCGCACGGCGATCGCGAGCACGGCTATATCGGCGCCAGGATGCGCCTCCCCCGGAAGGTCGTCGTAGGGCATTGGCGCGACCCGGCGGTACGAGAGCGCCTGGGCGGTTGGATGCGCGCGGCCGCGGCGTTCTCCGAGGGCAAGCGGCTCAAGGTGCTGCGCTTCGGCGACAACATGCGCGACGTCGCCGTAACCGAGGGCGACAAGGTCGAGGCGCAGATACGATTCGGATGGTCGGTCGACGGATGGGGCCTCGGGGACCTGGCCGAATCCTGCTCCGCCGTACCCGATCCGGACGTGCTCGCGCTGGCGGACCGATACCGCGACCTCTATCGGATGGGACCGGGCTCGACCGAGGGCGAAGGCGCGGCGCGCGTCCGAGAGCAGGCGCGCATAGAGCTCGGGCTGCGCTCCATCCTCGAGCGCGAGGGCGCGAGCGCCTTCACGACCACGTTCCAGGACCTGAAGGGCCTGCCGCAGCTGCCGGGACTGGCGGTGCAGCGGCTGATGGCCGACGGCTACGGTTTCGGCGCCGAGGGGGACTGGAAGACGGCCGCCTTCCTGAGGGCGGTAAAGGTGATGACCGAGGGCCTATCGGGCGGCACTTCGTTCATGGAGGATTATACCTACCACCTCGAACCGGGATCGGAATCCGTCCTCGGCGCCCACATGCTCGAGGTATGCCCGAGCATAGCCGCGGACAAGCCGCGCCTCGAGGTCCATCCGCTATCGATAGGCGGCGCCGCCGATCCGGCCCGCCTCGTGTTCTCCGGCGGCGCCGGGCCGGCCCTCAACGCGACCATCGTCGATATGGGCGAGCGCTTCCGGATGATAATCAACGAGGTCGACGCCGTCGAGGCGCCCGCCGACATGCCGCGCCTACCGGTGGCCAGGGTACTATGGCGCCCCAGGCCGGACCTGTATAAGGCGGCCGAATCCTGGATAATCGCCGGCGGCGCCCATCACACGGTGTATTCGGCGGCGGCGAAGACGGAGTGGCTCGAGGATTGGGCGCGGATGTCCGGCACGGAATGCATCGTCATCGACGGCGAGTCCCGGCCCGACGCGATACGCAAGGAGCTATTCTGGAACGACGCCGCGTACAGGCTAGCGCGGTGAGCTCCCGTTTCGACGCTCTGAGGGAGGAGGCGTTCGAGGCCAACATGGCCATCCCCAGATTCGGGCTGGCTATACTGACCTGGGGCAACGCCTCAGCCTTCGACCCCGCGGCGGGCGTCATGGCCATCAAGCCGTCCGGCCTCGAGTACGACCGGCTGAGTCCTTCTGATATGGTTATCGTCGACATGGACGCGACCGTGGCGGAGGGCTCGCTCAGGCCGTCGTCGGATACGAAGACGCACCTGGAACTGTACCGGAGCTTCGCCGGCATCCGGGGCGTCTGCCATACGCACTCGACCTACGCGACCGCGTGGGCCCAGGCGCGCAGGTCCATCCCCTGCCTCGGGACGACCCACGCGGACCAGAGCGCCATAGCGATACCGTGCACGGCCATGATCGGCCCGGAGGCCGTAGAGCTGGACTACGAGAAGGGGACGGGAGAGCTCATCGTCGCGGCCTTCGCCTCTATAGACCCGCTACAGACGCCGATGGCGCTGGTCGCGGGCCACGGGCCGTTCACCTGGGGCGGCGGCGCCATGGCCGCCGTCCGCAACGCGGCGGCGCTCGAGGAACTGGCCCGCATGGCCTACCTATGCCTCGAACTGGAACCCGCGGCCGCCCCACTGCCCGACCACGTCGTCAGGAAGCACTGGGAACGGAAGCACGGGCCGGACGCCTATTACGGACAGGCCCGAACCCGCTGATCGTCGCGGCGGCGCGGAAGATGCCGCGCCGCCGCCTCCTTCATGTCCGGCGCATCCACACGAGCATCGAATTCAGCCCCCGGTTATCCCACGAATAGTACGGGACGGCCTTGACCCGGACGGGCTCGCTGCCGGGGCGCAACTCGCGGTACAGCGCCCCGTCGCCCCAGCCCCCCGCCCCCCGCTCGGCGTCGAAGTATAGCGCGACGACGCCGCCTAGCAGCTCGGGCTCGTAGCGCTCCTCGAAAGCGACGCCCCCGTCAACGGCGATATCTGATAGCAGGGGGCCGTTGTCCACTTCCTCGAGGCAGTACACGACGGGTCCGCGCATGACGGCGACCTTTCCCGCGTCGGCTATGACCGAAGGATTGGCCTCTATCAGGCGAGGCCGCATAGGCATCGTCAAGTCGACTACGTCGCCCGGATTCCAGTCGCGGTCGATGACCAGGTAGCCGTCGCGAATATCGGTTTCGGCTCGCCCGCCTATCGCTGCGGAGAAATCGGCGCCGCACCAGCCCGGGACGCGCACGCGCACGGTAAACCTCGCCGCCCGCTCCGGCGAGACGCGGACGCGAACGTCGCCGCTACGCGGATAGTCGCCCTCGACCGCGACGCTTACGGAGACGCCTCCGACGCTCGCGACCGTCTCGCTGGCGATATACAGGTGGACCGCCACGCCGGAATCGTCGGACGAATAGATGTAGTCGTCTATCGACGCGATGAGCCTGGCGAGGTTGGGCGGACAGCAGGCGCAGGGGAACCAGCCCTGCCTGGTTGCCGCGGCGTAATCGGTATCGCGCCTGGCCGATATCGCGCTCGGTACCGACTCGAGCAGGTTCACGTAGAAATATTTCTTACCGTCGAGGGATATGCCGGACAGCACCCCGTTGTACAGCGCCCGCTCGGCTACGTCGTAGTATATGCCCCTCGTCTCGAGCCTGGCCATCCTGCGGGCCCAGAACACGAGGCCTATGGACGCGCAGGTCTCGTTGTAGGTCGTGGCGTTAGGCAGGTCGTAGTCCTTGGAGAACCCCTCCCAGAAATCCTGCTGGCCGATGCCTCCGGTTATGAACATCTGGCGCTTCGTCACGTCGTCCCATAGCGTGCGGCACGCCTCGGCCAATCCGGCGTCGCGGTTAATCGCCGCCAAGTCGGCCATCGCGCTGTACATGTACACGGCCCTGACCGCGTGACCCGTCGCCGTCTTCTGCTCGCGTACCGGGAGGTGCGACTGGTTGTACTCGAACATGCGCTCCTTGAACGGGCCGAGGTCGTCGGGCTGACCGCGCGCGGCCGCCTCCTCGACGAAGAAATGGGGCTTCTTGCCGCGCTCGTCGATGAAGTAGGAGGCGAGGCGCAGGTAGCGCTCGACGCCGGTCGCCTCGTAGAGCCGCACGAGGGCCAGCTCCAGCTCCTGGTGGCCGGGGTAGCCGTGGAGCTTCCCGTCCTCCGGGCCGTATACCGAATCGATATGGTCGGCGTTCTTCATCATGATCTCGAGCAGGCGGCGCTTGCCCGTCGCCCGGTGATACGCGACGGCGGCCTCTATCATGTGCCCAGAGACGTATGTCTCGTGGCTCTCCCGCTCGTTCCTCCAGCGGAGCTCCGGATGCGCGAGGGTATAATGCGTATTAAGATAGCCGTCGGGCAGCTGGGCCTCGCCGATCAGCTCTATCGTATCGTCGGCCAGCCTCTCGAGGCTCTCGTCGGGGCCGCTGGCCAGCGAGTAGGCCACGGCCTCGAGCCACTTGGCCACGTCGCTGTCCTGGAACCTGTATCCGTAGAATTCGCCCTCCTCGCGGCCGGCCGCGATCCTGAAGTTGGCTATCGCGTGGCTCTTGGCCACGTCTTCCACCCGGTCGTTCATAACCTCCCACTGATAGGGGACGATCACGTTCCTGACGAGGTCCCTGTACGATGTCCAGAAAGGGTCGCTGACCCTGGTCGAAGACGCCCCGCCCGTCGTAGTAGTAGATTTCATGCGTTATTCTCCTGAGTATGATGCTCGCCCATTATTTCATGCCGGTCATGACTATCCCCTCCTGGAAATACTTCTGGAGGGATAGGTAGAGGACGACGATGGGCGCGAGGGTAAAGACCGATGCGGCCATCAAGAGGTCGTACCGGGTCGCGTACAGTCCCTTGAACGACGCGAGGCCCAGCTGAACGGTAAATTTGCTCGCCGAGTTAATATAGATGAGCGGATTCATGAAGTCGTTATAGGATTGCTGGAACACGAAGATGACCACGGTCGCGAGTATCGGCTTGGATAGCGGCATGATTATCTTCCACCAGATCCTGAGCCTGGAGTACCCGTCGACGAAGGCGGCCTCGTCGAGCTCCTTCGGGATGGTCATGTAGAATTGGCGAAGGAGGAACACGACGAACGCCTGGCCGAACATGCCCTTGGCGATCAGCGGGATGAAGGTGTCGATAAGCCTGAGCTTGCCGAACATCAGGAAGGTCGGGATCATGGTCACGGTAGACGGCACCATCATCGAAGCGATGAAGAGCATGAACAGCGCGTCCCTGCCGGGGAATCGCAGCCTCGCGAAGGCGTACGCGGCCAGCGACGACGAGAGGATGCAGAGCGTCGTATACGGGATAGCCACGATCATCGAATTGACGAACATGCGGGAGAAATCGAGGCCGCCGGCCCGCCACGCGCTTGCGTAATTCTTGAACGACCAGACCTTGGGGAAGAATGACGGCGGGAAGCGGAATATCTCCGCCTGCGGCTTCACCGACGACAGCAGCATCCAGAGGAACGGCACCAGATCCACGACCGCCATCGTTATCAGTAGCGCGTACGCTAGCGCGTGCGCGCGTTTCTTCAGTTTAGGCATCTCGTCCCCTTATAGGTCGTATTGGACCCTGTCGCCAAGGAATTTATTCTGGATCAGCGACACCACGATGATTATCGCGAACAATACCATCGCCTGGGCGCAGGCATAGCCCATCTCTCCGTACTTGAAGGCGTTCGACCACAGGTAGTACGCGATCGTATGCGTCGAGTATCCGGGCCCTCCGGACGTCATGATATATATCTCGGTGAAGACCTGGAACGCGTATATCACCGACGTCAGGATCACGTAGTAGAACGCGGGCGTCAGCAGCGGCAGCTTGATATACAGGATCTTCTTGAACCCGGTAACCCCGTCGAGTTCCGCGGCCTCGTAGAGCTGGCGCGGTATTCCCTGGAGGGCGGCCAGGATGATGAGCATGTTGTAGCCGGCCTCCTTCCACATATACATGATCGCTATGCTGTAGATCGACACCTTCGGGTTGGTCAGCCAGCCGACGGGCGGGACGCCTACCAGGGACAGCAGGTAATTCAGGAGGCCGAATTCGGAATTGTACAGCCAGACGAACAGCAGGGCCACGACCAGCACCGGCGATACGACGGGCAGGTAGAAGATGGTCCTGAAGGCGCGTATGCCGCGGATAGGCAGGTCCATCGCCAGCGCCAGCACGAGCGACGCGAGGATCGATAGCGGTACGTAGACGACCACCCACTTGAACGTATTGAAGAGGCTGATACGGAAGACCTCGTCGGTCGCCAGGCGCGCGTAGTTGCCGATCCCGGCGAACGTGATCCTGCCCGACAGGTTCCAGTTGAAGAAGCTTATCCCCAGGGAAGCGAGGATCGGATAGAGCATGAAGACGACGAAGCCGAAGAGGGCCGGGGCGATAAACAGGTACCCCTCGATCATATCGCGCCTCTTCAGCCTGCCTGCGGTGCGATGGTACATGAGTCTTCCTCCTGCGGGGAATAGGCGCGAAGCGCGAGCGCGGCCGGGTCCGGCGTCGGGACCCAGCCGCCTCGTCGTCGTTATTTGAATACGTCCTTGTTGGCCTTGGCGTCTATGGCGCGTACCGCCTCGGCGACGCCGAGGGATCCGTTGAACACGAGGTCGAGCTGGGCGGAGATGATATCCTGGAACTGCGCGTACTTGCCCGTCGCGACGCACTCGTACTGCACCTTGGGGTCGAGATAGGCCCCGGTCGCCACGAATGGATCCTTCGCGGGCGGCTCGCTGACGAATCCGGGCTCGTTAAGCAGCCGCTTATACGAAGGCATGCCTATGCCCAGGGCGGTTACGAGCCCGAGGCTCTCGTCGCTGAGTATGTGCCTCAGCAGCGCGACACTCAGCTCGGGGTTCGCCGCCTTGGCGTTGCACGCGAGGCCGGCGGTGATGATAGGATTGAGGCGGGTCGTGCCCATGGGCATCTCGACCGCCGACCACTTGAAGCCGGCGCAGGTCTCGCGGTAGGTCGGGACCGCCCAGCGGCCGGTCGGGAACATCGCTACCTTGCCGGTCTCGAAGAGCTGAGTCTGGGACATGCCCATGCTGGAGACGGCCGACGGCGACGGCGAGCTCTTGTCGTCCACGATGACGGCGCGCATCGCCTCCAGGCCCTTGATGACGGCGGGGGAGTCCCAGTTGGATTTCCCGTCCTTGAACCACTCTCCGCCGTAGTTGCCGATGAAGGCCATCCAGTCTGCCCGGTAATTCTCGAGCGCGGTCCCGTACTGGGAGACGCGTGCTCCGTCCGTCTTGGTAAGGCGCCTCGCTATATCCCTATAGTCGTCGACGGTCCACGCCGACGTCGGCAGGGGTATGCCCTCGGCCGCGAACAGGTCCTCGTTGATATACATGACTATGGGCTGCCAGTCCTTGGGTATGGCGAAGAGCCCGCCGTCGACCTGGCCGTATCGGAGCAGACCGTCGACGAAATCGTCGGTAAGCTCGGGATACTTCGCGGCGTAGGGAGCGAGGTCGAGGCATACGCCGTCGCGGGCGTACTGGGCGATTCGCCCCTCGGCCAGGTAGAATACGTCCGGCGTCGTACCGCCGGCGATCATGGTCTGCAGCTTGGTATAATAATCGTCCGGGGTAAAGATGAAATTCACCTTGACGCCTGGATTCGCGGCTTCGAAGGACTTGAGGACCTTGTCGTACATCAGGCGCTCGGCCTCGTCGCCCCAGCTCATGAACGAGACCGTCCCCGAGAGTCCGCCGCCGGCCTTGGCGGGCGGCTCCTTCCCGCCGCACGATACGAGTACCGCGATCGCGGTCGCGATCGCCATTACCGCGAGCATAGTGCCTTTTCGCATGTCTTTCCTCCTTGGAAATTCCGTGGAAGCGGTCGATCCGCCCCTCACCGCGTCGAGCTACGGCTATATTGACACATTTAGACCGAACGGCAAGAATCCAATAGGTGTACAAAATGAGTACGATTCCGACCTCCGCGCCATCATCGCTCGCATTCGGTTGCCCTTCGCCGTTGGACGTAGAGAACGGAGGCCTCTTCGTAAGCCGGGGGTCGGGACGCCACCCGGATCGCGTCCTCGCGTCGTACGAGATAATGCTGGTCGTACGCGGCGAGCTCCGGCTCCGGGAACCGGACGCCGGATACGAAGTAAGCCCGGGCGGGTACCTGATACTGGTCCCCGGGGTCAGGCACTGGGCCGAGGAGGACTTCCCGCCTGACCTGGAGTTCTTCTGGCTGCACTTCAGGCTCCTGCCGGGGAAGTCCAAGGCGGGACGAGGCGAGGGGCTCGCGATACCGAGAACGGGTCGGGCGAGCGACCCCGATCGCCTGTCGGAATTGTTCCGCTGGTTCCTGGACGCGCAGGAAAAGGGAAAGCTCGACAAGAGGCTGGCCAACGTCCTCTGCGTCACGATGCTCGTACTGCTGGCCAGTGAGCCGGGGCGCGAGGACGACGAGCGCATACCGCTGATCGCCAGGCAGGCCAGGCGAATACTGCTCAAGTCGTTCCTGGAAGACATATCGACGGGAGGACTAGCAGGGCGGCTCGGGTGCAATCAGGACTACCTCGGGCGCGTCTACAGGCAGAGCTTCGGAGCTTCCGTCATGAGCGACATGCACTCGATGCGCGTCCGCCTGGCGAAGAGGCTACTCCTCGACGAGAGGCTCAACGTCAACCAGGTATCCGTACAATGCGGCTATTCCGACGCCACCTATTTCAGGCGGATGTTCAAGCGCTTCGAGGGCGTATCGCCGCGAGCGTACCGGGAAATGTACTCGTATACGCACATCAATCGGGTATAGGCGCTATTGAGCTGGTCCCGTCGGCACCTTCGCCCAGTCCCAGGGGCCGAGCGTGACGCCGTACGCTCGGCGGCGGCGGGGGGAATGGTTGAGCACGAGGCGCCACGACCGGCCTTCGGAATCGCGGCGGACGACGGACTCGACGTCCGCGCCGACGAAGCGCGGCCTCAGGCCGGCCGCCCTGAGGATCCGCCTGTACAGCATGAGCATCGCGATCGGGTCGGGACTGGTGCCGATGTACCAGACGAGGCCCTCGCCGACGCGGTTGACGGTAGCCGCGGGATATCCGCGATAGAATTTGCCCCGGTCGGTCCATACGGCGACGGCCTCGGCCGAACCGGGCTCTATGATGTCGGCCCATACGGAACCGCGGCCGGGTACGGCGCCTACGCGCAGCCGGGCCCTCGTAGCGTTGAGCGACTCGAAACGCGGGACCGTAACGCCCGCGAGCTCGGCGAACACTCCCGGTAGCGGGGCCTCGACGTTACGGTCCCTAAGGTCGCGCGCTCCGGCGCGGTACCCGAGTACCAGCGAGCCGCCCCGCTCCACCCAATCAGCGAGCCGCGCCGCGAGGGCGGGATCGGCCATCTGGTACAGCGGCAACGACACGACCCGGTACTTCTCCGTATCGAGCGAGCGGGTCGACGACACGTCGGCGCCGACGCCGAGCGTGGCGTATGGGGCGAACCATGACGCGAGCTCCTTGTCATAGCCCGCCTGTACGGTCGGGGACGCCCGGAGGAGGAGGCCCGTGGACAGGTACTGCTCGCGGAGGACGCGCGCGTCGTCCTTAGAATACGCGACGCACACGGGGCTCTCCACGCGTTCGCCGGCGATAGACGACAGCTCGGCCGCGGCCCGCTTCATCATCGCGGCTATGACGCGCAGCCGCTCCGTCTCCCGATCATCGCCGTCGACGAGACCGTAGCACAGCTGTTCCTGCCCGAACGGAGCCGTACGCCAGCGGAAGAATACTATGCGCTCGGCGCCCCTCGCGACGGCCTGAACCGCCCACAGCGCGACCCGGGATTCCGGCGGCAGGTGGCCGAGGCAGGCGTGGCCCTGGAAGCCCGACATCTCCTCCATCACCGTGAACGGGCCGCCGCCGCGTAGCCCTCGCGCGTACGATTGCGCTACCGCGTTGAACTGCCACGGCAACGGCTCGTCCTGGTCCCCCCATACGGGATAATTATCCCATGACGCGAAGTCCATGCCCTCGGTCAGGGCCTCCATGTCTATGGCGTTGGACAGAGGCGGAGGGAACAGGTTCGTCGTTATCCATTGCCGCGGCGACGCGGAGGCGCGGAGCGCGCCGGTCTGGGCCTGGGCGAAACGCTCCGCGGAATCAGAGCAGAAGCGATCGTAGTCGAGCGTCAGCGCGGGATTCTGCGCGCTGGAAGGCTGCAGGCCGGCGACCGGCACCTGTTCGAAATTAGCGTAGGTGGTATTCCAGAAGACGGAACCCCACGCCTCGTTGAGGGCGCCTATATCTCCGTAACGCGCCGTCAGCCAGCGCGGCCACGCGGCGCGGCAGTGAGCGCAGGCGCAGCGGTCCGAGCCTTCGTGCCCTATCTCGTTGTCCACCTGAAAACCCGCGACTCGGACGTCGCCGCCGTACCGCTCCGCGATCGCGCGGACCACGCGCAGGGTCGCCGACGCATACTCGGGCGCGTTGTAGCACAGGTTGCGCCTGGTACCGTACGCGTGCGGAACGCCGGAGGGAGAGACGCGGAACACCGGCCGATCCGAGAGCCATTGCGGGGGAGTAGCGGTAGGCGTGCCGACGACAACATGGAGCCCCGCGGCGGACAGCGTACCTATCGCCCTGTCGAACAAGGAGAAGTCGAAGCGGCCTGGTTCGGGCTCCACGACCGTCCAGGCGAACTCCATGAGCCGGACGCACCGAAAGCCGTACCCGGCGATGCGCTCCGCGTCGATCCCCCACCGCGACTCGTCCCACTGTTCCGGGTACCAGTCGACCCCGAATTCCAGGCCGCCCATCGGGTTCATATCTCGACGGGCTTGGGAGCGATGGCCTTGCGCAGGCATGTCTCCAGGTAGAAGCGGGACGCGCCGTCGTCAGGCACGTTCTCGAGGGCGCGCTTGAAGTAGAATACGCCCTGCGAATAGTCCTTCTGGTAGTACGCCATCATCCCCTGCTCGAAGAAGGTATTCGACTTCATCTTCCGCTCGAACAGCTCCTCGGGCAGGCCGTCGAATATCTCGAATACGGATACCGGCGCGTCCTTGCCCTTCACGCGGACCTTGCCGATGAAGCGGTACTTGTACTTGCCCGGGTCCTCGAGGAGCATGAACGTACGCTCGCTTATGACCAACGGTATGTTGAACGCCTTGGCTATGCTCTGGAGCCTGGACGACAGGTTGACCGCGTCGGATATCACGGTACCCTCCATGCGGTCTGAGACGCCGACCACGCCGAGCATCAGGGGGCCGGTATGGATGCCGATGCCCATGGAGATGGGCCGGTAGTTCATGTTGGCCCGGTGGCCGTTGTACTCTATCATCTTCATCTGCATCTCTACCGCGCTCTCGACGGCTTGGTCGGCCCCGCCGTTCTTCGCGAACAGCGCCATGATGCCGTCGCCCATATACTTGTCTATGAAGCCCTCGTGCGCGTTGATCACGGGCACGACGCGGGACAGGTACGAATTGATGAACGCGAAGCTCTCCTCGGGGGTTAGCCGCTCGGACAGCTCGGTAAACGCTCGTATATCCGAGAAGAAGATGGTCATATCCTTCTTGACGTGGTCGCCCAGCCTCAGGTCGAAGAAATCCTGCTTCTGCAGGTGCTCGAGGAATTCCGTCGGTATGAAGCGTTTTATCGAGGCGCCTATCATCGCGGCGTAGTCGTCCAGGGCCGTATCCTCCGGAGCGGGCTTAGCCAGCTCCAGCATGGCCGCCAGGAGCGTCGCCAGCCCCATCAGCCCGTCGGCGGCCGTCATCGCGGGGCCCGCGTATCCATCCAGGGACGCGGCGAAGCCGAAGCCTAGAAGCCTGGCCAACGACAGGAAGGCCGCCGCCGCCCAGACCGCGCCCCACGGGACCGATCCGCCGATGAGCCTGGAGGCGGCGGGAGCGCCCTTGGCCGCGGCGGCGAAGAACGGCGTCGAGCTAAGCGCGTGCAGGGCCAACAGGATGATGGCGGCGGTCTCTATGAACGCGTAGCTTGAAGGCCCCAGGACGGCGCCGGCGATAGCGGCAAGCGCCACCGCGCCAGCGACCGCGTACGATGATACGCGCCAGGATTTCCTTATCGTCATATCGCACGTCAGGTCAGTCAGATAGGCGATCGCGGCGCGCGAGGCGGCGAAGAAAAGGAGCGCCACAGGAAGATGCGGCAATCCGGCCGCCTCGGCGACGAGCGGCGCCGTGTATACCGATAAGGAAGCGCCATAGTACAACGCGGCCGCGCGATATACTCGGGCGCGCCTTCTATATGCCGCGAGCGCTATCGAAAACGAGAGCAAGGCAAGCCAGAAAGCGAGTATTCCGAATCTAACCACGGGCATTATACCGAGGATCGATTCCAATGAACTTTTCAACATCATATATGCATAATAACCTTTATAAAACGACTTTGCCATCCTAAAATAGGGATCGACGCCCGCATCGAACATCAGGAAGCTGTGGACAGATGCCATTTCCCGTGTTTTACTAATCAAACGGTAGCATTCAATAGTTGAAATTAATATATTCCGAGGTCTCAAATCGATACGTAACGATTGAAATTAAACTGATGCTCGGATAAACTGTCGTCGAAATACTATCGATATGTTTTTATCGATGTTTATAGGGGGGAACAACATGGCAGTGGCTCAGATCGAGTTTTCAAAAGAACTCCAGAGCTTCATACGCGAGTGGAAAGACAAGCCAGGTAGCTTGATCATGATACTCCATCGCGTACAAGAAGAGTTCAGCTTCATTCCGCGGGAAGCCGCGGAACGGCTATCCAGGGATTTAAATATGCCCTTGGCCAAGATCTACGGCGTAGTCACGTTCTATCACTACTTCAAGACCACGAAGCCGGGCAAGCATCGCATCGCGATATGCCTCGGTACGGCCTGCTACCTGAAGGGCGGGCAGACGCTACTCGAGGAAGCCGAGAGCATCCTGGGTATCAAGGGTAACGAAGTCACCGAAGACGGGCTTTTCTCCATCGACGCTGTCCGTTGCGTCGGTTGCTGCGGCCTGGCTCCCGTAATAATGGTCGGCGACGAAGTCTACGGTAAGCTCACCAAGGACCAGATGCCGGAAATAATCGCCAAGTACAAGAACCTCGGATAATCGGATGCATTTCGCCGTCTGCGACTTCCTCCTCGACTTGGTTCAGAATTCGGTAGAGGCCGGCGCGATGACGGTTACCGTCAGCGTCGCCGAGGAGCGGAACGTGGTAGAGGCGACCGTCGAGGACGACGGCGAGGGAATGGACGGAGAAGAGCTGGCGAAGGCCAAGGATCCGTTCTATACGGACGGACGGAAGCATTCCAGAAGGAAAGTAGGCCTCGGCATACCGTTCCTGCTGCAATCGCTTTCACTGGCCGGAGGGTCCCACGAGTTCTCTTCCCGCAAGGGAGAGGGAACGAGACTCTCGTTCAGCTTCCCGGCGGACGGCATCGATACGCCCCCCTTGGGCGACGTAACGGGCCTCTTCCTCTCGGCGATGTGCTTCGACGGCGATTACGAGCTTATAGTACGGCGACGGGCCCCGGCCCGCGGCGTCGATTACGAGATCAGGCGGTCCGAGATCATCGAGGCCGTCGGTCCCCTGACCGACGCGGGCGCGCTGGTATCGGTCCGCGAATTCCTGGCTTCGCAAGAAGCCTCGTGACGAAAGGAACCATAAAATGGCGAAAATGACCCTGGAACAGCTCAGGAAACTCCGCGAGGAGAAGAAGGGCGATATGGTCAGGCGCGACGTCGAAGGAAAGAACATCCAGATCATCGTGGGCATGGGCACCTGCGGAATAGCCGCGGGAGCCAAGCAGACATTCGATGAGATAGTCAAGGTCGTGGACGAGAACAAGATGACGGCCGACGTGATCATCAGGCAGACGGGCTGCATGGGCCTCTGCCACGTCGAACCGACCGTCGAGATCGTCATGCCCGGCATGCCGGCGACCATCTACGGCAAGGTCGACGTACCGACCGCGCGAGAGATAGTAATAAAGCACGTCGTCGGCAAGACGCTCGTCGAGAACCATATCTACGATCGGCCCGCGGTCGATATCGTCAAGAAATAGGGCGGAGGCCGAAATCATGGCGTACAAGCACTTTATATTGGTCTGCGGCGGTACCGGATGCGAATCCAGCCACTCGGACGAAATTTACAAGGAACTCATCGCGAACGCCGAGGCGATGGGCGTCAAGGACGACGTCCAGGTCGTCAAGACCGGTTGCTTCGGCTTCTGCGAGAAGGGCCCGATCGTCAAGGTCCTGCCGGACGAGTCTTTCTACGTCGAGGTGAAGCCGGGCGACGCGAAGGAGATCATCGCGGAGCAGATCGTCAAAGGCCGCGAGGTAAAGCGGCTCCTGTACAAAGACGAGAGGCAGAAGGACCGCATTAAGGTAGAGGACATCGACTTCTACCAGAAGCAGTACCGCATCGTCCTCCGCAACTGCGGCATCATCAATCCGGAGAACATAGACGAGTACATAGCCCGTGACGGGTACGCCGGCCTCGAGAAGGTGCTTACTTCGATGAAGCCGGACGACGTGATCGAGGAACTCAAGGCTTCGGGCCTCCGCGGCCGCGGCGGCGCCGGATTCCCGACCTGGCGTAAGTGGATGTTCTCCAAGGGCGTCCCCGCCGACCAGAAGTACGTCGTCTGCAACGCCGACGAGGGCGACCCGGGCGCGTACATGGACCGCTCGACGATAGAGGGCGACCCCCACTCGGTCATCGAGGCGATGACCATCTGCGGCTACACCGTCGGATCGAGCAAGGGCTTCGTCTATATCCGCGCCGAGTATCCTCTCGCCATCGAGCGCCTCAAGATAGGGCTCAGGCAGGCCCGCGAGTACGGCCTCCTCGGCGACAACATACTGGGCACGGGCTTCTCGTTCGACATCGAGATTCGGCTCGGCGCCGGCGCCTTCGTCTGCGGCGAGGAGACCGCCCTGCTGCAGTCCATCGAGGGCAACCGCGGCATGCCTATCCCTCGTCCGCCCTTCCCCGCGGTCAAGGGACTCTGGGGCAAGCCGACGATCATCAACAACGTCGAGACCTGGGCCAACATCCCGGTCATCATCACCAAGGGCGCTTCCTGGTTCGCCAAGATAGGCACCGAGACGAGCAAGGGCACCAAGGTGTTCGCGCTGACCGGCAAGATCAACAACTCCGGCCTCGTTGAGGTGCCGATGGGCACGACGCTGAGGGAGATAATCTTCGATATCGGCGGCGGCATCAGGGGCGGCAAGAAGTTCAAGGGCGCCCAGACCGGCGGACCGTCCGGCGGCATCATCACCGAGGAATTCCTCGACCTGCCTATCGACTACGAGGCGCTTACGTCGCTCGGCTCGATGATGGGCTCAGGCGGGCTCATCGTCATGGACGAGGACGACTGCGTCGTCGACGTTTCCAGGTTCTACATGGAATTCTGCGTAGACGAATCGTGCGGCAAGTGCTCTCCCTGCCGTATCGGCACGAACCAGATGCACGCCATCCTCGTCAAGATCACCAAGGGTCAGGGCACGATGGAGGACCTCGAGAAGCTCGAGAAGATCGGCCTCGCGATGAAGAAGGCGGCGCTCTGCGGCCTCGGGCAGACCGCCCCGAACCCGACCCTTTCCACCATCAGGCGCTTCCGCGACGAGTACGTCAAGCACATCGTCGACAGGCAGTGCAGCGCCGGCAAGTGCAAGGACCTGGTCGTCTATAGCATAGACAAGACGAAGTGCATAGGCTGCGGCCTCTGCGCGCGCAAGTGCCCGGTCAACTGCATCTCGGGAGACAAGACTCAAAAGTACACTATCGACGCTTCGAAGTGCATCAAGTGCGGCGAGTGCTTCAAGGCCTGCAAGTTCAGCGCCGTCGTGAAGAAATAAGGAGTAGGCCCAATGGTCAACGCCAAGATAAACGGAATCCCCGTTCAGGTCGCCGAAGGCACTTCGATCCTCGACGCGGCCAAGAAAGTCAACGTACGCATCCCTACGCTCTGCTATAACGACGACCTCCCCCCGTGGGCGGCCTGCGGCATCTGCATCGTGAAGGCGGAGAAGAATCCCAAGATGCTCCGCGCCTGCTGTACCCCGCTCGAGGAAGGCATGAGCGTCATCACCCACGATCCGGAGATAGTCCAGGTACGCAAGACGGTGATCGAGCTGATCCTGTCCACCCACCCGGACGACTGCCTGCAGTGCCCACGCAACGGCTCCTGCGAGCTGCAGACCCTGGCAGCCGAATTCGGCGTCCGCGAGCAGCCGTTCGAGAAGCGCCTCCGCGACCTGCCGATAGACACGTCCACCGGGTCGCTGATACTTAATCCTGACAAGTGCATCCGTTGCGGACGGTGCGTACTCGTATGCCAGCAGATGCAGAACGTCTGGGCCATCGAGTTCCTCGGCCGCGGAGAGAGCACGCGCATCGCGCCCGCCGCGGACGTCAAGCTCGCCGAGGGCCCTTGCATCAAGTGCGGCCAGTGCGCCGCGCACTGCCCCGTGGGCGCCATCTACGAGAACGACCAGACGAAGGAAGTCTGGGACGCGCTCATGAAGGGCGGCGACGACGCCAAGACGTGCGTCGTGCAGATCGCCCCGGCCGTTCGCGTCGCGCTCGGCGAGGAATTCGGCCTCGAGCCGGGTTCGCTCGTCACCGGCAAGATATATACGGCCCTCAGACGACTCGGATTCGACATGGTATTCGATACCAACTTCTCCGCGGACCTGACGATCATGGAGGAAGGCACCGAGCTCGTGAAGAGACTAACCGACTTCCTTGGAGGCAAGAACAAGGAGCTGATGCCGCTGATCACCTCCTGTTGCCCGGCCTGGGTCGATTATATGGAGAAGTACTACTCGGATATGATACCGAACTTCTCCACGGCCAAGAGCCCCCAACAGATGATGGGAGCGATGATCAAGACCTTCTGGGCCGAGAAGACCAAGATCGACCCCAAGACGATCTATTCCGTGTCGATAATGCCGTGCACGGCCAAGAAATGGGAGTGCGGCCGCAACGACGACATGCGCAGCTCGGGCTCGCAGGACGTCGACGTCGTGCTGACGACCCGCGAGCTGGCCCGCATGATAAAGCAGGCCGGTATCGACCTGGTCAACCTGCCCGAGGAAGAAGCCGACAGCCCGCTGGGCCCCTACACCGGCGCCGGCACCATCTTCGGTACCACCGGCGGCGTTATGGAAGCCGCGCTCCGCTCCGCGTACTACCTTATCACCAAGGAAGACCTGAAGGACGTCAACTTTACCGGCGTCCGCGGCATCTCCGGAATAAAGGAAGCCCGTATCCATATCAAGGACCTCGAGGTCCGCGTCGCGGTGGCCCACCAGATGGGCAACATAGCGGCCGTGCTCGAGGAGGTCCGCAAGGCCAAGGCCGAGGGCAAGGACATCCCGTGGCACTTCATCGAGGTGATGGCGTGCAGGGGCGGATGCATCGGCGGCGGCGGCCAGCCCTATGGGGCCACCGACGAGGTTCGCCAGAAGCGCATGAGGGGACTCTACTCCGACGACGAGAAGAGCACGCTACGCTGCTCGCACCATAACCCGGCCATCCAGTACGTGTACAAGGAGTTCCTCGGCGAGCCCAACGGGCACAAGGCGCACGAGCTCCTGCATACGAAGTACAAGAAGCTGGAACTGTACAAATAGGGCTCAGACGTTCGAGCCGACGAGCGCGGTAGCGCTTGCGGCTCAACGTCTGATGGCATTCTGAACGGAGGCGTCCGAAGTATCGAACGTCTCCGTTTTTATTGGTTGGCTTCTTTAAAGAGAGCCGACAAGCGCGGTAGCGCTTTCACGAATAATTGGCAATTACATCGTAATTTTACTATCTTATTCGTATACCAAGGAGGCGACTATGCCTAAGAATATGGGTTTGATAGACAGGATTATTCGCATAGCGGCGGCTATCGTCGTAGTAGTGCTCTTCATCACGGGCCAGATAAACGGGACTGCGGCCATCATCCTGGGCATACTGGCGGCCGTCTTCATCGTGACGAGCCTGATCGGGACCTGCCCGCTGTACCTGCCGTTCAAGTTCGATACGCGCGGCAAGAAAAAAGATTAACCGAAGCGACGGCGCCCCCCGCTAAACGGGAGCGCCGCCGGATTCCGTGCTTATCTTTTCGCCGGTCCTATCCGTATAACGATCTCGCCGTCGATATCGGTCTTCTTCAGCGGCTTTACGAGGCCGACGACGACGTTCTCTATCGTCTCCTTTATAAAGCCGTTGATCGGTACTTCTACGCCGCCGGTCGTCACGGTCACCTGTCTTGCTTCCATGGTTCCTCCCAGTATATATGTTTCCACGAATGAGTCCGCCTCGTCGGGGGTGAAAACCGCCAGTCCAGCGGATACGGCGCGTTCAGCGAGCTCGGGATGCTCCGTAACGACGACGTCGAAATCCTGAAGCGGCGCTTTAAGCCCGGACTCTTCCACAGCGGAACCGCCTACGAGGACTCGCACGGCCCCGTACACGAGGCGTCCCTCTACCAATATGGCCTTTGCCTCGGGGAAGAGCGACTCTGCGTAGGTTCGATCCCACGCCGGCGGAGTCCTCGTAACGCGTAGCGTCTCGTCGTCGGATACGAGGGCCGCATCCGAGCCCGCTTCGAAGAAGCGCGTCGTATCCTTGCCCGGCACGTTGAAGCTACCCCCGTGACGCACGCACTTGATGGTCCCGGACCTGACGCCACGAGCGGCGAGCGAGGCGGCGCAGGCTTCCATGAAACCGGTTTTCCCGGTATTCGACCAGCCGATGAACCCGGCTATCCGTATTCTCATTGGCTTATACTATAACCGCGCCGCCGGCGGAGGCAAGGGCGCCGAGCCGCCGGATCGAAGTCCCGGGTCCGAAGCCCCAGCCGCCTTCCCGTATTTCAGGATTCTCGATGCGAAGCAGGTCGTATCGACCCAGCGAGAAGAACCCGGCCCGACGGGCGGCTTCGTCGTCCTTCCTCGCGGAGAACGGGAATCGGCCTCCCGGGCCGCACAGCAGGTATCGTACCCGCCCGCCCTTGTTGAGCATCGGCATCGAAACGACGCGGTATTCCTCATAACCCGAGCTGTCGTCCGGCGGAAGAACAGGCGACGAGGGGATACCGGGAGGCGGAGCTACGATGAACCAGGTCATCTTTATCAGGTCGCGATCCAGCCCCGCCGACTCGGCCTGGCGTCGTACTTCCGGGGGTACGTCCCAGGCGGATTCATCGTGGCAGGTATGCGACGGCCCGGCCGTCAACGCCGGGCACGGCCCCGGCGCGGTGCACGGAGATAGCGCGCGCCAGCCCTCGGCGACCAGCGCGTCGCGCAGGGCGAGGGCGTCGCGGCTCGAAGCCAGCGTCGCCGGCTCCAGTATAAGCGCGGCGCCGCCAGGCGCGATGGCCGAGGCCGCCCGCCTGACTACGGCCAGGCGCCTGGCGACCCCGTCGGCGCCGGCACCAATCTCGTTGAGGCAATGCCCGAAGGCGACGAGGTCGAACGCCCGCGCGGGATACGCCCCGGGCGCCTCCAGGTCCGACGCGGTCAGCGTCACCGAAACGGCCGTCCCGAGGCGGTCAGCCATATTCTTCAGGGAGGATCCCGCCAGCTCGAGCACCGCCCGCGATGAATCGACCAGATGGAATTCCCGGGCGCCGCTGCCCAGGGCTTCGAGCGATACGGACCCCGGGCCGGCTCCCATATCGAGGATAGACCGCGGGGATATACCGGAAACGGCGAAGATTCGCGCTACCTGCGCCATGGAGACGGCTCGATAATAATCGGCGTACGCGGCTCGGTACGCCGGGTCGTCCATATATCCGGATCCCGCCAGCTCACGATTGCCGGTCAGGCCGCGCTGCAGCGATAGCAGCGCCGAAGGAGTTGCCTGACTAGAACGGTCGCGTTTCATCTCGCGGCTCCCATGACGCTATCGTGCTACGCCCAGGCCCGCGGCCACCCCGTCCATCCACGAGACCGAGGCGTCGAAACCGGCCATCCTGGCGTACTTGTGGCTCACCTTCGGGTAGACGAAAAACCTGACCGCGCTCCCCTTCTCCCTGAGCGCGACGACGAACCTGGTCTGCGTGGCCGTCGTCACGATGAAGTCGGCGCCGCCCTGTATCACGAGCGCCGGAATACCGTGGCCCGAGAGCCCGGTATGGTTGTCGGCCATCAGCCGATGCAGCTCGGGGTACTCGGAGGCCAGCTTCCCGCCGTACAGCGCCGTAGCGAACGCGGGATCGTACAGCTTCCTGTAGTCGTAGCCGTAGTGCTTCTGGAATTCGTCTACGGGCATCGTCGAAGCGTCGGAGTCGAACGTAGGCATCCAGCTCTCGCGGAGATACTCGGCCGGCCGGATCGCGTCGCCGCCGTACATGCTCCTGTACGAGTAGAATATGAGGGGAGCGTACGCCACGCCCTCGCGCACGAGCGCTTCCACGTCGTTCGTGGAACCGTAGGTGACGACTCCCGCCAAAGGGAGGTCGGGCGCGTACGCCGCGCGCATGTCGGCCGCGGCCATCGCGGCGTGGCCTCCTTGCGAATAGCCGGCGGTAAAGACCGCCTTGGAAGGTACGGCGGCGCTGCCCTGGAGCGGGAAGGCGTCGAGCGTAGCCCGGATAGCGTCCAGCATCATGTACCCTTCGGCCAGCTTAGAGAAATACCGTTGCGGCCGATCGGGATCGTTAAAGCCGGTGTAGTCCGGGAATACGGCTATATAGCCTATCGCGGCGTAGGCGAGCATGTTCTGCTCGTACCAGCCCCAGCGCTTCGTATCGGGCGTCTCGAGCGACGGCGCGCAATTGTCGCCGATGCCCGTAGTGCCCGAAGCGAACACGTAGACGGGGCGTTGGCTCCAGGCATCCACCACCGGGACGTAAACCTGCGCCTTTATGGTAACGGGAGAGCCGTCGAAATCGAGGCTCGAGAAGCGCATGATATACTTGGCGACCGGATAGTCGACCCGAGGGCTACCGTAGCCCTCGAAGAACTTCGGTAGCGAGGCGCGTATCGAAGCCGTCTCGAACACGCCCGCCGGCTCTATCGACACGATCCTGCCGCCCTTGGCCGCGTCCGTCGCCTGCGCGAAGGCGCCGCCGACAGTGGCGAGCGCCAACGCGATAGCTAGAATAGCGCTCTTCCGTCGTTTCATCATCGATCGCTCCCTGTATCGGCCGGCCGGTTCATCCAGGCCTGCACGTCCTCGAAAGACGCCTGCCTCGTATCGTGGCGGACGCCTTTATAAATATTATACTCAACGGTCGACCCCGCTTCCTCGAGGGCCTTGACGAACGCCGCCTGCGTAGGGCCATGGACCACGATATCGTCCGTACCCTGGCATATCAGTACCGGGACTCCGTGCCCCGCCAATCCGGTCGAATTGTCAGTCAGCGCCTTGAATATGCCGGGATACGCCTTCTGTAACGTTCCTCCCAGCAATGCTTTGGAGAACTCCGCGTTGAACAGTCTCTTCGGGTCTATCGGATAGTATGACTGCATGCCGCCGACGCATTGGCGAGTAATATCGTAATCCAGGCTCGGGGCGAACACCTTGGCGAGCGCTAGATCAGGATCTACCGCTTCCTTGCCGTACAGGTTCCTGAACGTATACAGGACCATCGGCGCGACGTCGGGGAATTCCTTGAAAAGGGCGATGAGGTCGGCGCTCGGGCCGTAGCCGATGACCCCGTCGAGCCGTAGCTCGGGCGCGTACGACTTCAGGCAATCGGCTGCGGCGAACGCCGCGTGCCCTCCCTGCGAGAAGCCCGCTACGTAGTTGCGCGTATCCGATACGCCGCCGAATCCGCCGCGGACGACGATCGTCTTAACGGCTCGTATCGAGTCAAGCATCGCGCTCGCCTCCGCCTTGGCGACCATATAGTATTGATCCCTATCGGGATCGCCGAAACCCAGGTAATCGGGCATTACGCCTATCGCGCCCTGGCCGGCGTGCGCCAACGTATGAGCCCGGTAATACCCCCAATGCAACCTGGACAGATGCTCCCTCGACGGGCGGCATGCGTCGATAACCCCCGTGGACCCGGGACCGAAGGCGTACAGGGGCCTGACGGCTACGTCGCCGGGCTCGAACGAGGGCATGAAAACCTGGGCGGTCGCGACGGCCTTCTCGCCATCCGGATAGAGGCTCTCGAATTTGAGCCAGTATACGTCAACGGGATACTTCGCCTTCGGGGCCTCGTACCCGACGAACAGCTTTTCGATGAAGGCGTCTACATCAGAAGGCGTCATCCTCTTCTCGAAATCCAGCGAGACGATGTCTCCGGGTGCAGCGAACAGGTCCGGCGCGCTCGAGCCGCAGAGGAACGCTAGAAGGAACAGCGTGAAGGCACGACGGAAGGGACTGGAACGAATGAATGGCGGAGTAGTAATAATCATCGATAGCGACGATACCAGCAGAAGCCCTCGATGGCAAGCGTACGAACATCGTGATATACTCTTCCGATGCTCGTAACCAGACGGAATCCCATAGCATTGCTCGCGTTAGCGATCGTAGTAGCCGCGTCGGCGGCGACGCCCGCATCGGCCCAGTCCAGGTCTATATACGGCGGCGGGGTCGACGAGGAGGCGGTGCTCGTACGGCTAGTGGACGCCGGCGCGGCCGAAGCCGTAACTCTGCGGCTCGGAGCGGTTTCGCTAAGCACGTCAGCCCCTGGAGACGCTACCCCGTATCGGCAGATCGCGGCCGACATCTATATGCTGACGTACCTGGGCGAGCGCTACGAGTTCCTGCCGGAACCCGGCTCGTTCTATACCATAGCGGCTCTCGACGACCGGCTGGAGATACTGAGCGACGTGAAGCATGTCGATCCCGCACGCGCCCAACTGTATTTCTATAACCTGAGCCCCGCCGCGGCCGAACTCAAGACCGGCGACGGCTCGGTCTCGGTCGCCGGCCCCTGCCCGAGCGACTCCTCGGCGCAGGCGCCGGTCAACCCCGTACGAATAACCCTCGCCGTTTTCGCAGGAGGGACGCGGCTCGGAGAGCCCGTCTCGCTCAGACTGGAGCGCGGCGCCTCCTATTCCATATTCGCATACGGCAAACCGGGGAATATCGACTCGTTTTCAATAAAGGCGGCGACGGAGTAGCATGGTCTTTAGCTCGCCCACCTTCCTGTACCTCTTCCTGCCCGCGTTCATGGGCGTCTATTACCTCGTGCCGCCTCGCGCCCGGACAGGCTGGATATTGGTCGGAAGCTGGTTGTTCTACGCGCTCTGGCGGCCAGATTTCCTTGCGCTGCTCATAGTCGTGACGTTCTTCGACTGGGCGGCTGGATATTTCGTCGACACGCGGAGATCGAAGGACCCGGCCGGAGCGAAGACGGCGCTCGTGGTCACGGTCGCCGCGAACCTCGCGGCGCTCGGATATTTCAAGTATTTCAACTTCGGCGTAGATACGCTGAACGCGATCCTGACGCGGTCCGGCGCCGCTCCGCTCCGCGCGTGGGACGTCGTACTGCCCGTCGGCATATCGTTCTATATCTTCCAGGCGATGAGCTATGTCATCGACGTATACAGGGAAGACGCGCCGCGCTCCGCCTCCTTCATCGACATGGCCGCCTATATCGCGCTCTTCCCCCAGCTCGTCGCGGGCCCGATAATCCGATACAAAGACCTGGCGGGACAGCTTCGCCGACCGGATTACCAATCCGACGGCGCCCTGTACGGCCTACGGCGGTTCGTCGTCGGCCTGTGCCGCAAGGTCCTGATCGCCGACTCGGTCGCGCCGATCGCCAACGCCGCGTTCTCCATAGCGGCGCCGAACGCTACCGACGCGTGGCTCGGCATCATCGCGTATTCCATACAACTGTACTTCGACTTCTCCGGCTACTCGGACATGGCCGTCGGTCTCGGGCGCATGATGGGCTTCTCGTTCATGGAGAATTTCGACGCCCCCTACCGAGCTACGAGCATAGGAGATTTCTGGCGACGATGGCATATCAGCCTATCCACGTGGCTACGCGACTATCTGTACATACCGTTAGGCGGTAACCGGAAAGGCGTTTCCAGGACATACCTCAACCTCGCGCTCGTCATGGCGATAGGGGGCCTATGGCACGGGGCGTCCTGGAACTTCGTCATGTGGGGATGCTGGCACGGACTATGGCTGTGCGCGGAACGGGTCGCGGCCTCCATCGCCGAGTCCAGGCGAAAACCGGAACGGCCGCGCCGCCCGCTCGCCCCCCCGCTAGCCCTCGTCGTTACGATGGCGCGCTGGGCCGGTTGTCAGGCTATCGTCATCGCCGGATGGGTCGCGTTCAGGGCCGAGGACCCGGGAACCGCGCGGCGAATGCTCGGCGCGCTGTTCGGCGCGGCCGGAATCCCCTCCGGCGAGATCAGCCCCGACATGGCGTGGCGATTCGGACGGCTAGAGACCTTCGCCCTGGCCGCGGGCGTCCTGTACGTCGCGCTGGAGCGCAGATCCCGCGAACGCGCCTTCAAGACGCCATCGCGGTCCCGGTCGGCGCTCAAGCGGCGGGTCGGCGCGGCGGCCGTCGCGCTCGGCACGGTAGCGGCGCTCGCCGGCGTCGCCGTCAAGCTGTCGGCGGACGGCTATTCGCCCTTCCTGTATTTCCAGTTCTAGCGGCGCGGAGGATAGATGATTCGGAATGGACATGTCGCTCTCATCCTATTCGTCTCTACGCTCGGCGCCATCGGCGCGATGGGCCTGTCCGCCGCGGCCGCGGTCGGTCCGAAGACCGTAGGCCCGCGATCGATCCTGAACGGCTCCGCGGAGGCGGCGTTCCTCCGGAAGTTCGAAAAGGCGGTTCCGTTCAAGGACGCCGCCGTCTCATTGGTCGCGGCCCTCCGGTACGACGCGTTCGGGGAAGGATATCAAGGCGTCGTCATAGGCGACGATGGCTGGTTATTCTCCACGGAAGAATTCGAGCCCTCGCTGGCCCGTCGCGAAGACTACCTTCGAGGGTCGGCGGAAGATGCGCTCGTCGCCGCCCGCGACGGGCTCGCGACCGACGGCATCACGCTGGTCGTCGCGGTCATCCCGTCGAAGGCGCGCGTCTACGACGATGAGCTCGCAGGCAATAGCATCCCTGCAGCGATACAAAATCGCTACGGTAACGTCCTCGACATGCTGAAGCGCCTATCGATACCCGCCGTCGACGTAGCCGAGGCTTTCCAATCGGCCAGGCGCGGCCGGGATACCGATGGAACCGAACTGTTCTTGCGGACGGATAGCCACTGGACGCCCGCGGGAGCGGCTACGGCGGCGAGAGCCGTGGCGGACAAGATCAGGGAGCTCGGCGTCGACCTTCCGGAATCGGCTATAGAATCCATCGACGCGCAGCCTACCGTACGCGACGGCGACCTGATGTCCTACATGCCGAGGCGAGGCACGACGCGCCGCCCCCTCCCTCCCCCCGAGGCGATCGCGGGCTATGAGACCTACTCGGACTCGGGAACGAGCCTGTTCGATTCGCAGGAGATTCCCATAGCCCTCCTGGGCACCAGCTACTCGGCCGATCCGCTATGGCACTTCGACGGCTTCCTGAAGCGCGAACTGAGGACGGACGTCCTGAACCTGTCGGAATCGGGGAAGGGGCCGTTCCGCCCTATGAGCGACGCCCTGACGGGAGGCGTACTGCGGACGAACGGAATACGGCTCGTCGTCTGGGAGATCCCGGAGCGCTACGTCCCGACGGACGAATTCGAGCGGCCCAGATAGATCACCCGGCTCGCGGCAGGGTCGGCCGTATATCGGGGCCACCGTCCAAAATCTCGCTATCCGGCATGCCGACGAGGAACAGCACCCGCGACAGGGCCTCCCTCACCGCCTCGGGAAGGGGTTTACGCGAACCCGACGATTCGGGTTCTATGGAAGCGAGTTCCGATCCGAGGTCGGCCATGACGGGAGGTTCGACGCCGAAGGCTTCGATCAAGGCGTCGCCCTTGGCGGAACGTACGCCCCCTAGGCTCGTGCCCTTACGGCATACGGCGAAGGTAGGCGCGCCGAGCTTGTCCCGCGTCGCCGAGAACGCGAACATCCTGCATATGAGCGGCCTGGCCTCGTAGACGGTGCAATGGTATGGATTATCGTCGGCGTAGAGCGGGCAACCGACGCGGCCGTCGTCCCGGGATCGCGCCTCGAGGCCGTTGGCGGCGATGGAATACGCGAGCGGCTTATCGGCTCCCGCAAGGTACGCAGCCAGGTACGCCGCTTCGAGCGGTACGATATCCGGCACGAAGCCCTCGCAACAGGAACCGCAACCGGCGGGGCACGCGACGCCCGAGCGCTCGGCGAATTCCGCGACCGCGGCATCGGACCTGCGATACAGGTACGCCAAGGCTTCGAGCCGTTCGGCCAGTAGCGAGCGGGGGAGAATGTTAAGGATATCCAAGAAAACGCTCCGCGACGGCGACTCCGGGCAGGACGTCCGGGTTCCGACGGGTACCGACCAAGTCGATGCGAACGGCGGGTTGAACTCCGTGCGTCGATACAATATCGAGGCGTGGAGCTCCTCGTCAATATCTCCTGCGACGGGAGGCGAGACGGGAGGCCCGGCGGACCATGGCGGAGAATCCGAGCGCGATAGCCGACAAGGGCCTGCTCAGCATCAGTCCGACGACGAAGCCGGCCATATCGGCCGCGGCGTCGTACGGATCGGCCGACCTGCCGTCGACCGCGAGCTGGAGCGCCTCGGTCGCGGCGGCCACGGCGAGCGCCGCGACGATGGCGAGCCCGACGCTCCGTCCGTCGCCCAAACCCAGCTCCGCGCGCATCGCGACCGCGAGCGCCAGGAACAACAGCGCGTGGACGAGCTTGTCCAATCCGGGGACGCCGGGCCCGTCGGGCAGAGAGGAGGCGGGCAGCAGCAGGGCGAGGAGTATGATCGCGACGATCGCTATCGTCGCGACGGGGATTTTTCTCTTCACGGCTCAGGTTGTCCCGGAACCGGGTATCGCATCCAGCCCCTTATCTACGCCGAGCCCCGCGGCCGCGGCCCGCGCGGCGGCCTCCTTTACGGCGGCGGCGGCGGCGCGGTCCAGCCCCGACCGCGCCGCTATGTACGAAGGCTCGGCCTCCGCGACGGCCGACAGCGAGCCGAAGGCCTCCATGATGCGGCGCGCGCGCGCGGGGCCGACGCCCCGGACCGCCTCGAGCACCGGGAACCCGACCGCCTTGCCGCGCAGGCGCTGGTTCATGCCGGTCGCGAAGCGGTGGGCCTCGTCGCGTATCGCCACGACGAGGCGTAGCCCGGCCGAATCCTTCGGTAGCACGATCGGTTCGGAGGCGCCGTGCGGCCACAGCTCCTCGTTCTCCTTGGCCAGGCCGACGACGCTCAGGTCTAGCCCGAGCGCGTCCAGTATCTCCCAGGCCGCGTTGACCTGGCCCCGGCCGCCGTCTATCAGCACCAGGTCCGGCGCCTCCGCCTCGTCGTTGGCCACGTGCGTATAGTGCCTGGCCGTCGCCTCGCGCATAGCCCCGTAGTCGTCGATCGCCCCGTCGAGGCTCTTTATCTTGTATATACGATACCCCTTCTTGTACGGGGCGCCGTTTCGGAACGACACGAGCGAGGCGACCGTGTGCTTGCCCGATAGCTGGGCGATATCGAAGCCTTCAATGAGTTCCGGCAACGATTCGAGGCCGAGCGCCGCCCGTAACGCCTCCAGCGCCTCGACGTCCCCGAACTCGCGGCGGCGCTTCGCGAGATCCTCGCGGGCGTTGTGCTCGGCCATCGCCAGGGCCGCCTCGTGGCGGCGCTCATCAGGGGTCGCCAGCCTGAATTCGGAGCCCAGGCTCCGCCTGAGGAAATCGGCCGCCAAGTCGAGCCCGGCGGCGTCCTCGACGAAGACTTCGGGAGGCGGCAGGCGGCCGGGACCGTAATACGTAGTAAGGAATTCGCCGGCGGCCTCGGCCTCCGAACCGAAGCTGCGCTCCCTGAACAGGTCGCGGCCGACGAGCCTGCCGCCGCGCGTCTGGAACACGACGAACTCGGCGAGGCTCCCGTCGAAGGCCCAGGCCACGTAATCCCGGTCGCCGGACGCGAAGTCGACGACGCCGGAATCGCCACGGAACGACTCGATCGCCTGGATAGTGTCGCGAAGCGCGGCCGCCTTCTCGAACAGCAGCGCGGCCGACGCGGCCTCCATGTCGACCCGGAGCGAATCGGCGAGCAGCTCGGAATCGCCGGAAAGCAGGGTCGCGACGCGCTCGACCTGCACGGCGTACTCTTCCCGGGTCGTCTTGCCGGCGCATGGCGCGGAACAGCGGCCGATATGGTAGTACATGCACGGCGCTTCCCGCTTACGCATCGCCTTGCATCGCCTCAGCGGGAAGAGTCGCCGCACGAGGTCGAGGTATCGGTCGATGATATCGGCGCTCGGATACGGCCCGAAGTAGCGGCTACCGTCGTCGACGATGCGCCTGGTCCTGAATACGCGCGGGTATTCCTCGTTCGTGATCCTGATGGACGGGTAGGTCTTGCCGTCCTTCAGGTTTATGTTGTACTTAGGCGCGTACTGCTTGATCAGGTTGTTCTCGAGGAGGAGGGCCTCGTATTCCGTCTCCGTCAGAATCCACTCGAGCGTCGCGGCCTTGGACACGAGTAGCCTGGTCTTGACCTCCCGCTTTCCGGTAAAGTACGAAGCGAGCCTCGCCTTAAGCGATTTCGCCTTGCCGACGTATATAACGACCCCTTCGGGGTCCTTCCAGAGGTAGACGCCGGGCGTTTCCGGAGCCTGTTTGGCGCTATTCCGCAATCCGGCCGAAGGCCGGGCTTTATTCTCGTCCATATTCTTCGATAATATGATAGCGGGGTTTCTACAAAATGTGGAGCCTCCCCG
Organism: Spirochaetae bacterium HGW-Spirochaetae-3; assembly: GCA_002839315.1. Lineage (GTDB taxonomy): Bacteria > Spirochaetota > Spirochaetia > Treponematales > UBA12059 > SZUA-370. The sequence goes on from PGXV01000002.1 coordinate 134,274, forward strand.
GCTTAGCAAGCCGATTTTCCCGGATCGAGGAACGATACAGCATGATGGATTCTCGCGACCGTAGTAACACCTTCTTCGTACGAGGCTTGGCGGTAGCGGCGGCGCTTTCGCTGGCAGCCGTCGCCGCCCCGGGCCCCTGCGCCGAGGAAACGCTCTCCGTCAACGCCGCTACCGTCTCCGCGAGTTCCCCCCGCCAGTGGGTCTTCGACGGAACAGCAGTCGTAGCGGGCCCTATCGGACCGGATATAGAGCTCCGGGCGGCCGCTTCCGAGGACGCTACGCCTCCCGATCTCTATCTATCGTTCGACGGCGAAGCCCCGGCCGACGATTCGGGCCGTTGGGGCGTCGACGTCGTCGGGCCGTACGCCAGATCGGCAAAGGCCAGGTTCGGCGCCGGCGCCGGGTCGTTCAAGGCTCCCGATACCAAGCTAACCCTACAACCGAAGGCAGCCACGTCTTTCGCCCCCGACCAGCCGATGCGCGATCTTACCCTCGAATTCTGGGTCAAGCCGACCCGGGCGGATTCCGGCGAGATCGTATTGCTGTGGAAGGCGAATAGGCGGAACGGCAAGTCGTGGATACCGCAGCAAATATCGTGCATCATATTGCGCAACCGCGTCGTGTTCGGCTTCATCAACTTCTTCGCCGATCCCGACGGCAGGCAGACCACGTTCAGCCTTCAGGGTACGCAGGCCATAGTCCCGGGAACCTGGTCCCATCACCTCGTACGATTCGACTCGTCCACGGGACTGCTCGAATACCTGATGAACGGCGAGGTCGAGGCAGTCACGTACGCTACGTCCACGAAGAAGCAGGCAGGCGCTGTTTTCAACCCGGTACCCGGAGGATCGGGCCGCCTCGAGCTGGCGCCCAATTTTACGGGCCTCATAGACGAATTCCGTATCGTCCAGGATTTCATAGAGGAACCGGCGCTCAGGCGCTATCCCGCGGCGGGCGGTTCGGCCGTCTCCCCGATATTCGACCTTGGAGCGACGAACTCGGCCATTCTCGGCATAGAGGCGACAGCGAGGACGCCGGGCGAGGCCGCCGTGCATTGGCGTTACAGGGCGGGGGATACCTCCGCCGGATGGCGCGACGACGATCCGGAGTGGGTTCCATTCGTTCCGGGCGCCGACCTCGCGGGCGACAGAGCCGCGCCGAGGGGCCGCTATCTGCAGCTGCGCATGGAACTCTACCCCGACGCCGCGGGAGAACGTTCGCCGGCCGTCTCGGAGATTCGGATACGGCACGAGCAGGACCGCGCGCCCAGCCCGCCATCCGCCGCTCGCGCCGCGCCCGGGGACAATCGCATAGCTATAAGCTGGACGCCGGTCTCGGAGTCCGACATCGAGGGGTATGTGGTATACTACGGTCTCTCTTCGGGAGACTATTTCGGTACGGGGGCGTCCGAGGGACCGAGTCCGATATTCGTTCGCGGCGCCAAGACGGCGGGACTAACCCTCCACGGCCTCAAGAACGGAACGCTGTACTTCATCGCCGTCGCCGCGTACGACGGCGCGAATCCGCCCCATATAGGGGAATCATCGCGCGAGATAAGCTCGCGTCCATCGAGGGCCTCACCATGACCGATTCGAAAAAAGGATCAGACAACCTCTCCCGGGCCCAGAGCGCCCTCAGGCTCAGGGACTTCGAGACCGCCGAGCGCTATTCCCGCAAGCGGCTACTCGAGGAACCGACGTCGAAGACGGCCCGCATGGTACTCGGAACCGTATACCTGCGCACGAACAGGGCGAAAGACGCGCTCGCCGCGTTCTCGAGCGCCGTCGAGGCCGACGCGAAGGATGTCAGGGCGCTAGAAGGCATGGCGGTCGCGTATCTAAGGCTCGGCAAGCCCCTCGACGCGTTGTCGGCGCTGGAACGGGCCATCGACCTGAGACCGACCGACGCGGAGCTGCTCTTCAACCTCGGCAACGCCCATAAGGCGCTCGGCAACCTCCGCGCGGCCGAGATGTCGTTCGCCAAGGCCATAGAGATAGACGGCAGCCACGTCATTGCCTTTAACAATCTCGGAAACGTCTACCTGGCGATGGGCGACAACGCCAAGGCGGTCCAGGTTTTCTGGCGCGGCCTATCGGTCGATCCCAACTACCCCTCGTTCCATTACAACCTGGGCATAGCCTACGAGGCGCTGGGCAAGCCGGACGACGCGATCACCGAGTACGACGCGGCCGTCAAGGGTCGGCCGGGTTGGATAGAGGCGATGACGCGCTACGGCGAGTGCCTGGCCAAGAACGACGAGCAGAAGCGCTCCATCGACGTCTTCTCGCAGATAATCGCCATCGATCCGCTGAACGCTCCCGCCCGCAACGGTATCGGGCTGGCCTATGCCGAGGCCGGCAAGCCGGACGAGGCGGTCTCGTGGTTCCGCAAGGCGCTCGAGGCCGACCCGAAATTCCTCTCGGCCGCGGTCAACATACAGGACGTGCTCGAGAAGACCGGTCGGTACGCGGAGGCCGTCGGCGAGATACAGGCCCTCGTCGACCTGATGCCCGACAACGACGGCCTGCGCGTGCAGCTCTCGAGGCTGTACAAGGCGCTCGGCCACCTCGACCTGGCTATGGATACCATCTCCGAGGTGCTAAGGCGTTCGCCCAACGACATAGAGGCCCTCAAGATATACGGCACCCTGCTCCAGGCCCTCGGCAAGCCGGCCAAGGCCAAGGAAGTCTACAAGAAGATCGTCAGGCTCGATCCGAACCAGGCCTCGTTCAGGATCGAACTAGCCAGGCTCTACCGCGAGTCGGGCGATCCGGATTCCGCGGCGAAGGAGCTCGAGGAATACCTGATATCGAGGCCGAAGGATAGCGTCGCGAGGATCGAGCTCGCGAGGGCGTACGCAGACAAGGGAGACCATACGCACGCGGCGCAGATACTCCGCGAGCTCGTCGACGCGAAGCCGGACGACGCGGAGGCTTGGCTGGAGCTCTCGGCCGCCTACCAGGCCCTGGGCGACAAGGACCGCGCCGTGGAAGCGGCCGGCATGCTCGTCAACCTACGGGGAGGCCGCGGCAGGCCCGACGACATGAACGGCCTCAACGATTCCATAGACACCTACGAGAAGGCTGTACGCGCGTATTCCGAGGACATGCGCGACGCGTGGGACCGTAATATCAAGGTACTTCGCGACGCCCTGAGAAAAGAATCGCCGGAAGCGTCGGCCGGGGAATCGGGCGAGGACGAGGACGCCATCTTCGGGCTCGGCAACGCCGACGCGATTCCCGTGGATGAGGAAGAAGAGCTCGTGTTCCTTGACGAGCGAGAGGAACCGCTCGACGGCGAGGAAGAGATCGAGGAAGAACCTGAACTCGAGATTGCCGAGGAAGAGGAAGAGCGAGGCGTAGACGCACTGCTCGAAGGCCAGGAGCTGTACGATAACGACTCGGGGTCTGGCTCCGATGCTACGCAGTCACCGCAGGAACAGGCGCCGAGCCCGCCACAGCAGCCGGAACCGCCCTCTTCCTACCCAACTTCCCCCGCGGACACCCCGTATTCGCTCCCCCAGCCGCAGCAATCACCTCAACCTCAGCCTCAACCGCAGCAAACGGCTCAACCTCAGCAGCCGCAAACGGCTCAACCTCAACCTCAACAACAGCAAGCGGCTCAGCCATCGCCACCGCAATACCCGCAGTTTCCGCCGTTCCCCCAGTTTCCGCCGTTCCCGCCCTATCCTTCGCCGCCGCAACCCTTCGAGAGACCGAGGCCCCCGAGTCTCGATCCACCCAATCTATCTCAACCAGAAGACGAAGAATTGCTCGATATTCCGCTGGAGCATGATATCGATGAACTCGCCGAAGGCGAGGAGGCTCCGGAATACATAGACGAACCGGTATTCGAAGAGGACGACGCCGTCATTACCGAGGAGGAAGAAGAGAATCCATGGGAAGACGCGGATCCCGAACTTGAACCCGAACCCGAACCAGAGCCCGAACCCGAACCCGAGCCTGAGCCTGAACCCGAACCTGAGCCTGAACCCGAACCCGAGCCTGAACCCGAACCCGAGCCCGAGCCTGAACCCGAGCCCGAGCCTGAACCCGAGCCTGAACCCGAACCCGAGCCTGAACCTGAACCTGAACAGACGAAGAAGGATTCTTCTATCGATCCGTTCGGCGAGGAAGCGGCGAAGCTCTACGTTTATCTAAAAGACCTTACGCAATCGTTGCCTCAGGAAAAAAGAGAGGCTATGGAAAAAAGCGGCGTCGCGACGAAGCTCGATACCATCATAGACAGGTTATCCAAGCCAAAGGAGGCGCACGTCCTGCCGACGGAGATACTCGGAGTACCGATATCGCCTCGTCTCGCGAAGCTCATAGACTTCATGCGCCGGGAGAAGAACCATGCCGGTCAATAACAACATCCTGAAGATCCAACGCTATATCGGTTCCATGCCCAGCCTGCCCACGTCGGTCGCCAAGATCATGGAGATATGCAACAACCCCAAGACCAGCCCCATCGACCTGGACAGGGTAATAGCGCTCGATCCGGTACTGATGGGCAAGGTCCTCAAGCTTATCAACTCCGCCTACTACGGATTGCAGAACCAGGTGACGAGCCTCGTACGCGCCATAATCATGCTCGGCGTAAACACGGTCAAGAACCTGGCCCTCAGCACGGCGATCCTGGACAAGCTCGCCGACAAGTCAGGATTCCGGGCGCTCAACATGGAAGGCTTCTGGCGCCACTCGCTCTGCGTCGGCGTCGTCGCCAAGATGATCGCCAAGAAGAAAGGCGTCGAGCCCCAGCGCCTGGACGAATTCTTCGCCGCGGGGCTACTCCACGATATCGGCAAGATCCCGCTTAACAACGCGCTCGCCGACGAATACATCCGCGCGATGGGGCTCGCCGACCACGAGCGCATCCCCTTGCACCTCGCCGAGAAGCGTAGCATCGATATCGACCATGCCGAGGTCGGGTCGATGATAGCCGAGGCCTGGCACCTCGACGGTCCCATAGCCGACGCTATACGCTACCATCACGACGTCGCGCTATACGAAGGCAAGAGCGCGGATATCGTCATGGCGGTCGCCGTGGCCGATTATTACGCGAGCAGGGAAGGCATCGGCTTTTCGGGTTGCCTGTACCCGGAGAAGGTCGCCCCGGAGATATTCGACAGGCTCGGCGTCCCCAAGGCCTGGCTCGAGGAGATCGACGCCGCGGTCGCGGCCGAGATAGAGAAGGCTTCGATCTTCCTGAAGATCAAGTCGTGACCGGAGGCCGAACATGTTCAGCGTGAAGATCTGGGGCGACAGGGGCTCGATGCCCGTACCGGGGCCGGACACCGTGGTATTCGGCGGCAACACGTCGTGCCTGGAGGTCAGGTGCGGCAAGCGCCTCATCGTCATAGACGCCGGTTCCGGGATTCGTAGCCTCGGAGACTGGATCGTCCGCAACGACCTCAAGAACGGGCCAATAGACGCGGACGTCTTCCTGACCCATACGCACTGGGACCACATCATGGGCTTCCCGATGTTCACGCCCATCTACGTTCCCGGCACGACGATCCGCATCCGCGGGCCGGTCAACTTCGAGGACGAGACGCTCGAGCAGATAATAGGTTCCCAGCTGTCGTACCGCTATTGGCCGGTCAGGCAGGACGAACTCGCGGCCAAGATAACGTACCAGAGCCTCAAGGAGACCCAGCTGGACCTCGGCGACGGCGTCGTCGTCAAGACGAAGTACCTGAACCACCCGGTGCTATGCCTCGGATACCGCATAGAATACGAAGGCAAGGCGTTCGTGACGGCGTACGACCACGAGCCCTTCGTCAACCTGTTCCCGACCGACCCGACCGACCCGGATTACGACGCGGCGATAGCGGAAGAGGGAAACAAGGCGGCGAAGGAAGAGAACGAACGGATAGAATCCTTCTACGGCGGCGTCGACCTGCTGATACACGATACCCAGTATAGCGCCAAGGAATACAATGCGAGCAAGATAGGATGGGGACACTCCTCGTTCGAGTACGCGATAAACGCGGCGCACAGGGCCCGCGTCAAGCGCCTGCTCCTCTTCCATCACGACCCCAACCGCTCCGACGCCGAGTTACAGGAGCTGGAGCTCTTCTATCAGGAGAAGATATGTGGCAAGTCGAGCCTCCGCCTCGACGCGAGCAGGGAAGGCATGACGATCAACCTCTGATCGCCCGGCCTTGACAGACGGCCCGGTTGCGCGGACAATCCGCCCCGATGAAGGATACGTCGAACATAGCGGGCCGGAGCCGATCCGCGATAGCCAGCGGCTTGAGGGCCGGCCTTGGAACAGCGCTTTTTCTCATGAAGATAATGGTTCCGGTCAGCCTGGCCGTAGCGCTTCTCAAATGGAGCGGCGCCTTGACGTGGGCGGCCCGTTTCCTGGCTCCGGCCATGGGCATCGTAGGCCTGCCCGGCGAGGCCGCGCTCGTGCTGCTGAGTTCCATGCTTCTTAACGTCTATAGCGCCATAGCCGTGATAGGGACCCTGCCCCTGACGATGAGGGAAATCACCATACTGGCGATCATGTGCCTGACTGCACATAACCTTCCGATCGAGACGGCGGTCATGAAGAAATCCGGGTCGTCGGCGACCAAGATGGTGATAATGAGGATAGGCTGGGCGATCGCGCTGGCCTTCGTCTTCAACCGCATACTACCGGCCGGGCAAGCTCTCGCCGTCAAGGCGGCTGGCGCCGGCGCGTCGACCGCGGGATTCTGGCCGATGCTCTCGGCCTGGGGCCTATCGACCCTTCGCCTCGTCGTCAAGATATTCGTCCTCGTGCTCGCCATCATGGTCGGCCAGCGCCTGATGGAAGAGTTCCATATCATGGATTTCCTGTCGAGGCTCGCGGCTCCGGTGATGCGCGTCTTCGGTCTGTCCGAGAGCGCCAGCTTCCTGTGGATAGTGATAAACATAGTCGGATACGCCTACGGGGCGGCGATCATCATGGAACGCGTCAAGGACGGCAAGATGAAGCCCCAGGAGGCCGACTTGTTCAACCACCACGCGTGCCTGTGCCATAGCCTGCTCGAGGACACGTCGCTCTTCCTCGCGATAGGCGTACCGCTGTTCTGGATATCCGTACCGCGACTCGGACTCGCCTTCCTCGTCGTCTGGTTCGAGCGATTCAGGCGACGGCGCTTCAGGAAATCCTTCAAGATCGGCACGGTCTAAGGCGACGCGGACCTTCAGGCGCCCTGGAACAACAGCCAACCGGAAACGATACCCGCCAGGGAGAGGACGCCGAGCGATTCCAGCAGGATGGCTATCGCCAATACGGACAATACCGCGAGCCGCAACGGCGTGGCGAGGCGCCTTCCGCGCAGAGCCGGAACGATCGCTATCGCCGCGGCCGTCATGGACAGGATCGCCACGGTCCATGCCGTAGCGGCGGACGGCCGCGTCGCGACGAACGCCGTCAGCGCCATGCCCGCGCGAGCCGCGATGGCGTTGAACGCCGTCAGCCTCCCGAGCGCCATCGTTAGCCCTATCGCCGTCAAGAGTATCCCGGACGCGACGCGAACGGCTCCCCCATGGCGCTTGAACCATGCCCAGAGAGGCGCCAGTCGCTCGAAGAACAGTCCCGCCGCCAGAAAAGGCAGGGCGAGACCGGCGGAATAAGCCGACAGGAGCAGCGCCGCCTCGGTCGCGCCGCCCGACCTCGCGGCCAAGAGCAGGATGGACGCTAGAATCGGACCGATACACGGAGTCCAACCCGCGCCGAAGGCCATACCTACGACGAATGCGCCAGCGGCGCTCGCGGGCCTGGCTCGGACATGGATGCGCGCCTCCGAATTCAGGAACTTCATGAAGCCGAATATCATGTTCAACCCGAGAACGACGATGATGGTTCCCGCCAAGATGGTGACGAGCCTATTCGACCTGCCGCTAACGAACATGCCGCTACCCGAGAATACGAGGCCGAGGCCGACGAAGACCGCGGAGAAGCCGAGAACGAAGAACAGCGTCCGGAAGAATATACCGCCCCGCCTGGAACCGATCCTCAGCTCCTCGACTCCGGCTCCGCTGATAAAGGACAGGTAGCCGGGAATCAGGGGTAGCACGCAAGGCGACAAGAAGGACAGGAGCCCGGCTCCGAAGGCCGCGAACACGGGAACGTCCGTCATCAGAGCCGCTCCGCGAGTTCCCTGAATAGCGCGAGCGTCTCCGGGTCGTCGTACGACCGGGCGCCTATGACGGCGGCTATGGCGCGGCCCTGCTTGTCCAACAGGAACGTAGTCGGTATACCGCGCCCCGCGAACGGAGCCGAGGCGTCGCCGCTCTCGTCGAGGTATATCGGGAAGGTATACGGGTTGGTCGACAGGAAGTCGCGGACGGTCGAGGGTCTCTCGGCGACGCTGATGGCCATGACCTCGAAGGCCGAACCCTTCATACGCTCGTGAAGCGCCTGGATCGACGGCATCTCGGACTTGCACGGAGGGCACCAGGTGGCCCAGAAATTGAGCAGCACGACCTTGCCCCCGAGTGATCCTACCCCGACATCAGCCCCGGAAAGCGTCCGGACCGAGAACGGAGGCAGTGGTTCGGGCGAGGGGAATACGAAGAATCCCATCTTCTCGAGCCGTTCCGAATACCACGGCGCGTCCGTAGTCGACGTCTCGACGATAGCGCCCGCATCCGCCGGAACCGTTTCCTTGGCGATATCGGCCTTGATGTTGGAGCATCCGGACACGAACGCCGCAGTAGCCAAGATTACCAGGGACGTTGCCGCGGTCATTGCCCGGCGGAAACTCGTCTTCTTCATGCTCACTTCCCCCTCAGGTACGGTTGTCGGCAATAAAGTAATATATGAAATTTACTATAAAGCGCCCAAGGAGGCAAGCGCCCCGTAACCGCGTAGGCGAATGTCGGTATTTTCATTATACTGATATCTGCACGCGATGCTCGCGGCCGCGCCAGGCAACCATACGAACGAGGAGAATACATGCCATTAGCCAGCCAGATATACGGTCGATACGATGACGATGACGACGAAGAAGATGAAAAGGCCCCGAAGGGACCAGACGCCCTCGCCGAGCGCTTGCTCGAGACGAGGACCATACTGCTTTCCGGACAGGTAAACAAGGAACTGGCCGAGCGCGTCGTCAGGCAGCTCCTGCTGCTCGAGGCGAAGAGCTCGGATCCCATCAAGGTGATGATCGACTCTCCCGGAGGCGACGTCGACGCAGGCTACGCGATCTTCGACATGGCCCGCTTCGTAAAGCCGGACGTATGGATGATAGGCATGGGCCTCGTCGCGAGCGCCGGCGCGCTTATACTGCTGGCCGCTCCCAAGGAGCGCCGCGTCGCCTTCCCCAATTCCCATTACCTGATCCATCAGCCCCTATCCGGGCTACGCGGCGTGGCTACCGAGATAGAGATACACGCCCGCGAGATAGAGAAGACCCGCGACCGGATCAACAAGCTCATCGCCGACGAGACGGGCCAGCCGCTGGAGCGCGTCGTAAAGGACACCGACCGAGACTACTGGATGGGAGCGGAAGACGCCGTTTCCTACGGCCTGGTATCCAGGATCGTCGCATCCAGGGAACAGCTCGGTTTCTGATAGCCGTAGCGCAAGCGCCCTGACGCGCGGCCCCGTAACCGGTTTCGGAGAGCGATCTCCCGCCTGGGCGGGGCCGCTTTCCGTATAAGGGGGCCTCATGCGCTTTACGCGACTCTTCACTATCGTCGGCGTTCCGCTGCTTTTCATCGCCAGCGTCCGATGCGAAGCGCCCGAATCGCGAGCAGAAGCGGTTTATATCATGTCGTACAACCTGCAGACGCTGTTCGACCCCGTGGACCAGGGCGGCGAGTATGAGGAATTCCGCGTATCGTCCGGCGCATGGAGCGATCGACTATACCACGCCAGGCTGGCCGCGCTGGCGTCGTCCGTACTGGCCGCGAGGGTGCCCGGCGGGTCGTCGGGGGGACCGGATATTCTGGTCGTCCAGGAGGCTGAAAACGAGCGCGTACTGCAGGATCTCGCGGATGCGGCAGGAGGCTATCCCTACGTCGTGTCTTCGCCAGACGAGGAGGCGACGCTGCGTTGCGGAATCCTGTCCCGATTCCCGGTCGCGTCAGTACGCGCCCATCGCGTTCGTCAACCCGACGGTCGCCCGTCGTCGATTCCCCGATACATGCTCGAGGTGGAACTGGACCTGCACGGTCGCCGACTGCTCGTCGTGGCCTCCCATTGGAAAAGCAAGCTCGGAGGGGCGATGGAGACCGAGCCCGAGCGCCGCGCGGCCGCGATCTTCGCCGGGACGCTCATAGAAACCAGATTGGCGGCCAATCCGACGCTCGCTATCATACTCGCGGGCGATTTCAACGAGAGCCCCGATGAGTATGAGCGCGTCGATCGGGCGTACCCTACCGCCCTTATGCCCGCGGAGGCGGGAGCCGGCGCCTGGCTACTCGTCGAAGGCGACAGGGAAGCGGTTCCGAGAGGCGCTCCCCCGCTCATCATGTATTGCCCGTGGGAAGAGGCCGGCGGGTACAGCTACAAGTACCGAGGCGACGAGGAGCGCATCGACCAACTGCTTATGTCGCCCGGGCTGGTATCGCGGGGCCCCTGTCCGCTCCGTTTCGAGTCGTTCAGCGCCGAACCGCCGGCGTTCGCGGTGGACGGCTCGGGCTCGCCGCTAGGTTATAACGCCCGGACCGGGTCCGGCTATTCGGACCACCTGCCTATACGCGCTCGCCTGGTATACTCGCCGTAGGCGCTCGCCACAGTATTTGTTAGTTTTTATTATCGCGTCTTTGACAGTATAGGGCCAAGCGTGGTACAAAGACTGGATATGGATGGTCGACCTCTGATCGCTCAAAGCGATCAATCCCTGCTTCTCGACGCACACGACCCCGCTTTCGACGAGGCTAGGGCAGAGCTTTCGGCCTTCGCGACCCTGGAAAAGAGCCCCGAGCACTTCCACACGTACAGGCTAGACGCATTATCGCTCTGGAATGCCGCGTCGGCCGGTCTGACGCCGGACGCGGTCGTAGCGACGCTGGAGCGATGGACCAGGTACGACCTTCCCCCTTCGATAGGCCAATCGGTGCGGGAGACGATGTCTCGTTTCGGACGGGTCGTCATGTCGGCAGGTCCGGACGACCGCACGCTACGCCTTTCCTGCGACGACCCGTTCGTGCGAGCCGAGATGGAAGGATCGAAGAAGCTAGGCAAGTACCTGAGCCCGGACGAAGACGGCTTCATCATCGAGCTGACCGAGCGCGGCACCGTGAAGCGCGAACTCGTGAAGATGGGCTGGCCCGCCCTGGATACGGCTCCGCTCTCGGACGGCGATCCGTTCCCCATCAGGCTGAAAGAATCCCGGACCAATGGATCGCCCTTCGGACTACGCGCTTATCAGGAAGACGCGGTCCGCGCTTTCGCGGGCCGGGGAGCGCCGGGCACGGGGTACGGCGTCATCGTGATGCCCTGCGGGGCCGGGAAGACGATCGTCGGCATGGCGACGATGGCGGCGATAGGCCGCAAGACGCTGATCATCACCACGAACGTCGCGGCCGTACACCAGTGGATGGACGAGCTGCTCGACAAGACCGAAATATCGCGCGACGACCTCGGAGAGTATACCGGCGCCGCGAAGGACGTACGGCCTATCACGATAGCCACCTACCAGGTTCTCACGTGGCGGCCGGACAAGGAATCAGAATTCCCTCACTTCGATCTGTTCCGCAAGGAACGCTGGGGCCTTATAATATACGACGAGGTGCATCTGCTACCCGCGCCCGTGTTCAGGGTGGTCGCCGAGATACAGGCGATACGCCGCCTCGGCCTGACGGCGACTCTTATTCGCGAGGACGGGCTCCAGGAGGACGTTTTCAGCCTCATCGGCCCCAAACGCTACGACGTACCTTGGAAGGAACTCGAGGCGAAGGGTTTCATAGCCGAGGCCTTCTGCCGCGAGATCCGCGTTCCGATGTCGGATCACGAGCGTATGCGCTACGTCGCCTGCGGGACGAGGGAACGGCATCGGGTAGCCGCGGAGAACCCGATCAAGGCCCGAGTCGTCAGGGAGCTCATCGACAACCACTCGGACGACCTCGTTATGGTCATAGGCCAGTTCCTGGATCAGCTACGCGCGATAGCCGCCGAGCTTGGAGCCCCGCTGATAACGGGCGCGACGCCTAACCCGGAGAGGGAACGGATATACTCCGACTTCAGGACCGGGAAGGTGCGCGTCATCGTGGTATCGAAAGTCGCCAATTTCGCGATCGACCTTCCCGACGCCTCGGTCGCCATCCAGGTATCGGGCACGTTCGGTTCCAGGCAGGAGGAGGCGCAGAGATTGGGGCGCGTCCTCAGGCCCAAGGAGAAGAACTCGTACTTCTACTCCATCGTATCGAGGTACAGCGTCGAGGAGGAGTTCGCCGACAACAGGCGGCGCTTCCTCACGGAGCAGGGCTATCGGTACACGATCGAGGCCTGGGAGGAATCGGAATGGGTACCGACGAGCTAGGCAGGTGGCGCGACGCGCTGATCATCGACAGGGACGACGCGCTCATCGGGGGGGCCAAGCGCTGGCTCGGGCCGGTCAGGACGCCGTTCAACAAGCACGAGTTGATATCCCAGCTCGAATCGTTCCTGCGCCGGCCGGAAACGGCGAACGCCGTCGTAGCGCTTCTCGACGGCAATGACAGGCGCCTGGTCGCGCTGGCGCTCTATTCCGGTACGTCGCCCGACGACGGCTTGCCCGCTCCGGAACTGGCCAAGCTGGCGACCGACGAGCCCGCCTTCGAGGCGATAGCGCTCGAGCGGATACGCAACCTCAAGGAGCGCCTCGTCCTCTACTCGTATCGGGGGACCCGCGGTCGCGAGCGGGTGGCGGTAGCTCCTCCGCTCCTTGAAAGGATGCTCGCCGAGATACTTCCGGCGGACGCGCTGACTTCGGCGAAGTCGACCGAGGAACCGGACGCGCCGGGACCTTTCTCGGACTTCTGCGCCATACTGTCGGCCTGCGTCCACGCCAAGCCGGCGTTCAAGGGCAAGAGGGAGCCGAGCAAGCGGGCGACCGAGATACTCGACGCGGCGGCTCCGGGTCTTTCGTCCGACAAGGAACGCTTTTCTTCGCTACTCTATGCGCTCGAGGCCGCAGGGGTATTCGGCGCGGGCGACGACGGCCGGCCTATCGCCTATCCGAGGCGCTTCGTCGAAGCGTGCGACGAGACCGGTTACGCCGCGGCGCTGGCTCTTTCGGCGGGGTGCTCGTCGTACCGAAGCCCTTCGTACCATAGTTCCCCGGAAAACGACAGGCGCTTGGCGCCCGGCATACTGAGGGCGGCGCTGGAAGCCATGCCGCGTGGCCTCGCTTTCTCGCCCGCCGACCTCCGGAGACTGACGGCCATGGCTATGGGCCGCTACCTGGAGCCGCTGGCGGACGCGGGCGAGCCCGGGGCGCAGGAGCTGCTAGAGCAGGGGTTCATCGCGTCGGTGGCCGCGGTCGCGGAGGCGCTGGGCACCCTGGGCTTCGTCGCCCTCGGCGGCGACGGCCTCGTGCGCGCGACCAGCGCGATAGATTCCGCGCTACGACCCGTCGCCTCGTCCGGCGCCGCCGGCGCCGTCATAGTCGAGGAATCGCACGAGATACGGATAATGCCCGAAGCCGATCTGCCCACCCGCGCCTTCATATCGGCGATCGCGCGGCTGGAACGGACTGGTCTCGTCTGGTCGGCGATCCTGGACAAGGCGTCAGCGAAGGCCGCGTACGCCTACGGGTTCGGCTCGGAAGAGATAGCCGCGCGCCTCGAGGCCGTCTCGGGAATGAGCCTGCCCCAAAGCGTCCGATTCTCGCTAGGAGCGTGGGAGGCCGAGGTTCGATCCGCGCGGCTCAGGGTCGGGGTCGTCGTCGCGTTGGACGGCCACCTTTCAGGCGTGCTGGAGCATTCGCCCAAGGCCGAAGGCCTCGTTCAGGAGAGGCTCGCGGAGGGCGTGTATCTCCTGGCGGCGAGGGACGCCGCCGAGGCGGAGCGCATGCTCAAGAGCGCCGGGATAGACGTAGATATGCGGCCGTCGCCCGAAGACGACGGGTCCTCCTTCCAACCGCTATGGGACGAGGCGAAGTCGGCGCTCGTAAAGCCTATCGGCGCCCCGCCCCTTGCGTTCCGACCGATAAGCGATACAATCGTATCCAAGGAAGCGCCGCTCGTAGAAAAGTTGCTTTCAACCCTCGAAGGGCTGGTCGTATCGCTGGACGAGAGAGCGGACCTCGAGGCGAGGATACGAGCGAAGCTCGTCCTCGACGAAAGCGAATTGATCCGGGCCGAACCGACGGAACAGGATATCGTCGCGGGAGCCATGGATTATCCCGGCAAGGTCCGACTCCTGGAGCGGGCCATGAAGGACGGCGCGACCGTCCGGATCGAGTACCTGGATGACGATGGAACGCTGGTCAAGATCGCCGGCGTCCCGAGGGACGTAAGGCGCGAAGCGTCCGGAACCGTCGTCGCCCTGTCCTCGGGCGGCGCGGAGCAGACCGTCGTAGCGATCGGCGCGATAGAGATCGTTCGCCGACGCATAGTAAACTAAATGGAGAATGACATGAGCAGGAATAACGATTACGACGCGGGCCAGTTGAAGCTGGCCGTACTGATAGACGCCGACAATACGCAGCCTAGCATCGCCGAGGGACTCCTCGCCGAGGTCGCCAAGTACGGCGTCGCCAGCGTCAAGCGCATCTACGGCGACTGGACCACCACCAAGCTTACCCAATGGAAGGCCAAGCTACTCGAATACGCGATTCAGCCTATACAACAGTTCGCGTACACTACGGGAAAGAACGCGACGGACAGCGCGATGATCATCGACGCGATGGACCTCCTGTACACGGAGAAGCTCGACGGCTTCTGCGTCGTGTCGAGCGACTCGGACTTCACGCGGCTCGCCGCGCGCATGAGGGAAGCCGGCAAGCTCGTGCTCGGCTTCGGAGAGCGAAAGACGCCCAAGCCCTTCGTCGCCGCCTGCGACAAATTCATCTATACCGACATACTTCGCGGACCGGTCGAGGAGGAGATTTCCTCCAAGGACGAACCCAAGCGCGCGAAGCCGCAGGCTCAGGATCCAAAGCTGGACAGGAAGCTCAAGGCGCTGCTCGGGGACGCCGTAGAGGATTCCGCTGACGAGTCCGGCTGGGCCTATCTCGGGCCCGTCGGCCAGTACGTGGCCAACAGGCAGCCCGACTTCGATCCGCGCAACTACGGCTTCCGTAAGCTGGCCGAGCTGATCCGCTCGTGCGGATGGTTCGACGTCGAGGAACGCTCGAGCCCGACCGATACCGGCAAGCAGATATACATCCGCAAGCGCCAGGGCCGCTGACCCTCGGGCTATAACGCCCTGGACGGCTCTCCCGCGAGCAGGGACCCGTGGACGTCCCATACGGTCACTCCGTCGGATACGCCGTCCGGGCCGATAGACCATCGAATTCTCGCGGCGCCGGTATAATCGGCCGCGAGGGCGCCGTCCTCGCCGTAGAAACTCACCTCGAGGAGCCCCCCTCGCTCGTCGTACTCGTGCACGCGCCGGTGGAAGCCGTCCGTGCACGTAGTCGCGTCGCCGTTCGAATCGAAGAACGCGACGGAAACGATGTCGCCAAGATCGTCAAGCTCGTACCTGGCCTCGTGGAAGCCGTCTACGGAACCGGCCGGCGAATCGTTCGAGGAATAGTAGCGCAGGCTTTCGGCCAGTCCGTTCTTCCACGATATCCGCTCGATGGCCCAACCCTGGTCGCCGTCCACCTTCCCGCCCTCGGAGTCAAGGAATTCGTACTTCCGCCCCGAAGCGTCCATGACGACGCGCTCGTTGGTAAAGCCGCCGAGGACCGGAGCGGGCGAGCCGTCCGCGTCGAGGAAGGCCACGTCGATGACGACGCCGCCGTCGATGCGCGTCTTGATCATCGAAGAGCTATGATAACCGAGGGCCAGCGACAGGGCCGGCCTGCCCTTGTCGTCGAAATGCGTCCGTACCGTCTCTCCGCCGAGCCCGGTCCGCCTGGAATCGAGGGCGTATCCGAAGGGCCCGGAGCGGAGATCCCCGCCCGCGGACAGGTACGTCAGGTCATAGCCGCCTTCGCGCCGGGCGAATGCAACGATCCATGATCCGGTGCAGTCGGGCACCCGCCGGCCGTCGGGAGCGTAGAACGACAACGAGTAGCCGTCCGGGCTTATCGAGCGGCGCGTATACGCGTAGCCGGACTCGTTATAGAACGGAGCGCCGTACGCGTTTTCCCATACCGCCCACTCGCCCGTCTCGTCGCGACCGGTCCTGATCCTGGCTGCCCATTGCAGGAAATCCGATGATCGCAAGCGACCGTACACGAAATGCTCGACGGCCAAGACCTCGCCGTCCGGGCCGTACGAGAAGCGGAAAGCCGAACCGCGAAGCGCTTCTTCCCGATCGATCGGGACATCGCCGGAGCACTCATAGGCGTTCTCCTGAAAGCAGAAACGATACCACGTCTCCGAGGAGCTACCGGGAAAAGCCCCGGGCCCGCCTGATTGGTCGTCGTAGGTTATCGATTCGCCGTCAAGTCGCGGGGCGCCCGGATCGGGGAGACGGAAGCGGAGCTCGTTGAGGCGTTTCCTCGTATCGGACATCACCAGGGGATCGAGATACGAATACGACGACGACAGGGAGGCCAGGGCCGCGACGAGGCCCGAGACGGCGGATGCGACGGCGGGATCCTTGCCGGAGGGGCCGTTCATTATCGTCCGCGCCATCCAAGGAAGGGCTATCAGCATCGCTCGGGCCTGCGACCCCCTATCGAGTTCCGCCGGGTTGGCTTGCGACTTGAGCGCGGCGACCATCGAGGAAGAAGCGAGCTCGGAGGCTGATCGGGTAGCGCCTCTCGTATAATCGACGAGCGCGTCCACGGAAGGAGCGTTACGCGCCATCCGTACGGCCTCGTAAGCCAGGTCCAGGTCGACGCGGAACAGCTGCGCCGCGGCTCCGCGAAGGTTATCCCGGGAAGCGCTGGACAAGAGGACGTCGATATAATCGGGGGCGCTACCCTCGGGCTCCGCCAGCTTGATCACCTCGAGTAGGTACAGGGACTCGACGTAGAGGCCGCTCATCAGGGCCGAAAGCTCCGATGCCGCGTTACGGCCTTGATAGCTTCCCGGGACTGAAGCGGACGAGTCGGTATAGAACAGCGTGGCGGCGGCCCTCAGGAAGGAAGACCGATACAGGACGTCGTCCGGCGACAGCCCGGACAGCTCGGCGGCGTTGATCGCGATGACCCGCCTCGTGCCGTCCTGCCTGCCCGCCCAGAATCCCGGCAACGGAGGTATATCCTCCACGGAAACGACTTTGAGCCGGCCGGCCGCCGATTCG
This sequence comes from Spirochaetae bacterium HGW-Spirochaetae-3, assembly GCA_002839315.1. Lineage (GTDB taxonomy): Bacteria > Spirochaetota > Spirochaetia > Treponematales > UBA12059 > SZUA-370. Next base: position 151,608 of record PGXV01000002.1, read on the forward strand.
CGTTCAACGAACTCTATCAGGTATGAGAATTCATCATACCGTCCTACGGCCGAGATATCGGAGGCGAGCCGCCGTAGCGCTATGCCCGGGTCGATGACCGCCGTTCGCTTCGCCTTCCCGATCCTGGAATACTCCGATGAGCATTCCCATAGCCTCGAGCCTTCGGCGACTATCGCGTTCAGGGCCTTTATATCGACGGGAGCGGCCGACGCCGAACCCGCGGATAAGACGAACGATACGGCGAGCGCCCCAGCGAAACGAACCGACAACCTCATACGTCCTCCCATAGGCTAATAAAACGCCGGCGTCAGGTCGATGACGACGAAGTCGAGGTACCCCAGGTCGACCTCGACGGTTCGGCCCGATCCAACGCCTACGCCGACCGAGTCAGGCAATCGATAGGCGCGGCCTTCCATCTCGCCCCACTTGGGCTCGATCGGTATGGATATTCGGCCGGGAACGACGCCGTCGGCCGTCTCGAGCGAGGCGACGGCGACGAGCAGCCTGGAGCGTCCCTCGCCCCGTATCTGCCACCACGCGTAACCCGCCTCGACGCGACGCTCGGTTATGATGGCGGCGTCGAGGAAAGGACGTAGCCGGGCATACAGGCGCTCTATCGACGCATAGCCCGCGGCGAAGTCCGCGTCGTCGGCCCAATCGAGGCCGCGGACCGACAGCCCGGCCTCGTACAGCCCCGTAGAACCGTCCTGGAAGCCCATGGTCTCGAACATAGGCCTGCGTCCGCGGCCGACCGACAGGAACCGGGCCATGCCGTGCCTGAGCCGCATGCGATCGGACCCCATCACCTTGGCCAGGGCGGAGCCCCATAGTCTCGTAGCGCCGGATTCCGGCACGTCGACGGCGAAGCAGACGGACGCGACGCGCATTCCCGCTGGCCGGGCGCACATGTCATCGTACAACGCGAGCGAGTCCCTGACGAAAGGAGCGTCGACGCGCCTGAGCGTCTCGCTGCCCATGGTCAGGTCGAAGCCGAGCCCCGCGTAGGCCGCCGCCTCGGCGCCTTTTCGGGAGGCCAGGGCGCCCGTTCCAGGCGCCCCTTCTCTCGACGCGCGTATCGCGGCCGCGACGACCTCCCGGCTCGGCCGGTCCGAAGCCACTACGGCGCCGTCCTCGTCCAAGGACTCCTCGAAGATTCGGTCTACCGCGTTGTACCTGACGAAATCGAATCCGAACGAGTCCCGCCAGTACGAGAATACGTTGGCGTAATAGTCTATTGCGTCGCGGTTCCCGACGACGGCATCCGTGGGGGCGACGTTCGTCGGCATGTCGTCGTAGAAGGCGAACGGCGCGACGACGCTATAGGCGTCCTCGCTGACGTCCAAGCCGTCGCCGTCGCGGTACGAGAATACGGGGAAGTCGCCCTGGCCGTCGCAGCGAAGGAATGCCGGGATACCGACGCCGTTCCTGGCTTGGGCCGGCACGGGCCAGAGCCCGTGATCGACGCATAGCCGGATCGCGGAGAAATAAGCCTTGTCCTTGGCCGCGCACAGATCGCGAGAATCGTCCTCGTGACGGCGTAGCGTCGATACGCCGTAGTCTTCCTTGGCCGAGGCGACGATACCGGAGACGAGATCGGCATCGCGAAGCCTATCTTCCGCGCGATACGGGAAGGCCGGATCGGCGTGCGCCAGGCCGGTACGCTCGTCGTCGAGCGCGATCCAGCGGAAGAGGTGGGGGCGCTCCATCGCGATACGACTGAATTGGGAGGCGTACGGCAACAGCTCGTAGCCGACGGTCTTGCCCAGGAGGCCGCACGCGGCTACGAAAGCCCTGAGCTGATTCTCCGGGCTTATGCCCGCGTCTACCAGCGCCCCGTCGGCTAGCGCGGTATCCACTATCGTCATGGACTCCGGGGCATAGCACAGATCGAACTGGGTAGGATGGAACGGAGCCAGGAGAATGGCGTTAGAGGCTACCGCGGGGAGGAGCTTGGCCGCGCGGACGAAGGATCCGGGAGCGCTGTCCGTCGCGCATGCCCGGATGTTTACCCAGCAGATATCGGATTCGATTATCCAGGAGGAGTCCGGGTTCAGGCGTCTTGGCTCAGGCGGAGAACGCCGATTCTCTAGCTCCGCGTAGAACGCCGCGATGGCCGCGTCTCCATAGCGGATGAGAGCCGTCTGGGTCGACGGTATCGGTATCCCGCGCTCTATCTCGGCCGCCAGACGCTTCGCTATATCCTTATCGTTCCCGTCGGGAGCGAGAACTCTTTCTATATCGGTCCATATTCCCATGGCTCAACTATATAGTCCGCGGGCTGGGCCTGTGAAGCGCATCCTGTCGTCTTTTTCCGTCCCGGTCCCTGTACGGATTCTTGGCGTTCCTCAAGTAGGCCTTATACGCGGCGCAGGCGTCGTAATAACCGCCGGGCCCGCGGAAGGTCGACGATTCGTCGCATCGGTACAGCTCGAGCAGAACGGGGAACAGCGGGTCGTCCAGGATTCGCCCTATGCTGGACGGAGGCAGTCGCGGTAGCGCGGCCGGTAGCATATGGTAACGGACGAGGAAGGCGACGGAATCAGTCGTGGACCCGGGATATCCGAGTCGGGAGAGCAGGCCCCGCGCCGCGCGCTCGCCGAGCTCGGAATGCCCGTCGAATCGATTACCTCCCGCCGACACCGCCTCCGGCTTGCCCGTATCGTGGAGCAGCAGGGCCAGCGACAGGAGGAGGTCGGGCGACTTGCGATACCCGAAGGTCTCCATGGTATGGCGCCACGCGTCTCCCTCGGGATGGAAATCCTTGGATTGGGAAACGCCGACCAAATCGGCGATCTCGGGCCAGTACCCGTCGATGAACCCCGCGCGGAAAAGGAGCTCGAGGCCCTTCGCCGGACGTCCGCCGGTCACGACGAGCTCGAGGAGGTCGCGCTGGTAACGAGCGGGGAGTCCGGCCGGGGCGGACGGTATATACGCCGGATCGGGGTCGTACGGATAGCGGGAAGCCAGGACGGCCGCCTCGAAGAGAACGAGCTCTGGCGGGGCCGAGACGGGGACCGGGGTGGCGTCCCGAAGGCGAGCGTAGACTCCGTCCCGGGCGTCGAAGCTCTTCCTGGCGGAGAGGCGGGCGAGCCTGGCCTGGGGATACGCGACCCCGGCTTCGCCGTCGGAACAGCGATAGCGTACGCGCGCGGCGCCCGCCTCCGACACGGCGTCGGCGTAGGGCAAGCCGGGGAACGACAGCCCGTCCACGGTCTTCGCCAACGCGACGAGGTCACCGTCGAATCGCTCGAAGGAGAGGGGCGCGGAGCCGACGCCAAAGAACTCGTCAAGCGCCGTGAACGAGCAAACCACCGAGACCTCCGTAGATTGGCTTTAAGGAACCGGATTACCTAGCGGGACAGGGGGCGTCGTACAGTTCGTCCGCGGCGGGTAGCGAGGTGCGAAGATCGCGCAGGAATTCGGGGCCGTCGCCCATATCCTCGTAGCAATCGCAGTCGTCGATACTCCTGCGGGCCACGGTGCAGTACTTGTATATCTTCTCTTCGCCTAGCTTCTTGCGCCATTTACCGGCATCGCAGCGGACGCGGAGATAGTAGCGGCCGGCGCCCGCAGGGGAGGGAACAAGCTTGCAATGAATGCAGTTCGCGCAGAATATTTTGGTTTCGCGTTCGGCTTCCATGTGCATTGCCACCTTTACCATTCTCATAGTATATACTGAAACAGGCGCGGTCAAGGCACGTTCGGCTCAATAAACGCATAAAGCCAAACAGGCCCGTCCGCCTACCAAGCCATCCGTCCCGTCTTACTATCATCGGAGAAAAAAATGATCGCGACAATCATCAATGCATTTGCGATAATCCTGGGCACCGTCATCGGGCTGCTCGCCCGAAAAGGGTTCTCTGAAAAGGCGCGCGACGCCGTCTATAACGCGACGGGAGTCATCTCCCTGGTCATAGGCATTACCATGGCCATAAGGACGGAGCACGTCCTCGCGTTCGCGATCGCCATCATCGCCGGCGGACTCATAGGTACCGCTATGGATATCGAGGGAGCCGTCTATGGCCTGGGCGAATGGCTTCGTCGAAAATTCTCGAGGCCCGGAGCGGCGGAGGGATCCGGCGAGAGTTTCGCGTACGGCTTCCTCAACGCGTCGGTACTATTCTGCGTCGGCGCCATGGCCCTCGTCGGGTCGTTCAAGGCCGGCGCCGAGGGCGATTACGACCTGATACTGACGAAGAGCGTCATGGACGGCGTGATAGCGATCATGTTCGCCGGCGCGATGGGCGCGGGGGTAGGATTCTCGGCCGTCTCCGTGCTCGTATACCAGGGTATCCTGACTCTAGCCGCCTCGTGGGTCAAGCCGTTCGTAACCGCTACGATGATGACGGAACTCTCAGCCGTCGGAGGCGCGCTCGTCGTGATGATAGGCATTAACCTGCTCGGTCTCAAGAAGATCCGCACCGGAGACTTCCTGCCGGCCCTCGTCATCGTCGTTGTGCTATCGATGCTATTCAAGTATATTCCTATACTATAGCCAAATGTTAACCATGATATTGAAAGGCTACGCATGCCAGATTCCACGATTCTGATCGTCGAGGACGAAGCCCTCGTCGGCATGGAACTGAAGGAAACGCTCGAGCGATACGGCTATCTCGTCCCGGCCCCGATAAAGAAGGGAGAGGACGTGCCCGAGGCCATCATAGTCCACAAACCCGACCTCATCCTCATGGACATACGGCTCAAGGGATTCCAGGACGGCATCGAGACCGCGTACATGGTAGGAGGCGAATTCGAGGTGCCGTTCGTGTTCCTGTCCGCGTACTCCGACGACGAGACCCTGTCGAGGGCTCTCGGGACCCGCGCCTACGGCTATCTGGTCAAGCCGTTCGACGAGAAGACCCTTCGGACGACGATAGAGCTGGCGTTGCGTCGCTCGAAGGAATTCCATGATCGCGACCACGACGACTGGTATCGCGGCATACTAGAGCGATTCCCCCGCCCGGTTTTCCTGACCGATCTCTACGGACGCATCACGTTCGAGAACGCGGCCGCGCGGGCGAGGTTCAATTCGGCCGATGCAGGCAGGACCGGAACGGCCATGCACCTCCTTTTCACCGAGCCGGCCGAGATGACCGACCTACTCGCGGAGGCGATAGTGGTGGAACCGGCCCGGCCGGCGATCATACGGGCCATGCGGTTGAAATCGGAAGTCGCCCCCGCGACGTTCGAGGTCGCCCCCATCCGTGACGAGACCGGGAGGACGACCGGCTTCGCGATACTGGTCGGATGTGAGTAGACGAAGCGACATCGAGGAGAAACGGCGGCCCGCCCCGATGATTCGGGGCGGGCCGCCGCGTATGGTCCTGCTCTAGCGACGCCTACTCCGGCAGCATCACGTATACGAACGCGCGATCGTCCGCCAGCAGTTCCGAGGCGAGGGCCTTGAAGCCGTCAGGATCGGCCAGCGCCGCGGTCTGCTTCCCGCGCCCCAGGATATCCAGGTCCAGCCCGGACGCGAGCGCGTTGCCGATGCGGTTGACCCAGTAGTCGTTGGTCCGGCTGCGGCCGCCGTAGTCGCGTTGCGCCGCGGCCCTCACCTGGTCTACGTAGAGCCGCTCAAAAGAACCGGACGCGATGCGGGCGACCTCCGACTTTACCTGCGCTATCATCTCGTCGACCCGCGCCGGATCCGTATCGAACTGCACGATGAGCGAATACTGCTCGGTGGGCATCTTGGCGAACGCCGCCTTGGTCGAGACTACGTAGGTGCCTCCGAGATCCTCGCGCAGCGCGTCGAGCAGCCTGTTGTTCAGGGCCTGCGCGAGGAGTTCCAGCGAGGCCTCGCGCTGCCAGGTCCACTCCGCCGGAGCCGCCCATACCATGCGTACGCTCGCCCTCGATTCCCTGGAATAGGGGAAGTCGACGCGTCCGCCGCCGCGCTTAGCGATCAGCGGCGACAGCCAGAGGGGCTCGTCGGCCGTTCCGGCCGGGATCGCGCCGATGTGCTTGGCGACCAGGAGCTTCGTCGACTCGAGATCGAAGTCCCCGACGAGGACATAGGTAAATTCGGACGCGTCGGCTAGCGACGAGAGAACGAGCTCGCGGGTCGATTCGAAATCGACTTTCAGGAACGCGGCGGCTGCGAGCGGCGCGGCCCTCGGATTATCGCCGAAAAGATCCAGGCTCCACGCCGACTCGAATCGATAGGCGGGATCGCGGACGTACGGGCCTATCTGCTCGGCGAGCCTGTCTCGCGCAGCGTCGAAGGCCCTGGCATCGCGGCCGGGCTCGGCGGCGGTCAGGTATACGAGCCGCAAGAAGGATTCGAGATCGGCCGTAGCGGTCTTTCCGACCAATACTTCGCCGTTCTCGCCGATAGACCACTGTAATCCGGCGTTCAGGTGCGCTGACTCCTCGGCGAGCCTCGTGGCGCTCATCGGGCCGAGCCCGGCGGCGGACATCAGGGTCGGGGCGAACGAGGCGACGGTCTGCATTTCTACGGGCAGGCTCGAATAGCCTCCGTCGGACCAGGCCAGGAAACTGATAGCGTCCTTGTCGTAGCTCGTCGGCTTCAGCAGCACCCGGGCGCCGTTGGACAGGTACAGCTCGGTGATATTGTCGCGCAGGAGCTTGTCGGAGACGATCGTGCCCGGCTGGGGCATCGCGTCGAACAGGCCGCCGGAGGCGGCCGTCGCGGCGATAGGCTCGAGCGCGGCCGTTCGGGCGTCCCGGAGCGTCTTCTCGAACGCGGACTCCGTCAGGGCGGCGTTGCCCGGGCCGGTCTTGGCTCGAACGGCGACGAAACCCTCGTCGGCGGCCAGTATCTCTCGCCCGGCCTCGTTGAGGGCGTCGAGGGTAAGGGTATCGAGCACCTCGCGTATATATACGCGCTCATTGATGATGCCGGGTACCGGCTCGCCGTACATGAAGTTGCGCACGTACTCCTCGGCGAAGCTGAAGCTCTTCAGGTCGTCGTCCTCGACGTCGAGGGTGCCGACCCAGCGCCGGTACAGGTCGACGGTCCTCCGGAATTCGCTGTCGGTGAATCCGAAGCGCCGGATGCGCTCCACCTCGGACGCGAGGCCGGAGAAGGCCTCGAGCTCCTTGCCGTCGGCCGCCGATATCGAGAACGAGTACAGGCGGGTGAGCCCGTAGAAATAGTCGTCGTCGAAGTACGCGTCCCTCCACGCGGACCCGCCCGAGCTCGAGAGGTCGGACAGGCGCATGCGTATAGCCTCGGCCGCTATTCGCGTCCGGAGCAGGGCGCCGTAGTCGCCTATCCTCGTCTCGGGCACGTACGGGACGATCTTGCGGTACGTGACTATAGACCGCTCGAAATTATCGTCGAACGAGGCGACGAAGCCGAGGTCGACCGAAGGCTGTACCGGGAGGCTCGGCCTGGGCCTAACCTCGCCGTCGGCCGCGGGGAACGAGAATTCCTTCTCTATCTTCGCCGCGACGGTCCTGGGATCTATATCGCCGACGACGATGACGGCCATGCGGTCGGGGCGGTAATGCTCGTCGTAGAAGTCCTTGAGACCCGCGGCGGTCGCTTCTTTTATGGACCCCTGGTACCCGATAGGCTCACGGTCGTCGTGAGCCGTGCCGGCGAGAAGGCCGCCGACTTCCTTGACGCGGGCCGTCTCGTCCGGGCCCAGTCCGAGCCTCAGCTCCTCGAGGATGACGCCCTTCTCTTTCTCCACCTCGACGGGATCGAACGTCACCGCCGTGGCCCACTCCTTGAGAACCTTGAGGCCGGTATCGAAGAAGGACGGATCGTTCAGCGGCATCTGCAGCGTATACAGCGTCTCTTCGCGCGTGGTATGCGCGTTGATCTCGGCGCCGAAATCCATGCCGATAGAGCGGAGGTACTTTACCAGCTCGTTCTCAGGGAAGCTCGCGGTGCCGTTGAAGGCCATATGCTCTACGAAATGGGCGTAGCCGGACTGATCGTCCCGCTCGTTGCTCGATCCTGAATTGACGATGAGGAACATCACCGCCCTGCCGCCGGGATTGCCGTTACGCCTGACGTAGTAGGTCAGGCCGTTGGGCAACGTCTTTTTCGTCAGCTCGGGCGCGAGCGGCAACGGATCGGCCGGGGTATAGGCCGATCCGCCAGGTAGCTGCACCGAGGCGTTCTCAAGCGAAGCCGGCTCGGGCGAACCGACGCAGGATAAGAGCGAGGTTGATACTATCAGGGCCCAGACGAACGGGCCGCGCAGTCTGCGTGTCATTGTATCTCCTTGATTGCGTTCCAACACAATATACCGCAAAGGCGGAGAACCGAACAACGTTACAGGCCGGCGAGGCCGTTCATAGCGATTTCAGCGCTGGCTCCACCCGCCGTTGCCGTCAGTGAATCGAAGATTCGAGTCATCTGCGCCTCGTGCGGGGTCAACGATGGCCGGCGCGACGAAGGAGATCGGTCCTACGGCATTGCCGTCGACATGCCGCAGCACGGATTTCCATGCCTCATGGCTTCGTCCGGACGCAATGCTCGTCGTCATGGCGCGGCCGGCGGGACTGGCGCACAGGTCCGAGCATTCGTGGAGCCACTGCGCGGTCCTGGTCAGCGACGCGGTAACGGAATAGGAGCCGCCCGTAACCATCGACGCGCGGATAAGCGTCCTGATATCGGCGCCGGAGAGACCGAAGCGATCCAGCGCTCCATGCTGGTAGGAGGTGACGACGACATCGGCCTGCTTTATCAGCTCCTTGGCCCGGCGGAGATCGTAGGCGACGTTGAAGTCCAGCTGTATGGAATTCTTGCCGGCCCAGCCGTCGAGCTCGAGGAACGACTACTCCTGGGAACCGAATCCGCCGCGTCGCACGAGAAGTACGTCGGCACAGCGATCGCGCAAATCAGGATGATCGCCGCCATAGATGCCTCTTTTTCGGTTCATCTGGCGAAACGATCAGCGTCATCCGGCTTGACGTCGACCGCCAGTCAAGGTGATTTCTTCGTCATGTTTTACGCCGAGATATCTAATCGCTCTATTTTTGATCTTTACACATGTGTCTGTCAAGATTGCATGGCCGCGGCGGCCCCGGCACGCGCACGGTCGACGTAGGGAGCGGGGCGGGCCGCTATCGCACCAGGCATTTTGGCCCAGTGCCTATCAGGTCGGACCGACCCGCCAGGCGGAGCGCTTCCAGGACGAGCGAACGGTTCTCGGGCTTCGAATACTGCAGCAAGGCGCGCTGATACGAGCGCTCCTTGGCGCCGCGCGCCACGAAGACCGGTTCCATGGTAAGCGGATCGAGGCCCGTGCGGTACATCGCCGTAGCCAGCGTCCCCGGCGTCGGATAGAAGTCCTGCACCTGGTCTGGAACGAAGCCCGAGTCGCGCAGGTACTCGGCCAACTCGATGGCATCCGACAGCTCGGAACCGGGATGCGACGCTATGAAGTACGGCACGAGATACTGCTTGAGGTCGAGCTCGCGGTTGACGGCGGCCCACTCCGCCGCGAAGGCGTCATAGACGCGCCGGGGCGGCTTGCCCATCAGAGCGAGCACGCGATTGGACACGTGCTCGGGCGCTACCTTGAGCTGGCCGGACACGTGGTGGGCCGCGAGCTCGCGCAGGAAGGTATGGTCGCGGTCGGCCATCAGGTAGTCGAAGCGAACCCCGGAACGGACGAAGGCCTTCTTGACGCCGGGCACGGCTCGAACGGCCCTCAGTACGTCGATATAGTCGCGATGGTCGACTTCCAGCGACGGACAAGGCTCGGGCGCCAGGCAACGGCGATCGACGCAGGCGCTACCCTTGGCCTGCTTCCGGCACGCGGGACCGCGGAAGTTGGCCGTAGGGCCGCCGACGTCGTGGACGTAGCCCTTGAAACCGGGAAGGCGCGTCAGTTCCCGGGCCTCCTCGACTATCGACTCCCTGGATCGTCCCGACACGATGCGGCCCTGGTGGAACGCGAGCGCGCAGAAGGCGCAGGCGCCGTAGCAACCGCGGCTGGAGCTTATGCTGAAGCGTACCTCCGCGAGCGCGGGCACGCCCTTGAAACGCTCGTATACCGGGTGCCAGGCCCGTTCGAAGCGCAGGCCGTAGACGACGTCCAGCTCCGCCCGCGACAAGGGCGGTTGCGGCGGCTCCTGGACGACGAACTGACCGGCCGCCGCCTCGACGAGCGGCTTCGCGGAACCGGGGTCGGTATTTCGGTACTGGGCCGCGAACGACTCGGCGAAGGTCTTCGCGTCCCCGGCCGCCGCCTCGTGGTCAGGGAGGCGCAGCGCGCCGTCCGGCAGGTCCTCCGCCCTGGACGTACGCCACGTCGTACCGCGGATACCGCGTAGCAGACCCGTATCGAAGGAACGGCCTTCAACGGAGGCCGCCGAACCGGCGGCCGCTTCCGAAAGGCGCCGGGCAGCCTCCGCGATAGCGCGTTCGCCCATACCGTAGACGACGAGGTCGGCCTTGGAGTCCAGGATGACGGGCTTGCGTACGGTATCGGACAGGTAATCGTAATGGGACAGCCGCCGCAGCGACGCCTCGAGCCCGCCCGCTATGACGGGTACGCCCTTGTACGCCTCGCGGCACTTACCGGAATACGCGATGACGGCCTTGTCCGGGCGCGCGCTCGCCGGCTTCCCGTTGACCGAGAATCCGTGGATGGAGCCGTCGGCGCCCCGGCACAGACAGGGATCGCCCCCGGGGGCGTACTCGTCCTCCGACCGCGGCTTGCGGTTGGCCGTATACTTGCAGACCATCGAATCGATGGCGCCGCCGGCGACGAGGAACGCGAGCCGAGGCCGGCCGAGCGCCCGAAAAGCCTCGACGTCGGACGGGTCGGGCCGCGCTATGACGCCGACGGCGTAGCCGAGGCTCTCGAGCCAGCGGCCGATGAGCGCCGAGCCGAACGAAGGATGGTCGACGTAGGCGTCGCCCGAGACGATAACGAAGTCGACGCCGTCCTGGCGGCGAGCCGACAGTTCAGCGCGGGTAGTGGGTAAGAATGCCATACTTCATTATACCGATGCGGGGCCCGCGTGCTAACGGCCCCTTGACGGGAGTCATCCCTCTTTATATATTTAGCATCACTAAATATTAGTCTTTCTAACAACAGGAAAATATGGACGAACCGAAACTAGAAGAGACGAACCGAAAGCTTGCCGAACGGCTTTTCGAGGCATTCCGCGCCGTAGGACCTATACGGAGACGCCATGGCTTCGGCCACGCGGCCCGCCCGGGCGAATTCCAGGTTATACACAGGTTATCCCATGAGGAACCAGGCCTTGGATTGCGCGTCGGCGACCTGGCCGCATGGCTCGGGGTGAAGCCGCCGACGGTGACCAAGCTCGTCGACGCGCTCGAGTCGAGGGAACTCGTCGAGCGCTATGCCGACGGGGACGACCGGCGCGCGATACGAGTGAGACTATCCGCCGCCGGGCGCGACATGGCGGAATCGTTCCACGAGCGCGCCCTGGAGGAATCGGAGCGGCTGATAGCGTATCTCGGCGCCGAAGACGGCGAGCGGCTCGCGGAGCTGCTCACCAGGACGGCTGCTTTCTTCGCGGAGCGATACGGCCCCGCATGCCCGGGACGGTGCCCGGGCCACGACGAACGAGGAGCGGAATAGACGATGCTTAGAATCCTACGATACCTGAAACCCTACGCGGCCCTCGTGGCGGCGGCCCTCGCACTGGAGTTCGCCAGCTCGATGGCCGAGCTAAGCCTACCGGCCATGATGGCCGTCATCGTCGACGAGGGCGTCGCCGCGGGAGACGTGCCGCTCATATGGCGGACCGGCGGGCTTATGCTCATCGTGGCCCTCGCCGGGGTGATAGCAAACCTTACCGGCGGATTCTTCGCGGCCAGGACGGCGATGGGCTTCGGGAAATCCTTGCGCTCGAAGGTTTTCTCGCGCGTATCCTCGTTCTCGCTACGCGAACTAGACCGCTTCGGCACGTCTTCGCTCATAACGAGGACGACGAACGACATTACCCAGGTCCAGCAGGTCGCGTTCATGATGCAGCGCATGATGGCCAAGGCGCCTATGATGGCGATAGGCGGCATCGCGATGGCGCTCGCCACCGAGCCCAAGCTGGCCTGGGTCCTGCTAATCGTCATCCCGATCATGGCCGCGGCGATCCTGCTTATAGCCAGGAGGGGTCTGCCGCTCTTCAAGTCGATACAGACCAAGATAGACTCGCTCAACCGGGTCATGCGGGAGAACCTCTCCGGTATCCGCGTCGTGCGCGCGTTCGACAGGGTGGAGCACGAGAAGGTCCGCTTCGACGAGGTCAACGCCGACCTGACGGCTACCACGCTCAAGGTCAACAGGATCATGGCCTTCATATTCCCGTTCGTCACGCTGATGATGAACCTGACGACCGTGATGATCGTCTGGTTCGGCGGACGCGACGTCGAGAGCGGGGCGATCCAGATCGGGTCGCTGATGGCCTTCATACAGTACGCCACGCAGATCATGTTCGCGGTGGTGATGGTCTCGGTCATATTCATCATGGTACCGCGCGCCCAGGCCTCCGCCGAGCGCATCAACGAGGTGCTCGACGTCGATCCCGAGATCGTCGACCCGGCGTCGCCCGTGCGCCCGGAAGCCCCGAAGGGCCGCGTGGAATTCAGGAACGTCAGCTTCGGCTACGACGGCGCGGCGGAACCGGCGATCCGTAACGTCTCGTTCGTCGCGGAGCCCGGTACTACGACCGCCATAATCGGCGGAACCGGCTCGGGCAAGAGCACGATACTCAACCTGCTGGCGCGCTTCTACGACGTCAAGGACGGAGCGATCCTCGTCGACGGCGTAGACGTGCGGGACATGGCGCAGGAAGACCTGCGATCCGGCATGGGCCTCGCGACGCAGCGCGCCGTGCTGTTCTCGGGCACGATAGCCCATAACCTGCGCTTCGGCAGGGACGGCGCGAGCGACGACGACCTGGCCCGGGCCGCCGCGATAGCCCAGGCCGACGGATTCATCGCGGGCAAGGAGGGCGGCATGAGCGCCGAACTGGCGCAAGGCGGCATCAACGTATCGGGAGGCCAGAAACAGCGCCTCGCGATCGCCAGGGCCCTGGCGCGCGAGCCGCGCATATACCTGTTCGACGACAGCTTCTCCGCCCTCGACTTCAAGACCGACGCGCGGCTGCGCTCGGCCCTTCGCAAGGAGACGACGGAGGCTACCGTGATCATCGTGGCGCAGCGGGTCGGGACGATACGCGACGCCGACCAGATCATCGTCCTCGACGAAGGGCGCATAGTAGGCAGGGGCTCCCACGCCGAGCTACTGGCGTCGTGCGGCATCTACGGCGAGATCGTAGCGTCGCAGCTGTCCGCCGAGGAGGCCGTATGAGCGACGCCAGCAATAGACCGGACGGCGGACGGGCGAGCCAGGAGATCAGGCCCGGCCAGATGATGGGACGCGGCCCCAGGCACGGCCCGGGAGCGCTCGGCATGCCGGGCGAGAAGGCGAAGGACTTCAAGGGGACGATGCGGCGCCTGGTCGGCTATCTCAAGCCGCATCGCAAGGCCATCGTATTCGTATTCACTATGGCGGTACTCAGCACCGTCTTCTCGGTAGCCGGCCCCAAGATCCTCGGACGGGCTATCACCATATTGTTCGAGGGCGTCGTCGGCATGGCCAAGGGCGTGCCTGGCGCCGCTATCGATTTCGCGGCCGTCAGCAGGATACTGCTGACGCTGCTCGCGCTGTACCTGGTCTCGTCCGGCTTCGGTTACCTGACGCAGCTCGTCATGGCGACCGTCTCGCAGAAGACCGTGTACTCGTTCCGCAAGGCTATAAACGAGAAACTCTCCCGCCTGCCCCTCAAGTACTTCGACGGCCGCACCCACGGCGAGATCCTGTCCCGCGTCACCAACGACGTCGACACGATAGCCAACACCCTGCAGCAGAGCCTCGTGCAGATCATCACCGCGAGCGTCACGCTCGTCGGTAGCGTGGCGATGATGTTCACGATAAGCTGGAAGCTGTCGCTGGTAGCGCTCTCTACCCTGCCCTTCTACGTGCTGGCCACGACGACGATCGCGAAGCGGTCTCAACGATACTACAAGAGCCAGCAGAAATTCCTCGGCGAGATGAACGGCCACGTGGAGGAGATGTACTCCGGCCACCAGGTCGTAAAGGCGTTCGGCTACGAGCGGCGATCGGTGGAGCGCTTCGAGGAAGTCAACGACCGCCTCTTCGGCGTCGCGTGGAAGGCCCAGTTCGTATCCGGAATCATCATGCCGGTGATGAACTTCATCAACAGCCTCGGGTACGTCATGATAGCGGCCATAGGCGGCGTCATGGCGGCCGCCCGGGCCATCACCCTCGGCGACATCCAGGCGTTCATCCAGTACGCGAGGCAGTTCACCCAGCCAATCATCCAGACGGCGAACATCGCGAACGTACTGCAGTCGACGATGGCGGCCAGCGAGCGCGTCTTCGAGGTGCTCGACGAAGGAGAGGAATCGTCCGACGCTCCATCCAAATCGGAGGCTACCAAGGCATTCGCGGCGGCGGCCGGCGACGTCAGCTTCGAGGATATATCGTTCGGCTACGACGACAGGCTCCTGATGGACGGGCTCTCGCTGAAGGCCCTACACGGGGAAACGGTGGCGATAGTGGGACCGACCGGCGCGGGCAAGACGACGCTCGTAAACCTGCTCATGCGCTTCTACGAGCTCAAGGGCGGCCGTATAACGGTAGACGGCGTCGATATCCGCGACGTGCCCCGCGGCGCGCTTAGGCACGCCTTCGGCATGGTGCTGCAAGACGCGTGGCTTTTCGGCGGCACCATCCGCGACAACATCGCCTACGGGCGCGACGGCGCGACCGAGGACGAGATAGTCGCCGCCGCGGTCGCCGCCCACGCCGACCACTTCATCCGCGTCCTGCCCGACGGCTACGATTCGATACTTACCGAGGACGCCGCCAACCTGTCGCAGGGTCAGCGCCAGCTGTTGACGATAGCGCGCGCCTTCCTCGCCGATCCGCGGATACTGATACTGGACGAGGCGACCAGCTCGGTGGATACGCGCACGGAACTGGTCGTCCGCAAGGCGATGGAGCGCCTCATGGAGGGCCGCACCAGCTTCGTTATAGCGCACCGCCTCTCGACCATACGCGACGCCCATACCATCCTCGTGATGAACGACGGCGGCATCGTCGAGAAGGGCTCGCACGGCGAGCTCCTGGCGGCCGGCGGTTTCTACGCCGACCTGTACCGGAGCCAGTTCCTCGGCATAGGGGACGAGGCGCTGGCCTAGCGCGCCGGCCCGGATGCTATCTTAACTTGGCGGCCGTCCCGTACGCTATCACCTCCGCCGCGTTCTGCATTATCGCGGAGGAGGCGTAGCGGATGTTCACGACGGCGTCAGCGCCGAGCGCCTCCGCCTCCTCGACCATCCGCTTCGTCGCCAACGCCCTCGCCTCGTTCATCATGTCGTTATAGGCCCTCAGCTCGCCTCCGACGATGGACTTGAACCCCTGGAGTATGTCTTTCCCGATATTCTTGGACTGGATCGTGCTCCCCTTCACCAAGCCGAGCGTCTCCAACTCTTTCCCGGAAACGAAATCAGTATTTACCAAGATCATCCTCTTCTCCCTTCCGTATCTCTTTGATCCGATCGAGCAATACCCATATGACCAGTAAGGATACTAGGCCTGACGCGGCCAATATGCTTACCTTGATCCAGCTCGCCAACGCGAACCGCAGCATCATAGTAGCCACTAACGAATAATAACCGACTAACGCTAACGCGATAATGACGGGCGCTATCATTTTCCTGGCGTGCATGTTCATGCCGGCTATCCCCTTATGCTTCCATCGCGGCCAGCCGCCTCTCCGCATAGCGCGGATAGGCCGAGAGCAGCGCGCAGAACGCGGCGAAGGGCGCGGCGCCGAACCAGAACGCTACGGCGCCGGTCCCCATCTCGAACCTGAACGCCAGGTAGCCCGATCCGACGAGGAGGCCCATGCTTCCCAGCATCGCGATCACCGAGTTGGGGTTCTGCTTCATCGCGGCTATCGGGTTGTCCCAGGACAGGCGGGGATTAGCGGTATCCAGCCACAGCCCGGCCAGGTTGAGCAGCGACGACAGCGCCAGCGCCGCGGCGAGCCCGGATAGCGCCGACGCGGGGTCCAGGCGCAGGACAAGCGCGAGGAGGCCGACGCCTATAGCGCTGCCCGCGACCCCGAAGACCAGCGCGTGGCCTAGCTTGGCGAGCATGTACGCGGCGGGCCTGACGGGCAGGCTCTTGATGAAGGGCAAGGCCTTGGCGTCCCTCGATAAGGCGGTGCACGCGATACTCGTACCGGAACCGAGGAACGCGCCGACGAGGCCGGCCAGGGCGGCGCCTAGTCCGCCGTCTATCAGGGCCCTGACTCCGGCCAGATCGGGATCGGACAGGATAGAGTCCTCGCGCGCGACCGCCATGACACCGGCTATCAACGGCAAGAGCACGACGATGAACGGTCCGTTGAGCAGGTACATGGGTTCCCGGTTCATCATGCCGAACTCGCGCTTGACCATGGTCAGGTAGGGAGCGCCGGCCCGGATGCGCCTGACGATGAAGGCGTCGGCTCCGGTCGCGCTCAGCTTCCTGAGATGGGCCTCGTTAAAACCGACGAGGCTCCTCGCGTACGCCCCGGACAGGAAGAAGATCACGAGGGCCGGTCCCAGCGCGCACCAGGCGATTAACCGGAGCATCGCGAAGGAGGCTCCCGGAGCCGTCGGTTCGGACATGGCCCGCCACGCCAGGAAAGCCGGCGGATAGGCGCCGCCGAACAGCGAGACCGCCGAGCCGGGTCCGGCTACGGCGGAGGCGCGAGCGGCCGGATCGGCCACTGGAGGCATCATTCGCTGGAAGTACACGTTCACCGCGAGCGCGAAGGCTATTCCGAGAAAGCCGCCGACAAGCATGATGGTCTTCTTGTTCCGGAGGAACCTGGCGGACGATAGCAGGGGGATCTGTACCAGGTAGGACGCGGCAAGCGGCGGCAACGGCAGCAGGAGGCCGGCGATCGCGCCCCACAGATAGAATACCGGGCCCGGGCCTTCCTTTATCCCGAATACGACCATCGTCGCGATCATGAAGAACAGCGAGAACGCCGCCTCGGAGACGTAGACCGCGGTGAACTTGGCCCCGAACATGGCCCTCGGCCGGATAGGCATCGCCAGGAGCTGGAGCTCCATGTCGTTAAGGTAATAGGTCGACAGCGCGGTCATGAAGCCGACGACGAGCGTCATGGCGGTCGCCATCACCGCGGCGTTGAGAAAAAGTATATCCTGCATGCCGGCGAGCGCGAGCCCTTCGTACAGGTTCAGGTTGAGGCCGACGAACAGGTACCCGAAATAAGCGACCGAAAATACCATGAGCGCGCCGAAGCCTGCGACCTTGAGGATAGACTTCCCGGCCGGATTATTTCCGGCCGTCTTCTTGCCGGGGAGGTTGTAGAAACTCCTCACGTACAGCGAGGCGAGGCTCCAATAGACGCTCATACGACCGCCTTCGGCGAAGCCTCGTTCGCGGCCTCGCCGTCGACCAACTCCAGGAACAGGCTTTCCAGCGACCCGTCCGCCCCTTGCCCCCTCTTCAGCTCCGCGAGCGTACCCATGAACACGATGCGGCCCTTGTTGACGATGGCAAGCCTGTCGCACAGCCGCTCCGCCACCTCCATAACGTGGGTGGAGAA
This sequence comes from Spirochaetae bacterium HGW-Spirochaetae-3, assembly GCA_002839315.1. GTDB lineage: Bacteria > Spirochaetota > Spirochaetia > Treponematales > UBA12059 > SZUA-370. Next base: position 169,230 of record PGXV01000002.1, read on the forward strand.
GAACACCGTCCTACCGGCCGCGGCGCGCGCGCGCATGATCTCCTTGAGATCGAACGAGGCCTTGGGATCGAGCCCTACCATCGGCTCGTCGAGCACCCAGTTCTGCGGATCGGGGAGGAGGCTCGCGGTGACGAGGAGCTTCTGCTTCATACCGTGCGAGAAGCTGCCTATACTACCGCCGAGCGCGTCCTTTATGCCGAACAGCGACGCGTACTCGGAGACGCGCGCCTGCCTGGTCCGCGTATCGACGCCGTAGACGTCGCCGACGAAGTTGAGGTATTCGGCGGCCTTGAGCCGCGCGAACAGTTCCGGGTTGTCGGTAACGTAGCCTATTCGCCGCTTCGCCTCTATCGGATCCGCGGCGACGTCGATCCCGTCGACGGAGACGTTCCCCGAATCGGGCCTGAGCACGCCGGTGATCATCTTGATGGTCGTCGTCTTGCCCGCTCCGTTAGGTCCCAGGAACCCGAATATTTCGCCGTCGCCTATCGACAGGGACAGGCCGTCGACCGCCTTGACCGCGCTCCTGGCATAGGTCTTGGAAACGCCCTTCAACTCTATCATTCCACTCTCCCCGCTTCCGGATCGTCGGAAGCCGCGCCCTTGCCCGACCCCTTCCTGCGCCGCCTTACGCAGTCGGTCAGCAGGAACTCTATCTGTCCGTTGATCGACCTGAAGTCGTCCTCGGCCCAGGCGGCGAGCTCCCGCCATAACGACGGCGAGAGTCGCAGCAACAGCTGTTTCTTGTCTGTATCCTTATCCATCGCCATAGGCCGCGCGCCCGGCGTCAGTATATGGATCCGGAATTGACCACGGGCTGGGCGTCCTTGTTGGAGCACAGCACCACGAGCAGGTTGCTTACCATCGAAGCCTTGCGTTCCTCGTCCAGCTCGACGATATTATTCGCGCTCAGCTTCTCCAGCGCCATCTCGACCATGCCGACAGCGCCTTCCACTATCATCTGCCTCGCCGCTATGATCGCGGACGCCTGCTGGCGCTGGAGCATCGCGGCCGCTATCTCGGGCGCGTACGACAGGTGCGTTATACGCGCCTCGAGTATCTCGATGCCCGCTATGACGGTCTTCTGCTGGATCTCTTCCAGCAGGCGCTGGGCGACCTCCTGGCTACTGCCGCGCAGGGAGGTCTCGTCGTCGGTCGAATCGTACGGATACAGGCGGACGATGTTGCGGAGCGCCGAATCGCACTGGATAGACAGGTACTCGAAGTAGTCGTCGACGTTGAGGAGCGCCTTCGTCGCGTTCACTACCTTCCAGATGACGACGATGCCTATGATGATGGGATTGCCCTGCGCGTCGTTGATCTTCTGCTTGTCGTTATTCAGCGTCATCGCCTTGAGCGATATGGTCCTCGCGGCCCTCTGGGCCCTGGATGACGCGCCTTTATTCGGGCCCTGTGCCTTTTCGGCCGCCGCGAGCTCGCTCGCCTTCGGGGACGGGACGGCCGATACGAACGGATTGACGAAGAAGTAGCCCGCTTCGGCCAGACTACCGTAATACCTGCCGAACAGGGTGAATACCATGGCCTCGTTCGGCTTGAGCACCTTCAGGCCCGCGAACAGGACGGGCCCGACGATGCAGAGGTACGCGAGCCCGACGGACAGTCCGGCCGCCAGGGCCGGCGTCATGCCTGTACCCTCGCTCAGCGCCCCGCATAGAACGACCAGGACCGTCGCTCCGGCCATCAGCGCGATATTCAGCAGCAGTATAGCCATCCCGGAAACGCGCCACGGCGTACGCTCCTCTACGGGGATGTTCTTCATCGGAGTACCTTCGGTTTCCTTCATCTTCTTTTCCTTTCGCCCGCGACGGGGGCTTGATATCATATTGATATCATATAGATAGTATATCGCCTTTCGGAGAACGTCAATATACCGACCTTGTTGCCCGCGGGATTTTGCTATACAAAGACTCGTGACCAGAACCATAGAACAAGCCGTCGACGGACTCGTCGTCAAGGCGCTCAAGACCTGGGACATGATACGCCCGGGCGATCGCGTACTCGTGGGCGCCTCGGGAGGCAAGGATTCGGCGGTGCTGATGCGCGACCTCGCGTTGAAGAAGCGCCAAGGCCGGCTTGACGCCGACGTCGTAGGCCTCCATATACGCAACGACTTCTCGCCGCATGCGCTGTCGGAACGGCTGAAGGCGGAATACGCCGACTGGGGAGTGCCGCTCGTCGTCAAGGACGTCGCGGTGGAAGGCCGGCTCAAGCCGGGCCGCAGGATGAACTGCTACTGGTGCAGCACCCAGCGCCGCACGGAGCTGATACGCTACGCGATGGCCGAGGGCTTTACCGCGGTGGCCTTGGGCCACCACCTCGATGACGTGCTGGAGACGCTATTCATGAACATGATGCGCAAGGGCGAACTGTCGACGATGCCGCCGGTAGTCGAGTACCGCAAGTATCCGCTCAGGATAATCAGGCCGCTGTACCTGGTCGAGGAGAAGCAGGTCGTCGAGCTGGCGACGAAGCTCGGCTTCGTCGCGTCAACCTGTACCTGCGGCTATAACGACCATTCGGAGCGGGACAGGACGAGGGAGCGGATAGAGGCGCTGACCGGAGGCTCGTCGGACGTCAAGCGCAACATCCTCGAGTCGCTCCGGCACGTCAACGCCGAGTACCTGCCGACCTGATATCCGAGAACGCCGCGTCGATAAGCCGGCGCGACAGGCTACCGGGCATGGGCAGCGGCGGATGGTCGTCGGGGCCGAACCATCCGGCTTCCGCGATCTCGACGCCGTCGGGCGCCAGTTCCCCCGAGGCCCACTCGGCAGACAGGCCGACCATCAGCTGATCGGGGAAGGGCCAGGGCTGTGAACCGAGGTAGGCGCGGGGCTCCACCTCTATGGAAACTTCCTCGAGCACTTCACGCCTCACGCAGCCTTCGAGGGTCTCGCCCGGCTCGACGAATCCGGCCAGCACGCTCCAGGTGCCCGCCTTGAACGACGCGTTACGGGCGAGGAGGAGGCGGTCGCCCCTGCGGACGACGGCCAGCACCGCGGGCGATATGCGCGGGAACGCCAGGGCGCCGCAACCGGGGCAGAGCCTGGCTATCTCGTCGGGCTTGTCGCCGTTCGGGGCGCCGCAACGGCCGCAGAACCTCGTCGAGGCGCGCCAGCCGACGTACGCCAGAGCGCGGGCGGCGCCGATCCAATCTCTTTCGGGCAAGGCGCCGATTACGGAGCGGAACGGCCTCCATTCCCAGCCGTCAGGCGCCTGGACCGTCTGCGGATACGACTCCGATACCGGTCCGGAGGGAAAGACGACGCGCTCGAGGGGATCGGGCAGAGGCGCCGCCGCGCAGTCCAGGTCGGCGGCGCCTCGCTCGAGCGGCGAATCCGCCCTGACGAGTATCTCGGCGCCGCGGAACGCGAGCCGGGAAGCGGCGGACGTGCGGGCGTCGGTCATTCTTCCGACTTCGCCTCGCCGTAGAATTTGACGTACTCGTTCTTCTTGCCGGCGTGTTTCTTGCAGACCGCGAGGACGCGGTCGAGTTCCCGCCGCTCGGCTTCGTCGAGGCCGGCCTCGAGCACCGATTCAAGCTCCGCGGTCAGCGCGGGCCCCTGGAGCGCGTTGAACGACGCGTCTACCGTATCGGAGACGAAACGCAGGCAACAACCGGAGTCCTGGGGGAATTTCCTGAAGACGCGCTCTACCTCGAATACCGCGATCAGGGGTTCGCCCTCCGGATCCTCTACCGAAACGAATACGCTCATACGGCCTCCTCGCGTGGGCGAGTATACGTCGCGGCGCCGCGTCGGTAAAGTCCGGAGCTCCGCCTATCGTTCGGTCGGCGCCCCGGCGAGCGCGCGCAAACCCAGTAAGTAGCTACGAGGGCCGAAGCCGCAGATTTGGCCGACGCAGACGGGAGCCAACACGGATTCGCGCCGGAACGATTCGCGCGCGTGGACGTTGGACAGGTGCACCTCGACCACGGGAAGGCCTATAGCGCTTATCGCGTCCCGGATCGCTATCGAGTAATGCGTATACGCCCCGGCGTTGAGGACGATGCCGTCCACCGTCCCGAGGCACGCGTGGATGCGATCCACCAGGTCGCCCTCCGAATTTGACTGGAAGAACTCCGCCTCTACGCCGAGGATCCTGGCCTCGGCGGCGATATCGGCGTTTATCTCGTCGAGCGTCTTTCGGCCGTAGACACCGGGCTCGCGCGTCCCGAGCATATCCAGGTTAGGTCCGTGGATGATGGCAACCCGCTTGATAGTCATGGGTAATCCTCCCGTCGATAGACCACTCTAGCCGTAGCGAAGAGCGCCTGTCAAACGCGATTTTCATTGCGATAGCGACGCTTGACAGGAAAATACCATTGCGGTATTGTAATACCATAATGCCTGTTAATGGGATCGTCCATCTGTCCGACGCCAGCCTCATAGCCATCCACGCGCTCGCCGGATTGGCGGCGGCGCCCGGGCGCCTCGTTCAAAGCAAGGAACTCGCTGCCATCATCGACGCCAGCGAAAACCACCTGGCCAAGGTCATGCAACGGCTGGTGCGGGCGGGGATAGTACGTTCGGTCAAGGGACCGAACGGAGGATTCCAGCTTGACCGTCCGGCGGGCGACATTAGCTTCAGGGAGGCGATCGAGGCCGTCGACGGTCCCTTGACCGGAGACTTCTGCCCTTTCAGGACGGACCGATGCCATCCCGACAACTGCATCTTCGGGCACGAGATATCGCGTCATGCCGCGGAACTCGTAGCTTACCTCGGGGACAGGACCATCGCCGACATAGCCGCAGAACAGGCGGGAAAGATAGCCCCGGATTATACGGTCTCCCGCTAAGCGGCTCGGGAAGGGCGATACAGAGTAGCGATATTACTTGTTTGGGTATTTTAGTACCACTTTACCTGTTAGTGAGAACCAGTGATTGAGGAGGATACGATGCCAACGAGAACGGTTATAGAGATCGACGAGGATCTGTGCGACGGATGCGGCCAGTGCGCCACCGGCTGCCATGAGGGCGCGCTCCGTATAATCGACGGCAAGGCCCGCCTCGTAGGAGAGAGCCTATGCGACGGCCTGGGCGCATGCATAGGCGAATGCCCGCGCGGCGCCCTCAAGACCGTCCAGCGCGACGTCGAGGAATACGACGAGCGCCGCGTCATCGAGCACATCCTGCCCATGGGCGAGGCTACCGTCGCCGCCCACCTCGATCACCTGAAGAGCCACGGCCAGGATACCTGGCACGCCCAGGCGGTCGCCGTCCTAGAAGAGAAAGGCATCGCCGTCCCGGCCCCGCTTAGTCCCGCCGCCGGCTCCCGATTCGGCGACCTGCTTCGAAGCCCGGCCGCCGGGACGACGGCCCGCGTCGTGGATAACGGCATGTCCGGCTCCTGCCCCGGGTCCGCCGCCCGCTCGTTCGGCTACGGCGCCGCGCAGCGTTCCGCGCCGGCCGAAGGATCCCCTTCGGGATCCCCCTCGGGCGGCATGGCCTCGCGGCTGGAGCAGTGGCCGATTCAGCTCCATCTCGTCAATCCGCGCGCCCCGTATTTCGCCGGAGCCCACGTGCTCATCGCGGCCGACTGCACGGCGTTCGCGTGCGGCGCCTTCCATCAGACGCTGCTCGCCGGCCGCAGGCTCGTCATCGCGTGCCCCAAGCTCGATACCGGAAAGGAAATATACGTAGACAAGATACGCGCGCTGATCGACGACTCGGGCGCGGCGTCGATAACGCTGGCCATCATGGAAGTCCCCTGCTGCGGCGGGCTCAAGCGACTCCTCGACGAGGCCATGGCCGGAGCGAAGCGCGACGTACCGGTCTCCGTGGTCGTCGTCGGCATAGAGGGCGGGAGCCTTACCTGGCTCTGACGAGGTTTTTTTAAATCGAGAGGGAGGCGCTCGTCAGTCGAATGCACGATACTTGTATTCGACTGACCCAGCCTTACGTCGGACCGTCGGCCCGGCTCACGATAGAACGAGGAGGTGCTTATGTTCTGTTATCAGTGTCAGGAGACCATAGGAAACAAGGGTTGCGCGGGAACGGCGGGCGCATGCGGCAAGAAGGCGCCGACGGCAGAACTCCAGGATCTGCTTATCCATTCGCTAAAGGGCGTCTCGGCATGGACCGTAGAGGCCCGGGCTCGCGGCCTTCCTACCGACGACGCCGACGACGCGATCATGGAAGGCCTCTTCGCGACAATCACCAACGCCAACTTCGACGACGCGTACTTCCAGAAAGCCATCGGCGCGTCGCTTCGACTTCGCGACGACCTGCGCGACTCGGTTAACCGCGCCCGGGGCGCCTCCGGCTCCAAGGGCTGTCCCGCCTGCGGCGCCGACGAGGGCGTATCCGGCGAGAAGGCAATTCTCCGCTCAGACGCCGTCCTGTGGACGGCCGCGCCCCAGGACTACGCGTCCAAGGCCAGGACCGTAGGCGTACTGGCGACCTCGGACGAGGACGTCCGTTCGCTTCGCGAGCTGGTCGTGTACGGACTCAAGGGAATAGCGGCCTACGCCCATCACGCGTCGGTGCTCGGGGCGCGCGACCCGTCTATCTTCGCCTTCACGGCCCGGGCCCTGGCGGCGACGCTGGACGACTCCATGACGGCGGAGGCGCTCACCGCCCTCGTACTGGAATGCGGCTCGACGGGAGTGAAGGCGATGGCGCTGCTCGACGGCGCCAACACGGGTACCTACGGCAAGCCAGAGATAACGAAGGTCAACATCGGCGTCCGCGGCAACCCCGGCATCATCGTCTCCGGCCACGACCTCAAGGACCTGGAGATGCTCCTCGAGCAGACCAAGGGAAGCGGCGTCGACGTGTATACGCACGGCGAGATGCTCCCGGCCCACTCCTACCCCGCCTTCAAGAAATACTCCAACTTCGTCGGCAATTACGGAAACGCCTGGTGGAAGCAGCGCGACGAATTCGAGTCGTTCGGCGGCCCCATACTGATGACGACCAACTGCATCGTCCCGCCCCCGGAATCTTATAAGGCCAGACTGTTCACTACGGGCGTGGCGGGCTTCCCCGGTTGCCCCCATATCGACGCGGACCCGAGCGGCCGTAAAGACTTCTCCGCGGTCATCGCCGCCGCCAAGTCCTGCAAGGCGCCCGAGGAGATCGAGACGGGAACCATCGCGGGTGGCTTCGCGCACGACCAGGTAGCGGCGCTCGCCGGCGACGTCGTAGCGGCCATAAAGGCCGGCAGGATCCGCAAATTCGTCGTAATGGCCGGGTGCGACGGCCGCGCCAAGGATCGCGGATACTATACGGATTTCGCGGCGGCCCTGCCGAAGGACGCGGTCATACTCACCGCCGGCTGCGCCAAGTACCGCTACAACAAGCTGGACCTGGGCGACATCGACGGCATTCCGCGCATCCTGGACGCGGGTCAGTGCAATGACTCGTACTCGCTCGTCGTAACGGCCCTGCTCCTCAAGGACGCGTTCGGGTTATCGGACATCAACGAGCTACCGATAGCGTTCAATATCGCGTGGTACGAGCAGAAGGCCGTCATCGTGCTGCTAGCGCTCCTGTCGCTCGGCGTCAAGAACATCCACCTGGGACCGACGCTCCCGGCCTTCCTGTCCCCGAACGTCGTAAAGGTGCTCGTCGATAGTTTCGGCATAGCGGGAATCGGCTCCGTAGAGGACGACCTTAAGCTACTCGTGGGCTGATTCTTCAGGATACCGAAGCGGACAAGAGGATAAGAGACAAGAAAGAGAAAACGATGAACGAGAACGGCCTGCCCGGATAGCGGCATGGTTCCTTCGCTCGCTCGTCCTTGAATTCTCCTATTCTCTTATCCTCTTCGTTAAATAGATCGAATAGGCAGATCGGTTTTGTAGTATATTCGTGAACATGGTCAAAGCAAGAAGCGGGGAAATGCCGCTCGAGAAGAATACCGCCGATGAGTTACTCTATAAAAGCCTGCGCTCGGTATACCATTTCGAGCGGAGCCTGATCGAGCGTTTCGGCTTGGGCTACCAGGAGATTTACCTGCTTCAACTGCTCCGCAGGCGCGAATCGGCCCGTATCGGAGAAATTTCATCCGCTCTGGGCATTCAGGTATTCTCGGCGACCAGGCTCGTGCAGCGGCTCGAGGCCCTCGGCTACGTCAGCAAGCGGCGCGACGAGCGCGATCGTCGGGGCGTCGAAGTAAGGCTGGAGCCGGAAGGCGACCGTTTCGTAGGGGAGATAGAGAAGCATAATTTCGAGTTGATATCGGGTTCCACCTCGCGGCTCTCGAGCGGCGATCAGGAAGCCTTCCTGATCGTCGCCCGGAACCTGGACCACGCGCTCGGCGTCCAGGACAGGATAGACGTCGATCCCTAGCGGTCGTACTCCCCGTATTCGCAACCGCCCAGCTCCCCTTCAAGGGTATCAACCTCTATCCATTCGCCGCCGCGCTTCTCCAGGATGCGGATGGTACCGGACGCGAACCCGCCGTTCCACAGGCGATTATGCTTCTTCTCGCCGTCTGGATTCTCGTAATTGACGTTGAGCATCGTAGCCCGCGGGCACGCGAAGCGTATCTCTACCTTCGACTTCCCGTCCCAGGCGTCGATGTTCCATTCCACCCTATCCTCGAGAACGGGGCAATCGAAGACCTGATTGGAACCCTTCCAGAACTTCGAGAAATTCCATTCATAGAATTTCCCTTCGTAATGGAGGGCGATGAGGAGCTTGCGGGGCAGCGAGATACCGAAGGCGACGGGCTGGGCTCCTCCTACGTCGAGGCTAGAGCGTTCCAGCTGCTTACCGGTCTTCCTGCTCTTCAGGTTATTGCAGTTGAGCCATACCCAGGGGCTCGTATAGTCGCGACCCCAGTTCTTGTCCTGGTATCCGAACGACGTCTCCGGATCGACGCGCCATTTCTCGCCGTTGAACAGTATCGTTCCCTTGTAGCGCGTTCGCATCCCGGCCGCGTGCCAATACATATTGAAGGCGTCCAGCTTGCGGAAGAAGGCGTTCGTGCCCCAGCCGACGCAATAGGGAAGAATCTTCTCGGCCTCGAGGTCCCAGCTCATCTCGCCCGCGTCCGACATGTATTCCGGATGGGCCTTGGCATCGGGCTCGCTTAACGATACTGAGCCCTTGATCCGCGTCTCCGTCGCGGTATGCTCGCCGATGCGCACGTCCATGCGATCGCGCGACGCGGAGAATTCCGATACGGGATAGAGGTTATGGAGCTGAGCCTTGCCGTCGCCCCAACGGCCCGCCTTGATCATCGCGTAGCAGGGCTTCCTGCCGGCGGACTTGTTGGCCGGCAGCTGGCCCGCCACCGGCTCGGGCGTCGCGAACCCGGGATTGATGACGTAGTACTCGATGAAGTACGGCCGGCGCTCGCCGGTCTTCTCGTTCGTGGCGATAAGCGAGTGCCACCACCAATCGTAACCGCGCCTGGCGCGGGCTCCGGAAAGCATGTAACCGTTCCTTGCGTCGTCCATGAGAACCTCCTGGCGGAGCGTCTTCATTCATCCCCGCGAAAACAGTATAGGTCTATTATTTGCATTGTGCAAATTTAACTTCGGCCTTATACTTTATTCATACAGCCGAGCCGAGGAGACCATCCATGGCGACAGTCACCGTAGAACGCCTGCCCGCACTATCCAACGAGACCTTCAGGAAAGACGCCGACGGCCTCGTTGACACGGGCTATTCGCAGGACTGCGCCGCCCTACCGCGCGATTACGGTACGGAGGCCTGGGATGCCCGCCCGGATGTCGCTGCCATAAGGACGGCCGTATTCGCCGCCCTCGACCGGCTGGAGGCGGAGACGGGCATATCGTCCCGCTTCTCGGGACGGCCCGCGCTCGTGAAGCCGAACCTGGTGACCGTATACCACGAGATGGGGATGAAGCGGCGATCGTACCCGGAGACGACGGATCCTCGCGTGCTCGACGCGACGGTACTCTGGCTCCAGCGCTTCGCGCCCTCGATACGCATCGTCGAGTCGTCGGGACGCGGCGCGCCGACGCGCGGATCGTTCAAGGTCTCGGGAATAGACAGGCTGGCGGCGCGCCGGGGCTGCGACCTCGTGGCCCTCGAGGAGACGCCGGTCGACCGCTACATCCTGCCGAAGGCGACCGTCCAGCGGGAGATCCTCGTGCCGAGGCCCTTCTCCGCCGTCGTCAGGGGCGAGGCCGCCTACGTCTCGGTTCCGAAGCTCAAGACCAACCTGTATACCGGCGTGACCCTGGGCTTCAAGAACGCGATGGGCGTGATACCGTACAACCTGCGGCAGCGCAGCCATCATTACGCCATCGACCGCAAGCTCGTCGAGATGCTGTACCTCTTCAGGCCCGACCTCGTGGTGATAGACGGCGTCGTGGGAGCCGAGGGTGAATGCCCGGCCCCGGTCGACCCGGTGGACTCGAGGATGATAATAGCGGGCGACCATCCCGTGGAGACCGACCGCGTAGCGACGCGCTTGATGGGTTTCGACCCCGCCGCGATAGAGCTCATGCGCGTCGCCGACGAGCTGGGATTCGGAGATCCCGCCGGAGCCAGGATCTTCGCGGCTGGATTCGCGCCGAATGGCTCCGGCGGCGGATCGCCGGAGCTCGGAGGCGCCATACCGACGCCGTTCCGGCCGGCGGACTGGAAGCTTTCGTCAGGGCGCGTCAGCCGGGCCTTCCCGGGAATACTCGTCCTCATAGGGATTAACCGCGGAGGCCTCGTCGCGACGGGCGGTAAAGAGCTCGTCGACGAGATGCAGGCCTCGTGCCGGGGCGGTTGCGTGGCGACGACCAGGTTCGCGTTCTCGATGATGGAGGCCGAAGGCGCGGAGCCGCGCCGCCCGGTCGCGCTCGTCATAGGCGCCGGCGTCGAGCGCGACGGCCGGTTATCCTGGTACGACCCCGACGGCAAGGCCTACGACGAGGACGCGATACGGCGATTGCCCATGAAGAAGGCCGTCATCGGCTCCTGCACTCGAGCGCTGGCGCCGCTCGCCGACCGCTTCGTCGACGGATGCATGGTCATGCCGAACGGACCGCACATGGTCCTTCACGAGCTCTCCGGCGTCCCGTGCCGCGTCATGTCGCTACGCAACAGGAACCTGTTACCGATGCTCGTGGCCACCCTGGGCCAACGCTCGGCCCGGCGCCGCCTAATCGAGGACGGACAGCGGCTGGACGTCGCGCTACGCATGGAAGACGGGCCCATCGAGCACCGGGAGCTGACCGCGGCGGAAGCCGAGCGCGACTGGGTAGAATGGCCCCTGCCTCCGATCGAGCCCGAGGAGATGGGCCGGCTACTCGACTTCGAGGACGACGCCGCACTCGCGTCGTTCAGGGGGATCCTGGTATTCCGCCTCAAGGAGAAGGCGCTCTGGGGCGCCAAGACGGCGCTGGCGGCCGCGATAACGCTCGGGCCGGCGATCCTCGCCGCCTCGGCCGCCGCCGGCCATGCCGCGCTGGGGCTAGGTACATTCGCATGGCTCGGTATATTCGCCGCGATCGAGGCCATACACCTCGCCGAGATACCGGCCGCGCTGCGCGCCTGGAAGAAAGAGGCCGAGCGCAAGGCGCTACCGTGGACCCGGGCGCGGGCCGTCCGCGCGGTGGCGGGAACGCTAGCCTGCGGTTATCCGACCTGGGTGCCCAGGAAGCTCGGGGTATACGACTGAGGCGCCCCACGGATGTTATATCGAGTCCCTCGACATAACAGATAATTTTCTATAGCCTCATGCAATGAGTAAATATCTCGATAGCCTCGCGTCGCGGCGAACGAGCCCGGGTCGTAGACTCCTCGACCGTATAACGCCTATACCGCGGCTTAGGTTCGACTGGAAAAAGGCGCACAGGGACATAGAAACCGAGACGCGTAGCTATCAGAAGGACGCGGCGGTATTCGCGTTCCTTATCGCCACGCTTTTCCCGATCGCCTTCCTGGTCGACGATATCCTTAGAGCCACTCCGCCTGCCTACCTCAATTATCTCATTCCCTTCGTCGCGGTCGCCTGCATAGCGATATGGCTGAGAGGTTCCAGCTTCAAGAAATACCAGCAGGCATTCGTCATAGGGTTCATGACGCTCGCATTCCTCATGACGCTCTTCCTGCCCTTCTCGAGGAACGCGTATATACTCATCTATTTTTGCTTCCCTCCTTTTACCTTCCTCATGCTCGGCTCGCGGCGCGGACTCGCGGCCAGCATCGCCTTCTTCCTCCTGGCCACGGTCCTCGGCGTGCTCTACCTGCTCGGATACATAACAGGAAGGATCACGCCGATCAACTCGTCGATGTTCGCCATGGCGTCGGTCTCGTTCGGGTTCCAATGCGCCATCGGGATATTCAGCGAATGGAGGCATTCCCGCAACGTGGACAGGCTCGTAGAGCGCCGTTTCTTCGACACGGAGACCGGATTGCCCAACGCCAACGCGTACGCGCTTGAGCGTCTCGCCGTCGGGGAGGCCATCTTCCTCGTGCATTTCGAGAACCTGCGAGACCTCGGCGCGATCGCGGGGCACGAGGAGGTCGGCAATCTCTCCTATAATTCCGCGTTGAGCCTGCTCGAGACCAGGGGCGAGCCGGCCGGGAGAAGAGGGCCCTACCGAGTCTCGGAGACCGATTTCTGCTTCGTCTTCCCCGTCGGGGACTCGACATCGGAAGAAGCGACCTCGATCCAGGGGATTCTATCCGGACTGCCGGCCGTCATGGATACGCCCCTCCGCTTCGTAACGAGGATAGCCTCATACCGCGTCGAAGCGGAGACGGACGCGCAGGAGGCGCTCAACGAGGCGACCGCCGCGCTTTCGGACTGCCTCGCGACCAGGGCCGCCAGCCTGCATCGGTGCGGATCGACGATAGAGAACGACAAGAACGTCCTCCGTAGCCGAGCCCCTAATCTCTTGCACAATATCAAGCGCGGGCTCTTCAAGCCGGCGTTCCAGCCCGTATACGACCTCGAGCGCGACGGCGTCGGCTTCCTCGAGGCGTTGATACGCCTCGACGAGCGGGGATCGGCCGCTTCGCCCGAGGGCTACCTCGACGCCGCGTTCAGGCTAGGCCTGGACAGCTACTTTACCGAGTTCATCCTGGAACGGACGCTCGTCATGGCCCTCGAGAGCGGGCATTCCGTTAGCTTCAACGCGACCTTCAGGGATATCGTCAGGCCGGCGTTCCGCGCCGACCTGAGAAACGCGTACCGTACGCTGTCGGGCCGGGACAATACCATCATCGTCGAGATCACTGAACAGGCCGCGATCGAGGATTCTTCGGTACTGAAGGAATTCGTAGGCGAGGTACACGATCTCGGGGGGCTCGTCTTCCTCGACGACTTCGGCTCGGGCTATTCCAACTACTCGAGCCTGCTCGAGAGCTGCTTCGACTCGGTCAAGACCGCCGGAGACATCGTCCGCGAGATAGCGATCCGTCCCGAGGCCTATACGCTCTACCGCGGCATGGCCGCCTTCTGCGCGGAGGCGGGGCTCTCGGTAATCGCCGAGCACATCTCGGACGACGCGATACTGGACCTCGCCGTCGCCGGAGGCGCCCGATACCTGCAAGGGTACATGCTGGCCCGACCGGTACCTGCCGAATGCATCCTGCGCGGCGACCTGTCGTTTCCCCGAGGATTCAGCTCCGCGCCGACGCCGATCGGGGCCTTTAAGGCGGCGAGGGGTACTCGACCAGAGACCGCGCCGCGATCGTAAAGGGAGCCTAGCCCTTCCGGTAGAACAGGGTCCGCGCTCGATCCTCGTCCTTGAGCCCCTTGAGCGCCCGCAGCTCGGCGACCAATCCGGGCGACGAGTCCGCCCGCGAGGGCACGAGCCCGCTCGCCGCGAGCCGCTCGTTCAGCACCAGCTCGTCCTTGCCCGCGAGCGCCTGAAGCCTGCACGCGAGGTTGATGCCGTAGCCGACGTAGTCGCGATACTTGAGCTGGGACGCCTCGGCCGATATCTCGTACTTGAAGACCTTGTCGACGACGAGCGCGCCGGCCAGGCCCAGGTCGGGATAGGGCTTGAACAGCTCGTCGTCGACGAATTCCGTATAGGTATCGAATACCATGACGGCTTCAGCCGCGTTCGCCGCGGTAGCCTCGTCCCAGATGACGATGGCTCCGTCTCCCATCAGCTTGTAATACGAGCAGCCGAAACCGAACTGGTTGACGCAGGAGAGCAGGTTGGACGTAAAATCCTTTATCAGCCCGAACACCGTATCCTCGTCGTGCGAGCAGAGGAAGTCGCTGAAGTTACGTACGTCGACGCAGAGCACGAGCGCGTCTGGCTTGACCGCGCCCAGGTATACGTCGTCGAATACGTCGACCGGCATCTTCTTGAGGCCCGCCAAGGCCGACGCGTCCAATTCCACGCACGCCCCGCCGCTTTCGAACGCCATTTTATCGGTCGCCTTTTCCATACGCCAAGAGTATCAGATAAACCCGCCTCGCTGACAGTACGGAGGACCGTACCGACAGGGCGGCGGGCGGGACGGGGATCCGAAAACAGGAGCAATAAACGGCCGAGCCATGATAGAATCCGCTCCATGGCAACAAAACGTTTGGCGCTCGGGGTCACGCTCCAATCGCTGTGCATAATACTCGGGGTCTACCTCGTAATGCAGGTTTTCACGTTCTTCAAGGACGGGTTATTGCTCGGAATGACGGGCATCGCCGCCTTGCCCGGCGCGGTGCTGTCGTTCATGATCACCGCGGTCATTCCTCCCGCCGTAGCGTTGGGACTGCTCATCTTCCTGTTCGCGCTGCGGATACAGAAGGTAGGCGAGCGCCTCGAGGCCGGAGATTCGATAACCCCCGAGGAAGCCGAGCGGACGAGGACCAGGATACTGGGATTCTCGACCGTGGTGCTCATAGCGAACATCGTGGGATTCGCCGCCGGATACGTCCTGCTCATGGTGCTCAGGGGCCGCGCGGCCGAGATAGTGCGGCCTGATCGGCTCGTCATACTGGTCTCGAACCTCGCCGGAGGCGTGATATACGCATCGGCCCAGACCGCGCTCCACGACATCGCCTTCGCCGACTTAAGCGAGCGCCTCGGGATACGGGAAATAGGATCCAGGAAGCGAGAGAGCCGCAGCACGTCGAGGCAAGTATTCCTGACCATAAGCATCGCCGTCTACGTCGTAACCTTTATCCAGTTCAACGTCCGGGACGCCGCTGAATTCGACGAGATAGGCGATACCGTGCTCGCCGGCCTGGTCTCGGGAACCATCGCCCCGAACGACGCCGAGAGCGAGTATCGACGGCTCCTCGGCGAGAGGATGGGAGCCTTCATCAGCCGTCCCGACGTCGACGTAGGGCGCGTACCGCTTCCATGGGAGCGCGACGATACGGCGACCAGGCGCGAACAGCGCGTATTCTTCATATACGCGCTGTTCATCCTCATCGTCGCGTCGGGGGTCCAGGTAGCGGTATCGAGCGCCGTCGGCGATCGTATATCGGCGATATCCAGGCGCGTGAAAGACGTACTCGACGGCGGCGGCGACCTGGGCATCAGGCTGAATATCAGGGCCATGGACGATTTGGGCGAGATGACCGACCTTATCAACCGTCTCCTCGACCGATTCCATTCGGTAGCCAGGGATATCGGACGAGCGGCCGGGCAGACGCGCGAGAGCTCGAGGGCCATCGACCGCGAGCTTACGCGATCCGAGGGATCGGCTACCGCGACCCGCGACGCGGCGCAGTCGCTCGAGTCGTCGCTGCAGGAACAAGCGGTCGCGACCAGGGGCTTCGTCGCGGCCCTGCGCGCGTTCCGCGACTCGGTCACGCTCGCGGACGCCGCGACCGACGACCAGAAGGGTTTCGTAGCGGAGACGTCCGCCGCGATGGAGGAGATGGCGGCGAGCATACGATCCATATCGACGATGACCGAGCGGGCGGGCGCCTTGACAGGCGAGCTGGCGGAGCGAGGGGAATCCGGCGGCGCGGCGGTCAGGGATACGAGAGCTGCCATCGACGAGATAGACGCCGCAGCCGGAGAGGTACTGGGCGTGCTCGCGTCCCTTAACAAGATATCAGTCGACATCAACCTCCTCGCGATGAACGCCGCCATCGAGGCGGCGCACGCGGGCGAGCACGGTCAGGGCTTCGCGGTGGTAGCCGACGAGGTACGGACGCTGGCCACGAACGCGGCGCAACGGACGAAGGCGATCAAGACCCTGATAGCCGCGATGGGCGACAGGGTACGCAACGGCGTCCAACGCGCCGACGCGTCGGGCGTCGTGCTGACGCGGCTCGTCGAAGGCCTCAAGGAATCCGCGTCGATATCCCGCGAGATAGCCGCGGCCGCCAAGGAACAGGCCGCGGGCACGAGCGTCGTCATCGGCTCTATCACCAAGGCCGTCGATTCGGCGGAAGCGGTAGGCGGGCTCATGAACGAGCAGTCGCGGAAGAGCGAAGGGATAGCGCAATCGCTCGAGGAGGTCCTCGTCAAGCTGGAAGCGCTAGCGGAATCCGCCAGCAGGCAATCCGAGGACGTTCGCGCCCTCGAGGAATCGTTCTCCGCCGTCAGGCGCGAGGTCGACGCCAACCTGAAGACCGTCGGCGCCCTCGACGCGGAGATGGCGCGGTTCAAGGTCTAGGCCGCAGGCTCCCTACCGGAGCATAGTCGCTAATTCGGCGAGCACCATCGCGGTCGCGCCCCAGACGCGCTGGCCGCCCAGCCGGTAATGCGGGATTCGCCACGACGCGCCTTCGTACTCGGCCGTGTCGGAACGAACACTACGCGGGTCCAGGAGCTCGTCCAGCGACGGCTCGAACACGGCGACCACCTCGGACGCGGACGGCGAGAACGCCGGCCGCGATTCGGCGACGCCTACGAACGGATGCACGACGAACCGGCTGGGCGTCACTTCGAGGGGGCTCAGCCCCCTTATCACGCGAACCGCGCCGGGATCGACGCCGAGTTCCTCGAAGCTCTCGCGTAGCGCGCACGCCTCCAGCGACTCCCCCGGCTCCAGCGACCCGCCGGGCAGAGAAACCTGGCCGGCATGCACGCCGTCGCCATCCGGCCTCAGCATCAAGGGGAAACGGACGACCCCGCCATGCGTATAGAGAAGCACCAGCACGGCCGCGTCGCGCCAACCGGCGCCGAGCCGCGTAGCGTCGCGCCCCGGGGGCGGGACTACGGACGCGAGGCGGTATCCCGGTATCATGGACTCCCGCCCCGCCTGGCCCGGCAGGGGACGGTCGTCGGCCAGGGCTAGCGCTATCCGTTCAAGCGTCATTGACGCGAGCAAGCGATACCTATGCTCAGGACTCCAGCGCGCTCTCGACGCGCACGGCGAACGGGCTCACGGCCGCCACGAGCTTGTCCTTCGGCACGCCCTCGACCTTGAGCGCGCAGAAATGGTTCGTCTGGTCCTCGCCCTCGAAGGTAGCCAGCGATATGATGTTGCCGCCTATCGCGGCTATCGCTCCGGCGACCGCCGCGAGCTCGCCGGCCTTCTCGGGCAGGAGCAGCGTCAGGCGGACGCCCGCGTGCCGGGTTCCGAACAGCTCGATGAATAGCCGGAACAGGTCCGACTCGGTGATGATGCCGACGAGGGCGCCGTCCCTGAGGACCGGCAGGCCGGCGATTCGGTTGTCGTCCATGATCCGGGCGGCTTCCTCGACCGGCATGTCCTCGGTCACGGTGACGAGCTTTCGGGTCATCACCGTCTCTACCTTCAGCTTTGATATCAGGTAGTGGAGCTCGTAGATGTCGAGCGTCGTGGCCGGAGGCGCGGACGCGTGCCGGAGGTCGGAGGCCGTAACGATACCGACGAGCCGGCCGGCCTTGTCGAGCACCGGCAGCCTGTGTATCTTCTCGCGGCGCATGATCGCCTGCGCCTCGGGAACGGTCACGTCGACGCCGACGGTCTTCGGGTCCTTGGTCATCCAGTGCCCTACGTTCATGGTTCTCTCCTTTATCGGGATTACAGCCCGAGGTACGCCTTGCGCACCTCTTCGTTGGCCAGCAAGCGATCGGCGCTATCGGCCATACGGATCGATCCGTTCTGGAGTACGTAGCCCTTGTCGGCTATCTTCAACGCCATGTTGGCGTTTTGCTCCACGAGGAAGATGGTCGTCTGCCGCTCTTCGTTGATGCGCTTGATGATCTCGAAGATATTATGGACGATAAGCGGCGCCAAGCCTAGCGACGGCTCGTCCAGCAGCAGGATACGCGGCCTCGCCATCAGAGCGCGGGATATCGCGAGCATCTGCTGCTCGCCTCCGCTCAGCGTGCCGCCCTGCTGGTTGCGCCGCTCCGCGAGGCGCGGGAACAGCTCGAAGACTTCCTCCAGGTCGGCCTTTACGAGTTCCTTGTTGTTCCGCAGGAAGGCGCCCATGTCCAGGTTCTCCAGCACCGTCAGCTGCGGGAATATGCGCCGGCCCTCGGGCACCTGCGACAGCCCCATGCCTACTATGGAATGCGGGCTCTTCCTGGAAATATCCTCGCCGTCCAGGAATATATGCCCGGAGCGGATGGCGGTGATGCCGCAGATGGACATCAACGTAGTCGTCTTGCCCGCGCCGTTGGCGCCGATCAGCGTTACGATCTCGCCTTCCTCCACGGACAGTGAAATATCGCGCAGGGCCTGGATGTTACCGTAATAGGTGCAGACGTTCTTGAGTTCCATCAAAGCCATGTCATTCTCCTAAGTACGCCCGGATCACCTCGGGGTCGCCCTTGATCCGCTCCGGCGTTCCCTCCGCGATCAGGCGCCCGTAATCGAGCACGTAGATTCGTTCCGAGACGTTCATCACGAGGCTCATGTCATGCTCTATGAGCAGGATGGTCACCTTCTCCTGATCGCGTATCAGGTTGATGGTCTCCTCCAGCTCCTTCGTCTCGTGCGGGTTCATGCCCGCGACGGGCTCGTCCAGGAGGAGCAGGAACGGATCGGTAGCCAGGGCTCGGGCTATCTCGAGCCTACGCTGGGCGCCGTACGGGAGGTTGCGCGCCGATTCGTTGACGAACGCGTCGAGGTTCATCTTCTTCAGTATCTCGTGGCTGTCGTCGAGCACGCGCTGCTCTTCCTCGCGCGTAGCCTTGTCCCGAATGATGGCCTTGAAGATACCGGCCTTGAGCGCGTTGTGCCGACCTATCATCACGTTCTCAAGGACGGTCATGTTGCCGAACAGCCTTATGTTCTGGAAGGTACGCGCGAGGCCCTTGCGATTGACGGCGTACGGCTTGAGCCCCTGGATCTCCTCTATCGGCCGATCGCCGCGACGGATAGCGACGCTGCCCTCAGTAGGGGCGTACACGCCGGTGATGCAGTTGAATATGGTAGTCTTCCCGGCGCCGTTCGGCCCGATAAGCGCGCATATCTCGCCCGGATTAATGTGCAGGGAGACGTCGTCGATGGCGCGCAGGCCGCCGAAGACCATAGACAGGTTCTTGATCTCTAGGATTGGTTCGGTGGCGGTCATTTCTCGACTCCCGGTGCAGGATCGGACGGCGTCTTCCCGACGAAGGTATAGTGCTTTCGATTGCGCGGGAATAGCCCGTCGGGCTTGAAGATGATGATGACGATCATCGCGATACCGTATATGAGCATGCGGTACTGGGCCAGCGGCCTGAAGTACTCGGGCAGGAGCTTGAGGAGCAGAGCGCCGCCTATGGCGCCGGGTATGGACCCGGTACCGCCTATTACCACGGCCATCAGCACCATGATGGACTCCCACAGCGTAAAGCTGTCGGGGTTGATGTAGGTGGTCTGCGCGGCGAGCACCACTCCCGCTATGCCGGCCCAGAACGCGCCGAGCGCGAAGGTGACCAGCTTGTTGCGCGCGAGGTCGACGCCCATCGATTCGCAGGCGATCTCGTCCTCGCGCATCGCCTCCAGCGCGCGGCCCACCCTGGAATCCTCGATGCGCCTGACCACGAAGACGGTCAGGATAACCAATACGACGACGATGTAGTAGATATAGGTCGCGGCCTGCCGAGGCGGCAGCCGTATTCCGAAGAACCACGGCCGCGGAATGAGGCTGATTCCCGTGGCGCCGCCGGTGACGGAGCTGGAATTCTGCAGCACCATGCGCACGATCTCGCCGAAGGCCAGCGTGATGATAGCCAGGTAGTCGCCCCGGAGGCGCAGTACCGGCAGGCTGAGGAGTATGCCGAAGATCGTCGTTATGACGCCGGCCGTCGGAAGCGCTATCCAGAACAGCCAGCCCGTATCGATGCCGGCGGCGACGAAGGACGGCCCCGCGTACTTCCACAGGAGCCCGTACGTGTAGGCCCCGACGGCGAAGAACGCCGCGTAGCCGAGGTTGAGGAGCCCTCCCAGGCCGACGACGATATTGAGGCCCAACGCGAGGATCACGTATATCAGCGCCGTGATCATGATATTGGTATGGTACATGCCGAGCGCGAAGGGATAAACCGCTACGACCGCGAGCAGCGCCAGTATGGCCGTTCGCCTGATAGGCTTCCTGGCTAGCGCCGATCGAACAAGCTCGCCGACCTTCGACAGCGGCGTCCTGACCTTTACCTTGTCGCCCCTGCGTTCGTTCCAGCGCAGCGCCGCGCGCCACGCGAACGACAGGACGAAGGCCGACACCGCGACGACGGGCAAGGCTGACCAACGGAATATCACGCTGGCCTTTCCGCTCGAGACGTTCACCTTCATCACCAGGAACGGGAACAGAAGTACGACGAACCACGCCGCCTGGAATAGCGAGGCGCGAAGCTCGGAAATCAAATGCTTTCGGGTCATTGTCTTACACCTTCTGCTTCTGGTTCTTGCCGAGTATGCCGTCGGGTTTGACGCTGAGTATGAGGATGAGTATCACGAACGCGTACGCGTCCTCGTAATCGCTCGATATGTATCCGGTTCCGAGGCTCTCGGTCCATCCGAGTATGAAACTACCGAGCACGGCGCCGGGGATGCTGCCGATCCCCCCGAGCACGGCGGCGACGAAGGCCTTGATCCCGGCCACGAAGCCTATGTAGTAGTTAATCTGACCCATATACGAGCATATCAGCACGCCGCCGATCGCGGCGAGAGACGAGCCCATGATGAAGGTTAGCGATATGACCCTGTTGATGTCCACGCCGACGAGCTGGGCCATCTGCTTGTCCTGCGCGGTCGCTCGCATGGCCTTTCCGATACGGGTGAATTTTATGATCACCGTAAGTATGACCATGATCACCGCGGTAGTTACCAGGATTATGAACTGCGTGGAATTGATATATTCTCTCACGGGCTGCAGGAAGGCCAGCTCGGGTAGGTACGAAGGGAAGGAGAGATATTTCTCCGTCTGCGCCAGCAGGATGAAATTCTGCAGCACCATGGAGATCCCGATGGCGCTTATCAAGGCGGAGAGCCGAGGCTTGTTCCGCAGGGGCTTATACGCGAGCCGCTCTATGGTGAAGCCGAAGGCGGCCGAGAACACGACCGAGGCGACGATGGAAAGCAGCAGCACGAGGGGCACGGGCAGACCCAGGACGAAGAGGAATCCGCCTATGATCAGAGCGGTGAAGCCTCCGATCATGTACACCTCGCCGTGGGCGAAGTTGATGAGCTGCACGATGCCGTACACCATGGTATAGCCGAGGGCGATAAGCGCGTAGATGCTGCCCTTGGCCGTGCCGCTCAATAGAAGCTTAATAAAATAATCCATAGTGCGAATCCTTTTCCATCGGGCTCGAGAAAGCGCGGCGCGCCGTCGCCCGATGCGTCGAGGCCGTCCCGGCTAAGCTTCCGGAACGGCCTCTGAACGAAAGAGTTATTGTCCTTGTGGGCCTACTTCAGCTCGACGTACTTGCCGCCCTGAACCTGGAACACCGAGAAGCCGAAGCCGATGACGTCTCCGCGCTCGTCGAAGCTGATCTTGCCGAGCGGGGTCTCGACGTACTCCGAGCGCAGCGCCTTGGAGACGGCCTCGTAGTCGGTGCTGCCGGCCTTCTCGATGGCGTTGACCACGGCGAGGGTGGCGGCGTAGGCGTTGAGGAAGAAGGCGCCCGGCTCGTCTCCGAACTTGGCCTTGTGGTCGGCGACGGCCTTGATGGCCAGCGGGTTGGAGCTGGTGTCCATCGGGCCGGTGGCGTAGACGCCGTCGGCGTACTTGCCGGCTACCTCGATGAAGGTCTGGTCCTTGACGCCGTCGTCGGAGACGAACGGGAGGTCCATGCCCTTGTCCTTCATCTGCTGGACGAGCTTGGAGGCCTCGGGGTGGTAACCGCCCCATACGACGCCCTGGGCTCCGGAATTACCGATCTTGTTGACGACGGCGGAATAGTCGGGAGCGCCGGGGTTTACGCCCTCGAACAGCACTACCGTCATGCCCTCGGCCTCGGCGTACTGCTTGACGAGCTCGGCGAAGCCCTTGCCGTAGTCGCCCTTGTCGTGCAGGACGGCGAGGGTCTTGAGCCCGAGCTTATCCTTGATGAACATGGTGGCGAGCTTGGCCTGGGCGTCGTCCGGCGCGATGGTCCGCAGGAAGTTGGGATACTCGCCGCTCTGGGTCAGGGAAGGCGTAGTCGCCGAGGGGGAGATCGTGACTATCTTGGAATCCTTATAGATGCCGAGCGCCGCCTTGGTAGCGCCGGAACAGATATGACCGATAACGGCTACCACGTTGCCGCTGACGAGCTTGGCGGCGGTGTTCGTCGCTAGCTCGGGCTTGCACTGATCGTCCTCGATGAGCAGCTCGACCATACGGCCGCCGATACCGCCCTTGGCGTTGACGGCCTCGGCCACCAGCTTGGCGGCGTTAACCGAGGGCAGTCCATAGGACGCCAGGTCGCCGGAGTGGGCGCCGGCTACGCCGATCTTGATCGTCTCCACGGTTTTCTTCTGACAGCCGACGGCGATCAACGCCGCGGACAACGCCAGGACCGCCGGTACCAACATGCTTCTTTTCATTTGTTCCTCCTACTCGTAGCTAAAGCGTACGTAACCAGAAATCCCCCCGGAAAAAACGGAAGCAGAAACGTATCCAAAATACTCCGGTTGTTTCTATTTATAGTAGTATTATCGCTTAGTCAAGTAGCCGACCCCGCACAATAAAGGAATTATCGCCGACCGGGGGCAAAAATGCAAAAGCGTCGCCCAGAAATAACCTTGACGATCATCCGAAGCCGCCGCGATACTGGATCCGGCCTCGACCCGCAAGGGCCGGACGGAGGAGAAATAATGAAGCTATCGTTTACCGAGAAGACGAGCTACGGTGTCGGCGCCCTGGGTAAGGACATGGCGTGCGGCATAGTCAATACGTTCCTGATGTTCTACTTTACTGACGTCGTCGGCCTGGCTCCCGCCTTCCTCGGCGTGCTGTTCATGGTCGCCCGTATATGGGACGCCGTGAACGACCCCATGGCCGGTTGGCTCATCGACAACACGAGGAGCCACATAGGCAAGTTCAGGCCGTGGATACTCGCCGGCACCCTGAGCAATACCCTCGTGCTGATCGTGCTGTTCTCCAATCCCGGGATCAGGGGCGCAGGCCAGTACGTCTTCTATAGCGTTATCTACATTCTGTGGGGCATGACCTATACCCTGGAGGATATCTCGTACTGGTCGATGATTCCGGCGTTGGCCGATACCGAGAGCGAGCGCAATACTATCTCGGTCATACCTCGCGTATTCGCGGCCTTCGGCAACATCGCGGTCGGGTCGCTCGGCCTGGCGCTCGTCAGCGCCTTCGGCAAGGTGGCTCCGGGGGCGCTTCCGACCCAGGCGCAGCAGTCCAGGGGCTTCTTCTGGCTCGCCGTGCTGATAGGAGTCGTGTTCGTCATCACGAACACCGTCACGGTGCTCTTCGTAAAAGAGAAGGTCGTCGTCAGGAACGAGAAGAAATTCCGCTTCAGGGACATCTTCACGACGATATCCCAGAACGACCAGCTCGTCGTCATCGTGGCGGCCATGACACTGTACACGCTCGCCATAAACCTCACGGCCAGCCTCGGCCTGTACTGGTTCAAGTACGACGTGGGCGACGAGAGAATGTACGGAACCTTCTACCTGACCGCCGGCGCCCAGGTGCTGGCTATGCTCGTATTCCCTCTTTTCGCCAAGGTGCTGTCGAGGCGCCGCGTATTCATCGTATCGGCCCTCCTGCCCATCCTCGGTTACGTCTCGCTGTATATAGTCGGTAAGACGCTCGGCAACAATATCGCGATGATGGCGATTGCCGGCGTCGTGCTGTTCTTCGGCTTCGGCTTCTCGCTCGTGCTGACCAGCGTGATGCTCGCCGACGCGGTGGACTACGGAGAGTGGAAGCTAGGCTCCCGCAGCGAGAGCATCGTGTTCTCGATGCAGACGTTCATGGTTAAATTCGCCATGGCCATCGCCGGGCTCGTAACCGGCGTCGGGTTGGCCGCCTTCGGCTTCGTCGCCAACGCCGAGCAGAGCGCCGCCTCGCTGACGGGCATCCGGGTGCTGATGTTCGGAGTACCCATCGCGCTGCTCCTCGCGTCGCTCGCCATATACCTCAAGGGCTACCGCCTCAACGGAGCATACTTCCAGAACATCAAGGACGAGCTGGAGAAGCGGAGGGCGGCGAATGCCTGACGTCGTGCACCTCGATACCGACGGGACCAGCTATATACTCGACGTGCTGCCTACCGGCCACCTGCAGAACCTCTACTACGGCGGGCGCCTGCGAAGAATGGACGACTACGAGCCGCTGCGCCAGAAGAACGACGTGCCCTACGGCACGATGGTCAACGTAAGCCAGGAGCAGCGTAACATCGGGCTGGACGACCAGTGCCTCGAATACTCGGGGCTCGGCAAGGGCGACTTCCGCGAGCCCGCCATAGAGCTCGTCTTCGCCGACGGCAGTCGAACCACGGATTTCCGCTACGAGTCGGCTCGGAGCTATCGCGGCCGCCCGGAGATACCGGGCTTGCCGACCGCGACCGGCGGCGAGGACGAC
Source organism: Spirochaetae bacterium HGW-Spirochaetae-3 (assembly GCA_002839315.1). Lineage (GTDB taxonomy): Bacteria > Spirochaetota > Spirochaetia > Treponematales > UBA12059 > SZUA-370. The sequence goes on from PGXV01000002.1 coordinate 194,046, forward strand.
GTGCAAACGACCGAGATAACGCTACGCGACGCGGATAAAGGGCTGGCCCTCGTCCTTACGTACTGCGTCTACGCCTCGTACGACGTCATTACCCGTTTCGCGACACTACGTAACGACGGCGAGCCCGTGAAGGTTCGCCGGCTTATGAGCGCCCAGCTCGACCTCTTCGGCGGCGACTGGCGCCTCGTCACCTTCGACGGCTGCTGGGCCTACGAGCGCGAGCGGAACGACAAGCCGCTGGCGCCCGGCGTCTACGTCAACGACTCCAAGACCGGCAACAGCTCCAACCGGCACAATCCCTTCGTGATGCTGGCCGCTGGCGACTGCGGGGAATCCTCCGGCGAGTGCTACGCGTCAAACCTCGTCTATTCCGGCAACCACGCGGAGATCGTGGAACGGACCTATCAGGGCAAGGTCCGGCTACTGACCGGCGTCAACCCGTCCGGCTTCGAATGGCTTCTCGAGCCCGGCGAATCGTTCACCACGCCCGAGGCCGTCCTGTCGTACTCGCCGGCCGGCTTCAACGGGCTGAGCCGCAACATGCACCGCTTCGTGCAGGACCTTATCGTCCGCGGCGAATGGCGGGACAAGGAACGGCCGGTTCTCGTCAACAACTGGGAGGCGACGGATTTCGACTTCGACAAGAAGAAGCTGCTCGCGATCGCCAAGGAGGCGGCCTCGCTCGGCATAGAGCTGTTCGTACTCGACGACGGCTGGTTCGGCAGGCGCGACGACGACGCGAGCTCCCTGGGCGACTGGGACGTCAACGAGAAGAAGCTGCCCGGCGGCATAGAGGGCCTCGTACCCAAGATAAACTCGCTCGGCCTCAAGTTCGGGCTCTGGGTGGAGCCGGAGATGATAAGCGAGGACTCGGACCTGTACCGAGCCCATCCCGACTGGGCAGTATCGACGCCGGGCCGGGCGCCGGCGTACGGCCGGAACCAGTTCGTCCTCGACCTGACGATGCCGGAAGTCCGCGCCTACGTCGTGGAGGCGATGACGAAGGCGTTCTCGCAGGGCCGCGTCGAGTACGTGAAGTGGGACATGAACCGCAACGTCTCCGACGGGTACTCCAAGGCACTGCCGCCCGAGCGCCAGGGCGAGTTCCATCACCGCTATATACTCGGCCTGTACGAGATACTGGCCGAGCTGGTACGGCGGTTCCCGGGGATACTGTTCGAGTCCTGCGCGTCCGGGGGCAACCGCTTCGACCTGGGAATGCTGTGCTACATGCCGCAGACCTGGACCAGCGACGACACCGACGCGTACGCGCGACTGACCATCCAGGGCGGCACATCGTACGGGTACCCGCAGAGCGTCATGGGCGCCCACGTCTCCGCGAGCCCCAACATGCAGAGCCTGCGCGCGTCGACCATAGAGACGCGCTTCAACGTCGCGGCCTTCGGGCTGCTCGGCTACGAGCTGGACCTGACGATGCTGTCGCCGTTCGACAAGAAGGCCATCAAGGAGCAGGTCGCGTACTACAAGGAGCACCGGAGGCTGCTGCAGTTCGGCCGTTTCCTGCGCGTCCCCAACCGCCTCGACCCAGACAAGACCCAGTGGGCCGTCGTCTCGGAGGACGGCCGTGAGGCTATCGCCGGCCTGTTCCAGGGTAGCGCCAGGGTAGGCCTCGGACAGGACGTCCTGACCGTGCCCGACCTCGATACCGAGGCGAGCTTCTCGGTGAAGGGTCGACCGCAGTACATCAACGTCAAGGCCTTCGGCAACCTGGTCAACCGCGTGCTACCGGTGAAGATACGCGGCGACGGCGTCGTCCATACCGTGCTGTCGTCGCATTACATGTTCAGGATGGCCGACGAGGACTACGTCGCCAACGGCGACCTGCTATCCGGCTACGGCATCAAGCTGATCCAGCAGTTCTCCGGCACCGGGTACAACGACAGGGTCAGGATACTGTCGGACTACGGCTCGAGGCTCTACTTCATAACGACGGTCAGGTAGACGCCGTCGGGCAGGTCGAGGGTCCAGGTCCGCTCGCCGGACAGGCCCTCGGCCGCCAGGTAGTAGGCGTTGGACCCGGGATACAGCCCGCCGTACGCCGTCGGGGCGCTCTCGTTTATCCACGGCCCCGCGGCGGCGCCGTACGAATAATTGAACAGGTTTATATCGCCCAGATTATAACTCCCGCCGGACGCAGTCGACGTGAATTCCGGCAAGACCCCGCCGCTACCGGCATTGTAGCGGTACGGCGCCGCTTGACTAGAGTCGTCGGACAAGAGGACCGCCGCGCCCCATGTACCGAGCAGTTGCACGAAGCTCAGACTGGAATCCCCGGAGACGGAGCGCACGGCCGCAAGCACGCCGGACGCGTCGACGGAACCCTGATCCTCTATCGCCTGCAGGATAGCCGTGCCGCCGTACTGCCGCATAAGATACGCGCCGAAGGAATAAGCCGAGGAATAGCCGGCTAGAGTCCTATCGTCGGATGGCAGGTCTTGAGGCCCGAGAGACCAATCGACGAGGCTCAGGTCGGGATAGTAGTCGAAGAGCGGCAGGCGTCCGACGGTAGTGCCGCTATCGCCGGCAGAATAGTCGTCGTACGTCACGCCGCGCGGACCGTCGGCCAGTATCTTGTCGGCGACGATGTCCTCTATCGACATCGCCATCATCTCCTCGGCCCAGGTGTCGTCGGCCGTGTCGTTGAGGTTCTGGTAGAAGCTGATCATGTGCTGGAATTCGTGGGCCAGCGTAGACACCATCTCGTTGGGCCAGTAACTGTCCGCGAGGCTCCAGGTCCCGCTCTCGGGCGAAGCTTTCGTTTCGCCTGGAAGAGCAAGCAGCACCGCGTCGATAGCGAAGCACAGCATCTTATTCGAGTACGTATAGGTCTTAACGTTATCGCGGCCGTAGAAGTACCCGAGCCAATAGCTACCAGAGGTAGATGATAGCTCGTCGTCGCCGATATCGAAGAGCACGATGTTTACTATCCCATCGAAGTCGATAAGGTAGGGGCTCGAGGTATCGCCCCATTCCGCGCCGAGTATGCCGGTCACCCAGTCGAAGATATCGTCGTCCGCGCCCGCTGAAGACAGGAACTTGGCCGCGTAGGCGTCGACCATGGCCTGGGTAACTAGAAAATCCTTGTTTCCATCGACCTCCCAACAGTCGTTGGCGACCCATACTTGAAGCGCCCGTTCGCCTTGGTTCGTGGCGACGGCCCCGGACGAGTAGCGTAACGTCACGGGCACCACCCCGGACGCGGTGTTGGAATAATCGTTAAAATCCATCGTCGACGTACCGACAATGCCCAAGTTGGTTTCGTCGATAGTAAAATCGGCGGAACCGGTAAGATACCTCGAAGAGGAGCTTATCTTGGATCCGGCGAAGGACTGGCGTATCTCCTCGTTGGCCGCGGCGACGCCCGACGCCTCGGCGGCGACAAATGCCGCCGGACTCGACTCGAACGAGACGCGGGACTCGGAAGCCAGACTGGTCGAGACCGAGACGCTGGAGCTAACGGTAGGTTCGGCCGCGCTTCCCGTCAGGCTGGCGTTCGTGAACACGAAGTAGACGTCCTTGGGCGACGCCAGGTCCAGCGTCAGTACGACCTCGTCGGCGGACGCCACGCTATACGCGCTCGTCGTCTCGTCGAGGCTTACCCTGACGACGTTGAACGCGTCGTCGGGATCGTCCCCGAACAGCGAGCACGAAGCGCTGGCCAAGGCGGCCGCGGCGACCATATAGATAGCTATCCTCAATATTCTCATAATCCGCTCCGACCCGCCGCTCGAACGCGGCTAATAAAGAATCTACCGCGCGAACGAGCGACGGACGAGTATAGATACGATTAAATTGATAAGCTATCGGTAAACGCGGTAAGGCTTAGCCCGTTAGCCGTCACGCGGGCGCGAGCAGGGCCAGGTGGCGCTCCTCCAGGTACATCCAATCCCCGGGGGCCAGGTCCAGCTCGTCGAGCCTGAGCCCTCCTATGGCCACCCGGGTCAGCGCCTCGCAGTGGTTGCCCGCCGCGGCGAGCATGCGCTTCACCTGGTGGTACTTGCCCTGTTCCAGCACTATCTCCAGCCGGTTCTCGCCCAGGGCCTCGCAGTACAGCGCGGCGAGCGGCGCGGGCTCGTCATGGAGCTGCACCCCTGCCTTCAGGGCGGCCACGAGCTCGGCGCTGACGGGACGGGCCGTGGTCGCGCGGTATACCTTGGGCACGTGCCGCTTGGGCGACGACTGGGCGTGTATGAAGGCGCCGTCGTCCGACAATAGGAGCAGCCCCGTGGTGTCGTGGTCCAGCCGGCCAACCGGCTGCAGATCCCTCGCCATGAACTGGTCCGGGAAGAGGGTCAGCACCGAGGGGTGGTAGCTCGGCTTACGGGAGCATTCGATATCGACCGGCTTGTTCAGCGCCAGGTACAGTTTCTCTCGGTACAGCCAGTCCTCGCCGTCGACGGTGAACTCGAGCCCCGCCGTCTCGTACGCCCGGTCGTGCTCCGTGGCCGGTAGTCCGCCGACCATGACGTAGCCGCCCGCTATAAGCGCGCGGCACTCCTTGCGGGATCCGAAGCCCTGTGATTGCAGAATCTTGTCGAGGGTCACCATGACGGAAAGTCTAGCCCGCGGTACGGGAGACTGTCAAAGCGCCCGCTCGTCGCTCTTCGATATGGCCTCCCAGAGCCCGTTGAGGTACGCGGCGCCCAGCGCGCGGTCGTAGAGGCCGTAGCCCGGCATGGCCTTCTCTCCCCATATGGCGCGGCCGTGGTCGGGGCGCATCGGTCCGTTAAAGCCGACATCGTACAGGGCCTTCATGATGGCGTACATATCCAGCGATCCGTCGGACGACAGGTGGGCCGCCTCGTCGAACTTGCCGGGGGCGCGATGGACCACGTTGCGGACGTGCGCGAAGTGGATGCGCCCCTTAAGCGCGCGAATGGCGTCGGGAATGTCGTTGGCGGGATTCGACCCGAGGGAACCGGTGCATAGCGTCACGCCGTTCCGCGGCGAGCTCACCGCGGCCAGCATGCGCAGCAGACTCTCCTTGCCGGTGACGATGCGCGGCAGCCCGAACACCGGCCACGCGGGGTCGTCCGGATGGATAGCCATGTTTATGCCGTAACGCTCGCACGTCGGCATGATGGCCTTGAGGAAATAGACGAGGTTGGCGAAAAGGCGCTCGTCGTCGACTCCCTCGTACAGCCGGAACAGCTCCCGTACGCGGGCCATGCGCTCGGGCTCCCAGCCGGGTAGCGCGAAGCCGCCGGAGTCCGCGTCCACGCGCTCGAACATACGCTCGGGGTCGATACTGTCTATGGCCTCCTGGTCGTATGACAGCACGGTGGCGCCGTCGGGGCGTGGCTTGGCGAGAGCGGAGCGGGTCCAGTCGAAGACGGGCATGAAGTTGTAGCACACCATGCCGACGCCCTCCTCGCCGAGCGCCGAAAGCGTGGCAATGTAGGCGTCGATGTAGCGGTCGCGCTCCGGTAGCCCCGCCTTGATGGCGTCGTGCACGTTGACGCTCTCTATGCCGGACAGCTCCAGGCCGTGCCGTTCGGCGTCGTCCTTCAGCGCGCGTATGCGGGAGCGCTCCCAGGCCTCGCCGGCCTGCTTGTCGTACAGCGTCGATATGACGCCCCGGACGCCCGGGATCTGCCTGATATGCTCCAGCGGGATGGAATCGAAGCCCGTCCCGAACCACCGAATCGTCATCTTCATGCGCACCCCCCCCACTAGCATATCGGCCGGAATGCATCGGCCCATAAAAAAGCGCCCCCTCGCGGGGGCGCCGTCGTTACGACAGAAGCGGTACTACAGCAGCACCTTGGCGCCGAAGACCCACTTGAACGGCATAACGTCCATCGGATAAATAGGTGTTCCTCCATCTTCCTGAGAATAGAGGGGCTCGTCGCTCTGCACGTTCCACATAGCCTTGAAGAATATGCCGAGGTGGTCGAAATTGACGCCGAGGCCGAGACCGAAATCGAAGTAGGCGGATCCTGCTAATGGATCCTCGGTAAGCAAGGGGTAATAATCCTTTGCCGCTTCCTTGTCCTTATAGTCAAAGGCCAGGATACCCAACCCCGCCTGAAGGAACGGATCGAGGAAGGACCTGCCGCCGAAGATATGGTACGCGAGGTAGACGTTGACGTCGTAGTTCCACATATCGAGGGCGCTATCGAATGCATCCTCGTAGGTCTGCTGATTGAACGACAGGCCTATGCCCAGGTCGTCGAGAATGATCTCGGCGAATAAGCCGCCATAGACGCCGGTGCCGTCCTTGAAGTCGCTCCAGGCCTCGCTGAGGCTCGGCAGGTCGCCGTTGGCGTCTTCCTGGTAGTACTGGACGCCGGTTATTCCGAACGTCAGCTGCGCGAAGGCTCCCGTGGCGACGAACGCGAATATGGCTAGAACGAGAATCAGTTTCTTGGTCATACGTAATCCTCCTCGGAGACTATGCCTCCGTATGGTATCAATCATAGCGAGCTTCGGCCAAAAAAACAAAGTCTAATTGATAATAATCGAAATCGAGGCTGTAACCAGCGCCGGTAGCGATAGTATACTATATATGCGCTATAGTTATCGCGAGAACGTAGTAACCAAGGAGATTATACCATGAGAATAAGCAAGACGCTCCTGGCCATAGGCATGGCCTGCGTACTGGTATTCGGCGCCTTCGCGCAGAGCAGGGTAACCCTGACGGTCATAGCCAGCGAAGGACCCGCCCAGGTCATACTGGACGGCAAGCTCCTGGGGGTAGGCAATCCCAAGTTCACCGCCCAGGTACGCCCGGGTACCTACGACCTGATCGTACGCAAGTCCGGGCTACCGGAATTCAGGCAGCGCATCACCGTCGGCGGGGGCGGCCTGACCGTCAACGCGCAACTCGGCGGAACCGCCACGATCCCCGCGCCTACGCCGACGCAACCGCCCGCCACGCAAAGCTACTCCATAACCGTCACGGCCAACGTCACCGGCGCGGACGTATTCATAAACGGCATCCAGGCCGGCAGGACCCCGTTCACGGGCCAGGTCTCCAGGGGATCGTACACCGTCGTGGTCAAGGCGCCCGGCTATTCCGACTACACCCAGGGCATAAGCGTCACCGGAGCCGCCGTCGTCAACGCGACGCTGACGCCGATGCTCGTGCCGCTCAACCTCGGCAACCTGTTCCCCGGCGCCGAGATATTCCTCAACGGCGCCAGGATCGGCGTGGCCGGCGGTACGCAATTCATCACCCAGGTAGCCCCCGGCACCTATACCCTGACCGTCAGGGCCGGCGGCTTCATGGACTTCTCCATGCAGATCACCGTAGGCGCCGGCGGATATAGCCTCGCGCCCACCCTCCAGCCGATGATGGCCAACTACGTATTCCAGATTCCCGCCGGCATGACCAACCCCGACGTCCACGGCAACCCGTGGAGCCAGATACGCCTGTACATCGACGGCGCGGCGCAGAAGGACTTCCGCGGCCAGATCCAGCCCGGCAGGCATACCATACGCATGGTCACCGGAGCCTTCCAGATAGAGTTCATCCAGGACTTCGAGTCCGGTAAGTCCTACACCATCGAGCCGTTCGCCGGCATGACGGTCAAGTAGCGGCCGCGACCAGCGCGACGATGAGGGGCCGGGTCGTCGACCCGGCCTTTTTTTTACCGCTAGCATAGGCGCGGCGCGCGGATGTATATTCGGGCCATCGTATGAAAACGGGAATCATGCTCGTCGATGACCATCGCTTGTTCCGGCAGGGATTGCGCGCTCTCATCGACGCGAGCGCGCGCATGGAGGTCGTCGACGAGGCCGGAGACGGCCGCGAGGCGGTACGCATGGCCGGTACGACCAAGGCGGGCGTCGTCGTCATGGACGTGACGATGCCCTCGATGAACGGGATCGAGGCTACGAGGCTCATCAAGGCCGAGCGGCCCGACCTGAGGATAGTCGCGCTTTCGGGGCACGCCGAACGCCGCATGGCCATCGAGATGTTCCGCGCCGGCGCTTCGGGCTACGCGCTCAAGGAAAAACCGTTCGAGGACCTCGTGGACGCTATCGACGCCGCGCTCGCGGGCAGGCTGTACTGCGACGAGCTACTGATGGAAGGCCTCGTATCGGACTACATCGCCCTGCTGGCCAAGGACGACCAGTCGCCTATACACCAATTGAGCCCCCGGGAGCTGGAAGTGCTACAGCTTCTCTCGGAGGGCAGGACGAGCAAGGAGATAGCCTTCGAGCTCGACGTCGGCGTCAAGACCGTGGATACGCATCGACAGTCCATAATGGAAAAGCTCGATATACATACCGTCGCCGGTCTTACCAAATTCGCGTTGCGCGAGGGGCTTACGCCGGAATAAAAAAAAAGGCCGCCCGCCTCGGAGGCGGACGGCGCCCTATAGCCTCGTCGGCTACTTCTTCTTCCCGAAGTCCTTGGTATCCTTCGGGGCCGGCTTCTTGGGGTCGACCGCGGGCTTCTTGATCTCCTGAACTGGCTTCTTGGGTTTCTCGTTCATCGCATTCCTCCGTAATCGAAGACTCGGCGGGCCGATCTCGGCCTCGATCGTCTTTCGATACGAGTACGGTACCGAAGGCGGTGGGCGTTTCATATAGTAATAACCCTGATTCCGCGCATCCAAATTCCTGAGTCAGGAGCCAGGCTCCCGCATGAACGCCCCCAGGTATTCCTCAACGGAACGTTTCATCTCCAGGGAGAAACCGGACATGTACTTCCTCGCGCAGAAAGCGCGGATGAACTCGTCGAAATCGAACCCGGGTTCCGGATGGGCGTCCACGAACATGGCCCGCGCCTCCGCCTCCGAGAGCCTCGAGTAGGCGTTCTCGCGAACGATGTACTCCTTGCCGAAACGCGGAGGCTTGGGCCGTCCGGCCTGCTGCGCGGTAGGATACCCGAACACGAGCATGGCGACGGGCACGACGTACTCGTCCAGGCGCAGTAGCTCGACGTGCCGCTCGCGGTTCTCCAGGATATCGCCTATATAGCACGAGCCTATGCCGAGCGAATGCGCGGCCGTTACCGCGTTCTGGGCGGCGATAGACGCATCCTCGCAGGCCAGCAGGAGATCCCCTACGCCGGGTTCCCGCCGCTCGGCCCCCGCGAAATCGTAGCAATCGAGCCATCGCCGGCAATCCGCCAGGAACACGAGCACGAGCGGCGCCTTGGCGATAAACGGCTGGTTGTCGCAGGTGATGGCTAGTTGGTCCTTCAGGGCCTGGTCGGTGATATCGAGTATCGTATACATCACCTGGTTGCCGGCCGTCGGCGCCTGGATCGCGGCGTCTACGATCAGGTCGCGGTCCGCCCCGGAGATGGGGCGATCCTCGAAGGACCGTACGGATTTCCTGTCGAACAGGGATCGGATGATGTCGTTCACGCGTCCGTACCGCCCGGCTGACCGCCGACCATGTCGGCCAGGAGGCTATCGACGTCGGCCTGGTCCATATCGGACTTGCGCTCGTACGCCAGCTCCTGGTTGGCCGCCCGCAGCTTCCGGAGGAGGCTATATATGACGACGAGCAGCAGTTTGTTACCGCCGGCGGACTGAGCCTTTATGAAGGCTCCGAGGTCGTCGCGATGCAGGCGGAGGACCGTGGCGTCCTCGGCGGCGGATACCGTCGCGGTCCGCCTGACCTTGAGGAAGATGCCGGCCTCCCCGAAGACGTCGCCGGGTCCGAGCGCGCACATGTACACGTCGCGGAGCGCGCCGTCCAGCGTGCCCTCCGCCACCGATACGCTTACGGTACCGTCGAGTATCGCGAAGAAATAGGGGCTTAGATCGCCCTCGTTCACGATAGGCTCGCCCGGCCCATAGCGCAGGATAGTCGATTTCTGGAGGATGAATTCCAGTTCCGCGGGAGATAGGTACTTAAAGGTAGCGACCTCGGCCGCCTTGGCGCGCCAGGCGCCCTTATCGATAATTTCCGTCATGCAACGAATACTATTGCATGCCAAGGCTCGATGCAATCGGTAGGCGCCGAAGGCGCCTACCGTTCATTAAAGCATTTTCTGCATATACACGACGCCGAAGGATACGCCGAGCTTACGGCCCACGTCGTCCAGCCTGCCGTATTCCTTGAAGCCGCGCCCCTCATGGAATCGGACGCTACCTACGTTATCCGACGAGATATCGGCGACGAGCCTGGTTATTCCCATGAGCCTGGCGTCGTCCTCGAGCCTGCGAAGCGCGAGGGTCCCGATGCCCTTGCCCGTATGGTCCTTATGGATGAAGTACATGACTTCGGCCGTTCCGAAGAACGTCGGTATCGGCATGAAGGGCTCGAGCGTGCAGAAGCCGACTACCGCGCCGCTCGCGTCGAGGATGGCGTAGGCCGGGTACGCGTCGGCGTCCGCGGTGAAGCGCTCGAAGAACTCGTAGCCCACCGCCTCGCCGCGGTACGCCGCCGTGGACGTCCTGACGTAATGATTGAATATATCGACGACGCCGACCCTGTGCGCCTCGGACAGGCGCTCGAACGCGTACGCTTCCATGGTACCCCCGATCGGGGGCCAGCGTACCGGGAAGCGGCCCGCGAGCATAGTGGACAGGACGAGTAAAGAAAAAGGGAGGGAGCCCGAGGCTCCCTCCCCGCTGCCCGAGGCGGCCGATCACTAGTCCCCGGCCGTATAGTACGAGTATCGAACGGCTCCCGTAGCATTGTTGCGAGTCAGGTAATCCCAACTGTCGTCCGACGCCTGTACGTAAACGCCGTACCAGTCGCCGTCGGACGGTCCGGAAGCCGTCCCGTCCGCGTTCGTATCGCCCGACAGGCTGTCGTCCCGGAACGACGTGAACGTAGCGCCCGTCCGATCGACCGTCGAGCCGTAGTCGAAATCGAAATCGGACATGGAGTTCTTGAGCACCGCCCCCGACGCGATGGTAAGCGTTCCCGTATTCTTTACTCGCACGAGATAGCCGAAGAAGCACAGCGGCACCTCGGCCTCGGCCCACGTTACCGAACCGGTGATATCGCCGTAATTCACGTAGACCGCCTGATGGACGTTGTCCTCGTCGGCGTCGATCGTCCCGCTGCCGTCCTCGTCGTACGAGAACGCGTTCGTCGCGTCGAGGTCCATCTCGACCGCTATGCCGAGCGGCCAGCGGTTACGGTAGAAGACGCAGTTCGTCACGGTCGTCGTCGAGCCGGCCTCGCTCGCGTCGAGCGTCGCGTAGTCGGCGTCGGAATCGTAGGGGTGCCCGCCCAGGTTGTCGCGGAACGTACAGCCGTCCACGGCGGCGGTACCGGACACCTTGAGCGCGGCGATTCCCCCGCGCCCGCCGAACCGGAACTCGCAATGGGCGAATTGGTTGCCGGACGAGCCCGGCTCGACGGCCAGGCCGCACCAGTCCCCGGAGGCCGGGGCCGATGATCCGTCGTTCAGGATGGAATCGCCGCCGGCCGCGGAGTCGCGGTACGAGGTAAAGACGATAGGAGCGGCGGCGGTACCGATGGCGGCGACCTGGCCTCCGGCCTCTATATCGAGCACGGACATGGCCGTGAACTTGACGACGGCGCCGGGTTCGATGCTCAGCGTCGCTCCGTTCGAGACGCGGATATACCCGTCTACCAGGTAGACCGATCCGGCCGTCCAGATAACGGCCGCCGATATGCCGTCATCGACGACGACGACGTTATCCGCGTAGAGCGACGATTCCGGATCGGCGCCGCCGGCGAGCGGCTCGCAGGCCACGATCAGGGCCATGGCGGCGAACGCGCCGCACGCGATGAGGGATAGACGTTTCATTGGATTATTCCTCCGGTTGATGGACATGCCAAGAGGCTACCACCGCGGGGAGGAGCGAACCACACAGGGGATTGTGGACGGCCGGACGAAAACGCTCGGTTCGCGATCCTACAGGTCGAACTCCAGTACGACCGCCGTGCCGCGCTCGCGCTCTATCCTGACCACGCCCCGGAGTTGCTCCGCCAGCGCGCCCACCAGAGTCAGCCCGAAGCCGGCGGTACGACCTATTCCGATCGACTCGGGAATGCCGACCCCGTCGTCCCGAACCGCGATAGAGACCCGGCCGGCCTTCAGCTCGGCGGATACGACGATGTTCCCGCCGCCGTCGCCGAAGGCGTACTTCATAACGTTGGTCAGTAGTTCGTTCAGGATTATACCGATGGGCTGGAGCCTCCCCGCGTCGAGGACGAACTCGTCGATACGCTTCTCCACGGTAACGGTTCCTATCCCCGGGAAATTGCCGAGGATCTCGTCGACGAGGGAGCCGAGATACGTCCGTACCGGCAACTCGGAGAAGCCCTCCGAGTTATACAGCCTGTCGTAGAGGAATCCCATGCTCTGCATGCTTCTCCGGGCGTCCTCGAGCGCGGCCACGGCGGAAGGGTCCGCCAACCTGGACGCCTGAAGAGCCAAGAGCCCGACCATGGTGCTCATGTTGTTCTTGATGCGATGATGCACTTCCTTGAGGATGAGCTCCTTCTCCGCGAGCAGGCTGGCTATCCGTTCCTCCGCGTCCTTTCGAGCGGTAATATCTTCGTAAACGCCCAACACTCCGTAGACGTTCCCGTCGTCGTGGCTCATGGGCAACTTGGTGGTATCGACCCACATCCTGCCGCCGTTGGAAGCCTGGACCTGCTCCACGATATGCTTCATCGCTATCTTGCTAGAGATCACGTTCGCGTCGTCGGCCCTATACGCCAACGCGTCGGTCTTCGGCCACGACAAGTCGAAATCGGTCCTTCCGATCACGTCCCCTGGATCGGAGAAGCCGACCGTCTGCGCGAACGCGCGGTTGCATCCGCGGTACACGCCGGCCAGGTCCTTCCAGAAGACGCTTTGAGGAATCGAATCGAGTACGTACCGAAGCGTCTCTTCGCTCTTCCGCAGCGACTCCTTGACGCTCTCCAGGTCGAAGGATTGCTTGGCCAGGACGATATTGGCGTAGCTGCTCTTGGAAACCTGCGTAAAGTAGGCGACGAGGTAATCCATGAGGTTCCTGATAGTCGACCGGTCGTACCGAGGGACCCGTCGTAACGCCCGTATATAGGATTCCTTCTCGAAGCCGTATCGCTCGGCCTGCTGGATAAAATACTCTTCGCCGACGGCGTCGGTATCATAGAAGAATTGGCCGCTGAAGATATTCCCGAAATGCTTCTCCCCCAGGAACAAGGGCGTTACGACGTCCCAGAGACCATTGCCGCATTTATAGTCGATGTACTCGCCCTTCTTCAGGTTCCGCGCGAGGAAACAATCGCTTTCAGTACAGTTAGCCTCAGTCGCGGGATTCTTCCGGTGAAAATTCACGCAAATATCCCGCCATCCCGTAGAGACGAGTACGTTCCCCTTGATATCCAGGACCGCCGTGACCATGCCGGTCAGTCTAGAGAACGCGTCCATGATAAGCTGGATCTCGCCAATATCGACGAACGCGCCCAGGTCCAGGCTGGATATATCGAGCCCTGGGTTGAGTATGGTCTCGAGCCTGTCCCTAAGCAGCGCCTCGTTCTTCGCCATATCGTCTCTCGAAGCCACGAGGCTCTCGTTCAAGGACTCCAGCTCTTGCCGGTTCTCCCATAGCTGCCGCTTCGCCTCGAATAGCCTGAACGCCATTTTGATGGACGCGTCGAGGATGGCGTCGCTGGAGCTCTTTACGACATAGCCGTAGGACGATATGGACTCGGTCTTGCCTACGATATCGGTCGACGTGTGGGAAGACAGGAATACCACCGGTAGATCGCGGTCTCTCAGGAGGATCTCGGCGGCTTCCGTCCCGTCCATGCCCCCGCCGAGATCGATATCCATAAGGACGAGGTCTATGCCCGGCGTTTCACGGATAAGCTCGATGGCCCGTTCTCCGGAACCTACTGTAATTACGGCGTATCCGCGTTTTTCCAGGGAAGACTTCTCGGCCATAGCCACGATACGCTCGTCTTCAACGATGAGGATCGTCTTCTTCTCGACATCGCTCACGACGTTCCCTCGTTTCAAACAGGATCGACATTCTTCCGATCGCCGTAGCTCGTATCAGGCGCCGAACCCGTAGAAGTATAGGCGATGGTACGGAGCATAACAAGAAAGTGGCGTCAGATAGAGTAAAGCCGTGCTTTCCGGCGTATACTGACGGCGAGGAGAATACGTATGAGCGGCAAGGACAGAAGCGATATACGACCCGGGCTCAGGGTCTCGATCGTCTTGAAAGAGGACCAGAGAACCGGTAAGCGGACCGAGGGAATCGTGCAGGATATATTGACGAACTCGCCCACCCATCCGCACGGTATCAAGGTCCGCCTGGAATCGGGGCTGGTCGGCAGGGTACAGGAGATAGTGTCGCCCTAAAAGAGAAACGGCCCGGGCGTCCAGGGTCGGACGTCCGGGCTACAAGGACCTAAGGATACGGCTCCTTAGGCGTTCTCCCGCATTACCTGCGCGTACGCCCGGGTCTTCGTGAAGATTTCGTCCTTCAGCGGATTCAGGCGCGCCTCGCGGATCTTCGAGAACTGGTATACCGCCAGGGCGAGGTTGGCCAGGAGGGCGACGAGGCTCACGACGAAGAACGCGACCGGGTTATGCGTCGTGGGTACGGGAGCGATGCGGTCGGCGAACGAAGGGATCGTCATCACGAACATGATCCACAGCCCGAGGGTCTGCGCGCGATGCTGCAGCCAGGCGCCCTTCTTTATGAAGAAGGCGGGGATCGTGCAGGCGAGCAGCAGGGCCAGGCCGCAGTAGAACGAATGGTCAGCGATGCAGTTGTAGGTATAGGCGAAGTTCCATAAATCGTAGGCTACTATCCAGGCCCAGATCATGTCCGGCCAGATCATGTCCTTGGTCTTGTCCTTGGACACGTAGATGCCGAGCCATCCGCATATCGTGACGATGTTTAATAGGCCGGCTATGCCGTTCATGATATTCCACGGGCCGGACATCACCCAGAGGTTGTCCACGTAGGCGCCGTCCCACGCCGCGTAGGAGAAGCACTGGAAATCGCGGAGGCACGCCTCGAATATATTGAGCGCGAGTATCAGCGGGGGGAAGCACAGGGCCCACTTCTTCTTCGCGAGCGCGGGAATATAGCGTATCGCCATGAAGCCCAGGCAACCGGCGAGCGCGGAATAGGTCTTCACCCAGTTGAACCAGGTGCCGGTCCCGTACTCGTTGCCCGGAGCGGCCGTCTTCGGCCAGACCGCGAACGTCAGCACCAGCGGTACGACGAAGAACAGCGCGATGCCGCCCCATTTCGTGCTACGGGCGAATTCGTTGAAAGCCATCAACGCGAAGACGACGAAGAGCCATATCGCCCATCCGCTGACGCCGGTAGAAGCGTACAAAATCCCCATGACGATCCTTCTTTCTACGTATATTCCGCCTTCTAGCAGGCGACGATTTCCTTGATCATGAATTCCCTGCCTGACAGTATCTCGGCGTCCTTGACCCCGCACGCCGGGCAGGCGCCCTTGTTCTCGAGGAGGTTGAAAGTCTTTCCGCAGGCCCTGCACCGGGCGTTGCCCGGCAGTATCTCGATCTCCAGCCTGGTGCTCTCGAGGGTCGTACCGTCGACGGCGCAGGGGAAGCACTCCTCTATGTACGCGGGTATCATCGAAGACAGCTCCCCGATCTGGAGTACCAGCCTGTCGATCCTGGTCACGCCGTTTTTTTTCGCGAACTCTTCGACCGTCTTGACGACTTCTATCACTACGCTTAATTCATGCACGGGGAATACCTCTCCGGTCGGCGGGACCGGCGACGGGAGGCGAATGTCGCTTCCCGTCGCCGCTCCTCGCGCATCAGTCTTTACTTCTTGGCGCCCGAGCCGGAGAAGGTCTTCTTCAGGAGCCTGAACGGCTTCTTCGCGGCGATCCTCAGCTTGCGCCCGAGGATATACTTGATGACCGCCGGTTTCATTCCCCTGAGCTCTACGCCCTGGGCGTCGTAGGTCCTGACGAGGGATATAGCGTCGAACTTGCACTTGAGCGTACACGCTCCGCAGCCTACGCACATGAACTCGTCCACGACCGTGGCGCCGCAGCCGAGGCAACGCTCGGTCTCCTTCTTTATCTGCTCCTCGGTCAGGTTGCCCCGCGTATCCTTGAAGCGATCGTCGGTATCCTCGCGGGCGTCGTGCGCGGCCCTCTGCCTCGGCAGGCGGTCGTAGCTGTCCAGGTCCAGGTTGTCCTTGTCCAGCGCGCGGTAGTCGCGCTTGACGCGGCCGAGCGTCAGGCTCTGGCCGGGCTGCACGTAGCGATGGATGGAGATGGCGCCTTCCTTGCCGGCGGCTATCGCGTCTATCGCGAACTTTGGCCCGGTGAACGAATCGCCGCCGACGAACACGTCTGGCTCGGCGGTCTGGTACGTTAGCGCGTCGGCCTTGACGGTATTGTTGCGGTTCAGCTCGGCCTTGCAGCCGGAAAGCAGGCCGCCCCACTCGATGGACTGGCCGACCGAGAGCAGCACGGCGTCGGCGGGGACTATCATCGTCTCGTTATCGTCGTACTTGGGGTCGAAGCGCTTGTCAGCGTCGAAGACGGAAAGGCACTTCCTGAATTCCACGCCGACCGTCTTGCCGTTCTCGACGACGATGCGCTTGGGTCCCCAGGAATTGTTTATGGCGATCCCCTCGGAAGCGGCCTCGTCGATCTCCTCGTCGAGGGCGGGCATCTCGTCGCGGCTCTCGAGGCAATACATCGCGACGGAATCGGATCCTACTCTCGTGGCGGTGCGGGCTACGTCTATGGCGACGTTGCCGCCGCCGATCACGACGACCCTTCCCTTGAGCGAGACTCCCTTGCCGAGGTTGACGTCGCGGAGGAAATCCACGCCGGTCACGACGCCCGCGGCGCCCTCGCCCTCCAGGCCCAGCTTACGGCCAGCCTGCGCGCCTATCGCGAGGTAGAAGGCCTTGAAGCCCTGCCCGCGCAGGTCGTCCAGGCTCGCGTCCTTGCCGACCTCGACGCCGGTCCTGAACTCGACGCCGAGCTCCTTGAGTATGTCGATCTCGGCGTTGATGACGCCCTTCTCCAGGCGGAACGCCGGGATGCCGAGCGTCAGCATGCCGCCGAGCGCCTGCTGCTTCTCGAACACGGTAACCTTATAGCCGTCGACCGCGAGGTAGTAGGCGCAGGAGAGTCCGGCCGGGCCGGCGCCGACGACCGCTATCTTCTTGCCGTACTCGTGCTTGATCCTCGGGGCGAAGCGATTGCCGTCGTTCAGGTCCTGTTCCGCGATGAATTTCTTTATATCGTCGATGGCTATCGGGTCGTCGATCTCGCCGCGGGTACAGGCCGACTCGCAATACCTCGGGCAGACTCGCCCGCAAACGGCGGGGAACGGGTTCTCCGTCTTGATGAGCTCGAGCGCTTCCTTGTACTTGCCCTGGGAGGCGAGCTTGATATACCCCTGGATGCCGATATGGGCGGGGCACTCGGCCTTGCACGGGCTGGAACCGGTATCGACGGCGACCTTCCGGTTGGTCCGGTACTCCGGATTCCATTTCTCGGGGCCCCACTCCGTGTCGTAGGGCAATTCGCGCTTATCCACCGGGAGGGGCGTCTTCGTGCAGAGCTTCTGCCCTACCTTCAGCGCGTTCGACGGGCAGTTCTCTACGCATTCTCCGCACGCCACGCATTTTTCCTGGTCGACGCGGGACACGTAGTTGGACCGGACCATGTCGGGGTTCGTCCACATATTGGCGAGCCTCATCGCGAAGCAACTACAACCGCAGCAATTGCATATCGCGTGCGTCTTCCCGGGGCCGTCCGTATTCGGGATCTGGTGCATCAGGCCGTTCTCCTCGGCTCGCCTGATTATCTCGAAGGCCTCCTCGCGGGTTATCTCGCGCCCCCTGCCGGTCCGTACGTAGAACTCGGCGGCATGGTCGAGCTGTATGCACATGTCCTCCTTGAGGTGGCCGCAGCCCTCCCCCATCGCCTCCCTGGACGTGCGGCAGGAGCAGTCCGAGACCGAGAAGCGGTGGCTCTCGTTGAGGTACTTCGATATCTCCTCGTACGAGGCCCGCCTCGTCTCTCCGTCGATAGCCCGCTCTATGGGAATGACGCGCATGGGACCGAGGCCTACGGGGAAGTTGCCCGCGCCCAAGGGGCCCCTCCGCTTGCCGTAGGCGTCGAAAGCCTCGGCTATCTGCGGGAATTTCTTCACGTTCTCCCGGTTATTGGTCATCATCTCCATGTGACCGGGAACCCAGATGTCGTGCCAGTACTTGTCGACGCCGTCGACGTCCTTGACGAACGCCGCCCCGGCCAGGGCCATGTCCCAGAGGAGCTTCGTCGTCAGCTCCACGGGCTTGCCGCACATGGCCGCGATCTCCTCGGCGCTCCTCGGCTCGCGCAGTCCGAGGCACAGGCCGACCTCGGCCATCTCTTCCGTGACGACGGGTTCCAGTATCCTGTATTCCGGATACTCCGGCTTCACTTCATCCTTGGCGCCGCGCTTCGTCCTCGATATCTTGTTGGCGTAATCGAGTACCTTTTCCTTGACCATGTACCTCTCCTCGTTTCGTATGGAGCGAAGCCCGCGGCTACGCTCTCTTCCATTCCCTGACTTCGGTCCTGATCCACTCGGCCCACTCCGCCACGCCCTCGCCGGTCTTGGCGGAGATCGGGATGATACGTATACCGGGGTTCAATCTCGTCACGCGCTCCCTGACCGCCTCGAAGTCGAAGTCGAAGAAGCTGATCGCGTCTATCTTGTTGATAAGCAGCACGTCTACCATGGCGAACATCATCGGGTACTTGAGCGGCTTGTCGTCGCCCTCGGGCACGGAGAGTATCATCGCGTTCCTGGACGCGCCCGTGTCCGCCTCGGCCGTGCATATCAGGTTGCCGATGTTCTCCAGTATCACGAAGTCGAGCCCGTCCGTGCCCAGGCACTCGAGTCCCTGCCGCGTCATGTCCGCGGTCAGGTGGCACATACCGCCGGAATGCATCTGTATCACCCTCGTGCCCGCGTCGGAGACCGTCTTGGCGTCTACGTCGGAATCGATATCGGCCTCGAGGACGCCTATGCGCATCTCGTCACGCAGCGCTTCGATGGTACGAAGCACGGTCGTCGTCTTACCGGAGCCCGGCGAGGACATCAGGTTCAGGAGGAAGACTTTTCCTTCCTTGAGTTCCGCCCGGAGGACCTCCGCCCGTCGGTCGTTTCCCTCGTATACGCTTTTCTTTATCTCCATGACCTTGAACGTTTCCACGGCGCACGCGCCTCCCCGCCTGACGATAGACTACGCGAAAGAGCTTCGCTTTCGAGATTTATTCTGACACTTCTGTCGTTTATTGAATTAATAAAAGCGCCCGGAACGGACAACGTCCATATCCGAACGCGAATCGTCATTCTGTCTTATTTTTATCGATACGTCAACTATTCGCTATAGCGGTACGGGGACGCCGCTCGCGGGGAAGGCCAAGCCGTAATAATGGTTGCCGTTAAAATCGAACCGATCGATCACGTCCAGGCCGGCCTTCCTCGTATGCGCCTGGAACGAGCGCTCGTTGACCGTATTGATGAACGTCGTGCCGATGTCGTACCGAAGCGCCATGTCGGCCTTCATGCGATCGAAAAGGCCGAGGAAACAAGCGGTCCCTCGCGCCTCCGCGGCTACGCAGACGGGTCCGTACTGAAACGAGTTCGTCCGCGTAATCATGCGTCCCTTATATCCGATGAGCGAGAATCGCTCGATCATATAGTCGAACATGGGCCGGCCCTCGAAGTACTCCCATCCGGCGGCCATCGCATACCCTCGAACCACGCCGCCGTCCGCGGCGACGAACAGGCCCCGGATATCGATGAGCCCCGCTAGCTGCGCGTCGGTGAACGGCGTCGTAACGAAGCCGTTCTTCTTCTGCTCCTCGTCGAGGTTCGTAACGATGTTAAGCCGTTGGAGTTCCAGCACGCCGGCGATATCGGCCGGACGGCCCGCCCTGATTTCCATATTTCCTCCCGGCCTTTCCGACCTATGCCCGCGTCGCCGATTTTTCATGCTCTTCGTAGAACGCGATAGTCGCCCTATGGATGGCGCGCTCGTAATAGTCCCCGCTGTCCAGGCTCATCTCGGAGACGTCCTTGTCGATGAGCCGCAGGAGTATCGGTAGCAGCTGAGCGCCGTAGAGCCGCATGCACAACTCGGGCTTCACGCCCGGCCACGCGTCGCAGCTCACTACGGTGCGCCTGTTTACCGTGCTGACGACCGCGGGGATCTCGTCGTAGGAGGGATCGTCGGCGCGCAGGACGTACTTGTTCAGGTTGCCCGTCGGGATGCCTTCTATGGCCTTTACCTGGACGCCGTCGTCGTCCGAAAGGTACGGGTCGGCCGTCAGGTCGAGTATGATCGCGTCATCCTTGAGAACAGCCAGGAGGTCGTTGTCGACGATGAACTTATACGGATTATCCCGCGTGGTGGCGTCTACGAGGATATCGGTTCCGGCGAGTATGCGCGACATCTCGAAACGGTCGGACGTAATGCTCCGCGGCAGCATATGCACGATGACGCCCTTGGACATCCTCGCCTTTACCTCGTCGTACAGCTCCTTGGACCCGAAATGGGCGGCGGCCCTCGCCGCCTTGTGCCCGATCATCCCCATGCCGATGATGGTAACCTCGATAGGGGCCCGGCCCTTCGAGAAGAAATCCTTACGTACCGCAGACAGTTCCCTGAAGGCCAGCTCCATGCCGTTGTACGACGTCCCTTTCGGGTTGTACACCATGCGCTGCATGAAGTCGTCGCGTATAGAATCGAGCGAGACGGCCTTTATCCCCTTTTCCTTCAGGATGCGCGTTCGATGCTCCCTCGTCGGATAGTGAAGCATGCTGACGAGCGTCGTCCCGGCCGTAAAGCTATCGAGCTCCTCGTTCCTCGGGGATCTCAGTACGACGACGACATCCTGGCTGTTAGCCTCTTCTTCGCTCGTGAATACTATATTCTCATTGACCGACCTATAGTCCTCCTCGTCGTAGCCCATGCGCGAGCCATAGCCGCTCTCGAGGAATATCGGCGTACCGGTCGATGCTAGTTGCTTGAAAAAATCGGGCAGGAAGGCCCTTCGTTCGTTCTTCTCTTTATACATTCTCGGGAATCCTAATTTCTTCATTGGCATCCTTTCGGGGGCGGGTTTATTAAAACAATATATTATAGTATCATAATAAGGCGAATTCGCCTACGCGGATCGCCTCGTCGGTCCCGGAAAGGAGTATTAAGAATTAATGCTTACTAAAATACACATGCCGACGAGCGAGGCGCGCGTCTCCGATCTCTTCGAGGACGACGGGTTCGAGTTCGCCGTATCGATGGACTGCGAAGGCACGAACTACGACAAGAACCTAGACGCGAACGTCCTCAACCTGGAACGCTTCGTGAGCAAGGCGAGCGAACATGGCATACGCGTCGTATTGTTCGTGACCCCGATCTTCGCCGACGCGCTGCGGAGGCACGGCCTGGCGGAGCGATTGCCCAGGGACTATCGGGTTATCTACGGCCTCCATATTCATCCCGACAACCTGCCGGGAAGCATCGCGAAGGACTGCCCGTTCCTGCGTCCCGGCGAAGAGTACCTGGCGTCGTATACCCGCGAGGAACAGCGGTCGATAATCGCTCCCGCGGCCGACTACCTGGAGGAATGCGGAGTATTTCCGCTACAGGCGTTCAGGGGAGGCTGCTTCTCCATGAACGACGATACCGCGGCGGTCGTTCTCGAGGAAACGAGCATACGGGCCGAGTCGCACAACCCGTTCCGAGAGCAGTACTCCGTCACGTCCGGGGGCCTTCGGTCCTTGCCCGTATACGCGCTTAGCCGGGACGAGGAATTCCGCCTGGAGTTCTTTACCACGGAGAAGCTACGCTCGATGCTCTCTGACGCTATCGCGAAGGATAGCAAGGTAATGGCGATTACGCACAGCTACATGCTCGATCCCGACGACTTCCATTACGGGCGCGACGGTATCGTCGACGACATCCATACGAGGCTCGCCAGGCTCATCGACACGATGGAAGCCGCGCGCTGAAATCCGGCGGAGAGCGAAGGCGATCTACCTCGAGGGGCGAGGCGCTCCCTTGGATAGCACGAGCGCCCGCGCTCGCCTCCGTCACCACGTATTCCAATGGATATTCTCTTCCTTGAACTTATCCACGGCTCGCGCGTCCTTGTTCCTCGGTACCCCGATCGGGATGACGTTAAGCGGAATTATCGTATCGGGCAATCCGCAGGCCTTCCTCACGATATCGATCCTCTTCTCCTCCGGGTAGACGGCCGTCCACACCGCGCCGTAGCCGAGCGAGTGTACAGCCAGGAGGATATTCTCCGTCGCCGCAGCGCAATCGACCACCCAAAATTTCCTCGCGAATTGGGGATCCTTTTCCGGGTTGCCGCATACGACGATAGCGGCGCTCGCCTTATCAAGCATCTTCGCGTACGGTAGCTTCGCCGAGAGGCTATCCAGTTCCGCCCTATCGGTTATTATTACGAAGGCCCACGGCTGGATATTAACCGCCGAGGGAGCCGCCATCCCCACCCGAACGATCGTCTCCAAGTCTTCTTCGCTCACGGGCTCGCCGGTGAATTCTCTAACGCTATGCCTCGTGAACAACAGGTCTAAGAACGAGTTCATGCTATTCCCCCCCCCGGACGCCTCAATAACGATAGAAGCCGAAGTACCCGAATACAATACCCAGTCCAATCATGCCTATTCCCCAGAGGGGACTCTGCCTATACAGCTTGCCGACGAGCGTAAAAACCCTCGGCCAGAGGATTATGATAATCCCGCCGACCAGGAACGCCCAGGAGACGAGCGTGACGACCACGATCCAGTCCATGGTCCATATGTTGTGGTAATGGATCAGGACGGTTCCGATGACGATCCCGAACGCCCCCGAGAAGAACGAGAGCGTCGGCGACCCGACGATCTCGTCTCCGATGCTCTTGAAGTCTATCTTCCCGAAGAGTACTCCCAACCCGCTGACGATGTAGACGATGGCCAGTACCTGGGCTATCAGATTGGATAATGCCATGTAAAGCCTCCTCGTCGGTCTTCCCTTAAGTATAGGTCAGTTCCCCGGCGCCGCAATACGACGCGTCGGGAAAAAGAACGATGGCCGCACCGCCTATCGGGATCGCCAAGTAAAATGCAGTATGCTTCGAAGATATGATTAGGCTACAGGTCATTTAGATTAATAATCCTGCTGCCTTTACTTTCATAATAACGCAGCATTTCGTCGAGCTTCTTTTTATCATAGCTGGTAACGCAATCCGACAGGACGGTAACGCCATAACCTGCCTTGCGTAAATTGAAACAACTTGACTTGACGCAAGCTACAGCATCCGCGCCCGCTACGTAAAAATCGCGTATCTCATTTTTATCAATAAAGCTCTTGAATTCTTCACAGCTTAATACGTTCCCCTTTGATTTCGTAAAAACATTCTTCGACACGATTTTCAGGTCTGGAGCCAGTTCGGCCCCATACGTATCGGGCTTAAACGTCCTCGTGCCGGCTGATAAATTTTCATGCCGTATATAGACGACGTGAATATCATTATCGACTGCCCAATCAATCGCTCTGTTGATATTGTCGATAATACCCTTGTAGTTCTTCGTTATGTCATTCTGAATATCGATGATTACCAAGGCTTTCCTCTGCATAGTGCTTCCTCCCGATAGGCGGCTCGATTTGGTTTCCTTGCCAGTATACGCGCGATCGTTGACAACTGTATGGCAACGATCAATAATGATAAAAATTTTTTCCAGGTCGGCGGCTAGCGGATGAAGATTGACAGGCTTATTAGCATTATCATGATACTCCTCGACAAAAAGCGCATAGGGGCGCAGGAGTTAGCGGATACGTTCGAAGTCTCGGCCCGCACGATCTACCGCGACGTAGACGCCATCAACTCGGCGGGCATTCCCGTTCGCTCGACATCGGGAGTAGGCGGCGGCTTTGAAATAATGCCGGAATACAAGATCGATAGAACGGTTTTCTCGACCGCCGACCTTTCCGCCATCCTAATGGGGCTTTCCAGTCTTTCCAACATGATACGGGGCGATGAACTGGTAAACGCCATCGCGAAAGTCAAGAGCTTTATCCCCGCCGACAGAGCGAAAGACATCGAAGTGAAAGCGAACCAAATATATATAGATTTAAGTCCGTGGGTGGGCAACACGAACACACGACCGTACCTGGAGATTATCAAAACAGCTTTACACGAAAGGAAGCTGCTTTCGTTCGAATACGTAGGCCGCTACGGGAATAGAACCGCACGGATTGCGGAGCCGTATCAGCTTGTATTGAAAAGCGGTCATTGGTATTGGCAAGGGTATTGCCGTAAAAGGTATGATTTTCGCTTATTCAGGCTATCCCGCACATCCAACCTACGAATAGAAGAAGAGTCCTTTGCGCCACGGGATTACCAGAATCCGCAGTTGGACTTTGCCGATATCCTGGAAACCATGCAAACGGAGATAAAGATCCGTATTCATGCATCCATCATGGACAGGGTACTCGACTACTGTACGCACGAGCACTTCTCGCCGGACGGCGAGGAGCATTACCTAGTTAGCTTCCCTTTCATAGAGAACGACTACTACTACAATACCCTTTTCAGCTTCGGTGATAAATGCGAGTGCTTAGAGCCGTCGCATATCCGCATGGAAATAAGGCGTAGAATACATGCTATAGCTAGCATGTACGAACGTTAAAGCATGGAGCAAGGCGGAGACGGCGGAGTCGGGGCGGATCCGCGCCGCCGCCGCGCGGAACCGGCGACGCGTAGCCGGCATCAGGGAGAAGTCTCGCCGGTTATCACCTCGTCGACCGTCGGCAACGAGTTCGTCTTCGTGATCCACCCGCTACCGCGCCTCGCCGCGTACGACCCGAAGACGAACGGCAAGCCCGTCGAGGCTCTCAGGTCGTCGCTATCCATGAACTGCATATGCAGATGAGGCGCCATGGAATTCCCCGAGTGGCCTACCTCCCCGAGCGCCTGGCCCGTCGATACGATCTGTCCCGGCCTTACCGCGATCGAATCGCGCTTCAGGTGCGCGAACAGCGCGTATACGCCGGCCGAGCATTTAAGCATAACGTAGTTTCCCGCCATGGATTCTACGGAACCGCTGCCGGCGAGGAAGTCCCTCGTCGCCTTCCTCATATACCTGAAGTCCCTGAAGACGTTCACCCTGTCCCGCTCCTCGATGCCGTCGACGACGCGGATTACTTCGCCTCCGACGGGCGCATAGACGCGCTCGCCCCAGCCGTAGCACGCGCTCAGAGGGACGCCGCGCAGGACGTATTCCCCGAAGGACCTGTCGTAGAATTTCTTCATCTTATCGTTAACGTCTATCATTACGAAATCTATGGCGTACGCCTCCCCGAAGCGCGCCGTCCCGTGGCTGGGAACCTTGCTGCCGGGGCTATTGGGCGTGATCCAAACGCCGCGCAGGGGAAAATCGACTATGATGGGTTCAGGCATATCCTGTCCGCCTTTCTCTTCTTGCCCGGATCCGAGCGGGCAGGCGCTTAACGCCAAGGATACTAAGAACACGGAGAACCGGAGCGCCTTCAATACGCTTCCCCACTACGACGCGACGTACTTCTTGGAAACGCGCCACGTTATGAAGACGAGGAGAATGACGACCGGCACGAGCAGCAGGCTAACCGTATCGCCCCGTAAAAGCAGGACCAGCCAACTGCGCCAAGGGTTTCCGCCATCGAGGAAGCTCGTGAAGAGGCCGTCGTACCCCGGGATATGATAGCTGGATCGCGCGGCCATCTCGGTGACGATCGGCGCGAACATAGACGCGTAATACAGGTTCATTATCACGACCGGTATTCCTATGATGAAGGATTTAAGGATATTGCCCCGGGTCGCGAGGGTTATGAATCCGACGGGCACCATGAGGTTCGTAAGGTCGCCTATCGGGATGAATTTGATCCCCGGCAAGACGATGGCAAGGAGGATAGCGAAAGGCATCAGCAGGACGACCGTCACCATTACCGCCGGGATCGATATAAGCACGGCGACGTCGAGACCGACGAACGTCGCCCCGAGATGCGGGAAGCGCTCGGCGATGAAGGACTTCATGCCCTCTGAGACGGGAATAAGCGAAGAACCTAGGATCTGGCCCATCTTGGGCAGGATAAAGACGACCGCCGAGAATCCGAACGCGAGCGCCAGGAGCTCCCGCAGCGCGTACCCACCCGCTACGCCCAGCAGGACGCCGATTACGAACGCGATTATCATGGGCTCTCCGGCGAGGCCGAGACGCGCGCGCAGGTTTTCCGGGTCGGCCTTCACATCGCGAAGCCACGGTATCCTATCGAGCAGGAGGTTCAGGGCCACCGCGATGGGGAAATGCGCTATGCCGGAGAGATGGGGTATGCAGATGCCGTCCATGCCGGTCATCTCCTTGACGAGCGGCGCGCTCCACTCGGCCAGTTTCAGCACCAGCACGAACGAAAGCGATGATAGGATAATCGCCAGCCAAACGCTACCGGTCGCATGCTGGATCAGGGCGGCCAGGAAGATTACGTGCCAATAGTTCCAGATATCGATATCAAGGCTTTTCGTGAAGCGCGTCACGAGCAGAAGGACGTTTAGCGTGAAAAGAACGACGAGGAGGACAGGCGCGAGGCTGTATGACCAGGTGATGCCGGCTAGCGGAGGCCACCCTGCGTCGAGCACGGGGAAATCGAGTCCGGTTCGGGCGACGAACGCCCTCAGCACGGGAGTGATTATGGCCACGAAGTAGTCGAAGGTCATAAAGATGCCTATAAAGGCTATACCGAGCGTAAGCGCCGATTTGACCGCGACAGAGACCTTCACCCGGAAGACCATCGCCATGATGAAGATGATGATGGGCAACATCACGTACGGCTGGAAGCTAAGGAAGTAATCGAGGGCACTTTTAAGCATACACGACCTCTCTGCCGGGTTCGATCACTTTCTGCGGACCTTGGTCAAAGAGTACTACCGAAGGGGTCCGGGCGCAAGGCGCGGCGTACTTCTTCGCGCCGCGGCGCCGTGTTGCGCTAGCCCCGGGATTTGGACTAGTCTCGTTACATGGATCGATCGTTCGAGGCCATCTACCGCGATAACTACGAACGCCTCTTTACACTCGCCTTCAGGCTGGCGGGTAGGGTCGAGGACGCGGAGGACATCGTGCAGTCCTGCTTCCTCGAAGCGTACCGCGCCTTCGAATCGTTCCGGGGCGACTCCGCCGTCTACACCTGGCTCTACCGCATTCTCGTCAACTGCGCGCGGCGCTACCGCAAGGCCAAGGTACGCCTCCCCATCGTCGCCTTCGCCGAACGGACGGGCATGACCGTAGAGGATTCGTTCGCCTACGTGAACGGCTTCGGCCGCTCGGAAGACGAGGCGGTCGTCGACATGGTCCGGGAGAGCTGCCTGCAGATGTTCATGAACTGCATGCCGCCCCGCTACCGAGCCGTATTCACGCTCCGCGTAATCCTGGAATTCTCCGTGCCGGAAACCGCGACTATCCTCGGGATCTCGGAGAACGCCGCCCGGGTGTACGCGCACCGGGCCAGGAAGCTGGCGGTCGACCACTACAACAGCCGCTGCTCGCTCGTCTCGAGCGGCGGGGCCTGCAGCTGCCGGGCCTTCGCGTCGTACCGCAAGGAGCTAGGGCTCAAGGGCCTCCCGTCCGGAATCGAGGGAATCATATCCGAGGAGCAGAAGGCGGTCGGCCGTTACGCGAGAGAGCTCGGCGCGGTACTGGAAATGGAGAGACTGTACCGCACCAGATTCGACCCCGGTTCCTACGACGGTTTCCTGGACCGCATGAGGAGACTCGCCGCGGAAGGCGGCCTCCGCATCCTCGGGGCTAACGCCTAGGCCGACGCCTCCTCGATCGGCTCGCCGTCCCGGCTTTCGCTCGCCCCCACGGCTAAACCGAATAGATGGGGCTTGACTACGATCTCGGTATTGCCCTTCACCATGTCCAGGACCGGGCAGATGTTCGCCTCGGCGTTATGGATGACGCCGACCAGCTCCTCTCCCGACAGCCCCTGGCACGCGATATCGAGCCATAGCGTGACCCGGCTGAAGGAGGTAGGGTGTTTCTCCCTACGCTCGCCCATGGCCCCCACCGAGAGCGAATCGACCTTCTTCTTGAGCCTATGCTCGACGAGGCTCTTGACTGCGGTTCCCAGACAGGTTCCCATGCTGATCAGGAGAAGCTCCAAGGATGTATAGCCCTCCCCGTCGCCTACGGGCGGGATATAATCGACCGACAGGGCGGGTTGCCCCGTTACCGAGGCCGAGAACTTGGCTCGGCCGTTGACCAGCTCCATGCTTGCGCGCACTACGTTATCAGACATTCGTTTCCTCCAGAGATGATATACGTATTGGAGTAAAAAACAGGAGGTCCATTACAGGAAATCGTAGCGGTTCCGAAGCGCCGGCTCGACCGTTTTAGCGCTTTATCGCGGCCGAGGGTCGGCCGGGGTCCGGTAATAGCGCAGGGTGGGATAGGCCAGGTCGATATCGTCGCGCTTCTTGAATTCCTGGAGGATCCGTTCCCACAGGTCGTTCTCGCTGTTGCGCCTGTTCCTGGGCTTGCACAGGTACCGGACCGTCAGGAGGACGCCGGAATCCTCGACGCGCGTATACACGATGGGCGAGAGATTAGAATAGAGGATCATGTACTTCTTCGCCGCCTCGTCCACCTTCTGCTTGGCGTCCTCTATGATAGACGCGCTCTGCTCCGTGGCCAGGCCGGTCAGCAGGGCCTTCGCGGAGGCCCAGTCGCTCTCGAAGGTCACCAGGACCTTCAGCTCGTTCCAGATATAGTCGAAGCCCTTGCTGTAGTTAGCCTGCGCGTTGACGAACACCTGTCCGTTCGGGATATGGACGATCCTGCCGGTGCTCTGGTCGGCGTCCACCCAGTTGCCGATCTCCAGGATCGTGAACTGGAACAGCCGTATATCGATCACGTCCCCCGAGGACTCCCCGATCTGTATCCTGTCGCCGATGGAGAACGGACGCCGTAATACGATGAACAGCCATCCCGCCATGTTAAGGAAGAGGTCCTTGAGGGCTATGGCTATTCCGGCCGAGAACAGGCCGAAGAACGTGCCGACCTGCCGGAAATCGGCTATCCACAGAGAGCCTATCAGTATGGCCGCCAGCGCGGTCACGATATAGTTGAACACCTTCTTGACGGTGTACCTGGCCTGGACGTAACCCATCTTCTTCCAGATCGACCTATGGAAGAGCAGCCGGGCGAGCCAGGCGACGATCAGGACCGCTACGGTATAGACGACCTTCAGGAGCGTATCGGCATCGATGGCCGAAGGCAGCGAAATCGTATCGAGGAATTCTCTCATGCCGCCTCCCTACGCGGATATTCTATATCAGCGCGGGGAGGCGCGCCAGCGCTAATCGCCCAGAGGGAGCCGAAGGCTGACCCGGTTTGACAGTATCGAGGATTGGCCGCAGAATCGATACGCAATGCCGAAAGCCATCGTACTCGGGATCATCATAACGTTCGCGGCCTCTTTGCCCGTCGCGGCGGCGCCCCCGCTCAGGATCGCGGTCCCGGCGGCGGGCGAGGGCCTGCGCGCGGCCGAGCGATGGTCGGACCTGACCCGCGGCGCGCCCGCCGGATACTCCATACAGGTGGCCATAGTCGAGGACGACCTCGCGGCGCGCTCCTTGCTCGCATCGAGGGACGCCGAGGCCGCGGTACTCGATCCGGTATCCTATCTGGCCTACGGTCCCGGGATCTATGTCGCCGCGATCATGGGAAGCTACGGCGGACCGTATGCCAGATTCTCGCTTATCGTCCCGGGATCATCCATCTTCCACCGCCTGTCCGATCTCCGCTCGGCCCGGGTCGCGTTCCGCGGTCCGCCGTCGGGAATCGCCGCTGCGTACGCGCATGCGTGGGCCCGTACCCTAGGGGCCTTCCCCGGCGGCGTCAGGGAGGAGATCGAGCTGGATTCCTTCGAGAGCGTACTGAGGGCCGTCGCGCTATCGGAGGTAGACGCCGGCTTCGTCCCGACGACGTTCCTGGAGAGCCTCGGGAGCTCGGTACTGCTCGAGAACGTACGAGAACTGGCCAGCTCTCCGCGAGTGCCGCTCGCGCTACTGGTCGTCCGGGAGGACCTGAGCGCCCAGCGCAAGGAACTGGCGTTGAATTGCGCCGAATGGATGGCAAGCGAGGGATCTCGAGGCCCCGTAACGCTACCCGATGAAACGCTTACGGTAATCCTCGCGGCGATGGCGGAGACGCTCCATGTCGCTACGCAGTAAATTCGCGCTGTTCGCCATCGTCCTCTCCGTACTGGTCGCCGCGCAAGGAGCGGTCTCCTTCGAGCGGGAGCGACGCGCCCTCGTACAAGGAGTAGAGGAGCGGGCCCTGGTCCTGGTGCGTACCCTGGCCGACGCGGCCAGGGAACCGATCGCCTCTTCGCGGTATTACCTGCTGGACGCTCAGGTCAGGTCCATCCTTACCGAGCGGGACGCGGCCTACGCCAGGATACTAGACGACCGAGGGCGTATCGTCGCCGATACCAGACCCGGCTTCGTGGGCTGGAGCGTCTCGGGATCGGACCGATCGTCGACGCCCCTGTCGACCGACGGCGATACGCTCCTCGCCCGCGCGTCGATAGTGGTACCCGGGCGCGCCGACTGCCTGGCCGAGCTGGCGCTGAGGCTGGGCCCCCTACGCGAGAGGCTGGCCAGGAGCAGGGTCGTGCTGCTTCGCTTCGCGCTCGCCGAGCTGGGCGCATGCATCGCCTTCCTGGCGCTGTTATCGTTCCAGGTCCTCGGCCCCGTGCGCGCGCTGACGCGAACGCTCATCGCCGCGTCTCCCGACGGAGCGCCCGCGCCCATCCGCCTTCCCGGCGCGTCGGGGCCGGAGATCCGCAGCATCGCGAGGGCGGTCGACGAGCTACGGGTCCGCATCGCCGAATACCAGGCCGAGCTGGTAGCGGAGGAGCGGCTGGCTACCATCGGCAAGATGGCGGCCGAGGTAGCCCACGAGGTACGGAATCCGCTGGAGGCTATCTCCGGCGCCGCGGAGCTCTTGTCGCGGGGCGACGAACGCGACGAGTACATCGAAGTCATACGGCAGGAGGTGCGCTCGCTCGACGCGTACCTTTCCGGGATACTCGAGTTCGCCCGCGTCGGCGCGCAGGGTCCCGAGGCGTCCGACCTATCCGATCTCGTAGACGAGACGGCGGCGCTCGCCAGGCCGATGGCGAAGGAAGCGCGCATCCGCCTGCGCATCGGAGGACGGGGCGGCCCCTTGCCATGCAGCGTCGACAGGAGCGCCGTCAAGCGGGCTATCTTCAACCTCGTGGCCAACGCCGTAGAAGCCGGTCCGAGCGGTTCCGAGGTGCGCTTGGAGACGGACGCGGACGACTCGACGGTTCGTCTCAGGGTTATCGACGGGGGTCCCGGACTGGACGCGGCGGTAAGGGAACGGGCGTTCGAGCCGTACTTCACCACCAAGCGAAAAGGTACGGGGCTCGGACTCGCCCTCGTGCGCCGCATCGCGGAATCGCACGGGGGCCGGGCGTACTTCGAGGACGGATCGCCGGGAACCACGGTCGTCCTTGAACTTCCCAAATACCCGACGGAAGCCGCGGACCGCCAGAGGGAGGGAGCATGATGACCATCCTGCTCGTCGACGACAAGGAGAATATCCGCAAGGTCATGGGCACCGTGCTCGAGCGCGAGGGGTACGCGGTGCTGTCCGCCGCGGATGGACGGGAAGGCCTGGCGAAAGCGCTGGCCGAGGCGCCCGACCTGGTTATCTCCGACGTACGCATGGACGGCATGACGGGTATCGAGCTGTTCAGCGAGCTGCGCTCTCGAGGCGTATCGGCCCCCTTCATCCTCATCACCGCGTACGCGACCGTTCCCGAGGCGGTAGAGGCGATCAGGGACGGCGCCATACATTACCTGTCCAAGCCGGTGAATTATCCGGAGCTGCTCCGCACGATACGCCGCGTGCTCGCCGACGCTTCAGGGAAGGCCGTCGTGGAGCGATCGGAGACGCGCCCCCTCGTAGGCTCGGGGCCCGCGATGCGCCGATTGCTGAGCAGGATAGACGCGATCGCCGACTCTGACGCGACGGTCCTCGTCCGAGGCGAGAACGGGACCGGCAAGGAGCTCGTCGCACGGGCGCTTCACCGGAAGGGAAGGCGCCGCGACGGCCCCTTCGTCGCGGTGCATTGCGCGTCGTTCAATCCCAACCTGCTCGAGTCCGAGCTATTCGGATACGAGGCGGGCGCCTTCACCGGCGCCGGGCACAGGAAGGAGGGGCACCTCGAGGCTGCGCGCGGCGGGACGCTGTTCCTCGACGAGGTCTCGGAGATCGGCGGCGAACTCCAGGTCAAGCTCCTGCGGGTACTGCAGGAAAAGGCCTTCGCGCGCGTCGGGAGCACGAGGCTCGTCAAGACCGACTTCAGGCTTATCGCGGCGAGCAATCGGGACCTGGCCGCCCTGGTCGGGGAAGGCCGGTTCAGGGAAGACCTCTACTACCGTCTCGACGTCGTCCCGGTCCTCGTCCCGCCGCTGCGCGAGCGGCTCGAGGACATCGAGTCGCTCGTCCGGCACTTCGCCGGCAGGGTAGCGGAGGCCGAAGGCTTCGAGGCTCCCGAACCGGACGCCGAGTTCCTGTCCCGCCTGAGGGAGCACTCCTGGCCGGGCAACGTCAGGGAGCTCGAGAACCTGATAGAGCGCCTGCTCGTCGTATACCGCCCGTCGGCGCTGAGCTCCGGAATCCTTTCCGAAGAGGATCCCGTAAGGTTCCCCGCGGGCGACGGCATGGACGAGGAACGGCGGAGGACGCTCAGGGCGCTAGACGCGTGCGGCGGGAACAAGACCAAGGCCGCGAGGCTACTGGGAATATCGCGCCGGACCCTGTACTACCATCTCGATAGAGGTATCCCCCCCGACGCATAGGACAGAAGATGCGACAATGTGCGCAAATCCTACCGGCCGGCACGCGCGCTTGCACGAATCCGTGCAATTCACCAGGGGATTCTCTTTGATAAAGCGCTCTAGAGATACCGGCCATTCGAGCCCCTCGTACGTATAGTACGGTCCGTCAAGGACTTGGCTAATTGCCCGGCAGGCTTGGCACGGCTACTGCATGTACATTGCATCACTACGAGGGAGGTTCCTATGTTCAAGTGGAAACGGATAGTCGCGATCATGATAGTAATGGCGATCGCCGGCGGCGCGGTCTTCGCGATGGGCGACAAGGAAGCGGGCAAGGACGACATGCCCAAGACGGTAATCGTATATTCGAGCGTCGACGAGGGTAACACCAAGAAGCTGCTCGACGCGTTCACGGCCGATACCGGCATCACCGCCCAGTTCGTACAGCTGTCCTCGGGCCCGGCGCTCGCGAGGATCAAGGCGGAAGCCGCCAATCCGCAGGCCGACGTATGGCTCGGCGCTCCGAGCGAGAACCATATCGTCGCGAAGAAGGACGGCTTGACGATCCCGCATACGGGCGGGAACCTCGCCAGCCTTCAGCCGGCGTTCAAGGATCCCGAAGGATACTGGCGCAGCTTCTACATGAACCCGATGGCGTTCGCCATCAACAAGGACATCCTGGCCCGCTCCGGCGCCTCGATGCCGAAGTCCTGGGCGGACCTCCTCGACCCCGCCTACAAGGGCCAGATCCAGATGCCGACCCCGCAGTCGTCGGGCACGGCGTATAACGTGGTAGCGTCCCTGGTGACCATGATGGGCGAGGAGAAGGCCTACGATTACATGAAGCGGCTCGGCCCGAACATCCAGACGTATACGTCGTCGGGAACGGCCCCGTCCAAGGGCGTCTCCGTAGGCCAGTGCATGATAGGCCTGCAGTTCACGCCGGCGTTCTTCGAATTCATAGACCAGGGATTCCCCCTCGTCGTCGTATTCCCGGCCGAAGGCGTCTGGTTCGAGTCCCCCGCCGTCTCTATCCTCAAGGGCGGACCGAACCTCAAGGCCGCGCAGATCCTCGTGGAATGGCTCAGCTCGCCGAAAGGCCAGAGCGCCCTCACCGAGCAGAAGACCTACTTCTATCCCATCATCCCGGGCGTCAAGCTAGGCGCTGGCATGCCCGCCTTCGAGACCCTCAAGACCATAGCCGTAGACCCGCTCTGGGCCGGCGCCGAGAAGAAGCGCCTCGTGGAACGCTGGGTCGCCGAAGTGCTGCCGGCAAAATAAGAGTACCCGATACGAAAGCCTGGGGCCCGGTACCATCGGGCCCCCGCTCAGCCTCCCGCAGGAGAAGTCCAGAATGCAGCGAAAACGCTTCGAACGAGCCAGGGCCGAACTGCGCCGGGTCGCGAAGGATCCGGTATTGACGATCATCATAGTAGCGGTACTCGCGGCGCTCGCCCTCTTCATAATCTACCCGCTCGTCATGGTCGTCTTCGCGAGCCTGCGCCCCGACGGGAAATGGAGCCTCGGGGTACTACGCGAGGTCCTGGGCAACGCGTATCTCGGACTGGCGTTCCGCAACAGCATCATGATGGGCGCGCTCACCGCGGTCATCGGCACCGGCATAGGATTCCTCTTCGCCTTCGCGGTAACGCGGGCGGACGTACCGTTAAAGCGATTCCTCCACGCTATCGCCATCATCCCCATCGTCTCGCCGCCCTTCATCGGGGCGCTCGCCATCATCATGCTCTTCGGGAATAACGGGCTCATCACCTGGAACCTGCTGCGGATACAGAACTTCCCGATCTACGGATTCCGGGGGCTCATGTTCGCCCAGGCCATTACGTTCTTCCCGGTAGCCTATATGACCCTACGGGGGGTGCTCGAATCCATCAATCCGACGCTCGAGGACGCGGCGCTCGACCTGGGCGGTTCGCGGCTCAAGGTGTTCATGAGGGTGACGCTTCCCCTGGCCGCCCCCGGGATAGCCAGCGCCATGCTGGTGCTGTTCATCGAGACGCTCGCCGACTTCGGCAACCCGCTGATCCTGGCGGGCAGCAGGTTCCCGATACTCTCGGTCCAGGCATACCTGGAGATAACCGGCATGTACGACCTGCCGAAGGGCGCGACGCTCTCCATACTCCTGCTCATACCCTCGATCACCGCGTGGATAATCCAGAAGTACTGGGTCTCCCGCAAGCGCTACGTCACCATTACCGGCAAGCCGACGAAGAGCTCGTCCAAGATCGTCAGCCCCGGCGCCAGGGCCGCCGTCTTCGCCGCCTGCCTGTTCGTCGCGGCCGTCGTGATCCTCGTATACCTGGCCATCATATGGGGCGCCTTCGCGAACGTCTGGGGGAACGACAATACCCCGACGCTCAGGCATTTCCGGTACGTCTTCAGCGTCGGCTTCAAGGCCGTGCGCGACACCCTGATCATAGCCGGGCTGTCGACGCCGATAGCCGGGATGCTGGGCATGGTCATAGCGTTCCTCGTCGTCAGGAAGAGCTTTCCGGGCAGGCGGTTCATGGAATTCACGAGCATGCTCAGCTTCGCCGTTCCGGGCACGGTGATAGGCATAGGCTACATACTCGCGTTCAACCGGCGGCCGCTGGCCCTTACGGGGACGCTCGCCATACTGCTGCTCAACTTCGTGTTCCGCTACATACCGGTGGGGATCGAGTCGGGCAGGGCCATACTGATGCAGATAGACCCGTCCATCGAGGAAGCCGCGATAGACCTGGGCGCCGACTCCAGGAAGACCTTCTCCAGGGTCACCCTGCCGATGATAGTGCCGGCCTACTTCTCCGGCCTCGTCTTCACGTTCGTACGGGCGATGACGGCCATCAGCGCCGCCATCTTCCTGGTATCCGCGCGCTGGAACCTGATGACCGTGCAGATCATGTCCCAGGTGGAGTCGGGGCGCATCGGCGCCGCCGCCGCTTTCAGCGTCATCCTCGTCGCGATCATCTTCGCGGCCATATTCATGATACGCGCGCTCCTGCGGGCGCGCTACGGCCGCTACGGCGGCTCCATGCTCAACTTCTGAGGGGTCCGCCATGAGCGTACGACTGATAGACGTTACCAAGGTATTCGAAGACCCTTCCCGCCCGGGAGGCGGGGTCGTCGCCGTCGACGGGGTCAACCTCGACGTCGCCGAAGGAGAACTGGTCACCTTCCTCGGCCCGTCCGGCTGCGGCAAGACGACGACGCTGCGCATCGTCTCGGGATTCGAGTCGCCGACCGCCGGCGACGTCATGATCGGCGGGGCGCGGGTCAACGACGAGCCGCCCAACAAGCGCGACACGTCCATGGTGTTCCAGAGCTACGCCATCTTCCCGCACATGTCGGTAGAGCAGAACGTCTCCTTCGGGCTCGAGCTGAAGGGCCGGCCCAAGGCCGTCGTCCGCGAGGAAACGGCCAGGATCATGGACGTCATGGGCCTGACCGACATGGCGAAGCGCCGCCCGGACCAGCTGTCCGGCGGGCAGCAGCAGCGCGTCGCGCTGGCGAGGGCCATAGTCAACAAGCCCAAGGTCCTGCTGTTCGACGAGCCTCTCTCCAACCTCGACGCCAAGCTGCGCGACCAGATGCGCCTCGAGATACGGCGCATCCAGCAGACGTTCGGCATAACGAGCATCTACGTGACCCACGACCAGGTGGAGGCGATGACCGTCTCCGACCGCATCGTCGTCATGAACAAGGGGCGGGTCATGCAGGTCGGCGCTCCGTTCGAGGTATACTCGAGGCCGGCCGACCGTTTCGTAGCGGACTTCATCGGCAGGGTCAACTTCTTCGACGGCCGTGCCGTCGGGAGCGCGGAGCCGTTCCGCGTAGACCTGGGGGGAAGGATAGTCGAGGTCGGTAGCCGCGTCCGCGGTATCGTCGAGGGAGGCGAGGCGGTCGTCGCGGTGAGGCCGGAATCCCTGCGCCTGCGCCCGGCGGCCGAGGGCGGCTCGTCGTTCGCCTCGGGCAGGGTGACCAAGGCCGTATACCTCGGCTCGGTCATCGAGTACGAGATCGACGCCGGTTTCGAGCGCCCGGTGCTCGCGGTATCCCACGACCCGGTAGACGCGGGATTCTTCTCCGTCGGCGACGCCGTCGCGCTCGACTTCCCCGCCCGGGCGGCCCACGCGCTCGCGCCGGAGCCGCGGGGAACCGGCGACGAGTGACCTCTGTACCGGGATCGTCTCTACGCTCGTATCGCGAAGGCCGGAACTTTACGGTTGCGACTCCGACATACTTACCGGCGCGAGGATGCTCAGCGACGGAGCGCGGCGGGGCGTGACTACCCTCGCATGTGGGAACGGGGGCAGCGCCGCTGACTCCGATCACTTGGTCGTGGAATTCATGGAAGGCTTCCTTCTGCCCCGTCCGCTATCGGAGGCGGAAGAACGAAAGCTAGAAAACGCCAGGGACTCGCGGAAGACTTGTCCGGCCACCTGCAGCGGGGCATCAGGGCGATATCGCTCGCCTCTAATAGTGCCCTCCTGACGGCCATACTCAACGACCAGGGACCGGGCTCCATCTTCGCCCAGCAGGTCATGGGCTACGGGAAGGCAGGGGACGTGCTGATCCGCCTGAGCACGTCGGGAAGCTCACGCAACATCGTGGCACCCGGCTCGACGGCCAAGGCGATGGGGCTCGCTACCCTCACGCTCACGGGCCCGAATGGCGGCTTGCTCAAGGGTCTCTGCGACATCGCCATTCGCGGCCCCGGCAGCAACGCCGGCGAGATCCAGGATGCCCCCCGGGCGGGCCGGTTCCGGCCGGGTTGGACTTGAAACGCCACGAGGTTTCCGGAGAGACTGTATTCCGAGTCAAGATGCATGATGATTCATATCAGCGTGCGGGTAGATTCCGACTGTGCCGACGACGGCATCCAGGGTTGTTTCAATTTCGGGAAGCTATCATGAAAAGCGGAGGGGCGTAAAAGCATGATTACTAAAGTGACCAGGATTCTAGTCACGCTCGGCAGTTCGGTTTCCATCGGTTTCGGGCTCTGGCATTTTTTCGTTCCGAAGGCCTGGAACTGGTATTCATATATCGATGCGCGCGCTACCGAACTGATCGTCGCCGTCAGAGCCGTCAATTTCTTTTTTTCGCTTTCCCTGGTGCTGTTCGGATTGATGAACGTCTTCATGATTCTCGGGAATGGAGCGAGCAGGTATCCGCTGCTTGTCTGCCTGGGCGCAAACTGCGTCCTCTGGTTTGCGAGAGTGCTTTTTCAGTTCATGTATCCTCAGGGATCGATACAGCCGATTCTTCAGTTTTCAATGCTGTCGTCATTCATCATCACCTTCAGCTTCTACGCGGCAGCTCTGCTGTCCGTTGTGCTGGACGGGAATCCTGGCTGACGCTCCGTCGCGGTCCGGGATTAGGTCATGAAGGTACTGATTGTCGGGGCCGGCGTAATCGGAAGCGTGATCGGCTGGCAGCTGCAGGAGGCGGGCAATGAGATCACCTACTTCGTTCGCGCGGAAAAGCGGACACCATTCGAAAAGACAGGCATCCGGATTCGCTGCGCCGACGAGCGAATCCCGGGCGGCGCAGCGATCGAAGTAGACTACCGCCCGCTCTTCGTCGATTCGCTCGCCGGGATCGGTGCCTATGACCTCATGATCGTCTCGTAAAGGTCGGACCAGCTCTTGGGGGTCCTGCGGGCGTTCGAGGGTGATTTCCGCCCGGATCGTGCCATACCTCAAGCTCCACTATGTCTGGGCCGTCTGCGTCGTATCCGCTTTCGCCTATGCCGGGGACTATGAAAAGTTCCTCGAACTAGGAAACATAGGGGATTCTTTCCGGGCCATGCGCGAGTGCTTCGCCCTCCTCCGGAAAGAGGGCATAGACAGCAGGCGAATGCTTCCTACGTCGCCTATCACCTCCCGCTCATCGCCCTGGTTCCCGTCTCCAGGTTGCTCTATGGTAGCGCCGCCATGAGGGCGATGGTCGAGGGGCACGCGACGGGCACCATCCTTCTTGTCGCGCCGTTGCGGTATTTGCACTTAGAGCATACACTGCTACTCGTCCATGGGGAGTACCTCATGAGTGGTCCCAGCCTGTCCTGGTTCCACCATGACAGGGCTCGAGTCGCTTGTTTTCGGGCATGAACCGGCAAGTTTTGTCTTCGAAGGCTGCCTGTCGTCATTTCCGATGACAGCTGGCGCTCAACGCGAGGGGGCTCCCGTGAATACAGAATTGGTTTCCTATCTGTCTCGCTATATGCCGATAAGCGATGAGCTCGCGGATGTTTTGACGAAAAGCTCGTTCGTGCAAACGTATCCCAGGGGTACCGTGCTGTTGCGGGAGGGGGATCAGGCAGAAAAAGGCTACTTCATTTTAAAGGGCTGCATCCGCAGCTATATACTGAAAGACGGGGAAGACAAGACCATCGAGTTTTTCATCGAAGAAGAACCGGTGCTCCCCATGGGCTATGGAAAGGATGTGCCTTCTGCTCATTTCCTGGAATGCCTGGAGGATACCGTAGCGGTAGTAAGCACGCCAGAACAGGAAGAGAGAACGCTTTCAGAATATCCCCAGTTGAAGACCGTTTGCCTTGCCATGTCAGAAATAATGGCAGGAAAACTTCAGGAGAGCCTGGCCCGTTACAAGACTTCGACACCGGAGGAACGCTACAAGGATCTTATAGAAAAGCGGCCGGAATTGCTTCAGAGGATTCCCCAGTACCAGATCGCCAGCTTTCTGGGAGTACAACCCGAGTCTTTAAGCAGGATACGCAAAAGACTTGCCCGTCCGACGGAGAACAAACAGATTTCAAATCGTTCTTGACTTAGATCAATGACACCATGAGTAGTTCAAAGTAGTCTCTCCTCACATAGCTTTTATGGAGGAAGACAATGAATAGACCGTTGTATCGAGTTACCGCAGGAATATTTTTGATTCTTTCGATTTTCTGCAGTTTCCCTCTTGCCGCCGATGAGTCAGGTAGCGACGACAATCCCTGCCAGGTAGAAACCTCTTTATGGATGATCGCAAATCTCATGCCCGATCCAGGTGATTTTTATCAATTATCTCTTGGTTATCGGCTGGACGATAAAAACATCCTGTTTTTCAATGGCCTTACCTGGAAATACCCCGCGCCTCTGGGGATCCCCTTGTATGACTCAAGCTTCGGATCTGCCGATGAAGAGTATCCGGGTTATGTTAGGGCCTTCGGTTTTGGCGTCGGTTATCAGCGCTTCATCTGGGAAGGGCTGTTTGCATCCCTGTATGCCACTCCCTTCCTGCAGAAGTTTTACACGAGCGATAATCAGTATTTAAACTCGGGATTCCAGCTGTTCCTGCAGGGGCAGCTTGGCTATCAGATTGACTTTTTCAAAGGTCGGCTTTATCTGAAACCAGCACTCTCCTTCAATTACTGGCCTGTCAATACGGATTTCCCGGATACATTCCAGCAGAAAGAAAAAAATTGGCCAAACTACATATTTTTCGAGCCCCATCTGAACATCGGTTTCAGGTTTTAGTAAATCAAATCCCGTCGCATGGAGCCACAAATGAAAACGAAGCCTTCACTGGTTGAACATAAAGTTGATACAAAACTGATCATCATGGCCACCTGGATTGCCATGATGTGCCTGTACCTGTACTGCGATATTTGCTCACTGTTCAGACCAGGACAAATTGACAGCATGGTGAAGGGCAAAATGGGATTCCTGGATGTATCACAGATGAGCCTGTTCTGGGCCGGTGTCCTGATGGCTATTCCAGCTCTCATGATTCTCGTCTCACCTTTTGCTGCTGCTAAAACAAGCCGCATTATCAACCTGATAGTCAGCCCGATCTACTTTCTTGTGAACATCGGGAACCTGCTGGGTGAGACCTGGGGATATTACTACCTGTTTGGACTGCTCGAACTGGGCATGGTTGCCTTCATCTTCATCATATCCCTTCGATGGCCCAGGCAAGCGCAATGCGGCATGGTGTCAGGCTGAGCGGGCTTGAACGGAAAGGGAATGCAATGAATGCTGTCGTCCAGACCGGCTACGGATCAGCGGACGTTATGGAATTCAGGGAGATCGGAAAGCCCATGCCGGGGGACGGCGAGGTACTCATCCGGGTGCTGGCTGCCTCCATTGGAGCCGGTGAGTACTTCGTGATGAGGGGCACGCCCTTTCCGGCTCGGCTGGTGGTTGGCTTTCCAAAACCCAGGAAGGACTTTGTCGTCGGGCTCGATTGCGCTGGAGTCGTCGAATCAGTAGGCAAGAATGTGACCAGCTTCCGGCCTGGTGACGAGGTGTACGGGGAGTGCCGCGGCTCCTGTGCCGAATATGCGGTCGCCCGTGAGGGCACCATCGCGCAGAAGCCGCGAAACCTGAGCTTCGAGCAAGCTGCGGCGGTACCTACATCCGCCTGCACCGCACTTCAGGGTCTTCGTGACTACGGCAAGGTCCGGCCGGGGCAGAAGGTACTCATCAACGGTGCTTCGGGTGGAGTAGGGCCCTTCGCCGTGCAGATCGCCAAGATCATGGGAGCCGAGGTGACTGCCGTCTGCAGCACGAAGAATGTGGAGACTATCCGGTCAATCGGCGCGGATCACGTCATCGACTACACCCATGAGGATTTTACCCAAGGCGGGCCACGCTACGACCTGATCATGGACAACGTCGGGAGTCACTCACTGTCGGAAACCAGGCGTGCGCTTGTGCCACAGGGGGTCCACCTCCCGAGCAGCGGTCACGCCGGCGTGGGCTGGGTCATCGCTGCGGCGCTGATGTCGGTCTTCGTGCGTCAGCAGGGCAGCCCCTTCTTCGCACTTACGACAGGCCCAGACTTGGTCACCCTCGGCAAATCCATCGAGG
This sequence comes from Spirochaetae bacterium HGW-Spirochaetae-3, assembly GCA_002839315.1. Taxonomy (GTDB): domain Bacteria; phylum Spirochaetota; class Spirochaetia; order Treponematales; family UBA12059; genus SZUA-370. The sequence continues at coordinate 235,703 of PGXV01000002.1, forward strand.
CCGGCAAGATCGTTCCGCTCATCGATCGGACGTATCCGCTGGGTGATGCTGCGGAGGCCTTCCGGTATCTGGACGAAGGCCACGCCCGCGGAAAGGTTGTCATCGGGGTATTCACCTCGACGAGCACCCGCTCATCCACCGGGATGCTCATCGACAGTTAACACCTTGCGGTACCGGCTGAGAAATGTATCAATCAGTTCTTTTTTCAGCGCGGGGATGATTTGAGGGTTCAGGCCACCTGAGTATACCGCCGGCCAGGTAAAGGCCCCGCCCATCATGGCTGAGAAGACGCGTGCGGCCATGACGGGATCTTCGATCGAGAGTTTTCCGTCCAGTGTGGCTGAACGCATCCAGGCAGTGATGCTGTTCTCGGACGTCGCGTGCCGGGACATGGCTTTCTGTGCTAGCTCGGGGGCGCGGATGAATACGGCCAGAAGCACTTTGATAAGCCCCATCCAGGTCGGATCGTTCACCACGGCAATTTCGGCATCGGCAAATTCGGAAAGCTGTTCTTCCAGCGTCCGGGCCGCGTCATAGGGGATCAGCTTCAGTGTGTGCATTTCCTGTCCAAACTGGTCAAGGACCGCCTGAAACAGCTCCTCCTTGCTGGGGAAGTGGTTATATACCGTCCGCTTGGATGCCCCGGCTATATCAGCGATCCGGTCCATGCTGGCGCTGTCATAACCCTCATCACAAAACACCTTGATAGCCGCATCGAGGATAGATTTTCGCTTGGCGCTGGTATCCCTTTTTTTTATCGACGTGTCTTTGGCTTTCATTTCCGCCCCATCCTTGAATTTTATGGATAAACTACACCGTGTAGTATAAATAAGCATTGACAATATTTCACACTACACCGTATAGTTTACCTTAATGACCTCAATAGTGCAAGGAAAAGGAGATTGAAATGGACTCTGAGAAGAAGACAGCGAGGATCGCTGGCCTGTGGTATCTGGCAATAGCCGTATTTTATTCTTTCAGCATGATCTACGTTGATGGAGCCTTTCCTCCTGGCGGCAACGCCGAGGCAACGATAGGGAAGATCCAGGCATCCGGCATGCTATTCCGGTTGGGTTTCGCTAGCTGTCTTGCCGGGCATATCTGTTTCCTGTTTCTGGTGAATGCGCTGTACAGACTGTTCCGCTCGGTAAACGGCGATTTGGCACGGTTGATGGTAATACTGGTCATTTCCGGCGTCTCGGTCGCCTTCCTCAACAGGTTGAACCAGGCTGCGGTAATCGTACTTCTAAGCGGAGAAGGCTATCTTTCAGCCTTTCCATCCGCACAGCTCCATGCGCTGGCCATGTTTTTTCTCGATATGCTCAAGCACGGGGAGAAAATGGCCACTCTCTTCTGGGGACTCTGGCTCCTGCCGCTGGGTCTGCTTATTATCAAGTCAGGTTTCATTCCCAAAATCCTGGCTATCCTGCTGATCTGCACCTGCTTGAGCTACCTGGCCGGAGTCGTGGCTTATTTCTTTTTCCCGGATCATTATACGGCACTCTACTCACTGATTTCTCCGATCGGAATGGTTTCGGAAGTATCGTTCACCCTCTGGCTCCTGATCATAGGCGTGAAGGAACAGAAAACCGTACGAATCTCGCTTCGTCGTCAGTAACGCCAGGCACAGAGCAATAGCATTCCCCGCGGCACCTGGGGACCATCGCCGGGTATGATTGAAATCGCGTCGACAGCGGCGATAGTCGTCTCCATGATTTTCAGGACTTTTTGGCCGCCCGCGGGGATAGTGCGACGCCGGATTGTTGCCAGTCTTCTGACCTGCTATCGAAGTACTACCGATCGGCCATGTTCGTCTTGTTTTGAAGGACATCTGCCATGAGAATAGAGCAGACCTTTTCGGGCTCCTCGAACATCGGGCTATGAGCGGAATTGCCAAAAGAATAGAATCCCTTGAGCGGGGCATCGAGCACCTGGTAGTACTCTTCCGACACCTCGTATGCACAGGTCATGTCGAATGCGCCGCTGAAAAAGTAAACGGGTAGTTCCAATTTCGTGAGGGTCTTGGTGAGATCCGTGGCAATGACCGTTTTCCAGAGGATGCTGATCCTCGACCGGCCGACGCGTCGGGATCATCTAGGGCACTCGGATCACGGCGCGCCTATCATGATGCTCATCGCCCCGTATTGGGCCCGGCCGGGGTCCGGTGATTCGGCCGGGCGGGATATGCCGCGGCGCCGGCGGTTATTTCCGCGAAGCCGGCGACGCTCCCGCTTCCGCGGGGGTTATGCTCCGGTACATCCTGACGCCGAGGCAAGTGGCGACGACCGCGGCAGTCGCGAACAGGACGAAGGGCAGGATCTCGAGCCTTCCTTCCGTTTTCCACGCTCCTACGAGCATGGCGCAGATCGCCACCGACATCGCGACGGCCTTCACGACGAGGGTCGAGGAGAGGACGTAGCCGATAGCGCTGCCCCTCAGGGCGGCGACCGCGGTGAATACGGCGAGAGGCACGATGAGCCCCAGGTCGAGGGCCTGGACCACGAGCGTCGTCTGTCCGAGGAGTATCCCGTCGACGGCCCCTCCCAGGGCGGCGGCGATGCGCGCCACCCACATAAGGAGGAGGACCGCGGCCATGGCGAGGCAGAGGATAGCCATGCCCCGCCTGGGGAAGCGGGCCGAGAAGCGCTCCGCGGCCGAGGCTATCCCGAGGTCGGAGAGGATCCAGATCATCACCGCGAGGCTCGCCGCGAAGATGACGATGAAGAGCGGGAACAGGGGCCCCAAGGCCCACGCCAGGGCGTACATCAGGTATTGATAGAATACGTACGCGAGCATGCCCACGGCGAAGAGCCGTCCGCGGAATGAATACCGCGCGATCGAGGGGACGGCCGCGAAGAGGGCCGGTACCGCGAAGAACAGGGTAAAGACGTCCCACCCTGATCCTTCCGCCACTATCCTCAGGGCGTTGAACCTATATACGCCGTCCGCCGCGTAGTCGACGACCTCGCCCCTCGGGCTCGTCGCCGTCGTGACCGTACCGTCACCTCTCAGGAATACGCCGGCCGACGCGGCCGAACCGGCGAGCAGCACGATAGCCAGGCAGGCGGCCGCCATTCCGCGGCCCTTCTTCGTCGTGTCCACCTTCTACTCCATTCCCGCGTACAGGGCGATCTCCGTGGCCTTGAGTATACAGCGGCTGGAGCCCGTCGCGCCCGAGACCGCGTCCACTTCCAGGCTTTGCCGGGCCACGATATCGTTCACGATGCTCTCCGCCTTCTCGCCTATGCTGCTGCAATCGTGCTCGAGGATCGTAACCGACTCGATGTAGTGATCCGCTACGACGACGGCTACCTTGGCCTTGACGAGCTCGGCGTCGTAATAGCCTACCCATGTTCCGTCGAGCACCAGCGAGAGATCCGGGTTCCCGATCTCGATGAACGGCATCTTGCACGACGCGACGATGGTCACTGAGAGGATGAGGAGAACGAGGGCTGCCATTCGCACGCCCTTACCTTCCATCGCTTCATTGATCTTGAATCCCATGATAGTCCTCCTTCGTTCGGCGCCTTTCGGCCGCCGTATTCTTTACCGCCGCATGCTCCCCTAGGGACGTATGCCGCGAATAAGTATCCTCAGTTGCGTATCCGCGAGGACGGCCGCCCTATCGGGGGGAACGCCCTCTATCGCCATCCTGGCCGCCAATCCGAATACCGCCGACCAGACGACCTGAGCCGTCGTCTCCGGGTCGGACCGCTCGAAGTATCCCGTGTCCATGCCCTCGCGTAGCGTCGCGGCCAACAGCTCGAAGGTCCTGCGTTGCCGGGAGACGCCTGGGCCCAGGGCGTTCAGGGCGCTACCCGCGATGCCTATATCCTGGAGAAGGAGGGCCTTGAACAAGGCCGGCTTCTCCATCACGAAATCGATGTAGCCCCTGAAGGCCAGGAGCAGTTTCTCGTCCGGCGGGTTCTCCCCGGACGCCAATGTCTCGAGCCTTCGGGCTAGATCGGCGTAGCCGTCGCCGATGATACGGAAGACGAGCGCGTCCTTGTCCCGGTAATGCCTATAGATGGCCGCCTGCGATATCCCCGCGAGCGTTCCCACGCGACGCATCGTAAGCGAGGCGTAACCCTTCGTCTCGAGAAGGAAGAGCCCCGCTCGCAGTATCCGCTCCGCGGTATCGATCCCGTCGTCTATCTGGTCCATCCATACCCTCGGTTAACAGCGTTAACATGTGAACAACGTTAACTTACCGATATAAAAGATTCTCGTCAAGTAGGACCGGACGTACTGTTCGTATATAACGATTCTCGGCGCGGTATCAGCCGCCGATCCTCCGGGCAATAGGGTGGTCGGGGTTCAGCTGCAGCAGGTCCCAGAGGTTTCCGTACAGGTCCTTGAACACCGCGACCGTGCCGTACTCGGCCTCCTTCGGCTCGCGAACGAACTCCACGCCCTTGGCGACCATCGCGTCGTAGTCCCTGCGGAAATCGTCGGTATTAAGGAACAGGAACACCCGCCCGCCCGCCTGGTCGCCGACGAACGGCTCCTGTTCGGGCTTGGACGCGCGGGCCAGCAGTATGGTAGCGCCTGACGATCCGGGAGGAGCGACGACTACCCAGCGCTTGTCCTGCTCCGCCTGGTAGCTGTCCTCTATAAGCTCGAAGCCCAGCTTCCCCACGTAGAATTCCAGCGCCTCGTCGTAGTCGCGTACGACCAGCGCGATATGCACGAGCTCCTGCCTGACGCTCATACGGGCACGACCCCGATGAACAGGAGCAAGCCGAAGACGGCGATGACCGCCCCGAGGACGCAATAGAATATGCGCGCGCCGGTGTAGCCGAGGACCCTGGCCATCCTCTTGGCCTTGCGGTTATCCATGAAGAATTTCCAGTCCATGGCGCCGCCCGCCACGCTGAAGAGCCCGGCCCCAAGAACGATTAATCCGACGAAATTCATGGCTTCTCCTCTAGTCGGGATACGCGGGCGTACATACGCCATCGCTCTTTATATCAGGCCCGGACGGAGTATTCCACTAGCGAAGCGCTTGCCCGGTCGGCTACCGGCCAAGCGCTCCTCGTTCTTCCTATACGCGCGCCGTAACCGCGCGATACAGCGCTACCAGCGCCGCCGACAGGATCAGGCCGCCCAGTATATCGGTAAGCCAGTGCACGCCCGATACCAACCGGCCCAAGACGGTAACGGCGACGACCAGGACGCAGAACAGGTTCAACGCGCGGAGGAGACGCCCGTTACGAACCCGGCGCCGGAACTGCGTCATCGCGGTTACCATGATGCAGACCACGACCACGACGTGGCTGGACGGGTACGACGCCTCCAGGCTTCCGTGCAGCAGGACGGGCCTATAGTTGACGACGAGCGTCTCGAACAGGACGTAGCAGCCTATGACCGCCAGGTAGAACGCCCCGAGCAGCAGGACGTCCGGGTCGACGCGCTTGAGGCTTCCGCGCGTAACGAGCTGATACAGGCCCAGAGCCGCGAAGCCACAGGCGACCAGTATCGCTACCAGCCCGAGCCAGTCGGTCAGGTTATACCAGAAGAGGGTGACGCCGACGCGGTCGGATACCAGCCGGTTAACCGTCGCCAGCCCAACGCTCGATCCCTCGGGGCCGACGGGCCGCACGTCGACGTTCCTGACGACGAGCGTGAACAGTATGAACGCGAGGAATAGGCCCGCGGTAACGGCGTAGGTACGGATTCTCGTATGCATAGGGTTTCCCTCGCCTACATCGCGAACGAGACGAGAGCGCCCGTCGGCGCGACCCGTACGGTCATGGTCCCCGCGCCGTCGGCGCCGAGCGAATGGAGATAAGGGACGAAGAAACCGCACGCGCTCCCTATCGCCGCCCCTGCCAGGACGTCGCTCAGGAAATGTCCGCCGCTCGATATCCTTAAAGCCGCCGTCCCGAAGGCGAGCGCGTAGGAAGACGCCGTCACGGGAAGCCTCAGGCCGGAGTCGGGGAAGCGCTCGGCGAAGACGTAGCTCGCGAAGGTCGCGCCCGCGAACGCGAGGGCCGTATGCCCCGACGGGAAGGAATCGCTCCAGTCGCCATCGTCGACGGCGTCCTGCGGGTAATCCTCGAAGTACATATAGGGCCGCGGCCGGTTCACGCATAGCTTACCGAGTTCCTTGAGACCGTAGGCCATGAGCACGGTCTCGGCGTACATGGTCCCGATAGTAAGCCACTCGTCGCTCGGCGCCAGTACCAGCACGGCAGGCGTCAGCAAGGACGCGACGGACAGGTACGTACCGACGTCGCTCAAGCTCCCGGAATAGGGATTCATAAGGAAGCGGTCGAGGCCGTTCACCAGCGACGCGTCGTAGGCGCCGCCGCTGAAGTCCATCCGGTTCAGCCCGGCGATCTCGTCCATATAGAAGACGGCGCCGTTGAGACCGACGGCGGCTCCGAGCAAGGTCCCGTCGAGCGCCGGGTCTAGGCGGAACGGCGAGCCGCTCCGCCCGCCGCCCTCCTCCTCCTGGGCGAACGCGGGCGCCGCGGCGAGCGCGACGGACAAGGCCAATGCGGTGATTCGTTTGATCATGACTGATCCTCCTGCCCCCGATAAGCCACGGACAGGAGAGTAGCGACCAGAAACAGGCGTTTACATCGGCGATACTTTTCGTATCATCGCCGCTTTATCAGTAGTATCCCCTTAAGCAGCAGCAGGCCGAGCATGAACGTGCTGACGTACGGTTGCCGGGTCATGATGAAGAACAGGACCGCGAGCACGGACAGGCAGGACGATACGGGCAGCTCGAGGCGTAGCCAGGCCGGGCGCGCGCAGTTCTGCATCGCCAGCTCCGCCGCTCCGAACAGCGCCAGCGCGGCCACGACCGCGTATGATATCGATACGACATAGGACGGGAACGAGGACAGGCCGGGCAAGGCTACGAACCCAATACGATCTCCGTACGGTACGCCGAATATAGGCAGCACCAGGAGCAGCGACACCATAACGTCGATGACGCCGAAGACCAGCGAGCGAACGGCGTGCGAAGACTCGGCCGCCTGGCCCTCCGCGAGGGTCACGAGCTCGTCGCCCGAGAGCAGGTCGTCTATCGATACTGACAGTACCCTAGCCATGAGCCGCAGCGACTCGATATTGGGGTAGCCGCGCCCCGACTCCCATTTGGACACCGTTACCCTGGAGACGAACAGCTTCTCGCCCAGCTGCTCCTGGGTCAGTCCGGCCTTCGCCCTCAGTAGCTGTAGCTTCTCGTTGAATTCCATCGTACGGGTTCCCCTACGGCGCGGCGTCGAGCCAGGCCACCTTCTGCTCGGGCTCGTGGTCCATGCCTATGATGTCCCTATAGAGCTCCGGCTTGCGCGCTTTGATATAGCGGTACCCGCCGGCCAGGCTCAGCTTCTCCGGTACGACGTCGGCTACGACGTACTGGTCGTCCAGGTTACGGCACTCGCTCAGGACGTCGCCGAAAGGATCAATGATCATGGAGCAGCCGTTCTTGAGCTGATCGTCGTCCATGCCTATCGCGTTCGAGAAGACGACGTAGACGCCGTTATCGTACGCCCGGGCGGGCAGCCACTTCATGAGCCAGGCCCTGCCCTTCAGCCCGTCGAACTCGGCGCGCAGCGAGGTCGGGTCGGCCTTCCGGTTCGCCCACAGCCGAGCGTCTACGAACCCGGCGCCGGGGCGGGTGGACGGGGTGCACATCGTCACGTGCGGCATGAACAGTATCCGCACGCCGAGCAGCGTAACGGCCCTGACGTTCTCGATGACGTTATTGTCGTAGCAGATCAGGATGCCGCACTTCCAGCCGCGGATATCGAAGGTGACGTACTCGTTCCCCGGGCTCAGGTAGGGGTTGATGAACGGGTGGATCTTCCGGTACCTGGCCTTCAGGCCGCTCCCGTCGACGCAGACGTACGCCTTGTACAGCTCGTCGTCCTCCGTCCTCTCGAACAGGCCGGCCAGTATCGTTATATCGTACTTCTCGGCTATCCCCCGGAGGCGGGCCACGCTCTCGCCGCCCGGTATGGGCTCGGAGAGGTCCAGCATCGCTTCCCTGCTCAGCTTCCTCGCGAAGGTATAGCCGGTGATCGAGCATTCGTGGAAGGCGATGACCCCGGCCCCATCGGCGGCCGCCCGCCGGGCCATATCCTCTATAACGGAGAGATTATACTCTTTGTCGCCGCTCCTATGCTCGAACTGAGCGGTCGCGATACGCAAGGCTTCCATGCTACCTCCTTGAACCGTCCGCGCAGGCTCCTACGCACGCTTCGCGGAAGTATGCCTCCGCTCCATTCTCGTGGTCCATCCCCGGCGGCGGCCAGTCCCATGCCGCTCCGCCAGGCGGGGGACGAAGGCGCGGGTCATGTCCATAGTCCCGTAGGAGTTGATGTCCATCTGCCGCTCTATCCCCGCGCCCTATCCGCGCGCGACCACGCGGTTCCGGCCGGTCCTCTTGGCCTCGTAGAGCAGGTCGTCGGCCCGCTTTATCAGCCGATCGACCGGGACGTCCGGCCCGGACTGGGTCAGTCCGATGCTGATCGTCCTCCGCTCCGTCCCCGCGCATTCGTAGGAGACGCTCTCGAAGGCGGCGCGTATCCGTTCCGCTATCACAGACGCCTTGGCCAGGTCGGTATCGATGAACAGGAACATGAACTCCTCGCCGCCCCAGCGGCAGACGTAGTCCGTATCGCGGCATTCCCGCAGGAAGAGCGCGGCCGCCGTCTGTAGCAGGCGGTCTCCGCACTCGTGGCCAGCGGAATCGTTCACCTGCTTGAATAAGTCGATGTCGGCCATGGCGATGCAGAAGGCGCGCGAGTATCGATTGCTCCGCTTGGCCTCGACCGCAAGGATCTAGTAGAATTTGCGCCGGGTATATAACCCGGTCAGCATGTCGATATGCGCGATAGCGGACACCTCGCCGTACATCAGGACGATATCCAGGGAGACCAGCAGGGTACGGTTATCCATGCGAGCAGTACCGATAACTCCGCGAGGAAGCGCCCAAGAGCCGCCCGGGACAGTATTCCGTAGTATAATGAGCAGCGCCGGACGACATGCGTGTTTAGCCTCCACGATTCACGGTATAAATTATATTGGCTCTGCGCGTTACTTCAATAGCCAAGGCGTCGAGAACCCGTACGGAGCATGCCGCGATACCTATTCACCGCCGCGACACGAGGCTACTCCTATAGCGCTTCTTCTAGATACTCCTCCGTATCGACGACCCTGCAAAACGTTCCGTTTAGCGCCGCGAGGAATGACGCTTGAACGTTATGCGATCCTATTCTCTCCCCATTATAATCGAGGTCCTTTGTCGCGCAGCAATCCGATAGTACGACGCACTCATAACCGAGATCGAACGCCGCCCGCGCCGTGGCGTCGATGCACATGTGCGTCATCATTCCTACGATAACCAACCTCGTTACGCGATTTTCAACGCACTTTGCATTCAACGGAGTGTTACGGAAACTATTCGGAAAGTTCTTGCGTATGATTATCTCGTCTTTTCCCGGCAGGACGTTATCATGGAACTCTACTCCGGGAGTATGCGGCCTGAAGAACGTCGCGTTCTCTCTAGTCGCAATATGCTGCACATGAATAACCGTTCCATGCTCGTTCCTGAATCGGGCGAGCACCTTCTTGATATTCTCGCTGGCCTCCAGGCTTCCATGCAGGGCCATGTTGCCGTTGGCGAAGTAGTCTTTCTGCACATCGACGATCAACAAGGCGGTACTCATCGTTAACGCTCCTACCATTAGTTACTGTATACCAAGAGAAGCCAAAAAAACACGCAGCCTCAGGCTTCTCAGGCGGCCCAAAAAGGGGGCCGGGCCGCCCTTTCCGGACAGTTCCGCGTCGCGCGCCTAATTCTCGGTTATCGTGATAATCCTGCTCTTGAATACGGGGGTATTATACCCTTCCCACAATTTATAGTTGTCGGCGTTATCGGCTACTTTCAGCCCGTTCGCGAACATCGTGCCTGGCGGCGTTCCTTGGGGAATAGTTATGCTCCAGTCATAGACGGCGACCGTATACGTACTTCGCAAGTCGTTTTTCGTCATCGTCGCGCCGTGCCAGGCGCTGGAATAATACCACTCGAAGTCCTTCGCGTATCGTATGCCCGAAGGATCCTCGATCGTCAACGTCCCCGTAACTTCGACATCGGTATCCTTAGGATCGACCGTCTGCGTCGATACCGTCAAACCGGTTACGTCGGGCGGGGCGATGTCTCCGATCTCCGCATCATTCGTGAACGCCTTAGCGCATCCTTCCGGAATCCAAATTCGACCGAAAAATTCGCCGTCGTTACCGAGCGAATCCTTGATCGTCATCGATTCGACGTCCGCCGCGTACGAACCTCCGGTGCTACCCATCGGTACGAGCACCGACCAGTCGTATACCGCGCGGGTAAACGTCGATTCCGGGGCGTTCTTAGCGAGCGTAGCCCGGAGGCTCGTCTTCAGCCCTTTGAAGAAGAGGCTCCCGTTCAAGTCGTCGAGCCCGGAGGGGTCCTGCGCTATCAGCTTCCCTCCGACGGTAACGTCGGCGTTGGTCGTATCTATCGTTTCCGGGCTGACCGTGAACGCGGTCACTATGGGAGCGGCCGTGTCTTTCTCCCGCGTTACGGCTATCCTATATACGCGCTTGGTTACGCCGTCCGCCGCGAGAACGGTAAAAAGAACGTCGTTCTTGCCGTCGACGATATCCTGCGCCATGCCGTTCTTGGCGTCGAGCGTCGCCTCCGCGTCAGCGGCCGTACCGGTCAGCGTGACGGTAGAGAAACTCGTGTCGACGGACGCCGTATACTCGAGGGTTCCCGGAGCGAACGGCGGACTCAGGACGCCGACCGAAAGCGACAGATTAGAAAGCGACGCGTCCGTCGTGGATAGACCGTCGCCCTGTCCGTCTATCACGTTCGCGCAGGAAAAGGCCGCGATCAGGAAGACGGAGACGAATACCGACCGTAAATTCTTTTTCATGACGACTCCTTAGGCTTGCCTCGGCAGTATCCTCCGGCTTGACGATGGAATACAGCACCAATACAGGAGAACCTCGATGAATCATTCCGGGGAAACAGGCTCTGGTACCATGTAGCTAGCCGGCAGCTGTATCCTTCTACGCGGCCGGTTCGTTGACATTAGAAATAGGGGTGCTTATAGTTCCCTCCTCGTGAAAAGGCATCGGGGTTGAAAAAATACGAGCGTCTCGCGTCTTCCATGATCGGCCTTATAGAAAACGGCGTATTAGCGAAAAACGAACGCCTTCCTTCGCTTCGTGAATTCGCGAGCTCGTTCCGCGTCAGCATAAACACCGCCCGTTCCGCGTACGACGTGCTCGAGCGCGAGCGATACGTGCGTACCGTCCCTCAGAGCGGATACTACGTAACCGATCGAGTCGCCGTGTCAGAGCTCTCTCCCGTCGACGCGCTCTCGCTCGACCCGCGCGAAGTAGGACTGGGCGCTATCGCCTCGGCGATGGCCGCGTCCGGCGCGGAACGCCCCGCTGGTATCGACGTAGGCCTCTCTTACCTGGCGCGGGACCTGATCCCCGCCAATACCCTGCGACTATTCACGGACGACGCCCATCGATTCCATCGGAACATGCCGTTCCCCCTCCTGGCGCCCCATGGATACGTACCGCTACGGCAGCAGATCGCCCTCCACTCTCTCTCGATAGGCCTTCCCGTGAAGCCCGAGAGCGTCATCGTCACGTCGGGCTGCCAGGAATCGATATACGTCGCGCTGCAAGCGGTCGCTCCGACGGACGCGTTCGTCGCCGTCGAGGATCCCGCCCCTTTTTCGGTACTCCGCATACTCGAGGCGCTACGGCTCAGGCCGATCGAGATCCCGTGCTCGGGCGACGGCGGCATGAGCCTCGAGGCGCTGGCGTTCGCGCTCGACCGGTACCCCGTCGCGGCGGTCGTGACGAACGGTAGTTTCATGAATCCTACCGGCGCGCTCATGCCGGACGAGAAGAAACGGGAGCTCGTGCGGATCTCTTCGTCGCGGAACGTCCCGATAATAGAGGACGACTCCGTCGGCGATCTTTTCTTCGCCGGTCGCCGGTCGCGCCCCGGAACGTGCCTCTCCTTCGATCGCGACGAGAACGTCATCTACTGCTCTTCGTTCTCGCGGACCGTCGCGCCCAACTTGCGGCTGGGATGGATAATCCCGGGGAAATGGCGGCGATCAGTCGAGCGGCTGACCCGGATCATGAATCTCGGCATGTCGGCGATCCCCCAGATCTCCATGGCGTTGCTCCTCGAGGACGGTTTTTTTCCCCGGCATCTCCGCAAGGTCCGCGGCGCGCTCAGAGCCCGCGTGCCAGCCGCGCGCGCGGCGATCCTTGCGGCCTTTCCCGCAGGCACGCTGGCGAGCGACCCGTCGGGAGGCGTGTCCCTTTGGGTCACGCTTCCGGGAGGGAGAAAATCCGAAGACCTCTATGCCAGGGCGGTCCCGGACGGCATCCTCGTGGCGCCGGGCAACCTCTTTGGCGTCGCTCGCCGTCACGAGTCGTCCTTCCGCGTTAACGCGAGCGTCTTGATCCCCGACGCCGAAGGCATCGCGCGTTCCTTGGGCTCGCTCGCGGCCCAGATCCCGCGCCATGGCGAGGCGGGCATTCCCGTTCGCTAGACATCGGGCGTGGATGGGCGACGCGAACATACGACCGTTCCTGGAGGTCGTCAAGACGGCCTCGCATGAAAGGAAGCCGCTCTCGTTCGAATACACGGACCGGTACGGAAACAAGACCGCGCGGACAGCCGAGCCGTATCAGCTTGTGTTGAAGGGCAGCCATTGGTATTGGTACGGGTATTGCCGCACAAGAAACGACTTCCGCTTATTCAAGCTATCCCGCACATCGAACCTGCGGATACAGGAGGAGTCCTTTACGCCGCGAGAGTATCAGAATCCTCAGTTGGATTTACCGATACTCTGGCGACCATGCAGACAGAAATAATAATCCGTAGCCATGCGTCCGTCATGGACAGGGTACTCGATCATTGCACCTATGAACACGTTTCACCAGACGGCGACGTACATTATATCGTTCGTTTTCCTTTCATAGAGAACGATTACTACTACAATATTCTTTTCAGCCTCGGGGATAAATGCGAGTGCTTGGAGCCGTTGCGCATCCGAGCCGAAATGAAGCGCAGGATACAAGACATAGCTGCTCTATACGAGAGCCAGGCTATTTATGGGTCCTTAATCGTAACAAGGTACTAGTTACTATCCCGCCTTCCGATTGGCGAGGAGGACGGTAGTATACCGCTATGCTATCCGGCCTTCGCCCTCAGGCGCTGCAGCTTCTCGTTGAATTCCATAGGCATCGACTATATACCATGTATCTATAATCGCCTTGCCATCGTATATATTTCCATCTTCTCCGTACCGGGAACTACCTTTCCGATAAACCAAGCGATACCCAGGACGACCAGTATATTGCAGACGAGCCGCGTAACGGCTAGCTCCCATCCCAGCGAGGCGGTTTCAAACAACAACAGCGGAATTCGAATGCTCGCGCTGGAACACATGAATATGAGTACGTTCTCGAGTCTGCATCCCTTTTTCATCAATATACCTGCGACCGGGAACAACGCGTATATCGGAATCGCGGTTACTACCCCGAAAAGAAAGGCTATCGATACTCCGCTAATTCCAGAGCCGTCGCCCATCGCCTTTATCATCCGCTCTCTATCCACCCAGACGTCAAGCAGTCCCACGCAGACAAATACGGGCGGGATTATAAGCAAGAAATTCTTTCCCGCGGCAAGCGTCGAGGTAAGTATACGCTGTCCAAGCTCAGGTAGCGTAAGCAGCAGGAGCGCCACGAGCGCGCAAAGGATACTGCATAGCAAATACCGCCTCGCGGGTGATTTCATGCCAGAACCAACCTGACGACGGCCGCGACGAAGAACGACGCCAGGAAGAAGCAGGCGTTCCGTAATAACGGAATTTTCTTGCCGAAGTACTTCATCTCGAGCGGCAGCGTAACGATTCCGACCGTCGTCAACGTCGATATGAAAACCGCGACCTGCGCCAGGCCGGCGCCATTACCGAGCAACTCCGCGGCGACGGGGAAAGCGATCAGGGCTGGAATGAGGGCGACGGCCCCGACTATACCGGAAATGATCATGCCCGTCATTCCAGAATTCGTCCCGATGACGGTCTTCACCGTTTCCCGGCTTACGATAGCGAGAAGAACTCCCATGATAACCAGGACGGATACGAACTGCGGTAGAATGGAAAAGAACATCTTCACCGCTTTTTTCAAGGCGCGCACGGTCTTCTCTCTGCTCCGGAAGAATGAGACTATCAGCAGCATTACGGTAAGTATATAGAACGCGAAGGAAAACCGGGTATCTATCATAGAAGTACATCCTAGGTATCAGCGTACACCGCATCGCGACGAAGCCCGCCGCGCGGCCTCACTATTCAGCTCAGGCTATATTTTCTGCCTTGTATCCTTAGAACCTGCATAACGAGTACTATCATAAGCGCATCGATAACGCTTCTTAACAAGGAATCGAACATCGCTCCCTTTTTAATCAACCCAATAAACATATTAAATATGATCCAATTAAAGGATATCCCGAATATCATTAGCTTCTCATTATTGCTATAGTGCTTTCGTAGTATCATATAACATATTCCAATAGTACATCCTAGCGCATAATTCCATAAGATTACCTGAAGCGGATACACGTTGATAGTGTTATGTATTAACCCAGCTAAGCTAATCAACGTCCTTTCCGTACCAATTACGATCGCGAACAGCAAGGGTGAATATCTACTCACCCTTTTCTCATGCATATCCCCATTCGGCCTTCTCTTTACTATTCGACCAATCGCGGAGCATAGGATAATTACTGGAATAGCGTCTCCCAGCCCCATATAGAACTGGTATACTACGAAATCGACCGACCATTCTTCAAACGGGCTTACGTCAATAACGAGTTCCTGCATTCCGACGATATAAAGTAAGGCATAGGCAAGCCCGAGGTAAAATCCTGCCACGGATCCACCGCGAGGAGAGCCTTCTATGCTAAACATGATCGACAACGCGCATTGCGTATATAGAATTATAAAGTAGATAGTCGCTACGACGGGAAAACTCAACGTAGTAACCAGAATGCCGTCAAGCCGGCTCTCATCGACCTTTGCCGGCAAGATCGCATGCGCGACGATCGCCAGGAACGAGCATGTAATTATAAGTCCGATTATCGCTGCGAATTTAGTGATTTTCCGACTTTTGCCTACCATGTTTTCCTCTCCCCGCGTCCTGTTAATCGACGCTCTTTAGTCGCCGAAGCATACGCCTACGAAGGCCTGTAACTAACTTATTTTACCGTACCACCGTGGAATTTGCATTCGTATACCTTCTGATCGCGCACTACGATCTCCTCATATCCGTCAAACCAGTCGAACGAACCGTTTACGAAACAATGATAACAGTATTCATTATTCACATAAACCCGCGGTCCGCGAAAAGGCATATCCATGGATACGTTCGCCAATGCCTCTTTCAGGAAATCGCCGGAAAACAGTTCGCCGAGTACCCTGCCCGTATAGTTCATGGCCCATATCGGTGAATCGCTCAGCCACACAGCTTCTTCGCCGGAGAATCGTTCTCCGCCGAGATACGTATCGAAGTACTCGAACCCGTCTTCCTCGTATCGTAGATCGTGCGAGTTCGTCCTCGACGGGCTTTCCTCTTTCTTCTTGGCCGCATAGGTACTCTTCTTCGCTTTGCATAAGAACCTCACTACTCTTTCAGTTTCGACGTCCCGCGGCGCCATCGGCTCGCCGCATTTCTCATCGTCGTTAACGAGCGAGTCTATGGTGACGCCGAAGTACTTGCTTAATCGTATGAGTTTCTCTATTTCCGGCAACGCTTCGGATCCTTCCCATTTAGCGACCGCTTGCCTGCTCACGCCAAGCTCGTCAGCGAGTCTCTCCTGGGAAACATTCTTTTCTTTCCTTAGCTTGACGATCTTCTCGTGTAGTCGCATGCATCCCTCCGTCGTCCATAGTGGATCAAAGGCGCGATCTTAGCTACCAACCAGCGCGTGCGGTTACCGCTACCCGTAGTTGCATCCTAAGGGTCGTCTTGATAACGCTTCTATAAATAGGTACCAATTTCACACTTTTAGGTGTATCGTCATGATACGCGCGGGCGTACCGCGCGGACAGCGGAGGGTCAAGCCATGAAAAGATCGTTCCTGGGCAACATACCCGTCTTCGTAAAGCTGCTCATCCTCACGTCGGTATTCCTGGTCGCCTTCGCGGTCACGTACGTCACCGCCGACAGGGGCCTGCGCTCGCTCGGCGAGGCCTACGACACGGTTCAGGTCGTTCATATGAAGACCTACCGCGCGGTCGCCGACCTGCGCTCGCGCATGGCGACCTACAACGCCCGGATCGTCGCGCTGGCGAACTCCGCCCTGTCGGGCGAGACGGCCAGCCAGATCAGCTCCAGGCTCTTCTGGCTCAAGGACACCGAGACGAAGCTCGCCCAGGCGATCAACGCCTTCGGCTCGCTCTCTATCGACGACGCGATAGTCGCCGACCTCGGAGCGTACGTCGCCAGCGCCGGCCGTATCTCCGCGGCCGCCGGCTCCGGGGCCGCCGGGATACGCGAGGCGATGGATTCCGCGACCGCCGCCTACGAGTCGATAGAGAAGAAGCTCGACGTCCTGGAATCCCGCGTCCGTACCGAGCAGGACGACGGGTACCTGGTCGCCACCGCGGAGGCGGCGGCCAACAGAAGGACGCTCCTGATCGTCAACGCCATCGCCGCGATCGCCATAATAGCCGCGTCGGCCATCATCTCTACATCGATGACGCGGGCTCTGGCGTCACTCGTCAAGAGCCTCAGGCGCATGGCCAGCGGCGACTGCACCGAGCGGCTGGAGTCGATGGGCACCGACGAGATCGGCTCCATCGCCGCGGCCGCCACCGAACTCACCGGCTCCCTCAACTCGCTCGTCGGAGCCGTACGGGAGCGGGCGCTCAAGCTGAGCCGCCAGGGCGAGAACCTCGCCGCCAACATGCACGGCACGACGCGGGCGGTAGAAGGCATAGACGGAGCGATCGCCTCCTCGAAGGCCGGTCTAGCGGAACAGGCGAAGGCGGTAGACGCGGTGGCCGCGGCGATAGAGGAACTGGCGAGGACCGTCGATTCCCTGTTCGCCATGATAGGCGACCAAGGGGCCGTCATCGGCCAGTCGTCGTCTCTCGTAGAGGCGATGATCACGGCGGTCAGGGGCGTCGCGGTCGGCGCCGACCGGGCGGACAAGGCGTCGGAGTCGCTGCTCGCCTCGTCGCGGGAGGGATCGCGGGTCCTCGTCGACATGGGCTCGGCCGTCGAGGAGATATCGCGCTATTCCCAGGGGCTCGCCATCGCGGCGGCGACGATCAACGACATAGCCGAGCGGACGAACCTGCTCGCGATGAACGCGGCCATAGAGGCGGCGCACGCGGGCAACTCCGGCAGGGGGTTCGCCGTCGTGGCCGACGAGATACGCAAGCTCGCCGAGAGGAGCGCGTCGCAGGCGTCGGAGATATCGGTCGACCTCGCCAAGGTCGGCTCCTCTATAGTCAAGGTCGAGTCCGCGGCCGCGGCGGTCTCGGGCTCTTTCGGCAAGGTGATAGAGCAGGTCGGAGACGTGGGCCGCGTCGTCTCGGAGATCAGGACGGCTACCTCCGAGCAGAGCGCCGGCGGAGCGCGGGTGCTGGACGGGCTGGCGCGCCTGACGACGATAACGAAACAGGTGAACGACGGGGCCGAGGAGATGACGGTAGGCAACGCCCAGATCCTGGAGCAGGTCGTCACCCTGAAGTCGGTAGCTGAAGCCGCGGTCGCAGCCAACGACGAGATCGGCCGCGAGACGGCGGAGATACAGCGCGCGATCTCGGCGACGTCGGACCTGGCGGAACAGAACGAGAGGCTGACGCTGGAGGTCATCCAGGGAGTCAACGTCTTTACCATCGACGCATGCTACGACGCTGACGGCGAAGCCCCTGGAGCCGAGGCGACCGACCAGCCCGCATCCGACATCGAGACGCTCGAGCTCACTTCGCCTTAGGATACTCCTGTTTCATGAGGCCCCAATACATAGTATTGCACAGTTCTCCATTTATCCTAATATCATCCCTAATGATCCCCTCTAGCTTAAATCCATACTTTTCAGGGAATGCACGACTCTTTATATTATCTTCATGACAGCATATTCTAATCTTATGTAATCCGAGCCCATTAAAAATATAATCGATCATGACGTCGCAAGATTTCTTAATCAGCTTTTTACCTTCATAATCCTTATCAATCATATACCCGATTTCAGCTACGCCCAAATCACTATCGATATCTTTAATCAGGACAAATCCTATTACTTTATCATTATCCCACAACCCCCAATAATAACCCTCGCCCTTCCTGAACGACTCGAGGAACTTATCGATATACGATTCAGCGTCTTCTACCGATCTTGTTTTACTTACGAAGGGCACCCATTTCTGGCTATTTTCCCTATTCCTGTCCACATATTCATAAAACTCCTTACTCTCTCTTTTTTCCAGTATTTTCATCCTAATCGAATTTTCAAGATTCATATCAAGCATCATGTATAGCCTCCACTATGATATTTTACTGTGGAATAGCTTTTTAGGGATAGCATAGGCTTAACCGTCAACGAGTTACTGGCGCGGATTGTGCGCGCGCCTCAAGCGCGTATCAAGCACAAACCGTGACAATAGGCGAGACAGGTTGAAGCGATTGTTAGGTTTCTAATATTTAGTATTTTTCCTTAATATATTCTATCGATAATTGATCAGCGCTTTCATTATTACACCTAATTCTATAGTATTTTCCATTACCTTTCTTTGAGAAGATCATACCAAAGTATCCTTCTCCAGGGGCCATATCAATCGAGTAGAATAAATTATTTTCTAAAAGCTCTAACCATGCTTTCCCTGTTGATGCATAGCTCGATATCATTTGAGAATTCCGTTGCGCAGCAAGTTCAGCTGCCGCGGAGTCATAATATCTAGTAGTACTAGTATAGGTTCCAGAGTATGATCCATATTGACTTGAGCCATAAACATTTCCGGTCGTTGTTGCAGATCCTTGACCGGCTGATGCCGTATCAGCAACGGCACCAAGAACCATTATTACAGCGCCAGCAATATATTCAGACTTCTCTTTAGAATAGTATTCCTTTGAAGAGTAGACTCTTAATGGTTTCCAGATTACTCCATCCGTAGAAACATCAATTTCAAAATCAGAATCTGTAAATGAAATGCTTTCTTCCGAAATATTTGATAGATTAATCTTTATCAGTATTTCAGATCCATGAAATTCGGGAGAAGCAATAAGGCCAATTCGATCATTCACAAAAAATGGTAAGGAATTTCCTCTATCCTTTTTTATTGCAATTGAATCTGAAGGAATTGGTTCCAGGACAAATGTAGCACAAGAAAAAAGTGAGAGAACAAGAGTTGCCAAAGCCATAAGGTTCTTCACAACTTCCTCCTTAAACGCTAAAGAATGTCTTCTTTTTCCGGGTTCAATAAGGATCATCCTTTACACTTTTTCAAGGCCTCGATGTAAAGGATGATCCTTTATAGTTCGAGATCCTCGATTTCAAATACCCTACCCGCCAGTTCACTATAATATCCTAATGCAACATGACGATACCATATCCGCCAGATACCGTCACCTGCTTCTTCAATGCCTACATAGCGCCCTGACAACGCTGTACTGATCATGACCAGGTGATTTGTATCCCATCGCACTGCACCATTGACCGTGACTAGTTTAGGGCGCTACTCCTTTGAATAATCCCAAGAACTAATGACACCGTGATAGCCTCTTGCTGACCTGACATATTCCTCGGCAGGGGTCTTCATTCCAAGAGCTTCATGGGGGCGAACGTTATTGTATTCAAGCAGGTACTTGTCGAACTTCTTCTGCTGCGCTCGCATGTTCCCTGCTGCAGGCCGCGTAGCCTCGGCTTTCAGATCCCGATGCATTCTTTCATGCCGCTCGTTCTGCTCTGGGTGGGCGGGATCAGAGTAAACCGGTGTAACTCCGACATCCATGATCCATACAGAAAACTGCGTCATCCTTCTCAGGGAGTTCGCATTTCCAAACGGCGCTCCATTATCTGTATGCAGGTACTCGGGAAGGCCATATTCTCGGAATACCTTATCAAATATAGGTTTACAGTTTTCAGTATCAGGCCGTTCCAATGCTTGTATGGCAAATAGATAGCGAGTTCTGGTATCTGCTATAGTCAGCTGGTTACAGTACTCACGGTTACCCATCCGGAACTTGCCCTTGAAATCAGCACTCTGTATCTGGTTAGGATAATCCGGGTCGTAAACTGGATGTCGATTTTCAAGATGCCTGCGCACTCGCTGTCGTGCCAGCACAAGTCCTTCACGCTTAAGGATGTTGTTTACAGTCGTGATTGATGGAATATGTTCATCACTGAAGTCGTAGTCGCGCTCAAGCAGCCTATGAATCTTCTTGCCGCCCCAATGTGTATGCTTCTTTCGTTCCGAGATTATTGCGTCTTCTATGTCCCTGGCTGTCTTGAAGGGGTGGTCTATATGCCTTTTCGATCGTACTGCCAGCGCTTCCCAACCTTCTTCTTCGAATCTCTTCAGTATGGCATCGCCGGTCGGTCGACTTATGCCAAACCCTTTACAGAGCTCCGTCTTGGTGAATTTGCCAGACTGGTACAAGATGATGAACTTCTGCTTCTCGCTCGCCATACTCGCCACCTTCCATGACATAGGTTTCCCCCTTGCTGTAAGGGTTATCCGATGCTCAGAATGTGTAAAGCATGATCCTTGATAACTGTAAAGTATGATCCTTGATCATACCTCCGTAAACCTAACATACGCTTAACCTGGGAAGCGGAATTGGCGCAGCTTTTGCCGAACGAAGCGACAAGCAAAAGCTGTGACAAACCGCTAACTCAGGTTGAAGCGATTGTTCGGCTGCCTGCATTCAAGTAGTAAGTGCAACGATGTAGCCAAAAAGCGGGAGAGTTGCGATAATCAATGCAACCTGCTCCTACCA
>PGXV01000003.1 GCA_002839315.1 Spirochaetae bacterium HGW-Spirochaetae-3
AAGCGTCTTGGCTTCAAAACACCGTATGAAGTATATTACGAAACAGCATCACCGTTGCACTTCATACTTGAACCTAAGCTGCTTTATTTATTTTCTATTTTTATTAGATTATTCAGTCTTTCCAATTCAACATTGCTACTAATGAATGCTTTAAGCTCATCAGGAGTTAACACTCTTGGTATTTCCTCAGTTATCCAGTACTTTTTATCTTTGCTAGGCATAAATTCTATAAATGTGCTTATTCCAATCGGTAAAATGTATTCATACTTGCTTATATCATAGTTTGTTCCCTTTGGATTATTTACTAAGAATGCAGCTTTATCTTCAGCTTCTTTAATTGATTTTTCAATAACATTTTTTAATCTATAGTCTATAGCGTTTTTATCTCCACGATCATAGCCTATTGACTTTGCAACTGCTTTGCACTCAGCTATTAATAAGCAATTCCCTAATCCAAATGCAAAATCAATTTGTTTTCTTGTCCCTTTTATCGATTTACACCATTTCGTTGGCAAAACCGAATCAACATATCGCGTTGCTTCTTCTAGTGCTTTCCCTTTAAAATTATTATCTGATATAGTAACACTATAAAATAAGTCAAAAAGCCTTCTACCAATCCATGCACAATCCAGAAGAGTTGTTTCATTATCTACAGGTAAAAAACAGTAATGCGGCCCAAAATAATGCGTATCTATTTTAATTCTATTTTCGACACTCAATGTCCAAAATCTTATCGCACTGTCAATATCACATTCATCGATATATTTTATTCCAAGCATTTTCAAACTATAACTCATATTTTCATTTATTATTTTTTTTATTGTAGCGCTTCTATATGGATATAAATATCCACGCATCCAAGTATGAAAAAAATGATCAAAAGATGTTTCAGTTGATACTTTAAATAATGCAATACCTATAGAAGCAATTACTAAAATAATTCCTTCTAAGGAAACACTATTAATTTCGCGAAATTTCGATGATAAATCTTTATGAGCTTTATAGTATTTACCAATAGCATACGGATACCAAATAAAATTTGGAGAAAGGGAAGGATCAATTTTAACCTTAAATATTGATTTTGCTAAATCGTTAAAAGCATCAATTTTTCCTCTAGCAGCATTATAAAAAGGAAGAAATATTATATCTTCATTTGAATTATCTTTACCCCACCAAACGCCAGTAGATGTTGCATCGCCTCCATGGTTCCTTTCATCATAGTTTCTAACGCAAAAATCAAGATCTTCAGATCGATTATCGATATAAAATGGTTTGTCATGAATAACAATTAATGAGGCTCCTTTGGCCAAGATTCTCAACATAGCTCCAACACGCCATAATTCATACGCAATTCTTTCAGCGGTATATATATCAATTAATTCTTCTCTTCCAAATTTCGTTAATACTAATTGTCCAATTTTCTCTTCCTCAATTAATTTTCGTTCTAACTCGAATTGTTCTGCTAAAAGTAGTCCATTAAATATTTCTGATATCTTGATTTTATTACTATATTCTATTCCATCACATTTATACAATTGTCCATATTTTTGTATACAAGCCTCCATTGCAGCTCTAGTTAATACAATAGATTGAGGTCTTTTATCATTCCCAATCGGGCCTGGAGATAATCTTCGATAAATATGAATCCAATAAATTACAGAATGTTTTGATAATATTTGATTTATTTTATGGTCAAGAATATTATTATATGTTTCAAGTAATTCTTTCGCTTTTGCATATGTGTATATGCCAGTAGGTACTAGGTTCCAGTATTTACATGAAGAATAAAATAATTCATCAAAATTTATTCCATCTTTTTGTAAGTTTATATTCAACATATGGAATACTCTATTATAGTACTCTAACAATATGACTGGTTTTTTTTTCATTTTTGCCTTTTTAGCCAGCCGAACATGTATTTACACCTTCCAGCCTTCTATCTTGATCAATCCACAACCATCATATAATGCGTCACAATGCTCCTAGCATTTCGTGATTGACTCTTTCCGTATTCTCTATTACAGGCTCTGCTTCCGCTACAACGGCAGAAGCCTTGTCCTTCATTTTCTTTTTCTCTATCTTCTTCAATATTTTACTATATCTGTCCAAAGCTTCTATAGCTTCGGGAGCATCCAGTATCTCGCGCTTCAAAACGTCGTTCTTGATAATATCCAGCCCTTCCTGATCCTCGATCTTGACCATCGGATCCATCTTCGCATGATCGCTCTTATTGGTGCTCATATACAGCCAATCGACCACCGTGCATTCTATACCCCCATCCCCCGATACGCTAGTTTTTATTCATCTTTTATAATGACGAAACCCGGCCCCCGCGCCTTACGATAGGCGGGGGGCCGGTACTAGGCGTTACCTGATTATGAATTCCTTGTTGTACCTCCCTTCGGCTATGTCCTTACCGTTGGGCATGGTCCTGACGACGAGCGTGTACGCTCCTTTTTCCAGGTCGGCCGGTATCGTGGCGGCCACGATACGGCTGTTGTTGACGTGGTATGCCATGGACCGCACGGCCACGCCGTTGACGAAGAAGACGCCTACCCGCTCGTCCTTCTTGTCGAAGCCCATGCGTACCCCGTCCAGCCTGACGATCTCGCCGGGACGGCCCCGGTTGGTGACGTCGTCGGACGTCGAGTAGGCGGACCGTATGGCCGCCATACGCTTGTCGAAGTACTCCAGCCGCGTCATCTTGGTGTTGAGCTTGAGCATGGCCGCGTCCTTGCGGTACGTCCTCTGGTGCAGGCGCAGGTCGTGGTCGTAATACCTCGCGAATCGCGGGATCCCCCTAGCTGGGAGGGATCCCCGTTCGGGCCCAGGGGCGAAGGCGCAAGATCCCGTCTCCGGAAAGCGTCCTTTGCACCGGCGAAAGGTAATGATACCCCCGTCTCTATTAATAGAAAGCGGAATCGTACGGCCGGATTACGCGAGGAGCGCCTCTGAGGGGGGTTTCGCCTATAGACAATTGTCTACAGGCAGGCCCGGGGACGTGCTTAGCGGTGGTTTATACATTATGGTTTTCGTACACTACTGACAACCAAGTTAGTCGTCGACCCGTTTCCAAGTTAGTCAGCGTAGCGTTTCCAAGTTAGTCAGGATATATCCACTAAGTTAGTCAGGATATATCCACTAAGTTAGTCAGGATATATCCACTAAGTTAGCGGGAATACGTCCACCAAGTTAGCGGGATTCGTTTACCGAGTTGGTCGCCGGTCGCTTCCGCGTAGGAAGCGATGAGTAGTGGAAGGCGACCGGCGTTCCAGGAGGCGCGTCGCCGTTACGCGACGTTCCTCTTCAGCGGGTTTACGCCCGACGCGACGCAACCGCCGTCGCAGAGGATATCGACCCCTGTGAGGTATCCCATGCCCTCGTCCGCGCACATGGCGAACAACCTGGCTATCTCCTCCACCCTGCCGAGGCGCTTGACGGCGCAGTACCTGATATAGAGCTCCGCCTCCTCCTTCTCTACGGCGCCCATGGGCGTATCGAAGTTGCCCGGCGACACGGAAAGGACGCGCGCGCCACTGGCGCCGAAACGGGCCGCCTCCATCCTCACGTAATCGAGCTGGAAGTTCTTGGAGATGGCGTAGGCGACGCCCGGCCGGACCCTGCCGGGGAAGAAATTCACCCGCCCCATCATCTTCCTCATGAACCGCTCGGGATCGTCCCGGGACAGCGAGTACCACCTCCTCGGCATGATGAACCCTGGGGTCAGGTGGGCCGACATAGAGGATACGTCGATCAGGCACCCGTTCTCGCCCATGCGGGGCAGGAAGGACTCGTGCATGTTGATCGCCCCCATCGCGTTCACTGCCATGATAGACTCCGCCGTCCCCATGTTCGGAGACAGCCCGGCGGCGTTTATCACGACTCCTATCCGGCCTAGCGTCCTGGCGAACGCGGCCAGCGCGTCGGTCGACGCCCTCTCTGAGACG
Source organism: Spirochaetae bacterium HGW-Spirochaetae-3 (assembly GCA_002839315.1). Taxonomy (GTDB): domain Bacteria; phylum Spirochaetota; class Spirochaetia; order Treponematales; family UBA12059; genus SZUA-370. The sequence continues at coordinate 3,948 of PGXV01000003.1, forward strand.
TCGCAGGCCCGCGGCCGTACGTCGACGCCCGCGGCCCGCAGCTCCGAGGCGGCGGCCTCCAGCTTTCCCGCGGTACGGCCGGCTATAACCACCGTATAGCTACCGCCGAATTCCTTGGCGGCGGCCAGTCCCATGCCGCTCCCGCCGCCCGTTATAACGCATACCTTCTTCTCCATGACGATACTCCTCGGCCCGCGCCCGGCGCCTAGATCCTCGCCGCCAGCTGCTCGGCGCGGTTGAATATGCCGCCGTGGTTCGCTGACATGACCTTGCTGATCATTTCCCCGGCCTTTAGCGGCATCAGCCGGTACAGGAAGTCCATTATCCTGCAGTCGGTCCCTATGAGTATCTTCGCCTTGTTCCTCTCCATGCCCCCGAGGATGATATCCGCCGCCTTACCGAGCGACGTCAGCTTTATGCCCGCTGACTTCTTCGCCGCTTCCGATACCTCGGCGTTCTCGAGGCCCGAGTTCTTCTTTATATCGGTCTCCACGCCGCCCGGTATGATGAGGGAGACGCCGATGCCGGTGCGGCTCAGTTCCATCCTCAGGCCCTCGGTGGCTATCTTCACCGCGGCCTTGGAAGCGCCGTAGACGGCCTGCCCGGGGACCGGCAGGAAGCCGCCCATACTGGAGACGTTGCCGATGCAGGCCTCTCCGCGCTCGGCCAGGTAGGGTATGAAGGCGCGGGTCATGTTCATCATCCCGTAGAAGTTGATGTTCATCTGCCGCTCTATCGCCGAGTCCTGCAGGTCCGCCAGGGGTATGAAGTCCTGGATGACGCCGGCGTTGTTGATGAGGCCGTCTATGCGGCCGTGGACCGCCTTTATCTCCTTGGGCAGGCGGGCGACCGCGGCGCGGTCGGTAATATCCGCCCGATGGAGCGTTATCCTGCCGGCCTCGGCCTCGGCCCCGGCCTGCCTCCGCGTATCCTCGAGGGCCGCCGCATTGATATCCACGGCCGCTACCGAGGCTCCCTTCCCGAGCAGCTTGAGCACGAGCTGGCGGCCTATCCCGCCGCCGGCGCCCGTAACCACTATCGTCTTTCCTTCGAATCTCATCGTACTCTCCTATGGGAACATGTCCCTCTCGCGTTCGTCGCGGGGACCAGCATACGGAGGCAAGGTAAAATAAAGGTAAACTCGGGAAAGAATTCGCCGGGCGGTCTCTCGGGCTTGTAGTCCGAGAGGCCGGTCAGCATGTCGGTATGGGCGATCGCCGATACCTCGCCGTACATCAGGGCGTTATGCAGGACCAGCCCTATCCGCTTCCCGAGTCAGTAGAAGAGGCCCTCGTCCATCCTCAGGCGCCGCGGCCAGGTACCGTACGGCCTTGGAGACCATCTGATCGCGTATGGGGAATCGGCATTGTCCTTCGGGTCGATCGAGCTATAAAGCGTTTATCACGGCTTATACCATCCATGCCCCGGTTCGCCCTTTATTCCCCGCCTTCATGAACGAGACGGCCAGGCCCGACAGGTTCCAGCACGCGAGCTCCAGGCCGAAGAACAGGCCGCCCGATATGCATAGCAGGGCGTACCCGGGGTCTACCCTGATACGCCTGGCGATCCATATCGGAGCGACGATGATCAAAGCGAAGACGAAGCGATAGAAGGCCGAGCCGATGCCGTTGACGCTAGAGACCCTGACCAGGATCGCGGAAACGGAGATACGTCATGCGCCGAAAAGCAGGACCAGCCGTTTCTTCATGTTTTTCCCTCCGCTCGACCGCCGTTCCGGCCCGCGGGGCCCTACCGCAGGGAAGCGGCGCCGGACGGATTCCGCTTCGTGCTCCCGGGGGAAGGCCGATAATTTTAATAATTATTTTATAATGGTACTTGTAAATCTTTTTTAATGACTATATCCCTTGTCCAGAGCCGCCAACGCGGCCTTGGAAAGGGAGCGTAACGCATGGACAGCGAGAGGATCAGGGAGCTCGAGGGGCTCATAGCCGGAGAATATAGCGGCGTCACGGGCGTCGTCGTCAGGAAGAGCGGGGAAGTCGCCTACGAGGCCTACTTCAACGGCTATGCCGCCGGCGACGCCGTGCACGTGTACTCGGTGACCAAGAGCGTAGTCTCGGCGCTCATAGGCATAGCCGTCGACCGGGGGCTCATAAGCGGCGTGGAGCGTAAGGTACTGGACTTCTTCCCGGAGTACGCCGTCCTACCGGGCGAGAAGACGATTCGATCCATTACCATACAGAACCTGCTTACCATGACGGCGCCGTACAAATACGACGTGGAGCCGTACGAGGCGTTCTTCGCCAGCCCCAACCCTATCAAGGACGCGCTCGACCTATTGGGCGGGGACAAGCCCATCGGAGAATTCAACTACTCGGCCGTCGGGGGCACCCACCTCCTGTCGGGCATCCTCGCGCGGGCGACGGGACGGTCCGTGCGCGATTTCGCCGTGGAGAACCTGTTCGCGCCGCTGGGGATAGACGTGCCGCGCGACCTTGCGCTACGCACGAAGGAAGAGCATATCGCCGTCATGCAGGCCAGGGGCGTCCGCGGCTGGGCCGTCGACCCAGCTGGCCTGAACGCCGCCGGCTGGGGACTCTTCCTTACGCCCGACGATATGGCCAGGATAGGACAGCTGTACCTGAACGGCGGGACCTGGGACGGCGAGCGCATCGTATCGTCCCGGTGGGTAGAGGAGAGCACGAACGAGCATAGCCGATGCGTCCGATGGGGCGATATGGCTTACGGCTATCTGTGGTGGCTACCGGGCGGGGATAGCTACGCCGCCCTGGGAGACGGCGGCAACGCCATCTACGTCGACCGGAAGAAGGACCTGGTCGTCTCCGTCGCCGCGCTCCTCGCGCCCGACGCCAAGGACAGCGTCGAGCTGATCAAGGGATATATCGAGCCGGCCTTCGCGGGCTAAAGGACGGCCATTCCTAACCTACTATCTGTAGCCCCTTCGCGGTTCCCTTCAGCGATAACACGCTCAGGCTCTTGTGTATCCGATACAGGTTGAACAGCGTCGCCTCTACCAGCCCGTTCTCGATGTTCCAGATGGTGTTGTAGTGTATTCCCGTACGTTCCGACAACCGCAGGATCGTGACGCCCTCGGCGATCCTGCGCTCGCGGATGGTCCTGCCCGTCATGTACACGATGGAGCTGGCGTGCAGGCCAAGGACTGACCCGCGCTCGGGATAGTCGGCCAACGCCTCGACGGTAAAGGAGAAGGTAGTCTCCCCTATATCGAAGCTCTCGCAGCCGAGCGCCGCCATGATGCGCGCGTTGGAGACCAGCTTGATGTCGTTGCGGCCGCGCTCTATGCAGCCTATCGTATTCTCGTGGAGGCCGGTGGACTCCGCCAGCCTTTCCACGGAGACGCCCTGCAGCTTCCTGATCCTGCGCAGCTCCTTGCCGAGGTCGCTGCGGTAGAGGCTGAAATCGTATCCGTCCGTCGGGCTCATGCGTACCATTATATCGGGCGCGGCGCCAAAAGACAGCCCGTCGATTCGGGCTATCGGGCGGCCGTCCCGTAGCGTACGGTATAGGGAACGACCTGCCCCGGCAGCAAGGCCGGGGAGACGAACGCGAAGTCCGCGGGGTCGGGGTCGACGACGGGAACGACGAGCGTGCGCGCCTCGCCCGGCATGAGCCCCTTCAGCGAGGCCGACGACCGGACGGCGCCGAAGGCCGCGAACAGGCGGAACGGCACGACGGCCGCGCCCGCGTTCCTGACCGTGACGGCCGTACCCCCGTCCGCCGGGGACGCGTCCTCGACCTCGAGGGCGTATCCCAGCAGGCGGCCCGCGGCGGCCAGCTCGGCGGGGCTCCTGTACTTCGTCTGGCCGTCGCCTATCACGAACGACAGGCGCCGGCGCCCGGCCGCCTCGGCGAGCGGGATACCGTGCGGCCCGTCCGCGTCCAGGGCGCGCCGTTGATCGTACCGGGTATAGTAGCTGAACTCGCCCCCGTTCACCCGCGAATCCGTACGATGGTCGAAGAAGCCCCAGTCGCCCTCGTTGACGGCCTCCCATTCCGCGTGCAGCAGGGAATCGTCGAACAGCCCGAAGGCGGGGGGCCCGCCGGGGGGTGACTCGCCGAACGGGCCGAAATCAGGGTCCGCCGCGTCGATGGATATGCCCCAGGGTATATCCGTGAAGGCCTCGGCGACTACGCCGAGTATCGCCAGCTGGTCCGCCCGCGACGGGAAGAGCCGACCGACGGCCTCCTCCACGGTGTCCGCGTCTTCGTCGGAGAAGGCGCTCAGATTATCGAAGTCTATATGGTACTCTCCCCAGAAACCGAAGCCGACCTCCACGTACGCGAGGCCGGACGACTGATCGGGGTATCGCTCCGCCATCTTCCTATAGAAGGCGGCGATGAACGCGGGAACCGCCGGGTTCGACCAATCGGGGAACGCGACGCGCGTCCTTGCCGCGCCCGCTATGCCCTCGCGGTAATCGGCCTGGCGGGTGGTAGCCCACAGGGAGGCGGGCAGGCTCGGGCGCCCGAGGCCGAGCTCCGGGTCGGTATCCCTGAACCTGACGATCCCGTGGTGCCCCCGGGCCTTGGCGGCCGAAAGGAACGCGTCCACCGCTGACCAGTCGTAGGCATAGTCGCCCGCGGGGTCGTCGCCCGCGACGTCGGAGTAGTAGAAGTAGGAGAACTCGAGCGTGACCGCGCCCTTGTAGGCCTCTATCCTGGGATTCGAGCCCCACAGGACTATCCCGCAGAGCGGAGCCGGCCCCGGGGACGCGCGCGGCTCGAGCAGGAGCGCGCGGCCGGGATCGGGAAAAGCGTACGGGACGAGCGCCGTCGCGGCTAAGAGCGCATAGGCGAGGCGGCGAAGGGCGTGCCGGGTCATACCGACAGTCTATCACGCGCGCTGCGCCTATCAAGTCTCCCGACTATCGGTACAGGCAGAATACGCCGGTGCGCTCGTCGAGCGAGAAGCCGTTGGCCGTCAGGCAGGCCCGCGACGCGGCGTTGCCTTCGTCCGGCTTTACGACGATAAGGGCCGCTTCGGGCAGGGCGAGCACGGCGGCTACGAGCTCGCCGACCAGCGCCGAGCCCAGGCCCCGGCCCACGCAGTCGTCCTCGCCGAGCATGTAGTCGATGCTGTAGCTGCCGGCCGACGGGTACGCCGCGTAGTCGGCCTCCCCCGAGTCGGCACACGCGTAGTACTGGCCGAAGCCCACTGCCCGCCCGCCCAGGCGGGCCATGAAGTGCTGTATGAACGAGAACTCCCCGTCGCGCTCCTCGAGCTCGCGGACCCATTCGTCCGGCTCGGTATACCAGCGCAGAACGCGCTCCTTGCGTAGCCAGGCCCTCATCGTCGGCATGTCGTCGTCGGTGAAGGGCGTCAGCGTCAGTCTCTCCGTCGTCATGGTCTGGCTCCTCGCGTCAATCGCGCAACTTCTTCATAGCCTTCTGATCCTTGGCTATATGCTTCCACCTCAGCTCGTCCTCGCGCCGGGCTTTATCGTCTACGCGGCGCTCCAGCCAGGTCAGCTCGCGGCGCAGCTCCAGCCAGGCGAGGTAGCGCGACTGCTCTATCGCCCCCGACTCCAGCGCCTCGCGGATTGCGCAACCCGGTTCCCCCGAGTGGGAGCAGTCGGCGAAGCGGCAGCCGCCCGCGAGCTCGGCTATCTCGGGGAACCCGCCCTCCAGGCCATCGACGTCTCCCCACAGCTTCAGTTCCCTGATGCCCGGGCCGTCTATCAGGAGGACGCCGGAGCCGAGGCGGAAGAGCCGGCTCGAGGTCGTCGTGTGCCGGCCGCGCAGGTCGCCGTCGCGGTTCGCCCCCTCGGCGGCGAGGGCGGCCCCGCCGCCCAGCGCGTTGACGAGGGCCGACTTGCCCACCCCGCTCTTGCCTAGCATACCCACGGTCTCACCGGGCGACAGCATGGCCGCCAGCTCGTCCAGGCCCTCGCCGGTCCTGGCGCTCACGGCTATCACCGGAACCGACGCCGCGCGCGAAGCCTCTGCTACCGCCCGCTCCTTGTCCTCGGCGGAGGCGAGGTCGGCCTTGTTAAGGACCACGCAGGCCGAGGCCCCCGAGTTCCTCGCCGCGACGAGCGCGCGTTCCAGCAGGCGAACGAGGAAGTTGCGCCCGCCGTCCAGGCCGAACACGAGCAGCAGCGTATCGACGTTGACCGCGAGCACCTGCTCTCCGGTCTCGTCTCCCGCCATCCCCCGGCTCAGCGCCGTCCGCCTCGGTAGCGCCGCGTGGATGCGCGAGCCGCCCTCCTCCGGGTCGACGAGGACCCAGTCTCCGGTCACCGGGTAGTCGGACGGGCCCCTCGCTTCGTACTCGAAGCGCCCGCTGACGCTCGCCCCCTCGATGCGCCTAGCCATGCGGGGCGACCCCGCCGCGCCGGTAGCGTCCGGGAAACCGGCCCGCCCGGCGAAGTCGGGGAAGACGAGCTCGTAGAGATGCCGCTCCCGCCCCGTCACCCTCGCGGGCGCGAGCGGCCTGCCGCCCGGTCCGGGATCGGACATAGCCGCCCAAGCCGCGTGGAATTCGTGCCGCCAGCCCCAGTCCTCCGGTCCGTATGTATCGTCGATCATATCAGGTCTCCAACGGGAAAGGCAGCCTCGCGATCGGCTTGAGCGCCAGCTTGAGCAGCGCGCCCTCGTCGTCGTCCGCGGCTATCCTGGTCGCGCGGATGATACCGCAGCGCTCGCAGTGATGCAGTACGCTCCACTCGCCGTCGGGCTTCGCCCAGACGGCTATGGGGCGCATGAGCCCCTTGCAGGGCGACCGCCTGTCGCCCGCGACGATGTCGAGGTGCAGGCTGCTCAGGCAGTTGGGGCAATGGTTGCGGTTCCTGCCTCCCGCAATGGAGGGAGGGACCGGGCTGCCGCATCGTCGGCAGAAGAACGACTCGCGGTCGTCATGTATAATTCGCAGGGTTCTGGACATAGCAACGCCTTCCGGCCCTACGGGTCCGCGGATATACCACAGCCCGGGCCATAGAGATAGAATGCCGCGTCGTATGGATGTCGGGGTGTTCGGTAGACGGTAAGGTGCGGAGTCGTCCTTAGGGAAGGGCAGGAGAGGTCGCTGATCGCCGCGCGCGCTCGGGCGCGAAAGGGCGAGGAGAGGCGTATCCTACCCGAACACCACCGCCATGCGTATCTCAATCGCGTTCATACAGACCTCCTTATCGAATTATAATCCGAAGAATATATAGGCGGAAACCGCGTGTCAATCGATAGCGGCGACCGGAGGGGCGCGGGAGGCCGGAAAGATCGCGTATACCCGTTCGGTCGCTCGCCTCAACCCGCCGGGCTCGCGGGCGGCTCGGTCGGGGCGACGCCGGACGCGGCCACGAGCCTCCCGCGCCTCGTCAGCGCGCGAACCTCAGCGTAGAGACCGAAGCGTCCAGCTCTGACAGGGCCTCGTCGTTCGTCCAGGTGATCACGACGGCTACGGCGAATCCGTTCAACACCCTCGTATAGTAGCGCTGCCGTATCTCGTTGCCGAGGTACGTAATGGCTATGTCCAGGGCGTGCAGCTCGGCGCCGTTTATCGTCACCGGGCGGGTATCCTCGACGATCCTGAATTCTACGGAGCTCTGTTCCATCATCCGCTTGGCATGGAACAGGTAGTCGCCGCCGTCGACGACGCCGGGAGCGCTCTTGAGGTTCTCGGCCATCAGGATGACGCTGGGGTTGAATTCCACCGCGGAGCCGAGCGGATACTGGTAGGCGCCGAAGAACTGCATGTTCTCGACGTCGGCTACCTCTATGGCCCGCTTCATCTCTTCGTTGTCGCTATACAGCATATCGGTGCCCTGCTTTACCAGACGGGCCATCGTCGCCGCGTCCTGCACCACCCAGCCCTCCGGGACGGCTATGCTCAGCGAGAAGAAATCGTTCGTGAATACGTTGCCCTCGAACCTGCCGTAATCCATCGTGGTCGGGGTCGAAGGCGCGGTGGCGCAACCGATCAACGCCAGCGCGAGCGGCAAAGCGGATAATAGTCGTTTCATGAAGAGCGCTCCTCTCTCATATTTGCAGCTTCTTGACCTGCTCTATATTGAGGCGGCCCGCCTCCGATACCTCGTCGGTCGACGCGCGTATCTCGTCGACGGCCTCCCTGAGACGGGCGATGCGGTCGTCGAGTTCCTTGGCGAACGCGGAGAAATGCGAAGCCGCCACCCGCTGGGCGTTCACCTGCCCTACGACGTCCTTTACTATCTCCCCCGAGGCCTGCGTCTCGGAGACCATCCGCTCCGTCGCCCGCATCACCTCTCGGGCGCCCGGGCTCATTTCGTTTATACCGTTCAGGATCTCGTCCATCGACTGTATCAGCGCGCGCGTATCGTCGGTGCTCTTGGCCACGGTCGCGGAGAAATCGGCGAAGAACGCCCCCGTCTCGCGTACCGTCGCGTCGTTCTTCTGTATCATCTCCTTGATGAGGTCGGCGTTCTTCTGGGTCTCGCCGGAAAGCGAGCGGATCTCCAGGGCGACGACGCCGAAGCCCTTGCCCGCGGAGCCGGCCCGCGCCGCCTCTATGGAGGCGTTCATGGACAGGAGCGCGGTACGGCTGGCGATATCCTGTACCGTCGCGACGAATTGATTGATGCCGGCGGACGACTGCCTCACCGATCCGATGGCGTCGTCCAGCTTACGCAATAGCGCCTTCTGGGATTCCCCGACGCCGGACGCCGCGTCGAGCATGCCGCGCCTCTGGTTGGCCACGTCCGCTATGCTGTCTATGTTCTGCGATATCTCCGCGAGCGCCGCCGAGGTCTGCGTGATGGCGGCGTTCTGGGAAGCGAGGCTCCCTTCCATGCTCTGCGCGCTCGCCATGCCCCTCCGGCTCGTATCGGAGAGCGCGGACGCCTCGTCGACGAGGCGTTTCGACTCCCCTTCCAGGAAGGCCTGGATCTCGGCGACGTTGGCGACCGCTCGCTGCGACGTCGCGGTCGCCTCTACGATGCGCCCGCCGACGTCCATGCCTTCCTTGGCGTCTATCATGAGCCTCGTTATGCGCTCAAGCGACTCGTTGGCTATGCGGGTCTGCTCGTCGGCCGTGGCGAGCATGCGGGCTGACAGGCTCCTGACGAGGAACAGCACGACCGTCTCGCAGCTCAGTCCGATGACGCCTACGCCGAGGACGACCAGCGCGCCGGCGCTGTCGGTCTCGAGCTGCTGCCGGAACGTCGTAATGAACGAAAGAGCCCATCCCGGCATGAAGACGAGGAAGAAGAGCCATATCTGCCGGCCCCCGAGGGCGGCGACGACGTTTACCGCCATCATCACCGCGGTGAACGCCACCGGCCGGTAGCTTTCCTGGGCGGTCAGCCCGCCGTACGTCATAAGGAAGAGCACCGCCAGCGAAGCGGCGATGAGGGCGAGGGTCGTCAGGTACGAGGCGCCCCGGTACCGGCCCCCGCGCAGCGAGACGAGCGCTACCAGGAGGAGCGCCGTGATGGCTATCATGGCGAGGAAGAACGTGTCGACGCCGTTATTGATATACGTGAGCGGGAATATGAGCAGGAACGTCACGAAAAGCGCGAGTGACGTCAGGGCCAGATAGGGCAGCTGCGCCCGAAGCCTGAAGTCCAGGGCTGGATCATTCCGCCCCGGAACGAGGAGATCGAGGATCTTGTTCATTTCTTCTCCTGCCCGTAGCATAAGGTCGGAACGGGGATTATTCAATCCGGGCGGCGGCGGCGTTCATAGGAGAGCACTCGTTCTCGAGGACGCTCGGCGAGCGCGAGCCGCGCCCTCCCCATGGGATCGATCGATCCGGGAGACTTCGCCGCGCACAGGTTGCAGCTGGGGCGCTACTGCGAACGCCGCCGTGAGCCCGAGCGGTTCACCTGATCCGCGACATGCGCGTCGGCTCTCCGAGCCTGGCGCGAGTCGAGTGGAAGGGTATTGTAGTGTCCGACTCCCGCCGACTTACGTTCTTGCTAATAAAAAACCCACGGATTGCTCCGTAGGCTTCTTGTTAATCTTAAGCGGGAAACGGGAGTCGGACCCGCGACATCCACCTTGGCAAGGTGGCGCTCTACCACTGAGCTATTCCCGCATGGGAACGCGAGGGCCGTGCCTCGCGACGGCGGACAAGGTGCCTTGAAACCGGGATGAAAGTCAAGATCCGGCCGCTTCGGACAGGCTATCCGAGGCGGGCCCCAGCGGATACGCAACCGACTTCGGCCTCCCTCAGCGCGATGCCCGACGATATTCCCCCGTAGGTGAAGAAGGGGACGGCTATCCCGCCCCAGGCGTCGACCGAGCGCTGCATACCGGTATCGCCGGTTAAGAAAAAGCTTTCCCTAACCGCGCTCGCGTAGTAGCATTGTTCGCAGGGAGATAGATAGCCATGATCAAGCCGATGCTGTTGGCTATGGCCTTCTCCGCGCTGGCGTACGTATCGCCGGCCGCCCAGGAGGGCACCGTAGCCGCCGACCGTTTTCCGAACGCCCTCGGGGCGCACGCGGTCGTGGCCTTCACCCAGGACGCGGGCCTCGGCGGCCTCTCGTACCAGCGCTGGTTCGGCTCGCTCGGGTTCCAGGCCTTCGCGGGCGCCAACGCCGACGCCGAGGGGGCGTACTGGTACAACGTCGCGGGGGCGCTCCAGTACCGCCTGTACGCCGCGGACTTCTCGGACTGGTTCTCCGGCAACCTCTACCTGAACGGCCTCCTCGGGCATTCCGGCTCCGGGGGAGGAACCGAGCCCGACTACGAGCCGGTCTTCCAGCTAGGCCTCGGCATAGGGATAGAGACGGTCTTCCTGGAGCACCTGGCCCCCGCCCTCGAATTCATGTACCTCGGCGCTCTCGTGCCCGCGCAGGCCGTCCCGTTCAGGCTCGGCTTCGCCCTCGGGCTGTCGATGCGGTACCGGTTCTAGGGAACGGTCGCCAGGCGGGGTCCACATCCCCGAGTCGCGCTTGACACTGCTCATTACCACCGGTAAATTACCATTGGTAATGAGCGACACAATGAAAGACCGCCTGACGGCGGCGACGATACGAGCCATCGAGGAACGCAGGGGCGTCCAGGGCCTGAGCCTCCGCGGCATAGCCAAGGAAGCCGGGTGCTCGCACGTCAATATCTACCACTACGCGCCGCGGGGCCTCGCGGACTTGCTATGGCTAGCATATACGGTAGCGATAGAGTGGTACGCCCGGTCCTGCTTCGCGCGCGTCGCCGACCGGAAGCCGGGCGAGGGCTATGGCGAGGCGCTGGCCCGCGGCGTGCTCGCCTTCGCCACCGAGCGAGAGGGGCTGTACCGGCTCCTCTGGTTCGAGTCGCTCGCCGGCGAGCCGACGGGCGAGGCGCTCGCCTCTATACGGCGCGCTCAGGCTTCCTTCATGGAAACCACCGCCGCCGAGCTCGCGGCGGAAGGCCTGGCGGGCGGGCTCGAGGCTTTCGGCGCCTCGCTGGAGATACTGTTCGCGTACCTCCAGGGCGAGATAGCTCTCCTTATAAACGGAAGATCCGGCCCGGACAGGACGTCCGCGGCCGAGGCCATCGCCGCCCGATCGGGGCGGACCTGGCGCATATTGATCGAGGAGGCCCGCCCGCGAGGGGAGCCCGGAAGGAGTCCTGTATGAAGACGTTGATCGCGTACGCCACCAAGAGGGGCGCGACGAAGGACATGGCCGCCCGCATAGCCGGGGGCCTCGGAGGGGCCGATATCGTCGACCTGAACGGCCCGGAAGCCGGGCGGGTCGACCTGTCGGCCTACGGAACGGTCGTCATCGGCGCGTCGGTCTACGCGGGCGCGTACCGCAAGTCCGCCGTCGCGTGGGCCAAGTCGCGCGAGGCCGAGCTGGCGACGAAGAAGGTCGCGCTGTTCGAGATAGGCTCGGCGAAGGACGCGCTCGCCGTGAGGACGGCGCTGCCGGACCTGTGCGGCCGGGCCGTCGCGGTGGCCAAGCTGGGCGGCGAGATTCGATGGAAGCGTCTGTCCCCGCTGGAGCGCATGATCGTCAAGGCCGTGATGAAGACCTCCGGCGACTCGTCGACGATAGACGACGCGGCCGTCGCCGCTTTCATAGGGTCGGTCAGGGAGGCGTCGCTATGAGCGCGGCGAAAAGACTGCCGGCGCTCGCGGCGCTCGCGGCGCTCGCGGCGCTCGCGGTATTCGCCGCCGCTGCATTCGCCTCCTGCGCCGTGCCGGACATACGCGTCACGACGCCCCCGTTCTCCGGGCTGCCCGACGGGGCGTACCGGGGCTTCTACGACGGCGGCATCGTCAAGGCGGAGGTAGAGGCGACTCTGGCCGGCGGGGCGCTGACCCGCGTCGCCATAATCAAGCACGACTGCGGCAAGGGCAGGCCGGCGGAGGCGATCGTCGACGACGTCGTCGCCGCCCAGAGCCTTGACGTCGACGTCGTCGCCGGCGCGACCTACTCCAGCAGGGTCATACTCAAGGCCATAGAAGTAGCGCTGACGAGGTAGCGGCCGGCGCCTACGGGCGGGAGGGCTTACCCTCCCGCCTTGCTCTCCGCGCCCAAGTAGGAGTCGCGCACGGCGGGATCGGCGGCCACGTCGGAGGCCTTGCCTTCCTTGACGATGCGCCCCTGCTCCAGCACGTAGGCGCGATCGGCTACCGATAGCGCCCTGAAGGCGTTCTGCTCGACGAGCAGTATCGTCTTTCCCAGCTTGTGTATCTCGCCGATTATCTCGAACACCGTCTGCACGAGCAGCGGCGCCAGACCGAGGGACGGCTCGTCCATCAGCACGAGGTCGCCGTCGGTCATGAGCGCGCGGCCCATGGCGAGCATCTGCTGCTCGCCGCCGGACAGCGTGCCGGCCGACTGCTTGCTACGCTCCGCGAGCCTCGGGAACAGCGAGTACACCCGTTCCAGGTCGGCCGCGACGGCCTTCTTGTCGTTGCGCAGGTACGCGCCCATGGCCAGGTTGTTCTCTACCGACAGGTTGGCGAACACGAGCCTGCCCTCGGGCACGTGGCAGATGCCGTCGCGCACGATAATGTCGGGCCGCCTGCCGAGCGGCTTGCCCTTGAACGACATGGTACCCGCCGCTGGCTTGAGGAAGCCCGATATCGCGTTGAGCAGCGTCGACTTGCCGGCGCCGTTGGCGCCGATGATCGTGACGATCTCCCCTTCTTCTACCCTCAGCGAGACGCCCTTCAGGGCCCGTATGCCGCCGTAGGCGACGTGGAGGTTCTCTACGTTGAGCATGCCGTTATTCTCCCCCGCCCAGGTAGGCCTCGACGACCCGCTTGTCGCCGCGTATCGCGTCGGGCGTGCCGTCCGCTAGCTTCTGGCCGAAGTTAAGCACGACGATATGCTCGCACAGGCCCATCACCAGGTCCATATGGTGCTCTATCACGAGCACCGACAGCTTGAAGCGGTTACGGATGTCCCCGATCAGGCGCATCAGCTGCTCGGTCTCGTCGGGGTTCATGCCGGCCGCCGGCTCGTCCAGGAGGAGCAGCCGAGGATCCAGCGCGAGCGCCCGCGTTATCTCGAGCCGGCGCTGCAGGCCGTACGGCAGCCCGTTGGCTATGGCGTCCTTGCGGTCGGCCAGGCCGAGGATCGACAGGAGCTCGAGCGCCTTTTCCTTGAGCGTCTTCTCCTCGCGCCTGAACCGCGGCAGCCGCAGCAGGGAATCGGCGAGGTTATAGCTGGCGCTGGCGTGGCACGCGGTCAGCACGTTGTCGAACACCGTCAGGTTCTTGAACAGCCTGATGTTCTGGAAGGTACGCGTGATGCCGATGTCGGCGATACGGTAGGGCTCCGTATCGGTTATGTCCTTGCCCTCGAAGCTGACGGACCCCGAAGTTACCTTGTACACGCCGGTTATGAGGTTGAATATGGTCGTCTTGCCGGCTCCGTTCGGGCCTATGAGCCCGGAGATGCCGCCCTCGCGCACGTTGAAGTCGACTTCGTTGACGGCCGCGAGGCCTCCGAAGCGCTTGGTCAGGCCGCGGACCTGGAGTATGTCGCTCATAGCCCGCCCTTTTCTTCGGCCGCCTGGTCGGCCCTGGCAGCCTTGGCCTCGCGGAGCCGCGCGAAGTGCGCGCGCACCGACTTAGGCGTAAGCTCGAAGCCGCCCATCAGGCCGCGCGGGCGGCCTATCATGATGCCGATGACGGCCAGGCCGTAGACGACGAGGCGCCACTTGTCCACCGCCCGGAGCAGCTCCGGCAGGAAGGTAAGCACCACCGCGCCCAGCACGGAACCGGAGATGGAGCCGAGGCCGCCGAAGATGACGATGATCGTCAGCTCGGTCGACTTGACCATGCTGAACATCTTGGGCTGTATGAAGGTCATGTAATGGCCGAGCAGCGCTCCGGCGACTCCCGCGTACGCGGCGCTGACGACGAGCGCCAGCATCTTGTACTTGAAGGTGTTTATGCCGGCGACCTGGGCGGCCAGCTCCTCTTCGCGGACCGCTATCATATTGCGGCCGTGCCGCGACCGTACCAGGTTGGCCAGCAGCACGACGCCGATGACGTCCAGTATCAGGATGTTTACGAGCGTGGTATGGGGCGGGATGCCCGGCCAGCCGCGGGCGCCGCCGAGTCCCTGGAAATTGTCGAGTATCAGCCGTATGGCCTCGCCGAAGCCGAGCGTGGCGATGCAGAAGTAGTCGCCCTTCAGCCTCAGCGTCGCCCGGCCGATAAGCCAGCTCGCGCCGGCGGCTGCCGCTGCGGCGGCCGCGATGCCGACGAAGAAAGGCAGCTTGAATATCGTGGTACAGATGGCGGCCGAGTAGGCGCCTATCGCCATGAAGCCCGCGTGGCCGAACGAGAACAGCCCGGCGAAGCCCGTAAGCAGGCTGAGGCCGAGTACCGCTATCAGGTTGATGCCCGACAGCATGATGATGCCTTCGAGATAAGAGCTCATGCCGACCCCCTACGCCTTGTCTTCGGTGGTCTTGCCCATGATGCCGGTAGGCCGGAACACGAGGACGCCGATGAGGATGACGAACGCTATCAGGTCGCGGAACTGGCTGGACAGGTAGCCGGCGACCAGCGTCTCTATGATGCCGAGCAGGACGGATCCGAGCACGGCCCCCGGCAGGGAGCCGAGTCCGCCGAATACCGCCGCCACGAACGATTTCGTCGTTATATTGCCTATCTGGGGATAGACGGTGTACTTCATACCGAAGAATACGCCGGCTATGCCGGCGAGCATGCCGCCGAGCGCGAAGACGATCATCACGACGCGGTCGGTGTTGACGCCCATCAGCGCGGCGGCCTTCATGTTGTACGCGGAGGCCTGGATGGCCCGGCCTATCTTCGTCTTCTCTATGAACAGTACGAGGCCCGCGAGGCAGACGGCCGATATCACGAACATGATCAGGTCGAGCCGCCCTATCGCCACCGATCCGAGCGAGATGGAGGTGCGGCCGAAGACGTCGGGATAGGTGCGGAAGGTCGGTCCTATCGTCGCTATGATGATGTTCTCGAGGAAGATGGAAGCGCCCATCGCCGAGATGATGAAGTACAGGAACGGCGCGTTGCGCTCGCGAAGCGGCTTGTACGCAATACGCTCTATGACGACCGCCAGTACCGCCGTCCCGACGAACGCGACCGCGAAGGCCGCCGGGAACGGCAGCTTAAGCTGGGTCATCGCGAAGAAACCGAAATACGCGCCGAACATGATGACGCCGCCGTGGGCGAAATTGGAGAAGTTCATGATGGAGTACACGAGAGAGTAGCCGACGGCCATCAGGGCGTAGACGCTCCCGATGGAGAGGCCGTTGACCATCTGCTGCAGGAATTGAGCCATAACCGCTCCGCTCGCCGGCGGGCCGGGAAGCCCGCCGCTGGATAGGGGCGGCGGTACGCCGCCCCTTCAAGACGGGAGGGAGCGCTCGTCCCGGGCGCTCCCTCCCATCGTCATTCAGTAATTATTTAGAAGATCCGTCCGCCGTTACTTAGCGGCGTACTTCTGCTGGAACTTGTACTTCCCGCCTATGATCTTGATGATGGCGGCGTCCTTGCCCTCGGGATTGTGGGTCTCGGGGCTGATGGCGATCTTGCCGGTGATTCCCTTGATGTTCGTGCTCTCGAGGGCCTTGGCCACGGACTCGCCGTCGGGCTTGTCGGCGCGCTTGAGGGCGTCTACGAGCATCAGGACCGCGTCGTGCACGAGGTAGCCGTTAAGCTCGGTCTCTATGCCGTATTTCTTGAGGTAGCGGGCCTTGTAGTCGGCCACGTCCGGATCGTCGTAATCGAGGTGATTAACGAAGTAGCAGCCTTCGACGGCGGCGCCGCCCATGCTTATCAGCTGCTCGCTCGGCCAGCCGTCTCCGCCCATCATCACCTGGGTCATGCCGAGCTCGCGCGCCTGGTTGGCGGACAGCGCCACTTCCTTGAAGAAGTAGGGCATGAAGATGATGTCGGGGTTCTGGGACTTGATCTTGGACAGCTGGGGCCTGAAATCGACGTCGCCGGACTTGAAGGACTCGTCGGCCACGATCTCGCCGCCCAGTTTCTTGAAGTTCTCGACGAAGAACTGGCGAAGGCCCTGGGAATAGTCGTCGGACACGTCGTAGAGAACGGCGGCCTTCCTGGAGCCGAGTACCTCGTACGCGTAGCCCGCCGCGACGGCGCCCTGGTAGGGGTCGATGAAACAGACGCGGAAGTTGTACGGCTTCACCTTGCCGTCGAGCACCGTGACCTTGGGGTTGGTCGCTACGGTGGCGATATCCGGAACCTTGGCGCTCTCGAGGATGGGCGCTATCGGGATGGCGTTACCCGAGGCGTTCGGCCCCAGTATCGCGATGACCTTGTCCTGGCTCGTCAGGCGGCGGACCACGTTGACCGCTTCCTGCGCGTCGCCCTTGTTGTCGTACCCGACGGCTTCCAGCGTATAGACCTTGCCAGCCACGGTCACTCCGCCCGCCGCGTTGATCTCCTCGAATAGCATCTTCACGGTGTTGAACTCGTTGTTGCCCCAGACCGCCTGATCGCCGGTGAGGGCGCCGAACCAACCTACCTTGATGACGTCGGCCTTCTGGGCTCCGCCGCAAGAGATGAGAACGAGTGCGACGAGAATCGCCGCTACGATGTTCCTGACGCGCATAGTGCCTCCTGATTCCATGATGTATCTACCTGACGCTACCTTGGCGATTCCGTCAAGCAAGAATAAATATACGGATAGGTTGCATATTTATGCGTTAAACGTCAATACGCTACGTAGAAACGCCCTGGAGGCCACTTGCATTCCCCCGGCGAGGGTATATATTGAATAAAACGCTCTGGCCGATGGAGGTTCATCGATGGATCCTAAGAGTATTTTCGGCAACGAGCTGCCTAGGCGGGCGCTCTCCAAGGCGAGGCGGACTTTCAAGGCGATGGCCAGGCGCTTCTCGTTCGATCCCGATACGTACCCCCGCCTCGCCGCCGAGCCGATGCCCGGCGCGTTCGACGCGTTCGGCGTCATGAAGCTTGAAGAGCGACGTTCCGACCCCTCGGCGGGCGAGCCGAATCGCGCCGTGGATCCCGATAGCGGTATCGTGCTCGGGACCATCCGCATGGGCTTCGGCCACTACCGCATAGGGCTCGCCATCGCGTCGGCCGCCCGTTCGATGGGCCTGACGCCCTACTGGCTGGACCTGATGTCGTTCCCGGATAGCGCGGCCAGCAAGACTATCAAGTACCTGGAGGACCTGTACAACCTCGGTTCCAGGCTATCGCAGAATTCCCGGTTCTTCGACCGCTACGTATGGGAGCGCATCACGGCGGAGACGGCCAAGCGCCTGTCGTACACGGCTCGGGACCGCGCGCTGTCCGAGCTGTTCGAGCCGATACTCCGCGATTTGCCCAAGGACGCGCCGTTCATGTCGACGCATCCGTGGACGGGACAGGCGGCCGTCCGCGCCGGGCTGGACAGCGTCGTCGCGCTGATACCGGACAACTACCCGCTGGCGTTCCACCTCGTCGAGGGCGCGGTCCATACCGTGCAGGCGCCGTCGCTGTATATGGGATACCGTACCCTGCGAGACATGGGCGGCGGCGAGGAGCTGTTCCACGCGCTGCCGAAGGACGACATACGCTGCGTCGGGCACTACGTCGACCACGAGATCGTCTCAGCCGTCGAGGAGGACTGCGCCGCGAGGCTCAAGCGCCTCCGCGACAAGGAGACGCGGCGCTTCCTGTTGACGATGGGCGGGGCCGGAGCCCAGGCCAGGCGCTTCGCCGACATCGCGCACTCCTGCAAGGGAGCCATCGAGAAGGGCGCGGTGTCGCTGCTCATCAACATGGGCGACCACGCCGGCAGGTGGGCGGAGCTGCGCGCGTGGCTGGAGGCCGACGGCATACCGTTCGAGCTGCACCAGGACTGGGAGGCGACCAAGGCCTTCACCGAGGAGATTCGCGTCGGGCCGGTCAAGGGCGTGCACGTATTCCTGCACGATACCTTCTTCGCAGCGGTCTATACGACGAACATCCTGATGCGCGTCGTCGACGTGATGATAACCAAGCCGAGCGAGCTATCCGTCTACCCGGTGCCCAAGCTCTTCATACAGCACGTGGGCGCCCACGAGGTCTGGGGCGCGATCCGCGGCTCGGAGCTCGGCGACGGCACGATAGAGACCGAGTCGGACGCGAGCCTGCGCCAGGCGCTCAGGCTCCTCGTCGAGGAGGACGACCTTATCGAGATGTACTGCGGCAACATACTCAGGAACGCGCGGTCCGGCATATACGACGGCGCCTACGGCGCCGTGCACCTCGCTCTGGAGCGTCGCGCCGATGCGGCGCGCGCCGACGCTGCGCGCGACGACGCTGCGCGCGCGAAATAAAAAAAGGCCGCCGGGGAAACGATCCTCGGCGGCCCTGTGAAACCGACTAATCCCGTATCAGGCCAGGAAGCAGGCCACCGAGTGCCCGCCGCCCATGTCGCGTAGCGGCGGCCGGCCGGAGCGGCAGACGGCCTGGGCCATAGGGCAGCGGTCGGCGAAGCGGCACTCGTCCTTTGGATTTATCGGGCTCGGTATCTCGCCCTTGAGCAGGATGCGCTCGCGTCCCTTGGCTATGCGCGGGTCGGCCTCCGGTATCGCGGAGAAGAGCGCCCTCGTATACGGGTGCAGCGGGTGCCTGTACAGCTCGACCGACTCGGACTGCTCCACCACGGTACCGAGGTACATCACGATGACGCGGTCGGATACGTACTTGACCACGGACAGGTCATGGGCGATGAACAGGTAGGTAAGGCCGCGCTCCGCCTGCAGGCGCTTGAGCATGTTGATCACCTGGGCCTGTATGGAAACGTCGAGCGCGGATATAGGCTCGTCGCAGACGATGAACCGGGGATCCACGGACAGCGCGCGCGCTATGCCGATGCGTTGCCTCTGTCCGCCGGAGAACTCGTGCGGGAAGCGCGACACGTGGTCGGCGCCGAGGCCTACCGTGCGCAGGAGCTCGGTTATCCGCTCGTCGCGCTCGCGCTCGCCCATGCGGCCCGCGAGGCTCAGGCCCTCCCCTACGATATCCTTGACGGTCATCCTCGGGTTGAGCGACGAGTACGGGTTCTGGAAGACCATCTGCATATCCTTGCAGAGGCGCCTGGAACGGGCCCTGGCCTCGGCCCTGGAGCGGACCGGAGCGTAGACGTCCTCGCCGTCGAAGCGTACGGATCCCGCGCTCGGTTCGTGCAGGCGAACGATGCAGCGGCCGGTCGTGGACTTGCCGCAGCCTGATTCACCGACGAGGCCGACGGTCTCTCCCTTGAAGACCTCGAAGCTGACGCCATCGACCGCCTTGAGCACGTCGGTCCGGCTCATCCTGAAATACTTCGACAGTCCCTCTACCGCGAGGAGCGGCGTATCGTTAGTCCGCTTCATGCTACCGTCCCCGGGGCGCAGGGCGAGCGTAGCTCCACGGGCGCCGCGTACTCGTGGCGTAGCCAGCACGACGAGGCGTGGCCGCCGCCGAGATCGTAGCCGGGCGCCGGCCGCTCGTAGCAGACGCGCATCGCGTAGTCGCATCGCGCGGCGAACGGACAGCCGGGCGGTGGCGAGAACAGGTCCGGCGGAGTGCCCTCTATCGCCTTGAGCTCGTCGGCGCATTCCGTCTCTAGCCGCGCTATCGACCCGAGGAGGCCGGCGGTGTACGGATGCGCGGTACGGTAGAAGATATCCTCCACGGGCCCGCTCTCCACGACCTTGCCGCCGTACATCACGTAGACGCGATCGCACATCTTGGCTATCACGCCGAGGTCGTGCGTGATGATGACGATCGACGTGCCCAGCTTCTTGCGGAGCCCGTCGAGCAGTTCCAGTATCTGGGCCTCTATCGTCACGTCGAGCGACGTGGTCGGCTCGTCGGCGATGATGAGGCTAGGGCCGCCTACGAGCGCCATCGCGATCATCACCCGCTGCTTCATGCCGCCGGACAGCTCGTGCGGGTACTGGTTGCTACGGCGCTCCACGTCGGATATCCCGACGAGCCTGAGCATCTCGGCGGAGCGGCGCTTGGCGTCCTTTCTGGAGACGCCGGGCCGGCCGACGAAGACCTCCTCCACCTGCGCGCCTATCTTCATAGTCGGGTTGAGGTACGTCATCGGGTCCTGGAACACGAATCCTATCTCGGTCCCGCGCATGTCGCGCATCTCTCGTTCGGTCTTCCCGAAGACGTCCTCGCCCTTGTAGAGCAGGCGCCCGCCCTTGCGGAATCCCGGCGGCTCCGGATTGAGACGGAGGGCGCACTGGGCGCTGACGCTCTTGCCGCATCCGGATTCGCCTACGATCCCGACGACCTCGCCGGGGAACACGTTGAAGGAGACGCCGCGGACGGCTTCCACCTCGCCTCCGTAGGTCTTGAACGAGTAGCTTAAGTCCTGTACGTCCAGTATCGGTTCGGGCACGGTAGATCTCCTGGATGCCGTATCATTCCCCGCGCAGTCGCGGGTCGAGCGCGTCCCGGAGGCCGTCGCCCAAGAGGTTAAGCGCGAGCATCGTCGTGCTGATGAAGAAGGCCGGGAAGAACAGCTTGAGCGGATAGATCGACAGGGTCTGCGAACCCTCGCGGGCCAGGAGGCCCCAGCTGCATTCCGGCGGCTGTATGCCGAGGCCTATGAAGGACAGGAAGGCCTCGGTGAAGATGGCGTTGGGTATGGCCATCATGGTATTCGTGATGATGAGGCCCATGAGGTTGGGCGCTATATGCCTGATCAATATGGTCGCGTCGGACGCGCCGAGCACGCGGGCGGCCGCCACGTAGTCGTTTTCCTTGATGCGCAGCACCTCGCCCCGGACGAATCGCGCCATGCCTATCCAACGCGTGATCACCATGGCGATGATCAGCGAGCCTATGCCCGGGGACATCACGACCATCATCAGGATGGCCACGATGATATACGGTATGCCGTAGAGCACGTCGACGATGCGCATCAGGACCATGTCCAGCTTGCCGCCGTAATAGCCGGCGACGCCGCCGACGATGCCGCCGACGATGGTATTGAGCAGGGTGGCGACGAAGCCGATCATCAGCGACGTCCTGGCGCCCATCCATACGCGCGACCATAGGTCGCGGCCCAGCATGTCCGTGCCGAACCAGTGCTCGGCGCTCGGCAGGGCGTCGGTCGCCTTGGCGTCGGTCGCGGTATACGCGTAGCTCGTCATATACGGCCCGACGACGGACATGACGACATAGAGCCCGACGACGCATAGCGCGATCGTGGCTATCTTGTTCGCCTTGAGGCGGCGCCAAGCGTCCTTCCAGTACGTAAGGTTGGGCCGCTCGATGGATTCCATCTTGTCGCGGTCCTTGCCTACGCGTTCGAAGAGGGTCCTATCCAGGGTCTCGCTCGTAGCTTCCACAGGTCACCTCCGGGAGACGCGTATGCGCGGGTCGATAATCCCGTACAGGATATCGACGATGAAATTAGCCGACACGAGGAAGGCGCCGAAGAAGACCGTCATGCCGAGGACCAGGGTATAGTCCAAGGACTGGACGCTGGTCACGTAGAACTTTCCCATGCCGGGTATCGCGAATATCGACTCGATGACGAAGGTCCCGGTCAGGACGCTCGCGGTGATCGGGCCGAGTATGGTTACGATGGGCAGGATCGCGTTTCGTATCATATGCTTCCAGACGATCCTGAACCGCGAGGCGCCCTTGGCCATGGCGGTCTTGATGTAGTCCTGCTGTACCACCTCGAGCATGCTGGAGCGCATCAGCCTCGAAACGAGCGCCAGCGTATAGAAGCCGAGGCCTATGGACGGCAGCACCGTGTACGCGAAGCCCTTGTACTGGGCTATGGGCAGCAGGCCCCAGCGTATGCCGAAGAAGTACTGCAGCACGTATCCCATGATGAAGTCCGGTATCGACGTGCCGATCATGGCCACGACGACGCACACCGCGTCTATCGGCTTCTTCCTGTTGAGCGCCGACACGATGCCGAGGGTCAGCCCGACGGACACCGCGATGGCGAGGGCCCGTAGGCCGAGGTCGGCGGAGTACGGGAAGGCCTTGGCGATGATATCGTTGACGGTAGCGTTGGCGTACTTCATCGAATAGCCGAGGTCGCCCTTGGCGAGCTGCCCGATATAAATAACGTACTGTTGCAGGATAGGCTTATCGAAGCCGTAATATCGCTCAAGGTTCTGACGTATCTGCGGCGTTATCTTCTCGCTGGAGAACGGATCTCCCGGCATCAGCCGGACCAGCGCGAAGACTACCGTCACGAGCACGAACAGGGTAGCGAGCGATATGACTATCCGTTTGGCGATGTATCGTCCCAAGGCTCACCTCGATGCTTTGATTTAAAACCCGGTTCCGGCGAGGGGCCCCCTCGCTGGAACCGGGTAAGGAGAGAGATCCTACGCTTAAGACCTACTTGGCGGCCCTGTCGACGTAGACGAGGTCGTAGTTGGAGCCTATGAAGTACGTGGTCACGCCGGTGAAGGCGGGATTGATGAGCACGGACTCGCGGCGCAGCTGCATCGGCATGATAGCGCCGTCGGACAGCAGTTCCTTCTCGGCGTTGAACATCGCGTCCATGCGGGCGCGCTTGTCGGTGGTCTTCCTGGCGAACGCTATGTACTCGTCGTACTTGGCGCTCTTGTAGGAGCCGTGGTTGTACGGGGAGTCGCTCGTCCACAGCTCGAGGTACGTCATCGGGTCGGAATAGTCGGGCGCCCATCCGGAGAACACCATCTCGAAGGTCTTCTTGGCCTCCATGTCCAGGCGCTGGCGGTACGGTACCTGCCTGACGTTGATCTTGATGCCGAGGGTCTTCTGCAGCTGATCCTGGATTATCTCGGCCTGCGCCCTGGAGCGGTCGGTATCGGTAGTCAGGAATTCCAGCTCGATCTTCGACGGATCGACGATCTTGAGCGCGGACATCGCGGCGGCCAGGTGCTCCTTGGCCTTCGCGGGATCGGCCTTCGTCCCGAAGCCGGCGTACGGATACTCGGCGCCGTACTCGGCGGCCACGCCGGCTACCTGGGGCAGCACGTAGCGCGGGTTGGCTTCGTAGAGGCCCTTGGTGGTGATGTCGACGAAGTCCTGCCTGTCGACGGCGTAGTTGATCGCCAAGCGGAAATCCTTGTTCGACAGCGGGCCCTTGGTAGCCATGTTAAGCTTGATGAAGTCGTTGGAGCCGTCGAAGTAGAATATCGCCCGGTCCCTGTACTTCTCGACGAAGGCGGGCGGCACGCGGACGAGGTCGAGGTCGCCGGCGTCGTACATGGCCAGCGCGGTGTTCTCGTCGGGCACGATGAGGATGTCTATCTCGTCGAGCTTGATCGCCGAGGCGTTCCAGTAGTTGGGGTTCTTTACGAGTATGAGGCGATCCTCGCGAGCCCAGCGCTCGACCATGAACGGGCCGTCGTACACGTTCTTCTCGGGCGTGGCGGCGAAATCCTTGCCGTACTGGGCCACGAGATCGGCCCTGGTGGCGCAGAACTGGCTCATCGACAGCATGCCCAGGAAATAGTCCGCGGGATACGCGAGCTGGATCTCCACGGTCTTGTCGTCGAGGGCCTTTACGCCGAGCCGATCGACAGGGAGCTTGCCGGAATTGACCGCCTCGGCGTTCTTGAGGAGGAGGCCGAGGAAGGAGTAGGGGCTGGCCGCGGCGGGATCCATGAGCCGGCGGATGCCGTACTCGAAATCCTGGGCCTTGATCGGCTGGCCGTCGCTCCACTTGGCGTCGCGGAGCTTCAGGGTATAGACGAGGCCGTCGGACGAGACCGTCCACGACTCGGCGATCCCCGGCGCGACGACGCCGTTGTCCATGCGGGTCAGGCCGTCGAAGATATGGATGGCTATCGTGCCGGACGGCATCGAATTGGCCATCTGCGGGTCGAGCGTCGGGATGTCCGACACGTATGAGAACCGGAATACCTTGGGCGCGGACGCGTCGGCTTTTTCAGCCTTCGGCGCGCAACCGGTCGCGGCGAGCGCTAGGGCGCAAGCTACGACAGCCAGCAATCGTTTCATGGTTTCCTCCTATATCTCGACGAGCTCTTTGGTAGTGCTCGTAAAGTCCTCGTAGCCGTCCTTCGTGACGAGCAGCTGATCCTCTATGCGGACGCCGCCCCAGTCGGGAATATAGATGCCCGGTTCCACGGTCATCACCATGCCCTCCGCCAGGACGTCGTCGGAACGCGGGCTTATGAACGGCAGCTCGTGCACGAACAGGCCGATGCCGTGGCCGATGCCGGTGTAGTGGTAGCCGAAGTACTTCGTGCCCTCGATCGGCTTCGTCGACGCGGCGAAGACGTCCTTGACGGAGGCGCCGGCCTTGACCGCGGCGATCGCGGCCTCGACCATCGATCGTTCGTAGGCGTATACTTCCTTCTGCTCGTCGGTCGCCCTTCCGACGACGACCGTCCTGGTCATGTCGGCGAGGTAGCCACGGTACTGGCCGCCGAAGTCGATAAGCACGAAGTCGCCCTTCTCTATCTTCTTCTCCGACGGTATGCCGTGCAGAAGCGACGTCCTCTTGCCCGATATGAGTATCCCGCCGTAGGGCTTGGTGTCGGACCCTTCCCGCACGAGGTGGAGGGCGAGCAGGGCGGCGAGCTCCTTCTCGGTCATCCCCGGCTTTATATCGTCGTATAGCCTGGCCAGCGCGCGATCCGCTATGCCGCAGGAGATACGCAGCTTCTCTATCTCGTCGGGGCGCTTTATCTTCCGGTATCCCTCTATCACGCCGGTCGTGGGAACCAGCCGGGCGGAGTCGCCGAACGCGTCGGACATCGTGGCGTGCGCCTTGAACGTAAGGAAATCGGCCTCGAACGCGACGGAGCGGAGACCGGCCTTCTTCGCGAGGGAGGCGAGCGCCTCGGGAAGCGAAGGCGCCTCGTCGCGCCAGTTGACGATGGTAAGGCCGGGGCATTCCTGAGCGGCCTGCTCCGTATACCGGGGGTCGGTAACGAACAAGGTCCGGTCCTTCGTTACGAGGAGATAGGAATCGTCGCCGGTATAGTCGGAAAGATAGCGTACGTTCTCCGGGCGCATGACCAGGAATGATTCGAGATTATTCTCTGATAGATACGCGGTAAGCATACGTAATGGCACGAAACACCTCCAATGTGTTTTTAATGAAGCGCAGATCTCGTATTCAAGACATATTTACCTGATATATCAGCCATGATAAACGCTAATCGTCGTAAGTCAAGGAAAAAAACCCATGCCGTAGCGGGGCGGTACGGCAAACCCGGATTCCGTATACAGCTATGTCACGAAAGGAATCGACGCTTTTCAATCGGGCGCTTGCGCTTACCGCGCGGCTCGCGTATTATCGGCCATGGATAAGTACAGGTTCACCTACCAGGACATCCACCGTACGGTTCGCGATCTATCCGATCGCATCGTCGCGGCCGGATACGGGACTGACGTGATAGTCGCCATAGGCTCGGGCGGCTATATCCCCGCGCGCATGCTGCGCACCTTCATCAACAAGCCCATACTAGCGGTAGGCATCGCCTACTACGACCAGAACAACCAGCCGACCGACAACCCGCGCAAGGTGCAGTGGATAGAAGAGGCCGAGCGCCAGCTCAGGGGCAAGCGCATCCTGCTCGTCGACGAGGTCGACGATTCGCGGGTTACGCTCGAGTACTGCGTACGCGAGCTCCTGTCTCACCATCCCGCGTCCATCGCCGTCGCGGTGCTGCACAACAAGCTCAAGGAGAAGCGCGGCGCCATGCCGCCCGAGGTCTCGCTCTACCTGTCCGGCCTCGACATCGAGGACAAGTGGGTATGCTACCCATGGGACGCCGAGGACATAGACGCGCACGACCGCGACGCCGCGACCGTCGCCGCCGGCGGAACCGTCTAGCTACCTTGGGCGAAGAAGACGTATCGGCGCTGAAAGCCGGGCAGAGGAAGGCCGCGAAGCGCATGCTCGCGGCCGTAGCGCCGGACGACCGCGCCGCCGCATCGAAGAACGCCGTCAAGGCGGTCTCGGCGCTCGGCTCGTGGCCCGGCGCCGGGCTCGTGCTCGCGTTCCTGTCGATGCCGACGGAGCTGGATACCCTTCCCGTCGTCGAGGCGGCTCTCGCGGCCGGCAAGCGCGTCGCGGTACCGAGGATCAGCGGCGACGACATAGAGTTCGTCGAGCTGACCGTCGGCTGGAGGAGCTGGCCCCGCGACCGCTGGGACATACCGGCGCCCCCGGAATCGCTACCGCCCGTACGCGTCGCCGACATGGCGAGGACGCCGACCCTGGCCCTCGTGCCCGGCCTGGCCTTCGACCGCGGCGGAGGCCGGCTCGGGCGCGGCAAGGGCTACTACGACCGCTTCCTTTCGGCGCTCACGGCCGCGCGGGCCCGCCTCGGGAACGAGGCCGCGCCGTTCTCCGCCATAGGCCTGGGGTACTCGTTCCAGCTCGTCGCACGCGTTCCGACCGACGAGCGCGACAGGCCCCTGGACGGGCTCGCGCTGTGCTAGTCGGCGCGTTACACTGTAGCGGACGCTTCACTATAGATCGCAAGGAGAGACGTAATGCACGCGAAGAAACGCATAGCGCTGGTAGCGCACGACTATAGGAAAGCCGACCTCGTCGGCTGGGTGGAGTATAACTGGCGCTCGCTGCTCAAGCACGACCTGATATGCACCGGAACGACGGGCCGCCTGGTCTCGGAGACGATAGAGCGCAAGCGGGTTACGGAAGGCGGGGCGAGCGCGCCGAAGTCGAACATTCGGCTGCTCAAGTCGGGCCCGCTCGGCGGCGACCAGCAACTGGGCGCGCTGATATCCGAGGGCGATATCGACGCGGTGATATTCTTCTGGGACCCGATGTCGCCCCAGCCGCACGACGTCGACGTCAAGGCGTTGCTCCGGATAGCGGTCGTCTACAACATTCCTATGGCGTGCAACCGCTCCACGGCCGACTTCATGATTTCAAGCCCGCTGTTCGACAAGCCCTACGATCCCATCGTCAAGGACTACAGCTCGTACATACAGCGCAAGGTCGACTAAGCGCCCGGGCGCCCGCCGGACCGGGCCGCGGGGCCGCCGAGCTGCCCGCAGGCGGCCATCAGTCCGCGGCCGCGCGGCGAGCGGACGCGCACCTGTAGCCCGGCGCTTGCCAGCGACGCGGCGAAGGCGTCGACCTCCCGCTCGGTCGGGGCCCGGCCTATCGGCTCGGAGCCGGGATTATACGGTATCACGTTGACGAGCGCCCTGCCCGCCCGCGCGACGAAGGCCGCGACGCCGGCCGCGGCGCCCGGGCCGTCATTGACGCCGGGTATGAGGCAGTAGTTTACGCCCAGGGCGAAGTTGCGACGCGACGGGAACGCCGCGAGCGCCGCCGACAGGGCTTCGAGCCCGTAGGCCCGTCCCGCCGGCATCAAACGGGAACGCGTCGCGTCTTCCGGGGCGTTGAGGCTGACCGACAGGCCCAGCCTACGGTAACCGAGGGCCCTGAGCCGGGCTATTCCGTCCGGCAGCCCGACCGTGCAGACGGTTACCCGTTCCTGGGCCAGGCCAAGCCCCGCCTGCTCGAACAGCACGGCCAGGGCCCCCGATAGCCCGTCGATATTATCGAGGGGCTCTCCCATGCCCATGAACACGATATTGCGGAATTCCCATCCGAGCGCTACCCGCGCCGTCACCGCCTGGGCGACGATCTCGGCGGACGACAGGTTCCGCTCCAGGCCCGCCCGTCCCGTCTCGCAGAACGCGCAACCCATGCGGCAGCCGACCTGCGAAGAGACGCAGAGGGTCGCCTTGCCTCCCGGGGACGGTATACGCACGCACTCGACGGTCGCGCCGTCCGACAGGACGAGAACGGCCTTGCTCGTCGCGCCGAATTCGCCGTCCTCCTCCGCGACGCGGGCGGGTTCCAGGAGCCCGGCGAAGAAGCGCGGGAACAAGGCTTCCGCGTCGACGCGCGACAGGTAGCGCGCCGGTTCCCATCGGCCCTCGCGAAGGGCCGCCGAATACGCGGCGCGCAGGTTGGCGGCCTTTCCGGGGCCGAGGCCGGCGAGCGCCGTGAACGCGGGGAACGTCAGGCCGAATATGTCTGAGCGGTTATCCATAGGCGCCGAGTGTAGCCCGGGCCGGGCGTCCACGTCACCGTCCCGGCGGCGGGCAGCATCCCATCCATGGCAGGTACTTCCGGTCCTCGAGCAGGGTATGCCGGATAAAGCAATCCTTCATGTAGTCGACTATCTCTACCGCGCGGTGTCCCGAATGAACGCGGTCGGCGAATTCGTCCAGCTCGGCGACGAGGAGCCTATGCTCCCGCGAATGCTCGCGCAGCCCGGGATACCCGACGGCCGACTGCATGTCCTCCTCCGTCGCGAAATGCTCCTCGATCAGCCCGACCAGTAGGGAGAACCTACCGTCGAAGCCTTCGGCCGGCCCGTTCACGGCCTCGTTGATCGCATCGAAGATGCGACGATGCTGCGCGTCGATCGTAGGCTCGCCCAACGCGTACTCGGTCCTCCACCTGAACTCGAGCGACGCCCTCGCGATGGCGAGCCGCCTCGAGAAGAGCTCGCGCAGACTCCACAGGAGCGAAGGCTTGCCGTCGATGGCCGCCGGGGGAATCAACCGGACGGCGACCGGCCCCGCGCACGCGGCCGAGAACAGTCGCCCCGGGACGTCGGCCAGGGATTCTTCTCCGTATACCCCTCCCGGTCCGATTTCCTCGATGGCGACGTCGCCGTAGCGAACGGCGACCCTGCCAGATGCCAGTACGTAGACGCCGGCTCCGTCCAGCTCGGCGCCGTCTGACGACTCGATGAGGCGTGACGAGGCGGCTAGCTCGTACAGGCATGGCATCGAGCGCATCCCGGCGAGCACCGGCGACAGGATCAGTCCGTCGAGCGCCGTAAAGGCGGCGATCAGCCCGTCCGCCAGCCCGTTCCGCCGCAGGAACGCGGAGAAGGCCGCAGCGGGCACGGCTACGGCCTCCGTCTCCTGGCTCGCCCTGTACGTCACGGCGTGCGGTATTCCCGCGGCGATTTCAGCGGCCCCGACAAGCGCTCCGTAATCCAGGCACAGGGTCGGGGCGCCGCCGCCGTCCAGTCGCTCCAGCGAGCCGTCGAGCGTCAGGAAGGCGAACCCCGCCTCGCTTCCGGCCGTCGCGACGGTCTCGCCTTCCGCGAAGGAGCGGCGGGGCGAGGCGGCGAGCGAGGCGATGTCACCGTCGGGCGCCCCGGGGAAGTATTCAGCCAGCGCGTTCCGGGCCGCGCTCCACTCGCCGGCTCCGGGGACGAGCACGCTTACCTCGCCGAAGGCGGCGACCCTGCCGAAGCCGAGCGCCCGGATATCGACAGGGCCGCCGTGGCTGAGCAGGAGATCCGTGGAAGCGTCATTCCGGAAATCCTCCGGGTCGCCGTGTATCATGCCGCCCCCGACGTCCACCTTCTTCAGGTCCGCCGGTTCCAGGTACGCGGCCTTGGCCCTCGCCGCCTCGGCCGCCGAGATACCCGCCTCGGAGTCGTCCGCCGCCACCATGGAGTCGATGACGGCGAACGAGCTCAGGTCGGCGTAGTGCGCGTAGGTACGGGGACCGTCCGGACCGTAGGCCCGGAAGCGGAACACGGTCGTCTCGAGAGGATGGGGGGAAAAGACGGGCATGACGCCGAGGCCGTCGACGTCGTTCCAGCGCCCCGCCTCCAGGTCCCTCACGTCGAAGAACCGGGCGAATTCCGCTTCGCCTACGTCGCACAGGGCCCTGAGCTTCTCTATCGCCGATCGCCTGACCATCGGCACCGCGTAGTACGCGAGGCTCCTGTCAGCGCGCATCAGGTCGGTAAGCCCGACGAAGTGGTCGTCGTGGACGTGCGTATGGAACACGCCGGCGAGGTCGCCTACGCGCAGGCCCACGGCGTCGAGGCTCTCCTCGATATTCGGCCCCGCGTCGACGAGGTACGGCCTGCCTTCATGAACGACGACGCTACTCATGCACGGGCGCTCCGGATCCCAACCGTCGCCCTCGCCTATATGCACGACCGAGAAAAGGTCGCGGGGCGTCGTCGACCGCGGCAGGACGTACGGCGCCCCGTACCGCTCCCCCGGCCCCAGGTTGAGGTCGGCTTCGACGGCCCGCCCGTCGCATATGAATTCGTAGCGGTTGACGCCGAGGCGCCTGATGAAGGCCCCTCCGCGCAGTTCGATTATGGCCCCGTCTATGACCTTGACGTCGAGGAGCTCTTCGACGGACTTGAACGCCCCGAAGGAGAACTTCTTCTTCATCCTGATAAGCGACGCGGCGGCGGCCGCGTCGTCGGGATCGAGCGCGTCGGGCGACGTGATGCCGTAGTTGCCGGCGTAGATATACCTCGCCTGGGCCTCCACCTGTTCGCGAAGGCCGATGAGCATGGGGCGCACGCCGGTATTGTTGGGATGGCCGGGAATGATGAGGCCCTGGCGATAGAGCATCTGCAGCACCGGGAATTCTGCCAGGTTGGAGAACCTGCCGCTCTGGACAGAAATCTCGGACAGGAGGATCGCGTTCGGACCGGTCTCGTAGCTGAAGCCCTTTACCGAGCGCCCGCGGATCGCGCCGCTCTTGATGAGGAACTTCACCGCGTTCTCCGGGCAGCCGCACAAGATGGAGAGTCCGGCCTCGGGAATGTCCGCGATCGATATCCCGTCGCCTACTCTTTGAATGGTCATGGGGGCGCCTTATATAGAGGATTCTCTCGGGGATAATGATAATGGCGTTTCCCGGGCATCGCAAGTAAGCCGATAGTCCCGTTTAGCGGGGCCCGGTCTTGTCCTCTGCTCTCCTAAGGTGTATGAATGAGCGATAGCGGCGCGCTCGGCCGTACAAGGAGGATTCCGAAATGAAGAAATTTTCAATCGCCATCGTCATGATCGCGGCGCTCGGCGTCGCCGGGGCCTTCGCGGTCGGCGCCAAGGAACCCGCGGCCCCGGCCGCCAAGTCCGCGCCGACGATGAGCGCGGCCGGCCTGCCGGACCTCAAGGGCAGGACGATCGTCGCCGTCACCGAG
Source organism: Spirochaetae bacterium HGW-Spirochaetae-3 (assembly GCA_002839315.1). Taxonomy (GTDB): domain Bacteria; phylum Spirochaetota; class Spirochaetia; order Treponematales; family UBA12059; genus SZUA-370. Next base: position 35,277 of record PGXV01000003.1, read on the forward strand.
AACGCCTACACGCCGCTCAACTTCGTCGATCCCAAGACCGGCAAGGCCGTGGGCTGGGAGTACGACGCGGTCAACGAGATCGCCAGGCGGCTCAACGCCAGGGTCGAATGGAAGCTGTCCAGCTGGGACCTCATGATACAGTCGGTCCGCGACGGCCAGTTCGACGTGGGCATGGACGGCATCACCATCAACGACGAGCGCAAGGCCCAGGTCGACTTCTCTATTCCGTACATGGTATCCCAGCAGTTCATGCTGGTCCGGGCGGACGAGAAGCGCTTCTCCGACGAGAAGGCCTTCGCCGCCGACGCCAAACTCCTCGTAGGCGCTCAGGCCGGCACGACCAACTTCTACGTCGCGGTCTACAACGTCCTCGACGGCGACGAGCAGAACAAGCGCATCAAGCTGTTCGAGACCTTCGGCGCCACGGTACAGGCCCTGCTCGCCGGCGACGTCGACATGGTCCTGATGGACGCCTCGTCGAGCAAGGGCTTCATAGGCGCGAACCCCGGCAGGCTCAAGACCGTCGGAGGCCCCCTGGGCACCGAGGAATTCGGCTTCATCTTCAAGCCGGGCTCCGACCTCGTCGTCCCCTTCAACGCCGCTATCTCCGCGATGAGGGCCGACGGCACGCTGGACAGGCTCAACACCAAGTGGTTCTTCGAGTACCAGCCGTAAGCGGATAGACGGGATGAAGAAGAATCGGGCGGCCGCGTTCTCGGCCGGCATACCCTGGTGGCTCGTGCTCCTCGTCGGCCTCGGCTCGATCTCGGTAGGGACAGCGCTGGCCGACGAGTCGTACCGCGTCATCTTCGGGGCGGTAGCCAGGGGCTTCGGCGTAACGATGACCGTCGCGGTCGTGTCGTACGCCGCGTCGCTCTTCCTGGGCCTGCTCCTCGGGCTGGCGCGCGCGTCGCGGCTACGGCCGCTGCGCGAGGCCTCCACGTTCTATATAGAGCTCGTCCGCGGCCTCCCGATGCTCGTCATCCTCTACTACATCGCGTTCGTAGGGGCGCCCGCGCTCGCGGGCGTCCTCAACGCCCTGCTCGCGCCGCTCATCGGGATGGGCGCGATCCCGGCGTTCCAGTCGCGGAACTTCTCGTTCGCGACGCGGGCCGTGCTGGCCCTGACCCTCGGGTACGCGGCCTTCATCGCCGAGATATTCCGCGCCGGCATAGAGAGCGTCGACAAGGGCCAGGTAGAGGCGGCGCACGCGCTCGGCATGAGCCATTCTCAGACCATGCTGCGCGTCGTGCTGCCGCAGGCCACGAGGAACGTGCTGCCGGCGCTGGCCAACGAGTTCGTCGCGATCATCAAGGATTCGGCGCTCGTATCGGTGCTGGGCGTGCAGGACATTACCCAGATAGGCAAGGTCTACGCCGCCAGCACCTTCAAGTTCTTCGAGACCTACAACGTCGTCGCGTTCTTCTACCTCTGCCTGACCGTCAGCCTATCCATGCTCGTGCGCGCGCTGGAGCGCAGGCTCAACAAGGCGTCGTCGCGATGAGCGCCTTCATCCGCATCTCCGACGCGGTGAAGACCTTCGGAGACCCCGACTCCGGCGGCGTACGGGCGCTGGACGGCGTGTCGCTAGACGTGGCCAAGGGAGAGGTCGTCCTCGTGATCGGCCCGTCGGGCTCGGGGAAGAGCACCCTGCTGCGCGTCGTGAACCGGCTGGAGAGGCTCGACTCCGGCGAGATATGGATAGGCGACGACAGCGTCACCGCGCGACGCGCCGACCTGCGCCGCATACGCGAGGACGCGGGCATGGTCTTCCAGAGCTTCAACCTGTTCGCCCACATGACGATACTCGACAACGTGTCGCTGGCGCCGCGCATCGTGCGCAAGGTCCCGGCGGCCCAGGCCAGGGAAGCCGCGGCGCGGCTGCTCGAGCGGGTCGGCCTGTCGGACAAGCTGGACCGGTTCCCGCGGCAGCTCTCGGGCGGGCAGCAGCAGCGGGCCGCCATAGCCCGCGCCCTCGCGATGAACCCCAAGGCCCTGCTATTCGACGAACCCACTTCCGCCCTCGATCCCGAGATGATCAAGGAGGTGCTCGACGTGATGACCGCCCTCGCCGAGGACGGCATGACGATGATGGTCGTATCCCACGAGATGGGATTCGCGCGGGCCGCCGCCGATCGCGTCGTCTTCATGGACCGCGGCAGGATAGTCGAGCAGGGCACGCCCGAGGAGCTGTTCTCGGATCCCAGGGAAGAACGTACCCGCGATTTCATCAGGCACATCCTGTAGCCTCACGGAGGAACGCCATGTCACAGGCACTCGTCTATCAGACCGATTTCGGCACGTCCGACGGAGCGGTATCGGCTATGTACGGCGTCGCGCTCAAGGTCGACCCGACGCTGTCGATCTTCGACCTGACCCACGACATACCGCAGTACAACATATGGGAGGCCTCGTACCGCCTCGTGCAGACGGTGCAGTACTGGCCGGCCGGCTCGGTATTCGTTTCCGTCGTCGACCCGGGAGTCGGCACGGAGAGGCGTAGCATCGCCGTGAGGACGTCCGGCGGCCAGATCATCGTGACGCCCGACAACGGCACCGTGACCCACGTCAAGCTGCTGCACGGCATCGCCGAGGCCCGGCTCCTCAAGGAGGACACGCACCGCCTGTCGGGCTCGGAGCTGTCCTACACCTTCCACGGCCGCGACGTGTACGCGTTCACCGGCGCGAGGCTCGCGTCCGGCCAGCTCCGGTTCGAGGACGTCGGCGACAGCGTCGACGCCTCTTCGCTCGTCGAGCTGCCGCACGTCGACGCCAGGCGCGAGGGCGACGTCCTCGAGGGCACGATAGACGTGCTCGACATCCGCTTCGGAAGCCTCTGGTCCAACATACCGCACTCGCTGTTCATCGGGCTCGGCGTCGACTACGGCAAGCGAGTCGAGGTGTCGATACGCAACGATACGCGCGAGGTCTACCGCAACACGATGGTCTACGCCCGCTCGTTCGCCGACGTATCGATGGGCGAGCCCCTCGTCTACATAAACTCGGTGCTCAACGTCGCGGTCGCGATAAACCAGGGCTCGTTCGCGCGGGCGTACAACATAGGCACCGGCCTCTCGTGGAAGATCTCCATTCGCAAGGCGCCGAGGATCGTGTACGAGTAGCCGATGCCCGAGGTAACCGGGGCCGAGCGGCCCTAGGCCGCTACCGGGGCCGGTACAGGTACTCGGGCGCCAGGTAGAGGGCGCCGTCTCCCAGCTCGGCGAGCTCGTCGACCAGGCGGACGGCGCCGGCTATGTACCCGCCGACGGCCCCGGAGGAGCCGAAGCCAAGCGGCGCGGCCGCCTCGGCGCCGAGCAGCGACAGCAGGGGGCTTATCTCCGCCTCGCCGGGCAGGCAGGTTACGTACCGCGCCTCGGCGCCCAGCAATTCCTCCATCGCGGCCTCGGCGTCGGAGAGGCCGCCTATCGCGTCGACCAGGCCGTTCTCGACGGCCTCGCGGCCGAGCCATACCTGGCCCTTGCCGAGCTCGTCCACCCGCGCCCTTTCCATCTTCCGGCCTTCGGCCACGACGTCGACGAAGCGCTCGTAGACGTACATGATACCCGACCTGGACGCGTCCGCGTCGCCAGGCCTGCGCGGCAGGAACGGATTACCGAAGACGCCGCTCCGGCTCGCGCTGACGCTACCGGCGCCTATGCCTAGCTTCTCCAGCATTCCGACGAGGCTGATGTCGAGGCCCGTCACGCCTATCGACCCGGTGATCGTGCCCGCCTCGGCGATTATCCTGTCGGCGTACGCCGAGATGTAATAGCCGCCGCTCGCGGCGTAGCTGGCCATCGATACGACCACCGGCTTGCCCGCTTCCTTTATGCGCTTGACCTCGCGGGCGATGTGGTCGCTCGTCAGGGCCGAGCCGCCGCCGGAATCTACGCGGAGGATAACGCCGGCTATCGTCGGGTCGTCCCTGAGCGAGGCGAGGAACGCGGTAGCCGCGTCGCCGATCGACCGGCCCGCTACGCCCTCTCCCTCTATGATGTTTCCGGAGAGGTAGACGACCGCGACCTTCCTGGCCATCTTCCGGCCCCACGAGAGTCCCCGCTCCCGGGCGTAGCTACGGACGTCGACCGTGGACGCTATGCCGGTCCGTTCGAGGACGGCGTCGTCGAATTCGTCCCGGTACATGAGCTCGTCCACCAGGCCGGCCTCGACGGCCTTCCTCGGGTCCAGGTAGGGCCCGGCGGCTATCGCCCCGGCGGCGCCGCCCGGCAACCGGCCCGGGCGGGCGGCGTCCAGAGCGGCGTACGACTGCGCCGCGAGGCCGCCTACGTAGCGCTCCAGCATCGCGCGCTCGGCGTCGGTCATGCCGGATTCGGTCAACGAGTTGTACGCCGTCTTCGTGTCGTGCGACTGGAGGTTATAGGCCTCTATGCCCAGCTTCGCGAGCAGGCCCTTGAAATAGAGCGATACCGCCGCCGCGTCGACGACGGGCAGGGCGCCGTTCGGGTCGAGGGCGACCAGCTCCGCGCCCGCCGCGGCGTATACGTACGACAGTCGGTCCATCGAGCGGGCGTATACGAACGCCGGCTTTCCGGCCTTCCTGAAGCGCGCGAGCGCCCGGCCGAATTCCTGCGCCCGGGCGTCCGAGTCGAAACGCGGAGGCTCTATCATCGTGAGCGCCCCGATGGAGCTATCGGAGGCGGCCCTGTCTATCGCCGCGACGGCGAGGTCGAACCACAGCGCTACGTCGTTACCGAATCCCGGGTCGTAGTCGACGCGGGGCGGTACCGGGGAGAACGAGCCGGGCTCGTCGATGACGAGGATGGAGCGTCCGAACACCCTGTCCGCCGACTTGACGGCGCGGCCGAGGCGCATCGATTGGCCTAGGCTGGCCGAGCCGTCCGAGAGGCCGCCCGACGGGACGGCCACGCCGGCGGCCGTCTCGGAACCGGACAGCGACACGGAGAGGCCGACGCCTACGGACGAGTCGGCGAACGAGTAGCGGCCCTGCACGCTGAGCCACTCGCCCAGCAGGAACCGGGCTCCGACGCCCTCGAGACTGAACGAACCGGAACCCAGCCTGGCGTCGGCGCTCAGGGTCAGCATGGTCTCCAGCCGGGAGTCGAAGGCCAGCGGCCTGATCGCGAGGCCGAGGTCGGCGCCGTCGAAGCCGTCGCCCGCGATGTCGAAGACGTCGTCGATACCGAGGGACATCGACGCGTAGCCGAACGGCCGCACGATGAGCCCGAAATCCTGGCTACCCCATTTGGACGCGGCCTCCGTCGTCGCGTCCCAGCGGAAGCGCAGGCCCGCGCCGAGGGCCCGGTCGACGCCGAAGGCGGTCGTCAGCTCATGCGCTCCGGAGACGCCGTCGTCCGAGTACTTATAGAAGAGCCCGGGAATCCCGTACGCGAGGTCGAAGGACCCGGGTACGGCCCCGCCCGAGTACGAGGCGAGGTCGGAAAGGGCCGCGCTGCCGCGGAATCCGAACGCCATAGCGTCGGGGAAGAGCCCCCACGCGGCGGGGTTGTCGGAATAATCCCATACGGAAACGGGATCGGCCGAACCGGCGGCCTGGGCGAAGAGCCCGGAGACGGCGGCGAACAAGGTCAGGACTACGAGGCCCGCTCGAGGCCGAATCTCGGATCGATGGATCATTTTCTGCTTCCTCCGTTCAAGTAACCGTAGTTGAATGTACCGCGGATAGCGCCTTTCGACGAGGCGTTGGCGAGAGAGTCGCTGAACGCTATACTGGCGCGAACATGCATACAGAAAAATCGGCTTCCTTCCTCGCGCTCGCGGCGGGCCGCGCCGCCGACTACGCGCGCGGCTTCCCGAGACCCGTGTGGCTCCTCGTCGCGGCGACCATGATAGAGTCGACAGGCCGCTTCATGGTGGTCCCCTACCTCAGTCTGTACATGCGCAGCGAGGGCGTCAGCCTGGGCGCCCTCGGCATGGTGCTCGGCGCGGCGCCCGTAGCCAGCGTCGCGTTCGGCGCGTGGGGCGGCCACCTCGCCGACCGCTGGGGCCGCAAGCCGGTACAGATACTGGGCGTATCGCTGAGCGGACTCGCGTTGCTCGGTTTCGCGTTCGCCGGATCCAACGTCTACATGCTCGCCCTGCTCAACTTCCTCAACGGCATGACGCGCACGTTCTACAGGCCGGCGACGAACGCCGCCATCGCTGACTTCGCGCCGAAGGAGCGCCGGTCCGAGGCCTACGCGCTGCACCGTATCGCGATTAACGCGGCCTTCGGCTGGGGTCCCCTGATCGGTGTCGCGCTCTTCGTCGCCGCGCCCAGGGCGGGATTCATCGTCGCCGCGATACTCAACCTGGGCGTAGGCCTATTCATCGCCTTCGTGATTCCCGAATCGTCGCGCGGCCGGAAGAGGCAGGAAAAGGCGCCCGGAGCCTCCGCGGCGCCGTCTGCGTGGAATACGATTCGGAGCGACTGGATATTCTGGCTCTGGACGGCCGGCATGACCCTGGTATGGGGCGCCTACGACTTGATACAGAGCTTCCTTCCGCTCCACCTGAGCGCGGAGGGCGTACCCCTTTGGGTATACGGATCCGCCCTGGCCATAAACGCCCTGGTTTGCGTATTCGTGCAACTGCCGGTAAGCAGGCTACTCCGCACCTCGGCGATCGGGCCCTCCGCCGGCGTCTCGAAGATCGCGTTGGCGGCGGGATTCCTCGGCTTCGCCTTCCTGCGGCTACCGGCGGCCATACTGGCCGCCATGACGCTATTCTCCCTCGGCGAGGTCTGGGGCTCGGCGGTGCAGTCGCGCTTCGTGCCCGAGCACGCCCATCCTCGGCTGATAGGCAGGTACCTCGGCCTGAGCGTCGTCAACGAGCTGGGCAAGGCGATAATCGCGCCGGCCGCAGGACTGATGATGCAGGCCTCGGGCGGGCGGGCGGTATTCGCGGCCGCGGCCGGCCTGTTCGCGACCGGCGGCGCGCTTCTTTACCTGGCGGGCGCGTCGCACGACCGACGCGCCGCCGCCGGGGCGCCGGCCCTATCGGCCTAGAGCCCTAGGAGCTCTATCTCGAAGACGAGCACCGCGTTGCCCGGGACGACTCCTCCGGCGCCGCGGGCTCCGTATCCCATCTCGGGAGGGATGACGACGACGCGGCGCTCGCCGTACGACATCGCCGCGACCGCCGCGTCGAAGCCCGGTATCACCTGGCCGCCCGCGAGCTTGAACTCGAACGGTTCGTTTCCGCGGTCGGCGGTAGAATCTATCTTCTTCCCGTCGGACAGCGTCAGCGTGTAGAGTATCCTGACCTGGGTCCCCGGCGCTGGCCTGCGTCCGTCGCCGGCCTCGAGGATCTTGTAGAGGAGCCCGTCCGAGCCCGCGGCCAGGCCGGGGATCCGCGCCTTGACGGCGGAATACTGCGGCTCGAGCGCGGCCTTCGCGCGCTCGCCGGCCTTCGACGCGAACGACTTGATATCCGCGTCGAATTTGGCCTTGTCAGCCTTGAAGGCCGCGGCCTTCGCGCCCTTGCGCACGATCCGGACGCTGCTCATCGCGTCGCCCTTGCGAATAGACTGTACCGCCTGCATTCCCGACGCGACGCGGCCGAACACCGTATACGAGCCGTCGAGGAATTTAGCCGGGCCGAGCGTTATATAGAACTGGCTGCCGTTCGTGTCCGGCCCAGCGTTGGCCATGCCGAGGACGCCGGCCTCGCCGAAGCTCAACGACGGGTCGATCTCGTTGGGGAACTGGTATCCGGGACCGCCGCGGCCGGTGCCGGTCGGGTCGCCGCCCTGGATGACGAATCCGGGCTCGACGCGGTGGAAGACGACGCCGTCGAAGAACGGCTTCCCGGAAGGCGCGAACGAACCCTCGGCCAGGCCGACGAAGCTGGCCACGGCGAGCGGCGCCTTGTCGGCGAACAGCTCGAGCACGATCGTACCCCTAGCGGTGACGACCGTAGCGTACAGGCCGTCGGGCAGGGCGGCCGTCGGATCGGCGGGAAGCGCGGTCTGGGCGGCGGCGACGGCAGCGCCGACGGAGATCAGCAGCGCGACCACGGAGGCGCGCGCGGTTATCTTAATCATCAGGATTCCTCCGCGAGGAGGATACGCTATGGACGATCTCTCGACAAGTTAGTATTATACCCCCAGGGGGTATAATACGTGACCAGTCTCGTTATTACGGTGATGGGGATGACCTGCGTTTCCTGCGAGAAGCGCGTTGAAACGGCAGCGCTCGCCGTAGCGGGCGTAAGCTTCGCGAAAGCCGAGGCCGCCCGCAATCGACTAACGATCGGCTTGATCCCGGCCGCGAGCCAGGAAGCCGTCGTAGAGCAGGTAGCTGCCGCCGTAACCGCAGCCGGATACGAGGCGTCGAGCGCTGACAAGGCTCGGTCGCTCCCCGGGCGGGATACCGTACTCGCGATCGCTATCGGAACGGGGCTGGCGGCTGCCTTCTTCGCGCTGGACCGTTCCGGGCTCGCGACGTTCGCTCCCGGGCGAGGGGCGACGGCGGCGGCTCTGGCCGCGAGCGGTATCCTGGCGTCGTTCCACTGCGTATCGATGTGCGGCGGTATCGCGCTGTCGCAAGCGCTACGCGCCGGATCGGCTACGGTCTCGCGATGGGCATCGCTTAAGTCTTCGATCATATACAACGTGGGCAGGATCTCCGGCTATACGGCCATCGGTGCGCTGGTAGGCTCCCTGGGGTCGGTCCTTGATCTGGGTCCTCGGGGCCGCGCGGCGGTGATGTTCATAGCGGCGGCCTTCATGGCGGTCATGGGCCTGCGGCTCGCAGGCCTCATGCCCGCGCCCAGGCGGCGCGACGGATCCGTCCTCACGAGGATCCGGGACGCGGTAGGATCCAGGGCCGCCGGGCTTGGACCGTTCGCGGTAGGCCTCGCGAACGCGCTCATGCCCTGCGGCCCCCTGCAGGCGGCCCAGGCCTTCGCGCTGGCCTCGGGCTCCGCCGTAGGCGGAGCGCTCGCCATGTTCGCGTTCTCCGCCGGTACCGTTCCGCTGATGCTGGCCTTCGGGGCGGGCGGCTCGCTACTGTCGAGGCGCTTCAGGTCGATGGCGGCCCGGGCGGGCGGCGTGCTCGTGCTGTTCCTGGGCGTGGCCTCGTTCGGCCGGGCCTGGGCGCTGGCCGGGCTCGGCATTCCCGGTTCCGGTTCCCCCATCACCCTCGCCGGAACGGCCGGGACCGTGGCTACCGCCGCGGCAGGTCCGACACCGTCGGGTACGCCGCCTACTGGCGGCGCCGCGGTCGCGGCGGCGAGGGACGGCTACCAGGAAGTCGTGTTCGCCCTGGCGCCGCGCGCCTATCGTAAGATCGTCGTGGCCGCGGGCGTGCCGGTCAAGTGGACGATTCGAGCCGCGGCCAAGGACATCAACGGGTGCAACAACGCCATCGTGGTTCCGGCCTACGACCTGGTCAAGGACCTGGTACCCGGCGACAACGTCATCGAATTCTTGCCGGACAGGCCAGGCACCATCCAGTATTCGTGCTGGATGGGCATGATCCGCTCTACCATCGAGGTGGTAGCGCCGGACGATCCCAGGCTCGGGCCCGCGTCATGAGCGGGGTAAGGTCCGCGCCGAGTAGAACGATTGAATTTTCCCGAAAGGAGAACCTATGAGAACCGATACCCTCGAGATACGGGGCATGACCTGCGCGGTCTGCGCGCGGACAACGGAAAAGGCCGCGGGGTCCGTCCCCGGCGTTAGCTCCGCGTCGGTGAACTTCGCGTCGGAGAAGCTGACCGTTGAGTACGACGAGGCGACGACTGGGCTGGAAGCGGTCGCGGCCGCGGTCAAGGACGCCGGCTACGAGGCGGTGCTGCCGGTCGCGATCAGGAACGCTACCGTGCCGATAGGCGGCATGACCTGCTCCGCCTGCTCGGCGGCCGTTGAGAGGGCCGTGGGCAAGGTCCCAGGCGTATCGGCCGCCTCGGTCAACTTCGCGTCGGAGAGGCTGTCGGTCAGCTGGGACCCGGGCGCCACGCGGCTGTCCGAGATCAAGCTGGCCGTGAAGGAAGCCGGCTACGAGGCGTTGGCCGCCGACTCGGGCCCGGCGGCCGTCGACGAGCACGCGAAGGCCAAGACGCGCGAAGCGAGTCGGCAGAAACGGCGCTTCATAGTCGCTCTCCTGTCTTCTTTCCCTCTTCTATATATCTCTATGGGGCACATGATCGGGCTGCCCCTGCCCGAAATACTCCATCCGATGGACTACCCCCTCAATTACGCGATCACGCAGTTCCTTCTCGTGCTACCGGCGATCTGGGCCGGCAAGAAATTCTATACGGTGGGGACGAAGGCGCTGCTCAGGCGTGCGCCCAACATGGACAGCCTGATAGCGATAGGAACCAGCTCGGCGATGGCCTACAGCGTGTGGTCGACCGTCCAGATAGCCCTCGGCGATTCCTCGGGGACGGAGCACCTCTACTTCGAGACGGTCGCGGTGATCATCGCGCTTATACTCCTGGGCAAGTTCCTGGAGGCGAGGTCCAAGGGCAAGGCCTCGGAGGCGATAAAGAAGCTGATGGGCATGGCCCCGAAGACCGCCGTCGTCGTCTCGGGAGGGGCGGACATCGAGCTTCCCGTCGAGGAAGTCTCCGTCGGAGACGTCATCCGCGTGAGGCCCGGCGAGCGGGTGCCGGTCGACGGGGTCATCATCGAAGGCGCGACCGCGATAGACGAATCGATGCTGACCGGCGAGAGCATACCCGCGGAGAAGGGCCCCGGCGACAAGGTATCCGGGGCGACCGTCAACGGCCAGGCCATGTTCACGTTCCGGGCGACGGCCGTCGGGGCGGACACCGCGCTGGCGCGCATCGTCAGGCTCGTCGAGGAGGCTCAGGGCTCCAAGGCTCCGATAGCCGCGCTGGCCGACAAGGTTTCCGGAGTCTTCGTACCGGTGGTCGTCGCCATAGCGTTCCTCTCCGCGGGCGCCTGGCTGCTCGGGGGCCAGAGCTTCGAGTTCGCCGTTCGCGTATTCGTCGCCGTGCTGACGATAGCCTGCCCCTGCGCCCTCGGCCTGGCGACGCCGGTGGCCATAATGGTAGGCACCGGGCGCGGCGCCCAGCTGGGCATCCTGATCAAGGGCGGCGAGGCGCTGGAGAACGCCCACCGGGTCAAGGCGATAGTGCTGGACAAGACCGGTACCATCACCGTAGGCAGGCCCGCGGTCGTCGAGGCGAAGGCGTACCCGATGGCCGCCGCGTCAGGCGTCGCGGACCGGGCGTTGCAGGCGGACGGGGTGCTGGCCCTGGCGGCGTCGGCCGAGAAGGGGTCGGAGCACCCGCTCGGCGCGGCGATAGTCAGGGAGGCGGAAGCGCGCGGCCTGGCCTTCGAGGCGATAGGACGGCTCTCCGCTGAACCGGGGAGGGGCATAGAGGCGGCGATCGGAGGAAAGACCGTCATCGTAGGCAACGCCCGGATGATGGCGGAACGCGGCATAGACGCTACGGCGGCGGACGCCGACATGGCGCGGCTCTCCGCCGACGGCAAGACGGCGATGCTCGTGGCCGTGGACGGCGCCCTCGCGGGGCTCGTCGCGGTGGCCGACGTGGTCAAGCCGTCCAGCGCGGCCGCGATCGCGGCGCTCAGGCGGCTGGGCATCGAGACGGCGATGATCACCGGCGACGCCAAGGCCGTCGCGGACGCGATAGGCCGCGAGGTAGGCGTCGACCGAGTCGTAGCCGAGGTGCTACCAGCGGATAAGGCCGCCGCAGTGCGAGCCCTCCAGGCAGAAGGCAAGCTGGTAGCGATGGTAGGGGACGGGATAAACGACGCGCCAGCCCTGGCCGCGTCCGACGTGGGCATCGCCATAGGCTCGGGCGCCGACGTTGCCGCGGAATCGGCCGATATAGTACTGGCGCGTAGCGACCTGTCCGACGTGGCGACGGCGCTCGCGCTATCGCGGGCGACCATGCGGAACATCAAGCAGAACCTGTTCTGGGCCTTCGGCTACAATGTCCTGGGCATACCGGTTGCGGCGGGCGTCCTGTACCTGTTCGGCGGGCCGCTCCTGAACCCGATATTCGCGGCCGCGGCGATGTCGCTGTCGTCGGTATCTGTAGTCACCAACGCGTTACGGCTCAGAGCCTGGAAACCTTCGTATTCATCAAGGAGTTAACTATGGAAAAGGGTACCGAGGCTGACTGCGAGGCCGAAGCGACCTGCGCGTGCAAGAAGACCGAGAGGCCCGACGAGCTCAAGCGCTCGCTCGCCGGCAGGCTGGCGCGGATAGAGGGTCAGGTGCGCGGCATCAAGCGTATGATAGAGGAGGACGCGTACTGCGACGACGTCATGGCCCAGATCGCCGCGGCCCGCGGCGCCCTTGCCAAGGCTTCGCTCGTCGTGCTCGAGCACCACATGAAGCATTGCCTGATAGACCACGTACGCGCGGGGGACGACGGGATCGTCGACGAACTGATAGATAGCATCGCCAAGAACTTCTAACGGGGGGAAGGACTAGCCATCAAGGGCGGTTTCCCCGTACCTTCGCGTCATGCAGAACGCTCGAGAGACGGGATCCCGCGACCTTCCGTCAACCGCCCTGTATATCGCGAAGTGCGTAATCGGCACGGCCATATGCTACAGCCTCTACCTGGCCTTCCCCCGCTATCCTCTGTATTGGAGCATCATATCGGTACTGCTCGTCCTCGATCCCGACGAGAAAGAATCTATACGCCTTTCATACGTACGGATGAAGGCCAATATCGCCGGCGCCGCGGTAGGAGTCGCGGCCATCCTCGCCTTCGGCAGCGTCGGGATCCTCGCGCTCTGCGCCTCGGTCGTCGCGACGCTCGCCCTATGCCAGGCCATCAGGCTCGGCAAGGCGACGCGCTCGGCGCTCGCGGCCCTGGTCATCGTGACGGTTAGCGGGACGCCGACCTGGCTCACCGGTCTCCAGCGCATGGGCTGCGTCGTTATCGGTTGCCTCGTCGCGATCATGCTGACCGTAATCGGCGCTCTCGCCACGAAGGCCGGGGCGGGGAAGCGGAACGGCTAGCCTAGAGGCCGAAACCCGAATCGCGGAGCGCCAGAGCCTCCGAGCTCCGCTTCGCCTTTTCCAGCGACCTGGAGACGAGGGGCACGGATAGCGCGACGAGATGCCTGCCGGGCCGGCGCGCGGGATCTGAACCCCTGAGCCGCGCGGACTCGTCGGCGCGGCGTAGCTCCGCCGTCGTCCATGGCACGAAAGCCATCGTCAACGATGCCGACCGCGCTATCCGGCCGCTTAGCCGGGAGCCGAGCGGCCGAAGCAGGACGGAAAGCGCGTCGCGTAGCTCGACGGGGCTCATCCCGGAGGACAACCACGCCGCCGACGCCAACACCAGCGCGAGGCGCGCGCTCCGGAGCAGCGACGGCTCCCAGACGGCCCAAGCCGAGGAGACGGACGGCGCGCCGAACGGCGCCCCGACCATGGCTGGCAGGGCGGCCGCGACGAGCAGGAACCACGACCGCCTCGTCCACCGTCCCCACCCGAGCCCCTCCGAGGCCCCCAGCGCCGCCACGGCGATCGCTGGCGCGGCTATCCAGGGGAAGGGACACGAGAAGACGGCGATCTGCGTCGCGAGGTACGCCACGAAACGCGATGCCCCCCGAAGTCTCCCCGGCCGTTTCAGCGGCGTCACGATCCGACCTCGAGCCAGCTCATCTCGGCCAGTCGGTCAACGCTCCCGGGCGGCCGCCTGAGCCCTAGCGAAGGCAGTTCCGGCCAAAGCGACGCGGGCGCCCCATCGCGTACGACCCGTCCCGAATCCATGACGACGAGCCTGTCGGCATGCGCCAGGCACTTCTCGAGGTCATGGGTCACGACGAGGACGCCGACGCCCGAGGCCCGCAGTCGCAAGAGCACCTCGAGCAGGGCCGACGCCCCGGTCCAGTCGAGGCCGTTGAACGGCTCGTCGAGCACGATCAGCTCGGGCTCGGCGACCAGCGCCGACGCGACCGCTAGCCTGCGCTTCTCGCCGCCCGAGAGCCCCGCGCACAGCCGCTCGTCGAAACCGCCCAGGCCCGCCGCCCCGAGCGCCGCGTCGACCCTCCTCCCGTACGAATCCGGCCGCTCGCCAGCGGCCCGAGGCCCGAACTCGGCGTCCTCGCGTACCGTCACCCCGAGTATCTGGTGCTCGGGCTCCTGGAACACGAGCGCCACCCTACGCCGCGTCTCCGCGAGCCGAGAGCCGAGGATTACCCCGTCTACGAGCACCTCTCCTGAGTCCGCGGCCTCGAGCCCCAGCGCGTGGCGTATAAGCAGCGACTTGCCCGAGCCGTTCCGGCCCGACAGTACGACGAACGACGGCGTCTCGAGGACGAGGCTGGCGCCCGAGAGCCCGCTCGCGCCGTCGGGGAACGTCTTCGAAAGGGCCTTGAACTCCAGCCTCATCGAACCGCTTCGCCTGCGGAGGCCGCGCCCTTCTTCTTGGCGGGCAGGTATTCGGCGAGGAGCGGCCGCAGGGCGCGTACGAGCGCGGCGGCGGCTACGGCCTTCACGACGTCTCCCGCTAGATACGGAGCCATTATCAGGAAGGCCGCGAGCATCGATACGTCACGGTCAGGCCGGGCGTCGAGGACGGCGCGGAACCACGGTAGCCCGATAGCGTACAACGCGACGACGCCGGCCAGCGCTCCCGCCAGGGCGCGGCCGAAACCCCACGACCGGCGATCGGACAGGAGTCCCGCGACGAGAGCCGCCGCCGCGTAGCCGAGGAGGAAGCCGCCCGTCGCTCCGGCGAACTGGCCCAGGCCGCCCGCCCCGTTGACGAATACGGGTAGCCCGGCCGAACCGAGCGCCAGGTAGAGTCCGGTCGCGGCGAGCCCCCAGCGCGGACCGAGCAGCAGCCCCGCCAGCAAGGAGAAAAACACGGCGAGGGTCACCGGCGGCAACGGAGGCGGCAACGGTAGCGAGAAGACCGCCCCTACGGCGATCATCGCGGCGAAGAGCGATACCAGCGCGATCCTCAGTCCGTCTCGTTTCATATAGAGTCTCCTTCATAGAGTATAGGGCGGCACTCGCCGATCGAGACGCCCGGACCGCCGTCCGAGGGCAGGAAGTCGCCGCGCTCGTTGAATCCCCTGAATGTGATGACGCGGCGTTCGCCGTTCCAATACCGCATGGAGAAGGCGCGCCCGGGATCGGGCGCGAGGGGCAGCCATCGGGAGGCGTCCAGGACCGGATCGGCGGACCAGGATACGAGATCGCGGACGATACCGGCCGCGAGCTCGGCCCGTCGCGCCGACCGGAGCGTGAGCGCGTCCGGCGCGGTATTGAGCCCTATGCCCACGATATAGAAATCGGCCGCGCCTATGTCGCCGTACGCCTCGAGCAGTACCCCTCCGACCTTGCGCGGCTCCGGACCGTTACCCGGGACGACGATGTCGCCGGGCCAACGGAACGAAACGTCGGCGGCTCCGACCGATTCCAGGGCGCGGAGCGTCGAAAGCGAGGCTTCCAGAGAGAGCGCGCCGGCGTGCGAGGGAGGGAGGATGGAACGAAGGACGACCGACAGGTAGAGCCCCCCGGTCGGGCTTTCCCATGAAAGGCGGTCGCGGCCGCGGCCGGCGCTCTGGCCGAGCGCGAGTACGGTGGTACCGGAAGACGCTCCGTCGCCGGCGAGGCGCCTCGCCTCGTCCATCGTCGATCCGACCGTATCGAACAGCACGACCGGTCCGGGAGCGTCGAGCTCCCAACCCGCCAGCCCGTCGTCATGGACGAGAACGTACCCCTTCCTCGACGCCTCTATCCCGTAGCCCCAGGCCTTGAGAGACTCGACGCGCTTCCATAGCGCTACCCGGCTCATGCCCAGCTCTCCCGCGAGGCTCTCCCCGGAGACGGGCTCGCTCGCGAGCCTCAGGCGCTCGACGATATACCTGTCGCGCTCGTCGGGGGACAGAGCGCGCTCCGGGCCGCGAGAGCGCGTCATATGGTAAACCTATTATTGACGCTCCAGGTTAACATAACGCCAAGGCTGCCACATCCCCAACCGGCGCGTCAAGGCCAGGTACAGAGAAACAATTAGTTTATTTTAAAAGAAGCTTACGATACCCGATTACGGGTACTAAGATGTACCGGGGGGGAAATAATGAACGGCCCGTCGTTGATTCTCTGTACGCCGGAAAATTCGCAGATAATCAAGAACCTCTATCCGCTGTATATTTACGATTTAGCAGAATTCGAATTCAAGAAATTCAACGATTCCGGAATACTTGGACAATCGAATTGTATGAACTGGGATCAAAAGACGAAAAGCCTGGATCTGTGGTGGGAAAACACGGACGAGAGATTCCCATATATTATCTATGATAATAGCGAGCCTATCGGTTTCTGTCTTATCGCATGCCCTACTATCCCGTATGAAGGCATAGACAATTATCTCGTAGAATTCTTTATCGCGAAGACTTCAAGAAACAAGGGAATCGGCAGACTAATTGCCCGGAAAGCGATCGAAAGCCTTGCGGGATCATGGACACTGCGCGTGCTACCAAGAAACAATGACGCGTACACATTTTGGAAAAATACCATACACGGTTTTCCAGTCATATTGGAATACGATGAATACGTAGACTCTGATCGAATGATATGCTTTGACTTTATGATTGAAGCCAAACAGCATGCCGACGGACTTAACTCGCAAGAGCGCGTATGACCCTGTATGTCGTACGCCACGCGGAGAAGGAGGCTTCCCCGGAATGGGATCCGGAAAGGAAATTCGACGACAGGAGAATAAGTCAACGCGGACACCGACAAGCCGATGCGCTTGTCAGTTTCTTCAGGGACAAAGGGATACGGCGCATATTCACCAGCGAGTATACCAGGACGGATGAGACCATTCGTCCACTGTATCTCGAGCAGAAGGTAGAAGTGCACGTAGACGGATTATTGAATGAGATAGGCGTCGGAGCGATATCGGATCCGTCCATCTCAAGCGCCCGTCGCCAAGCGCTCGTCTCGCGGTATCAGAGTTGCATCGACGAGGAACGGGATTTTAAATACGTCGGCGGAGAATCCGGATCTGACGTAGTGAAGAGAATAAGGAAGTTCCTGGAAAGGATAGAGGGATTAACCGGCGATACCGTCATCGTGACGCATGAAGGCTGGATCAAACTGCTGGTCTGCCACCTCTTGAACGTCGACCCCGGTAAACGATTCAGGCTGAGGATCGATACCTGCGGGCTGTTGGTACTGGAAAAAGAGAGCGGGGCATGGAAGATCCGGTTGTCGGGCATTGCCTGAGAACCGGCCTGGGCTTGAGGTCGGGAATCACGGCAAAGCCCGCCTCGGTCGATAATGATCGTATGAGAACCTCATACGGTATCGTAACAAGGCCCGTCGCCGGTCCCCGCGACATGAAGGCCTTCATCCGTTTCCCGTCGTCGCTCTACGCGAGCGATCCCTGCTGGGTCCCGCCTATCTGGGCCGCCGAGCGGACGGCCTACCTGCCGGGCCGTAACGCGGTGCTCGATCGCTCCGATCACGCTATCCTCGCGGCATGGTCGGGCGACGGGATCGTCGGCCGTATCGTCGCGTACGTCGACCCGCGTTTCAACGATCACTTCGGTACGAGGACGGGCTTCTTCGGCTCGTTCGAGTGCGTCGACGACCCGGCGGTCTCCGCGGCCCTGTTCGCCGCCGCGGAAACATGGTTCGCGGCGCGCGGCGTCGACCGCGTCCGCGGCCCCATCAACCCCGTCGCCGAGTGCTGGGGCCTCCTCGTCGACGGCTTCGACGCGCCGCCCGTGTACCTGTCGCCGTATAATCCGCCGTATTACGGCGCCTTGGCGGAGGCCGCCGGATACGGGCGAGTCAAGGACCTGCTCGTCTACGAGGCGGATACGGCCAAGGGCTATGAAATCCCCGAGCGTTTCAGGCGCTTCGAGACCATGCTCGCGGTCCGCAGGCCGTCGCTTACGACGCGGACGATAGACCCGAGGCATATCGATCGCGACGCCGAGTACATCAGGAGCATCCTGAACGCGGGCGTCGACGGCAACTGGGGCTACGTACCCGTCGAGCGCGACGAGATGGCCGCCGTCGTCCGCGACCTCAAGCCGATCCTCGACCCCGCGGCCGTCTGGTTCGTCGAGGACGACGGCGTACCGGTCGCCTGCTGCCTCGGCTTCCCCGACGTCAACGTGATCCTGGAGGAAATCGGAGGGCGGCTCTTCCCGACCGGCGCCCTCAGGCTGCTCTTCGGCGCCCGTCGCTTGCACGACTACCGTCTCTGGGGCCTGGCGGTGCTACCGAAGTACCAAGGACTCGGCCTCGACGTGCTCATGTACCTGCGCCTGTCGGACGCGCTGGCGCGCCGCGGCGTCCGGATGGAAGCCAACTACATACTCGAGGACAACCTGCGCATACGGAACGCGCTCGAGAAGCTCGGGATGTCCCGGATCAAGACGTACCGGGTATACGAGAAGGCGCTACGAGCGATCGACGCCTCATAGCAATCCAAGCATGGAATCCTTTTCCGTAATCGGCCTGACCGGCTTGCACGGGTTGCCGTACGCGACGTAGCCGGCCGGGATATCGCGGGTCACGACGCTGCCGGCTCCTATCACCGCCCCGTCGCCGATGCGCACCCCGTCGCAGACGATGACGCCGCAGCCTAGCCACGCCTCGTTCCCGATGCGTATGCCCCGGGCGTACTCCGACATGGACACGTGGCCGTCCGGGTACCGCAGGCGGACGCGCTCGTCGGCTATGAGCGGATGGGACGTGGCCATCAGCGACACGTTGGGGCCGAGCATCACGTCGTCGCCTATGTCGACCCTTCCGTCGTCGAGGATGGTCGTATTGAAGTTGGCGAAGAAGTTCTCGCCGATGCGCGTATGGCACCCGTAGTTGAACTGTACGGGGCCCTGGAAATAGTACTTCGCCCCGATGCTCCCGATGAATTCCCTGATCAGCGGCAGGCGGGCCTCGTCGTACTCGTCCAGCTCGTTGAAGCGCCGGCACAGGGCGTGGGCCTTATGCTTCAGGTCCCGTAATTCCTTCGACCGTGCGTCGAAGAGCCTGCCGGCGAATATCCTGTCTTCCTCTGTCGTCATGGTAGGCTTATTATTCGTTTCGCCGCGCCGGCCGTCTACCCCGCCTTCGCGGCGACCGAGGCCAGTATTCCGTCTATAACGAGATCGAAGACCGCGTCCCGCTCCCCGCGGTCCTTGAGGTCGGTTCCCGTCCAGGCCTCGAGGGTCGCGCGGCGCAGGAACAGGAGCTGGAGCGGGGCCGCGATGAAGAAGGCCGCCCAGCGTAACGTCCGCTCGTCGGTACCCTTCGGGAGCAGGGATCGAAGCGTAGCCGCGAGGACCCGGGAGGAATCCAGCTCTCCCTCGAGCAGCTCGCGGCGCACCATGAATTCGCTGTTCGACTCGGTGGCCTCGACCACGTCGGCCATGTCCTTGAGTAGCGCCGACAGCTCGGCCTTGCCGGCCTCGAGGGCCGCGCGCTCGGGATAGCCCGCGACGGAGGCCGACTCCGACGCTCGCGCGCCGGCCCGTACGGCGGCCTCGGCTACCCGCTCCCATCGCGGCGCGAATCCCTTGAAGATACGCTCGGCGGCGGCGGCGACGAGGGCGTCCTTTGACCCGAAGTGGTAATTGACGAGGCCGGCGCTCGCGCCGGCCTCCGCGGCTATCTCCCGCGTCGTCAGGCCGTCGGCGTCGCGACCCGCGCGCAGCAGGCGCTCCGTCGCCGCTACGAGCCGCTCCTTTATATCCTCAGCCATCGTCGCTCCTTGAATTGAACGCTCATTGAACGCGTTCAATTCAAGGAACTTATACCCCGAAGGCCGTTACGTCAAGGGGACGACGAGCGCGGGCTAGCCCCTTCCCGGCTCCGCGTCGCTTCGCCGAGGCCGGCCTCGTGCCCGGGCGACCGCGCGGCGCTCCTAGAATTGGAATTCCGCGAAGAACGCCGCGGAATCCTCGATGCAGTCGGGCCATTCCCGGAACCACGGCGCGACGCGGAATTCGCGCGCCCGGTCGCAGACCGGGATGTACGGCTTGATATCGAGGAGAGGCGTGCCTTCTATGGCGTCGATGTAATCCACGACGACCAGCCCCGCCTTCTCTTCGACCGAAACGATCCCGCAGCTCGTCAGCGCTATCGGGTTAGGCCGGTATTCGGATCGGCACGCGAACACGCCCGCCCGCTTTCCCGGCGCGTAGGGCAGCTCGCACGACAGAGTCCCTCGGAACTCAGGCGTGTCCATCCCGTGGGCCCACCATAGCGCGTTGATCCGGCCGAACTCGGATAGCGCCAAGAGCCCTTCCCTATACGCGGCGTCCAGCTCCAGCGCGTAGTAGCCGCTTGCGTCGTCGGCGCGGATACGCCCTATCGCCCTAACGGTCATTTCCTTCATGATTCCCTCCCCGTCGATACGTGATGATGCGAGCATAGCGCCCCGGAGCGACCGGCTCTCGACTTCGTTTGCCCGATACGGCCGTAGGCAAGTCGGCGGCTCGGGCTCGCGGCGCTTCGACCCGACCGGAATTGCTCTATTCGGGAATCATGGCCCCCGTCACGCCGATCGCCCTTGCCATCGCGCCGGCCCGGGGATATCGTCGGTCGCGGAGGCAGCGATGGAATACAGGCTCGAGCGCGGCAGGTCCTTCGTCCTCGTCGGCATGAATTTCTTCGGCAACCCGTTCCAGGCCGCTGGCGCCTGGGACGAGGACAACGAGATAGGCTCGCTATGGAAGCGCTTGATGGCTTACCTGGCGGAATTCCCCGGCGCCGTCGAGGCGTCGCCGCCCGGCGACCCCGCCTGGTTCGAGGCGCACGTCATGCATCCGGCCAGCGCCGCTACCGGGAACTACGAGGTCTTCATCGGCGCCGAGACGCGGGCGCCGCTCGAGGCGCCGCCCGCGTTCGTCGTGAAGTCCCTTCCCGCGAGGGATTACGCCGTCGTCTCCGTCGAGGGCGCCGATATGGCGCCGGGATGGGAAGAGCGCCTGGCCGCTGACGCCGTCGGTCGCTACGGTAGGGCCCTCGATCGCCGCTGGGGCCTTCAGCGCTACGACTCCCGCTTCACGGGCCTGGGCGACCCGGGCTCTACGCTAGAGATCTGGTCGCCGCTCGCGCCCGGGACCGAGGACGGGACCGCGCGTTGAACGACGACGACAGGCGATTCGCGTCGCTCGGCAGGGCCCTGGTCCGCGTCGAAGCTGGCCTGCGCGAGGAGCTGGACGTAGCGGCGATGGCGGAGGCCGCATGCTATTCGCTCTTCCACTTCGTCCGCGTATTCACCGAACTGACCGGGCACGGACCGTACGACTACCTGATGCGCAGACGAGTCGCTGAGGCCGCGAAGGAGGTGGCCGCTGGCGGGCGTTCCATACTCGATATAGCGCTCGAATACCGCTTCGAGTCCCCTGAGGGCTTCTCGAGGGCGTTCAAGCGATGCTTCGGCCTGTCGCCCAGCGAAGCCCGCCGCGAAGGGCGCTATCCCGAAGGCTCGGCGAGGACGCCGATAGACGAGGACTACGCGCGGCGGCTGCGCTCGTCGGGGTTGAGGGCGCGCGCGGAGACGGCGCCCTTGATGGTAATAACCGGGACGCCCCGCGTAGACGGCGGGCAGTACCCCGCGGGCTCGACCGTCGCCGTCGTAAGTATCGCCTCGAGGCCCGCCCCCTGCGAAGGGATACCGGTCATAGCGGGGCGGGTCCTCGCCGACGGCGAAGCGGAACCCGGCATACCATCGGTGACCGCCAGGATCGCCGGCGGGTCCTTCCTCGTCGCCGCGGGGGCGGCGACTATCGACGTCGAACTCGCGCGGGACCTGCTGTACCGTACGGCGTTCCCGATTTCCGGGACCGGGCCCCGGGGAGACTGCGAGATAGCTATCCTCGACGAGGCTGGAGCGGTCGTAGAACTTCGAATCCCCGCTAGATAGCGCGTGCCCCGGGGTGGTTTACCAGCTGCGCCCGATGATGTTATCATGCGTAGAAACGACGCCCCGGAGCGATCCCGCCCGAAGCGCTCGTTCATCGCGAAACCGAGCGGAGTCCATCCATGACGCTACTCTTCATTTCAGCCTCGGCGCTCCGCGGAAGCGACGCCATACGAGCGGTCTCAGAGCGCATCGTCGCGGCGGCCGCCGCGGACCGGCTCGTCGTCGCGTTGGCCGAAGACGCCGGCATGGACGCCATCGGCCCGCTCGGGCTCGGCTCGGCGCCGGTCGTCGACCTCGTAGCCTCGCCGGCCGCGTTCCCCCCGCTTTCGACGGCGCGGTGCGGCCTCGACCTCGTCGCGGCTACGGCCTCTCGGCTCGGCGCCGCGCTGGAGCTGCTGACCGGATCGGGATGCGCGTACCAATGCGACCCCGCGATCGTGCCGAGCGCCCGCGAGATAGAGAGCCTGTCATTCGAGGAAGCGGCCGAACTATCGCGCTTCCGCGACACGGGAGTAGACCCGGATATCATCGGCCCCATCCTGCGGCACCGCGCGAGGGCGAGGATCAGGTCTATCGCCGGAGGCACGGAAGGCGGACTCAGCGCGGGTACCGTCATCGACGCGCAGTCCGATTCGGCGTACGGTCCGGTCAAGGCGATAGCGACGCAGCCGGACGTGTCGATGCTGTCCGTGTCCGGCGCCTGCCTCCCCGGCGGCGTAGGCGTGGCGGCGCGCGTATTCGCGTCGACCGGGCGAGCCGGCGTCAGCGTACTGCTCATATCGCAGTCGTCGAGCGAGTACTCCATATGCTTCTGCGTCGACGTGGCGGACGAGTCGGCGGCCCTGGCCGCCGTCGAGGCCGAATTCGCGACCGAGCTGAAGGTCGGCCAGCTAGAGCCGATAACGACGCTCGACAAGCTGGCGATACTAACCCTGACGGGCGACGGCATGCGTAAATCCAAGGGCATAGCGGGGAAGTGCTTCACGCAACTGGCGCGGGCCGACGTCAACATCGTCGCGATCGCCCAGGGATCGTCTGAGCGTTCCATCTCCGCGGTCATCGCGAGAAGCGGGGTAGAACGCGGCGTTCGCATGATATTCCAGGCCTTCTTCGATTCCACCATGCCCATAGACCTGGTCGTCGTCGGGTGCGGCAACGTCGGCTCCGCGCTGCTACGGCAACTGGCGACCCAGACGGAAAGGCTCGCGGGCCAGGGCGTCTCGGTCCGGGTCGTCGCCGTCGCCAATTCCAGGCGCATGCTCGTCGACGGAAACGGCGTCGACCCCTCGCTCTGGCGCGAGGATCTCGAGGAAAAGAGCGCGCCGCTCGATCTTTCGGCGCTCAGGGAGCTCGGTACCGAGCTGGCCAACCCCGTACTCGTGGATTGCACCGCCGGCGACGTTATTCCGGGGGCCTATCCCGAGTTCATGCTAGCCGGGTTCCACGTCGTCACGCCGAACAAGCGAGGCAATACCGGCCCGATGGACCGGTACCTGGCGCTCAAGAGCCTCGCGCGGAGGCATCGCAGGCGCTATCTCTACGAGACGACGGTCGGCGCCGGCCTTCCGGTCATCGAGAACCTGCAGAACCTGCTGCACGCCGGAGACTCGCTCGATAGCTTCAACGGCATACTGTCCGGATCGCTGTCGTTCCTGTTCGGCAGGATCGAAGACGGAGCGACGTTCTCGGCCGCGGTCCTCGAGGCTATGGACAGAGGCTTTACCGAGCCGGATCCGAGGGACGACCTATCGGGGGCGGACGTCGCCCGCAAGGTGCTTATCCTCGCCCGCGAGGCCGGCATGCCCATGGAATTCGACGACATCGAGCTCGAGGGGCTGGTACCGACGGACTATATGGCCCTGGACAGGGCCGAATTCGTACGGCGCATGCCGGAGCTCGACGCCGGCTTCGAGGAGGCGCGCGATAAAGCGGCGGCGACCGGCAAGGTCCTGCGCTTCGTCGGTTCCATAGCTGGCGGCGAGGGCCGGGCCGGGCTCGCGGCGATCGGCCCCGAGCATCCCCTGTTCGCGGTCAGGGACGGAGAGAATGCGCTGGCCTTCCATACGCGCTACTATAATCCGGTGCCGCTCCTCCTGCGCGGATACGGGGCCGGCGCCACGGTTACCGCGGCGGGCATATTCGCGGATATACTACGGACGCTCAACTGGATCAAGGAGGCATGATGGTACGGGTATTCGCCCCAGCCACGTCCGCGAACCTCAACGCGGGATTCGACAAGCTCGGCGTCGCGCTCGCGCCCCGCGAGGGGTCGCCCCAGGAGGGGTCGCCCCTGAAGGGGCGGCTCGGAGACGAGGTACGCGTCTCCGAGGCGGACGATGACTCGTTCGCGGTAACGGGCCCGTACGCCGCCGAGATCACGGGCCCCAACATAGCGATTCGAGCCCTGGAACGGGTACGACAGCTATCCGGCCGTTCGGAACCGGTATCGATGGAGCTGGAGAAATGCATGCCGGTCGGCTCGGGCCTCGGCTCGAGCGCCGCCAGCGTCGTCGCGGCGGTAATCGCCTGCGACGAATTCTACGGCGCACCGCTCGGACCGGAGGCCAGGCTCGCGCTGATGGGAGAGCTCGAGGCCGAGCTGTCCGGCGGCGTCCACTGGGACAACATACTTCCCTGCGTTCTCGGCGGCCTTCGCCTCGGCGCCGCCCGCCTGCCGGTCCCGGCAGGCTGGACCTGGCTCGTCGCGTACCCGGGCATACGCCTCGAGACCAGGATGATGCGCGCGGTACTGCCTGAATCCGTATCCCTCCGCGACGCGGTCGAACAGGCCGCCAGGCTCGGCCTCCTCGTCGACGCGCTCCACCGGGGGGACTCGGGCGCCGCCGCCGCGCAGCTTATCGATCCTATCGTCGAGCCGCGGAGGTCGCCTATGATTCCGGGATTCGACGACGTCAAGGCGGAGCTCCTGTCCGCCGGCGCCGTCGCCGCCGGCATATCGGGGTCGGGGCCGACGATATTCGCGATATTCGACGACGCGGCCCGCGCCGACGAGGGGCTCTCCGCCGCGCGCGCGTGGACCGGGCGCGTCTCGGCATCGGCCAACGGAGACGCGACCGGTTCGTTCGCCCGACTCTGCGACATAGACGCATCGGGCGCCCGAGCGCTAGCGCCCGGGGCGAAGGAGTAGACGTATGGAGTTCTTCAACCTGAGACACCCCGAGGAGAAGGCGGGCTTCGCCGAGGCGACCAGGCGCGGCCTCGCGTCGGACCAGGGCCTCTTCTACCCTTCGGCCGTCCCGCGGCTCGACGCCTCGTCGGTAATGGCCGCACCCCGCTTCGTCCGTTACCGGACGCTGCTCGAGCCGTTCCTCGCCCCGGATTTCACGGCGGGCGACATCGACGCGATGATTGCGGCGGCCTTTACCTTCGAGGCGCCCTTGGTGCCGGTCGGTGCCGCGTACGCCCTGGAGCTGTTCCACGGCCCGACACTCGCGTTCAAGGACTTCGGCGCCCGCTTCATGGCCCAGTGCCTGTCTCGTTCTCGGGGCGACGGGCCGATGACCGTACTGACCGCCACCTCCGGCGATACCGGCGCCGCGGTAGCGCACGCGTTCAAGGGCGCGCCCGGCATCAGGGTCGTCGTGCTCTACCCCGAGGGCCGGATAAGCCGCGCGCAGGAGCAGCTCTTCTGCACGCTGGGCGGAAACGTGGAGACCCTCGCCGTGCGCGGCAGCTTCGACGATTGCCAGGCGCTCGTCAAGGCGGCTTTCGACGACGACGAGCTTACGGGGACGCTCGGGCTCAATTCGGCCAATTCGATAAACGTCTCGCGGCTCGTCGCGCAGGTCCTGTACTTCTGGGACCTCTGCGCGGCCGTCCCCGAGGAGGCCCGCGGTCCGGGACTCGTCGTATCGGTACCTTCGGGTAACTTCGGCGACCTGACGGCCGGCCTGATAGCCAAGGCCATGGGAGCGCCTATCGGCCGGTTCATCGCCGCTACAAACTCGAACGACACCGTGCCTCGTTACGTCGAGACCGGCCGATGGGAGCCGCGGCCCACCGTATCGACGTCGTCGAACGCCATGGACGTCAGCCGCCCCAGCAACTGGCCGCGCGCGGAGCGACTGCTGTCCGACAACGGATGGACTATCGACGCGCGCTCCGTCGGCGAGGCAGATACGGTAGCGGCGATCCGGGAGCTCGACGGGCTCGGGTACGTAGGCGAACCGCACTGCGCGGTAGCCTACCGGGCGCTAACGCGGTCCTTACGGCGGGGCGAGACGGGGGCGTTCCTATGCACGGCCCATCCGGCGAAATTCTCCGACGCCGTAGCGGCCGCCATCGGCCGCGAGCTACCGGTGCCCCGGGAGATCGCCGAGTCGATCGCCAGGCCCAACCTGTCGGTAGCCCTGGATGCCGATACCGCGGCGCTCAAGACCTACCTGCTGGGGCGCTAATCGCAGGGGGCGAAAATGGCCAGGCCGCCTTCCGACGTCTCCTTGTAAATTTTCGGCAAGTCGTTGCCCGTGCGGTTCATGGTCTCCACGATCGTATCGAAGCCGATACGGTGCCGGCCGTCGGAGAGCAGCGCGTAGGTATTGGCGTCGAGCGCGCGCGAGGCGGCGAACGCGTTACGCTCGATGCACGGAATCTGCACGAGGCCGCGCACCGGGTCGCAGGTCAGTCCCAGGTGATGCTCGAGTCCCATCTCCGCGGCGTACTCGATCTGGTTAGGCGTGCCGCCGAACAGCTGCGCCGCTGCGGCCGAGGCCATCGCGCAGGCGGTGCCTATCTCGCCCTGGCAGCCGACCTGGGCGCCGGATATGGACGCGTTCTTCTTGACGAGGTTGCCGACGAGGCCGGCCGTCGCCAGCGAGCGCAGGATCTTGGCCTCCGAGAAGCCGCGCTGGGTCGCCATGCCGTACATCATGCCCGGCAGCACGCCGCACGATCCGCAGGTCGGCGCGGTGACGACGCGCCCGCCGGCGGCGTTCTCCTCGGCCACCGCCAACGCGAACGCGTACAGCATCGATCGGCGCTTGAGAGAACCGCGGAAGCCCTGGGCGCGGACGAAATACGAGGACGCCTTGCGCGGTAGCTTGAGGCCGCCGGGCAGTACGCCCTCCGCCTCTATGCCCCGCTCGACGGCGGCCTTCATCACGGCCCAGACATCCCCGAGGTACTCCCAGATGCCGGCGCCCTCGCATTCCTCGACGTATTCCCAGAAGGTCTGCCCCGTCCGGTGTAGCCGGTCGAGTATGTCGCGCATCGTCGTCAGCCCGTAGACCGGAGCCGCCGCGTCCGCCGGGGCCCCTTCCTCCACGACCTTGCCGCCGCCGACGCTGTACACGGTCCGGGTAGCGGTCGCCGTCCCGTCCGAGGACAGGGCCTCGAGGGTCATCGCGTTGGTATGGAACGGCTTGACGACGTCGGGCCGCCACTCGACGACGAGCGGCCTGGGATCGAAGGCCGCCGCGAGCGCCACGTCTGTCAGGTGGCCGCGGCCCGTCGCGGCCAGGCTCCCGAACAGCGTCGCCCTGAACGACGAAGACGCCGGGTTGTCCTCCGAGAAGCGCTCCGCCGCCGCGCGCGGCCCCATCGTATGGCTGGACGAGGGGCCGAACCCTATGCGGTATATATCCTTGATCGTCTCCATGCCTATCGCTCCGTTCCCGTCATATATCGGTCTGGTCCTCATGCGAATCCCAGTACTTCGTCACGTCCTCGAGCAGGCATTCCATGTGCCGGAGCATACGGCGCTCCGCCTCGTCCGGGTCGTGCGCGCGTATCGCCTCGAATATCTGCCTGTGCGACACGCGGTACGGCGACGAGATCCTGCTCCTCAGGTACTCGAACAGGCGCGTCTGCTGGCCCATGGTCGATATGATGGCGTACAGAGACTCGAGGACGCTATTCTTGGACGCGCGGGCGATACCCTTGTGGAATTCTATATCGATGTCCGCGATGCTCTCCCCGAGCGCGGCCCTGCGCTCCTGCTCGACGAGGATCCCCTCGATCCTGGCAATATCCGCCTCGGTGCAGTTCCCGGCAGCGAGCCGCGCGGTCGTCCGCTCTATGGCGGAGCGCGCCTCGAGCACCATGATATAATCCTCCAGGACCTTGCTGTTGATATACCGGTCGAGGCGTTCCTTATGGACTTCTATAGCCTGTATGGCCCTGGCCTTCGTCAGGGCCTCCTCGCCGGCGGGCAACAGTACGCGGCCCTTGTACTTTTCCTTCTCGACGAAGCCGAGGCGCTCGAGCCTGTACAGCACGCGACCTATCGACGCGCTCGATATGCTGATGCTACGAGCCTCCAGTAATTCGACGAGGGACCACGAGCCGATAGGCTCTTCCGAATCCTTTATGCACTCGAGCACCATGATCTCGCGCTCGTCGAGGGCTTCATCCATCCAGTACCTCCATCGGCGTACGGCAGAGTATAGCCTGAGCCGAGAGCGCATATCCACTTGCCCCGTGCGGAATATGGGTATATGATAATTTCGCTACTCACCACTTGATGAGTCAATGCATGATTACAATAGGAGGTTTCAATGAAATCATACAAGGTAGCGGTCGTCGGCGCCATGGGAGCGGTCGGCCATGAGATGATCAAGACGCTCGAACAGAGGAATTTCCCGGTCGCCGAGCTGATTCCGCTCGACGTCGCCGCCAACGTCGGCAAGACGGTCCGCTTCAAGAACGGCGACGTGACGGTCAAGGAAGCCGCGAAAGGCGCGTTCGTCGGCGTCGATATCGCGATCTTCTCGGCCGGAGGCGACGCATCGGCGATACTCGCCCCCATCGCCGTCGCCGAAGGCGCGATCGTCGTCGATAATTCCAGCCAGTGGCGCATGGATCCCGCCGTACCCCTCGTCATACCGGAAGTAAATCCGCAGGCGCTGGATAGCCATAAGGGCATCATCGCGAACCCTAACTGTTCTACCATTCAGATGCTCGTCGCGCTCAAGCCTATCCACGACGCGTTCAAGATAAAGCGCGTCGTCGTATCTACCTACCAGGCCGTTTCCGGCACGGGAGGCAAGGCGATTAAGGAACTGAGCGACCAGGCCAAGGCGTTCGCCGCCGGCAAGCCCATCGAGGCCTCCGTCTACCCGCGTCAGATCCTCTTCAACGCCCTGCCCCATATCGACGTGTTCCTCGACAACGGGTACACTAAAGAAGAGATGAAGATGGTCAACGAGACGAAGAAGATACTCGACCCGTCGATAGAGGTAAGCCCGACCGCCGTGCGCGTCGCCGTCTACAGGGGGCACTCGGAATCCATCAACGTGCAGACCGAGAAGCCCTTCACCATCGCCGCCGTTCGCGAGCTACTCGGCGCGTTCCCCGGCATCAAGCTGATGGACGATCCGTCCAAGCTCGTCTACCCGACCGCGCTGGACGCCGACGGAAGGGACGAGACGTTCGTAGGGCGCCTGCGCGCCGATCCCACGGTGCCTAACGGCCTCAATATGTGGGTGGTCTCCGATAACCTGAGGAAGGGCGCCGCCTTGAACGCCGTCCAGATCGCGGAAACGCTGATAGAGCGAAAGCTGCTTTAATAAGGAGAATCCCATGGCCCTCATCGTACAGAAATTCGGCGGCACGTCCGTCGCCGATCCCGCGGCCCGCGAACGCATGCTCGAAAAGGTGACCGCGGCGCGGGCGCGAGGCGACCGCGTAATAGTCGTCGTGTCGGCCATGGGCCGGAAAGGCGCGCCGTACGCTACGGACACGCTGCTCGGGCTCCTCGACGAGGCGGGCGCGGCGCAGGCCGACGGCCCCGGCCGGGACCTCCTCGCGACCTGCGGCGAGACGATCTCCGCGTGCCTCGTCGCGGCCCGGCTCACGGCCCGCGGCGTAAAGTCGGTTCCGATGACGGCGTATACGGCGGGTATCCGCGCGAGCGGCTCCTACGGAGACGCCGAGATATCGGACGTCGACGCTGACAGGATCCTCGCGGTCGTCGACTCCGGATCGGTTCCGGTCATTACCGGGTTCCAGGCCGTCGCCCCCAACGGATGCCTCGTCACGATAGGACGCGGCGGCTCCGATACCAGCGCGGTGGCCGTCGGCGCGTGGACCAAGGCGGATTTCGTCGATATCTATACGGACGTGCCGGGCGTCGCGACGGCGGACCCCAGGCTAGTACCGGAAGCGCCGTTCCTGGAACGGCTCGACTATCGCTCGATGTACCGGCTCGCCTCGAACGGCGCCAGGGTGCTGCACGACCGCTCGGCTCTATTGGGAGAGCGCTTCGGCGTCAGCATACGCGTCCGCTCTACCTTCGACGACGGCGACGGAACGCTTATAAGCGCCGAGCCGCTGCCTCCGGGATCTCCCGCGGTGCTCGGCATAGCGGCCGACAAGTCGGCGGCGACGGCTACGGTAGCGATCGTCTGCAAGGCGGGCGGAGCCTCGTCCATAGCCGCGACGGCGGCCGCGGCGGCCGCGACGGCGGGCGGCGCGCCCGTTCAGGGCTCCGACGCCGACGTAGTCGCGTTCTCGTGCGCCGCCAACGACGTTCCGGGCCTGGTCAAGGCTCTATTCGAGGCCGTAGCCGTCCGCTAGCGGACGGCCGCGCGCAGCTCGGCGACCTTGTCCGTCGTCTCCCAGGGGAAGCCGTCGCGGCCGAAGTGGCCGTAGGCGGCCGTCCTCTGGTAGATGGGAGCCTTGAGCCCCAGCGTACGGACGATGCCGCCCGGCGACAGGTCGAAGGTCTTCCTCACCGCGGCTACGATGGCGTAGTCGTCCGCCTTCCCGGTGCCGAAAGTCTCCAGCATCACGGATACCGGGAACGGTACGCCGATAGCGTAGGCCAGCTGCACCTCGCAGCGCTCGGCGAGGCCCGCCGCTACGACGTTCTTGGCGACGTAGCGCGCCATGTACGCGGCGGACCGATCGACCTTCGACGGGTCCTTGCCGGAGAACGCGCCGCCGCCGTGGCGTCCCATGCCGCCGTACGTATCCACGATGATCTTGCGGCCGGTCAGGCCCGAGTCGCCCATAGGGCCGCCCACGACGAAGCGCCCCGTAGGATTGACGTAGTACTTGGTGTTCGCGTCGAGGAGGCCGGTCGGTCCGAGCACCGGCTTGACGATGCGCTCGATCACGGCCTCCTTGATGGTCTCGTACGGTACGTCTGGGTCGTGCTGGTGCGAGATGACGACGGCGTCGGCGCGAACGGGCCTGTGGCCGTCGTACTCGAGCGTTACCTGGCTCTTGGCGTCGGGCCGGAGCCACGCGATCTCCTTGGACTTGCGTAGCTCGGTCGCCTTCAGGAGGAGCTTATGCGCGTACATGATGGGCGCCGGCATGAGTTCGGGCGTCTCGTCGCACGCGAAACCGAACATCATGCCCTGATCGCCGGCTCCCTGCTGCCCCTCGTACTCGCGGAGGCCATGCCCGGCCACTCCCTGGTTGATGTCCTGGGACTGCGAGTGGATCGTGTTGAGTATGGCCATAGATTCGTAGTCGATGCCGTAATCCGGATTGGTATAACCAATCTCCTTGACGACGTCGCGGACGAGGGTCTGGATGTCCACGTAGGTATCGGTCGTTATCTCGCCGCCGACGAGCACCATACCGGTCGTCGTGAAACACTCGCAGGCGACGTGGCTCTCCGGATCTTCCTTGAGGCACGCGTCGAGGACGGCGTCGGAGATCTGGTCGCACATCTTGTCCGGATGGCCTTCTCCGACGGATTCCGAGGTAAAGAGCTTGCGCTTGTCTGACATAGGGGTTCCTCCCTTTTAGCTGAGTATCTCGCCGGAAAATCGACGAGCCGCCCGCAATATGGAATAAATCGGCGGCACGAGCCGACCGCGATCGGCCGCTCGTATCGCGTAAGTATTATGATTCGCGCGGGGTTCGGCAATACCCCCCCGTTTTACAAACGCTGTTTTACGCCCTATACTGGCGTATCCAAAGCGACAACGGAGCGTCGTAATGCAGCAGAACGACAAGTACATATTAGCGCTCGACCAAGGAACTACGTCGTCCAGGGCCATCGTCTTCAACCAGACCGGCATGGTCATAGGCATGAAACAGATCGCCTTCAACCAGATATATCCCAAGCCGGGCTGGGTCGAGCACGACCCGTTCGAGCTTTGGCAGACCCAGTACGACGCGGCCGTAGGCGCCATCGACGCGGCGCAGATCGTACCGTCGCAGATCGCGGCGATCGGCATCACGAACCAGCGCGAGACGACGCTCATATGGGACAGGAAGACGGGCAAGCCCGTCCATAACGCGATCGTCTGGCAGTGCCGGCGCTCTTCGGCCATCTGCCAGGAGCTCAAGGCCCTCGGGTTCGAGAGCGAGATACGGGAGCGTACCGGGCTCCTGCTCGACCCGTACTTCTCCGGCACCAAGCTCGTCTGGCTATTCAACGAGATACCAGGCCTGCGGGAACGCGCCGAGCGCGGCGACCTCGCGTTCGGCACCGTCGATTCGTGGCTCATCTATAACCTGACTGGCCGGCACGCGACCGACGCCACGAACGCCAGCCGCACGCTGCTGTTCAATATACGGGAAGGCCGATGGGACGAGGAGATCCTCAGGATGCTCAGGATACCCGCGGCGATACTCCCCGAGGTGCTACCGAGCTCGGCGGATTTCGGCTATACGCGCAAGGACCTCTTCGGTTGCGAGATACCGGTCACCGGCTGCGCGGGCGACCAGCAGGCGGCCCTCTTCGGTCACGCCTGCTTCCAGGTCGGCGCCAGCAAGAACACCTACGGGACCGGCTGCTTCGCGCTGATGAATACGGGCTCCGAGCCCGTCGTCTCCAAGCACAACCTGCTGACGACCATCGCGTGGGACCTCGGCAAGGGCTATACGTACGCGCTCGAGGGCTCGGTCTTCATCGCCGGAGCGGTCATACAGTGGCTACGCGACGAGATGCGCGTGCTATCGTCCTCGGCCGAGAGCGAGCGCCTCGCCCGCCTGGTCAAGGATACCGGCGGCGTGGTCATGGTGCCGGCCTTCGTCGGCATGGGCGCTCCGTACTGGGATCCGGACGCGCGCGGGGCGACGCTCGGGGTGACGCGCGGTACGACCAGGGCGCACTTCGTTCGCGCGGCGATAGAGTCCATAGCGTATCAGTCGCGCGATCTCCTCGTCGCGATGGAGCGCGACTCGGGCGCGGCGATCCCGTTCATCAAGGCCGACGGCGGCGCGAGCGCAAACAGCTTCCTGATGCAGTTCCAGGCCGATATCCTGGACAAGCCGGTAATCCTGCCCGAGGTCGGCGAGGTGACGGCGCTCGGCGCGGCCTACCTGGCGGGCCTCAGGATAGGCTACTGGGAGAGCCTCGAGGAGGTGGAGCGCAACTGGCGACGCAAGCGGGACTTCATGCCCGAGATGTCGGCGGACGTCCGCGATCGCCTGCTCGAACGCTGGGAGAAGGCGGTAGAGGTCACGCGACTCTTCAAGTAAAGCCCCGATCTTGCGGCGGCCTCGATTCGCGTATAGACTGGCGGGTCGGAGGATCTATATGGAAACGAAGATAGAGGCCGTCCAGCTATCGTGGACGCCGGACGCGAACATCATCGTTGGCCAGTCGCACTTCATAAAGACGGTAGAGGATATCGCCGAGATCATGGCCAGCTCCATACCCGGCGCCAAGTACGGCCTCGCGTTCAACGAGGCGTCGGGCCCTTGCCTCGTCCGGACCGAGGGCAACGACCCGTCGCTGGTAGAAGACGCCAGGAAGTGCGCGCTCGCTACCGGCGCCGGCCATACCTTTTACCTGGTCCTCGGCCCGGGAGCCTTTCCCATAAACGTACTGGACAGGATAAAGGCATGCCAGGAGGTCTGCCGCGTCTTCTGCGCGACGGCCAATCCCCTTCAGGCCATAGTCGCCAGGACCGGCCAGGGAGCCGGCATCATCGGCGTCGTCGACGGATCTTCCCCGGCGGGAACGGAAACGGCCGCCGACAAGGCGGATCGAATAAGCATGCTGCGGCGCTTCGGCTATAAATTCGCATAGCCGTCCCGCGGAAAATACAATGCATCATACTCGGAGGTTACTATGCAGGTATCAGGTAGCGATATAGCGTTCATAGGCACAGGCGTCATGGGCGCCAGCATGGCTGGCCATCTTCTCAAGGCGGGCGCGCGGGTAACGGTATTCAACAGGACCAGGTCGAAGGCCGACGCCCTCGTGGCGGCCGGAGCGGCCTGGGCAGACTCGCCGGCCGCGGCCGTAGCGGGCGCCGACGTCGTGTTCACGATGCTCGGCTACCCTTCCGACGTCGAGGCCGTCTACCTCGGCGCCGACGGCATCGTAGCGTCGGCGAAGCGCGGCGCCCTGTTCGTCGACCTGACGACCAGCGACCCGTCGCTCGCCGCCCGTATCTCGGCCGCCGCGGCCGCCGCGGGCAAGACCGCCATCGACGCGCCGGTATCGGGCGGCGACTCGGGCGCCAGGAACGCGACGCTGTCGATCATGGTCGGCGGCGACGAATCGGCCTTCGCCGAGGCCAAGCCGTTCTTCGACGTGATGGGCAAGACGGCGATACTCCAGGGCGGGCCGGGCGCCGGCCAGCATACCAAGATGTCCAACCAGATATCCGTCGCGGCGTCGCTCGTCGGCACCGTGGAGTCGATGCTCTACGCCCAGGCGGCCGGACTGGACCCGAGTCGCGTGCTGGACAGCATCGGAGGGGGCGCCGCCCAGAGCTGGCAGCTCGTCGGCATGGCGCCCAAGATGCTTGCCGGGGACTTCGAGCCGGGATTCTATTCCAAGCACTTCCTCAAGG
Source organism: Spirochaetae bacterium HGW-Spirochaetae-3 (assembly GCA_002839315.1). Lineage (GTDB taxonomy): Bacteria > Spirochaetota > Spirochaetia > Treponematales > UBA12059 > SZUA-370. Next base: position 69,842 of record PGXV01000003.1, read on the forward strand.
ACCTGCGCATCGCGCTCGACTCCGCGAAGGCCATGGGCCTCCGGCTGCCGTTGCTGGCGCTCGCTGAGAGCCTGTTCGCCCGCATGCAGGAGAAGGGCTTCGGGGACAAGGGTACCCAGGCGCTCTACCGCCTATACAGGGACGGTTCTCACTAATGGCCGGAGAATCGGGATCGGACGAGCGGCCGCTCTATTCGCGGCCCTTCTCCGATCCGCCTCCGAGCGTCGTCCGCGACGGCGAGTTCGTGCTGGGTTGCTTCAACGGCCCTCCCGAGCTCGCCAACATGCTCGACGTCCGGGCGCCGTACCATTACCCCGTTCCGCGATGGGTCAAGGACTTCCGGTGCAAGGAATGGAAGGCGTTCCAATTCGGGGACAAGCGCTGGTTCTTCTTCGCCGCCCTGTACGAGGGCAAGAGCTTCGGACTGCTCCAATTCTGCGCATGGGACCGGGAGCGGGCCAAGTCCTTCGAGATGAAGCGCATCATACCGTTCCGCTCGTTCGGTATCGGAGACCGCCTGGACGGGGAGACGACCGAGTACAAGGACAGGCGCTCGGCGCTCCGTTTCGGGTTCGACCTGTCCGGGGGATCGGTCACCGTAGACGCGAGCAAGGCCCGAGGCCCGTACGGCAAGGCGTTCGCCGGCTCGTTCACCTTCGCGTACAACGCCAGGCAGACGGCTCCCTCGGCCGTCTGCCTGCCGCTGGGGCTTAATCGGGCCATGTACTCGACCAAGGTGCTGATGCCCATGCAGGGCTGGTTCGAATCCGGCGGGGAGCGGTACGAGTTCGGATCGCCCGACGCCATGGGCGTCATGGACGACCACAAGGGCTATTACCCGTATAACATGCGGTACGACTGGGTCACCGGCTTCGGACAGGACGGCAGGGGACGCCGGGTCGGGTTCAACCTCACCGACAACCAGGTTCGGGACCAGTCCGCCTACAACGAGAACGTATTGTGGATAAACAGCCGGGCCTTCCCGTTGCCGCCGATTAAGGTGACGCGGCCCAACGGCGTCGAGAAACCCTGGCATATCCAGGACACAGAGGGCCTCGTCGACCTGATCTTCAAGCCCGAGCGCCAGAACGACCTCAAGATTAACCTGCTGTTCGCCGCCACCGACTATCACGGCCCGTTCGGGTCCTTCGAAGGCACGCTCCGCTCCCCCGACGGGGCGGAGAAGGTCGACGCGCAGGGTCTGTTCGGCATGGGCGAGCAGAAATACCTCCGGGCCTGACGAGGGGTAGCCGATGGCGCCGGGGGGCTTCTTCAGGACCGTCGACGTAGCGCGCGCCGCCGGCGTACACGAGAATACGGTACGGCTCTACGTCGAGTGGGGCTTCCTCGCCGAGCCCGGACGGGCCCCCAACGGCTACAGGTTATGGACGGTGGACCATATCGACCAGATGCTCTTCGCCAGGCTCGCCATGCACGGTATGTGGCCGGGCCGCCGTATCAGGGAATCGGCGCTCGCCCTCGTCCGACGCGCGGCAACGGGCGACCTGGCCGGGGCGGTCGCCGACGCGCGCGTCCATGCGACCCTCGTCGAACAGGAGATAGCCAGGGCGGAGAGCGCCGCCGCCTTCCTCGAGCGCTGGGCCGCCGGGAATGCCGACGCCGCGGCTTGCGACGAGTTCTATGGCCCGAGAGAGGCCGCGGTAGCCGTCGGCGCCACGCCGGGGCAGATAAGGAACTGGGAGCGCAACCGCCTCGTCGCCGTTCCCAAGGACCCCGGGACCGGGTATCGCGTCTACGGCCCGGATCAGGTCGGACGCCTGCGCGTCGTCAGGTCGCTGCTGCTCGCGGGCTACAGCGTCATGGCCGTGCTACGCATGGCGACCGAGCTGGACCGCGGCAGAACGACCGGGCTCAAGGACGTCCTCAACACGCCGCGACCTGGCGAGGAGGCGCTGACCGCCTTCGACAGCTGGCTCGCCGCGCTCGCCGAGCAGAAGGCGCGGGCGGGGCGGCTCGTCGATATGCTCGGTTCGAGGATAGATACCCTCCACTAGCGCACCGAGGTTGTACGATGGTTCCATGAACCATCAAGCTATAGAAGTGCGCGGAGCGCGCACGCACAACCTCAAGGACCTCTCGGTCGACATTCCTAAGGACAGTCTCGTCGTCTTCACGGGACCGAGCGGCTCCGGCAAGAGCTCCCTCGTGTTCGACACCGTCCACGCGGAAGCCCAACGGCAACTCGTCGAGACGTTCTCTCCCTTCGCGAGGCGCCGGCTTCCTAAGCTGACGCGCCCGCCGGTAGACGAGATCCGCAACCTGGGCGTTACGATAGTCGTCGACCAGAAGCCCTTGGGCCGGACGCTCAGGAGTACGGTAGGTACCGCGACGGAGATAAACGATTACCTGCGGATGCTATACTCGCGTTTCGGGGATCCCTCGCTCGGGCCGTCATTCTACTTTTCTTTCAACAATCCCGCCGGCATGTGCCCCGAGTGCTCGGGGCTCGGCAAGCGCATCCGCGTCGTCCCGGAGAAATTCTACGATCCGGAACGTTCCATCCGCGACGGCGCGCTCCTGCATCCCGATTACAAGGTCGGTGGTTTCTTCTGGAGGGAATTCCTCGCGATAGGCCTCTTCGACGCGGACGCCCCGCTCAAGGATTGGGCTCCAGCCGACCTGGAACGCTTCCTGTACACGGAGCCGATACCCGTAGAGAAAGCCCACGGGGCCGGCACCACGAGCAAGACCTTCGTCGGTGTCATCCGGCGTCTCGAGAAATACTACGCCAATCGGGCGGAGGACGAGAAGGACGATGGCGAGAAGGATGCTTACGACTCCTTCCTCGAGTACGGCACATGCCAGAGTTGCGGTGGAACGCGGCTCAACGAGCGAGCCCTGTCGGCTCGAGTCGGGGACAAGACCATAGCGGAGGCCTGTTCGCTCGAGCTCGACGAGTTTGACGCATTCCTCGATGGGCTCGACCTTCCCGGCGCCGCTGCCATCATAGGCAAGATGCGGCGTATAGTCTCCAGCCTTGTTGGCATGGGCGCCGGATACGTATCTCTCGACCGCGCCGTATCGACGCTGTCCGGGGGCGAGTCGCAACGGGTCAAGTTGGCCCGGCGCCTCGACTGCGACCTGTCGGGCCTCGTTTACGCCCTGGACGAGCCCAGCGCCGGACTGCACCCGGCCGACGCCGCCCGTGTCATGCCGACGCTGCGCCGCCTGCGGGACTCGGGCAATACGGTGCTCGTCGTCGAGCACGACCTGGCCCTTATAGCCGAGGCCGACTGGGCCGTGGAGATAGGCCCGCGGGCCGGACGCGACGGCGGGAACCTCGTGTACGCCGGGCCCGCGAGCGGACTCTCCGCCTCCGACGGGCCTACGGCCGCGGCCATGGCGGCCCGGAGAACAACCGCGGCTTGCGACGCGAGTCGCCGCGCCCGCAGGACCTGGTCCTCGTCCTTTCGCATCGCCGACGCCCGGTCTAACAACCTCAAGGGCGTATCGGTCGACATTCCGCTCGGAGTGCTCGTAGGGATATGCGGACCGGCTGGTTCGGGAAAGTCGAGCCTGATACACGGGACGTTCGTACCCGCCCATCCCGGCGCCGTCGTAGTCACGCAGGCCGCCATAGGCAGGACGTCGCGGGGAACGCCGGCCAGCTATATCGGCGCGTTCGACTCGATGCGCAAGGAATTCGCCAAGGCTACCGGCTCGGAGGCCGCGCTCTTCAGCTTCAACTCCAAGGGCGCCTGCACCAAGTGCGACGGCGCTGGCTTCATAGCGATAGACATGAATTTCCTCGACGACGCGCGCTTGGTATGCGACGAGTGCGGCGGTCAGCGCTATCGGCCGGAGGCCCTGGAGAAACGGCTCCGGGGATCGAGCATCGCAGACGTACTCGCAATGACGGCCGGCGAGGCGGCCGGCCTCTTCAAGGGAAGGAATATACACGGGAAGCTGGCCCTGCTCGAAGATGTGGGTCTCGGCTATCTGCCTCTTGGCCAGAGCCTGTCCAGCCTCTCGGGCGGCGAGGCGCAGCGACTGAAGCTAGCGACCGAGCTTGGAGAGGAAGGTAAGATATACGTCCTGGACGAGCCCACGAACGGGCTACACCCGACGGACGTGACGCGATTGCTCGGGATACTGGATAGGCTCGTGGACGGGGGAAACACGGTCGTGATGATAGAGCACGACGTCGACGCCCTGGCGGCTTGCGATTACCTCATAGAGTTGGGGCCTGAGGGCGGAGCCGCGGGAGGCGAGGTGATAGCGAGCGGAAGGCCTGAGGATATAGCCCGGGATACGCGGAGCGTAACCGGACCGTACCTCAGGCCCGTCCTCGGCCTTTAGTTAAGGACCTTCCTCACCGACATCGCCGCGAGCGCGGTCCCGCCGAGCCCGGCCGCGCCCGCTATCGCGAACGCGATCGGCACGGCTCCCGGATCGCCCAGGCCCGAGACCAGGACCCGCATGGCCTCCATCAGGTAGCTGAGCGGGTTCCACGCGGAGACGACCTGAAGCCAGCGTGCGCCCATCAGCTCGCGCGGGACGAAGGTAGGCGCCAGGAACAGCAGCATGAAGACCGCCGACCCTATCGTGCCGGCCAGCTCGACCTTGCCCGTGCGCATCACCGCGGCCGCCGAAGCCGCCGATACGCCGCCGCCGAACAGCGTCGCGAGGGCGGCCGTTCCGAGCACGCCCCGTAGCCCTCCGGTCAGCGGCGCCCCGAGCAGCGCGCCGAGGCCGAGCACGGCTATCGAAGAAGCGAATATGCCCGCGGCGTCGGCCAGGATCGCCGCGATAACAAACGCCGACCTCGGGACGGGCGCCAGCGCTAGCCTCTGGAAGTACCCGGAGACTATATCGCGGCTCAACGCCTGGGCCGAGCCGGCCGAGGACGCGAACAGCAGCGATACCACGCCCATCGGTAAGAGGAACGCCATGTACCCCGCCCCGCCGAATTCCGGCAGGAAGCCGATGCCGCCTATCGCGGCGTCGTAGACGAACAGGAAAAAGGCGCTCATGCCCAGGCCGGACAGGAGCGGCGCCGGATTGGATACGAGCCGCTTGAGCGCGCGGCCTATGATCAATAGCCCGGGATTACGCATCGACGGTCTCCTTGGCGGTTTCCGCGGCCGCGCGGCGGGATTCAACGAAATTGAGGTAGCCTGCTTCGAGGTCGCCGCCGGGCCCGGAATGAGCCTCGGCGAAGCCCGATACCGTGCCCCGGTACGCGACGAGGCCGGCGTCGAGCACGGCGAGCTCGTCTCCGTGCTTCTCCGCCTCTTCCAGGTACTGGGTCGTGAAGAATACGCACACGCCTTCCTCGGCGTTGAGCCTGCGCATCTCGGTCCAGAACGCCGCCCGGCTCTCGGGGTCCATCCCGACCGTCGGCTCGTCCAGGAAGAGCACGCGCGGACGATGGACGAGGGCCAGCGCCACGTGCAGGCGCCGCTTGTTGCCGCCTGACAGCTCCCCGGCCTTGCGGTCCGCGACCGGTCCCAGCCCGAACCGGCCGACGAGCTCCTCGACCCGTTCCGCCGATCGCGCCGCGTCGAGGCCGTACAGGCGGCCCTGGAACTCGAGCTGCCTGCGCACGCGCTCCGACGGGTCGATCTGCGTATCCTGCAGCGCCACGCCGATAAGGGCGCGGACGGCCTGCGAGCCGCCCGACAGCGGCCGGCCGGCTATCGACGCGCTACCCGAGTCGGCCCTGGAAAGCGTACATAGGATGCGAACGAGCGTCGACTTGCCCGCGCCGTTGGCGCCGAGCAACGCGAAGCGGCACGCCTCGGGGACGTCGAGATCGACGCCCGCGAGCGCCCGGGGCCCCTTGCGGTAAGTCCGCGCAAGCCCCCGCGCCTCGATGATGTTTCCTGACATAAGTATCCTCCTGGTATTCCAGGAGAGGATACGGAATGCGCCGGGGGGCGGTGCACTAGTGGAGGGTTCCTTTTTTCGCGGTCGCGTTGGCGAGCTTCTCCGATAGCCGCTCCAGGTCCCTGGCGCCGAGCCCGGCGTCGCCGCCTTCGAGCAGTGTCTTGACCGCCGCGGCCTCGTCCGACGACAAGCGCACGCCGCCGAGCGTATTCCGCTCGAAGCTGGCGCACGCGAGGGGGCAGACCCTCTTCGCGATATCGAAGAGGACGGCCGCGTAGTCGCGTATCTCCCGCTGCGCGTGGGCGTCCATCCGTAGCGCCAGGAAGCGGAACAGGTTGTGCAGGTCTATCTGCCAATACCATTCGGTGTACATCGACAGCGGCAGGTTGACCCGCGCCAGCTCCCTGGCCAGGCCGGAGTCGACGAGGGCCATGTACGACGCGTACGCCGCGCGCTGGCCGGCCTCGAGCAGCCCGATAGCCTCGGCGGCCTCGGCCGGAGGCAGGGGCTCGGACTCGCGACCCTGCTTGTTGTCGGCGCTCTGCCTGGCCAGCGCGTCGGGCGCCGGCAGCCAGAACTCGTCCTTCATGACCGAGTAGCGCCCCGATATCTCGTTCACCCTCGCGGTGCGGTGGCGTATCCACTGACGCGCGACGAAGATGGGCATCTTGATATGGAAGGTCAGCACCACCTGCTCGAAGGGCGAGGTATGCTCGTTACGTAGCAGGTAATCGATAAGGCCGGCGTCCTCGCGCACGGTCTTCGTGCCGTCGCCGTACGAGACCCGCGCGGCCTGCACTATCCTCGAGTCGCCCCCGAGATAATCGACGAGGCGTATGAAGCCCTTATCGTGAACCCTGAATTCCTCGTCTAGTACGGCCTCCGCGTCGGGAACGATACAATGCGCCATGTGCTATCCTTTCCGATACGGATATCGGCTCGCTGCGTGCTCTCTTCGGTGTATACTACTCCGCGACGGCGAGCCGGAGCAAGCCGCGCCCGTAAGCGGGAGGAGCGCGAGATGTTCGAACTGGACGATGCGATCGTAGAGGAATTACTGTTCGCCATGGAGAACCAGGCGCTGGATTACATGATAGCCGCGGAAACAGGGGCTATCGCCATAATGGACGATGACGCCCTCGACAGCGAGTTCGACTCGCTGGAAAAGGGCGAGGACCTGCTCGCCCCCCCGACCTGGACGAGCGCGGACGGGTTCTCGCTCATGGATTCGTTCGCCGCCGGCGTGGGCGATCCCGTCGCCAGGAACAGCCTCTCGGCGGCCCTTTCCAGGGGCCGAGGCGTATTCAAGGCCTTCAAGAAGGCGCTCGAGGAGTACGAGGACATAGAGCGCCGCTGGTTCGACTACAAGCATAACGCCATGGCCAAGCGCGTCGCCGACTGGTACGACCAGGCCCGCGTCGCTCGTGGCCTGGAACGCATGGGCCCCGAACCGGACGAGGCCGACGACCTCCTGTTAGACGACTTCTCGTTCCGCGTCGTCGGGCGCGAAGCCTGGCCGGAATGCCTGCCGCTATTCAGGCGCGGCCTCGACGAGGCCCTCTCCTCGTTCCCCGAACCGCTCGTCGAATACGAGTACACGGCGATAGAGCGGGAGATATCGGAAGGCGGCCGCGAGGGGCTGGTACTGTCGATAGCCGAAGCCGTCGGAGGCGCCATCGCGGGTATAGCCGCCGCGCGCAAGGTATTCGTCGCCGACAGCTCGTTCGGCAAGCTCGCGTACCTCTACGTCGCGCCGGAGCACCGGCGGATGGGACTCGGGCGCCGCTTGGCCGAGATGGCCCGAGAGCGGCTCGCCAAGGACGGCATCCCGCGCTTCGTCGTCGACATGCCCTTCGTCCCGATAGGATTCGGCACGTCGATGACTTCTTTCGGTTATGAACCCTTCGGAACCCGGTACATCAAGACGAGCGACTAGCTAGTCGCGCGGGGAGCCGTACCAGCCGAACTCGCCCAGGTCTACCCTCCCGCCCTCGTCGACCCGGACGCCTTCCGCCTCCAGCGCCGCGCGCTGTTCCTCGAGGCCGGCACCCGGGCTCAGCGCTATGCCGCCGTCCGCCCTCACTATCCGCCACCAAGGCAGGCCATCCGAAGCCGAGCTCGAGTGCAGGATGCGCGCCACCGTGCGGGCGCCGTTGGGTATCCCCGCTATCGTCGCCACTCCGCCGTAACTCGTTACCCTGCCGCGCGGAACTCGTAGCAACACGGCCTTGATCCGATCGCCTGTAGATTCCATACTTAACGATAGCACGATAATCCGTACCGGCAAACCGGATCATCGGATGGAACACCGACGCTTGACATTATGACGCAATATGTCGAATCATAGGACTTCACTTAATACCTGAACCCGGAACGCCTCTCGGCGCTCCGGAAGGAGCGTAGAAGCCATGAAGACCTGCATACTTTTCCCCGGCCAGGGCGCCCAGAGCATCGGGATGGGAAAGGACCTGTACGATGCGGACCGCGACGTCCGAGGCCTGTTCGAAGAGGCCTCCGACATAAGCGGATCGGACCTCGCGGCGCTTATATTCTCCGGTAGCGAGGACGACCTCAAGCAGACGCGCAACGCCCAGCTGGCCATCGCGCTCATCGACTCGGCGGCCTCGCTGGCGTTGCGGAAGCGCGGCGTCAGGGCTGACGGCGCGGCGGGCTTCAGCCTCGGGGAATGGGCCGCGCTCGCCGAGGCCCGCGTCGTGACCTTCGGCGAGATGATACGGCTCGTCGCAGAGCGGGGCAGGCTGATGGACGAGGCCGGCCGCCGCTCGGGGGGCTCGTCGATGAGCGCCGTACTGGGCCTCCAACCGGCCGCGATAGAGGCTGCGCTGGAATCGGCCGGGATCGAGGACGCGTGGATAGCCAACTACAACGCTCCGGGCCAGTCGGTGCTCTCCGGCACGGAATCCGGGCTGGCCGCGGCGGAGGACGCGGTCAAGGCGGCGGGAGCCAAGCGCGCGATACGGCTCAAGGTCTCGGGCGCGTTCCATTCGCCTATCATGCGTTACGCTTACGACGGATTCAAGGAATTGCTGACCGACGTCGCGTTCGCGGATCCCGCGATAGCGTTCTACTCGAACGTAACCGGCGCCAGGGTCGCTACGGGCGCCGAGCTCCGCAGCCTGGCGGCGGAGCAGATTATCAGCCCCGTCCGCTGGATAGACGAGGAGAAAGCGATACTCGATGACGGCTACGATCGCCTGCTCGAGGCGGGGCCGGGGACCGTATTGGCGGGTCTCTGGAAATCGGCGGGGCTGGAACCCGCCGTCGTACCGGCCGGCAAGGTCGAACAGATAGAAGCCGTATCGGCATAAGGGAGCGCGACCATGGGATCAGCATTACTGGACGGAAAGAACTGCGTCGTTACCGGCGGCTCCAAGGGTATTGGGCTCGCCATCGTGGAGGCCTTCGTCGCCGAAGGCGCGTCGGTAGAGTATTTCTCGCGCTCGAGGGCGGCCGAGCACGACGCGATCGCCGCGGCGGCCGCCGCGAACGGCAGGGAACTGCTATGGACCGCGTGCGACGTATCGGACGCAGCCGCGCTCGAGGCGGCCGTCGAAGCCTCGATAGCGCGCGGCCCCATCGACGTCGCCGTCAATAACGCCGGCGTTACCCGCGACGGGCTCGTCTTCAGGATGTCCCTCGACGACTGGCGCGCCGTCGTCGACACCAACCTGACGAGCGCGTTCATCGTCTCCAGGGCCGTTGCCAGGACGATGATAAAGCGGCGCTCGGGCAGCGTCATAAACGTCGCCAGCGTCGTCGGCATCACCGGCAACGGGGGGCAGACCAACTACGCGGCCAGCAAGGCCGGCCTCATAGGCTTCACGAAGAGCCTCGCCAAGGAAGTCGCCAGCCGCGGCGTCCGCGTCAACGCCATAGCGCCGGGATTCATCGATACCGCGATGACCGAGGCTATCCCCGCCGAGGCGAAGGCCAGGCTGCTCGCCCAGATCCCGCTCGGCCGCGCCGGCTCGGCCGCCGAGGTCGCCTCGGTGGCGCTGTTCCTGGCGTCCGGCATGTCTTCCTACGTATCCGGCGAGGTGATCAAGATAGACGGCGGCATGGCTATGTGATCGCGCGTATCCTCGTCGACGATATCGTGCCTTTTCACGAAGGAACGCTTATACTGTAGGCTCTGCATACGATATCGCCGGAGGTCCGCGTGCTCGAATCGAACCTCGTCGCCCATCCCGGGCATCCGCGGCCCTTCGGGGCCACGCCGCTCGTCGGCGGCGTCAACTTCTCCGTGTTCTCCCGTCATGCTACCAGCGTCAGGCTCTGCCTGTACGCGCGTCCCGAGGACGGGGAAGCCGTACTGGACCGCCGCCTCGATCCCGTCCAGAACCGCACCGGAGACATCTGGCACGTATTCATAGAGGGCATAGGCCCGGGCGCGCTGTACGCGTGGCGCGCGGACGGCCCCTTCATGCCGGAGCGCGGGTACCGGTTCAACCCCAACAAGATACTGATAGACCCCTACGCCAAGGCCCTGTCCGGTAATTTCAGCTGGAACCTGGAGGCGGCGCTCGGCTACGATCCCGGCGACCCGAAGGTCGACCTCTCCTTCTCCAGGGAAGACGACGCCGCGGCTATCCCCAAGTGCGTCGTCGTAGACGACGACGCCTTCGATTGGGAGGGCGACAAGCCGCTCAACCTGCCGCTCCGCCACTGCGTCATCTACGAGGCCCACGTACGAGGCCTCTCGGCGCACGCCAGCGGTAGCTCGTCCCATCCCGGCACCTACAAGGGCGTCGTAGACGCCATCCCCTATCTCAGGAACCTCGGCGTAACGAGCCTCGAGATACTGCCCGTGCAGGAATTCGACCATCACGAGAACCCCAGGCGGGATCCGCGCACGGGCAAGCGGCTCTACCAGTACTGGGGCTACAACACGCTGGCGTTCTTCGCGCCCAAGGGCCGCTACGCGTCATCGGGTTGCTCCGGGCAACAGGTCGCCGAGTTCAAGACCATGGTCAAGGAACTCCACAAGGCCGGCCTCGAGATAATCCTGGACGTCGTATTCAACCACTCGGGCGAAGGCAACGAGCTCGGGCCGACCCTGTCGTTCCGCGGTCTGGATAACCCCGTCTGGTACATGCTGGACGACGATCAGCGCCGCTACAAGAACTTCTCCGGCTGCGGCAACACGCTCAACTGCAACCACCCCGTCGTCAGGAGCTTCATAATCGACTGCCTCCACTACTGGGTCGCCGATATGCACGTAGACGGGTTCCGCTTCGACCTCGGATCGATACTCGGGAGGGACCAGAAGGGCCGCCTCCTCGAGAACCCCCCCGTGATAGAGCAGATCGCCGAGGACCCGCTACTCAGGCAGACGAAGATCATCGCGGAAGCCTGGGACGCGGGCGGGGCCTACCAGGTCGGAGGGTTCCCCGGCGGCCGCTGGGCGGAATGGAACGACCGGTACCGCGACGACGTCAGGCGCTTCTGGCGAGGCGACGAGAATACCGTGTCCGCGATGGCCACGCGCCTGACGGGTTCCAGCGACCTCTACCTCCGCGACGGCCGCAAACCGTTCCATTCCATCAACTACCTGACGAGCCACGACGGGTTCACGCTCCGCGACCTCGTAAGCTACAACGGCAAGCACAACGAGCGTAACGGCGAGCGCGGGCTCGACGGCCACGACTCTAATTTCAGCTATAACCACGGACACGAGGGCCCGACCAAGGACCCGGAGATCGAGCGCCTACGGATCAGGCAACAGAAGAACTACCTCGCGACCCTCCTTTTATCTATCGGTACGCCCATGCTGCTCGGAGGCGACGAATTCGGCCGTACGCAGCGCGGAAACAACAACGCGTACTGCCAGGACAACGAGACGAGCTGGTTCGACTGGGGCCTGGCCGTCAAGAACTCCGAGCTCGTACGCTTCGTCAAGCTACTGATAGCCTTGCGCCTGTCGCATCCGGCGTTCCGACGCCCGGAGTTCTTCACCGGCAAGGACGCCAACTTCAACGCCCTGCCCGATATCGCGTGGTTCGCGCCGGACGGGACGGCGCCGGATTGGGATGACGCCGGCCCCGCGATTGCCGCCAGGCTCGACGGCTCCAGGGCCGATATCGTGGCGGACCGAGACGACAACGACTTCTTCCTGATGCTCAACGCTTCAGGCGCGGCTCTGGATTTCACGATCTGCCCGCCGCAACCGGGCTGGTACTGGCACCGCGCGGTCGATACGGCCCTCGACTCGCCTGATGACGTCTCCACGCCGGGGCAGGAGCCGTTCGTCGACCACCGAAAAGCCTATCGCCTTCATCCCAAGAGTTTCGTCCTCTTGCTTTCACGTACCGCTATCGCTTGATCGTGACGCTATTTATTCGTATTTTCTTAGTATGAGAGCGGCACGAACGGACGAGACCAATTTTGAATACCGCAAGGGAAGGCGCGCCTTGGCCTCGCACGACGCGGCGACTGCCTTGCGGGCCCTCAGGTCAGCCGTCGCCGCATGCCCAGCGACCGATAGAGCCGAGCTGGCGCGCAGGCTGTATTGGCTCTCGATCGCGCTACGCAGGATCGGCAAGGACGGCTTGGCCGTCAAGGCGCTGTCCAACGCCCAGCGACTGGCCCCGAGAAGCAGGGCCCGCACCCTGTACGAACGGTTCGCCAACGGGTACGGAATGCCCAAGTCCTCCTGCGTAGAGCACGACGACTATCGCGCGTTCTGTTCGATACAAATCCGCAAGTACCTCGAGCGCGTTCCGGACGGACGCTTCGCCGACCAGGACGAGATAGATACCGTGCTGACGATGATAGCCGACGCGTGGCTGAAACTGTACGCGTCCACCGCTATCTCCAGTGTCGATTGCGATGAGAAGCTAAGGATATTCAGGGAGGCGGGCGTCGCCTTCCCCGCCTTGCGCGAGACGAGAGCCGCGCGCCCTGGACGCGTGATCGTCGCCGACTTCTATCGCGGCCGGACGCAACGAACGGCCGATCGCTGTCTATGCGGTTCCGGACTTCCATACAGGATGTGCTGCGGCAGGATTCGCCCGCTCTACGAATCCGACACTGTGTAAAAACGAAACACTATTTGGCCCTTATTGCTTCGTCCGTTTCATAAGGACACAAAGCTTCTTGCACGTATAGGTATCGAAAACAAGGCCCTGAAAATTCATCGGCTTTGATTGGAATTTATATCTCTATATATAATATGTAATTAACATCATTTATCTACTCGAAATTTCCTTATTCCATTTAGCACCCTCAGCTGGCACGCTTATTGCATTATATAAGGCAAGAGGCACTACATGAAGGCAAAGCGTACGATTAATTCCGACTCTTCCCTGGAATCCAATGTCCTGTCGATATATCTGAAGGAAATAAACAAGGTTCCCCTTCTTACCCGAGACGAAGAGGATCGATACGCCCGAGCGGCGGCTACCGGAGACCAGGCGGCAAAGGACATGCTCGTAAAGGGTAACCTGCGTTTCGTCGTCAACGTGGCCAAGCGCTACCAGAATCAGGGCATTCCCCTCTCCGACCTTATAAGCGAAGGCAATATCGGCCTGATCAACGCCATAGAGCGATACGACGTCGACAAGGGCTACCACTTCATCAGTTACGCCGTCTGGTGGATTCGCCAGGCGATACTCAAGGCCATCTGCGAGAAGAGCAGGATGATACGCCTGCCCCTGAACCGCGCTAACGAGCTCGTGCAGATAGAGAAGGCCAGGAAGTACGTAAGCGCCGGACTATCCGAGGATAACGAGATCGCCGAGATCGCCAAGATGCTCAACATGGACGCGTCGCACGTGGCCGACCTCGTCAACGTGTCGCGCGACCTCGTATCGCTGGAGACGCCCGTCTTCGACGAGCGCGATTCCAGCGTACTCGGCGACTTCGTCGAGAACAGCAACTACAAGTCGCCCGACGATTACGTGATCGAGCAGGGACTCAGGGAAGATATCAACGGCGTCCTCGATACCTTGACCGAGAAGGAAAGCGAAGTCGTGCAGTACCGCTTCGGCTTGAACGGGCGCAAGGCGATGAGCCTCAAGGAAATCGGCGACCGCTTCCACCTGACCAAGGAGCGCATACGGCAGATAGAGAAGGCGGCGCTCAAGCGCCTTTCCGTCCCCGGCCGCGCCGAGGTGCTCGAAGGCTACGTAGCCTGAGATACGCGCGCCCTCGGGCGCGTTATAGATATACGGGCCGCCCGGAGATGCCTCCCCGGGCGGCCTCCTTTATCGAGTAGTCTCGACCGCGCTTCGACGATCATGCTAGACTCGGGGCGAGGAGCACCATCGTGGACAGTATCGCTACTTGGCTCGGCGGCCCCATCATAGACTTCCATTCCGCGCTCGCGCGGCTCCTTTTCAGCCTCTTCGCCTGCGGCCTCGTCGGCCTGGAGAGGGAGATGCGCAGGCAAACCGCAGGCTGGCGCACCCATATCATCATAGGCCTCGGAGCCACGCTCCTGATGCTCCTGTCGATCTGGCTACCGCAGTCGGTAGGCGGGGACAAGGGTGATCCCGGGCGAATCGCGGCCCAGGTCGTTTCAGGCATCGGTTTCCTCGGAGCCGGAGCCTTCATCAAGATCGGCAACAACGTAAAGGGCCTGACGACGGCGGCTACGATATGGTTCGTCGCGGGCCTCGGCCTGTCCATAGGCGCCGGCATGTGGCAGGCGGCCCTGATCACGCTGGTACTGGCCCTGCTCGTGCTGACCTTCCTCGAGCCGCTCGAGAAGAAATGGTTCCCTACGGAGCGGCTTAAGCTGCTACAGATATGGTACGAAGGCAGCTCGGTGGACAGGAAAGCCGTCTTCGAGACGCTCAGGGCCTTTCGCATCCACGTGCAGTCCGTCGACGCGTCGCTGACGGTGCAGAAGAAGCAGACGAGGCTATCGGCGCTCGTGAAGGTACCGATAGCCGTCGACCTCGACACGCTCTTCACCGATCTGCGAAAGACCGGCAAGGTAGCCAAGATCAGGCTGCACGAGAATTACTGAGGGAGGGGCCCCGCGTTACGCGCCGACAGCTCTCCCTTGAGCCTGAGGTATTCGGTGTTGAGCCTGGACGTACGGACGTTGAGCCTAGCGAGGCGCTGAGCGAGCAGCCGCGCCAGGAAGATACCGTAATGCGGACTGTCCTTTATCAGGTTGACGAAATCCTGCTTGGATATCTTTATCAGCACGCTCCTGCCCTTTGATACGACCGTCGCGGAACGCCGGTTCGATAGCAGGAAACTCATCTCGCCCATGAAGATATCGTCCGGCGTCAGCGCCGATACGAGCTTCCCCTTCGAATACACGTAGAGCGTGCCGGAAACGATATAGTACAGGTAGTCAGACTCCTCTCCTTCCGAGCAGACGTATTGCCCGTCTTCGAAGGCGCGTTCCTGCGCCGCGTCGAAGATAGCGGGAATAGAATTGCTCTCGTTGTGCCGATGCACCACGTCGAAGGAGACCTCGTTGCCCTTCTCGTTATAGCACAGGTTCTCTACGTACAGAGCGGCCATCGTCATGCCCATGCCGTGAAGACCCGGCTCGTCCGGCTTCGAATCGAGCCGGGCCCGCCAGTCGAATCCGGCCCCTTCGTCCTTTATCGTAATACGGCTGGAATCCTGGCTGATCGTGTACGAGAAGTATACCTTCTTGGCCCGGATCGCGGGGTCCTCGTTCTTTTGCCGAATCAGCTCCATGATATCGCGGTTCGACTCGAGCCAGGCCGTCTTCTCGTCGAAGCTGATGGTGCAATTACCGTGCTCGATCGCGTTGATAAGCAACTCGAGCAGCGCTACGTGCAGCTTCTCCTTCGTTTCCTTGCTGATCAGGTTTGCGTTGAACAGGTAGTTGGTCACCAGATTGGAATACGTCGTAATATCGAGAGGGTCGTTGTCGATGATGAACGACCCCGCGATCTGCTTGATCAGGTGCTGCTGGATGCCGCGCTGGAACAGTATCTGCTTGTTCTGCTTCAGTATCTTCATCAGGCGAGCGAAACCGCGCTCAAGCTCGCTCCTCCGGAGCACCGCGATGACGTTCTGGTCGCACATCGCCTCGAGCAGCTCTTTTTCCTCGAGGTTGTCGTGTATCGCGATGACGCCGCCGTAATGCAGCCATGGATCCTTGCCGATCTCCTCGAGGACGGCCTTCGCCTCTATCGTCGGATCCGAGAAATATATCATCTTGATCTCGGGAAGATCGTACTTCAGGTACGCTATCACCTCTTCCTTGTTTTTAAAGAAGACGGGCGCGTACTCATTCCCCATGGCCGCGCATTGGCTTTTTATGAACGAATTAAGGCTTTCATCGCCGGAGATCACCGGTATTTTTATCATAGCGCATTCCCTTCCAGGAAAAGCGGCCCGAAACGGGCCACAGGGTCCTCTGCTATAGGGATCGGCACGATACCGGCCGCGATTGACTTTTTTCCCCATTCGTGGATAATTGGCGACCTAGCAGGGCCCTTAGCTCAGTTGGTTAGAGCAGCGGACTCATAATCCGTTGGTCGCTGGTTCAAGTCCAGCTGGGCCCAAAAAGACCCGTTCCGCCCTTCGGGCGGAACGGGTCTTTTTATTAGGGCCCAGCTGGACTTGAACCTAAGCATGCGCCGAGCGATAGCGAGGAAAAGCGCCCATGGATGGGCGCGTAAGCATGCGAAGGCGGGCTGGAGAACCGAGACAGGATGTCGAGGTTCGGAAGCCAAGTCCAGGCCCCGCGCGGAGCGAGGGGCTCACGGAAAGGCCCGGCTCCGTGGTTGGGGCGGAACGGGTCTTTTTAATTAGGGCCCAGCGGGACTTGAACCTGAGTCGCGTCACGAGCTGGCGATCGACTACTACCTAAGCGATCGAGGCCAGGTAGATGCTTTGTATCGATTCATCGAGGACCCTATCGAAATCCGCCTGGGTCTGACCTACGTTCAAACCTTCAGACAAGGCCCTGGAGAAACTGGCTATCAACCTATGGTTTCTGGCTAGTTTCGCGTTGGCTTCTTCACGAGAATATCCCCCTGATAAAGCGACGACCCTTAGAACGCCAGGTAACTCTAACAGCTCTTCATAGAAGTTATCTTCCTCGGGGATAGTCAGCTTCAGCATGACCAGGGTTTGGGAATCCAAGGATTTCAAGCGCTTCAGCAACTCAACCTTGAGAATCCTTTCTGCCCCCTGTTTATCGGGAGCGGAAATATCAACCTCCGGTTCGATGATGGGAACCAGGCCCGCGGCAGAAATGATCCTGCCAAACGCGAACTGTTGGTCTACGACGGCCTTAATCCCGGCTTCGTTCGCCTCCTTGATGACCGACCGCATCTTGGTACCGAAAACATGCCGCTCTTTTGCCCGTTTAAGAAGATCTTCCAGGTCAGGAATGGGTTTCATTAGTTGGCACCCGTTTTCTTTATCCGCAAGCCCCTTGTCTATCTTCAGGAAGGTGACGATCCCTTTAGTTTCCCAGAGATAATCAGCGCTGAATAGACCTCGTACCTTCGAATCCATGGTCTTTTCAAAAAGAATCGCCGCCAAGATCCTCTCTTTGGTAAATCCGGGACTTTCCATGATGCGAGACCGCATCGCATGTATCAACTCGTACATCTCTACGTCGTTCTTATAGGCGCTTTTCTTAATACCGTAGGCTTCCAAGGCCTTGGGCGTACTGCCTCCGCTTTGATCCAGCGCGGCGATGAATCCTTTTCCGGTTTTCATTCGTTCCAGCTGCTTCATGTTCATAAAGACCTCCATAGGATCCTGATCCTTATTAAAGATACTGATTTATTGGAAGGACTTATTATCAGGGGCTCGCTTTATGATGGTATCATGCGCTTGGTTCTCTCGGCTATCTCGGGCGCAACTCGCCCTAAAGGTCCGTAGCGCCCTCGGCGGCCACGCGATCACGCATGCCGGGGCGCTCGACCCCGAAGAGATCGGCCGACCAGTCGGCGGACCAGGCGCCCAGGGGCACGATGAGGGCGCGAAGTTCCCGCCCGCGAGCGGTAAGCGCATAACCGACGCTTGATCGTTCCACGATGTCAGCCTCCCGGAGATCCTTAAGGCGGGCGTTCAGGATGGAGGGAGAAACGCCTCCGCATAGCGCCTGGAGCCCGCGGAAGGTGCTGGGCGTATCCAGCTGCCACAGGATTCCCAGGGCCCAGCGGCGGCCCAGAAGGTCGAAGAGGGCGTTGATGGGGGACCCGCTCAGGGATCCCCGAACTTTTTCGCCCGGGCGGGGTATAGCCATGGCCCGAGTATACCCGCCCGGGCCCGACTAGCGGAAGTCCGCTTAGCCGCCGGTCTTCAGCTCTTCCCGGGTCTTTCCGCCGCAGCCGATGCAATCGTCCGCGTACTCGTCGACGAACACGGTAAAATAGCCTTCCGGTACGCGGATCGTCTCCGCGGCCACGACGCTTATCCTGTCGATCAGGTCCTTCCTGGTAGCCTTGTCGATCTCATGGGTCTGGATGGTGATGACTGGCATTATGCCCTCCTGCTATGTAATCCGTAGCGCTACTAAAACAATAGCAATGGGGCATAGTCTTGTCAAGCGGATACGGCGTCAAAGTCAACCTGGCCATCAGCTACGGGAAACGCCCCGAGACGGGGGGGCAGCCTCGCCGTCGAGCCGCCTGAGGCGCATTTGCGTACCGCCGGCGTCCAGGCGTATACTACGGGCACAGTTCAGTCATGGAGCCGTAGATGCAACACTTCCTATTGGCCTTCTATATACTCTTCTTCGCGACGGGTTTCATGGGGGGCGCGGCCCTGTACGTACTCGGGCTCAGGATACGGAGCAGGATCATACGACCGCTACTCGCGTTTCAACTGCTCTTCCTGCTCGGCCTGGGCCTCCTCGTCGTCTACTACTACCTGGAGACCCTGCCCGGCGGGATTAACCCCGTCATACGGCTACCTTTGTACATAGTCATGACCATCATCAACGCCTCGCTATACGTCATGGCGATTGTACTGGTACGGCGCATATGTCCGCCGGCTTGCAAGCGTACCGTCTTCCCCGCGATAGCCGAGCTCCTGTTCGCCCTCGTCATAGCCAAGAGCCTCGCCAACATGGGCATCCAGCTAGCGAATGCCTTCGTCGTCGGCGGGATGGACGCGCTGGCGCGCTCGGAGGCCTGGAACCTGACCGGCTTTATACTCTCGGGCCTGGCCATGGCGGCCTTCGGCATCGTCGCGCGCGGGCAGATAGACCCGCGCGAGCCTCCGGCCATACGGCCGCTCATGAGGGCCTACGGTCTATGCGCCATCGCCTTCGCGCCCATGGGCCTCATAGAGTTCGCCGTCGAGATAGCCGGATTACCCTGGCTTCCAAGCATATCGGTCGACCACCTCTTCTATCTCGCGTGGAATATCGTGTCGATGAGCGCCGCCGTAAGGCTCTTGGCGCCTAGCGAAGGCGGCGTTCCCATACTCGATTCCGTCCCCGAGGAGCGCATGCAATCGCTTGGCCTATCGGGGCGGGAAGCGGAAATGGCGGTGATGATAGCCCGCGGCCTGGCGAACAAGGAAATCGCCGCGGAGCTCGGCATTTCCCCCGCGACGGTTCGCACCCACATATACAACCTGTATCAGAAAGCCGGCGCGCGCAGCAGGGTGGAACTGCTCAACAGGCTCAGAAACTAGCGCTTTACCGCGCGCCTAGGCGAATGGCCGCGCCTCAGTGCTTTATCGTAGGCGACCAGGAAACGACCGCTCGTACCTTTGTTGTATTGCACTGCGCGTTTCTTCCTTATAGCCTCCTACCCATGGAGGAGACACGATGACACGACCGCTTGGAATAGCTCTTAGATCGCTCGCCGTCCTCGCGCTCGCGACGCTGGTAAACTTCGCCCCGATGGCGACCCTGGGCATGCCCGGCATGAAGGAATATTCCTTCCACGGTATACGCGTATTGGCCAAGACCGCTGACCAGGACGACGCGGAGCACCTGGCCGCTCGCGTAGAGAAGCAGGCGGGCGGCATAGCCGAGGCCCTTGGCACGGCGGATACTGGGGGCATCGGTATAATCGTATACCCGAGCCGCAAGGACCTGCACAGGAAAACGATAGGCTTCGCCGGCGCGTTCCTGCCCGACTGGTTCATAGGAGACAATACCCGAGAGTGGGTACTCATCACCTCGCCCGCGAATCCGGGTCCCGCGCACGATCGGGAGAGCGTAGAGCGGGCGGCGGTGCACGAATACGTGCACGTGCTTACCGATCGCGTCAACAAGAGCCTGGGCTATTGGCTCAAGGAAGGCCTCGCGCTCTACCTGGCCGGCCAGGAGCCGACCGTCGACGCCGTTCGCTCGTATGCCGGCATACGCTGGGATGATTATTCCAGGCCGAGCGCGCTGCAGTTCGCCGAAGTGGGAGGCTATACGCTGGCGTACACGCTCGTCGAGTACATCGCCGATCGCTACGGATGGGAAGCCGTCGTTCGCCTCGTACCCTCCGGCGCGAGCATGGAACGAGTCCTGGGCGTGGGCCCGCGCGGGCTCTTCGACGAATGGAAGGCCTGGCTCAGCGAGCTATAGCGAGGGAGGACCGCGGCTCTATGCCTTCTACAAGGAGCCGCCTTGGCGTATTATTCGCGCCGGGGAAGCGCTCGATAGCAGCGTCGCCCTTACCGCCCGGATACGGGGCCGCGGACAACGCCAAATGCTTCGCGAGCGGCCTTACAGCCCATGCGCGGATCGGTTTCATCGGAGCAACATGAACATCGTAGACTACCTGCAGAGCGAGCGGTCCGTAGAATTCATAGTAAACAGAATCGCTGAGAATCTAGAGCTATATAGAGGCGTGGACACTGAGCAGAAAGTCTTTAGCTTCAGCGGCGTACTCTATAATTATTTCGTTAACGAATGCGTCATGAATAATCAATACCTGGCTTTCAGCAAGGATGATTATTCAAGGGTCAGAGGAATATATATCGCCTTGATAAACGACCTGAGGAATCTATCCTCAGGAGATATACCTATGAGCGATATCGGCACGATTGTACGGGACCATAGACGTAGACTTATCGGGTTGCTTTCGGCGAAGCAGAGCATGGTCGACGTGATCGTTCCGTGCGCGGAATATTCGCCGGGCTTTCAAAAGAAGATCCTGCGCGTCGACGGCGATTCGTTAATGCAGCCGGTGATGGATATCGGTTGCGGACAAAAAGCGTCCTTGGTAAAAGAACTCAGGAAAGACGGCGTGAAGGCGTTCGGCATAGACCAGTATATAAGCACCGATAAGCATATAACGTGCGAGAGCTGGATGGATTTCAAATTCAACGATAGCACGTGGGGGACGATACTCGCCCATATGTCGTTTTCGAATCACCTTAGAAGGTGCATAACGTTCAATGACGCTGATCTCCCGAGGTATAAGGAGAAATATTCTGAGATACTCGGCTCGTTGAGGCATAGAGGCTCGTTCATATATTGCCCGAGCCTTCCTGAAATAGAGGCGGGAATAGATCGACAGAAGTATAACGTCGCCTACTACGCAAACAATGACGATGAACTGCTGAATACCGTATACGTAACTTCGATCTGAGCCCGAGGCCTCGATTCGGTCGCCGCGACCACGGCGCATCGGATTGAGCACGCAGCCCGATTCCCGAGTCAGTGACTCCGTCGGCCCTATCCGACTGAAATGAGAAACGGCCCTGGCCGTCTAAACCAGCCAGGGCTCTCCGGTATAAAGGGCGGGGCGCCTTAACGAATGGTCGTAAACCAATCGGCCCGAATCGACAGGCCCAGGTCGAAACCGGACAGCGGCTCTCCCTCTAAATCGATAGCGCTATCCGTAAGGCGATACGCGCCCCAGAGCCTCGCCGACCAACGCTCGCTTATGGGCCGCTCCAACCCTAGCGTAAGCACGCAGGAAAATTTCTTATCCGCGTTTATCCCGCTGAAACCGCCCGTCTCGTCCGCTTCCGCCGTATACACGCCGCCCAGGCCGATACGACCGAAGGGCCGTATCGTATCGTCGCCGGTATCGAGGGTGAGTCCTACGTTGCCGCCGTATGCCACGGCCATGGCCTGGATAAGGTCGGGGCTACCGAACGCCAAGGGAAGCATGTGTATATAGCTACCTACTTCTACGGCGCCGAGGAATACGCCCGTCTCGATCGTAGCCAGAGGACGCGGCGCGCCTTCGCTAATGCTCATGCCCCCGCCTACTTCTACATAGGAACGCCAGCTGAATCCTTCCTGCGCAGCTACCGGCGCGGTCATAATCACGACCGTCGCGAACAGCGCCGCAAGATGGATTAGCCCGCTAGCCCGGGCCCGATCACGTAACTTCGATTGCTTAACCATCCTGTCGATCCCCATTAAAAAAAATCGCGGAAGCGGCGGAAGCCCCTCATCCCGCGGTCCCGTATATGCCATGCTAAGACGGCGTCGGCGACCGGGTAGAGCATAGGCCGTTCAGGCGCCGCCAGAAATCCGACAAAAGTATGAAAGCCGAGCATATTTGCCTACGTGTTTTGTATTAAGCTCCTCGATCCTTACGTCTTAACCGCACTCGCGATAGCTTTACGGCTCGTCGTCGAATCCTGGGCTCATAGGCGCCGGACGCCGTTTCGGCGTATCCTGTTCACGATACAAGCGCGGCCTTAGGAACAGCGAAGAAGCCGCCGGTCAAGCCCGCGCCTACGCCGGTAGAAGGAGTCGCCATGAACGGAACAGTCGTTCTTCACGCCGTTTCCAGGATACTCGCATACTTCGCGCTGGGGGTCGCCGTCCTCCTGGCCTTAACGCTCGGGACCATACTCGCCCGTAGCCCCGGAAAGCCGAGGCCCTACCTGGACGGCTCGGGCCGGCCGATCGCCGACAGCATCTCGGAAAAAGGCTCGGTCAGCATACGAGGCGCCGAGCTCGGCTTCTTCATCAAGGGCCGCGACCGGGACAACCCCATCCTCCTCTACCTGCACGGAGGCATGCCGGACTACTTCCTTACCGAGCGTTACCCTACCGGGCTCGACAAGCTGTTCACCGTCGCCTGGCTCGACCAGCGCGGCGCCGGCATGTCGTTCGACCCGCGGCGCTCCGGCGAGCGCATCGGCGTGGACGACCTGAGCGCGGACATCGTGGCGTTCACGGATTACCTGCGTGAACGTTTTTCCCGGGACAAGATTTATCTTATGGGTCATTCCGGCGGCAGCTACCTGGGCATAAAGGTCATAGAAAGATACCCCGAGGCATATTCCGCTTATATCGGCGTATCGCAGATAAGCAACCAGAAGCTCTCGGAGAAGAGAGCCTACGATTTCATCGTCGCGCGCTACGAGGACGATCCACGGCGACAGAAGGTCTACGCGGAGCTTACCGAACGACCCTTCGAGCTAAGCGGGCCTATCCCGCCCGCGTACAATCGATACCGCGACATGGCTATGCACGAGCTCGGCGTAGGGACGACGCGGGATATGCGGAACGTCATGACGGGCATCTTCCTTCCTTCCCTGCTCTTCACCGAATACACGTTCGCGGAAAAAATACGGCTCTGGCGGGGCAAGGCAAACTCGGGGATCAGCACCGTCTGGACCGAGATCGTCGAACACGACCTGTCGCGGGAAAGCCTCTCGTTCAAGGTACCCGTGTATCTCCTGCATGGCGTACACGACATGACCTGCTCGTACGAGCTTGCGAAGGACTATTTCGACAGGATCGAGGCACCAGACAAGGGCTTCCATAGCTTCAGCGGCTCGGCCCATAGTCCTATCTTCGAGGAACCGGACGCTTGCCTACGGATCATCGAGTCAGAGATTCTCGCGCGGACGGAGCCCTAGCAAGCGGGGCTCAGCCGGCGCGAGGGAAAATCGGATCGCTCGGGCACCCCGTTTCCCGCGTCGAAACTGAAACAGGCTGGCTACCATGGCCGTACTCATCCCGACGGTTGAAAAATACCAACCCGCATAGCTACGGGTTCTCTCCCTGTACGCGATGGATGCACCGACTATACGCAATGATTCTCCTCCTCGACTATCGACTGCCGCGATAGGATCGGCGATCCTGGCCTTCGACTCGGGAGTCGGGGTCGACGCCGACTCGTTCCGCCTCGCCGCCATCCTGAACGACGCGCTCGCGGCCATCGTATATACCTCGGGAACCACGGGGTTCTCGAAGGGCGTCATGCTGACGCGCAACAGCTTCATATCGAACCTCGTGTATTCGCAGAAGAACGTATTCCTCTTCCCCGGCGAGAGGTTCTTCTCCTTCCTCCCGCTGGCGCATATGTTCTGGCGCGCCTTCGAGTTCATCCTTCCGTTCTCCCGTGGGTGTCACATCACGTTCCTCGGCAAGATCCCCGCGACGAGCGTGCTTTTCGAGGCCTTCGCTACCATACGACCGTCCCTGGTCCTCACCGTCCCACTCGTCATAGAGAAGATTTACTACAGGCAGATCCGCCCGATGATCGGCGAGGGGGTGCCCCTCGCCGTTACCACGAAAGCCAGTCGATCCCGCCAGGCGCAACTTGACGAGCTTTCACTTTAGGTATACGTTATATACAAAGGTCGTATACATCGTGAACATAGAACAGACCACCGAACAGAAGATCCTTACCCGGATAGCGCGATACATCTTCAGGTACGGATTCTCGGCGCTGACGATGGAAGGCGCGGCTGAATACGCGCAGGTCAGCAAGCGAACGTTGTACAAGCGGTATCCCAACAAAGACGCGATGCTCATCGCCGTCGTCGAGTTCCAGGTCTCCCGTTTCGAGGCGATCCTCTCGTCGATCATTAACGACGAAACGAGCGCTTGCCTGAGCAAGCTCCAGACGATCATACCCCTCTTGGCGGATTTCGCCCGACGCTTCCCGCCGGCGCTCCTGCGCGACCTCCAACGGGACGGCGGGGGCGTATGGGATACGATACAGCGCCTCAGGAGGGAACGAATCTATCCGCTCCTCCAGGAACTGCTGCTTCAGGCGCGGGAGGAAGGCTTCCTCCGCACGGAAATCGGACCGGCGCTCCTCACGGAGCTGCTCTTCACCACGATAGAAGGCATCGCGAACCCGTCCGTGCTTTCCCGTCTACCGTTCGAACCTCGAGAAATATTCTCGGGACTGTTCGACGTGTTTTTCAACGGGATACTCAGAGATCGAGGGCAGCCGTTACTAAGCCTATCCGACGACTCCCCCTATAAAGAAACGCTGGAGGCGTTATTTTGATACGCACACGCTCCATCAAAACGGCGTCGAGCCTGACGCTCGCACTTTTCCTCGCCCTCTCGTCGGGCTCGTGCGCCCGGCCGGATCCGGGCATCGACGCGTCGGGTACTATCGAGGCGACCGAGATACGGGTTTCCTCCCGCTCGCAGGGCGAGATCGTCGCCGTCTACGCGGCGGAGGGCGATACGGTACGCAAGGACGACGTCCTCGTCGATATCGATCACCTGGCCCTCGATATTCAATACGCCCAGGCCAAGGCCGGCGTCGACTACGCCGACGCACAGGTGCGGCTACTCCTCAAGGGCGCCCGGGAAGAGGATATAGCGCAGGCGAGCGAGGCGCTCTCGCAGGCGGACGAGAGCCGCAAGCTCGCACTCTCGGACCGGGACCGGACGCGCGGACTCTACGAGTCCGGGAGCGCCACCAGGAAGCAGCGTGACGACGCGGACGCCCGGTACGCGGTGGCGGAGGCCCAGTACGCCCAGGCGGAGCAGGGTCTCAAGAAGCTAACCAATCTCGCGCGGCCGGAGGAGATAGCCGCGGCGCGGGCGAAGCTGCGACAGGCGAAGTATTCGGTACAGTTACTGGAGAAGGCCATTTCCGATTGCGCCGTCCGCTCTCCCCGGGACGGGACCGCGCTCAGGCGCCTTTCCGAACCGGGAGAGTTGGCGGGGATCGGCACGGGCCTCTATATCGTTTCGGACCTCTCGGTCGTATACCTGACGATATACATACCGGAAACGGAGCTCGGCAACGTGTCGGTCGGGCAAGCAGCGGAAGTCCGCGTCGACAGCGACCCGGATCGTACCTTCTCCGGCAGGGTGTCCTATATTTCGCAGGAAGCGGAATTCACGCCGAAGAACGTACAGACGAAGGACGAGCGGGTAAAGCTGGTGTTCGGCGTAAGAATAGAGATCCCCAATCCGGACGGAACGCTCAAGCCGGGTATGCCGGCGGACGCGAGGATCGCGTTACCATGAGCGGCGCGGCCATAGAGATCGTCGATCTGCGCAAGCGCTTCGGAAACGTTACGGCGATAGACGGCCTCTCGCTCGTCGTCGAGCGCGGCCGTATGTTCGCCTTCGTCGGTCCGGACGGCGCCGGCAAGTCGACGGCCATGCGGGCCCTGTGCGGCATAGTCAGGCCGGACTCCGGCCGGATATCGGTACTCGGCCTGGACGCCCGCAAGGACGGCAAGGAGATAAAGCGACGGATAGGCTATCTATCACAGCGGTTCAGCCTGTACGGCGACCTGACCGTCGACGAGAACGTGGAGTTCTTCGCCGAGATAAACGGCGTCCGCGACTTCGGCGAGCGCCGCGACGAGCTCCTGGAATTCACCAGGCTCGCGCCGTTCCGGAAACGCCTCGCCGCGCGGCTCTCCGGAGGGATGAAGCAGAAGCTCGCGCTCGCCTGCACCCTTATCCATAGGCCGGAGATCCTGTTCCTCGACGAACCGACGACGGGCGTGGACCCGGTATCCCGCCGGGAATTCTGGTCCATCCTGTCCGGCCTGCTCGCCGACGGCATGACCATCGTGATGGCGACCCCGTACATGGACGAGGCGGAACGCTGCGCCTCCGTCGGCCTTATACATCATGGTCGGTTCCTGATCGCCGGTACGCCGAGCGCGGTAAAAGCAGCGTTACCCGCGGACATACTCGAGCTGGATTGCGACGATCCCCGCGCCGCGAGGGGATTGCTCCGCGAGGCGCCGGGCATCTCGGACATCCAGGTCTTCGGCGATCATCTGGATCTGCTGGTAGAGGACAAGACGGCGGCGGAAACGCTTATCAGGACCAGGCTCGGCGCGGCCGGCATGGACGTAGCCGGATTGAGGTCCAAGAGCCCGAGCCTCGAGAACGTCTTCATCTCATTGATAGGAGGAGCGGCATGAGGCTCCGATCGAACATCGCGGCGCTCATTCTCGTCGCGGCGACGACGGGATTATGGGCGCAGACCACGGTCCTTTCATTGGAAGAATGCCTGAGCATGGGAAACGCGTCGAGCGCCAGGCTCCGTTCCGGCGAAGCCTCCGTAGCGGAAAGCGAGGGTCGCCTCGCGGAGGCTCGATTCCGGGCTATACCTTCCATATCGCTTTCCGCGTCCTACGCGAGGCTGAGCGACATCGAGGCGGGGACGATCACGGCGACGAATCCCGTTACCGGGGATCCCGTGGCCACGGTCTCGCTCGGCGAGCCTATCCTGAACAGCGCGGCGCTACGGCTATCGATCCAGCAACCGGTGTTTACCGGTTTCCGTATCAGGAGCGCTACCGAACAGGCGCAGGCCCTGCTCTATGCATCGCTCGACGATCGCGATCGCGTCGAACAATCGGTAGCCGCCGCCATCGAGGACGCGTACTGGTCCGCGACGGGCGCCAGGGAGGCGTCCGCCGCGTTCGCCGAGTACGTCGAACAGGCCCGGCGGCACCTGAAGGACGCGGAGAACATGCTCGAGCAGGGCCTCGGCACGCGCAACGACGTGCTAAAAGCGAAGATGCGGCTCTCGGGGGCCGAGACGCGGAGCATGGAGGCCGAGACGGCCCTCGTCGCCGCAAGGATGCGGCTCAACCTCCTGATCGGGCTCGCGTGGGACGCCGCGACCGATACGCGGGCGATATCCGGCTCGGGAGCTCCGGGGGAACCGGCGTCCGACGACAGAGGCGTAGACGGGCTGCTCCTGGACGGACTGTCCCGCCGCCCGGAGCTCGCGGCCGCGCGTTCGCGGTTAAGCGCCGGCGAGGCGGCGATTCGCGCGGCCCGCGCCGCGCTCTACCCGAGCGTATTCCTTACCGGCGACGTCTCGCTCGCCGACCCCAACCAGCGATTCTTCCCGCAAGTAGCCGAGTTCAACGCTACCTGGTCCGTCGGCGTACTCGTAGCGATGGACGTCGGTGGGATTCCAGCCGCGACGGCGCAGGCCGAGCAGTATTCGGCACGGCTACGCAGGGAACAGGCGGCGCTCGCCTCGGCCGCCGATACGGTCACGCAGGAAATAGTCTCCGCGTACCTGTCGCGCGAAAGGGCTCGGCAGCAGTCGCTCGACGCGGAATCCTATCTGGCTTTGGCCGAAGACGGCATGCGCACGACCCGGGAGCTATACGAAGCGGGCGTCGCGCTCGACTCGGACGCGGCGGACGCCGAGGCGACGCTCCTCGCCGCCCGGCTCCAGCTGGTAAACGCACGTATCGCCGAAAGAAAGGCCTCGGCCGCCCTGCGCTACGCCGTCGGCGACCGGTCGCCAGGCGCCGAATGACGCAGCCCCCGGCCATACGCGTAGATAGCGTAGAGAAACGGTTCGGCGAGTTCCGCGCCGTCGACGACGTCTCGTTTTCCGTAGAGAAAGGGAGCGTCTTCGGTCTGCTCGGCGCCAACGGAGCCGGAAAGTCGACGCTTATCCGCATCCTCTGCGGAATACTCGCTCCCACGAACGGTAGCGCCCGGGTCGACGGCTTCGACGTGGCGACGGAGACGGAGGAAGTGAAGCGCCGGATAGGCTACATGTCGCAACGCTTCTCCCTCTACGAGGACATCTCGGTCATAGAGAACATCCGCTTCTTCGGCGGCTTGTACGGGCTATCGGGCGCGAGCCTCAGGACGGCGGAAGAGCGAACCGTCTCGCTGGCGGGATTGGCGGGCGAAGAGAGCCGGATAACCGGACAGCTTTCGGGAGGATGGAAACAGCGGCTGGCGCTGGGATGCGCTATCCTGCACGAGCCTTCGGTCGTATTCCTCGACGAGCCCACCGGCGGCGTCGATCCGGTGGCGAGGCGCCTTTTCTGGGAGATCATCGACGGACTCGCCGCGGCCGGCTCCACGATCCTGGTCACCACCCACTATATGGACGAAGCCGAATTCTGCAATTCCATAGTGCTCATGCACGCGGGAAAGATAGTCGCCAGCGGAAGCCCCCAGGAACTGAAGCGCGAATACATACGGGGCCGCGTATTCGAGATCGAGTGCGACGACGTATCGCTCGCGCCCGCGCTTCTGGCCAAGGACGGGCGGATTGCCGACGCGTCGCCGTTCGGGGCCTTCCTGCACGTCACGCTGCGGGAAGGCGTCGACGCGGGCCTCGTACCGTCCCTACTAACGGGAGCCGGCGTCCGATTCGGCAGGATAGAGCCGATACGCCCGTCGCTGGAGGACGTCTTCCTCCACGTCATAGAGAAAAGATAGGAAGGCGCCATGCAGAGCCTCCGACGAATCCGAGCGATCATCAAGAAGGAATTCCGCCAGATCTTCAGGGATATCGGCACGCTGGGAACGCTCGTCATCCTGCCCCTGATACTCCTCGTCCTCTTCGGCTACGCGATCAGCCTCGACGTGAAGGAAATCAAGATAGCCGTATGGGACCTCGACAAGACCGATATAAGCCGGGAGTATCAGCGCAGCTTCTTCAATACCCCGTATTTTACGTTTCGTTCGGCGATATCGAATTCCGAGGATCGCGACAGGGTCCTGGCCAAGGGAGAAGTCCTCGCGGTCATGACCATACCCCCGGGATTCGCGCGAACCATCGATAGAGGGGAAACCGCGCCGGTACAGTTCCTGATAGACGCGAGCAACAGCACGACGGCGTCCACGGCGATAGGGTACATAACGAGCGCCGATCGGGCGTTCTCCCAGAAGAGGGCCGCGACGCGCGCCGGTATAGAGCTACGGCCGCGGGTCGTATTCAACCAGGAATTGAAGAGCGTCAACTCGATGATTCCCGGCCTCATCGTGCTTATCCTGACCCTGGCCTCCGTGGTATCCACCGCGCTTACCCTGGTACGAGAGAAGGAACACGGAACCGAGGAGCAGCTGAGCGTCTCGCCGATAACCCCGGTCGAATTGATTATCGGCAAGACGCTCCCCTACCTCGGCGTGGCGCTCGTCTCGACCACGCTGATCCTCGTATCGAGCAGGCTCTTCTTCGGCGTCGCCGTCAAGGGTAGCCTGGCGCTCCTGTACGGTACGACGATACTGTTCCTGCTCGCGTCCCTGGGCATCGGGATACTGATCTCGTCCGTAGTCGCTACCCAGCAGGCCGCCTTCATGATAAGCACGATGCTTACGGTCCTTCCTACGTTCATACTGACGGGATTCGTTTTCCCTATCCGTAATATGCCCGGGATAATACGGGCGGTATCCGCGGCGCTCCCGGCCCGGTACTACCTCTCCGCCGTACGCGCGATAATGCTCAAGGGCGCCGGGGCGTCGTCGATCCGTAACGAACTCCTCATACTCTCGGCCTCCGCCGCGCTCCTGCTCGGATTAGGCGCCGCCCGGGTCTCGTTATCGAGGGGACGGTCATGAAAGGCCGTATCGTTACGCTTATAAAGAAGGAATTCCAGCAGATACTCAGGGACAAGAAGATGAGGATGATGATCCTGGTCGCCCCCGTGCTCCAGATCGTCCTGCTGGGCTATGCGGCCAACATGGACGTGACGAGCGTGCCGCTCGGAGTATACGACCTGGACCACGGCGTCCGTAGCCGCGAGCTCGTCGATCGATTCCTTAATTCCGGGTACTTCGTCCTCGCCGCCCGGGCCGACTCGTTCGAGGATCTCGACGGCTTCTTCATGGACGGGAAGACCGAAGTGAACCTGGTCATCCCCGACGGGTTCTCCCGCGATATCGACGCCGGCAGGGGCGCCGCGCTGCAATTGACCGCGGACGGCGCCGTGTCGAACAGCGCTACGATAGCCCTTTCCTACGCGACCGGTATCGTCTCCCGCTACGCGAACGCCGGCTCCGTCGCCGGATTCGCCGCCGCGACCGCGCCGGAAATACGCGCCTGGTATAACCCCGAGCTAAGAACCCGGCTCTTCATGGTACCCGGCGTACTGGCCCTGCTCCTGATGATGTTTACCCTGATATTCACGTCCCTCTCCGTAGTCAAGGAGAAGGAGCTCGGTACGATAGAGCAACTCATCGTAACCCCGCTCAAATCCACGGAACTGATTATCGGCAAGCTGGCTCCGTTCGTCATCGTCAGCCTCGTCATGAGCGTCCTCGTCATCCTGGCCGCCACGTTCGTGTTCAGGATCTATCCGCGGGGGAGCGTCCTCCTGCTCCTGGCGCTATGCCTGGTATTCGCGCTCAGCACGCTGGGCCTGGGACTGTTCGTATCGACCATCGCGGCCAATCAGCAGCAGGCGATGTTCTTCTCCATCTTCTTCTTCATGTTCCCGATGACGATCCTGTCGGGCTTCGTCTTCCCGGTCGAGAATATGCCCGCGTGGATCCAGCCGATCACGTACGTCCTTCCGCTGCGCTATTTCTTCGTCATCGTCCGCGGCATCTACCTGAAGGGCGACGGCGTCAGGGAGCTCTGGCCCCAGGCGCTGGCGCTCCTGGCGATAGGCGCGACGGTCATCACGGTCAGCATGCTCCGGTTCAAGAAGCGGCTGGACTAGGCGGGCCGACGGGCCTACCCCAGCGCCGGCCCCCCGTCCATATCGCCGACGAGCGTCCCCAGGAAGCCGATGACGGCGGCCTCGGTCCGGGTCGCGCGAAGCGCCGCGAACTCTATCTCGATGGACGCGCGGAGCGGCACGACGCCGCACTCGGCGTACTCGATCATCTCCTCCACGAGAGCGAGGATCGGCTCGACGCGCGACGGATCGGGGGAGGCCTTCATCGCCAGGAGCGAGCGCTCGAACGCGTCGAAGGCGGCGACCCGCCCGCCCGCCTCGCGGCGGTCCCACGCGGACAGCGAGGAGCGGACGTTGAGCCGCAGGCGCGCGTACTTCCGGCGCTCCTGATCGTGCCTGGCCAGCTTCGGGAAGCCCGCCTTCAGCAGCCCCTCGAGGTCGGCGTAGAACAGGTCGCGGTCGAACCGGCCTCGCGTCCCGCCGCCCCCGGCGCTCGCCGTACCGGGCTTCGGGGCTAGGTAGCGCACGGCCGCCTCGTATTCGGCGCGGGCCTTGATGAACGACTCCCCTCGGGAGTCGGCGTCGCCGAGATCCGGATGCGTCGCGATCGCGAGCGCGCGGAAGGCGGACTTCAGCTCGCCTTCCGTCGATATCTCTCCGTCCTCTATGCGGCTTATGAAGCGATTGGCCATAAGGACAGCCTAGCATGTACGATGGGCCTTGCGCGATCTTCCGTTCTCGAGTAATAGCGATTCGACGGATGATTCGTAAAGCGTATCATAAAAAACCATGTTGTTATTATTTTATTACTTTGTTGTTTTACACGGTCTCTTGTCGCTTTTTCTTGCCTGTCATTGCCGAGACCAATCCTCCGGCCAGTATCAACGCGCCGCCGGCCAGGTGCGCAGGGCCGAGGGTCTCGCCCAGGAAGAGGAATCCGAACAGCGCTCCGTACAGGGGCAGGGTATTATAGAACACCATGGCGCCGCCGGCGCCCAGACGCTTCACGCCGGCGTTCCAGCAAAGAAAGCCCAGGGCCGCAGGCACGACGCCTAGGTATAGGATGATACCGATAAGAGCCGGGCTCCACGCGGCAGGAGATGACGCCGTCTCGACGAGCGCGGCTATCACCAGGAAGGGTAGCCCCATGAACATGGACAGGGCGGTAGCCGACAGCGGGGAACGGTGCCCGACTATCTTCCTGACGGCCACCGAATACAGGGACCAGGCCGTGGCGGCGAAGAGAATGAGGAGATCCCCGGGGTTAGGCGATAGCGCCCCGCCTGAAGGCAACCTCCCGCCCGTCAGGAGCACGGCTACGCCGCCCAGCGCCGCCAGGGCGCCGGCGACCTGTCCGGCTGAAAACGGCTCACGTATGAGCCAGGCGGCGAACACGGCGGTAAGCAGCGGGCTGACGCTGTTAATAAGCGTACCGTTTATGGCGGTCGTGAAGCGCAAGCCGAAGTACAGCGCGGGAGCGAAGAGCACGATCCCCGTCAGGGCCATCAAGGTCAGGATCCGCAGGTCCGTTCCGACGCGGCGATCGGCTACGGGCTTACCACGCAGGAGCAGGGCGAACACCACCGAAGCCACGCCGTAACGCGCGGCCGTCAGGGTAAGCGGACCGATCTGGCCGCGAAGGTACCGTCCAAGTATTATATTCGTGGCCCACGCGCACGTGGCTATATTGACGAGGACAATACCTCGTATCGTATCGCGTCTTGATGACGGCATCGCTAATCCTCCCCTGGCCTATGCTCTTCCCAGGTCGGGGAAGGCTGCGCCGAAAGCGCCTTCCAGTATATACCTGGCAAGATCGAAAATAGGCGCTACTGACGCAAGCGCTATCGCGGAATCCGACGAGGCGACCGCGTCGCCCGGGAATTCCTTGATGACCGGATCCGCGGACGGCACGACGACTACTTCCGCCCGCAATCCGTAGGCGCGGCACGACTCGCGTATCGCGCCTGCATGCTCGAAACTGCCGGAGACGGGCGCGTCCAGCACGATCGTAACGCGCTCGGGGTCGAGATCCCGGATCCCGGCGACCATGGAAGCGACGGCGGCGTCGAACGCGATGGCCGGCGAGAAGCGTCCGTGCGAGCCCCCGGCGTCGCGCAATAGGCCGTCAGTCCCTATGAACAACGGAACCCCCCGCAGGTAGTTATGGACGGTAAAGAGGATGTTGTATCCGTCGATGGCTAGAGAGGATCGCACCGGTAGACGCGGCAACAACCTGCCGGCGATGCGAATCGCGTCGCCGGCCCGTAGTATTCCTCGGAACAGGATCGTCCGCTCGGCCTTGCCGAGACGATACCGGTCGCCGACGAGGGACAGGCTACCCGATACCGGATACCCGGAATCGAGTAGGTACCGATAATCGATGATCGCTCGGCTCAGCGCTTCGCCCATAGGCTCCAGTGTACTGTTTCACGTGAAACAATGCATGCTTTTCTTCGTCGTTTGTTTCACGTGAAACAAAAAGGCCGCGACGCCGGTTTAAACCGGAATCGCGGCCGAATTAACCCTTGTAGAGCCTTCTATTCCTTGTCGTCGCCATCCTCGGATGCGATCGCGGGCGTACCGTCCGCCTCGTCATCCGGCTCGGCAAGGGCCGCTACCGCTTGTACCGTAGAAGTGCCGACTTCCTCGTCCTCGTTGATAATCCTGTCCATGCCGACGACGAAGTCGGGGCTGTCTATGTTGACGATATGCACGCCCCTGGCCGTCTTCCCGCAGAGGCGGACGTCGGCGGCCTTGGTCTTGAGCGTCTTCCCCTGGCTCGTCATGACGACGACGTCGTCTTCTTCCCGTACGGTGATGGCGCAGACGATCTCGCCGGACCTGTCGTCGGGCTCGTAGATGCGCTGTCCGCGCGTCGCGCGGCCGTGCGGGTTGAAGTTGTCGTAGTCAATGCGCTTGCCGTATCCGGTCTCGCTTATCAGCAGCATCTGCTCGCCCGGGTTTACGCGAAGCATCGCGTTCAGCTCGTCGGTGTCGGACAGCCTGATGCCGCAGACGCCGTGGCTGCTTCGGCCCATCACGCGCACGTCGGTCTCGGATATCCTGAGCGCCTGCCCCTGCCGGGTTATGAGCACGACTTCGTTCGAACCGTGCGTCCTGCACGCGGAAACCAGGCGATCACCGTCGTCGAGGTTGATGGCGATGATGCCGCGGGTCTTGGCGTTGGCGAACTGGCTCGTCGCCACGCGCTTGACCACGCCGCGCAGCGTTCCGAAGAACAGGTACGTATCGTCGGTGAAGCCCTTGAGGTCGACGACCGTCGTTATCTCCTCGTTGGCGCCGATCGCCAGCAGGCTCTTCAGGTGCCCTCCGCGCGCGGCCCTGGAGGCCTCGGGGATCTCGTGGACCTTCTGCCAGTACGCCTTGCCGGCG
Organism: Spirochaetae bacterium HGW-Spirochaetae-3; assembly: GCA_002839315.1. GTDB lineage: Bacteria > Spirochaetota > Spirochaetia > Treponematales > UBA12059 > SZUA-370. Next base: position 104,594 of record PGXV01000003.1, read on the forward strand.
CTGGATATGTACATGATGTAATCGTGCGTATTGGCGACGAATATCTGTTCGACGAAGTCGTCGTCGAGCAGGGACGCGGAATTGGATCCTTTGCCTCCCCTACCCTGGCTACGGTACGCGCTTACGGGAACGCGCTTTACGAAGCCCTTGTTGGAGAACAGTATCACCATTTCTTCCTTGGTGATCAGATCCTCGATATTGATGGCCTCTACCTCGTCGTAGACAATTTCCGTACGCCTATCGTCGCCGAACTTGTCGGAAATGATCTTGGTCTCGTCCTTGATCACGCCCAGGACCTTCTCGGGATGGGCCAACAGGTCCTTATAATAGGCTATCTTGGCGCGGATTTCGGCCAATTCGGCCTGGAGCTTCTCGATCTCGAGGCTGGTCAGCCGTCCGAGCCGCATGTCGACGATAGCCTGGGTCTGCGCCTCGGAAAGCGAGAAGCGCTCCATGAGCGCGGCCTTGGCCGCGTCGACGTTGCGCGAGGCCTTGATGATGCGTACGACCTCGTCGATATTCTCTATCGCGACGACGAGGCCTTCCAGGATATGGGCGCGTTCCTCCGCCTTGCGTAGCTCGTACTTGGTACGCTTGGTTACCACGTCCACCCGGTGGTCGACGAAGCACTTTATCAGGTCCTTGAGAGCCAGGGTCTTGGGAACGCCGCCGACCAAGGCCAGGTTATTGACGCCGAACGTCGTCTGGAGCTGCGTATGGGCGAAAAGCCTATTGAGGATGAGCTTGGCGACGGCGCCCTTCTTCAGCTCTATGACGACGCGCATGCCTTCCCGGTCCGACTCGTCCCGGATATCGCTGACGCCCTCGACGACCTTGTCGCGTATCAGCTCGGCTATCTTGGCGACGAGCGTGGCCTTGTTGACGACGTACGGGATCTCGTCGAAGACGATCTGTTCCTTGCCGCTCTTCAGGGTCTCGATCGTGAACTTGCCGCGAACGGTCAGCTTGCCGCGCCCGGTGAGATAGGCCTCGCGGATGCCGCGCTTTCCGAAGATGATGCCGCCCGTCGGGAAGTCGGGTCCCAGGACGTGCTTCATCAGGCCGTCTACGGTTATTTCCGGATCGTCGATATACGCGGCGATGGCGGCTGAAACCTCGCGGAGGTTATGCGGAGGCATATTAGTCGCCATGCCCACGGCGATACCGGACGAGCCGTTGATGAGCAGGTTGGGTACCGCGGCGGGCAGGACCGACGGCTCCCGAAGGCTCTCGTCGTAGTTGGGAACGAAGTCGACGGTCTCTTTTTCAAGATCGGACAGGAGCTCGTCGCCGACCTTGGAGAGCTTGGCCTCGGTATATCGGCTCGCGGCCGCGGGGTCGCCGTCCACAGAGCCGAAGTTACCCTGACCGTGCACCAGCGGATATCGCAGGCTGAAGCCCTGCGCCATGCGAACCAACGCGTCGTATAGCGACAGGTCGCCGTGCGGATGGTACTTTCCCATCGCGTCGCCCGTTATACGGGCGCACTTCTTGGTAGCCGCCGTCGGCTTGAGGCCGAGCTCGTCCATCGCGAACAGGATGCGCCGATGCACCGGCTTGAGGCCGTCCCGCGCGTCCGGGAGAGCGCGGCTGACTATGACGCTCATAGCGTAATTGAGGTAGGCGGTCTTGACCTCCTCCTCTATCGCTATAGGAATGATCTTACCGTTTAGTTCTGCCATATCACACGTCCAGGTTGGAGACGTACATGGCGTTCTCCTCTATGAATTGCCTGCGAGGCTCGACCTGCTCGCCCATGAGCGTCGTGAAAACGGATTCGGCCTCTACGGCGTCGTCCATCTGTATCTGCATAACGAGGCGCCTGTTAGGATCCATCGTCGTCTCCCAGAGCTGATCCGGATTCATCTCGCCCAAGCCTTTATAGCGCTGGATGGCGACCTTGTCTGGATCCTTGCCGCTCTCCTTCAGGATACGATCCTTCTCCGCGTCGTCGAACGCGTACTGGATCTTCTTGTCTATGACGACCTTATAGAGAGGGGGCATCGCTAGATAGACATGGCCGCGCGATAGGAGCTCGGTCATGTACCTATAGAAAAAGGTCAGGAGCAACGTCCTGATGTGCGATCCGTCGACGTCGGCATCGGCCATGATGATGACCTTATGGTACCTGAGCTTAGATATATCGAAGTCGGCGCCAATGCCGCAACCGAGCGACTGGATAATCGGGTTGAGCTTGTCGTTGCCTATCACCTTGTCGATGCGCGTCTTCTCGACGTTCATCATCTTGCCCCAGAGCGACAGGATAGCCTGGAAGGTACGGTCCCGCCCGCCCTTTGCCGATCCGCCGGCCGAGTCTCCCTCGACGATGAAAATCTCGCACTTGGCCGGATCCTTCTCAGAGCAGTCGGCCAGCTTACCCGGGAGGCCCGAGCTCTCGAGCGCCGACTTGCGACGGGTCAGCTCCCTAGCCTGCCTGGCGGCTATGCGCGCCCTGGCCGCCAGCACCGACTTCTCGAGCAGCTTGTCTATCACGGCGGGATTGGTCTCGAAGAACAGGGTAAGCTGATCGGCGCACAGGGAATCGACGATACCCTTTACCTCGGTATTCCCGAGCTTGGTCTTGGTCTGCCCCTCGAACTGAGGGTTCGGGACCTTGACCGACAACACGGCGGTAAGGCCTTCCCGGACGTCGTCGCCCGACAGGGTGTCCTCTAGCTTCTTGGCGAGCTTCGATTTCTTGAAGTACTCGTTGAGGATGCGCGTCAGCGCGCTCTTGAATCCGATGAGGTGAGTACCGCCTTCGCGGGTATTGATACCGTTGACGAAAGCGAACATCGTCTCGTTGAAGCTATCGTTGTATTGGATCCCGACCTCGACCTCGACGTCGTCCCGGGTGCCGCAGAAATAGATGGGCTCGGGGTGCAGTACGGCTTTGTTCTTGTTTAGATAGGTGACGAACTCATGGAGTCCGCCGTCGAATTTGAACTCCGATACTTTAGCTACGGTAAGCCGCTCGTCCGTCAACGTTATGGTGAGGCCCTTGTTGAGAAACGCTAGCTCGCGCAGCCTATTCGCCAGCACGTCGAAGCTGTATACGGTCGTCTCGAAGATGGTCGGATCCGCCGCGAAGCGCACGATCGTCCCGCGCTTCTCGGTCGTTCCTATCTGCTTGACGTCCTCGACCGGCAGGCCGGTCTTGTACATCTGATAGTGGATCTTCCCTTCCTGGTGAACGAAGACCTCGCACCAGGAAGACAGCGCGTTGACGACCGAGACGCCCACGCCATGGAGACCGCCCGAGACCTTGTAGTTCTTCTTGTCGAACTTTCCTCCTGCGTGGAGCCTGGTCATCACGAGTTCGAGGGCGGATACCTTCTCTACCGGATGGATGCCGGTAGGGATGCCTCGACCGTTGTCGGTTACCCGTACGATGTCGTTCTTCTCGAGGACCACGTCTATCCTGTCGCACGTACCCTCGAAGGTCTCGTCGATAGAATTGTCGGTAACCTCGTAAACGAGGTGATGCAAGCCGTCTATACCGGTAGAACCGATATACATTCCCGGGCGCTTACGGACGGCTTCCAAGCCTTTTAATACTTGAATACTCGTTGCTGAATACGTTGATTCCATTGTGCTTTTCCGAGGGGATATAAAGTGATGGAGGCAGATTTATCGGCGCCTCGTCCATGTGCGCTCTCCGGAAAATACCGAGATGATTCGGTCTTCCGGGCGAGCGGCCATTATATCTTCTATAGTCGAAAAAGTAAAGGATACCGCCCTTTATATAGATGGAACCTTACGATCCCATACCTGTGCATAACCTGTGCGAATATTCGTATTCCACTACTGAATAAGGAATAGCGCGATCTATACCCATTTAGCCAGCAGAATTGCATATGTTGAAGCTATCCGATATTTTCTTTCTATATATACAGTTATATACAACTACTACATGAATATTTAGTAGAATTTTTTATATCAGACCTGTTTTTAGATTCTCATGGAGTGATATACTCCAGCTCTGTAACATGCTAGATTGTGGATAACCTGTTAGGAAACTGTACGAAGGAGCCAATTTCAATGGATAGCTGGGATTATCAGGTCTTCTGGAACGAGGCGATGAGCCAGTTCTCCGAGGAACTGAGCGAACAAGAATATTCGATGTGGTTCAATATAGAATACGACTCGTCTACCCAGGACACGATTCTGGTAAGGGTACCGTCCGCGTTCTATCGCGACCAATTGGCGAAAACCTACCAGAAGGCGATAGAGGCCAGGCTCTTCGAGCTGTCCGGGAAGAAGATCGGTACCGAGTTCGTCGTCGTCAAGCCGAATCCGACGGGAACGCAGGGCAAGCCCGCGGCGTCTCGCCCCGATGACAGGAAGCCAGGCAAGCCCGCCGAGGAGGCGCCGCGGCCCAGGGAGAAGCATCCGCAACTCAACATCGCCTATAACTTCGAGAACTACATAATCGGCGAGAACAACTCCTTCGCCACCAACGCCGCGATGGCGATAGCCGCCAACCCGGGTACCGCCTATAACCCGTTCCTGATCTACGGCGACGTCGGCCTCGGGAAGACGCACCTGATGCAGGCGATAGGCAACCGCGCCTGGATACTCAATCCCAAGCTCAAGATCATCTGCGTCTCTGCGGAGGCCTTCACGAACGACTTCATCCACTCGATACACGAGAAGGCGATGTCGTCGTTCAAGAACCGCTACCGCTCGGTGGACATACTGCTGATAGACGATATCCACTTCTTCGAGAACAAGGAAGGATCCCAGGAAGAACTGTTCCATACCTTCAACGCCCTGTACGACGGCAACAAGCAGATGGTGTTCACCTGCGACCGCCCGGCCTCCGAGCTGAAGAACCTTTCCGACAGGCTACGCAGCCGATTCGAGAGGGGACTCAACGTAGACCTGCAGCCGCCTAACTACGAGACGCGCTACGCGATACTCAAGAAGAAGGTGGAGACCAATAACCTGAGCATCCCGCCCGAGGTGTTCGACGTCATAGCGCGTAACATCTCTACGAACGTACGAGACCTCGAGGCGGCGCTCGTGAAGCTGAGCGCCTACGCTAACCTGGTCGGCATGAACATCACGCTCGAGGTGGCCCAGCAGCAGCTGAAGGACGTCTTCAGCCAGACCAGGCACGGGAACGTCACCATAGACCATATCATCCGCTCGGTCTCCGAGACGTACAAAGTCACCGCCAACGATCTAAAGGGAAAGAAGAGGACGCGCAGCATCGTCGTCCCGAGGCAGATAGCCATGTATATCGCCCGGGAGATAACCGAGTACTCGACAACGGAGCTCGGCCTGGAATTCGGCGGGCGAGACCATACGACGGTCATGCACTCGTGCCAGAAGATAGACGAGCAGCTCAAGCTCGATCCTACCCTGGACTCGAAGATTCAGAAGCTCATACAGTCGATACGCCAGATGAGCATCAAGGGTTAACGGGTACATATCCGGGGGTCTTCCTGTATATAAAGAGGGAGCTCCCGGACCGCGGTCATGTAACGGCCGCTCTTGTGCATAACCCCGTCGAAGACGGCGCTCAGTTATGCACCGTCTAAGTTCATACCCTACAAGGCGTACGGGTAGCTTTCCACTTATACAGAGCTCTTACTATAATTACTACGAATTTATATATACTCAAACACAATAAGCCGGTGATCCAAAACACTCTTCCATCCTTTTATTGCGCGTATCAAGGCATTCATGCTATCCTTGACGAGAGAATCAGAACGAGGTTAGCTATGAAATTCGTCTGCGAAAAAAACGCCCTGCAACGTGAAATCGCCTTCGCTCAGGAGATCATCTCCTCAAAGAGCGCAATGTCGGTCGTCTCCAACGTGTATCTTGAGGCTCAGGACGGATCGCTCCTTATTCGCGCCACCGATATCAAGATAGGCTTCGAGACGAGGATGCCCGTCGATATCCAGGAACCCGGCAGCCTTACCGTATTCTGCGACAAGCTTACCGGCATACTGGCGAGCATTCCCGAGGGAACGATAGAAGTCGACCAGAAGGATAACAAGGTCGTCATCAAGCCGAGCTTCAAGAAGGCGCAGTTCAGCCTCAAGACCATAGCGAGCGAGCAGTTCCCCCAGCTTCCCGATATAGACGACGACAAGTACTTCTCCGTTCCCCTCGCAGATTTCAGGGACATGATAGGCCAGACGGTCTTCGCCGTCTCCGACGACGAGACCAGGTACTTCATGAACGGCGTATACCTCGAGCGCGCGCAGGACGGGCTCGTCATGGTCGCTACCGACGGCAGGAGGCTGGCGTACATCAAGCGCGGCATCGTCGAGGGCATACCCGAGTTCAAGGGCGTCATCATCCCGCCAAAGCTCCTGTCGGTCGTCCTGCACAGGGCCTCTGACGAGGGGCAGATACAGCTGGCCGTAAACGACAAGAACCTGTTCATAAAATTCGGCCAGTACCGGCTGAGCACCGTCCTCATAGAGGGACAGTTCCCGAACTACCAGAAGGTCGTCCCTGAATCCCAGAAGTACGTCGTAAACCTGAAGAGGCAGGACGTCATAGACGCCCTCAAGCGCGTATCGATATTCGTCGAGCAAAAATCCAGGCGTACGTTCTTCGCGCTGTCGTCCGATAAGCTGGTCATCTCTTCCGAGGAGACCGATATAGGCACGGCCCGCGAGGAGATAGCCTGCTCGTACGACGGCCCCGAGGCCGTAATAGCGATGAACTACAAGTATATCGAAGAGCCGCTCCGCGCTATCGATACCGAAGGCATCATCCTGAAGTTCACCGAGACGTCGAGGGCCGTCACCGTATCCCCGGAGCCAGAGTCCGACTACTTCCATATCCTCATGCCGATGCAGGTCGATTGAGGCGTAGAACCGACGGCCCATGTCATTCTCGAGCGTAGAAACCCTATCGTTCCGCAACCTGGCGGACGGGGCCGTCCGAACGGACGCCCCGTCCGTTTTCGTCGTCGGGGACAACGGGCAAGGCAAGACCAACTTCCTGGACGCCGTCTATACGCTCTGCTACGGATCGTCGTTCCGGGGCGGCCAGGACGCCGAGGTCGCCAGAACGGGTACTCGCTCGTGGTCGACGCGCGGCGTCAATCCCGACGGCTCGTGGTGCCGCGTCTCGTGGGACTCTGGATCCAAATCCATACGCGAGGACGACAAGCCGGTACAGGACAGGAAGCGGCTCGTAGAGCGGAACCCGGCCATCGTTTTCTGCCACGAGGACATGGAATTCGCCCGCGGCGAGCCGGAGCGTAGGCGCTTCTTCTTCGATCAGACCGCGAGTCTCGTCTCGGTGGGCTATATCGACTCGCTACGCGCGTATCGCAGGGCGCTCAAGGCCCGCAACGTAGCGCTCAAGGACCGGAGCCTCGACGTGCTGGACGTGCTGGATATACAGATAGCGACCTACGGCCTCTCCCTCCGTGACGATCGAGCCAGGCTGTCGGTCGAATTCGACGAGCGCTTCGCGCCGCGCTACGAGCGGGTATCCAGGCTGGGAAAGCGCGTCGGCGTCGCGTACCGACCTTCCTGGCGGCTGGACGATACCGTCGATGACGTCGTTAGCAGGCTCGCCGCGGCGCGGGACCGGGAGCTCGCCTTCGGAACGAGCCTGTCGGGCCCCCACCGGGACCGCTTCGTCTTCGTTGACGAGCGCGGCGACTTCTCCGACAGGGCCTCAACCGGTCAGCTCCGGCTGCTCAGCCTGACGTTGCGCATAGCCCAGGCCGAGCACTACGCCGCTGTAAGCGGCCGGGCCCCGATACTGCTTCTCGACGACGTCCTCCTCGAGCTGGATCCCGAGAAACGCCGCAGGTTCATGGAAAACCTCCCCGAATCCGACCAGTCGTTCTTCACGTTCCTGCCCGGAGAGCCGTACCGGGATTACGCAAACGACTCCACGCTCGTATACTGGACCGATGATGGACGATTCTCGAGTACGTAAGGCCTCCGATCTGCTGGGCTCCCTCCTCTCCCCCGAGGCCTCGGCCAAGGCCGATACCTGGTCCAGTTTCTTCGGCTTCTGGAACCGGGCAGCGGGTGAGAACCTGGCGGCGCACTCCCGTCCCGTAGACGTGCGCAACGGCATCGTCTTCGTAGAGGCTACGCACCCCGGCTGGATCCAGCTGCTGCAGATGGACCAGAACCGCATACTCGCGACGATACGTCGAACCTTTCCCGAGCTCGGCGTGTCCGGTATAGCGTTCAAGCTGGCCAAGGACGCGTCCATGCCCGGTACGGCCAGGATAACCCGCCCTACTACGTTCGAAGCGGCTGCGGAAGGGGCGCAGGGCGCGAGCGACAGCGCCGACGGCGACCGGGCCCGATGCGGCGTACGCGTAGAGGCGGCGCCTACCGTAGAGCAGACGATACGGTCCGTCGAGGACGAATCGTTCCGCGGGATACTGTCATCGTTAGTCGAAACCCTGGAGGAAGCCGACAAGGAAACGCGCGGTCGGAAGGGTAAGCCAGAGTAATGCGGAATTCCGCTTGATTTTTATGGCGCTTACCCGTATCGTGACGCACTTATTAAGCCTATGAACCAACTAATCGACATAGACGTATACGGCAAGGCCGAAGACCTGATCTGCGCGGGGTGCGAGCATTCATGCGGCGAATGCGCTCCTGGGGCGAAGCGGCGGACGATCGAGATGGTAGAAGAGTTCCGCTCTTTGCTCGCCGCGTCGGAGCTCGGAAGCCGGTACTCGGTTACCTTCTACGAAGCGACCCCGGAAAACATCGCGAGGAATCCAGACGTCAATAATCTCCTGTCTATGGCCAGCCTCGAGCCCGTCATATGCATAGGCGGCGCCGTCTCGTACCTCGGCGGATTCAGCCCCGAGGGTCTCCTGTCTGAATTACGCAAGAAAAGCTAAGGGTGGAACCATGGAATTGAACGACGAATTCATCGCCGGGCTCGCGGTGGTCAAGACCGATCTCTTGAACCGTATAGCCGCTCAACTTACGATCCGCGCGAGCCAGGCCTCAGCGGTCGTCGAATTGACCGCCGAGGGCTGTACCGTGCCGTTCATCAGCCGATATCGCAAGGAGCGTACCGGCGAGCTGGACGAGGTCCAGGTCCGCGACGTCGTACACCTCCACCAGAGCCTGACGAACCTCGAGACCCGGCGCATCGAGGTCATCCAGGCCATATACGCGCAGGGAAAGCTGACCGCCGAGCTGTACGGCAACATCAACAAGTGCGCCACGATGACCGAGATAGAGGATATATACGCTCCGTACAAGCGCAAGAAGAAGACGCGCGGCATGGTGGCTATCGAGAAGGGCCTCGAGCCGCTGGCGGAGACGATGCTGAAGGCGGACGCCGCGGCGGTCCGGGCCGCGGCTCCCGGGTACGTCAAGGAGGACGCCGAGAATCCGGAGCTTTCCGTGGCGAGCGCCGAGGACGCCATCAAGGGAGCCATCGATATCGTCGCGGAGCGCGTCTCCCAGGACCCGGAGAACCGGGCCGCCGTCAAGAAGCTGTACCTGCGCGACGGCGCGATGACCGTGAAGGGCGTCGGCGACGAGAAGAAGAAGGAATCCAGCACGTACCAGATGTACTGGGACTATCGCGAGCCCCTGTTCTCGCTGAAGCCGCACCGCGTGCTGGCCATCAACCGGGGCGAGCGGGAGGGCGAGCTGGAGGTGGGGCTGGAAGTCGACGAGGACGCCGCGGTGAAGCGGCTCCAGGATCGATACGAGCTGGCTAACGAATACCACGCGGAGGCCATCGACTCCGCGCTGCGCCGCCTCGTGTCTCCCGCGGTACTCAGGGAGATACGATCCGAGGCCCTGGACCAGGCGGACGGCCACGGCATATCGGTGTTCAGCGAGAACCTCAAGAACCTGCTGCTGTCGGCTCCCATCAAGGGTACGCGCGTGCTCGGCGTAGACCCGGGTATCCGCACCGGCACCAAGTGCGCGGCGATAGACGAGACGGGAAAATTCCTCGGGTACTTCGTCGTCTACCAGGAGCAAAAGCCGGACGAGGCGCGCAGGGCCATAGTCAAGGCCATCAAGGACTACGCCGTTCAGCTGGTAGCGGTCGGCAACGGCACCGGGAGCCACGACGTGCAGCGTATCGTCTCGGAAGCGCTCGCGGAGCTGGGCGGCGATTCCAAGTACGCCGTAGTCGACGAGGACGGCGCGTCCGTCTATTCAGCGAGCGACATCGCGCGCGAGGAATTCCCGGAGCTGGACCTGACGATACGCGGCGCCATATCGATAGGCCGCCGTATCCAGGATCCGCTCGCCGAGCTCGTCAAGATCGATCCCAAGAGCATTGGCGTAGGCCTCTACCAGCACGACGTCAACCAGAAACGACTGTCGGAGACGCTCGACGAGGTGGTCGAGTCGGTCGTAAACCGCGTCGGCGTCAACATCAATACCGCCAGCCACATGCTCCTCAAGTACGTGTCCGGCATCAACTCGTCGCTCGCCAAGAAGATCGTCAAGTACCGGGACGACAACGGCAAGATAACGAGCCGGGACCAGCTCAAGGGCGTCTCCGGCATGGGCGAGAAGAGCTACGAGCAGTGCGCGGGCTTCCTGAAGATACCCGAGAGCCCCAATCCGCTAGATAACACCTGGGTGCATCCAGAGCACTACGCGCTCGCGAGCGAGATCCTCGACGGCGTCCGCGCAGGCAAGGATCCGACCAGGGAGCAGCGCGCGTCGCTCAAGGAGAAGTACGCGGTCGGCGATACGACGATCGACGACATCGTCGCCGAGCTCAAGAAGCCCAACCGAGACCCGCGCGACGACTATCCCAAGCCGATGCTGCAACAGGGCGTGCTCGTCTTCGAGGACCTGAAAGAAGGCATGAAGGTAACCGGCAAGGTCAAGAACGTCGTGGACTTCGGCGCATTCGTCGATCTGGGGATAAAGGAGAGCGCGCTTATACACGTTTCCGAGATGTCGGACCAGTTCGTGAAGGATCCGATGGACGTGCTGAAAGTCGGAGACGTCAAGGAATTCCGCATAATATCGCTCGATCTGGCGAGGAAGCGCATAGGCCTGTCCCTGAAGAGCGAACGCAGGCCCGACGCGATCGGCTCAGGCAGGTCCGAAGGGCCATCCTCTGGCGCCAAGCGCGTCGTCGTCGCGAGGAAGCCCGACGGGGGACAGAGCTCGGGTTATCAGGGCGGCTCTAGGCCCGGCTCGAGGCCGGGTAGGCCCGCCGCAGAAAAAGAAGACGACGGCACGACGTATAATCCGTTCGCGGATCTCCTTAAAAGCCGTAAATAGCCGAGGCGACGGACGGTACGGGGCCGCGCGCGCGGCCCTTTTTTCTGGTATATAGGCGGTATCAGGATTATAGTACAGGCATGGAAACTGAACGGCGGGTCGAACAGAGATTCCGACTGTCACGAATGGTCGCGTACGATATGGAACGCGAACAGTACATCCAGGCGCACGGTTGCGATATTTCCCGCGGGGGCATGGCGTTTGAGTCGGAAGAATACGTCGACCCGCTCCTGTCGGTCTGGCTATCGTTTTCCATCCCCGAACCCGATGGTACCTGGCGCCGGCTCGAAGCCGAAGGAGCGGTCGTAAACGTGAGCGACCTTTCAGGGGGGTGCCGTTTCGGCGTCGCGTATACGCGCATGACGCCGGAGGATCGCGTCGCCCTCGAAGCCTTCATCGATCGTCTCGAGGCAGAAGCGTTGGAGGTAGAAGGGCGCGCGCCCTGATTCTAGCATGAGCGAACCGAAACGATCCAAGCCCCGGCGTCACATAGAACCGATATTCAAGAGCGTTTCCCCGGGCGGCGTCGGATCCATTCCCGGTACTCCGCTCTATATCGGCGACAAGGCCCCGACCGAGGCCGCCTTCTCGCTTATACAGTACGACCACGACGAGATTTCGTTCGTAACGCCCGAATCCATCGAGGAAGTACTCGCTATGCTCGAGGACGGGATGGTCAACTGGGTAAACGTCAACGGCCTGGCCGACCAGGACGCGCTCAAGCGGCTAGGTGGGTTCTTCAGGCTGGATTCCCTTACCATCGAAGACGTCCTCAATACGGAACACCGGCCGAAGATAGAGGATTTCGGACGCTATCTGCTCGTCATTACCAAGATGCTGACGAAGCGGCCGGACGATACGATCGAGTACGAGCAGGTATCCATTATCATTACCTCCAATTCCGTGCTGACGATACAGGAGAGCCCGGGCGACTGTTTCGATCCCGTTCGGGAACGGCTTCGAAGCGGCACGGGGAGGCTTCGTCGTTTCGGGCCGAGCTTCCTCGCCTATGCGCTTCTCGACGTCATCGTGGACCATTATTTCTCACTGCTCGAGTGGCTGGGCAACCGGCTCGAGGATTTCGAGGCGACGAGCGCGTCAGCCCGCGACGCGGCCGGGTTCATGACCGGGCTCCAGGACGTGAAGGCCGACCTGAACCGGTTCCGCCGCACGGTCTGGCCGGTCCGCGATACCGTCGTCGCTCTCGCGCACTCAGACTCGGACCTGCTCGAGGAGGCTCTGACGCCGTTCCTGCGGGATCTCCAGGACAATGCAGTTCAGGTCATCGAGGCCATAGAGAGCTATCGGGAGACGGCCTCCGGTATACACGAGGTATTCCTGTCGTCGGTTTCAAACCGCATGAACGAGGTGATGAAGGTCCTGACGATCATCTCGACTATATTCATACCGCTGACGTTCATAGCCGGAGTGTACGGCATGAACTTCAAGTACATGCCGGAGCTCGACAAGCCCTGGGCGTACCCCGTCGCCTGGGGGCTGATGATATCCATAGCCCTCGGGATGATCGTCTTCTTCAAGCGAAAGAAATGGTTCTAATCGCCCAAAGAATATCGATTCCTTCATATATTACGATGTGCTTGACGGTTTTTTAGGAGCGCGTTACGATACTTCGTCTTTTATCTATCCGCGGCAGGCTTTGTGTAACGTAGCTTGGTCGATGCTCTCGTCCGCGGGTTTTACGAGCTTTATCACCGTAACCGTTCATAGACCTCAGGAACAGCCTACGGGATTTCTCTGCGGCAGTAACGCAAATAAGGAGTATATCCTCGCCATGTCGACAAAAACATTCAAGGGCGGCGCGCATCCGCCCGAGCGAAAGGACCGTAGTGCGTCCAGTCCTATAGAGGTCCTGCGCAACGTGACGCAAGTCGTTATCCCCGTGAACCAGCACTTCGGGGCGCCGATCCAGCCTCTCGTGAAGGTCGGGGACCAGGTCAAGCGCGGCCAGAAGATCGCCGACGCCGACGGAAGGATGACCGTGCCCTTGCACGCGTCCGTATACGGAACCGTCAAGAAGATAGAGCCGCGCATGCAGGCCAATAACCTGGAGGGGCTGGCGATCGTCATCGAGCCGCTACCGGGCGACGAGGCGGTGTTCATGCCTACCCTCGACCCGTTCTCCTGCTCCAGGGAGGAGGCGCTCGCGCGCGTCCGCGAGGCGGGCATCATCGGCGTCGGCGGCGCCGGCTTCCCCGCGCACGTCAAGTTCGCGCCCCCGCCCAACAAGCCCATCGAATACGTCATCGCCAACGCCGCCGAGTGCGAACCGTTCCTGACCATCGACGAGCGCGTGATGGAGGAGAGCCCCGAGGACTTCATAGACGGCATCGCCATCGTCATGAGGATAACCGGCGCCACGAAGGGCGTCGTCGGACTCGAGGACAATAAGATCCACCTCGTCCCGATTCTAGAGAAGGCGATAGGGCAGAAGGCGAGCGGCCTGGATATCGTCGTTCAGCTCCTTCGGACGAAGTACCCGCAGGGCGGCGAGAAGATGCTTATCACCGCGGTTACCGGCCGCGAGGTCCCGTCCGGCGGCCTGCCTATGGACGTCGCCTGCGTCGTCAGCAACGTGGGGACCCTGAAGGCGGTATCCGAGGCCTTCCGCAAGGGCAAGCCGGTGATCGACACCGGCCTGACCGTGACGGGGGGAGCCTGCGAGACGCCCAAGAACCTGTTCGTGCCCGTAGGCATGCTGGTACAGGACCTGTTCCCCGACGTAGTCCGCTATGACGAGAAGAAGCTACGCCGCCTCGTGATGGGCGGGCCGATGATGGGCCCCGCCGTACCGTCGATGCAGGTGCCGATACAGAAGAACACCTCCGGCGTGCTCCTGATGGACGCCGCGGAGGCGAAGGTATACGAGGAAGGCCCGTGCATACGCTGCGGCCGTTGCATGCGGGCCTGCTCGTGCAGGTTGTCGCCCGCGTTGCTCAACGTCGCGCTGAAGGCCGGCGACCTCGACGAGGCGGAGAGGATAGGAGCGCTCGACTGCATCGAATGCGGAACCTGCAGCTTCGTCTGCCCGTCGCATATCCAGCTCGTCCAGCGTTTCCGCATAGGAAAGCAGCTCGTCCGGGCCAAGAAGCAGAAGGAGGCCCAGCGTGCCGGCAAATAACTTGCTACTCTCGTCGAGCCCGCACGTCTATACCGGCGTAACGCCGCAGAAGCTGATGCTCTCGGTGATCATCGCGCTTACGCCGGTCTCGGTGTACGGCGTCGTGCTTTACGGCTTGCCCGCGCTACTGGCGATCGTCGTCTCGATAGCGACCGCCGTGGCCTCGGAGGCAGCGTTCCGCGCCGTTACCAAGCAGGACGTACGGATCGGGGACCTCTCCGCGGTCGTTACCGGACTCCTCGTCGCGCTGATATCGCCGCCGTCCATTCCGTTATGGATGGTCGCGATGGGTTCGTTCGCGGCTATCGTTCTGGCCAAGGAGTTCTTCGGCGGCCTCGGCGCTAATCCCTTCAACCCCGCGTTGATCGGCCGCGCCATACTGCTGATGAGCTTTCCCGCCGCGATGACCACCTGGCACGTACCGTTCCAGGGCATATCCGACGCCACGACGGGCGCTACGCCCCTTAATATCGTCAAGATGGGCGGAACGATCGCCGACGTCGGGCAGGGCTTCGTAGCGAACGGCCTGGCCACCGCTTCCGATTACGGATCAACGCTCTGGACGCTGTTCGTCGGCAATCGCGGCGGATGCATCGGCGAGAGCTCGATACTCCTCATACTCGTCGGCTTCGTCTTCCTGCTGGCTATCCGGGCTATCTCGTTCATAACGCCCGTAGCCATGGTCGGCACGGCATTCGTCGCGTCGTGGGCGCTCGGCATGGATCCGGTCTACGGCGCCCTGTCCGGCGGCATCCTGTTCGGCGCCGTGTTCATGGCTACCGACTATTCGTCCAGCCCGGTTACGCCGCTAGGCAAGGCCATATTCGGCGCGGGCGCCGGACTCGTCACGGTCATCATACGCCGTTTCGGCGGCTATCCCGAGGGCGTGACCTACGGCATCCTGATGATGAACGCCGTCGCTCCGTTCATGGATAAGCTCCGCGTCAAGAAGTACGGCTTCGTAGCCCCCGCCAAGCCCGCGGCCAAGGAGGCGGCGAAGTGAAGAAGGATATACTAAGGCTGGGCATAGCCCTGGCCCTGTTCGCCGCC
This sequence comes from Spirochaetae bacterium HGW-Spirochaetae-3, assembly GCA_002839315.1. Lineage (GTDB taxonomy): Bacteria > Spirochaetota > Spirochaetia > Treponematales > UBA12059 > SZUA-370. The sequence continues at coordinate 120,011 of PGXV01000003.1, forward strand.
GGAGCCTGCGCGGCCCTGGCCGTCGTCTATACCGTCACGGAGCCGACCATCGCCGGCCTCGAGAGGGAGCAGCTCAAGGCGTCGCTCCAGGACCTGTTCCCCGACGCCGACTCGTTCGACGCCATCGAAGGAGGCCTGGAATCGAGCGTACCCGGCGTAACCGTCACCGGCGCGTGGAAGGCCGGCCGCGGAGACGCGACGCTCGGCGTCGCTATCAAGGCTTCCGCCTCCAGCTACGGCGGAGACGCCGTAATGCTCGTAGGCGTCTCTACCGACCGGCGCATCGCAGGCGCCCGCGTAATGACGCTCTCCGATACCCCCGGCCTCGGCGCCAACGCCGTCAACCCGGCGTATTTCGTCGACAAGACCGCTAAGAAGACTTTCCCGGGCCAGTTCGCCGGGAAGCTCATAAACGACGCGTTCGAGGTCAAGAACGACGTCGTCGCCATCAGCGCGAGCACGATCACCAGCAAGGCCCTGACGAGCATCGTCAAGGAAGCCGGCTTGGTCGGCTCGGCGTGGCTCGAGGGCAACGCCAGCGGAGGAACCCGATGAATCGCATGTGGAAGATATTCGTTAAGGGGCTCGTCGCCGAGAATCCCCTGCTGATGCTGATGATCGGCCTCTGCTCTTCGGTAGCCGTCACCTCGAGCGTCTCGAACGGCATAGGCATGGGCCTGGCGATGACCTTCGTCATCGTGTTCGCCGAGTTCGTTATATCGCTGTTCAGGAAGCTCATACCGAGCGACGCGCGCATCCCGATATTCATCATCGTCATCGCGGCCTTCACCACGATGGTCGACCTCTCGATGCAGGCGTATTTCCCGGCCTTGTCCAAGTCGATGGGCGTGTTCATACCGCTGATCGTCGTCAACTGCATCATCATGGGCCGCGTCGAGGCCTTCGCCAGCAAGGAGAAGCCGCTGGACGCCGTCGTCGACGCGCTCGGCATGGGCCTCGGGTATACCTGGGTGCTCATCGGCATCGCTACGCTACGCGAGCTGCTCGGCAACGGGTCGCTCATGGGAGCCAGGATAATGCCCGAATCGTTCCAACCCATACTGTTCTTTACGCTGCCGCCCGGCGGCTTCATGGTGTTCGCGCTTTTCATCTCGTTGAATCTCTGGCTTAAGAGGAAGATGGCCGCCAACGCCGTCGTCGCCAAGGAGGCCGCATGAACCTCGCCAAGATCTTTATATCGGCCCTCCTGATCGATAATATCGTGCTGATGCGCTTCCTCGCGCTCTGCCCGTTCATCGGCATGTCGATAGACGTCTCCAAGAGCGTCGGCATGGGCCTAGCCGTGACCTTCGTGACGGTTATCGCGACGGTCGTCACCTGGCCGCTGTACACGTTCGTGCTGCTGCCGCTTAACCTGACGTTCCTCAAGATACTCGTGTTCATCCTGGTGATCGCGTCGCTCGTGCAGCTCGTCGAGTTCTACCTTAAGAAGAACGTCCCGGGGCTATACGCGTCGATGGGTATCTACCTGCCGCTGATCACGACCAATTGCGCTATCCTCGCGGTCACCTTCGATAACATCTCCAAGGGGTTCAACCTCATCGAGTCGGTCGTCTACGCCGTCGGCGTAGCGCTAGGATTCATGCTGTCGCTCGTGCTGCTCGCCGGAGTCCGCGACCGGCTCAAGACCGCGCCGATACCGAAATTCCTGCAAGGGACGCCTATCCTGTTCGCCTCCACGAGCCTCCTGGCCGTGGCGTTCATGGGCTTCTCCGGCCTGATCAAGTAAGGAGCGCCCGGAAATGAATGTCATACTGATAACGCTCGGCTTCTCCGCCGCGCTCGCGTTCATCCTCGGAGCCGCGCTCGGTTTCTTCAAGGAAAAGTTCAAGGTCGAGCGCGATCCCAAGATCGACCAGGTCCGGGACGCGCTGCCCGGCGTCAATTGCGGCGGCTGCGGCTATCCCGGCTGCGACGGGTACGCCGAGGCGGTCGCCAAGGGCGACGCGCCCGTTACGAAGTGCGCGCCCGGCGGCAAGGCGGTCGCGGACGCGCTCGGCGGCCTGATGGGCGTCAACGCGTCCTCCGAGGATACGGTCGCCGTTCTCCTCTGCCACGGAACCAAAGACGTCGCGCCCGTAAAGGGCGAGTACGTCGGCGTGAAGACGTGCCGCGCCGCCAAGCTCTCCTCCGGCGGGACCAAGCTCTGTCCCTACGGTTGCCTGGGCTACGGCGACTGCGTGAGCGTCTGCCAGTTCGACGCGCTGAATATGGGGGAAGACGGCCTGCCGCACGTGGATTACGAGAAATGCACCGGGTGCGGCATGTGCATAAAGGAATGCCCGCAGCAGATACTGAGCTCCGTCCCCCGGGCGCGAAAAGGCTCGGTCGTCCTGTGTTCCAACCGAGCCGTCGTCAAGGCTACGGTAATGAAGAGCTGTAAGGTCGGTTGCATCAAGTGCGAGGCCTGCGTCCGAGCCTGCCCCGAGCAGTGTATAACGATGGTCAACGGGGTGCCCGTTACCGACTACTCGAAGTGCACCTCGTGCGGGATTTGCGTACAGAAGTGCCCGACGAAATGCTACAAGCTCGTCCAGGCCGACGTCTTCGGCGATGAAATCGTATCTGGAGATACTACAGACTAGGATCTCGAATATACAATTTATTTAGGGACAGAGCTTTTGGTTCATATACCTTGGAAGCTCTGTCCCTTTTTAGTTTAAAAAGGCGAAAGCGCTATAGCGCATCATAGCGTATTGATTACATGAGGAAGAGACGACATCTTGTACGAGGAGCCTGCTATCATGTTACGATGAGGGCGAACCGGAAGGAGATGATTCTGGATGCTCCAGGTATTAAGGCTCTATATATCCAGGTTGTCCGAGAAGCACGACTTCGGTATCGGTTCAGAATAGATAATTTCACGATAATGGGAAATCATGTACATCTGCTTATCAAGCCGGAAGAGAATGAGTGCTTATCTAGGATTATGCAATGGATAAATAGCGTCTTCGCTATACGGTATAACAAATTATTCGGATTATGCGGGCATGTCTGGGGAGAGCGGTTTTATTCTCTAATTCTAGCTCGACTACAGGATTATATTCGTGTTTTCAAGTACATAGACGAGAATCCGGTAGCTGCGCATTTAGTACTATTCGCAGATAAATGGGTATTTGGAGGCTTATTCCATTCCAGAAAAGGGATTTGGACTGTTCTTTCGCCTCCGACACTGCTTCTTTGCTTGCTATTCCCAAGACATCTGCCGAATTCGCTCATGACGAAGAAACGGTAGTGATGCTTAGTTGACACGCGCAGCTGAAATTTGTATACTAATAACAAGTGATCCTAATAGATCACTTTTCCGGCATGTTATCATGCCGCCCTATTTCAGTCCTTCGCTTAGAACGCATTCATGCTGTTCTTTGCGTTGGGCCAAGCGCAAGTTGTCCGGTCCTGCGCTTCTTTGATAGTTACCGTCGCTTCGGCGACGTTTTTTTTTCCTTGCGATCGTCGTATAACGGTATTACCCGAGCTTCCCAAGCTCGTGACGCGGGTTCGACTCCCGTCGATCGCTAGACGATAAAACCCCGGTAACCCGGGGTTTTGTCGTCTATAAGCGCCGACGGGAGTCGAGCCGAGGAGCGCGCCGAGCGAATGCGAGGAAGAGCGGCCATGGATGGCCGCGAAAGCGCTCCGAGGCGGCGCGAAGCGGCCAGGAGGGCGGCGAGCATAGCGGATTCCCGTCTATAAGCGCCGATTGAAATCGAGGGGGAGAGAGCGCTGTGCGAATGCAGGGTTTATTCGACGGTAAACGTTACGTAGGCGCCCTTCGGGGAGCGTTCGGATATGTCGAGAGATTCGACACGGGCGCCCGGAGGTCCGTGGTTCAGCCAGGAAACGTAGCGGTTGATCGCCGATTCGGAACCTTCGGCGTATGTTTCTACGCCTCCGTCGGGGAGATTGCTGATCCAGCCGCTGATACGAAGCGAACGGGCGATTGAGCGCGCTTCGTATCTGAACCCGACGCCTTGAACGCGGCCCCGAACCAGGGCGAGTATCGCTTTTCCGCGTTCTTCGTCACGTTCCTGCATTTTCCGGCTTTTTTCGGAGGATGGCGCGAACCCGCTGCTCCAGTTCGGAGTAGTCGAAGGGCTTGTAGATGACCTCGTACGGAATGTCGAACTCTGGGCGGAGGAAGCCGGACGTGATGATAACGTCCATTTCCGGGCAATATTTCTTAAGGAATTTGATCCAATAGTCGCCGCCGAGGATATCCATGCGGTAATCGGTAAGGATGATATCCACGTTGTAATCGAGTAGTAGCTTGATGGCGCCGACGCCATCGGAGGCGACGAATACATCGTAGCCCTTCTTGCGAAGATAATCCCGTAGCGTGAGGCGAATCGCGTCCTCGTCCTCGACTATCAGGATTATTCCATCGGTTTTTTTAATTTCCATTGTTTAGCGAACCTTTCCGGCGAAATCCGCCAATATCGAGCCGAGCAGGTCGAAATCGAGCGGCTTCGGCAGGAACGCGTCGGATCCCGCCTCGAGAGCGCGGTCCTTTATCTCGTCAGTATCCAGTCCCGTGATAGTTATTACGAACGGTTTTCCGAAAGCGGGTTCGTTTTTTATCTTGTGACAGATCTGGTTGCCGTCCAGTCCGGGAAGGTCTATATCCAGGATGACGAATCCGGGCCGCTTATCGGTAAGGAGCGCGCCCGCTTCGAAGCCGTCGAACGCCTGCAGTATCGTAAAGGCCAGAGGACCTTTTTCTATGAATTTTTTGACTATATCGTTAAGCTCGGCATCGTCGTCGATTATTACGAGGCGAGACCAATCGACGTCGGAATGAGTCGCAGTCACGAGCTCGGCTGGAACGCGCATTTTCCTTTGTTCTAGGAAAGCGACGAGATCCTCCAGGTAGATCCGGTACTGGCCGCCAGGCGTCATGAAGGCCTTGAGATAGCCGTTCCTGATCCAGTTTATAGCGGTTTGGTTTACGACGCCGCAGAGGTTCGCTACTTCGAGCGCCGAGAAAATTCTAATTTTTCGTGGTGCCTTGGCCATCGCTTCACCTTTTCGCTAAAAAATTCGGGCATGCAGGGTATTATTGATTCTACTATAGCCAGAGTGTAGTTAAAATATCCAGAATGTCAATAAAATATTAGGAATAGAAGCGGTCCTTCCTATACCTGTACTTTCTGACGCGTTGACCAAACGAGGCATACCGTCTATAATCCGGCGGCTATGGTAATGAGAAACGCTCTCGGACGGTGTTTACCGTTCGTGGGGATATATTCCGAGGAGACATCGTCATGAAGCGAACGTATCAGCCCAGCAGGACCCGCCGCGTCAGGAAATTCGGATTCAGGGCTCGCATGAAGACCAATGGCGGCAAGGCCATCCTGAAGAGGCGCCGCGCCAAGGGCCGCATCAAGCTCAGCACTTCCGACGAGAAGAAGAAGTACTGATCACCGTGTCCGACGACGAACGGGTCGCTCGAGGTTTCCGCTTCAGGAAGTCAGAGCGTATCCGTACGCGGCGCGACATTTCGAGGGTATTCGACGAGGGGGTGCGGTGGTCCGGCAAGGGGCTGCGCCTCAACGTCAGGCCAAACGGCGGCGCGGAAACCCGCGCCGTTTTCGTTACGGTGCGCAAGTACGGTAACGCCGTCGCGAGGAATCGCGCTCGAAGGGTCCTGTCCGAATGCTGGCGCCTCGCGAAACCCGGGATCGTTCCCGGTATGGACGTCGTCGTCGTCATTTTCCCGGGAGAAGACCGCTTCGATCTTCGCGCCGGACAGCTCGACGCGGTTCTGCGTAGATCGTCCCTGGCGGTCTAGGCCGATGAACCGCGTCTTTTCGTTTATCCTTAACGCGATCATCCGATTCTATCGCGTAGCTCTGTCCCCGTTGAAGCCGCGGTCATGCAGGTATTATCCGACTTGTTCGGCCTATGCCCTCGACGCGATAGGCCGATACGGGGCCGGCCGCGGCTCTCTGATGGCGTTGAAAAGAATTTTGCGTTGCAATCCATTACATCCGGGAGGTTTCGATCCGGTCCTATGAGCATCAACGAAGACGATAACAATAAGGCGTTCGACGCCAAGACGATGATTGCCATCGTATTGATGGTGGTCGTCATAACGGTCGGTATGGCCGTACAGAACCACTTCTTCCCCAAGCAGCCACTGCCGGTAGCGCCCCAGGCGACGACGGCTCCGGCCGCTCAGGCGCCCATCCAGGCGGAAGCCCCGAGCCTGGCGCCGGCCGCCGGCGCGACCGTGGCCGTCGTCGAGACGCCCGACGCCCCCGACAGGGAGACGACGCACGCGCTGTCCACGGACTTCTTCGACGCGCTGTTCTCCAACAAGGGCGGAGAGATCGTCTCCCTGAAGCTCAAGCAGCATAAGGAAGACGGGGTCCCGGTCGAGCTGCTCCTGCCGAGGAACGGCAAGACGGACGGATTCTCCATAGCGCTCGGCGGGGCCGAAGCCCTGCCGATCGAAGCGCTGATGACCGCGTCCCGCCCGGGTCCCGGACTAATAGAGTTCTCCCGTACGTTCTTCGCCGCCGACGCTTCGGGCGAGCTTGTACCGTTCACGCTCAAGAAGCGCTATGAGTTCCACGACGGCGACTACATGATAAAGCTGTCGGTGACCATAGAGGGCTCGAACGGAACGGTACCGCGTATAGGCGACGGCGAATTCGCGTACTCGCTCAAGATAGGCCCCCAGATCGGGCCGACCTACGAGCAGCTCCCCAAGAACGCCGATTGGCGCAAGATCGTTACCTACGAGAACGCCAAGCGCAAGGTGATGAAGGGCGGCACGCAGGTCTCGCCGTCCAGCAAGGCGTCTTGGTCCGCTATCGCCGGGAAGTACTTCGCGATCATCGTCCTGCCCGACGCGACGCCGTATACCGCGACCTATACGAACATCTCGGCCGACGGGAAGCCCGTGACGACGTCCATGGCGTTCAGTAGGCCCGCCCTAGGCGCGAGCGTCCAGACCGACGTCTTCCATATCTACGCCGGCCCCAAGAGCTCCCGCGAGCTGGCGCGGTACGACGACCCGACAGCCAACGCCTACAAGCGGTCGAGCGACGACCTCGAGGGCGTGATGGAAGGCGGCAACATCCTCGGATGGCTGGAGACCGCCCTCAAGTGGAGCCTGAACCTGTTCTACGGCATGGTCGGGAACTACGGAATCGCGATCATCCTCGTGACGATCCTGGTCCGACTTATCATGTTCCCCCTGACGTTCAAGGGTAGCCAGTCGACGGCCAGGATGCAGGAGCTACAGCCAAGGATCCAGGAGCTACAGGCAAAGTACAAGAGCAACCCGCAGAAGCTCAATCAGGAGATGGCGGAATTCTATAAGAAGGAAGGCTACAATCCGATGTCCGGATGCCTTCCCATGCTCATTCAGTTCCCGATCTTCATAGCGATGTACGCCCTGTTCAATAACCATTTCGACCTCAGGGGCGCATCGTTCATAGCCGGCTGGATCAACGACCTGTCGCTACCCGAAGCCGTCTACACGTTCCCGACGATCAACCTCATCGTCTGGCGCGTATCGGCCATACGCATACTGCCGATCATCTACGTCCTAAGCCAGCTTATGTACGGTCGGCTCATGCAGCAGCAGCCGACTACGGGACAGAACGCCGGGCAGATGAAATTCATGATGTACGGCATGCCGGTCATGTTCTTCTTCATCCTGTACGACGTACCGTCCGGACTGCTCGTATACTGGATATCCTCCAATATCCTGACCGCCATGCAGCAGCTGGTTATCAACAAGGTTATCCACAAGAAACGCCTGGCAGCGGCGGCGGCCGCTCCTGCTCCCCAACTCAAGCTCGTCCCCAAGAAGGGCGGAAGCGGAAGCAAGAAAGGGCGCAAATAAACCGAGAAAACCTCTCTTTATAGGAGTCCTATATGGAATACGAGTTCGAAGGCCGTACCGAGGAAGAGGCCATCGAGATCGCCGCCCGAGAATTGGGCATCGCCCGCGATGAGTTCGACGTGGAAATCATGGAGTCGCAGCGCGGCGGCTTCCTCAAGAAGGGCAAGACGCGGATCAGGATTCAGGTACGGAGCTCGGCGCCCGTAGCCCCCGCGCCCCGCAGGCGTTCCGAGAATCGCGCCGAAGGCGTCGTAACGGAACGCAAGCGGACCTTGCCGACAGGCGACGCGGCGGAAGGCGAATTCGAGGAGAAGCTTCTCGAATTCGTCAGGTCGACCGTGGAGAAGATGGGCTATTCGTGCAAGGCCAGCGTCCTGTTCCGCGAGGAATTGAAGCTGGGCATCAGGTTGGAGAGCGAGAGCGCGGCCATCCTGATAGGAAAGAAGGGCAAGAACCTGGACGCGCTCCAGCTCTTGGCCAACGTATACGCCGGCAGGCTGGGTCGGGAGGACCTTAGGATAATCCTGGATTCCGAGAATTACCGGATTCGGCGCGAGGAAGCCATCGTGAAGATGGCGTACGAAGTGGCCGAGCGCGTCCGTAGTACGCGTAATTCCGTGCTGCTGGAGCCGATGAACCCGTTCGAGCGCCGTATCGTTCATACGACGCTCAACGATATCGTCGATATCGAGACGAAGAGCGAGGGAGACGGCCTGTACAAGCAGGTGCGCGTCACGTTCCGAGGGCGTCGGTAGTAGTTAGCGTACTAAAGAACCGTCCCGTATGGGGCGGTTTTTTTAACGGCGGAGCGGTAGGCAGGAGGCAGAGGGATCGATTCCGGTCATGGATCCGATACGGATATTGCATTTCCGCGATCGCCGTGATACCATTGTTCGAAGAATGAACAAGACGCGACGCTTCATCAGGGCGTCGTTCTTACAGACTTTCCTGGTCGATAGGGAGCGCGTTACGGCCGCCCCGGGAAGCCGGGAGACGACAGCGTGCCGATAATAATTCGTCTGTCCGGGCGAATTGAATTCCCGTGCGCCAGTACTAATCCTCCCGGCGAGCATTTGGAACACTACCCATCATGAATAACCCTAGCCTCGACCGACAGGCGTCGTCGTCCGACGACTCCGAGCTGGTCATCCTTGAAAACATCTATTCGTCACAGAAGAGATCCAGGAGCGTTACCCAACGCGACCTGGCGGAGGCGGCGGGCCTGTCCCTGGGCATGACGAACGCGCTCCTGAAGCGCTTCTCCGACAAGGGCTGGGTGCTGCTCAAGCGACTGAACGCGCGAAATATCCAATACGCGCTGACGCCCGACGGCGTCAACGAGATAGCCCACAGGACCTACCGATACTTCAGGCGCACGGCGAAGTCGGCGGGGCTGTACCGGGACATGATCGAGGCGTTCGTGATGGAGAAGAAGCGGGCGGGAGCCTCCAGGCTCGTGCTGGCCGGAGTCTCCGACCTAGACTTCCTTATCGAATACGCCTGCGAGCGGCACGGCCTCCTCTTCGTGAAGACGGCCGATCCCGCCAAGGCGGTCCGGTTGGGGGGCTCGGCGGGAACGGTCATCGTATACGCCGAGGGGGAGACGATACCGGAACCCGACGAGCCGCGCGGCGAATTCCCCGATGAGTGCCTTTCCCGCGTCCTCGTGGGCGTAGGCCCGCACGGAACGGAAAACCGATGACGAGAGGACGCCGATGACGACCATAATCCTGTGCGGCGGTTCCGGTACGAGGCTCTGGCCCCTGTCCCGCGCCGCTAGACCAAAGCAGTTCGCGAACATCGTACCGGGCGGATCCCTGTTCGAGGCCGCCGTCAGGCGCAACCTGGAGCTGGGCTCCGGCTTCGTCGTAGCGGCCAACGAGGGACAGAGCTCGCTGGCGGCGGCCCAGCTGGACGGGCTCGGCGTTACCGGCTACGGCTCGATGATAGAGCCCGTCGGCCGCAATACCGCGCCGGCGATAGCGCTGGCCTGCATGATGCTGCCTCCCGACGAAGTGGTATTCGTGGCGCCGAGCGATCATCTGATACGCGGCTTGCCCGAGTACCGAGCCGCGATAGCCCGGGGGACAGAGCTTGCCCGGACCGGCCGCCTGGTTACCTTCGGCATCGCGCCTACCTACGCCGAGACCGGCTACGGCTATATCGAATCCGACGGCGAGACGGTACGGTCGTTCAAGGAGAAGCCCGACGCGGCGACCGCGGAGCGATACCTGGCCTCGGGCAAGTATTCGTGGAATTCCGGTATGTTCTGCTTCATGGCGGGCGCGTTCCTGTCCGAGCTGAAGGCGCATTCCCCCGACGTGCACGCGGCGTGCCTCGCCGCCTACGAGCGTGCCCCGAGCAAGGCTCCGCTCCGTCCGGCGAAGGCCGACATGGAGGCCGTCCCGTCGATAAGCGTGGACTTCGCCGTTATGGAGAAGAGCGGCCGCGTATCGTGCGTGCTCTGTCCCCCGGCGATGGGCTGGAGCGACCTGGGCAGTTACGACGCGATGTACGACGAATTATCAAGCTCTGTCCCCGGTGAGTCCGCATCGATAGGATCGCCGGAACCGGTATCGATAGGCTCGAGCGGCAACCTCGTTATTTCCTCGGGGAAGCGTATCGTGCTGGTCGACGTAGAGGACCTGGTCGTCGTGGATACGCCGGACGCGCTGCTCGTCGCAAGGCGCGGCTCAACGCAACGGGTGAAGGACGCCGTGGACGCGCTGAAGGCCGCGGATCCGGGGCTGCTGTAGGGAGTAGCCTCGTACAAGCAGGCAAGGCTACATAGCTATGATAGTCTTTTCTCTGACGACTAGACTCGGCGCATGGCGGGATTGTTCATCTAGGTTGCTTAAGTGCGTTCAAAAAGGAGAAACATCATGAAAGGCATTATCCTTGCCGGTGGCGCGGGAACGCGCCTGTTCCCGGTGACCCAAGTCGTCTGCAAACAGCTGTTACCGGTATACGACAAGCCGATGATCTATTATCCGCTGTCGACGCTTATGCTCGCCGGAATAAAGGACATCCTGATCGTATCGACGCCGCAGGACCTGCCGCGTTTCGAGGCCCTGCTCGGCGACGGTAAGAGGTTAGGCATCCGGTTATCGTACAAGGTGCAGGAGGTGCCTAACGGCCTTGCGCAGGCCTTCGTGCTGGGTAAGGATTTTATCGGCAAGGATTCGGTCTGCCTGGTCCTAGGCGACAATATCTTCTACGGCCATGGGTTCTCTAAGACACTGCAGGCCAGCGCGAAGCTTGCAAGCGGCGCGAGGGTGTTCGGGTATTACGTTAACGATCCCGAGCGCTACGGCGTGGCTGAGTTCGACCTCGAGCACCGCGTCCTGTCCATCGAGGAAAAGCCGAAGGCGCCGAAATCAAACTATGCCGTCGTGGGGCTGTATTTCTACGACAACGAGGTGATACGCATTGCGGAGGAACTGAAGCCCTCGCCGCGAGGTGAATACGAGATCACCGACGTCAACAAGGAGTACCTGCGGCGCGGGCGTCTGACCGTGGAGCTCTTAGGCCGCGGATTCGCCTGGCTGGACACGGGGACGCACGCGTCGCTCGCCGACGCAGGTAATTTCGTCAAGACCGTCGAGGACAGGCAGGGACTGAAGATTGCGTGCCTGGAAGAGATATCGTACCGGATGGGATATATCGACCTAGCCGGCCTGGACGCACTTGCCGAATCCCTTAAAAAATCGACCTATGGTGAATACCTGGTCAAGATTGTAGCTGAAGAGAAGGCGGTTTCAGACCGGATCTGAACACAAGCAGAAAAGGACTTATTATATGCCTTTCATTTTCGAGAAAACCTTCATAGACGGACTCCTGATAATCACTCCGCGGCTTTTCACGGACGAGCGCGGTTTTTTCCTTGAAAGCTATAAATCGAGCGAGTTCGCCGCCGCGGGCATACGCGAGGCCTTCGTACAGGACAACCATTCCCGTAGCATCCGCGGCGTGCTGCGCGGGCTCCATTTCCAGAAGGCGCCGTATGCCCAAGCCAAGCTCGTACGAGTGACACGCGGCCTGGTATGGGACGTGGCGGTCGACTTGCGGCACGGCTCTCCGACCTTCGGCAGGTGGCTGGGCGTAGAACTCGGGGAAGAAAACCGCAAGATGTTGTTCCTCCCCCGGGGCTTCGCCCACGGCTTCGTCGCGCTGTCGGAAGGCGCTGAGCTCATATACAAGTGCAGTGCCGAATACGACAAGGATAGCGACGGCGGCGTGCGCTGGGACGATCCCGACCTAGGTATCGAGTGGCCCCTTTCAGCGGTTAAGCTTTCCGAAAAGGACGCGGCCTTGCCTTTTCTCAGAGATATCGCCGGGGAGCTTTCATGATCTGGCTGATCGGGTACAAGGGTATGCTCGGCGCCGAGCTGTCGGAGGTCTTGACCGCGGCCGGTCTCGAGTGGTCAGGTAGCGACCGTGAGGTGGATATTCGCGACCTTGATGCCTTGCGCTCTTGGTTGGTCGCGCCCGGAGGCGGGAACGGACGGAAGCTGGACTGGATAGTCAACTGTTCGGCGTACACCGCCGTCGACCGAGCCGAGGACGAGGAAGCCTTGGCCCGTAGCATAAACGCGACAGGCGCAGGCAACATTGCCATGGTGGCCAACGAGTCGGGCGCAAGGCTCATCCACCTGTCCACGGACTACGTGTTCCGCGGAGATGGAACGCGGCCGTACGTGGAGACGGACCCGGTCGACCCTGCCGGAGCATATGGCCGAACCAAGGCCGAGGGCGAGAATCTGGTATCGAACTACTGCTCGCGGAGTCTTATCCTCCGGACGGCTTGGCTCTACGGCCGACACGGGCCCAATTTCGTCAGGACGATGCTTAAGCTAATGAGGGAAAGGGAGTCAATATCGGTCGTCGCCGACCAGTACGGCTCGCCAACCTGGGCCTTCGACCTAGCTCAGACGATCCTGACCATTATCAAGGCTGAACAGATCGAATACGGCATCTATCACTACACCGACGCCGGGCAGACCTCGTGGTTTGGGTTTGCCGTAGCGATACAGGCATTGGGAAGAGAACTCGGGCTCCTGTACCGCGAGTGCGAAGTAAAGGCGATCTCCAGCGAACAGTATCCCGCTAGGGTGAAGCGACCGCTATGGTCGGTGCTGTCCAAGGACAAGATCGACGCGGCGTTCGGCATCAAGCCTCCCGAGTGGAAAGAAAGCCTTCGAAAATATCTTGAATCTGAAAACGGGATGGTGCAATCATGAGCAGAACATTCAAGAACCTCCTCGTCACCGGCGGCGCCGGATTCATCGGCTCGAACATGATACGCTACCTGTTCGAGCGCTCCGGTTTCGAGGGCCGGGTCATAAACCTAGACGCGCTGACCTACGCGGGCAACCTGGAAAGCCTGGCCGAGATCGAGGATCGTTTCGGAGCCGGTGCCGGTTCGGGACGTCGCTATTTCTTCGAGAAAGCTGACATATGCGACCGGGCCGCAGTCGAGCGGGTGTTTGCGGAGTACGCGATCGACGCGGTCTGCCACCTCGCCGCCGAGAGCCACGTCGATCGCTCGATACACGGGCCCGAGGCCTTCATACGGACCAACGTGATGGGCACCTTCACCCTGCTGGACGTGGCCCGTAACGCATGGAGGGGCAGGGACGATGTGCTGTTCCACCATGTTAGTACCGACGAGGTATTTGGCTCGCTCGGCGACACCGGGTACTTCACCGAGACGACGCCGTACGACCCCCGGAGCCCATATTCCGCGAGCAAGGCATCGAGCGATCACCTAGTAATGGCGTACCACCATACTTACGGCTTGCCCGTGACGCTGTCCAATTGCTCCAACAACTACGGGCCGTACCAGTTCCCCGAGAAGCTGATTCCGCTTATGGTCCTGAATATGCTTGAAGGCAAGAGCCTCCCGGTCTACGGCGACGGCAAGAACATCCGCGACTGGGTATACGTCGAGGACCACAACGCGGCGGTCTGGTCCGTCATGCGGAACGGTCGTAGCGGGCAGACATACAACATCGGCGGCGAGAACGAGTGGGAGAACATCAAGCTACTGTCGGTGCTTATCGAGAAGGTCGCGGAGGCCACCGGAAAGCCAGCGAGCGATTACGAGAAGCTGATCCACTACGTTGCCGATCGACCGGGGCACGACAGGCGCTACGCGATCGACTGCTCCAAGATAAAGACAGAGCTCGGCTGGAAGCAGGATCATGACTTTGCGTCGGGACTGGAGAAGACCGTCGCGTGGAACCTTGAGCACAAGGACTGGATCGACCATATCAGGAGCGGCGATTATAAACAGTGGGTCGAGAAGAACTACGCGAAACGATAGGAGATTGCCCAAGTAGGGAGCAAATCTATGCGCAGAATGGAAAAGCAGTGCGAATAACCAGGAAGACAAAACAGTTCGCTATATTTATCGTCGATATCGTGTTGCTGTACGCGGCGCTGTGGATATCGCTGTCGTTGCGGTCGCTGTCCGCGCCAAGCATGGCCCGGTATTGGACGCACGTACTCGCTTTTTCTCCGATGATGCCCGTTTGGGTCGTCGTATTCTATACGATGGGCCTGTACGTGCTCGAGACGCCGTTCGACGGGGTACGCTTCCCCGGGAAGCTGGCGGCGGCCGTCGGCATCGCCACGCTCATCACGGCGCTGTACTTCTACCTCGTCGCCTCGGCGGCCATGGCTCCCAAGACGATTCTCCTGTTGCACGCGGCGGTGTCGTACCTGCTGCTACTCGGATGGCGCTACCTGTTGGGAAAGGCGTTCCGGAGCGCCTTATACCGGAAGTCCGTCGTGTTCCTCGGGCTGAACGACGAGGCCGTCTCCCTGATCGAGGCTATCCGGTCGAAGCCGTTCCTCGGGTACGAGGTCGCGTTCGCCTACGACGAGACGGCGGGCGCCGCGCCGGAAGGCGTCCCGTTGATAACGAGCCTCGCCGCGCTGGGACCCGAGCTCATGCGACGCGATATCGATATGATCGTGATATCTGACAAGAAGGATCTCTTCGAACCGACTCTGGCGTCGCTGTTCAGCCTGCTTGGCCGGAGCGTTCGCTACGAGCCCCTGTCGTCCTTCTACGAGACGGTTTTCCGGCGGGTGCCCATAGATACCATCAACGAGACCTGGTTCCTCGACAATATAAACCTCCACGATAAGCATCCGTACGAGGTGGTCAAGCGTGGGCTGGATATCGTTATATCCGCAGCTATTCTCATCGTGTCCTTGCCGTTCTGGCCGTTCATCGCGATAGGGATCGGGGTCAGCTCGCCGGGATCGGTGTTCTTCTCGCAAACGAGGCTGGGGCGGGGCGGCAAGCTGTTCACGATACTCAAGTTCAGGACGATGCGCGTGGACGGTAACGATTTCTCTCCTACCGGCGACAAAGACCCGCGCGTCGTAGGCTTCGGTACGTTCCTTCGGAAGACGAGGCTGGACGAGCTGCCGCAGGCGCTCAATATCCTCAAGGGCGAGATGAGCTTCGTCGGCCCGAGGCCGGAGCGGCCCGAGCTGGCCGTGGAGCTGGAGCGCGCGGTGCCGTTCTACCGGCAGCGCCTGCTCGCGAAGCCGGGCCTGACCGGATGGGACCAGGTCTCCGGCGAGTACCACTCGCCGTCGGTCGAGGATACCTACAAGAAGCTGCAATACGATCTGTACTATATCAAGAACATGTCGCCGAGCCTCGACGCGTCGATCTTCTTCAAGACGATCATGACGGTCCTGGGCCGTATCGGGCGATAGACGGCAGGAGAAAAAGTATGAGCAGGATAGCGGTAGCGGGCACGGGGTACGTAGGACTGGTCAGCGGGGCGTGCCTCGCGGATTTCGGCAACAGGGTCGTCTGCGTCGATACGAACGTAGAGAAGATAGAGGCGCTGCGGAACGGGAAGATCCCGATATTCGAGCCGGGACTGGACGACGTGGTCGCCCGCAACGTAGCGGCGGGACGGCTGTCCTTCGAGACCGGGCTGGCGGGAGCCGTCCGCTCCAGCGAGGTCGTATTCGTCGCCGTCGGCACCCCTCCCGCCGACGACGGGAGCGCCGACCTGCAGTACGTCGAGGCGGTGGCCAGGGAGATAGGGCGGGCGATGGACGGCTACAAGGTCGTCGTCGACAAGAGCACCGTGCCCGTAGGCACCGCGCGCAAGGTTCGGGACTGGATAGCCGAGGAGCTGGCCGCGCGCGGCGTCGACATCGAGTTCGACGTGGTGTCCAATCCCGAATTCCTCCGCGAAGGCTCCGCCGTGCAGGACTTCACCCACCCGGACCGGGTCGTCATAGGCGCCGAGGGCGAGCGGGCCAGGGGCCTGATGAAAGAGGTCTACCGCGCGCTGTACCTGAACGAGACGCCCTATATCGAGACGGGCCTGGAGACGGCGGAGATGATCAAGTACGCGGCAAACGCGTTCCTCGCCGTAAAGATCACGTTCATCAACGAGGTCGCCAACCTCTGCGAGAAGGTAGGCGCCGACGTCCAGGACGTGGCCAAGGCGATGGGCCGAGACGGCCGCATCGGCTCCAAGTTCCTGCACGCGGGCCCTGGCTACGGCGGCTCGTGCTTCCCCAAGGACACCCACGCGATGGCGATGATCGGCCGCGACTACGGCGAGCCGATGAGCATCGTGGAGACGACGATAGAGGCCAACGACCGCCAGAAGGCGCGGATGGTCGAGAAGATAGAGGCCGGCATGGGCGGCGCCGGCTCCCTGAGGGGCAAGACCGTAGCGGTGCTCGGACTGGCGTTCAAGCCCAATACCGACGACATGCGCGAGGCGCCAGCGATAGCCATATGCGAGGGCCTCGCGGCCCGCGGCGCGAAGATCAGGGCGTGGGACCCGGAGGCGATGAAGGAGGCGGCCTGGCGCCTCGAGGGCGTCAAGGCGAGCCTCGAGTTCGCCGCCGACGAGTACGACGCGCTCGACGGCGCGGATGCCCTCGTGCTCGTCACCGAGTGGAACCAGCTGCGCACCCTGGACCTGGACAGGGTCAAGGCACTGATGCGGACCCCGGCCTTCTTCGACCTGCGCAACGTATACAAGCGCGCCGAGGTCGAGGGTAAGGGCTTCAGCTACTTCGGGGTGGGGCGATAAGAACACCGGTATGCGGACGTTTTATATTCTGTTGTTCCTTTTCGCCGCCGCTCCGGCGTTCTCCTACCTCGATCCCGGTACCGGGAGCCTTCTCCTGTACGCTCTTTCCGGCATCGCGACGAGCATGCTGTTCGGCTTACGGAACGTCTGGTACTGGCTTCGCGGAAAGTCGTTGTTCCGAGGGGGCCCTGCGGTTTCATCCCGGCTACCCGATGTCGTCTTCCATTCGGAGGGAGGAAAGTACTGGCAGGTATTCGAACCTGTCATCGAAGCCCTGACGGCGGAGGGAGTCGCGTGCGCGTACGTGACGCCGGACGCAAAGGATCCTGGGCTCTCGTCCAGCATCAAGGGTCTAAATAGCCTCCGCCCGGGCGGAGAGATGGCTACAATCTCCTTCATGAATGCGGCTAGCGCGGCGCTTGTTGTTTCAACGACCCCGCATCTCGATGTCTACATGCTACGACGCTCCAAAGGCGTGAAGCGATATGCGCACCTGTTTCATTCCCCCACCGATATCGTGTTTTATGAGAAGTACGCATTCGACTGGTACGATGCGCTGATGACTGTGGGACCGTTCCAGGAACAAAGCGTTCGTGCGCTCGAGTCATGTCGCGGGACGCCACGGAAGGAGCTTCTGCCCACGGGGAACACCTACTTCGACTATATGCTCGAAGAGACGACTAGGCTCCCCACCAGATCTGACGGTAAGAAGATCGCCTTGTATGCGCCTACCTGGGGTATTCGAAGTTCTGTACTTAAATACGGAGCAGGCATACTGGAAAGCCTCGCCGAGGCCGGTTTCCAGGTTATATTCCGGCCGCATCCTCAGTTCTATGTCTCCCACAAGGAGCTCATCGAGGACATCGAGAAGCTGTCAGGAAGGCTCGGAAGCCGAATCGAGATCGACCGGAAGCGAACCGGGATTGAATCGATGGCTCGATCCGACCTGATGGTCACTGACCTGTCCGGCGTTCTCTTCGACTACGCCTGCCTGTTCGGAAAACCGGTGCTCCTCGCCATGGCGGACGCGGAACCCGGCGGCCAGGAGGGAGAGGATCTGGCCAAGCCATATTGGGACGTCGAGGCTAGCCACGAGCTCTCGTTCGGACTGGTCGGAGACGACCTCGAAGGATTGCCCGCGCTCGCGGAATCGGCTATGGCTTCTACCGAGTCGAACGCCGACCGTATCCGGGATTTCCGGGACCGCAACTTCTACAATTTCGGGCACGCCGGCAAAGCCGCGGCCGATAACATAGTCGAGATAATCCGGGGCTCCTATTGAACTACATCTACCTCGTCGCTGTAAAGCCGGTCGAGCTGTTGCTCGGCTTTCTGTTCGGCTTGTGGCAACGCATGACCGGGGATCCAGGTACATCTCTCCTCCTGATGAGCCTGTCGGTCACGTTGCTCACAGCGCCGCTATATTACCTCTCGGAACGGTGGAAAGCGGCCGATGACGCGCTGAAAGCCCGTATGGCGAAGGAGATCACGAGCGTCAAGCGGCATTACGAAGGGCAGAAGCGATTCTACCTGCTGCGCAACGTGCACCGTCTCCACGATTATTCCACGGCCTACACCCTTCGCGCTTCCTTCGGGCTATTCGTCCAGATTCCGTTCTTCTTCGCGGCGTACGAACTGCTGAGCCGGCATCCGGGATTTGCCGGTGTGCCATTCCTGTTCATCCGCGATCTCGGTATGCCCGATGGACTCCTCGGCGGAGTGAACCTGCTACCCTGCGCGATGACGGCCATCAACCTCTGCTCATCGGTTGCCTACAACAGAAGCCTTTCGCTCAAAAAGAATTCGACGATGGTCGGCATGGCCATCCTGTTCCTGGTCCTGCTCTACCGGAGCCCCGCGGCGCTCCTTGTCTATTGGACGATGAATAACGTGCTGTCGCTGGCCAAGAACGTGTTCTTCCCCGCCGCGAGGCAGGAGCAGGTCGAGGATACAGGGGACGGGACGGTCGCTCTGGCGGTGCACGGACTCCGGGAACTGTACGGCGGCAGCCTGTACCGTCCGATCCTGCTCGCGGCTCTGTACGCGATCATGGCCGGCCAGTCCTGGTGGCTCATTTCCGCCGCGGCTTCGTTCGAGTATTGCATCGCCGGTACGGCGATTGCCGCAGCCGGGCTTTCGCTGGCCGCCGCCGCGCACGGATTGCGCAGGCAGGGCCCTAAACGGACGCTGGTGTCGCTGGCGCCGCTCGCCGCGACCTGGCTCTTTTTTGCCGCGAGCGCCTATGTGCTCGTGTTCGAGCGCAGGCAGAATGCGCTCATCTCGAACAGAAACATCAAGCTCCTGTCCACCATCCTGCTCGACGCGGCGGGTTGGCTGGCCGCGTCCAGGCTGGGTCCGGCGTCGCCCGAAAAACCTTCCAGGCCGATCCCCGCTGAACGAGCCGGCCCGGGCGTCTACGTGACGGGCCTGGTGTTCATCGCGCTGTTCGTCTGGGTGGTATCGCCGCTACGGATCTATTTTTCGTCACCGCTCGATGTCGGCATGGGGCCGCTCGAGCTTGTCGCCAGGAACGTCCCGCCGATGGCGGCCTTTTTCGCCTTGGGTTCCCTTCCGCTGCTCGCGGTCTTGTCAAAAGCGGGGAAGGCATCCTTGCGGACGCCCGAGGCCGTTGTGCTCGCGGTTATCATCGCGGGTTTCGTCTTCTCCGCGCTCACGGGAGCCCGGTACGGCATACTCGACGAGTTCGCGCTGGAACGGGCCTTCCTGCTGAACCGCCCTTCACCCTGGCTGTTCCTGCTCGACGTCATGGTGCTTTCCGGTTCTGTCTTCGCGGCGCTGTATTTCTGTGCGCACAGGAGGTCGGCGATCATCCCCGCGCTGGCGGTGATGATCGTGGCCGGATCGGCGCAGGTAGCCGCGGCCGCGCTGAAGGCAGAACCAGGAGCGATCGCCCTGGCGACGGAAACCCGTGACGGCGGAGGTGAACTGCCCGCCGGCGGCGGCAATATCCACAGCTTCAACAAGGGCGGGCGCAATGTCGTCTTCGTGATCGCCGACATGTTCAACGGCAACTACCTTGGCAGGATGCTCGAGGAAAGGCCGGAACTGGCCGATACGCTCGACGGTTTCACCTGGTACCCCAACGTGGTGGCAACCGCCTCCCATACGGCCACGTCGCTTCCTTCGCTGTACGGAGGGTGGGAGTTCGAGCCATCCAAGCTGGATACCATGCCGGGCACCGGCAAGGAGAAGCTCGGCCTGGCCGCCAGGAAATTCTTCGGCGGCATGATGGAACTGGGCTTCAACGTTGGCGCGGTCGATCCGCTCTACGCCGACTATCCGGCCATTTCGTCCGCCGGAGGCCGCATTGTCCGGTCGGAATCATCGTCGTATGTCGGGTACTGGAGGAAGGTCCGCGGGCAGGAGCGGGGCGCGGAGGACGACAATCCAAAGAACGCCCTCCTGTCGATGCTCACGGTATTCGTCGCGGCTCCGACGATGCTCAAGGCCCGCATCTATGACGAAGGCAGCTGGATCGTCTTCCGGAAGTCGTACCAGTTCAAGTACATCGCCAGGAAGACCCTGTCCAACTATGCGTATCTCGACGTGCTGCCCGAGTTGTCGAGCGCGAGCGTCGAGGCCAAGCCGCTCTTCCTCTTCATTCACACGCAGTTCACCCACGAGCCCTTCGGCATTTCGGAGGATGGACGGATCATAGGCAACGGATATCCCAATTCCCGCACCAAAAGCTTCATAGACTCCACGAGCGCCTTCTACACCGCGCGGGCCTTCGTCGACGCGATGGTCAGGTGGATGGACTGGATGAAGCGCGAGGGAGTCTACGACGAAACCCTCATCATCATGGTGTCCGACCACGGCAACAATTCCGGCGACCAGGGATTCAGGATAGAGGGATCCTTGGACAACCCCCTGGACCGGCACGAACTCTCGCGAGCGCGCTCCTTGCTGATGGTTAAGCCGTTCGGCGCAAGAGGACCCGTCAAGCTGGATCGGCGTCTCCTTGGAACCGCCGATACGCCCGCGATACTCTTCAACAAGCTTGGCAGGGCGGACGGGTACGGGCCAAATCCGGTAGTAGGCGAGGCTACCATGGGAAGCCGCGTACTTTCATTTGCGAGGGTACATGGAGACTGGGCTGATTTCCTCGACGAGGAAGGCGCAAGGTTCACCTACTATACGGTCCGGGGAGACATTGACGACCCCGCGGCCTGGAGCAAGGACAAACAATGATCAAACAGGCTATCATACTAGCCGCCGGCATGGGCAAGAGGCTTGGAAAATACACGCAGGACGGCACCAAGTGCATGGTGCGAGTGAACGACCGGTCCCTTATCGAGCGGAGCCTCTCCGCTCTCGAGGCCGCCGGCATCCACCGCGTCGTGCTCGTCGTCGGTTACCGCGCGGAAAGGTTGATCGCCTACCTCGACGGCAAGTTCCCCGACCTCGAGCTGATCTACGTGACCAACGAGATCTACGACAAGACTAACAATATCTATTCGCTGTGGCTGGCGCGGGAGTACCTCGCGGCTGAAGATAGCCTGCTCCTAGAGAGCGACCTGGTCTTCGAGCCGGAGCTGATCGCGGACCTCGTCGCCGATCCCGAGCCCAACCTCGCCATGGTGTCGAAGTTCGAGGCATGGATGGACGGCACGGTGACACTCGTCGGAGAGGACCGCGACATCGTCGCCGTGGTCGACAAGCGGGACTTCAAGTGGCGCAACGTGGGCGACTACTACAAGACCGTGAACATCTACAAGTTCTCGGCGGAGTTCTCCCGCACCTATTACTTGCCGTTCCTTGACGCGTATCTCGCGGCCTTCGGAGATAACGTCTACTACGAGCAGGTGCTTAAGGTATTGGCGTTTCTAGATAATGCGAAGCTCAAGGCCCATCCGGTCAGCGGCCGTCACTGGTACGAGATCGACGATCCGCACGACCTCGCGGTAGCCGAGACCATCTTCGCCCCGCCGGCGCAACGCCTGGCTAATATGCAGGCGCGGTACGGCGGATACTGGCGTTTTCCGGGCATGCTGGACTACTGCTATCTCGTCAATCCGTACTTTCCTCCGGAGCGGATGCTCGACGAGATCAAGTCAAGCTTCGCGGAGCTGGTGACGCAGTACCCGTCGGGAGCCCGCGTCCAGAGCGTGCTGGCCGGCAAGGTCTTCGGCGTCGATCCGGATCGCGTGGCCGTAGGCAACGGGGCCGCCGAGCTGATAGACGCGCTGGCGGGGCTGTGGCAGGGCAGGATGGCTATCCCGTCCCCTTCGTTCAACGAGTACCCCGCGCGGTTCGGACCCGGGCGTACCAAGGTCATCCCCACCGGGGAACGGCTCTCGTATACCGCCGTCGGGCTCGAGGCCGCGATGACCGACGCCGACATCCTGATCCTGGTCAATCCGGACAACCCGAGCGGCCACTTCATGAATGAGGCGGAGACCAAGGGCCTGGTAGACCGCCTGCTTGCGGCGGGCAAGCGGGTCGTCGTCGACGAGTCCTTCGCCGACTTCGCCGAGCCTGCGATCAGGTTCAGCCTGCTGGACGACGCCTTCCTTGTGGGCCGGCCGGGCCTGGCGGTAATCAAGAGCATATCGAAAAGCTACGGCGTGCCGGGATTCCGGCTCGGCGTGCTTGCCAGCGGAGACGCCGACCTCGTCGACGCCGTACGCAAGGCTGTCCCCGTCTGGAACATCAACTCGATGGGCGAGTTCTTCCTGCAGATCGTCGACAAGTACAAGGCCGACTACCGCCACGCCTGCGACTCGCTCGCCGCGGAACGCGCGTGGCTCGCAGGCAAGCTTTCCGGAACCGGCAGGCTGGAAGTATTCCCTTCTCAGGCGAACTACCTGCTGTGCCGCCTGACGGACGGAACGCTGTCGCGTGACCTGGCCGAGTCGCTACTCGCGGAGCACCGCATCCTGATAAAGGACCTGGGCGGCAAGCCGGGCTTCCCCACCGGGCAGTTCATACGGCTCGCGGTGCGCGGGCGAGAGGACAACGAGAAGTTGGTCGGGGCGCTCGAGGAAGCGCATGGCGGCAAAAGCCGCCCATGATCAATGCTGATCGATGTTCGAAATAGAATACAAACACGGTAGCGAAGCTATGCCGAAGCGGGTGCCGGATAGGCGCTGAAGTGACCGCAGGACAGGAGCTGGTG
This sequence comes from Spirochaetae bacterium HGW-Spirochaetae-3, assembly GCA_002839315.1. Classification (GTDB taxonomy): domain Bacteria; phylum Spirochaetota; class Spirochaetia; order Treponematales; family UBA12059; genus SZUA-370. The sequence goes on from PGXV01000003.1 coordinate 143,112, forward strand.
TGGAAACCGGTTAGCCGCTGTCCGGTACCGACAGCAGGCGCTGAACCGATTTGATATGGTCAGGAAACAAGGAGGCGCCCGCCGGATCGGGGCGGACGCCAGATTGTTTTTTTAGATCGTTATACTATGGATACTGGCGCAGGGCGGCGCGTCTCCTTGATGTTCTTGTCATAGGGAGACGTGCGTACGATCAGCGAATACTGACCGAGCTCGATGCCGGGAGGGACCTGGGCAATTACCGTTCCGGGGACGATTGAGGCGTAGAGGGAAGCCCGGTGTTCCTGTCTATTCTTGAACCAGATGCTGAGTTCCGGCCTGGCCTTGTCGAACTTGAGGTGGCTGCCGTGGATGCGCATGAAGTCGCCCCGACCGGCGACGAGGTCTTCCTCGGTCGCTATGGAGCGGGCCGAGAAGACGATGGGAGCCGATTTTTCGGTATAGGACTCGCGTTGGATCCTGGCGTCCTGGGCCATACTGATCTCTTCGGTCCTGTTGGCCCTGAAGTGCAGCCGCAGGTCGTGGTTCGACTCTTCCTGCCCGTAGACGAACGGCTGGTCTGGCTGGTCGAAGGTACCCGATGAGGAAAGGTAGAACGAGCCGAAGGGCAGCTTGACGACGTAGCCCTCGGAAACCGCCTTGTGCAGTTCTTCGGTCAGGAGCTGGAAGGCTCCAGCCAGATCGGTCTTGGTTATGGTGGTGCGGCCGGTGGCCATGCGGTCGACGAGACCGTCGAAACCGATGGTTTCCTTGTAAGTGGTATGTACCATGTACGGCTTGTGCATGGCCGGCAAATAGTTCTATATAGCTGATACGTTTAACATCTGTGTCCCCTGAAGCGAGGAACCACGATACCTTTTTGCGTATAAGAACGTTTGTGAAATCCGTATCGAGTTTCCGCACTTCGTACTAGAGTTGTGCGCCGGAAAATCCGGTGTTTTCGCGCTCCTTGGCGGGGCTTGTGCTTGACACGTATCTCTATAGGGACCGTACTCTCTATATCGACGAAACAGAATTTTATATAAATAATACTTTACAACGATAAAGAAATGGATTTTACCGATACCTCGATGCAAAAGGAACAATAATGGACAAGCCGAGCGATGAATGGGATCTGATCCTGCAGCCGAAGCGGCGGCTGTTTGACCTCCACCTGCGGGAGGTCATCCGTTACCGTGACCTTATATGGCTTTTTGTAAAACGGGATTTCGTCACTCAGTACAAGCAGACCATCCTGGGGCCGCTATGGTTTATTATCAACCCGCTCTTCTCCACTGTGATGTACAGCTTTGTCTTTGGAAACCTGGCGAAGATAGGGACGGACGGCATCCCCTTCCTGCTCTTCTACTACGCGGGCACGATGCTCTGGACATTCTTTACCGGTTGTTTCAACGATGCGAGCAACATCTTTCTTAATAATGCAGGGCTCTTCGGCAAGGTGTACTTCCCGCGGCTCACGGTACCCATCAGCAATGTGTTCAGCAATCTCACCAAGGTGGCCATACAGTTTGTTACTCTGATGGTTTTCTATATCTATTACCTTGTTATAAAGGCGCCCGTGCGGCCATCCTGGTGGAGCTTGGCCTTTCCGCTGATTTTTGTGTGGCTGGCCGTGCTGGCCAACGGCATGGGCATGATAATATCGTCCTTGACTACCAAATACCGGGACCTCAAGCACCTGATAGGTTTTGCCTTGCATCTGGCCATGTACGCCACGCCCGTGGTCTATCCGCTGTCGCAGATTCCTGAAAAATTTGCCTGGGTAAATTATGTGAATCCGGTGAGCGCGCCTATAGAGTTGTTCCGGATCTGGTTCTATGGTGCCGGAACCGTGCCGCCTGAAATGATCGCGACCAGCCTTGGCATGACGGCGGGCTTTACGGTGCTTGGGCTGGTGATGTTCAACCAGAACGAGCGAAACTACATCGACGTGGTATGAGGTGACAGAGAATATGAGCGACATAGTAATCAGAGCCGAGCACCTCTCCAAGATGTACCGCCTTGGCGTCATCAACAATGGCACGCTCTGGAAAGACTTACAGACCTGGGTAGCATTGAAGACCGGCAAGGAAGACCCGCATTCGAAAATAGGCGAGGACAAATATTCTGGGGATGAGGACCATTTCTGGGCACTCAAGGATCTTAACTTCGAGATCAAGCAGGGCGACCGCGTCGGCATCATCGGGAAGAACGGCGCGGGAAAGAGCACCCTCCTCAAGATCCTCTCGCGCATCACCGCGCCTACGGAGGGTACGGTAAAGATCCGCGGCAAGATCGCGAGTCTCCTGGAAGTAGGCACGGGCTTCCACGGCGAGCTTACTGGGCGTGAGAATATTTACCTGAACGGTGCTATCCTGGGGATGAAGAAGAGGCAGATCGACCGCAAACTCGATGAGATCATCGACTTCAGCGGGATAGAGCACCACATCGACACGCCCGTTAAGCGGTATTCCAGTGGCATGTATGTGCGTCTGGCCTTCGCCGTAGCGGCGCATCTGGATAGTCATATCTTGATTGCGGACGAGGTGCTCGCGGTGGGGGATGCTGAGTTCCAGAAGAAAGCGCTCGGGAAGATGCAGGATTTGAGCACGGGGCAAGGGCGGACAGTATTGTTTGTTAGCCATAATATGGGAGCGGTAAGGAGTCTATGTAATTCTGGTATATTGCTCGAAAATGGGAAACTAGTCTTCAAAGCAAAAAACGTTAACGAATTGTACCAAAAATATATCGAAGATGATTTTTCAAGTGTTGAAAGAAGCAAGTTGATTATAAGTAATACAGACATTAAACTATTGGAGAATAGCACATTTAAGTTTGAATGTATGTATATACAAGACAGTAGTAACAATATATGTAATTACACTGTCTCTGGTGATAAAGAGATATATCTAACGATTGAATTTTCTGTTGCATCTATTGATAGCCGGCTTGCTGTCTATTATAGATTGTACTCCCAAGAAGGTATTGATTTGTATTATTCCCAACAGAATGATACGGATCCTGAGAAGTGGCCAGTAATAAAAAACGGGAAAAACATATTGAAAACTAAGATTCCCATCGATTTGTTGAACGAAGGTAGATATTTTATTGAACTTTTGTGCTCAATTCGTGGAATAGTTTCTATAATCCCACAAAATACTGTAATACTTGGATTCGTGGTTTCTCATAATTCCAGAAAATCTCTTTTTATTAAAGAAGAACGACCAGGAGTTCTTAAACCAATTATTATATGGGAAAACGTATATAGGTCGTAATTTGATGAGGAATAGCATGCACATTTAGTGGAACTAATAATTTAAATAGCTTTTCAGCACTTTTAATGGGACATCCTGAGCAACGAATAAGAATTTATATTATAAGGAATTGATTGCTATAATGGACCGTAAGAGTGCACTGAAATTGAGAGAATATACGAAAAATGCGTGCACTTCGTAACTACCAATTTCACCCCGTCTTCCCAGGATTGAATTCTGGTGAGACACTCTCCGGTAAGGAGACTTGCCGTAACACTATCAAAAGACAAGTGGATATTCCTCAAGACCGGACTGACCGACATGAGGAAGCAGATCAACGGACTCTCATATAATGTTGGTCCTGGCGATGTGGAGCTAGGAGTTCTCATCAATTCATAGGAGGTAATCAGTATGAAATTATCGATTAGCTTCAATTTTTTTAATGCAGAGGAACACCTATATTCATCGGTCCATAATATCCGTGCTGCCGCCGAGCACATTTCGATCGTATATCAGACAGTATCGAACCATGGTTTGCCAATGAGTCCATTGGCTCATGAGGTACTACGCAGTTTAATAGATGAAGGCTTAATTGACGAATATTATCAATATAGAACGGATTTCCGAATTTCCGCTGCGGAAAATGAATTTCAAAAGAGACGTATCGGCTTAGATCTAGCAATTAAATCAGGAGCGACACATTTTCTATTGATGGATGCTGATGAGTTCTATAAGATTGACGAATTTACAAGAGCGAAGGAACTCATTGAAAAGGAAGACATAGGCTATTCGTGTGTTGATTCCTATTTCTACATCAGACAGCCGGAGTATAGGTCTAAATATATAGACACGACGAAGGTGTGTTTCATCTCCAAAATATGTAAACAAATGGTCTTTGATCTTAATGGAAGCTTTCCCGAGGATTGTGTAGATCCGACAAGAAGAATCACGATTAAAAATGGGAAATATTTTAAATTCTCCACATCAGAAATTGCTATGCATCATTATGCCTTCATCAGAGTCAACATGAATTCAAAATTGGCTAATAGCAGTAACAGAGGAAACTTAGAGTTCATGGAAAAGGCAAGCATTGCACTTCGGAATTGGAGATTTCCCGCCGTTTTATCGTTTCCAAATAAACCGACGATGCCAATAATCCTTGTAAAGGATGAATTCAATCAGACTGCATCAACTCATGTGCAAAGATCGAACCTGCGCAATGTTCATGCCAACCCCATAGAAAAGAGAATTGCTCTCATCTGCACCTTGCGGTTAACTATGCTTGCTGGGAGCGAGCTAGTTTGTTATGAACTTTCTGAATATTTAGTGCGTAACAATTTTAGAGTATTGATATATACGAATTTGATAGAACCAAAAATTGAAGAAATGTTCTCGAATCTTGGCAAAGACATAACAATTATCACAAATCCAAATGACTTGGGTTTAGTGGAATCTTATTCACATTTATCTATGTGCTGGATACAGCATCAACAGATACCTTCTTCCTTGGTTGAGTATATTATTAATGGCAAGAGAAAACCTTTATTTATTTTTAATCATATGTCTTTCTTTGAGTCCTTCGAGTGGCCCATTGCATACCAGGCCGAAGCAATACTTGCAGATTTGGTACTTTTTAACTCGTCTGAAACCTTCGATTTTCAACGTAATTATTTTCCTGTAAAATATGATCGCTTTATGCTTTTTCAAAATCCTGCTCCAAAACGATACTATGATGCGTATGATCAATATGAGGTGGTGAGGATTGATAGTGGAATCAAAATAAGGAATATCGCTATTATCTCGAATCATGTTCCAGAAGAGCTATTGAGCGTCGCTGACGAACTACTACGATATGGAATCACAACCAACTATATCGGTAAAAATAGGCAGCTCAATGTTCTAATAACACCAGAGTTGTTAATGAATTACGATGTTGTGGTGACTATCGGAAAAACAGTCCAGTATTGTATCTGCATGGCCAAATCGGTATATATTTATGATTATATGGGCGGAGATGGATACCTGACACCTGAAAATTTTGCTGATAATGAATATCACAATTTCTCTGGTAGGCCATATAGTAAAAAGAAAGCAAAAGCGATTGTTTTAGAGTTATTGAAGGGGTACGAAGCAAATATTGAATTTATGAAAGTGCTGCGCCGTGATCATGAGATCAAGTTCAACTTAGATCATGTAATGGACAGGATCCTGAATTCTGATGTTAAGATTATCGAAGTAGATATGTCTATTGAAACGCGCTTCTCACTTTTGGCTCTCCAAGGTTATTCTCAGAATTTGCATAATACGGTCGTCTGGATTGAGAGCGATTACAATAGCAAGTTAAAGGAACTCGTGAAAAAGAAAACCGCACCTCCCAATGGAACACCATCGATTGATTTTCCAGTATATGCTAGGCGATTAGACATAGTGAAAATAATGAAGAAGATCAAAGCGAAAATTTCGCGATATCTAAAGAAGTGGATGAGAAATATAGAGAAGAGTACTGGATGATACAAAATATTTAATATCTATCAATTAATAGGATCGCAATATTTTCACATTATGACAAAGTAAGTGCTACAGCTTCTCAGCGGCACTTAGGTCGTACACGGGTTCGATGGTCGCATCAGGATTCGAGTGCTTCTTCCGTCCTGCATTCCTGTAGACGTGTTCCTTGACTACCGTCGTAATGGCATGTGCTTGCGATGCCTTGTCACTCTAGATTTCGGCCTCTTTGAAGAGGCGATACTGCAATTCCTCGACAGGAACAAGCTTTTCGCTCGATACGCCGAAGAGCGCGCGTTCGCGGGTATAGAGCTTTTTGTTAACCAGCATTTCTCGCTTGAGCGCCGCATTTTCCTCGACCAGCGCGTTGACGCGTTTTTTTGAGTTCGTCGAGGTTGTACGGTTCGTGTTCTGCTACATCAGCCATGAATGAATGATAACATGATGGATGTCTATAAACAGCGTTATTTACGTTACTCGGGTATAGACAATCTGCTTGTGTACGGTAAAGATGTCGATGCCTCGTAGTAGCATCATGAGCTGCGCCTGGGTGACCTCGCCTGGGACTTCATCTGCGACGGGCCACGGAAATGTGTCCGCCTCAAGTCGCTTCTGCCAGAGGCAGAAGCCGGTGGTATCCAAATAAGTATCTTGATGACCCGCCTGGTTTCCCCGCAGAACGCGAAATAAGCCACCGACAACGATCGAGGTTATATGCCTTTTGTTGACAAGAAGTGTTGGCAAAGAAATCGTTTTTTCTTCAAATATATCTGCAAATGCCTGCACCCAACATGGTCAAGTTATTTTCTTTGGAACTTGTGATCCACAAATAAAATTTAACTATATTTGTATAGACAACGCAGATATTAAGCGCCTTATGGCTAGAATACGCTTTGTGAAAATTTGAAAAGATGCAATTAGAATGTGTCTAGATCATATATTGATTTAAAAAGATCATATCCATGATCTTCAGGAATATTAGCTATTTCGAATGCTCACATGTTTTAGCTGGAAAATATAAAACATTTACATACGCTTAAACATATATTACTGAACTGAATGAATAAATTATAAAGATATGATATAAGTAGGGCATTCTGAATAACGAATAAGAAACTGCACTACAAGAAAATACATGCTACAATGAACCGTACGAGTGCATGTTAATTGGAAAAGCTCTAACTTCTTTTCCTGCATTCATGCCATAGTTATATAAATTTGTTATAACGTTAAATCCTGGCTTCGGATATGCTTCGTTCATATGAACGGGTTGATTAGGAAGCCCACATTAAATCACTTTAAACGCGATTTCGCACCTAAAATGGAGAATGACCAATGAAAGAAATAATTAGACATGCAGACCATATGCAGCATAATATCAAAAAAAGTAGTGATTGGAACGTCATTATAAAACATAAGTCTTCAAAGATCAGAAAGTATTTTGTGATTATTAAATATTTAAAAAATCATTCATATCTTGTAGTAAGATTTATCAAAGAAGTAAGATGGAATGGCTTCAAACAGGCTTTCAAATTAGCCAGAGCAAAAGTAAATGGAGTAAATGGACGTGAAGCTCAATCTCAACTATCAAAATTAGAATATGAAGTGGCACCAGTAGAATTTGTGCCACGGCTACCACTAGACCAAGCGGTTGAAAACAAGACTGTCAGAGTAATCTGTTTTTACCTTCCTCAATTCCATTCTATTTTAGAAAACGATGATTGGTGGGGCAAAGGCTTTACCGAATGGACTAACGTAAGACAAGGATTGCCTCAATTTGAAGGACACTATCAACCACACATACCACATGACGATATTGGTTATTACAATCTGTTAGACCGAAACGTACAAGCAAAACAGATTGAACTAGCCAAACAATATGGTATAGAAGGGTTTTGTTATTACCTTTACTGGTTCTCTGGTCAGCGGTTATTAGAAAAACCACTAGATAATATGTTGGCAGATCAAACACTTGATCTGCCATTCTGCATTTGCTGGGCGAATGAAAACTGGTCGAAACGTTGGGATGGTAAAGACCTAGACTTGCTCATGGTGCAGAATTATTCCGATGAAGACGACTTGGCTTTTATCGCTCATGTGTCAAAATATTTTAGAGACTCGCGCTACATTAAAGTCGATAATAAACCTATGTTAATTGTATATCGCCCAGATCTTTTTCCGAATATGAAAATGACATCCGAGCGTTGGCGCAATTGGTGTCGTAGGAATGGAATTGGCGAAATTTATCTTGCTTACACACAATTATTTAGGTATAAACCGCCTAAATTTTATGGTTTTGATGCGGCGATTGAATTTCCGCCAAATAATAGCAATTTTCCACAAATAATGGATCAAGTAAAAGATTTAAAAGATGATTTTGGTGGTAAGATTTATGATTGGCGCGCTTTTTTGAAGTTAAGTGAAGTCTATGAAGATAAACCCTATACTTTGTTCCGTAGTGTCACACCTTCGTGGGATAATACCGCAAGAAGGAAAAATAACGGAACTATCTTCAATAATAGTTGCCCTAAACTCTTTACCAAAAGCTTGGTGAATGCCTTTAAGTATACAATCCAAAAATTCGATCAACTTGATAAGCGGATTGTATTTATTAACGCATGGAACGAATGGGGAGAGGGAGCCCATTTAGAGCCTGACCAACGCTATGGTTACGCTTGGCTACAATCAGTTTATGATGCACACGACACGACAAGTCAAAACAGAAAAAGAATTTTACTCGTTAGCCATGACGCACACAGACATGGCGCACAGGTGTTGAGCTTTTGGTTTGCGAAAGAATTTAGCCAAAAGTTACATTTTGACGTAGAGATGATTGTACTCGATGGTGGGTCAATGCTGTCAAAATTTAAGCAATACGCAAATGTCAAACAGTTGAATTTTAAAGCGATTGAAAAGAGAAAACTTATAAAGTATCTCATAGCATTACGTAATAATTCAATTGGTGCTGCAATCGTGAACACAACAGTTTCGGGGAAAATTATACCATATCTAAAACAAGCTGGGTTTTCGGTGGTATCGCTTATACATGAACTTCCTGGCGTGTTAAACAGCATGCACTTAAAAGATCATGCGATGGTAATAGCAGACGAAGCAGATTGCATCATTTTCCCGACTAAACAAGTTCAGGAAGGATTTGAGGTATTTGTAAATAAAAAATTAACGCAAGCGAGGATAAGACCGCAAGGAATATTTCGTCCGAGCATTTTACGGCTGGGAAGTGATAAAGTAGAAATTTCAAAAAAAGTGAGAAGAGATTTAAGCTTGCCATCTGATGCACAACTAATTTTAAACATAGCTTATGCTGACCACAGAAAGGGCTTTGATTATTTTATACAAGCTTGCTGTCAAGTTATGAAGATCAATCCCAAAGCCTATGGCTTGTGGGTAGGTCATAAGGACCAGGCCTTTGTTGAGAAAGTAATGGATTATGTTAAACAGCAGGGTTTAGAAAATAGATTCATTTTTACAGGTTTTGTTGATGATCCACGAGAGTACTATGTTGCAGCGGATGTATTTGCGCTCACATCACGCGAAGATCCATTCCCCTCGGTAGTCATGGAGGCTTTGGATGCGCTTACGCCAGTGGTGGCGTTTAAAGAGTGTGGCGGCTTTGAAACCCTTCTATCACGTGGTTGCGGATTGCTAGTTGAAAAAGGTAATGTAGCCGAATTTACCCGAGCGGTTAGAATTCTTCTACAAGACAAGAAGTTTGCGCGAAAATTAGCCGAAAAAGGTCAACAAATCGTTCAAACTGAACTTAGCTTCTATCACTATTTATATGATATATTAGAGTTTGCTGGGAAGCCGCTTCTTAAAATATCCGTTGCCGTGCCAAACTATAATTATGCTAAATATATCGAAAGTCGATTGGACTCTATTATTAAGCAAACCTATCCCATTTATGAGTTAATCGTTCTAGATGACGCTTCAACAGATAATAGTGTCGAAGTCATACAAAATTGTTTAAAAAAAGTAAATATTCCAAATCGGTTTGTTATAAATGAAAAGAATTCTGGCTCTGTGTTTAAACAATGGCAAAAAGCAGTGGAGTTGGCACAAGGTGACTATCTATGGGTTGCTGAAGCAGATGATCTTACAGATCCAAATTTCCTAGAGAAGCTCGTGTATTTTTTTGAAAACAGAGATGTAGTACTCGCCTTTAGTCAATCTAAGCAGATGGATCAAGATGCAAAAGAGTTGGCGAATGATTATCTAGACTATACCAAAGACGTCGGTGATTATTGGAGGGAAGATTATATCATCGATGGCATAGAAGAAATAAAACGTGCCTTATGTATAAAAAACACCATACCGAATGTAAGTGGCGTGCTATTTAATAAGTCTATATTAGACGAAGTGATGAAACAACTTGAAAAGGAACTGCCCAATTATAAGGTGGCAGGTGATTGGTTGGTTTATGTTAATGTGCTGGAGCATGGTAAAATAGGATTTTGTAAAGACTCCTTGAATTTTCATCGGCGCCATGTTTCCAGCGCGACAAAAGTAAACAATCATTTTGGTGAAATAGTGTGTATTCAAGATGAAGTACTATCAAAATATTCTATTCCAAATTCAATGAAAGAAAAAATATTGGCTTATAGAAAATGTTTTGGAAAAAAATAAAAATTCTTTCTATAAAGCGTATCGAGGCAACAGTAGAAGAAAAATTCTTCTTAAGAAGCCCAAAATAGGTTTCAATAGTAGTCAGGATAATTTCATGCGTATGTCCTTGGCGATCCCCACCTACAACAACATCTCAACCCTGCCGGAAGCGCTTGCGAGCGTAGTCGCGCTTAAGGACCGGAAAAACGTCGAGCTTATCCTGAGCGATGACGCCTCGAAAGACGGCACACGGGAATATCTTGTCGCCTGGGCGAAAAACCACTCGGACGAGTTTTATCGATGCACCCTTCTATTGAACGAAGAGAACCTCGGAATTTCAGGGAACCATGCGCGCGCATTCGCGGCGGCGACGAGCGAGTACGGTTTGTACATAGGCGGCGACGATATCGTCTACAATCCCGATTTCATCGGCGAGCTTGCCCGGTCGATAGCCGACAGTCCCGGCCTGCGGATCGCCAAGATCGATCTCGAGGCGTTGCACCGGCCGGGTAATGCCATAGAAAAGATATACGAGCATAAAAAGCACTTCTTCACTCTTTCTGCCCGCAAGCAGTTTGCCGCCCTCGCGCTCCTGGGTAATTTCCTCTACGCCGGTCCCGGTACCGTAATCCACCTGCCGACGTTCAGGAAGGTCGGGGGTTTCGACCCGCGGTTCAGGACCTATGAGGACATGCCGCTTTTCAACCATTTCCTGGCCAACGGATACCGTATGCGATTCCTTGATGTCCGCGGCATCTACTGGGTCAGGGCTTCGTCTTCGCTCTCCCTTGCCGGCTTCTCCGGAAAGCGGGAGATGTTCGAATCGGAGAACAAGATCCGTCGGGAATATGTCAGGCTGCATAGTGATGGATTCACCTGGTATGAGCGATTCCTGTTCGGGCGTCTCGATTGGTCCAGGTGGCGAAAGTATCCATTCCTTGCCGTGTATCCGTCCTGGGTCAGGTTCCGGTTCGTGCCGTCCTTGTTAAAAAAAATCAGTCGCATTAGAGCATATAAAAAAGTTAAAACATTGCTTGATCCCCCTGCGGAGCTTGTATGACCATACTCGGCATATTCCTCAATAACGAGATCAGGACCGGCGGACATATCCGATGCCTGGAACTCATGGAGGGTCTCGCGCGCCGCGGGAATCGTGTCTCCGTGCTACTCAACGCGGATCTGGCGTACGAACCAAAAAGGTTTGCCGCGATCCGGATTCAGGCGCCGTACAGGAGAAAACAACTGCCGCCGGCCTCGTTCGTCTTCAGGAAGGCGGTGGAAGAGTGGCTGCGCACGAATGCATTGCCTGAAAAACCCGACTTGCTCGTGGTCTTCAGCGAAACACACTTCAAGGCCGCGGTCTCGGTAAAAAAACGTCTGGGCATACCGATCGTCTTTGGCATCCAGAGCAACGCGGTGCGCGAGTCCATCACCTCGCTCAGGGAGAACACGCTGCGTCCCCGGGCGTTCGTCCGCGCGGTGTATGAGTATTTCCACTATGTCGCCTATGAGCGGCGCATAGCAAGGAACTGCGATGCCATCGTGCTGCAGAGCGCCAGTGACAGGGATGACTTCTTGTCCCGCGTTCCTGGGGCCAGGGATAAGCTCCATATCATCGGAGGCAATATCGGCGAGCCTCGATGCACTGACGGTACACGAGGCATCAATATGGCCGGATCGCTCCGGAAGGTACTTTTCATGGGTACATTGGGGGAGCGCAAAGGGCTCAGGTACCTGATGGAGGCCATCGCGATCCTTCACCGCGAAGGGCACGCGGAACTTGAACTGCACGTGGCCGGTCCCGGCAGCGACGAGCAGAAACGTCGGTTCGAGCATCATGCCATGGCCGGAGGCTTTGCCCGAGCGGTTAGATTCTATGGCAGGGTTCCGAGCACCTTTCCCCTGATGGCTGAATGCGACCTCATGGTCGCGCCTTCCCTGTTCGACAGCTACCCTGACGTGATCCTTCTAGCCTTGCATGCGGGTATTCCAGTCATCGGCAGCAGGGTCGGGGGCATACCGGAGATGCTGGCGGACGACGAGCTCCTGTTCCCCGTTCGGGACAGCTCGGCGATAGCATCAATCCTGCGCCGGTGCCTCGAGGAACACGGCCACTACGCCAGGCTCCGATCGCTCTGCGAGGCAAGACGTACGCATTTTAGTTTTGATTGGCCAGAGACCTGGGAAAGGTTGGCCAAGGAGATGATTGAACGATGAAAATTGTAGCGTTTGGCGGCGGTGGCTTCATTGGTTCCGCGATTGTCGACCGGCTACTCCTGGCCGGGCACGAGGTGCGCATCTTCGAGCGTACGCGCGTTCTTCCCTATCGAACGTTCGGAGAATCAGAGCCCGTCGAATGGAGCACGGGCGACATGCAGAGTCCGCATGATGTCGCCACGGCGCTTGAGGGCATGGACGCGGTCCTGCACCTCGTCTCCACCACCTTTCCCAAGAATTCGAACGAAGACACCGTATTCGACGTCCAGAGCAACCTGGTGTCCACGCTGCACCTGCTCGATGCGATGGTGGTGCTCCAAATAAAACGGATCGTATTCATATCCTCAGGCGGAACCGTCTATGGCGAGCCGAGGTATCTGCCGATCGACGAGGAGCATCCGACAAATCCGCTCGTTTCATACGGCATCACCAAACTCGCCATCGAGAAATATCTGTTGCTGTACCAGCGCATGCACGGACTCAAGCCGACGATACTCCGTGTGGCGAATCCCTATGGCGAGCGGCAGCGCGCGGAGACTGCCCAGGGGGCGGTCGGGGTGTTCCTGCACCGAGCGTTGCGCGGCCAGATGATCGACATCTGGGGCGATGGTAGCGCGGTCCGAGACTACATCTACATCGGTGATGTCGCCGATGCCTTCGTCCGGGCCTTCGCCTATGACGGCAATTCGACCACATTCAACATCAGCTCGTGCGAAGGCGTCAGCTTGAATGACCTGCTATCGAGACTCGAACGCCATCTTGGCCATGCGGTCGACAGGCGCTATTTGCCGGGCAGGCCCTTCGACGTGCCTGCGAGCATATTGGATAATACCCTCGCTCGGACGGAACTTGGATGGAAGCCGGAGACCTCGATGAACGATGGCGTTGCGTGGACCGCAGCCTGGATCAAGAGGTCGATGAATGACGGTCACTCGACAAGCGACAGGTTGTCATGATGGTCACCATGCGTCCACGAAGAAACGAGTCACGAAATGCCTGAATTCCGTCCCGGTGTCGTGTCAATAATGATTCCGACCTACAATCAAGCCGCCTATATCGCGGACACGATACGGAGCGCCCTTGCCCAGACGTATGCCGAATTCGAGATACTCGTGGCGGATGACGCGTCAACGGATGAAACCCGAGATGTCGTCGGAGGATTCGACGATCCCCGCATCAAGTACTTCCGCAATGAGCGCAATGTAGGTCGTGTTCAAAACTATCACAAGGCGCTGTATGAGCATGCCACCGGCGCTTGGGCGGTCAATCTGGATGGAGACGATTACTATATCTACCCGCGGTTCCTGGAGGATAGCCTGACCGCGTTGTCTGAGCATCCGGGGGCCATCCTGGCGTTTTCCGAGTACGCGCGCCTGGACGATGGTGTTCTGGCGACCGAGGCCCTCTCCGATCTTGGGTCTGGTCGTGTCACGGTGCTTGATGGCAACGAGTTCTTCTTTTCCATGCCCGGGAATCCCATGCGCCTGCGACATATGACGACCGTCTATGATAGACGGGAAGCCCTGAAAACAGGTTTCTACACCAAGGACATTATCAGCTCCGACTATGAATCACTGTTCAGGCTCATGTTGAATAAAAAGGTGGTTCATCTGGATCGAGTCATCGGCGTCTGGCGGAGACATGATGAAAACCTGTCCACGAACCTGGATGTGGCCGCCTGGATCGACAATCTCGAGCTCTTTTCTAGCGTCCGGGATTATGCGAAGAGGGTGCTCCCTGATTCAGATAAGAAAAGGGTGGGAAGATGGTTCAGGCGGAATTCAGTTAACTATGCCCGTCGCATGGTGATGCGCGCCATGGGAAGGCTTGACATGAAATTGCTGTTATCCGTCCTTGGGCGCATCTGGAAACGGGATGCCATCATACTTCTGCAGACCATCCTTTCGCCCTTGACCCTGCTTGTCATGGCCAGGAAGGTCCTGACAAGGATTTCCCTTCGGCTTGCACCTGGTAGTAGAACGTGAGAGCACCCCCCGGCGCGGAGATACCCGAAGGAGCGTGGGTCCTCATTGAAAGCAGTGACGAGAAATCGTCCAACTGGTCGGCCGAGCTCCAGAAACTCGGGATTGCCTCATGGGCAATCCATGATTCCCCCGCCCTTACGCCCTTTGTCTTGATGAAGACCGTGGTGCTCGGGAAACGGCCGTCGGCGGTCTTCTTCCGCTACCTGAACGATTACCGATCGCTTCCCAAGACCGTGGCGAGGACGCTCTCGGAGATTGGTGGATTGCTGATATGCGGTTTCTTCAGCGTGCGTGTTTTCTGGATCTGCCATAACGTAGACCGCGAAACCAAACGTTACCATCCCGCGCTCAGCGAGTTCCGGAGACAGATGTTCGCGAAGGCCGCCGAACGGATCTTTGTCATGGACGAAGGGCTTGTTCCCTTCGCCAAGAGCGTTTTTCCAGCCCATGCCGCAAAGATCGACTTCCTCTGCTTTGGTCCTCCGTCAATGCAAAGGGTTTCTAGCGTCACCGAGACCTTCTTGAAGGAAGTGCTTGATTTCATCGACCAGCGTCGATGCCTGGCGCTAGCCAACGGGCAACGATTTCTGTCATTCAGCTGCATCGGTCGTCCGGGCGACAAGTACGACCATTTCCGGCGGGCCCGGGATCTGGTCAGGGAAGCCGGCCGCTTGGGGTTCTCCGTAGCGGGCATAGTCGTCGGGCCTTTTATCGCGGGCAAGTACGATGACGGAGGAGAGCCCTTCTTTGGCTTGGACAGGGAGCCAGCGATATTGTTCCGCGGCGATTATATTCCGCTCGATGAAGTCGACTTCCTCGACAGCTTTGATTTCATGTGGCGGGGCTATCGAGACTGGTCGATGTCCTATACGCTCTATAAGGCTGCCGCCATGCGCAAACCCGTGCTAGCCATCGATACGGGTTTCGTTGGTCCGGCTGTCCGGCTGTATGGGCTGGGTGCGGTCGTTCGCGAGGACTTCTCGGACCTGGGGCCTGCTCTTGCCTCGATAGAACGTTGGGACCCGAGCGCGGCCGATGAATTCCTAAAAAGCCACACTTGGGAACAAGCGGCATTGCGCATGGCATCTGCAATCCATAAATCTTCTGGCGATTAATGCGTCCCAAGCGATAAGTTCCCGTACACCCCCAACAGCTTCCGGGCTGATTCTTCCCAGCTGAAGAGCGGCAGACGGGCCCGGGCCGCCGCCAGGAGACGTTCCCGGACTGCGCTGTCGTTGACCGCCGAGTCGAGGCCACGGGCCAAGCCTTCGGCGTCATGCGGGTCCTCCACCACGATGGCGGCGTCCCCGACTACCTCTCCTACGGCGAAGGCCCGCGTCGTGACGACGGGGCATCCGCAGGCCATCGCCTCGACGTTGGGCATACCGAAGCCCTCCGCGAGCGAAGGGAAGGCGAAAGCCGAGGCCGCGTTCATGAGGCGAACCACCTCGTCCTCGTTGACGAAACCTGGCGTGACAAGCCTGTCCGCTATACCGAGAGCCTTTGCGCGGATCCGTACCGTATCCGTTTCCCAGCCCTTGCCGGCGCAGACCAGCGCATGCTCCTTGTTCCCCGGCCTCAGGGTCTTGAAGCGCGCGAAGGCTTCGAGGAGGGTCCACGGATTCTTCCGTTCCGAGAAACGGCTGATATGGAAGACGAAGGGGCCCGTGACGCCTCTTGAAGCCAGGAAGGCTTCGTCCCGCCGCGGCTCGAGGATGCGGAACGCGGGTCCGACGCCGTTATAGCAGATGGTAACCCTGTCCGGCTTGACGCCGAAATGGTCGCTGAAGTAGCGGGCGCTGGTTTCGGAGACCGTGACGATGGCGTCCATCGTCCTGGCGTAGACCGGCACGATGAAGCGCTCGTGGGCCATCTCCAGCGGACCGTGGAAGCCGGGCAGCAGGAGTTGTTCGACTCCGTGGATCGTGGCCATCTTGCGTGCGGGCAGGCCCCAGACGGGGGCGTAGACCGTCAGCGGCGAGTAGTGCAGCACGTCGAAGCCCTCGCGCCTGAGCCGGGCCGAGGCGGCGAAGGGGTTGCGCGGGATCAACAGTTCGTTGACGCGCGAGTATATCGGGTTGGCGCTTTTTACGTAGTGGATGAAGGTGAAATCGAAGCGTCCCTCCGCCAGGTCGAGCGCGTGCGATAGGATCTCGTTGAGGTGGTGGCCGGAACCGGAGTTCCAGTCGTCGAGGGGCTTCGTAAACACGCCGATTTTCGGGCGTCCGGTACTGACTTTCATCCGGCGATTCTATACAATCGCGGCGGCGATGGCAATTCGCCATGCCGTACATTTCGTTACAGAGAGACGACGAGAGGAACCATGGGCGATATCTCCGTACTATCAATCCACGACCGCGTCGCGTGCTTTCATTCGCTCTATCCTTTCCTTAGAAACGAGCGACCCGGCCGGTTCGATTATTTCGACTCCGCCGAGGACTGCCTGAAACGTGACAGGAACCGAACGCTGGTCATGGTCAGAAGCTTCATCAAGCCGGATCGCGTAGACCTTCCGCTGATGCGAAAGCTAAGGGAAAAGTACGAACGCATCGCCTTCTTCCACGACGATGCGGGCGGGGGCATCCCCCGCCTTGAGGTGCTTCCTTTTGTGGATCTTTTCTATTCCAAGGCGCTATTCAGGGATCGTTCGCTCTACGGCAGGAGCCTATACGGAAAGGAACTGTATTCCGATTTCTTCCACGACCGCTACGGCGTTACCGACCCGGAGCCGCGCCAGCGCGCGGTCGAGACGAGGCCAGAGATGCTGGCCAAGCTCCGCCTCTCCTGGAACATAGGCGTCGGCGACTATCCGCGGGGCAAGCTCAGGCAGCGGGTCGGCGTGGCCGCCAGCATGGCGTTTAGCTTCAAGGTTACGCCGCTCTTCTATGGCCGCGGAAGGCTCCCCGCCGACCCGGTATCGCGTAATCCCGGGACCATTCCTGTCCACGCGCGCCTCGCCCCCGCTCCCCGTCCGTCGATCGCGTACCAACGGAAGCTGGTTATGGAGCGGATCGAGGGGAACCCCTTGTTCCTTACGGGTTCTGTATCGCAGAACCGATACAACAGCGAGCTGACGAGATCGCGCATTGTGCTGTCTCCTTTTGGCTGGGGCGAGCTCTGTCTCCGCGATTTTGAGGCGGTTCTGTCGGGCGCCCTCCTGCTGAAGCCGGATATGTCGCACCTGGAAACCTGGCCGGACGTGTTCAGTCCGGGAGAGACCTACGCGCCGTTCTCCTGGGAGGCCGGCGACCTCGTCGAGACCGCTAAGCGCTACCTTGACGACGAGGCCGAACGCTCGCGCATCGTTCGCAACGCGTACGAGTCCTACCGAAGGCAACTGGCCGACCTGCCCTCTCGCTTCGAACGGACGATCGAGGAAATAGAGGCCCGCCGTGGCTAGAGAACCGAGAGGTACCGGAGCGATGCGACGACGCCATACTCTCGCGGAAATACGTGCATCGCTTTCTCCGGAGAAACGCCAGTCCGATGGCCCTTGGACCAGGTTCGTACTCCGGCCGTTGTCATACCCGGGAGCCTGGCTCTTCCTGAGGCTTGGCTTCTCGCCCAACGCGGTTACCTATCTGTCCGCCGCGCTCTGCGTCGGAGGTTTTATATGCCTGGCGGCGGGCGGCGCCGTAGCCGCCTGGATCGGCTTCGCGCTTTTCTTCGTCTTCGGGATCCTGGACTGCGTGGACGGGAACATGGCTCGCGTTCTAGGTACCGCGAGCCCTTGGGGTGAATGGGTGGATGCGCTGGGCGGCTATACGGCCTATGCCGCGATACTCCTGGGGCTTGGGGTGGCGGCGGACGCTTCCGTAGGAGCGGCGCTGCCGGGTACCGGGCTGGCCCTTCCCTGGCCGGCGGGGGGATGGACCCTGGTAGGCGGCGCCGCTGCCGCGGCTAACCTGCTGATGCGGGCCGTCTTCCAGAACTTTCGCGCGGTAAAGGGCGGCCGGAACGAGCGGACTAGCATCGGCGGAGAGAAGCGATTCTCCGAGACCATAGGCATTACCGGCCTTCTAGTGCCGATCTCGGCCTTGGCTTACGGTCTGGGGCTGTTGCCTTGGGTGCTCTGCGTATACGCCGTAGTCTACGGCGGCGGCTGCCTGGTCGTCATACTGAAACTTGTCCGGCGCGTGGAATCGGAGCTGCGAGGGAGCGGGCCGGCGTGAAACGGATCCTGATAGTCTATAATACCGCGTACTACGTCTATAATTTCAGGCGCCCTCTGATTCGAAGGCTTTCTTCCCTTGGCTATGAAGTACATGTAGCCGCTCCTCGCGACGATTACGCCCCGAGGCTTATAGCCGAGGAAGGCATAATCTTTCATCATACGCCGCTCGACGGCAAGGGGCTGCGTCCGCTAAGGGACATCTCCTACTGCCTTGGGCTGATCAAGCTATACGGCCGCGTTCGACCCCAGGCCGTGCTTCAATATACGATCAAACCGAATATCTATGGTTCCATCGCCGCGAGTATCGTCGGAATCCCGGCTATCGACAACGTGACGGGCCTCGGCGCGGCGTTCGCCAAGGATTCGATATTGCAACGGTTCGTCCGCGTATTGTACAAACTTGCCTTCAGCCGCGTCGAGCGCGTATTCTTCCAGAATCCCGATGATCAGGCTCTCTTCCTCCGTCATAGACTAGTCAGCCAAGATGCCTGCGGGTTGCTTCCCGGCTCCGGCGTCGATACCGGGCGTTTCTCGCCGCGCCCGCGGAACGGGAGTCGAGAGGGCTTTACCTTTCTCCTTGCCGCCCGTCTACTCGCCGAGAAAGGCGTCGCCGATTACGCTAATGCAGCCCGTATCGTCAAGGCTCGCCGCCCAGAAGCGCATTTCCTGCTAGCCGGAGACCACGACCCTGTCGATACGCACATGATCCCGCGTTCTGACCTGGATGGATGGCTACGCGAAGGGTTGATAGAGTGGCTGGGCCGGGTTGAAGATATCCGCGATGCCATTGCCCGGGCGGATTGCATCGTGCTTCCGTCGCGATATCGGGAAGGCGTGCCTCGCTCGTTGCTCGAAGCGGCGAGTATGGCCAAGCCCCTGATCGCCAGCGATTCAGTGGGTACCCGAGAGCCGGTAGTCGAAGGCGTTAACGGCTTCCTGTGCCGCCCCGGGGATCCGGAAGATCTGGCGCGAGCTATGCTCGGAATGGCTGGGCTTGACGAGGACCGTCGCGCCGCCATGGGGGCCGCGTCAAGGAAAAAGATGCAGGATGAATTCGAAGAGACGCTCGTCCTGGACGCATACCAGACAGCGCTACGGGAGCTGGAATCATGAAGATACTCGTAACCGGCGTGGCCGGTTTCATCGGCTATCATCTCGCCAAGCGGCTTCTGGAACGCGGCGATACTGTCGTAGGCTTGGACTCAATCAATGACTACTATGATCCGTGCCTGAAGTACGGCCGGCTTGCCGAGCTTGGGGTCGACGAAGCCGCCGCCCGGGCAGGACTTGCCCGCAGCGCCCGCTATCCGGACTTCGAGCTCAGACGCGTATCGTTGGAGGATCGCATCGCGATGGAAGCGGTCTTCGCGGCTCACCGCTTTGATCGTGTCTGCAACCTCGCCGCCCAAGCGGGCGTACGGTACAGTATAGAGAATCCTCGGGCATACATCGACGCCAATATCGTGGGATTCGTCAACGTGCTCGAGTGTTGCCGTGAAGCCTCGGTACCTCATCTGATCTATGCGTCCTCGTCATCGGTCTACGGTCTGGGAACTAGCCGTCCGTTCTCGGCCCATGCCGCGGTCAACCATCCGGCCAGCCTATACGCCGCCACCAAGCGCGCCGACGAGCTCTTGGCCCACACCTACAGCCATCTTTTCGCGCTACCGACCACCGGACTTCGCTTCTTTACCGTCTATGGACCTTGGGGCCGGCCGGATATGGCATACTTCAAGTTCGCCGAAGCTATAATCCGGGGCCGAGAAATAGACGTCTACAACAACGGGGACATGCTTCGCGATTTTACCTATATCGACGATATCGTAGAAGGTACCTTGCGCGTGCTGGACGGGGTACCGACCGGCGACCCTGGATGGATTCCCGCGGCGCCGGACCCGGCGAGCTCGAGCGCACCGTACCGCATCTACAACATCGGCAACAACAGACCCGTTCGCTTGCTTGACTTCATCGCTGAGCTTGAACGGGCGCTCGGAGCCAAGGCCAAGAAGCGATACTTGCCAATGCAGCCAGGGGACGTGTACGCGACGGAGGCCGATGTCGATGACCTTGGTCGGGACTTCGGATGGAAGCCGCAAACAGGGATAAGGCAAGGACTTGAAGCCTTCGCCCGCTGGTATGGTACGTATGCCCATACAGGCTCGATCGTCGGAGACCGGGTTAACGGATGAACAGAAAATCAACTGCCGTACGCATGCTCATCAACCTGGCTTTTACCGTAGCCGTCGTTGCCTTCTGCGCCGCGTATGCCTCGCGCCTCGATTGGGCAAAACTAGCCGGCCTGAAGATCAACCCGCTGTACATGAGCATTTCGCTGGCGGCGGGTGTATGCTATCTCTTCCTCTCAGCGCATATCTGGATACGGATGCTATTCAGGCTAAATCCCTCGGTGCGCGCAAGCTGGAACCTGCTCGCCGTCTACGCTAAGTCGTGGATGGGACGATACATTCCCGGAAAGGTGGTCTGGATAGCGGGCAAGATTCATTTCGCCTCTAGCTATGGCATACCCGTATCGCAACTTGGCGTGACCTCGTTCCTGGAAGCCGGCGTCCAGATGGCGACCCAGCTGATAATAAGCCTGGCGATCGTTCTAGTGGATGGCCATTTTAGCGTGCTTCCCGGAAGCATACGCATACTGATTCTCGTGGCTATCGTCGGTCTTGTCGTGGCGCTAACCCCCCCGGTCTTCAACCTGCTGACGACGCTCTTCTTCAGGCTGGCAAGGCGTAAAGTGGAGCACAATCTTCGCGTTACCTGGCGGGCCATCGGCGAAATGACGGGCCTCTATTCCCTGGGCTATGTTCTACTAGGAGTAACGTACTTTTTTTCATTGAAATCGTTCATACCGGACTTGTCGTCATCGTTGTTCGCCTTTACCACCGCCGGTATCAGCATAGCCGGGACCATGGGCATCCTGGCTCTCTTTGCCCCGAGCGGCCTTGGCGTCAGGGAAGGATTCATTGTACTCTTCCTGTCCCTGGCAATTCCGGTAGAACACGCGGTTGTTTCGGCTATCGTGCTCCGCATCACGGCGTTGCTGATGGACGTGGCTTTTTGGGGATTGTGCGTAGGCGGACGCAAGCTATTCTTAGGGCGCGGCAGGGCGGTATGAATATACTATTCATAACCAGGAAATACCCTCCGATCGCCGGAGGGATGGAAAAATATTCGAAGGATCTTTACGAATCGATTTCCGGGCTGGCCCGGGTCGATCTGTTCGCGAACCGACTGGGCAACAAATTCCTGCCTATCTTCCTTGCCGCCGCCGCCGTCAGGATTATCGTCACCGGGAGACGGTATGACATCATCCATTTCGGCGACGGGCTACTCGCCGTTCTCATACCTTTGGTACATGCCCTCGGAAAGGCCACGGTAACGATCACGGTGCACGGGCTCGACGTGACATACGATAACCCAGTATATCAGCGGCTTGTGCTTCCGCGATTGTATGCAGCCGATCGCATCGTGGCCATTAGCCGGAATACACGCGCCCTGTGTTTGGCACGGGGAATCCCCGAAGATAAAATCGTGGTAATTCCGAACGGCGTTTCGCTCAAGGTTCCGGAGGGGATCGAACCGGCTCGGCCAACTGGGTTGCCCTCTGTATCGGAGCATAGCAAGATCCTTTGTACACTAGGGCGGCTCGTCAAGCGCAAGGGCCATGAGTGGTTCGTACGTGAAGTAATGCCACTTCTCGATAGATCGTACATCTATCTCATCGCAGGCGATGGTCCAGAAAAACAGAGCATCGAACACGCCATAACCGAATCCGGACTTGGGAACCGGGTGATCCTTCTTGGTCGGATCGACGAAACCGAGAAGGAATGGCTGTTCCGGAACGCATCGCTCTTCATCATGCCGAATATCCCGATAGCTGGCGACGTGGAAGGTTTCGGCTTGGTGCTGACGGAAGCCGCGAGCCGCGGCCTCATGTCGGTTGCCTCCGAAATCGACGGGATTCCCGATGCGGTGATTCCAGGCGAGACCGGAGTACTTGCACGGCCTCAGGATGCAAGGTCGTTCATTAGAGCCATCGAGTCCGCCAGGCCCGACCGCGATCGCGTCGCGAGCGCCGTTGCATGGTTTGACTGGAAACGTATCGCCCGCCTCTATCTCGATGAAATGAAAAAGGCCTATGACGGGATTCCTGCCCGAGGGCTTGAAAGGCGGCGGAGATGACCAGGTTGTCGGTGACGCGCGGAGATCGCTGGGTGCTTTTCTCGCTCGTCCTGTTCACGCTTGCTTTCAGGCTTGCAACAATAATGACGGTCAATACAGGAGTAGACGAACGCGATTACTGGGAGTCCGCCCGGGCGCTGTCACATGGATTACCGTATCCGGAACTATCACATAGGACCACTCGCTACGGAGTGATCCTCCCGGTCGCAGCGGTACAGTTAGTCCTCGGGTTGCATCCAAACGTGTATCACGTCATGCCGGTCCTGAACTGCATGATACAAGCCGCCCTCGTTTACCTGCTCGGATTGCGTCTTCGAGGGCGGCTGACAGGATTCCTCGCGGCTTTGGCCATGGTCCTTTTCCCGTATATGATCCGCGCGGGAAGCCAGGTCAGGCCCGAGATATTCTCGATCACTTATATGCTGTTGTCGGTGTTTTATTTCGTTGAGTATCTCGATAGGGAAAACGAGCGATTCAAACCGTTGCTCTGGGCCGCTTTATGGATGTTCGTTTCCTATGAGACCAAGATAACCAACCTATTCATGGTACCGGGGATGCTACTTGCTATCATATTGTACAAGCGGCGCCCTCGTGACGTACTTGTTTTCGCAGGTATCCTGTTCGGATTATACTTGGTCGAGACTGCGTTGTACGCGACTTTTACACGATTTAAGTATGGTGAACTGGAAATCATCACCCAGAAGCACTTCCACGCGGATTCGTTCACCGTTCCTCGGGTGATCGATCTACTCCAGCGGTATGCACCTGAGAATCTGCAGTGGTACTGGAGTCTACCTTTCGCGGCCTTCGGGCTAGGATCGATCTTCTATCTGCGAAAAGGGCGAGATATCAGGATCAAGGGTTTGCTTCTGGCTTCAGCCAGTTTTTTCTTTTTCATTACTATAGCTGTGAAGAGCCTGAATCCGATCACTCCCGCCGAAAGCTTCATCAACCGGTACTTCAGCGTCGTCCTCGTTCCGGTATTCCTGACGCTTGCCTACTGGATCGAAGGTGCGGTGCGCCGCTTCATGGCATCGGGGCGATCGCGGATGCGGGTTGATTCGCCGCGACTATTCATCGTGGTATTATTAACTGGGCTCGTGGTCTCCTTGGGAATATTCTCGTTGCCTTCATTCCCAGAGCGCCTACGCCTGTACGCGCATTCGCCCTTTGATCCCGGGAGCCATCCCTTTGCGTTAAACGAGCGTTACCGGCGCCTAGTGAATGAAGCGTATACCGGCGGTACGCCGATTGTAGCCGGCAACGGTCTCGCCGGTTTAAGCGCGATCTCGACCGCCGCATCGTTCTATCTTGATCTCGAAACCTTCATTGACGGCAGGCCTCCTCGGCCAACGGAGGCAGAAGTCGAAGGCGAGACCTTCTGGCTTATTTCGCGAACAGGGCTTCTAGGCGGAGGGGAACCGATTCTCGTAGCCCGCCGGTTCCCGTTCAATGTAGAATATATGCGCCTGTCAGATGCCTCTGCGACTTCTGGCCAGGCAGGCGCGGATCGTGATGATTAGGAACCGTCGATCGACAGAAGGAATGCTATGAAGCTCATAATCCAGATACCATGTTACAACGAGGCCGAGACGCTGGAAATAGCCCTGAGGGAGTTGCCCCGGGACGTACCCGGGTTCGACAGCGTGGAGTGGCTTATCATCAACGATGGCAGTACGGACGATACCGTCGAGGTGGCCAGGCGTTGTGGCGTCGATCATATCGTGAACTTCAAGCGTAATCGGGGCCTGGCTAGGGGATATATGGCCGGCCTTCGTGCCGGAATAGACCTTGGCGCCGATATCATTGTCAATACCGACGCCGACAACCAATATTGCGCTGCCGATATCCCCTTGCTGACCACGCCTATCGTCGAAGGAAAAGCGGATATCGTCATAGGTGCCAGGCCGATCGCGGCGATCAAGCACTTTTCTCCGGTCAAGAAGCTCCTACAATGGCTGGGGAGTGCCGTCGTCAGGGCGGTGAGCAAGACCGACGTCGCGGACGCTCCCAGCGGCTTCCGCGCCGTTAGCCGGGATGCGGCCCTACGGTTCCATGTATTCAACGAGTACACCTATACACTTGAGACTATAATACAAGCTGGCATGAAGAACATGGTCGTACTAAACGTGCCTATTCGCGTTAATGCGGACCTCAGACCATCGCGTCTGGTGAAGAGCATCCCAAGCTATATCAAGAAGTCAGTCATGACGATGCTTCGGATCTTCGTCGTTTATAAGCCGTTCCGGTTCTTCATGAAGATTGGGTTGTCCGTGTTTTCCATCGGCGTACTGCTCGGCATACGATACCTCGTCTTCGCGTTCAGCGGATCCGGCGGCGGCCATGTCCAGTCCCTGATTCTTGCGTCGATCCTTCTCGGGATTGGTTTCCAGACGATGATCACGGCTTTTCTAGCCGATCTTCTTGCAGTGAACCGGAGTCTCCTCGAGGATATCGAATACAGGAGCATGAAGACGGAGCGTCTTCGCTGAATTCAACATTCGATTGTCTTGCCAGAAAATTGATGTTACAAAATGATAAGGATATAGATGGTCTTTAGAATGGAAGCCGACCAGCAAAGGGTTTCTCGGGCATTCAGGATCTAGAACGGTCGGATTAGCAGAATCAAGGATCCCAGTACCACGTCGTGCTCGTCTGTCTAGCCTCTACTACGTCGGCCTGCCTTGAATTACCGCCTCCTTTCATATAGATTGAGGAATCATGCTGATACTGAAGCTCTCAATACGAAACCTAGCCAGGCACCTCAGGAAGAGCCTGACGATCGGCTCCCTTATCGCGATCGGCATCGCCGCCCTCTTCATCGCGAACGCCGTATTCGAGAGTACCAACCAGGGGCTTCATTCGTCGTTCGTCAGGAGCGTTACCGGAGACGTCGCCATCAGCGCCTGGACCGAGACGGCATACGGCCTGTTCGGTAGCGAGGTTCCCATCGTCAGCGATTACGAGTCTATACCTTCTATCGCGGGATTCTCCGATATGGCGGTCAGGTTCGGCGAGGTAGAAGGCCTGGAGGCGTGGACTCCGCTGGTCTCCGCGGCCGCCCAGATGCGCATCGGGGGCGTCAGCTACAACGTACCGGTCTTCGGCATCGATCCCGATACGTATTTCTCCGTATGCTCGGACGTCGTCGTGACGCGCGGAAGCATATCCGGGATAAAGACGGGCGGCGTATTCGTCAACGCGGCCCTCGCGGCCAAGATCGAGTCGAGGCTCGGCCGCCCGCTGGAGCTAGGCGAGGACGTAACGTTCAGCATGTATTCTAACGGTAGTTTCAAGGTACGCAGGGGAACACTATCCGGCGTCCATAAGTATCCGGGCGGCACCGAGATCATGGACAGGCTCGTGCTGGCGGATCCGACTATCGTACGCGGCCTGGCCGACTATACCATGGGGTACGTCTCCTCTTCGGCTAACGTCGTCGAGTCCGGGCCCGTCGGGGACCTCGACGACCTGTTCGCCTCGGCGGAGGACGTCGTGGACTCGGGCGACTCCGGCTTCTCCCTGGAGACGCTGGAGGGGGCACTGTCCGACAACGCGGACAGGGACCTGATGGTTAGCCCCGACGCGGCCGCGTGGAGCTTCGCGCTGTTCCGGTCCGAGGAAGGCCAGGAACGCAGGATGCGCGACTCGCTCGAGTCCGTCGCCGAGGATAACGGATGGAGCGTCCGCGTCCTCGACTGGAGGGGCGCGGCCGGGACAAGCGCCCAGGCGCTGTTCGCAGTGCAGGGCGCGTTCTATCTCGGCATGGGCTTCATCGTCATCGGCGCCGTCCTCGTCATCATGAACGCGCTGGTCATCTCCGTGCTGGAGCGTACGGCCGAGATAGGGACCATGAGGGGGATCGGGGCCGGGGCCGGGTTCATACGCGGCATGTTCATCGCCGAATCGATGTCGCTGACGATCGTCTCGGCCGCGGTCGGGATCCTCGTCGGTAGCGCCGTATCGGCGTACGCGGCCCGCGTCGGAATCAGGGTATCCAATCCTCTGCTTATCTCGCTGTTCGGCGGAGAGCTGATCAGGCCCGTCGCCACGGTCGGGAGCGCGCTCATGCATCTGGGCATGGCGACGCTCGCGGGAGCCTTGGCGTGGATCTATCCGGTATCGCTGGCGATGCGCGTACAGCCCGTCACCGCGATGAACGGTAATTAAGAAGCGCCGTGATAGCCATCCCGGCGCGCTCCGTGGTATAGTCGCCGGACAGGATGCCGTATCTATGACTTTCTTCTTGGCCTTCAGGAACCTCCTCCTCCAACGCAAGCGTTACTCCGTGATCGCCGCGGCCATCGTCGTCGGTTTCGCTCTGATAACGGTGATCAGCGGCGTTACCGACGGCGCCTTGACTACCGTGAAGGCGAAGGCGGCGAGGTATTTCGCGGGGCATATTAGCGTTACGGGGTATAGTCCCGACAAGCCGCAAGGAATAAGCGACCCCGATCTCCTTGTCGCCCTCCTCCGTGGTGATGTCCAGGAGGTCCGTACGGTCTCCAAGCGGACTGTGTACTATCGTCAGGACGCGAGCCTGTTCTTCGGTGGAGAGTCCGTAAGGCAGCGCAGGCTGGTCGGAATCGACTTCGACGGCGAGGCCGAGGAGCTCCGCGGCATGAAATTCGGATCCGGCGGCATCGACGCGATGCTGGGCGATGCCGGCAGGAACGGAATCCTCATCAGTAGTACCGCCGCCGGCCTGTTGCAGGCGAGGGTCGGGGACGACGTTCAACTGTTCCTGACGACCGATTCCGGGCAGTACAATACCGCTACCCTGGTCGTCAAGGGCGTATTCGAGGAAACGAGCCTGTTCGGATTCGTCGCCTATCTCAGGAACGCGGACCTAAATCCCCTACTCGGAAGGGACGAGACCGCGGCGACGGACATCGCCGTCTACGCCAAGAACGGAGCAAGCCTCGACAGGCTCGGCCTCGACGTCAGGGACGCCCTGGCCGCCTCGGTAGCGGTCATGCCGGTACTCGCGAGCAAGGAAGACCGTCGCGACGCGTTAGCGGGCGGCCTCGACGGCGAGACCCTCGCGGTGATGACGCTGAACGCCCACCTGGCCCAGATCACCGACATTCTCGACGCATTCTCCCTCGTCAGCTATTTCGTGCTGGTCGTCTTCGTGATCATCGTCATGGTCGGTATACTGAATACCTATCGCGTCCTCGTATATGAGCGCACCAAGGAGATCGGTACGATGCGCGCCCTGGGCATGAGCAGGGCTTCGGTCGTAGGGCTCTTCGTCATCGAGGCCGCGCTGCTCGCCGGTACGGCTTCGCTGGCGGGGCTAGCTTTCGGTACAATCGCGCTCAGGCTCATCGGCCTTATTGACTTCAGCGTGATAGCGGCCGCAGGCATGTTTACCGAAGGCGGGCGGCTCGGCTATTACCTCGGCTCGAGGTCGACTATCGTCAACCTGGCGGCTATGGTCGCGGCCGTCATGATCGCGGCATTCGGGCCGGCTCGCGGAGCGGGCCGTATCCGCCCCGTGGACGCGATGCGCTCCAACGGCTGAGGCGCGGTTACCTCGCAGACCCGCCATTGGTTGTTATGGTGCAATTAACCCGGTCTTAGAAGGAAATATACCTATGAAGAGGATTTTTACGCTAATAGCCCTGTCGATTCTCGTCGGGGGCTCCAGCGCACGGGCACAGGAGAGCGCCGCGAGCGCCGCTCTCCTCCGGAAGGTCGATTCGCTCGTAGCCTTCATGGACACCGACGTCTCCGCGGAATACCGTATCGAGAAGAGGGACCCGGGCGGCTCGACCTCCATCACCGTCGCGGCGATGTTCCGTCGCGACAGGACGAATCAATTCCTGATCCTGATACTGGAACCGGTTTCCGACAAGGGCAAGGGCTATCTCAAGGAAGGCGACAACCTTTGGCTTTACGACCCCGTCGGCAAGAGCTTCACGTTCACGAGCGCCAAGGAGCGGTTCCAGAACTCTAGCTTCAGGAACTCGGATTTCAACCGTTTCAACTTCTCAGGAGACTATCGCGCCGTTGCGAACTCCCGCGAGCAACTGGGAAAATTCTCCTGCACCGTTCTTAACCTAGAAGCCAGGAACGACCGCGTGTCGTTTCCCAAGGTAAAGCTATGGATCTCCGACGACGGGCTGGTACGGAAGATGGAAGACTATAGCCTGTCGGGGCAGCTGATGCGCACGACCGCGATCCCCAGCTATCAGAAGGTAGGCTCCAGGTGGCTACCCCTGTCGATGGTCATCGTCGATCACCTGAAATTCCGTAGCATCGGGGGGAAGATGGAGTACGAGCGCACGACGGTGACGATATCGAACCCGTCGCTGAACAAGTTGCCCGATTCCACGTATACGAAGGAATACCTGGAAAAGGTCAGCCGATGAGCAAAAGCCGATACGCCGCCGCGCTGGCTGCGATAACGTTCTCGGCCGCCATCGGCGCATTCGGCCAGGAAGAGGCCGCGCAGGGAGTCCTGGACGAGCTGTTCGACCAACCCGTATCGGACACCGTGGTCTCGGATACCGGAATAGACCATACGGATATATACGGACCGGACGAGCGGCTCGTGTTCGGCGGCTATTTCCGCGCCTTGGGCGGCGCGATAGCCGGTTACAGGGATTGGCCCTCGCTCGACGACCTTAGCGATAATTTCGACCTCGGCGCGGGCGTCGTAGCCGAGACCGTGGTGTCGATAGACGCAAGGCCCAGTTCCATAGCTTCCATTCATGGTTCGTTCGGTACGAAGTTCGACCCGGCCAGCGAGTTCAATTGGGGGAAATTTAATATTCTCGAGTTGTACGGCGACTATATCCTGGCCGACGCGATGTTCTTCCGCGTCGGGCAGTTCGAGTCGGTATGGGGCCAGGGCCGTATTTTCAACCCCGGCAACCTCATGGACGACAGCGACGACTCTTTTACCATCAGGGCTGCCTTCCCCGCCTTCTTGAAGGGCGTAACGACCTACGCGTTCGGATCCGGCGACGTACAGTCGACGGAAGACCTGAGCTACGCCGCCAAGATGGACCTTCTCGTCCTCGATACGTACCTGAGCGGCGGCCTTCTTTATAGGTATGCCGACGGCTATGCGGGCCTCTGGTCCATCAAGAAAGTGATACTCGGCGCCGATCTATTCTCGGACGTCGTCGTGCGCTACTCCGCCGCTGACGAATTGTCCTGCGAGGGGATAGCCGGGTTCTTCAAGGAATGGGACAGGCTCAGGCTCTACGGAGAGTACTACGTGGCGGCTACCGAGTCTGGCCTGAGCGATCAGAAGCTAGGTTTGGCGCTCGGCGTTAAAGATATCTTCAAAACCAAGATAGACTTCGCGATGAAATGGGAGCAATCCCTCGACGACGGGTCCGGCATATGGATAGGCGGGATAACTTGGAGCCCGCTCAAGTATATCACCGCCAATATAGGCTTGCCCGTCGTCTACGGAGACGTGGGGACCTACTACGTGGATACGGGCTACGTCGATACGGAAGACGAGGATCTCGAGGTCGGGCTCGATGGGTATCGAGTCGGGCTGATCGTAACGCTCTTGATGAAGATATCCTTCTAGACAAGGGTTTAGGGACGGTAGATGGCTGAGACGTACTTCCTTTATTAGCTTGACGACGTGCCGGTAGGCGACATCGACGCTCTGGCCCTGTCCGTTCTAGTCTTCGAGTTGAAAAGCGGCTCGGAAGCCACCACGGGCTAGTTTTCTCGTTGCTATTGAAGGTGCCGTCCTAGACTTCAAGATGATATTATCGACGATGGGGGAACTATCGAATGGAAACTTGCGGGAAACGATTTGGCATTACATGTCTGGCATTGGCCGTAGCTTCCTTCTGCCTGGTTCTGGATGTAACCGCACAAGACTCACCGAACGCCGATGCGCAGATATCAATCGAGTCGGAACTCTTTTTAGCGTATACATATGCCGATCTGATACCACCTCTGGGCGGCATCGACTCCATGCGTTTATCACGACCCCTCAGCGATTTTACCGCTACGCTCGAGTCTTCTTCCGGAGTCGGCGTGACTATCACGACGCGGTTGGTGTCTGAATACAGAGCTCCTGGAGAGTTTAACGTACCGGTCGGCCAATCCGGTAATCCCGTGGCTATCGAGAACAACCTGTTAACGGCGGGTATACTCTATGCGCCGGCCTTGGGAGGGCTGTTGCGAATCGGCAGACAGAAGGTCGACCTGGGTCCGTCACGGCTAAGCGGGCTACAGATCGATACCCACGTTCCCTATCTGGACGCCTTGTACTACTCGTTACCCCTAGGCAAGCTGGAGATTACGCAGGTCATCGCGACCCTAGAGAATAGGCCCGGTGCTGCCGACGTAGGCGGGCTCCTCGATCCCGCAATAGAGGATTATGGTTTTAGTATCTCGCAGATCCTGCTATCATCGCGGCGTTTCGCGTTTAAGCTAGATAATGTCGAGCTGGGTCTTGGCGTCCAGTCTTTGTTCTCCCGCCCGAACAACGCATTCCAGTTCGGTGATATCCTGCCGATATTCAGCGTCCACAATGGATCGGTCGGTTCCAATAATATATCCTTTATTTTTGATGCTGAGTTCAACGCGACGCAAGACCACCGTCAGTATCTCGTGCTAGGTTTCGATGATTTTAACGCTAACCTTTTCGGGGTTAACGACAGCGGTATTCCGACGATCTGGGCGTTCCAGGGCGGCTTGTCCGGAACTTTCCATTTCGGGTCGGTAAGTCTAGACTACGATACCGAGGTGCTCGCGACGCATTATCTGTGGGGTTCGTTTGACGACGACCTGGCCTTAAGCCGGGCTATCTACCGACTCAGGGCCGATGGTAAACCTCTGGTCCTTCCGTTGAGTTCGCCGTTCGGACCCGGGAGGCTGTCGTTCGAGACCGTCGCGACAGTGCGTATTCCCGAATGGCTTGACGTAGAATGCTCCGGGCTACTGCTGTACGGCGACCCTTCAATCAACCTGACCGACGTCTCATACGTCGCGCGGGATGTATCTTACGAATTTATGCTATTCCGGGTCGGTGTGACCCTGACGCGCGACATCGGTTCGGGCGTCAGCCTGTCTGCGGGAGGAGGAGGCGACCTCCTCCCCGACGGTTTCTCGCCACGCTTACAACTATCCGGAGCCTGGCGGTTCAATGGCAAGTAACACCGTATGGAATCCGGCTACTTCCTCAGGGTCTTCATGACGGGAATGTCGTAGCGGACGCCGAGCCCTAAGGACAGTGTGTAGTCGGTCTCGTCTCCGGGCCGCCAGATCCAAGCAGTGTCATTGACTGAATCTGTTGTAAGGCCTTCGGGCGATGCCGGATCCTGGAGTTCCAGGGCATTGAAGGCAATACCGGCACGGAGGTTGACGAAAGCCAGCCAGCCGCCAAAGCGGCGCGACGCCTGGGCTTCAAGCATCAGCTTCTTCTCAAGTTTCGAGTAGTCGAAGAGCTTGGTGCCAGGTTCGGGGTAGTGCGTATATTCATGCCATGCGTTGGCGGGGGACTTGGGCCCTGAGAGTACGAACTCCAGGTTAGACACAATGTCGATGCCCGACCACGAGCCCTCATAGTCGAGCCTGAAGGCGATATTGTTCTCGCCGTTGTAGTAGCCGATCATCGTGTCTTCGATCGATATCGGCATGAGCGTCCCGTCCGCCAGCTTGAATCGTGTGTCTGGGTAGTAGGTATACGAGTACTCGTAATCGCTGTCGGAAGCGTCCCTGGTCCTGCTGAAGACGTACTTCGTCGCAAGCGCATGATGGAATCCGAAGATGCCGTAGTCCGTCTCTAGTTTCCCCCCAAATGAATAAGCCGCCTTCCACGGATTATCGGGCGAATCGAATAGTCCGAAGATGCTGACGTCATCAATGAAAACCTGGGCGTCCAAGTAGAGTTCGTCCGTCGGCTTCCAGTCCCAGAAAGCGCCCATCACGTCGTTCTCGTTCGCGCCGGTCGACCATGGCCTGCCGGCAGTTCCCTTGACATACTGGATCAGGTAATTCGGCATGGGGCTGACGAAGTATTCCAGGTCGAAGGACTTACCGGCATAGACCGCAGCGTCCTGGAAGCCGAAACGCATATTCCCTAGCTTGATGCCGTACGTCTTGATGTTGGCGCCTCGATCGGGGAAGCCAGAAGGAAACGCATCAGTACTTACCGCAGAATCGCTGTTCAGTTCTAACCACCGCGTCTCGTAGAACGCAAAATCGTTCTCGTAGCGGAAATTCGCCAGTATGGCCGGGTTGCGCTTCGATGAGATGAACAAGGTATATGGCGAGTCGATAACGTCATGGTGCTCCAGCCTACCTAGCTGTAGCTCCATGCCCGTGGCCTTGAAGACTAGGCCTCCTTGGTCCATGATGAAATAGCTGTTGAAAAGCGTCCCCCCGGGTAGATGGGCTAGGTCGGGCGAATACTCGTCGTCTTGATGGAGGGATGTGGCCGCGACGAAGCCGAAATGTTCCGAGGTAAAGCTGAAATCGATGAATTCCCACGAGGTGACCTCGCCAGACAGAACCAGCTCGAAACCGCCCGCTACTCCGAATTCGTCGGTCTTAGTCGCGATCGTGAAGTCCGGGGTAAACGAGTACTCCTGGGCGTAGGCGGTAACGCAAATACAGAGAAAAAGCATCGTCATCCGTAGTCTTCTAGTATGTAACATCGTTTATTCCCTTTCGCTTGACGGTATTATTCTCGATAGCCGCGATCTAGGCAAGGAGCGGGTACGTGGACGCGTACCCCCTTCCGGTAGTATCTTCTCCGCCTTATTGAGGGACCCCATGCAAGCTGACGCTTCACGAGAACGAGTGCTCTTCCTCTACCTGCCGACCGGCGGGGGCCACCTGGCGCCAGCGCGCGCGCTGGCCGGCCGGATCGCGGCGGAATACGGGGCCGATACGCGTATCGAGTGCCCCGTCAAGTCACGGGTCGGGCTGTTCTGCTACGAGGACGGGTACCGCATAGCCTCTCAGAAGCTGCCGGCGCTATGGCGGTTCATGTACGCGAATAACGTGACGCCGGCCGCGATGCGGCTGTCGCAGTTCATTACCGCCGTATTCTCCCTGCGCGCGATGACGCGCCTCCTGGACGAGTACCGGCCGACGAGGGTCGTGTGCGTGCACCATATGCTCGCGTGGTCGCTACGGCAGGCGCTCAGGGGTAGGCGCAGGATACCCACCATCATGGTCGTCACGGATCCCTACGACCCGCACCCGATTTGGGCCTTCAATCATCGATGGCCGCTCGCGTGCTATACCGAGGAGGCGGCGAAGGTGCTCGTCGGCTACGGCGCCGACCCTCGCCGCGTGTACTCCCACTCGCTTATCGTCAACGAGCGGTTCGAGCGTCCCGTGTCGCCTTCCGAGATAGCCGATTACAGGCGGTCGCTCGGCCTGCGCGAAGGCAAGCCGATGGTGCTCATAGCGGGAGGCGCCGACGGCATGAAGCGGGCCAGCCAGATGACGCGCGAACTGCTGTCGTCGAGACTGGCTTTCGACCTGGTCGTCGTGTGCGGGCGCGACGCGATGCTGAAGCTCGAGGTGGAGACCGTCGCGCTGGCGCACAGGATCAAGGCGATCGACAAGAAGAAGGTCGTCGTGCTCGGATTTACCGACTCGATGCCGATGCTGATGCGGTCCGCCGACGCGATCGCGAGCAAGGCAGGCGCCAGCGTCGTGGCGGAGGTGCTCTGCGTAGGGAAGCCGAACATCATCGCTTACCGCATCCCCGGGCAGGAGGAAGGCAACGTCGATTTCGTCGTGAAGCACGGCGTCGGCCTGTACTGCCGGACGCCGCGCATGCTTAAGCGGGGGGTCGAAAGCATCCTGGGCGACGCCGGGCGACGCGAGTCTATAGAGCGGAATATTCGTGAAATGGGCTTCCGGAATGGCCTGTACGGCATCGCCGAGACGATTATGACCGTCGCGCCCTGAGCAAAATACTTTGACATTATTTAATCTTTCATATAGAATACGTACCGTTGGAAACGAATCGTGTTTTAGAGGACCGTGAATCTGTCAGATTTTAGCCGAATTAATAATGCGCATACATCCGCACTCCTTACGGCGAATCTCGCATCCCTGCGTAGCCCAATTTCTGGCCTCCTTTCCCGTATCCGTTCCACGACTATCTCAATCCCCGGCACAGATCCGGGAAAAGGACCTTTTCATGGCTAAGAAACTCTACGTCGGCAACCTCAGCTACGGTACCTCCGAGGACGGTCTCCGCACCGCCTTCGGCCAGTACGGCGAAGTCCAGTCCGTCAACATCGTCATCGACCGCGATTCCGGCCGCTCCAAGGGCTTCGGATTCGTCGAGATGACCGGGGACGACGCCGCCATGGCGGCGATCAGCGGCATGAACGGCCGCGAACTCGACGGCCGCTCGCTCCGCGTCAACGAGGCCAACGAGCGCCCCCCGCGCCGCGACTACGGCAATCGCTGGTAGTTCCGGTCGGGACTAGCGACTAGCCCCTTTATCCAGAAATCATGGCCCGCCGCGGATTAATTCCCGCGGCGGGTTTTTTTATGCCTAGCTGGCTTCCTTGACAATATTTGACCGCGCCGCCCATACTTCTTTCATGGATTTGTTGCCTGTCGTCATCGTCATCATCTTTCTTGCTCTCGTGATACTCATCGGGAACGCCGTGCTGTCCAGGGGCAAGGGCCCCGCCGGCAAGGGCGGGAAGAAGGGCAAGAGGATAAAGGCAAAGGATCACGCCCAGATCCTCAGGGAGGCCAATAGGCGCCTGGCGCAGAATCCCAAGGATCCCGAGGCGCTGGCCGCTCTCGGCGACGTGTATTACGCCGAGCAATCCTGGGACAAGTCCTTCAAGGCGTACGAGACGCTCCTGGAGGCGGCGGCCGGCAATCCCGACCTCGACGAATTCGAGGGCAACAAGCGCTACGGGCTGTCCGCGCTGAAGCTCGGGCGCCTGGACGAGGCGTACAAGGGCCTGGTGATAGCCCATGCCGTCAAGGCGGAAGACTTCGAGACGAACTACAACCTTGGCTATCTCGAGTTCCAGAAGCGGCAGTACGAGAAGGCCATCTTCCACCTGCGCCTCGCCAACAAGCAGAACGTCGAGCACGCGATGACGCTGCGCTACCTGGGGCATTCCCTGTTCAAGGTGAAGAACTACAAGGAGGCGCTCTCGTGCCTCAAGCGGGCCGTCGACCTGCAGCCGGACGACAAGGAAAGCCTGTTCGCGATGGGCGAGTGCTTTCACGAGATAGGGCAGGAGGAGCAGGCCATACGGCTCTTCACGCACCTGCGGACGGATCCGGCGCTCGGCCCGTCGGCGGCGCTGTTCGCCGGGACCATCCACCTGAACCAGCGGCAGTTCCAGAAGGCCGTGATGGACTTCGAGCTGGGGCTCAGGCATCCAGATATCAAGGTAGAGGTACTGGTGGAGATAAAGTACCGGCTCGCGGCGGCGTACCTCAAGGAGCAGGAGATAGCCAAGGCCGTCGGGCTGCTCAACGAGATCCAGCAGATATTCCCTAATTACAAGGATACGCCGGCGCAGCTCGCCAAGTACAAGGAGCTTAACTCCAACCGCAACCTGCAGGTCTACCTGCTGTCGGCGACGAGCGACTTCATCACCCTGTGCCGCAAGATAACGCTGTCGTTCTTCCCCAAGGCCAAGGTAAAGATCACCGATATATCGGTCCAGAAGAACGACTGGGCCGATATACTGGCCGAGGTGGAGACGAGCCGTTGGTCCGACGTCGTGCTGTTCAGGATGATTCGATCCACCGGTACGATCGGGGAGCTGGTGCTACGCGACTTCCACGCGAGGATAAAGGACCTGAAGGCCGGCAAGGGCTATTGCATCACGGGCGGCGTCTTCTCCGACGAGGCAAAGAAATTCGTCGAGGCCAGGCTCATCGACCTGATGGAGAAGGACAAGCTGATGGGACTGCTCAACAACATCGATACCCGACAGAAGGGCCTGCTGATCGACGAGTGACGCGGTCTTTGTTGACGGCGGGGCCGTCACGCGTTAGCATGTCCCCATGTTCGAACAATCCGTTTATGCGGGGCGCAGGCGCGCCCTCGTAGCATCGTTAACGCGGCTCGGGGTCGGCGACGGGCTCGTCGCGTTCGTCGGTAACGGCGAGAGTCCCAGGAATTACGCCGATAACGCGTACCGCTTCAGGCAGGATTCCTCCTTCCTCTACTATTTCGGGATCGCCGAGCCGGGGCTCGCCGCGACGCTGGACGTCGGTTCCGGCGTCGCCAGGCTCTATATCGACGAGGCGACCATCGACGACCTGGTATGGTCCGGCCCGAGGCCGGACGCCGAGGCGTATCGCGCCTTATGCGGCGCCGATTCCGCCGTACCGCGCGCCCGGTTCGCCGCCGACGCCGCGGCGGCGGGGGACGGCCTCCTCTTTACGCCTCCGTACCGCGCCGACGCGTCGATAGAGCTCGGCGCCGTCCGCCGCGTCGCTCCGGGGGCGGTCGCCGCGGCGGCGTCGATACCGCTGATACGGGCCATCGTCGCTCAGCGCGAGATAAAGGAAGCGCGCGAGATAGTCGAGATCGAGACGGCGGTCGATACCTCCATACGCATGCACCGCGCGGTGATAGCGGCGGCCAGGCCCGGCGCCACGGAGTCGGAGATGATGGCCGAGGCGTACCGGGTGGCGTACGCGGGCGGGTGCCCGGCCTTTCCGGCCATCGCGACGACGAAGGGCGCCGTGCTCCACAACCACGGATACCCGGGACGCTTGGCCGACGGAGGCTTGTTCCTGCTCGACGCGGGAGCCGAGTCGGCCGAGGGCTACGCTGGCGACCTGACGAGCACGTTCCCTATAAGCGGGCGGTACGACGCTCGACAACGGGCAGTCTACGAGATCGTCCTGCGGGCCGGCGAGGCCGGCTCGTCGATGATGAGGCCGGGAACGTCGTTCCGCGAATGCCATTTCGCGGCCGCCCGTGCCATAGCATCCGGGCTCAAGGACCTTGGAATCATGAAGGGCGACGTCGCCGAGGCCGTCGCGGCGGGGGCTCACGCGTGTTTCTTCCCTCACGGCCTCGGGCACCAGATGGGCCTTGACGTGCACGACATGGAGAACCTCGGCGAGGTATGGGTAGGGTACGACGGCGAACCGAAGAGCGCGGAGTTCGGGCTGAAGAGCCTGCGCATGGCCAAGCCCCTGAAGTGCGGCATGGTCATGACGGTAGAGCCGGGCGTGTACTTCATCGAGGGCCTGATAGCGGCGTGGAAGGCCGAGGGTAAGCATTCGGCTTTCATAGACTACGCGGAGGCTGAGCGCTGGATATCCGTCGGCGGGGTGAGGAACGAGGAGGACTGGCTCGTGACCGACGAGGGCGCGAGGCGTCTGGGCGGACCCTTCGAAAAGTCCGCGGCCGCGATGGAATCCTATAAGGCCCGGGCGCGGCCCTAGTCAGAGCCCGCCTCGGCGTACTTGCCCAGGGCGACGGTAGCCGCCCTGGGGTTGGCGATGGAGCAGGGCCCGTTCACGCAGCCGCCCTGGCAGGCCATCACCTCGATGAGGTCGGTCTGCGGAGGGGCGGCTTCCCATCGTCCCATTTCCTTGATGGCGGCCTTGTCCAGGCCGTTTATGGCGAGGGTCCGCGGCGCGGGCCTGCCCATGGCCACGAACCTTGCGCTTACCGCCGCCGCTACGCCTCCCGACGCCCCGAACGCGCGCGCGTCCCTGGTCGCGGGCCGCAGCGCCGGCGTTCCGTCGGGGGCGTCGAAGGGGCGTTCGGGCATAGACGCGATCTCGGTGCCAGCCGCTACGAACCAGGCTCCCAGCTCCTCCGTAGACAGGGTGAGGTCGACGGCGCCCGTCTCCTCCGCTTCGCGGCGCTTGGCGAGGCACGGGCTGATGAAGACGAGCGCGGCGTCGGGCCTGGCGGCTTTGACGGCGCGGGCAGAGTACACCATAGGGCTCGGCGTCGACGATACCGTGGTGGCCGTCGACGACAGCGCCGTACGCGCCGTCTTGGTCCACGCGGGGCAGCAGCTGGTAGCGAGCGGCCCCTCGCCTCGCTCTATTCGCTCCAGGAGTTCGTGCGTCTCGGCCTCGATGGTGGCCTCGGCTCCCGCGGCGACCTCGACGATCGACGAGAAGCCGAGCGACGCGACGGCGGCGGAGAATTTGCCGGGGCCGCCGGGGAATTGGGCCACGGCGGCCGGGGCGACGAGCGCCACGACCTTCGCGCCGGATCGTACGGTCGCGATAGCGTCGAAGAGCCTGCTCGGTTCCATGACCGCCCCGAAGGGGCATTCGCGTACGCAGCGGCCGCACTCGACGCAGCGTTCTTTATCTATGCGCCGCTCGCCGTTCTCGTCGCGCACGACGGCGCCTACGGGACAGGCCTCCTCGCAGGGCACGGGAACCTTTATGATGGCCTTGTAGGGACAGGCCTGCGCGCATATGCCGCAGCCGACGCACAGCGTCGGGTCGATGCGGGAGCGGCCTTCGACGAAATGTACGGCCTTCTTCGGGCAATTGGACGCGCAGGGACGCGCGAGGCAGCCCTGACAGACGTCCGTGACGATATACGGGGACGATACGCAGTCGTTGCAGGCCTCCTCGAGGAAGAACAGCCCGACGGCCGACGGGGCCTTTCGTTCCAGGGCCTCCTTCGCGTAGTCGGCCAGCGGCTTCTCGATGTCGTCCTTGGCCCCTACGTCGAAGCCCAGGCGCGCCGCGACGCGTAGCCGAATGATGGCCCGGTCCTTGTGGACGCAGCAGCGCACCGTCTCCCATCCCGGGGCCGTTACCTGGTACGGCAGTCGCTCGATATCCTCGGTAAGCCGGTCTTCCAGCCTGAGCGTGGCGAGCCTCGCGAGTATCTCGCGCCGAAGGCGAGCGGCGCGGTTGTTGAAATGCATCGCTTATCCCTCCAGTTCGATCGCCCGGGCCGTTATCGCCGCCGCGAGGGAATCGAGGTCGGCCCGCTCGACCGGTACGCCGTCGACGAGCGCGTACGGCGCGCTACCGCCGGGGCGGCGATCGGGGGCGCTCCTGCGGCAGAGGTCGAGACAGGGTATGCCTTCTATGGACACGAGTCCGCGGATGGATTCGTCCAGGCGATCCTTGACGAGGAAGAGCTCCGAGCCTCCCATGACGTGGCAGGCGGTTCCCGCGCAGATAACGACCTTGATCTCTGTTCTCATGGATGTCTCCTAGATATAGCTTACGCGGGTTTCTTTAAGGTGCTTCGCTTCGAGCGCCGCGGCGATGCGCTTGACGACGTTGCGGCGAATTTCCAGCTCTACGGGCATGGTGGGGTCCTGATGGGCCTCGTTGATACGCGTCCCGACGACGAACTGGATAACGTCGGAGTCAAGCATGAGCTCCAGGAGACGGTGCGCGGCGTTCCGCCTGGGCGAAGGGTCGTCCTGGTCCGATTCGAGCAGCGAGGCGACCCGCGCGAGGGTCAGTATGCCCTCGGTGACGAGATCCGCTCCGGGCAGGGACGACGACGGAGGTATCTCGGGATCGAGGTCCTTGAGGTCGACGCTTATCTTGCCCCCGGTTTCCCGCGCGACGATGTTGGCCGTCGTGCCGCCCGCGATGACTCTGCGTCCGTCGAACGACGCGAAGACCCTGGTCATCTCCTTGTCTCGCTCGCGGGAGACGGGCGGCCCCGTAAGGACGAGGAGGCGCCTGGGGTGGCGCCAATAGGCTACCCCGCAGGTTATGTCGTCCTTGGGCGCCCATCCGTCCTTGGTCACCGCCTCGCGGACGAGGCTCTTGGCGAGCTCGCGGGCGGACAGGCCTTCGGTAGAGGACGCGACCAGGTCGCGTACGTAGTCCTGTACGGCGACGTCGCCCCAGCCTAAGGGATAGCTCTTGGTGCCCATGCCCGATTGCGTGACGCCGTCGGAGTACAGGACGATGCGGTCCCCGGGCTTCGCGACGAAGCTGGACAGCCTGAGTACCGCGTCGCCCTTGGCCCCGCCCTTGCCCCTGGGAAGTCGTAGCTCCGACTTCAGGGGCTCCATCAGCGTGCCCGCGCGGAGCAGGACGTACGGCGGGTTGTCGTATTCCACGACGCGGACCCTGCCGCCCGGCGCGACGTCTATCAGGGAGAACGTCGCGTAGCTTATTTTCCGCTCCGAGCATACGGGCAGCGAGCGCATGACGAATTCGGCGACTCTCCGCAGCGGTATGTCGGCGGCCACGCAGCGGGCGGCCATGGTCGCGGTCAGCGTGGCGAGCACGCCCGCCTTGATGCCGGAGCCGAGGCCGTCCGAGAGCACCGATACGACGCGCCCGTCGTCGCACTTGATGGACTGGAATACGTCGCCGGGGGCGCTTTGCCCGAGCTTGGAGGTCTGGTGGTGCGATATTTCCAGGAAGGTGTCTTTCATGGGCCTATCCGCGATTTCCCGATTCCAGGGAGTCGAACGGGTCGTCGCCATTCTTGGCGCCCGGCGAGAAGGACTCGACGATCGACTGGAGTATCGCCTCGCTCTCCGCGGCGTTCTCTCCGAGCAGGTACGCGATCTTCTGGACGGTGGCCACGTTCTTGCGTATAACCGCGCGGGCCTGAGAGACGACGCGGTCCTTGCGTATCCACGGCACCGTGACGTCCTGGAAGATGCCGCCGATGACGAGGCCGGGCTCTACGCCGAATACCGATCCGGACAGCACCCTGCCGTCGAATTTCACGTCGTGCTCGACCGTATCGGGCCGGCCGGCGGAGAAGGAACCCGCGGAGAAGGCGTCTTCGAAGATCCGCCAGAACGGCGCCAGCTTGCGCAGCTCGGCGCCCTCGAGGCCGGGCTTCGCGTCGAAGAGGCGTTCCGCGTCCTTGCCGAGGAGCCTGGCGAAGGCGCGGTTGCATTCAACGATCCTGAGGTCCGTATCGACGAGGACCACGCCGGACGGCATGGCCTTGATGAGGGCGTTGGCCTTCTTCTGGGCCAGCTTGCGCATATAGGATACGCACATCGTACGCTCGGCCTTGCCCGACAGCATAGCGGCGGCGAAGGAGCGGCAGTTGTCGTAGCCGCACGACGAGCAGTTGAGCTCGTCCTCCGGGCTCGTCTTGCCGATGGACCGTAGCGTCTCGACGATCGCGTTGTCGGACGGGAGGTCCTGGGGTACCGGCGTCGCCTCGCGCCTCTGGGCCGGCGCCGGACCGGCGTCCCGCCTATCGTCGGACGAGCGGCCGTAGTCGAGCACGGCGAGGCGCTTCCGTACGGAAGCCGACCGGTGCTCGGCCTCCGGCCCGTTGACGCAGCCGCCCTCGCAGGCGAGGAGCTCCAGGAAGATGGGCGATCGGCCGTCGTACGAATCGAGTCCGTCCAGCGCGCGCTCTATCTGGCCGAGCCCCGAGTACGATATGCACTGAGCGGCCAGGCCGGGGGCGTATTTCTTTACTCCGACGATCATGCCGCCGTCTATCGGGTACAGCGAGCCCTTGGCCGCCCGGTCAGGATAGAAGGCGTCCTTCTCCGTCGGCTTTATCCTGTAGGGGTCTATGCCCGCCTGAGCGAACCACGCGCGCAGTTCCCTGAAGGTAACCGCCGCGTCGACGATGCCGCCGGAGCGGTCCGCCTCGCGCTTCTTGCCTATGCACGGCCCGATGAAGACGACGGCTCGCTCGGCCGCGCTCCCCGCCTTGAGCTCGGCGGCGTGGGCCCCGAGCGGCGAGGCGAGCGGCGAGAGGAACTCAGCCAGTTCCGGCCGA
The DNA here is from genome assembly GCA_002839315.1 of Spirochaetae bacterium HGW-Spirochaetae-3. Lineage (GTDB taxonomy): Bacteria > Spirochaetota > Spirochaetia > Treponematales > UBA12059 > SZUA-370. The sequence goes on from PGXV01000003.1 coordinate 185,709, forward strand.
TACAGAAGGATGTAGTCGTTGACGACGGGGCAGGCGCTCGACAGGATAACGCGCCCGGGACCCGAATCCTTGGCGCCGGATAGTTCGGCGGCCAGCGAGCGGGAGACGGCGTCGGCGCCCCATGCCGTCTCCGACACGTACGCGAAGCCGAGCGCGCGTAGCGCCGCCACGAGGCGGGCCGGCTCCAGCTCGGGGAACTCGGCCGCGAACGAAGGCGCCACGCTGGCTATGACCGTCGGCTTCATCGTCATCAGCGCCTTGGCGCGCTCTACGTCTGAACGGACCTTCTTGGCGCCCGCGGGACAGACCTCGACGCAGTGGCCGCACAGGACGCACAGCTCCGGCACGACGCTCGCCTTGCCTTCGGTGACGCGTATGGCCTTAACGGGGCATTCCCTGACGCACTTGTAGCAATCCTGGCAGGCCGCGCTCTCGGTGCGTATCGGTTCGTAGCTTGGCATGGCTAGCTTCCTCCGCATTCGTATTCGAGTATGTCCTCGATGGCGGCGGGGTCGACGCCGCGGTATGTCTTTTCTCCGATACGGAGATTCGGGCCTTCCTTGCAGAGGCCCTCGCAGAGCGTTCCGGTAAATTCGACGCGAGCGTCGCGGCCTTCGCGCGCCAGCCAGCGCTGGATTATCTCCGCGTTGCGCGCGTTGCCGCGGGCGTAGCACGAAGAGCCCATGCAGATGGCGATCACGATCGGTTTCTCGTTCATGTCGATAATATATATAAATATATCGATAAGGTCAATCGTTTGATACAGGGTCGGCGGAGCCTGCCGGCGTCGCTCCGCGTAGCCTCGCCAACAGCTCGGGGTCGTCGCCCCGGCGCGGCCGGCTGAAGAGGTAGCCCTGTCCCAGCTGGCACGGGAAGCGCCGTAGCCAGGCGAGCTGCTCCTCGGTCTCTATGCCCTCGGTGACGATGGTCAGGCCGAGCGACGTTCCCATGGCGATGATGGCCGTTACGATGGCCTTCTCCTGCTTGCCCGTCTCGAGGTTCTGGATGAAGGACTTGTCGATCTTGAGCGTGTCTACGGGCAGGCGTACGAGGTAGCTGAGCGACGAGTAGCCTATGCCGAAATCGTCGATGGATATGCGCATGCCCATGTCCCGTAGTTCCTGGAGCCGGGAGATGCTCTCCTCCACCCTCTCTATGACCGTCCGCTCGGTAATCTCGAGCTGGAGCAGGGAGGGTTCCACGCCATGGCGACGGAGCGCGGCGCGAATCGACTCGATGAAGTCCCCGGACTCGAATTCCTTCGCCGATATGTTGACGGAGACCGGCATTTCCGGGAGCCCCTGCGATCGCCATGCGCTTATCTGGGCGCATACGCCGTCGAGGATCCACGAGCCGACGGCGAGAATGACGCCGGTCTTCTCGGCCGCGGCTATGAACAGCTCGGGCGATACGAGGCCCTCGTCGGGGTGGCGCCAGCGCACGAGCGCCTCGAGCTCCGCCGCGCGCCCGGTCGCGAGATCGATCATGGGCTGGTATTCGAGGTACAGCTCTCCCGCCTCCATGGCCCTCGGCAGCTGCTGCTCCAGGTCGCGGAGAGCCCGGTTGCGCTGGTGAAGGTCGGGTTCGTAGAGCCTGAACCTTGCGCCGCCCGATTCCTTGGCGTAATTCTCCGCGAAGGTCGCGTTCTGGAGGAGCTCGTTCGCCGAGTTCCCCCGCGGGCCGGCGCAGACCATGCCCGCGCTGAAGGTCAGCCTGACGGATCGCCCGGATCCCTCGGGCCCAAGGGAATAGGGGGCGCATAGCCGCGCCACCACGCTCCGGGCCGATTCCTCCGCATCCGCGGGCGAGTGGGTCTCGTCGAAGACGAGGATGAACGCGTCGCCCTTGCCGCGATAGGCGCGGCAGCCGCGTGGCGCGTCGGCCCGGATGCGCAGGGCGGCCTCGACGAGGAGCGCGTCCCCGGCTGGGTATCCTTCTATCTCGTTGACGACGCGGAAGCGGTCGGCGGAGACGAGCGCGACGGAAAGAGGGGAGGTCGGGGGCTTGCCTTCGAGCCGTTCCGATACATCCGATAGGAAGACGCCGATATTGGGCAGCCCGGTCAGCGGGTCGTAGTAGCTGAGCTGCTTGATGCTGTCCATCATGCGGTTGAGGCTCTCGGCCGCCCTTCCCAGCTCGTCATTGGACCGGGGGACGGCGCGAATGGTAAGGTCGCCGCCCGCGGCCCGGTCGAAGAGCCTCTCGAGCTCTATCACCGGCCCGCTGAAGCGATCGGCGATCGCGTACGCGGCGAGGCAGCTCAGGATCGCGACGATGAATGCTCCCAGCGAGTAGAAGCGCTTGAAGTCGTCGAGCCTCGCGAGGACCTCGTCGCGCCGGGCCCCGACGTAGATGATCCAGTCGGTACTAGGGATACGCGCGTAGCCCATATAGACGAAGCCGTCGGCTATCCGGTACGACCCCGTTCCGGACGGCGTTTCGAAGCTCGACCGGACGAAATCGCCATAGCCCTCGTCGGCGCCGCGCCGGGCGGCGTGTTCAAGGGCGTTTTCCCGCCTTTCTACGAGCGTTATCTCGGGGTGGGCTATGAACTCGCCGTCGAGATTCAGTATATAGGCGTACCCCCGCTCTCCGTAGCCTTTCTCGGAGGTGAGCCTGGAGAGGAAGACCGGATCTACGCGGGCTATGATCGCGCCCGCCACGGACTCGCCGGATCGTATAGGCGCGGCGGCCATGATGACGAGCTGGCCTGATTTCCTGCTGACGAGGGGATCCGAGAAATTCCGGTGCCCCGCCAGCGCGCGGCGTATGTACGGCCTGTCGGCCAGCGATAGCCGGGTACCGTCCAGATACGCGGCGGTTCCTCCCGCGTCGACGATAGCGATCTCGAGGACGTCGCTCAGGGAGGGGACGCGAGCCAAGACCGCCCGTTGCGCGTTCCAGTCCATGGACCTTAGTTCGTCCATCGAGGCTATGGATTCGAGCCGCTCGAGCTCGTCGGATAGCTTGAGCGCGACGTAGGCCGCCGCCTCGAGGGCGAGCCGCTCGAGGTTGCCCTCTACCTCGGTCAAGATCAGGCGACTCGCATAGCCGTACGTGATAAGGCCCATGGCCGCCGTCAGGGGGATAATGATGCTGAACATGAGCGCGGTCATCTTCAGCTTAATACCGTTCATGCTTGTATATATGCGAATACGGAGCCTAATTGCAAGGGTCGGATCGGGGGAGCCTTTACGCTAGAGAGAAGACCGGCGGGAAAGCTCTACGTAGACGGCGTCGGCGAGGCCGAATCCGGCCGTCTTCGACATATCCTTGGCGTACTCGTCGTAGAGCATGTCGCTGAAGATGTCCTCGGCCTGGCCGCCGTCTATCAAGCCGCTCTTCTCGACGGTCGCCCTCATCTCCTTGAGCATCATGTTGACGAAGATAGACTCGAATTCCTGGCACTGATCGTACAGCTTGCTGGAGCGGTCTATCGACGCGCCGCCGCGCGCGGCCGCGGACTGGGCGCCCATTCCCTGGGCTTGCGCGCGGGGCACCTGGAGGGCTCGGTTCTGGTAGGCCAGGGTCGCGCTATCGATAGTCACGGCTCATCACCTCTTGAGGTTGGTCGCGGTGCCGAGCATGTTGTCGCTCGTCTGTATCGCCTTGGAGTTGAACTCGTAGGCGCGCTGGGCGACGATCATGTTGACCATTTCCTTGACCACCGAGACGTTGGACATCTCCAGGAACTTATGGACCGTCTTGCCCATCCCGTCGTATCCGGGCCGGCCGGGAATCGGGTCGCCGGAGGCGTTGGACAGCTTGAAGAGGTTCTCGCCGACGGCGGTGAGGCCGACCGGGTTCGCGAAGCGGTACAGCTCCAGGCGACCCACGTCCACGGGATCGTCCTGCCCGGGGATCTTGACGCTGATGCGCCCGTCCTGGCTTATCGACAGCGTCTCGGGGATGAAGTCCTGCGGCAGCACGACCTCGGGCATCATCTTGTAGCCGTTAGACGTCACGAACTGGCCGTTGGAATCGATCTTGAACGCGCCGTCTCGGCTATAGGCGTAGGAACCGTCGTACATCATCACGCGGAAGAATCCGTCGCCCATGATCGCTATGTCGGTAAAGTTCTCGGTGTTCTGCAGGTTGCCCTGCGTGAACTGCCGCGGCGTGGCGGACAGCTTGACGCCATGGCCCATCTGGACGGGGACCGGTACGACGGTATCCTCGGTAGCCGGGGTTCCCGCGACGCGCACCGTCTGGTATATGAGGTCCTCGAAGTCGGCTCGCATCTTCTTGTAGCCCGACGTGTTCACGTTGGCGAGGTTATTGGAAATCGTGTCGATGTTGGCCTGCTGGCCTATCATGCCGCTGGCGGCCGTCCACAAACTTCGTACCATATCTTACCCCTATACCTTGGCGACTTCGTTTATAAGCTTGCCGAGCGTAGAATCCTCGGTCTGGATAGTCTTCTGATTAGCCTCGTAGGCGCGGTTTACCTCTATCATCCGTACCATCTCGGTCACCGGATTGACGTTGGACGACTCGGTGAAACCCTGGATCACGGTAGGCCGGCCCTGTCCCGCGAGGCCGATCGCGGGGCCCGATTCCTCGGTGGCCTTCCACATGCTGGACCCCTGCTTGGCTATGTACCTGACCGTCTCGAAGTCGACGAGCTTCAGCGTGTCGAGGAGCACCGGCTCCTGCCATTCGTTCTGCTCTCGTCCGACGAAGTTCAGGGGATCGTCCTGGTACGCGGCGTTGACCCATACGCGCCCGGACTTGTCTATCTGGAAGTTATTCTCCTTGACGCGTATCGGGCCTGACTCTCCGAGGACGGGATAGCCTTCCTTCGTCTCCAGGTAGCCTTCCTTGCCGAGGATAAAGGAACCGTTGCGGGTATAGCGCTCGCCCTGCGGGGTGGAGACGCACATGAAGCCGGCCCCGTCGAGGGCAAGGTCGAAGTCGCTGTCGGTTCCCTTGAGCGAGCCCTGCTCCATCTCGGTGAAGACCTCGTTGGCCTCGACCCCGGTGCCCAGCTTGCCTATCATCGGGGCCGTGTCGCCGGAGCCCATGGGGTGCAGATAGACGCCGTCGTCGTCCATGCGCCGGAGGAGGAGCTGCGCGAACGCCTTGCTGACCGTCACGTCGCGCTTGTAGCCGTCCGTGTCGATATTGGCGAGGTTGTTGGCTATGGCGTCGAGCCTGACCTGCTGGGCGGCCATGCCGCTCGCTCCCGTGTACCATCCACGAATCATCCGCGCTTCCTCCGTCCCTTCATGTATCGGCGCGGATCGGGGGCGGGTTTAGGCCGTTGATGGGAGCGCGGGCGCTATATGGTGACGAGGCCTCCGGCGTCGACCTCGTTGACGAATATCTTCTCGTAGCGGCCGGAATGATCGAAGCGGACGGACGGCGAGTACGTGCTCATGAAGAAGAACATGACGTCGCTCATGTCGTCCTGCGATTCGACGAGCGCGTAGCGGTAATATATCTCGCCCTCGTGCGCGACGAGGACGGCCCGGCGACGCTCGTCCTTCTCCGTTTCAGGATCGGTAGCCACGCGCAGCGTCGCGCGGAGTCCGCCGTAGTACGAGCGCGCCAGCATGTACAGGTTGAGCTTGCCGCCGGCGTCCTTATAGTACAGTTCCGCGACTCCTCCCATCGCGGGGACGGAGCCGATTATCCTGTACTTGTCCGCCTTGCCGATCGGTGACCAGCGGATAGTATAGAAGGCGTCGGCGTCCTTGACGGACTTGCGTATATCGTAGGTCACGCTTAATGATACCACGTTAGACTCGGGCCGCGCTAGCATGGCGAGAAAGAGGGGGGTCTGTACATTTTACTTTAATAGGTATAAACCTATGAAAATCCGCCCCTTACCTGTTCCGATCATGTGACCGAAGCCATCGCCACGGGTGGATATCAAGGATGATACCAAAAGTGCGAGAAATTGTTGAGCGCGTCCTAGGCGCGGAAGGCGAAGCTAAATCCAGGATAGACGACGCCAGGAAACGGGCGTCCGCCGTACGGGCCGCGGCCGACGAGAAGGCCTCCGCGGTAATCGCTGAAGCCAGGGAGAGGGCCGTGTCCGACTCGAAGGCGCGGCTGGAGAGGGCCAGGTCCGAGGCTCGCGAGACCCTCGAGCGCGCCCGGGCGGAAGCCGCCGCCGCGGGCGAGACGTTCGCCGCATCCGCCGAGACGGCGGCCGGCGCGCTGGTCTCCGAGATAGCGGACCTCATCACGGGACGGGCATAATGCGGCTATGAGATCATGAACGACGCGTTGACGACATACGGTTTCCTGAGCGCCAAGCTCAAGACCAGAATCAGTAAAACCCTGCCTCCCGAAGCGATCGACCGCCTGGTCAAGGCGAGATCCCTTCCGGAGGCGGTTCTGTTTTTAAAGGGTACCGCCTACGCGGCTATCGAGGAAGCGTACTCCGCGACAGGCGACCTGCGCGCCGGCGAGGCCCTGCTCAACGCCCGCGAGCTCGAGCTGTTCACCGGCATGTTCAGGTACCTCGAAGAGCCGGTCCTGTCCTTCGTCAGGGCGCTGTCGCTGCGCTACGAGGTCGACAAGGTTAAGGACGCGGTCAGGCTGTGGTTCGACGCCCGCGTCCGCCAGCGCGACGTCGACGGCAAGTCCGCCTATATCTACCGCGGTACGATCGTCCACGCCATAGACGTCGACGAGATCGTCAGGGCTCCCGACGTCGACGCGCTGGTCGCCGCCCTCCGCGCTACCCCGTACGCCGAGATCGCCCGACGGGAGATTCCCGCCGCTATCGCCGCGCGCTCCGTCTTCGCCTTCGAGGTCGCGCTCGACCGATTCTACTACGACGAGGCGTTCGCCTCGGCCGAGAGGCTCGGCCGTAAGGACCGCGCCGTCGCAGAGCGTATACTCGGCGTGGACGTGGATATGCAGAACGTCTCGTGGCTCGTCCGGTTCAAGGGTTTCTACGGCATGAGCGCGGAGCGGGCCCTGAGCTATCTCATACCCCGGGGAAAGGCGATCGACGCTACGGCCGTCGCGTCTGCCTGGTCGGAAGGCAAGGCCGGACCGGGAGCCGGCGGTTCGTTCGGCATCGATCTCCTACGGAAGGCGTACGGCGACGCCGGGGCGCTTCTCGGCGGCGGCGGCGGGGACGCCGGGGCCAGGCTGGCCATGATGGAGGCGGCCCTTCGCCGCGTCTCGATGGCCGAGGCCGACAGGAACCTGGGCGGCTATCCGTTCTCGATAGGCGTCGTATTGGCGTATTTTACCAAGAGCCGCGAGGAGATACGCACCGTGATGACCATCCTCAATGCCAAGTACTATTCCCTGCCCGAGGAAAGGATACGGAGCTCCCTATGATGTTCACGTCGCCAATGAGACTGCTCGCGGCCGTGGCCCTGGATTCCGATTCGGACGCCGTAGCCAAGGAATTGCTCCGCCTCGGCGCGCTCGAGATGGTGTCGATACAGGAATTATCCGGGGACTGGGGCTCCAAGCTGTCCAAGGTCGAGCCACAGGTAAACCTGGCTCGCCTCGGAGAGCAGCGAAGGCGGGCCGAGGGCTTCATGTCGATGGCGTCGCCGCCCATTCCCAGGCCGACCCTCGACGGCGTCTCCCCCGCCGCGCCGGTCGACCTCGCCGCCGCCGAGAAGCGCCTGGACGCGATCTCCGCGGAGGTGAACGGCCTTCGCGAGCGGCAGAAGGCGTTCCAGGACGAGATCCTCAAGCTCGACGAGATACGCCGCCAGATCGAGGCGTTCGGCGACCTCAAGACCGGGGTCGCGGCGTCCTCTTCCTATTCCTTCCTCTCGATCCGAGCGGGGCTCCTGACCGTCGACAAGGCCGAGGTGCTTCAGAAGGCGCTCGAAGGCATCCCCTCGGTAGCGATGCCGTCCGAAGGCAAGGAGAGACCCGCTTCCGACGATACGATAGGCGTCGTACTCGTATCGCTGAAGCGCGATACGCAACGGATAGAGGCCGTGCTGGAACGGCTCGGCTGGCAGGACGCGCGCCTGCCGGAATCGTCCGCCGACGGCAACGCCGAGACCCTGAAGACGCTCGACTCCAAGATCGACGGCCTCAAGGCTAAGCAGGCGGCCTGCGCGGAAGAGCTGGGCGCGTATTTCTCGGCTAATTCCAAGGATCTGTCCGCCCTATGGGCGGCTCTCCGCGTCGATGAGCTGGTAGCCAAGGTCCGTTCGTCCTTCTCCAGGACCGAGCGCACGGTGCTCCTCTCGGGCTGGATCCCTGAGGACAAGACGGGCTCGGTCGAGGCCGGTATCAGGAAGGCCGCCGCGGGCGGCTGTAGCATCGAATGGATGGAGCCGAGGCGGGGCGAGGCCGCCGCTATCGACGTTCCCGTCGAGATGAAGAATCCCAGGATACTCAAGCCGTTCGAGGGGCTCGTTCGCAACTTCGCGGTGCCCGAGTACGGTAGCGTAGACCCTACGCCCTTCGTCGCCGTCGCGTACCTCGCGATGTTCGGCCTGATGTTCGGCGACGCCGGGCACGGGCTGGTCGTAACGCTCGTCGGATTCCTCGGCCTCGCGGCGACCAGGAAGACCGGCAAGCCCGACGGGCTGTTCAGGATCATGACGTACTGCGGCGCGGCGGCCATCGTGGCGGGCGTACTGTTCGGTTCCTATTTCGGCATGGAGCTGTTCCCCGCCCTCTGGTTCGACTATCACGGCATCGTCAACGGCCAAGAGGCCACGGGCTCGGTCCGGAGCGTCTACGATATACTAGGCATAACGATACGCTTCGGCATGATCGTGCTCGGTACCGGATTCGCGATCAATTGGGTCAACCTGATACGGAAGAGGGCTTGGTTCGTCCTGCTGCTGGATAAGGCGGGACTGCTCGGAGGCTGGATCTACGGCGCCGGCGCCTGGGCCGCCTTCTATTACGTCGGCCATAATTACCGGGAGCTTCCGCCCTTGGACCTGCTCGCGTGGACGCTCGGGTTGCCGACGCTGGTGCTCGCGATCAAGGGGCCCCTGGAATTCATCGTACGCGGCCGCGGCGAGGGCAAGCGCTTCAAGCCGGGCATGATAATGGACTTCTTCATGGAGTGGATTGTCGAGATCCTGGAGATATATTCCGGTTACCTCGCCAATACGCTGTCGTTCATGCGAGTCGCCGGCCTTGGCATAGCGCACGTAAGCCTGATGACCGCGTTCTTCCAGATAGCGAGGATGATTACCCCGGCGGGCCCGTTCTCGCCGGCGGCGATCGCCGTGCTCGTCCTGGGCAACGCGCTCGTCATAGCCCTGGAAGGACTCTCGGCCGGCATACAGTCCCTCCGTCTCAATTATTACGAGTTCTTCTCCAAGTATTTTAACGGTACCGGCAAGGCGTACCGTCCAATTTCTTTTAACGGCGCAGAATAAGCCAAGGAGTTTACGAATGGAAGACGTCAAGAAACGTTTCGCTGGCAGGGTCGGGACGAGCCTCGTCACGGTGGTCGCGCTTATGGCTATCTTCGGGGCGGTCGCGGCCGTAAGCGCCTCGGCCCAGGACGCGACGCGCGCCGCGGTATCGATATCCCCCGAGCAGGCCAAGGTCCAGCAGTTCGGCCTCATAGCGGCCGCTATCGCCTTCGGAATGGGCGCGATCGGCGCCGGTATAGCCATCGCGAACGTCGGAGCGGCGGCCATGGGCGCTATCGGCGAGCGACCGGAGATAGCCAGCCAGGCGCTTATATTCATAGCGCTCGCCGAAGGTCTCGTGGTGTTCGGTTTCATCACCGCGCTGATGATACTCGGCAAATTCTAGGGCGACGTGAAGTATTTCGTGATCGGGGACGAGGATACGGTGCTCGGATTCGGCATGGTCGGCGTCGACGGACGAGTCGCGGGCGACGTGGCGGAAGCCGAGGCCGCGTTCGACGCGGCTACGGCCGATCCGGACGTCGGTATCCTCGTCGTGACCGAGCGGGCCGCCGAGCTGATACGGCCCCGCGTGGACCGATACCTTTTCTCCGACACGTTCCCGTTGATCGTCGAGATACCCGATCGTAGCGGCCGCATGACCGGCCGGCCGACCATACGCGAGACGGTTAATTCCGCGATAGGCATAAAGCTGGGCTAAGGGGCCGTAAGGATGATGACTATGGAAGACAGCGTGAACGACGCCGAGGCTATCATCGTCGGCATACTAGCCGACGCCGACGCGGAGGCCGCCCGGATAGAAGCCGAGGCCGCGGCGTACGCCGAGCAGAGCGCGGCGAGGGCGGCGGAACAGGCTTCCGCGATAGCGCGCGACGCCGCGACCAAATCCGAATCCCAGGCGAAGGCGATACTGGCCGACGCGGCGGCCAAGGCCGCGATAGAGCGCAGGAAGCGCTCGCTGCTTCTGCAGGAGCGCCTCGCCGGCGAGATAGTGGAAAGGGCGGCCCGGAGCATATCGGGGATGATAGGCCAGCCCGGCTACAAAGACGTCTTGCGCGGCTGGATCACCGAAGCCGTCATCGGCCTTTCGGCGGAATCCGCGGCGGTCAACGCCTCGAAGGACGAATTGGCGCTGATAGACGACGCGTTGCTGCGGGACGCCGAGAAGGCCGCGCTCGCGGCGACCGGAAAGGTCACGAGCCTGCATAAGGTTGAGGGCGACCCGACGGTAGGTCAGGGCGCGTACCTGATCGCCGACGGCGGACGGCTCGCGTACGACAACAGGGTCGCGACCCGCTTCGTGCGCAATCGGGCCGAGATCAGGAAGAGAATTTATACGGCTCTCTACGATGAGGGGTCTCGAACATAGCGCGCGGGTCGCGCGCGTAGCGCGGCGATGGGGATGGCATGAACGAACGGATAATCGGACAGGTAAAGAGGGTCTCTGGCCCCGTCATCGAGGCGATGGGCATTACCGACGCCAGGATGCTCGAGCTCGTCAGCGTGGGCGAGTCTCGGCTGACGGGAGAGGTAATCAAGCTATCGGGATCCGGCGCGGTGATCCAGGTCTACGAGGAGACGACCGGCGTCGCTCCCTACGACAATATCTACGGTACCGGCCTGCCTCTATCGCTGGAGCTAGGGCCCGGCCTCCTGGGTACGATATACGACGGCATACAGCGGCCGTTGACGCAGCTGCGCGAGCTGTCCGGACGTTTCATAGAGCGGGGCGTCAGCGCCGAGGCCCTGGACAGGAAGAAGGCCTGGGGCTTCGTTCCCGCGCTGGCCGCCGGAGTCGACGTCGCGGCTGGGGCCGTGATCGGCACCGTGCAGGAAACGTCCCGGATAGAGCACCGTATCTGCGTTCCGCCCGACGTCTCGGGTAGGCTCGTCTCGATATCGCCGGCCGGGGAGTACCGGGTCGACGAGACGATCGCCGTCGTGGAGACGTCGGGAGGGAAGCGAGAGCTGTCGCTGATGCAGCGCTGGCCGATCCGGACGCCCAGGCCGGTCGCCCAGCGAAAACCGCTTAATATACCCCTCATTACCGGGCAGCGCGTCATCGACACCCTGTTCCCGCTCGCGAAGGGCGGCACGGTCGCCATCCCCGGAGGCTTCGGCACCGGCAAGACGATGACCCAGCACGCGATAGCGAAATGGTGCGACGCCGATATAATCGTCTATATAGGCTGCGGCGAGCGCGGCAACGAGATGACCGACGTCCTTACCGAATTCCCCAAGCTCGTCGATCCCAGAACGGGCAAGAGCCTGATGGAGCGGACCATCCTGATCGCCAACACCTCGAACATGCCGGTTTCCGCGCGCGAGGCGAGCATCTATACCGGCGTGACGCTCGCCGAGTACTACCGTGACCAGGGCTATCACGTGGCGGTCATGGCCGATTCCACGTCCCGCTGGGCGGAGGCGCTTCGCGAGCTGTCCGGACGCATGGAGGAGATGCCCGCCGAGGAAGGCTTCCCGGCGTACCTGCCGACGAGGATAGCCGAGTTCTACGAACGCGCCGGGTACGTCGAGACGCTGTCGGGCGCCGACGGCTCGGTCACCATCATTGGCGCCGTCAGCCCGCCCGGCGGCGACTTCTCGGAGCCGGTCACCCAGCACACCAAGCGCTTCGTGCGCTGCTTCTGGGGCCTGGACAGGCAGCTCGCCAACGCCCGGCACTATCCGGCCATATCGTGGCTGGACAGCTACAGCGAGTACCTCGACGACGTGACGCCGTGGTGGGACGAGCGCGTCGGCCCCGAATGGGCGACCGAGCGCAAGGACATGATGGAGCTGCTCCAGAAGGAGGTCCGCCTCCTGCAGGTCGTCAAGCTCGTAGGCCCGGACGCGCTGCCCGACAGCCAGCGCTTCGTCATAGAGGTCTGCACGATGTTCAAGAACGCCTTCCTCCAGCAGAGCGCCTTCGACGATATCGATCGGTATTCGACGGTAGAGAAGCAGCTACGGATGCTGTCGATCATCATGGCGTATTGGAGACGGGGCCAGGCCGCTATCAAGCGGGGCGTGACCCTCGTGAAGATACGGCGGGTAAAGGCCGTCCAGGAGATCGTCAAGATGAAGTTCACCGTGCCCAACGAGTCGCCGGAGGAATTCGACAGGATCCTGGCGAGGATGGAGCGCGGCATCGACCAGCTGGAGGCCATCTATGCTTGATGAAGCCAGGCGGAAGCTGATGTCGGGCCGGGAGTACGTCGGCGCGTCGAAGATAGACGGCCCGCTGGTATTCGTCCGCAAGACGCATCCTGTCGGTTACCGCGAGCTCGTGGAGTGCGTCGACTCGGACGGTAAGGTCAGGCTGGGCATGGTGCTCGATACCAGCGACGAGGTCGTCGTCGTGCAGGTCTTCGAGGGCACCAACGGGCTGACCATGCCAGGCACCAGGACGCGCTTCCGGGGCAAGCCGCTGACCGTCGGAGTAAGCGACAAGATGCTCGGGCGCGTATTCGACGGCCTCGGCAGGCCGATAGACGGGGGCCCGTCGCCGCTCGCGGACGCGGAACCGGACATCAACGGCAGGCCGATCAACCCGACTGCCCGCGAGTACCCTCGCGACTTCATCCAGACGGGTATTTCCGTCATAGACGGGATGAATACGCTGATACGCGGCCAGAAGCTCCCGATTTTCTCGGGTAACGGCTTGCCCCATAACGAGCTGGCGGCGCAGATAGCCAGGCAGGCGAAACTACGCGGCGGCGCTACCGACTTCGCCGTCGTGTTCGCCGCGATGGGCGTCAAGCACGACGTCGCCAGGTTCTTCACGAAATCGTTCGAGGAGACCGGCACCCTGGACAACGTGGCTCTGTTCCTGTCGCTCGCCGACGCGCCGTCGATCGAGCGCATCATAACTCCCCGCACGGCGCTTACGCTGGCGGAGCACCTCGCGTACGATCGCGGCCTGCACGTCCTCGTCGTGATGACCGACATGTCCAACTACTGCGAGTCGCTGCGCGAGATATCGACGCTTCGCGGGGAGATACCGTCGCGCAAGGGCTACCCCGGCTATCTGTATTCCGACCTCGCGGAGCTGTACGAGCGCTCCGGCATGATCAAGGGCGTCAAGGGCTCGATAACCCAGTTGCCTATCCTGACTATGCCTAACGACGATATCTCCCACCCGATACCGGACCTGTCCGGCTATATCACCGAGGGCCAGATCGTCTTCGAGCGCGAGATGTCCGGTCGCGGTATCTATCCGCCGGTCGCCGGCCTGCCGTCGCTGTCGCGCCTGATGAAGGACGGCATAGGCGAGGGCATGACGCGAGACGACCATCCTCACCTTGCCAGCCAGCTGTTCGCCGCGTACAGCTACGTCAAGGACGTGCGCAACCTCGCGTCGGTCATCGGCGAGGAGGAGCTGACGCCGCTCGACCACCAGTATCTGGAGTTCGGCGAGTTCTTCGAGCGCAGGTTCGTCAACCAGCGCAAGGACGAGGACCGGACGATAGAGCAGACCCTCGACCTGGGTTGGGAAGCGCTACAGCTCCTGCCCGCCGAGGAGCTCCATCGCGTGACCGAGGAAGAGCTTAACGTCCACTACCACGGGGACGGCCAGCCATGAAGAACGTAGCGCCGACCAAGACCAACCTCATTCGTATCCGCGACGAGCTCAAGTTCGCTAGGATGGGGCACGATCTCCTGGACCAGAAGCGTAATATCCTGGTGCTCGAGCTCCTGAACCTCGTCGATCAGGCGGTGGAATACGAGAGCAAGGTCGACGCGGCGCTCGCCAAGGCGTACGTTGGCCTCGAGGATTCCGTGCTGGCGATGGGGAAGATAAAGGTCGGCGCGCTCGCGAGCGCTATCGACGTCAAGGCGACCATCGCCTTGAAGCAGCGCAGGGTCATGGGGGTCGCGCTACCCGTCGTGCAGACCTCGTTCGAGGATCACGGGCCCTATTACAGCCCGATGGATACGAGCGCGGCTATCGACGGGGCGGTCGCGGCGTTCCGCGACGCGCTCGGGCTACTCGGCCGCCTGGCCGAGCTCAAGGTCTCCATCGTCAGGCTGGCCAGAGAAGTTCGCAAGACGATACGGAAAGTGAACGCATTAGAGAAAATTGCCATACCAGAGCTGGACGAATCGCTTCATTACATACAGAATAGAATAGAGGAGAGCGAGCGCGACATGTTCGTTCTCATGAAGATGGTCAAAGATAGACTATCCAAACCGGATCCGGAGGTATCGTTAGAATGACGAGGCCGATACGCAAGATCATGGTCTACGTCGACGGGTCGGAGCAGTCGATTACGGCGGCCCAATACGCGATCGTACTGGCCAAGGCGCTGGGGGCGGAACTGTACGCGCTCTACGTCGTCGATACGAGGGCGCTGGCGGAGCTCGTGAAGTCCCGCATTTTCCTCGAATCCGAACAGGACGAGTACCGGCGCGACCTTGACGGAGACGCGAGCCGATACCTTAACCACGTGCGGGAACTGGCTCGCCGCAAGGGCGTGCCGGTTTCGACCGAGAAGACCTCCGGCGCGGTGCATATAGAAATAAAGAGCAAGGTCGCGGAGCTCGGCGTTGACCTCCTGGTCCTCGGCGAGATATCGCAGATCCGATCCCGTCGCGACGAACTATATAACGAGACGGAACGAGCCATGCGCAACGCGCAGTGCCCGGTCCTCGTCGCCAAAGGCGAAGATAAGATATGGGACCTCTACGAGGCCCTGGAATAGGTAGGCGGCTATGGCACTAATCGATTTGATTGAAGAAACCGTCGTCCGGGCCCCGCTCAAGGCGACCGAGAAGGATACGGTTATACGGGAACTCGTCGATACCCTGGTCCAAGCCGGAAAGATAATCGACGCCGAGACGGCGTATCGCTCGGTGCTCGACCGCGAGGCGAAGGGTAGCACGGGCCTGGAAGAGGGCATCGCGGTTCCGCACGGCAAGACCATCGCGGCCCGGGAATTGACCATCGCTATAGGCGTATCTCCCGAGGGCGTCGAATTCGGATCGATGGACGGCAAGCCGGCGAAGCTGTTCTTCCTTATCCTGGCCCCGCCGGACAAGGCCGGACCCCACATCGAGGCGCTGGCAGAGATAGCCAGGATGTCTCGCTCCAAGGCCTTCTGCTCGTCGCTGGCGTCGTGTAGGAGTCCCGCGGAGGTCGTGAGGCTACTGAAGGACGAGTAGGAAGTGTGAGTAATCAGTGTGAGTGTGAGATACGCTATCTTCACTCACACAGATCACAGATTCCCTCTCAAGGCGCTTGACCCTCGTACCGATAGCGGCGGATAATGCGCTCCCATGAAGAAGCTTATCTTCGTGACCGGCGGCGTGTGTTCCTCCCTTGGGAAGGGCATTACAGCCTCCTCGATCGGCAGCCTCCTCGAGGCACGCGGACTATCGGTTCGCATGATCAAGATCGACCCCTACCTAAACGTAGACGCGGGTACGATGAACCCCTATCAGCATGGCGAAGTCTACGTCACCGACGATGGCGCCGAGACGGACCTCGACCTGGGCAACTACGCCCGCTTTACCAACGCGCCGATCTCCAAGGCGAACTCGGTGACGACCGGGCAAGTCTATCGCGAGGTGATAAACAAGGAGCGCGAAGGGCGTTTCCTCGGCAAGACCGTACAGGTCGTGCCGCATATCACCGACGAGATAAAGTCGCGCATCGTAGCCGTAGGCAAGGATCCGGACGTAGACTTTACCATCATCGAGATCGGCGGCACCGTCGGCGACATGGAGAGCGTCCCGTTCCTCGAGGCCGCGCGCCAGCTTATCCACGAGTACGGCAGGCAGGACGCGGTGAGCGTCCACGTAACGCTCGTGCCCGAGGTAACCGGCGGCGAGCTCAAGACGAAGCCGACCCAGCATTCCGTAAAGGAGCTGCAGGAAGTCGGCATCCAGCCCGACGTCCTCGTCTGCCGCTCGACGGCGGGCCTCGACGAATCCTTGCGGCGCAAGCTGGCGGCCTTCACTAACGTAGAGTACGAAGGCGTCATCTCCGCCAAGGACGCATCGACGATCTACGAGTTGCCGCTCGTATTCCACGATCAAGGCCTCGATCAGTTCCTGCTCCGCAAGATGAACGTCGAGAGCCGCCACGCCGACCTGAAGGCGTGGAAGGAAGTCGTTCGCAAGCTGACCGAGCCCAGGAAGCGGGTGCGTATCGGCGTCGTGGGCAAGTATATGGAGCTGCACGACGCGTACAAGTCGGTATGGGAAGCGCTATACCACGGCGGCATAGGCAACGACGCCGGCGTCGAGATAGTCCGGATCGACTCCAGCCGATTCGAGGCCGAAGACGCGAACCCCGGCGACGTCCTCGCCGACGTTGACGGCATCCTCGTACCCGGCGGCTTCGGCCAGCGCGGCATCAACGGCATGGTCGTCGCGGCCAGATGGGCTCGCGAGAACGGTATGCCGTACTTCGGGCTGTGCCTCGGCATGCAGATAATGGCCATCGAATGGGCCAGGAACGTGATCGGTTGGGCCGACGCCGATTCGGCGGAGTTCAACCAGGACGCCGGCCACGCGGTGGTTAGCCTGCTGGAAGACCAGATAGACGTGAAGAATTTCGGCGGCACGATGCGGCTCGGGCGTAACGATTCCGTATTCAAGGAAGGCTCCAAGCCGGCGCTCGCCTATGGTTCGACCAGGGTCTCGGAGCGCCATCGCCATCGATACGAATTCTCCAACGCCTATCGCGCCGACTTCGATGGCTCCGGCATGGTTATAGCCGGGACGACGCCCGACGGCGAGCTCGTTGAAAGCCTCGAGTGGCCGGACCATCCCTGGGGCGTCGGCGTGCAGTACCATCCCGAATTCAAGTCCAGGCCTATCGCTCCCCACCCGCTGTTCGCCGCCTTCGTAAAGGCGTCCATCGCGTTCGGCGACAAGAGGGCGCATGGTTAAATTCCGCGGGGTCCTTCCGGTCGTCATAGCCATCCTTTCGGGGTGCAGCCTCGATTACGGCGCCGCGATGGCCGAGGACCTCGCCGCCGACGTACCCGATACCGTGGTCGTCGGCTTCTCCCATACCGTCATCGAGAACGGCGCTCCAATGTTCCGCCTCGAGGCGGAACGCGGGGAGTCGTTCCAG
Source organism: Spirochaetae bacterium HGW-Spirochaetae-3 (assembly GCA_002839315.1). Classification (GTDB taxonomy): domain Bacteria; phylum Spirochaetota; class Spirochaetia; order Treponematales; family UBA12059; genus SZUA-370. The sequence continues at coordinate 203,127 of PGXV01000003.1, forward strand.
GCGCAGAAGAAGATGAGGCTCTCGGACGTACGATTCATAGAGTACGCTTCCGGCGGCCTCGAGGTCGCCGCCGAGGGCCGCGCCGATTCCGCCGTCTTCTTCACCGACACCGAAAGCGCCGAGCTTTCGGGTTCGGTGCGCTTCCGCTCGGCGCGGGACGGCGTATCCGTGGAGTCCGGTTACCTGGAATGGGACGGGAAGGCCCGCCTTCTTAGGAGCCGCGCGGAAATCGTGACCACCTTGAGCGACGACGACGGTACGAGCCTGTCGGGTTCCGGGTTCGGGGTGGACGCCGCGAGGCGCTCGTTCTCGTTCGGCAATCGGGCCGACGGCCGATTCGTGGCGCCGCGGGATACTGAATGACGCGGCTTCGGCTGGCTTTAGCCGCGGTCCTGGCGATCGCGACGGCTGTTCCTCCGGCGTTCGCGGACGATTTCTCGTTTTCCGCCGATTCCATGACCGGCGCGATGTCCAAGGGCCGGGAGAGGGCCACTCTCGTCGGGAATGCCGTCGTCGTGTCGGGCGGCATGCGCATAAGCGCCGACAGGATAGAGCTGTACGGAGACGAGTTCCGCTTCGTCGAATGCAAGGGCCGCGTGGCCGTGACCGACGAGGAACGCGGCCTGCGGCTCACCACCGAGCGGCTTTCCTACGACAGGCGCGACAAGGTGTCCAGGCTGACCGGCCCGTCCGTGATGGAGGATCGCCTCAACAAGGTCGTCATCAAGGGCGACTATATCGAGAACGACGACGAGCGGAAGATAGCCATCGTGCAGATAAACGTACGCATCCTCAAGGAGAACCTGTCCTGCCGCGCGGAGTTCGCCCGCTACGACCGCGCGGCGAAGTCGCTGGAGCTATCCGGTTCCCCGACGGTCAGGCGCGACGGCGACGAGTACCGCGCGGCTACCATTCTCGTCGACCTGGATACCGAGGATATCGTTCTCGTAGGCACGGTCTCCGGGACCGTCGCCGCCGGCAAGAAGAAGGAGCCTCCGCCGGAGCCGGGCGAGCCTCTTTCCGTCCCGGCGGAACCAAGCTCGCCCGGGGCGACGCCATGACCGACGCGACGATAGGCGCCGCGATAGGCGCCGAGATACCCCACGTCCTCGAGGCGAGGTCGCTGAACAAGCGATTCGGCCGAAAGGTGGCAGTCCTCGACGTAGGGTTCTCGATGCGGACGGGACAGATTACCGGGCTACTAGGGCCCAATGGCGCGGGCAAGACGACCGTCTTCTATCTGATCGTCGGGTTCCTTCGCCCGAACGGCGGTTCGGTCTACCTGGATAGCCATCTCCTGTCGTCCATGCCGATGTACAAGCGGGCCAGGCTGGGTATCGCGTATCTACCGCAGGAGCCTTCGGTATTCCGTAAGATGACCGTCGAGCAGAACGTCAGGGCTATTCTGGAGACGCGTCCCGACCTCGACGCCAAGGCAAGGAAGGTCGCGCTGGACGATCTGCTCGAGGAATTCGGTATATCCTCGCTTCGTAGACAATACGCCTACACCCTGTCCGGAGGCGAGCGGCGACGTACCGAGATCGCGCGAGCGCTCGCCATAAAGCCGAAATTCCTGCTCCTTGACGAACCCTTCGCCGGCATCGATCCCATCGCGGTACACGAGATCAAGAGCATCGTCAGGCGCCTGTCCGCGAAGGGCATAGGCGTACTTATTACGGACCATAACGTGCGCGACACGTTGGAGATTACCCACGAGGCGCATATCATCAACAAAGGCGAGATTCTCGTCTCGGGAAACCGTGACGCGATACTTGAATCGGAGCTGGCAAGACAGATATACTTGGGCGAGACGTTCCGAATGTAGAGTCCTCTCGTTCCGGGAGCCCTCCCGGAGCCTTTTCGCGCTAAACTTGACGGCGCGGAGGGCTCGTGCTACATTGAACTACCCGATACCGGGCTCCATCATCACTTATCCCAACGGAAGACAAATGCGATACTTTGACACTCATGCCCACATCGGGCTTATTTACGATGATCCCATCGAGCAGTTGCTCGCTTGCCAGCAGGCGAAACAGTACGGCGTTCAGAGGATCGTCAGCATATGCAATAGCCTCATAGATTTCTTCCAGGTCTACGAGAGCCTGAAGACGTCCGAGCACGTGTACCACGCGGCGGGCGTGTCCCCGTCCGAGGTGGCGTCTCCCGGCAGGGATTGGCGCGCCAAGCTCGACGAGGCGCTCAAGCTCGCCCGCGTCATCGCGGTAGGCGAGATCGGTCTCGATTATTTCCATCGCTACGGCGACAAGGATAGTCAGATAGAACTGTTCATCGACCAGCTGGACATCGCCGCCAGGCACGACCTGCCCGTCATCGTCCATAACCGGGAAGCCGGCAAGGACGTCCTCGACGTGCTTCGCGACCGCCTCCCGCCGGCCGGCGGCGTGCTTCACTGCTATTCCGAGAACGCCGAGTACGCGATACGCGCGCTCGACCTTAACCTGTACTTCTCGTTCGCCGGAAACCTGACGTACCGAAACGCCAAGAACCTGCACGAGACCGTCAGGGTGCTGCCGCTCGACCGTATACTCGTCGAGTCGGAGGCGCCGTTCATGGTGCCTTCCAAGTATCGCGGAAAGCGCAACAAGCCGGAATACCTGCCGGCGACGGTCGACGACCTGGCCATGCTCCTCGACATGCCGGTGGAAGAGGTGGCGGAAGCGACCTACCAGAACGCCTGCCGGCTGTTCCGGGTGCCCGCCTGACGTCGCCCGCCCGATAGGACGTCTCTGACAATCGAGAATTCGAGGGCGTCCGGTTGCACGGGCGCCCTTTCTTTGACTACGTTCACCTTCGGAGAACACATGAATCTTCACGTTCCCGTTCGCGTAGGCTCGTATACGACCCGCGGCAACCTCTTTCTAGCTCCCGTCGCAGGCTACTCGGACGCGGCGTTCAGATCGGTATGCGCCGACGCGGGCTGCGACCTGGCGTTCACCGAGATGGTGAGCTCGGAAGCGCTGACCCGGGGCCATCTGAAGACCGAGGTGCTACTCGCCAGGGAAGAGAACGAGCCTGACTATGCGGTCCAGCTGTTCGGCGCAAGGCCCGAGACCATGGCGAGGGCGGCCCAGATCGTCGCCGAGCGTTGGAGACCGGCTATCATCGACGTCAATTGCGGCTGCCCGGTACCCAAGATCGTAAAATCCGGCGCCGGGTCGGCCCTGATGCGCGATCCTGAGCGTATTAGGGCTATCGTCGAGGCGATGAGCGCGGCGGTACGGGTGCCGGTTACGGTCAAGATACGCCTGGGTTGGGACGATTCGTCCATCAATTACCTGGAGGCAGCCGCCGCGGCGGTCGAGGGCGGTGCCGCGGCTGTTACGTTGCACGCGCGTACGCGGGAACAGGGCTATGCCGGTACCGCGGACAGGTCGGCGTTCTATGCGCTCGCCGCGGCGGTGCCCGTGCCCGTATTCGCGTCGGGCGACCTGTTCTCCGCGGCCGTCGCCGTCGAAATACTCTCGGGCGGACTTCCATCGCGTACGCGGGCGGGCGAGCGCGGCGTCGCCGGCGTTATGTTCGCGAGGGGCGCCATGGGTGACCCGTTCATCTTTACCAGGGTGCGAGCCGCTCTGGAAGGCGCTCCCGAACCTGGAATAACGATGGCCGCGCGCATGGCGGCGGCGCGGCGGCACCTGGCGATATCGATGCGAAGCTACGGCGAGCGAGGCGCTTGCGTGGAATTCAGGAAGCAGGCTTGCGCCTATCTCAAGGGCGCTCCGGGAGGCGCCGAGCTGCGGAGGATGGCGGTTTCCTGCTCGACGGCCCGGGAGTACGAAGTATTCTTCTCTGCCTGGGAAGAGGCTTCGGCCCGTTTCGGCGCTAGTTCGTAGACCTCCGCTTGAGCCAGTCCTGGAGCCTGGCTTCCAGCGCCTCGTTCGGGTCGGGCGGTGGATTGGGACCGGTCGCCTCGAGCAGGAACGGAAGCACGATGGTCCGCTTCATCTCCGGCCAAAGCGCCGGCAATACGTTCGGCGACTTCAGGTAAGGCGCCGGCGGCATCTTCCCAAGCAGCGACGGGTAGTAGAGCGGAAACAGCTTCTCGTTTACCGACCGTATCGAGGAGAATCCCCCGGCTATGCCGAACGACGATTCCATAGAGCGATACCGCCTCGCCTCGTCGAGTATGGAGCTCTGCGTCTCTTCGGAATAGAACCACTTGAGGAATGACTCGGCGGCCTGGCCCCCGGGGCCCTTCCTGCAGATACCGGCATATACGACGTCCTCCTCGACGGGAACCGCGCCGTCCTTGGATAACCAGCGGAACGAGAGCGTCGAGCGCCTCTCTCCGGAAACGATGAAGAATTCTGACGATTTCATGGCCGCGTAGCCGATACGCCCGACTTCGACCGATTTATAATCGGGCAGGTACAGGTATTTAAACTGGAACTCGTCTTCTTTCGCGGCCGACCCGTTCGCGCGCTCCGACCAGGCCCGTATATACGCGATGCCCGCTTCGAGCCCGGCGTGGTTCCACTTGAGCGGAGCGCCTTCCTTGAAGCCGGCTCCGAGCAGTTCCATAGTCGAATACAGGAATTCCGGCGACCAACGGGGGCCGAAACCCATATTCGTCAAAGACGCCTTGCCTTCCTTGTTCAGCTCCGCGCCCTTCTTCTCCAATTCGGCTATGTCAATGACGAAGCCGTCCTGTATCGACGGCTCGAGCTTCTTGTCGAAGACTATGAGCGATAGGTTGAAGGAGACGGGTAAGAGGAGCTGCCTGCCGTCTACGTTGCCGAGCTCGAGGAGGCCCGGGTAGAACGAGCTCTGGTTTATTACGAGTTCGGAAAACAGTTGGTCGAGGGCCTGAAAGCTCGAACGGGACTGAGAATTCTTAAGGTTCCGGCCTATCGCGAGCGCAGGCTTCGCTTCCGTCGCGGCCAGGCTCTCGGCGACGTTCTCCGCGTACGTCACGTTGATCCTGTACCGATTCTGCGACGTATTGAAGGCCGCCGCGTATAGGGCCATCTGGGGAACGTCGGTCCTCAGTTCCGCTATGCGAGGTTCGATCAGGCCGCACGACCAGGCGGTCGCGCATATAGCGGCGCAGATAGCGGCGCGAATGGGCAGGGGCCGGGCCCGGAGGGCGGGCTTGTACGGGATACTCGTCATGGACGAAGACTAGCCGAAAGGCCCCGCTTGCTCAAGTCGACCCGCCGGGCGGATTCCATATGGTATCTATCGCGGTAAGCCTGTATACTATGCTCATGCAAATCAAGACGCCCGAGGTCTACTCGATGATCGAGGCGATAGGGCATCACTACAAGAACAATATCTCGAACCGCTTCACGCGCGGGGCTCTGTCGTTGCTCGTGCTCGATAACGCTACGTGGAACCAGATCGAGGAACTCACCGAGAAGTCTGACAACTATCGGTACCAAGGGTACCATGTGGACGAGCTGTACGGCCTGATCCTGGCCATGGCCAGGTTCATCTCGGCGTCGAGGAAGCAAGGTACGCAGACCCTCAGGTACGGGAACGTCGACAAGCTGAACTCCCAGGACCGGGTGCTGAGGGACATGGTCGTGAACAATTTCGCGTCCAACCTGAATATCCTCGCGGATTCGATAAACAGGCTCTACGTCAAGGTCGTCGAAATCGACAAGGCCAGCTCCGTCGGGCATCAACCAGTCTATACCCGTTTCCCTGAGCTGGGAGAGCTCGGCCGCTACCTCGTCGGCTAACAAAGCGATAAAGCCGATTATGGGCCTCGCGTATCTTGACATTCATGCCCTACTTATTTAGTATTCGGTGCCTTGAGTTGGAGCGGTGTCCGAGCGGTTTAAGGAGGCGGTCTTGAAAACCGTTGTGCCGTAAGGCACCGGGGGTTCGAATCCCCCCTGCTCCGTCGGACGCGCTGTATGGAGAGGTGCGAGAGTGGCCGAATCGGGCTCCCTGCTAAGGAGTTGTACCTCACAAGGGTACCGGGGGTTCGAATCCCCCCCTCTCCGAATTGATTGATGTAGGCTTGAGAGGCCATGAGTTCTTTTTCATGAGGTTATAGCTCAGCTGGATAGAGCGTCAGATTGCGGATCTGAAGGTCGGAGGTTCGAATCCTCTTAGCCTCAATT
>PGXV01000014.1:0-48205 GCA_002839315.1 Spirochaetae bacterium HGW-Spirochaetae-3
TGGTAGGAGCAGGTTGCATTGATTATCGCAACTCTCCCGCTTTTTGGCTACATCGTTGCACTTACTACTTGAATGCAGGATTTTTCCGTTTAACCAAGAGATTACTGGCTCGGCAAAATAGCTGAAGCCAAGCGCAGTATCACAGCGGCCTTCCTGAGCTCGCGGTTCTCCCGCGCGCGCTCCCTTCTCCGCGATCGTTCATCGCCGCCAAGCCTTCTGAATAAGCTATTGGTCTTTGGCCGGAGAGAACCTGTTATTACGATGAAACGTTCTGATGAATTTCCGCATATTCCTTATCGTTCAAGAAAATCAGGAATTTTACTTGACACGGAATGTGGTGGAAAGTTGCATGAAAACGTAGCCTGGAGCGGCTAGAATTCGCATATGCTGACGTTCTTTGCGCTGAAGACCCGTTGACACTATTGAAATGCTTGTCGCTCAAGGTATATTATGGCGTACTCCGGTGGCGACTTAGCGTCGAATTCCCCGGAAATCTTAGACCATCGGTCCGCGGTGAGGTTTCTTCCTATGATATCCCTTGGAATCAATATCGGCTCATCAAGCTTAAAGCTCGTTTTAGCAGATGACGAGAAGGTCGTCTGGTCGGCTCTGACCCCCCATGAAGGCGATTTTCACGCTGCCGTGCGCAAGCTCATGTCGGAGCGAGAAATACCTGCCGGAACGAAGGTGCTGGTTACGGGCAACGAAGGTCGCTACTTGTTCAATGCGGCCGGAACCCTCGAACCGCTCTGCGTAGAGGCGGCTCTCAAGGCTTCCGGGCTCAAGGCCGACGCGGTAGCGAGCATGGGCGGCGAGGATCTCGTAGTCTACTCGCTGGATGAGAACAGCAAGATCGTAAATAATTTTTCTGGGAATAAATGCGCTTCTGGTACCGGCGAGTTTCTTAAGCAGCAGTTGGCGCGTATGGATATGACGCTTGCTGATATTGCCGCCGTGCCGGAATCAGCCAAGGTCCTGGCTCTTTCGACGCGATGCTCGGTATTCATGAAGAGCGACTGTACCCATCGCCTTAATAAGAGCGAGGCTACCAAGGACGATATCGTGCTGTCGCTGTCAAACGTGATGGCCGGCAAGGTAGTCGATTTCCTCAAGCGGGCGAAGATTACCAGGGGCCGCGTGATCCTGACCGGAGGCTTGACGCTCAATAAGCATATGGTCCGCTTCATCCGCGAGAGGGCGCCCGATATCGAGTTCATCGTGCCGGATACCGCCGCGGTCTTCGAGGCCTATGGCGCCGCGGTCCTAGCGACCGGCGCCGGTTCCCCGTTGCCTCCTCCCGAGACGCTGCTCAAGCCGAACGTAGTCCGCTTCGATACGTTGCCTGACCTGAAGAAGTGGCGCGACAAGGTGCGCTTCTTCGAGTCGAGCGAGGGCAAGGTCGTCGCCGGCAAGAAGTACATCCTGGGCGTGGACGGAGGCTCTACGACTACCAAGGCGTGCCTCGTCGATTCCGAGACCGACGAGGTCGTGGCGAGCCAATACGGCCGTACGCACGGCGACCCGGTCAAGGCGCTTAAGGAATGCCTCGCGGTTATCCGCGACAAGATCTCCGCGGATACGAACGGCGGCAAGATCGAGATAGAGCTGACCGCGACGACGGGATCGTCCCGCGAGATACTCGGCGTGTTCCTCGAGACGCCGGGCGTTTACAACGAGATCATAGCCCATGCCGTCGGAACCGCGTACTTCGATTCCGGCGTCGAGACTATCTTCGAGATAGGCGGCCAGGACGCGAAGTACGTACTACTCAAGAACGGTGTACCGATCGACTACGCCATGAACGAGGCTTGCTCCGCGGGCACGGGTAGCTTCCTCGAGGAATCGTCGTCCGGCGACTTGTCGATACACAGCGCCAAGGACATCGCTCCGATAGCGCTTGCCGCCGACGCCCCGCTCAAGTTCGGCGAGCACTGCTCGGCGTTCATCAACTCAGATATCCGCAAGGCGGTCCAGCAAGGCGCCACGCGCGAGAACATCACCGCCGGCATCGTCGTTTCGATCGTCGCCAACTACCTCAACCGCGTGGTCGGCAATCGTACGATAGGCGGCAAGGTATTCCTGCAGGGGGGCGTCGCGAAGAACGAGGCAGTGCCGCTGGCGTTCGCGATGATGCTGGACAAGGAGATACTCGTACCGCCTTCGCCCGAGCTTATGGGCTGCTTCGGCGTGGCGCTACTCGCTAAGCGCAAGCGTGCGGAGGGACTCCTCGATAATACGGCCATCGATCTCGAGGCGGCCATCACCCGCGAGATAGTCTACGAGCGCGTATTCACCTGCAAGGCTTGCGAGAACAATTGCCCGATCCAAGTCCTCAAGGTTAACGGACATCCGTACATGTTCGGCGGCCGATGTAACAAGTATACGAATACGCGCAAGGCCGTGAAGGACGTACCGATCTTCGATTACGTCGAGAAGCGGCAGCGCCTGATGTTCGAGGAATTCGCCGCCCCCGCCGACGCGTTCGTCGCGAAGCGTGACTATACCGTTGGTATTCCTCGTGCATTCTCGACTCACAGCCTGTACCCGCTGTATTCGTGGTTCTTCCACGAGCTCGGCATCAAGACCGTGCTGTCTACCGAAGTCGCTGCCGAAGGCATCGTCCGCGTGGAGAGCGCGTACTGCTTCCCCGCGGAGATAGCCCACGGCGCCGTCCAGGATTGCCTTGATAAGGGCGTCGACTACGTGCTCCTACCGCATTTCCGCGACATGGCCTCCTATGAGGAAGACGTGCACGCCAATACGTGCCCGATCACCCAGAGCCTTCCTTACTACATCACTAAAGCCTTCCCAGAGGTGGATAATAAGAAATTCCTGCCCCTCGTCGTCAGCTTCAAGTTCGGCGAGAAGAAGGCTCTTGAGCTCTTCTCGACGATGACCTCGCTCCTCGGTATCGGCGAGTCCGAGACCAGGGCCGCGTTCGACAAGGCCGTGGCCAAGCAGCGCGAGTACTTCGCCGCGGCGCAGGCCATGGGCCGGGAAGCCCTCGAGGAGGCCAAGAAGGCCGACAGGCCCGTCATCGCGGTGCTCGGCCGCCCCTACAACGCCTTTACTCCTGAAGCCAACATGGGTATCCCGCGGAAATTCACGACCCGCGGCTATTCGGTCATCCCCTTCGACATACTGCCTCTCGAAGAAACGGATAACAAGTTCCCCAATATGTACTGGTACTATGGCCAGCAAGACCTTCGCGCGGCTCAGATCCTCAAGGACCATCCAAACATCTACGTCACCTGGATAACCAACTTCTCCTGCGCTCCCGACTCCTTCATGCTCCACTACCTCAAGTGGATCATGGGACAGAAGCCGTTCCTCGTGCTGGAGTTGGACTCCCATTCCGCCGACGCCGGCATCGATACGCGCGTCGAGGCATTCCTGGATATCCTTGACGGATACCGGGCCAAGAAAGCCGAGCTCGAGGCGGAGCGCTACGATAATGGCTGGAAGTTCCGGTACGGCGACGGCGAGGACCTTCGAGTGGTCAACGAGAAGACCGGCGAGAAGGTGATGCTGCGGAACAACAAGCGGGCCAAGATCCTGCTCTCCAACATGGGTAACGTATCCACGGAGTTCATGGCGGCGACGATACGCGGCCTTGGACTCAACGCGGAGGCCCTGCCAGTATCGACGAACAAGACTATCCAGGTCGCCCGCGCTCACGCGTCCGGCAAGGAATGCGTACCGAGCCACCTGCTACTCGGTAGCGTGCTCCAGTTCATCGCGTCCAAGAAATACCGCAAGGACGAGCTATACCTAGTCTTCGTACCGATCACGACCGGGCCTTGCCGCACGGGCCAGTACTTCGTCTTCTACCAGAACCTGTTCCGCGACCTGCACCTGGAGAACGTCCTCGTCTTCACGCTGTCCGCCGACAATTCCTATACCGAGCTCGGGCCGAGCTTCGCGAAGGAGATGTGGAAAGGGCTCGTGGTCACCGACTACATGAAGGACATCCAGACCTCGCTCAAGGCTACCGCTGTCGATCCTAGAACGGCGCTCTCGGCTTTCGAGGCGTCGTGGCAGGGCATGATGGAGACCGTGGAGAAGCGGCCCGAGAACCTCTGGGTCGAGCTCAAGCGGGTCGCCGAGGACGTCAAGCGCATCCCGCTCAAGCGCAGGCTTGAGGATTGTCCCAAGGTGCTCGTCGTCGGCGAGATATACGTACGTCGCGACGATTTCGCCGTAGGAGAGCTGACCAACCTCATGAGCGAGCGCGGCATCGCGGTAAAGGTTTCCGGGATAAGCGAGTGGATCCATTACCTCGACTTCGTTCGCGAGTATGCGCTCAAGAAGCTGATACGCCTACAGCCGGTCGGCGCCCGATGGGCGTCGAAGCCGGCTCGCGACCTCCTAAAGCTCCGCGCCGAAGAATGGTGGAAGCATTCGGTCGAGAAGAAAGTGCTGTCGATACTGGAGCCGACAGGTCTTATTCCAAAGACTCCGCATGACATGCGGGAGATCATGAAGAATACCCAGGAGCACTTCGTCAACCTGGAACTGAACTCCGAGATCGCCGTCTCTTCCGGCGTCGCGGCTACGGCGATGATGGAAGGCGGATATTCCGGTATCGTCAATATCTCGCCGTTCGCCTGCCTGATAGGCCGCGTCATCGAGGGCCTGTTCTCGCCGTGGGCGCGCGACCGCAATTACCCGACTATCTCCGTAGAGGTCGACGGCAACCAGCTACCGCCAAATATCGTCAACAAGCTCAATATCTTCATGGTCAACGTACTTCGATTCAAGGGCGATCGCGAGCTGTCCAGCCTGATCGAGCCCGTGGGCGGTACGATGGATTCGCAACTCAGCCTCGAGCGGGGAGCCGCATGCGCATCCTGCGCCTCGTGCGGAGACTCTTCCGGCGACGATTGTCTGGGATCCTGCGGTAAATAGTAGTCGCTCTAGATAGATAAGCCTCTCCTCGAGCCGTAAGGTTAGGGGAGGGGCTTTTTTTATTCGAATTCCAGCCCGAATCGGTACCATGTAACGTTCGCGCGTAGGATGCGTTACAATACAGAGAACAAACGAAGTCAGAGTTAGAATCCTCGGAGGTTAAATGATGAATATACGAAAGTCGCTTTTGCTGGTGACAATACTGACGGCCGTAGCTATCGGCGCCTTCGCTCAGTCGCCCGTCCAATCGAAGATCGTCGAGGTGACGGTATTCGCCGACCGCGCCCTCGTGACGAGACGCGCGGACACCGAGGTCCTCGCCGGAGAGACGACCCTGGTCTTCACGGGACTCCCGTCAGCGATCGATCCGGGTAGCCTCCAGGTAAGCGGGAAGGGCGCCTTTACGCTTCGTGACGTAAGGCTGACTGAACGGCAACTCGCTCGGGACGTCTCGGCGGAGCAGAAGGCCTTGGAAGACGAGAAGCGCGGCTACGAGGACGCGCTCGCCGTGGAGAACGACCGGATTCGCGTAGCGGAAGCCGAGCGCCTTTTCTTGTCCGAGATGGTGAAGCGCGTAACGTCGGACGCCGGCGATTCCGAGGCTCCGCCCATGGACCCCGCCGCGTGGTCCAAGATGCTTGATTTCCATAGGGCGCGCTCCGAGACGGTCAATGAAACGCTTAGATTATCCCGAAAGGCAGGGCAGAAGCTTCAAATCGAGATCGACAGGGTAGGCCGTGAGATACGTTCGCTGGGTACCGGTGCCAGGCTTTCAGTCGTCGAGGCGGAGGTCGTTATAGAAGCGAAGTCCGGGACGCGGGCGCGCGTCGACGTCTCGTACGTCGTCGCCGGCCCGTCATGGCGGCCCGATTACGTGCTCCGCGCCGATTCCGAAGGCGCCAAGCTGTCGCTCCACTACAGGGCGATGGTTAGGCAGCGTACCGGCGAGGATTGGACCGATGCCACGCTCAGGTTGTCCACGGCGAGGCCGCAGGCCGGAGGGGCGCTGCCGACGCTGTCGCCTTGGCGTATCGACGTCTATAAGCCAGCGCCTGTCTATAAGGAATCGGCGAAGTCCAGCCGCGCGATGGCCGCGCCTATGGCTTCGGCCGCCGGCAACGAGTCAGACTACATGATGGAGTCGTTGGCCGAGGAGCCGGCGATGGAATACGCCGTTTCGGCGCCCGAGTCCGGCGCTACGGCCGTGCTTTTCGCTATTCCCGGATCGACGACGGTGGCCTCGGACAATCGCGACCGTACCGTCACCGTCGCCGTCCTCGACCTACCGGTAGCCTATTCGTACGCAGCCGTGCCTAAACTGTCTCCGTACGCGTATTTCCGAGCCGAGGCCACGAACGAATCGGATTTTCCGTTGTTGCCGGGCGTTTCTCACGTCTATGTTGACGGCGGTTACGTAGCCGACGCGGCTATGGGCGCCGTACCTCCGGGAGGCGTATTCCGCGCCGACCTGGGCGTGGACGAGTCGGTATCGGTGGAGCGCAAGCTCAAGCGTAAGTTCGACGAGACTTCAGGCCTGGTTTCCAAGAAGCAGAAGACCACGTGGGAATACGCCATTACGGTTAAGAACGGCAAGCGGGGATCCGTGCTCCTGACGGTGTCGGACCAGCTACCGATCTCGTCCAACGAGCAGATCGTCGTTAAGCCGCTGGAACCGGCCTGGGTCAAGGATACCGACGCCCTCAAGAAGTCCGATCTCGACGTCTACGAATGGACGCTTCGGTTGGCTCCGGGCAAGGAGACGGTCTTGACCCTGGCGTTTAGCGTGGAGTATCCCAAGGGAACGCCCGTCGTCGGCCTCGAGTAGGCGTCGGGCGGACGCGACCTCGTCGCGGGTCGAGGCGCGGCCTTACGACCGCCGCCGGCCAGGGTCGACGAGCGGCTCGATCGCGTCCAGGAGCGAATCCAGCTCCCTTCCGAAGGCCTCGGCCAGGATGCCGAGGCGTTCGGTCGGCGCCCCTCCCTCTCGATCGTCCGGGTCTCGTCCGTGGTACAGCTCGAGTATCGCGTCGGCCGCCTCCACGAGGCGGTTCCCTCCGAGCGCCCCGGCCCCTCCCTTGATGCGATGGATGCGGGCGGCGAACGTTTCGAGGTCCCCGTCGGCCAGGGCGGCCCGGCCCTCGTCGTAGAGCGCGGGCGACTGGTTCAGGAATAGCTCGAGTATTTCCTGTACGACGTCTTCGCTGCCGGAAAACCGCGCCCGTAGCTCATCGAAGTCGAAAGGAGCCTCGTCGGAGGCGGATTCCCCGGGCGTGGCGGCCGCCGTTCCGATAAGGCCGATAGGCGTCGAGTCCTTCCTTCCGCATAGCCTCGCAATGACCCGCTTTAGCGCCTCGGAGCTCACCGGCTTGGATAAGTAATCGTTCATGCCGGAGGCAAGGCACCGATCGCGGTCTTCTGATCGCGTATGAGCGGTCATCGCGACGATAGGCGTGCGTGGATCGAGTACGCGGGAGGCTCTGTCGCGAATCCGCTTGGTCGTCTCGAAACCGTCCATCCCGGGCATAGAGCAATCCATGAGCACGATGTCGAATCTACTCTTCATCAGTAGCGCTATCGCCTCGTGCCCAGAGCCCGCGCCGGTAGCGACGATGCCTAGCTCCTCGAGGAAACGTTCGGCCACCCTGAGATTTATCTCGTCGTCGTCGACGACGAGCGCCTCGAGACCTTTTCCGCTGAACTCGACGTCTTTCGAGCTCGATGGTTTCTCGACGTCCCGGGCAACGTCGAATTCGAGCTCGAACGAGAAAGTGGAACCGATTCCATACTCGCTCTCTACTGTGAGATCGCCGCCCATAAGCCCGATAAGCCGCTTGGATATGGATAGGCCGAGGCCGGTGCCGCCATAGAGCCTGGTCGTCGATTGGTCCTCTTGCATGAACGGCGTAAAGAGCGACCCGAGGCTCTCTTTACGGATGCCTATACCCGTATCGCTTACCCTGAACCGTATCCGCGTAGCACCTACGTCGCCTATGCCTCCCGGAGGGCCTTCGCTTGGTACTCGGTCGGCGATCAGTCTGACCTCGCCTCGTTCGGTAAACTTGATGCTGTTCGATACCAGGTTGGAGAGTACCTGCCCCAACCTCAGCGGGTCGCCGAACAAATTGGCCGGAAGATCATCCTCCACCGATGTCACTATGGTGAGGCCTTTCTCGGCCGCCTGGAATGAGAAGGACAGTCGTGTCCGTTCTATTGCTTCGCGTAGGTTGAAGGGCAATATCTCCAGGCTCATGCGTTCGGCGTCTATCTTCGAGAAATCCAATACGCGGTTGATGATGCCGAGGAGCGCGTCTCCGCTTTCTCGTATAGTCGATACGTATTCGTTCTGCCGCTCGTCCAAGCTGGTGCGCGAAAGGAGCTCGGCCATGCCGATGATACCGTTCATGGGCGTGCGTATCTCATGGCTGACCGTGGCGACGAATTCGCCTTTCGCCTTGTTCGCGCGGCCGGCCTCTACGGCGAGCCGCTCGGCCTCAGAACGGGAGGACTCGAGGGCCGCCTTGGCGGACGTGAGCTCCTTGACCTTGGCGGAGAGCGCTCGGCTCGAGCGCAGCATCGCCATGCCGTATCCCGACATGGCGATTGCGATCAGGTATAGGGCGATGGCCGGGGCGCTAAAGAGCGGCGAGGTCGCTATCGTGATAGGGATGGCCGCGCCTCGCTCGTTCCAGTTCCCGTCGTTGTTGGCGGCCTTGACGCGGAAGGTGTAGGCGCCGCCCGGCAGGTTGGTATAAGTAGCGAAGTTCCTCGATGAGGAGAAGGTCCATTCCTTGTCGAAGCCCTCAAGCATATACGCGAACTCGTTAGATGCCGGATCGCGGAAATCTAGGGCGGCGAAACGGAATTCAAGGGAATTCTCGAAGTAGGCGAGCCGTATAGGCTTCCCGCCCGGGGCCTTGTCGGTAGGCTCGACGAGCTTGGGGCGATTGGCCGCCCAGAGCCCGGTTACATAGACGGGCGGAATGTGGTCGTTTACCTCGTATAGCGCCGGATCGAATTTGGCTAGTATGCCCATGGAGCCGAAATAGAGCTCTCCGTCGGGGCCTTCGCACGAGCCGGCGTTGTACGAGGCGTTCTCGAGCTCCTTATAGAGCGATACCCGCTTGATGGCGCCTGTCTCTCTGTCGTACAAGGCGATACCCGTCTGCGTTACGAACCAGAGGTCTCCCGAGCGGTCTTCCAGCACGTCATAGCAGATGTTGCTGGGAAGGCCGTCGCGTTTCATGAAATGCGCAAAACCGTCGGTATCGGGATCGTAGCGGTTGACGCCGCCTCCCCTCGTCGTGATCCATAGCGAGCCCTTGGAGTCGAGCTTTAACCGTTGTATGGAATTGCTCGAGATGCCGGCGGGTTTCGCGGCGTCGTAACGGTAGCGGATGAACGCGCCGTCTTCGAAGCGGTTCAGGCCGTTATTGGTCCCTATCCATAGCCGACCACCCTCGTCGTATACGAGGGTGTTTATCAGATTGTCGGAGATGGACGAGGGATCGTCCTGGTCGAAGGTGTAGGATCGTATAGTTCCCGTCCTCGGGTTCCAATAGTCGAGGCCGGCGGTATAGGTTCCTACCCAGAAGTTGCCCCGGGCGTCTTCCAGCATAGAGTTGATAATACTGTCGGAGAAGCCGCCTTCCTGTTGCTTCGCCGATCGGTAGGTCGTAAATGAGTCGCTATCCCTGTCCAGGAGGGAGAGCCCGGAATTAGTGCAAACCCAGAGCCTGCCAGAGCTGTCCTCGTAGAAGGCGTTGCAGGTATTGTCGCCGATGCTCGCCGGATCGTCGTCCGAATGCAGGAAGTGTTTCCAGGCCTGCTCCTCGGGGTCGTAGCGGTGGATCCCCTTGCTGTACACGGAGGTCCAGAGGGCGCCCTGGGAATCGACGAAGGTCGCGATTACCTTACCGTTAGGGATGGCTGCGGGATTGCCGGCATCGGCCACGAAGGCGCTGAAGCTGGATCGCGTCCTGTCCATCCTGGCGACGCCGCCTCCGTTCGTTCCTATCCATAGCTCGCCGGAAGCGTCCTCGAGCAGCGAGTATATAACGTCGTTGGGAAGGACTCCGATGGCCTTGGACGAGGCGAACGACTCGACGGAGCCGCTCCGCACGTCCAGTATATGGAATCCTCCTCCCCAGGTGCCCGCGCGTATCCTCCCCGGGGCCTTGGCGTCTATGACGTAGATGCGGTTGTCGGGCAGGGGAAATACCGTGGCCGCTCCCGAGTCGGGTCGGTACCTGACGAGTCCGATTCCCCAGGCCGAGAGCCATAGATCGCCTTCCGCGTCTTCCGTAATATCCTGGAGCGAGAGGCTAGGCGGCGGCCCCGGGTCTCCCCGCTCGGCTGCGGTGCGGTTGTCGAAGCGGTCCTTCTCGTAGTCGAAGGAACATAGGCCGCCGCCGCTCGTGCCTATCCATAGCCGTCCCTTGGAGTCGCGGAAAATCGAGCGGACCGTGTTGTTCGGAATGGAAAAGGGATCGTCCGGATCGTTGAAGTAGCGTTTGAACGTGCCTTTCTCCCGGTCCAGGCGATTCAGGCCGTTGAGCGTGCCGACCCACAGCGCGCCTCTCGCATCCTCGGCTATAGCGATTACGAGGTCGTTGGACAGCGACTCGGAGTCGCCGTCGACGAAGCGGTAATGGGAAAAAGAATCCGTCGCGGGCTCGAAACGGTTCAGCCCCGAGTAGGTACCGAGCCACAACCGGTCCTCGTCGTCCAGGTAGAGCGTCTGGACGAGGTCTCCCGAGATGCTGGCCTCGTTGAACGGCTCGTTCTCGTATGACTTGAACTCGGAACCATCATAGCGGCACAGGCCACCTTGCGTAGCGAACCAGATGAATCCTTGCCTGTCCTGTACGATGCCCGATACCGAGGCGTTGGGTAGGCCCTCTTTAAGGGAGAGTACCGTGAAGGCGGCCTTGTCGTTTAGTTGCGGAGAAGGCGACTGGGCCGGAAGCGCGCGAACTACGCCGAGCAGCAGTATTAACGCTCCGAGGACCGTCGACTGAGTATCGGTTTTCCGGCCGACCCGACCCCGATCGTGCAGGCTATATCCACCCATCGTTGCCATCATGCCAGTCTACTATCTCCTCCGCCCGGAAGAAAAGGTCTATCTCGCGGGCGGCGCTCTCTTCTGAATCCGAAGCGTGAATGATGTTCAGCCCCGTGTGCATGGCGTAGTCGCCCCGTATGGTGCCTGGGGCGGCTTCTTCCGCCCTGGTCGAACCGCAGAGTTTCCTGAGCATCGATATAGCCGCGTCGCCTTCGAGTACCATGGCGACGACGGGTCCGCTCGTGATGTACGCGACGAGCCCCTCGAAGAACGGTTTGCCGCGGTGTTCCGCGTAATGCGCCTCCGCGATGGCCCGCGGTACGCGCATCAGCTTAGCCGCGACGATATCGAAGCCCTTGCGCTCTATGCGCGAGACTATCTCGCCGGTTATCCTCCGTGACAGCACTCCCGGCTTAAGCATAGTGAACGTCCGTTCCGTTGCCATGATGGCCTCCCGCAAGGAGAATTGTAGCGTTTTGGTTCCCGCGGCGCCAGCGGCCTCCGCGACTTCGTGCGGGTAATCGCGAGGGCCCCTCGCGGGGCCCTCGTCGGTATTGAAAACATCGTAGTACGCGGCTGAGAGCCGTACGGCGCCGCGAGAACCCTCGCGATCAGCCATCGGGGAACGTCGATCGCCCCCCCCGCTCGGTCAATTCAGTTATTTCTCCGGATACCGGATGGACAAGTGAAGTTCATCAAGTTGCTTCTGGTCGACCTCGTTCGGGCAATCATCCATCGGAGAGACCGCGAAGGAGTTCTTCGGGAAGGCTATGACTTCCTTGATGCTCGTCTCGCCGGCCATAAGCATCACGAGGCGATCGAGTCCCGGCGCTATGCCGCCGTGGGGCGGGGCGCCGTACTTGAACGCCTCGGTGAGGAATCCGAACTTCTTGTCGCCCTCGGCCTCGTCGAAGCCGACGATCTTGAAGATGCGCTTCTGGAGCACGGGGTCGTGGATCCGGATAGAGCCCGAGGCAAGCTCGAAGCCGTTGAGCACGAGGTCGTAGAGATCGCCCTTGACCGAGCCCGGGTCGCTCTCGAGGGTAGGGTGGTACTTTTCCTGCGGCCACGTGAACATATGGTGCGCGGTGTCCCACTTGGATTCTTCCTCGTTGTACTCGAACATTGGGAAGTCGATTATCCACGCGAACTCGAACCGCTTGGGATCGCAGAACCCCATGTCCTTGCCGAGCCTGGAGCGCACGGCGCCGAGGGATATATTGGCGACCCGGCGCTTGGAGTCGGCCACGAGGAGAATCAGGTCTCCGGCCTTGGCGCCGAGCCCGGAGATGACTTCGGCGGCGTTGTCGGCGAAGAATTTCGACGCTCCGCCTTCGAGGGTCGGCTTGCCGTCGGTACCGGCCGAGTCGCCGCTCGCAGCGACGACCTTCATCCAGGCCATCCCCTTGGCGCGGTAGATCCGGGCCGCGGCCTCGAGCTCCTCTATCTGCTTGCGCGAGTAGTCGGCCTTGCCCGGTACGACGAGAGCCTTGACGCCGCCGCCCTGGACGGTGATCCCCTTGGCCGCGCTGGCCGCCTGTTCCGCGGCGCCGGTCGCGAGCGCGTCCTTGAAGGCCTGGAACGTCGAGCGCTCGACGTACGGGGCGAAGTCCTGCATCTCCATGTCGAAGCGTAGATCGGGCTTGTCTGTGCCGTACAGCTCGAGCGCGTCGTCGTAGGCGATGCGCCTGAAGGTAACGGGTAGTTCGACGCCGAGGGTCTTCCGGAAGACGTGGCCCATCAGGGCCTCGACCATCGTAAGTACGTCCTCGCGGGATACGAACGACATCTCGATATCGATCTGCGTAAATTCAGGCTGGCGGTCGCCGCGAGCGTCCTCGTCGCGGTAGCAACGCGCGATCTGGAAGTACTTGTCGAAGCCGGAGACCATCAGGATCTGCTTATAGAGCTGCGGGCTCTGCGGCAACGCGTAGAACTTGCCCGGGTAGAGGCGGCTGGGAACCAGGTAGTCGCGGGCGCCTTCGGGGGTGCTCTTTATGAAGGTCGGGGTCTCTATCTCGTAGAATCCCTGGCTTATCATGTGCTCGCGTACGGCGAACGCGACGTCGTTGCGCAGCTTTATGCGCCTCTGCATGCCACCCGACCGAAGGTCGAGGTAGCGGTACTTCAGTCGCAGCTCTTCCTTGGCGTCCGACTCGTCGTCGATCTGGAAGGGTAGGACGTCGCACTTGCTCAGTATGACGATCTTTGACGCGACGACCTCGATCTGGCCCGTAGCCATATCGGGGTTGACCATGCTGTCCGGCCTGGCGCGCACCGTGCCCTCGATAGCCACGCAATACTCGCTCTTAAGCTCGTTCGCGATAGACTTGAGGGAATCGGGCGCGTCGGCGTCCACTACCACCTGGGTGGTGCCATAGCGGTCGCGGAGATTCACGAAGGATATGCCGCCGTGATCACGTTTGCGATTGACCCACCCGTTCAGTGTTACCGTCTTTCCCGCTTCGGCCTTGCTCAGGGCTCCGCAGGTTACGGTGCGCTTCATTGTTTCCATAGTAGAGCGACTATATCGCGCCGCGGGAGAATCGTCCATACTGCGGCGTCCTCTCCCGGCAGGCCGGATAGATTCCGGCGCGGGAACGGCGTCATGTAACGGGGGCGAGATTCCCGAGGATACGGGCCAGGGTCGCCTCGAAGGCGTCTATCTCAGCGTCGGATATCCCGCGGTAGAAGAGATCGGTCATGGCGGCGGAGACGCCCTCGAAAGCCTCGGCCCTGGCCGCCGCGGCGGGCGCCAGGGATACGACGACGCCCCTGCCGTCGTCGCCGTCCGAGTCGCGACGGACCATTCCCTTGCGTTCCATGCGCGCGACGGTAAGCGCGAGGGTGGACTTGTCTATGCCGGCCTTCGCGGCGAGCTCGCCCTGCCTGCAGGGGCCGCCGCGCCATAGCAGGTAGACGAGGCGGCCCTCTCCCGGTCCTATATCGCCGAGGCCACGCTCTCTCATCAGGTCGGAGAAGGATCGTGCCATCGACCGCGATACGCGCTCGACGAGGAAACCGCCGCGCCGGGTATGGCCGGCTTCCGACGGCTCGCTCAAGCCTCAAGCTCCGCGGTCGCGAGCCCGTGGTAATAGCGGGCGCGTTCCGGCACGAAACGGAATACCTGGAAGTCGCCTCCGTCGAGGCCGCCGGCATAGTACATTTCCCAGCCTTTCTTCCATAGGGCGGACTTGACGGCTCGATCCTCGACGGACTCCAGGCGTCCGTAGACGGTTAAGCCCTGGAACGACCGCGTGTTCTCGTAGTAGAGCGCGCACCGGGGATCGGCCAAGGCCTGGGCCGTCTTGCGAGATGACGCGTTCGTACCGATATAGGTCGTGAAGCCGTCTTCCAGCGTAGCGAAGGCCTTGGGAAGAGCGCCCGTCCTGGTTCTCCTCTTCAGGTTGAAGACGACGCGTATATCCGGCGTTCCGTCTCCTCCGTTGGTGCTGATATGAACGAATTTCGCTGTAACGGATAGCGCTAGAGCCGCTTCCCTCGCTGTATCCATCTTATGCCCCCCGTGATCGATAATGGTATATTATAGTTTTATGTAAAACTATAAGTCAAGAGAAAAGCCCGCGTAATCGCGGGCTTCCGGACGAGCGCGAACGGCGAGGCCCTCCGAGAGGGCGCCGCCGACTACGCTTACTTCGCGGGGGTCATCGTCTCGACGCGCCAGTACCAGTCGCCGTCGTCGATGTCGACGTGTACGAGGTAGCTTTCGGAGGCGTCGGTGCCTTCCAGCGTCGTAATCGTGGCCGTCTGACCGACGTAGTCGCCCATGTCATCCGCCCAGTTGTTATCCTTGTCGATATAGCGGTGGGCTCCGATGACGACGAGATCGCCGACCTGGTAACCGTAGCTGCCGGCTTCTCCCCGTCCTTTGAGCGCCAGGTTGCGGACGCGCCAGGCGTAGCCGTTACCCTTGACCCGAACGACGAGGAAGCCCTGCGTGTCAGAACCGGGCAATTCGGTGACCGTCGCCTCCTGGCCGACATATGAATCCATCGCGTCGGCCCAATTCGCTCCGCCGTTGACGTCGTCGTGCTTGCCGAGGATCACGGTGCTACCGACCTTGATGAAGCCGTAGGATTCGACGCCTTCGACGTAGTCCTCGTCGATGTCGCCGCTATAATCCTCGTCGCCGTACTCGTCGTAATATCCGTCGCCGTATTCATCGCCGTAATCGCCGTCGTCGGATGAACCGTACGAGGTTTCGGGCGGCATGTACCACGCTATATCCTCGTCTATCCCTCCGGCGTAGAAACCGTCCTCGTCAGGGTACTTTTCAGGCAGGGCCTTGGCGAGCGCCTTGAGAGGCGTGGCGTCCTTGTCGCCGACGAGCTCGATGATAGGCCATTCGACGTAGTAGACGAAGGGCTGTAGCGCCTCGGGGAAACCTTCGGGCAGGTAATCTACCGAGGGCGTCGCCGCCAGGTTGCGTTCCCAGACCACGGCGGCAGGAAGCCCGCCTTCGTGGGACGAGACGTAATATCCGATATCGCCCTTGGAAACCTTCTCGTAGCTCCGCGTAGCCACGACCTTGTCGCCTTGACGGGCCGCCATGGCGAAGTACGCGGCGTACTGCGCCTCGGTCCGGAAGGCTGAGCGCTTGAATGCGGTAGCCGTGAAGGACAGTCTAGAGCCGGGAACCCAGCCGGTAGAGCCATCGGCGGACTTAACCTGGTACCAGATCGTCGGTACGCCGTCGAGCACGATCTTCTTGTCCTGAGAGCCGACGATAAGAAGAGGATCGCCTGCGGCCAGCCTGACCCCGACCTTCGATTCGCTTATGACCGCGGAACTGTATACCGGGCTGTTCTCGGACAGCACCGCTACGACGGGTTTAGCCTGCGCCCATGCGCCAGCGACGCCGAGGGCCATGACGACTACTGACGCCATGATTCTTTTCTTGATCATAATAGTCCTTTCCATTACGTTGGCCTTGCGGCGGTTCCGTTAGCTGTGACCCGTTACGCTCGCGCCAAGTGACGAATCAACGGAGCGGTCTTCTCGATGCGCAGGGGGAAATCCTCCGCGACGAGAAGCTCCGCCTCGCCATCCATCTGAACTAATATACGGTCAGCATACGCGATTTCAAGTGTTTCCGCTGAAAATAGGTCGGCTTCTGGGAAATCCCTGATCCGGCCCGATGATATCGGGTCTTTCAAGGCGATTTTCCTCAGTAACGGCATCTGGTCGACCACGCATACGTTGTCAGAGTCCGGAAGGATCGGCTTGTTCGACCCGTAGGTCCTCTTGCCCGAGACTCCCATCGCGATCAGCAGGAACCGGCCATCGCGCCGCGACAGTTCGGCGCCGGCGGCGTCGCGCGTTATCACCGACATCGCCTTGGGCGGGTATATCTTGTCATAGAACACCGACGCCAGGTCGACCATCAGCTTATATGAATCGCCAGGCAGGTTCGCCTTGAGCTTGTTGGTCATATGCGTGACGAACGCGTCGAGCCCGATGCTCGCGATATTGAACGCGCGCCATTCGCCGCCCGGCGCTCTCGTAGACGCGGGCCCTCCCGGCGCCGGTATAACGCGCAGTACCGGTTGGATCGCGATCGCTCCGCGCCCGATGAGTCGGGAAAGCGAATCGTTCAGTTCCCTGCCGTCCGACCCGTCGTTGCCGGTGCCCATCGGTAGGCGTAGCACGGTAAAACGGTTGCGGAGCTCGTCCGGCGCGCGCGATAGCTCGTCCAGGAATTCGAGGCTCGTACCGTCGCCGCACGCGAGGATGATGAGCCAAGCGCTCCTGGGCTTCATGGCTGATTCTTCGATGCACTCGGCCGCGATCCTGGTCGCGTGCCTCGGCCCGACGGTCTGGACCGTCCGCCACGATAGTCTGCCTTTTCTCCGGGCCAGCGAAGCCGCCTCTTCGGCGATGAAGGCTATATCTCGCGTGGCGGCGATCGCCCTCGCGGGTCTCGTGAAGCCGCCGGCGCGGGGATTGGCGACAAGGACGACCTCGAGGTCATCCGATCCGAATAGCGGAGTCTTCTCGACCAACGCGCGCAAAGCATCTGAAAAGCGGCTCAAATCCATGATGGCTCAGTCTACTACGATAGCTACCGGAAGGAAAGAGGAGAAATAGTCGCGGCTACATCGCGACAACGTGCGCATTTATATGGCGCCAGCCATGAATCATGATAGACTGACGGGGATTCGCTGTCGGTAGTGCGCCTAGAACCCGTTTCATCCGGCAGCGGGAAAGGTCGTGCCATGGATTTCTCGTGGAAGATCGTGATAGACGCCGGCATTATCTCATCCGCCTTGCTCCTCGCTACGTTCCTCCGCACTAAGATCAAGTTACTACAACGCTTCATGGTACCGAATTCGCTGACAGCGGGCTTCCTGCTGTTGCCGATTTACAATTATCTGATGCCCGCGATCGGTTATTCCAATCACCGGCTCGGCGACTTGGTATACCATCTCCTTAGTATCTCCTTCATCGCGATGACGCTTAGGTCCCGGCCCAAGAAGGTCAGGGGAGAGAATCGCGGCTCTGTGTGGGCGATGTCGACGGCTATCATATCGCAATATGCAATTCAGGCGTTCATAGGGCTCGTCCTGACATGGGTACTATTCTCCACCGTATCGCCGGGGCTTAATCCGGCCTTCGGCCTGACGTTGCCGTTGGGCTTCTCGATGGGGCCGGGGCAGGCGTACGCGATAGGTAGGGGCTGGGAATCGATGGGCTTCGAGGGAGCCGGTACCGTCGGCCTGACTATGGCCGCGCTCGGATATCTCTGGGCCTGCCTGGTAGGCGTGGCCCTCGTGAATATCGGCGTGCGGAAGGGCTTCCTACCCAAGGCGACGATGGCTACCCTCCAGGACCGCGCGATGCTCTCAGGCGTTCTGCCTCGTGACGTCGAGCGCCCCGTCGGTTCGAGGAGCACGACGGACCTGGAGGCTATCGACCCGATGAGCTTCCATGCGGCCGCGGTAGCCTGTACCTATATCCTGTCGTTCATTCTACTTAAGGGACTGAGCTGGCTACTGGGTTTCGCTGGACCGGCGGGCGCCGACCTCGCGACCAACCTATGGGGCATCAACTTCATATTCGCGGCGCTGACCGCGATGCTGGTACGCGCGCTCATGGATAAGCTGAAGATAGGCTACGTGCTGGACAACGGCGGGCTGTCCCGTATCTCGGGGATGGCCGTCGACTATATGGTAACCGGCGCTCTCGCGGCTATATCGCTCGTGTTCGTAGGGCGCTATTGGCTGCCGTTGCTCGTCGTCTCGACGTGCGGGGGCGTCGTTACGACGCTGACCGTTCCGTGGCTGTGCTCGCGCCTGTTCAAGGACAACCGATACGAGCGCATGATAATGATCTTCGGCGTATCCACGGGTACCCTGTCTACCGGCCTCGCTCTGCTACGCATACTCGACCCCGAGTTCAAGACCAGGGTCTCGGGCGACTATATGCTTTCTGCCGGAATGACCTTCGCGTTGATGATCCCCTTTATACTCGCTATCAACCTGCCGGCCAAGGCGGGTAGCAAGGGATCGCTCGGCCCGTTCTGGATGATGGTCCTGATAGCGCTGGGCTATCTCGCGTACGCGCTCATAGCCTACGCGATCGTGGCCAAGGCCAAGGCGTTCCGACGGCCGATGGTCAGTTGGCTGGAGGAGTAGCCGCCGCCGCCTCCTCGATGCGCTTGAGCAGCGAGACGGCGTCGAGCCATTTGCGGGCGGATTGGAATCGTCGCGGGAACCGGAACTGGTAGAGCGTCTTACCGACGTAAAACTCGAATAGCTGCTGCTTAAGCACCCCCGCCCCCTCGATTCTCGCGATAGGGAAGGAGAGCCGCTCGCCGAGTAGCGTGGCGATCTCTATCCGGTCGTGGTAGAGGACCATCGTCCCGCTCCGGACCCGGCGCAACGGATTGGCCCGGTAGCCGCGCAGGAGTAGCACGCCCCCGTCGGCGAAGATAGGAACCAGCGGCTTTGCCGTAGCCGCCGCCACCTTCTCGGCGAACGCGCCCCGTTGCCAGGCGTCCCATTCGCGGATCGACCCGAACCGGGGTTCGCTCATGCCTACGGCGGAGAAGGAATAGCTACGCGATAGCCTGACTACGTGCCCGCACGCTCTGCAATACAGGCGATTGATGTAGCTACGCATCGACCCGACCTGCCTGCAGACCGGGCACATGAATAATGCCAATTCCAGGTGCTTGGCCCTGCCTGATCCGCGATGACGCGCCGGGTGGTTGGCCCGCCACTCTTCCTCGTCGTATTCCATGGCCGATTCCAGCGAAGCGAGTATTTCCTCGGGAGAGAGCGCCTTCGCCCGGGCCCCGTCCATCACGAGCTTGAACTCTATTTCCATATCGCCGGGTCGTTTGTTCCACGCCCACCTAGGCTGGGTGTAGTACGCTCCCTTGAGGACGGCGACGATTACCGGGACCTTGAGCAGTTTGATCAACTTGGCCGTCGACGGTATTATCTCCTGGGTGTGGCCGTCCCAGCTGGCCTGGCCTTCTGCGAAGATTCCCACGACGCCGCCCCGTTTGCGTATGACCTCGACGATCCAGCCTATCGTCTCCATATCCGGGATAGACTTAGACTTGGGGATGGAGCCGACGAGCCCCAAAAGGAATTTCATCGTCGACGAGCGCATGTTGCCGTCGCTCGTAACCCAGTACACCGGATCCCGTACGAAGTAGCTGACCATGAAGGGATCGAGCGTGCCGTGGTGGGTGGGGATGAGCACGTACGGCGGTTTGACCCTGGAAAAAACACCCGCGCTGGCGGAACGTATCCTGAACCATCGCTTGAGAAACGCCGAAAACGTATGTCGGAGGAGGAAGTTGAACCAACGCGGCGCGCGGGGTTTATATCGAGCCTTTTCTATCATTTCGTCACCGTATCTACTATGAATCGGGTTCGCGGATAGCGCAACGCCGTTTCTTGAATATTCGGACGCTTCATCGATATTTAACCGGCGGGCCGCTTCCCGGAGTCGGATCCCGTCAGACGTAGCCTATAGATAGGCTATCTCGTATTCCAGCGGAATAGCCATCCTGAGCAAGGCCGCAACGCCGCAGTAGCGGTCTTGCGATAGATCAACCGCCTTGCGCACGCTCTCGTCCTTGAGTCCGTCCGACGCCTTGAATTCATATATGATCTTGATACTGGTATAGATCTTCGGGTGATCCTCGGCAAGTTCCCCCTGTACCCGCATGTTGAACCAGCTGACCGGTTCGCGCATTTTCTTGAGTACGGATACCACGTCCATGCCTGAACAGCCGGCGAGAGCCGCGAGCACGAGCGGTTTGGGCCTGGGACCTTCGTCCTTGCCTCCGAACGCATCATCGGCGTCGACTACTATCTTGTGGCCGTTGACATCGGCGATAAACGCCATGTCGCCTTTCCATACGCAGGATATCTCGTTCATAGGAACCTCCATATATAATTATAGTTTATAGACGGTCAGGACAAAGGTCCAGAAGCGTTACTCTTTTGCGAGCGCCACGATTATGGTGAATCGCCCCGCCTCGTCATAGGCGGACGATATGATCCATGCCCTCCCGGACCTGTAAGGCGAGCCTTCGATAGCCTTCCTCAATGCGAACATCAAGGGCGAACCAGCGTATGGCCCCCCCTTCTTTACGATATCGGACAGACTGAATCGTATCGTCGAGCGTTTGGTGGCCTTGGGAAGCATCGGGTCGCCTTTGAAGAGTACTTCATGACGCACGAGGGTCCTGGTATCCGATCGCTCGATATCCGCGCTCCTGGTCAGCGAGAACGATAGCGTCGTATCGAGGGCTATCGAAACGCGCCTTCCTGATTTGGAGAAGGATACGGGGCTATAAAGCCTGGCCGCTTCGGCGACGATGCCCATGTTCATCGACCACGGGTCGTCTTTCGTTGCCGCTGACTCCCGAATTTCATAGACGTATCGGGGACCGTCGGCGCCTGCGGCCGCGATGCACAGGAAGAGCATGATAGGAACCGTCGCTAGTCTTCTCATATCGACTCCTCACGGAGAGTACGATCCCCGCTTCATAGCACAGACAATACCGCGGATATCCCTAATTCACAGGGGCGTACCTATCCTGGCGTCTTGGTGCTTGATTAAAATACGTCTGTTATGTATATTCCTCTTCGCTGAAACCGGGGAATTAGCTCAGTTGGTAGAGCGATAGGTTCGCAATCTATAGGTCAGGGGTTCGAATCCCCTATTCTCCATTAACTACTACCACCTACTAGGGTGGTAGTTCCTTTTGATAACGAGAGTTATCACGCCTAGCCAAAAAGGGCCGCAAGGTCGCTTCAGGCTTCCAACCTCAACTCTGAGATTATCTCTGAGATTCAGAGATGGTCGGGTAGGAAGCTATGGAGCGAGCGAAGCGGCCCTATTCCATTCAAAAGCGCGCGTGCACCAAGAAGAACCGTCACATCTACTACGTCCAGTTCAGGCACCCGGAGACTGGCGCGTACATGACCGCCGTATCATCCGGCAAGAGCTCGAAGAGCGAGGCGCTGAACTGGGCCGATGAGCAGCTCTCCTCCGGCAAGGTCATCGCCGCCGAGAAGAAGGGTATCCTCCTTGAGACCTATGCCCGCGAGTTCTGGGACTGGGACAAGAGCACCTACGTAAAGGGCAAGCTCCTCCGCAAGCAACGAATCCACCGTACACATGTCGAGAAGAGCGCAGGCTATCTAGAACGCCACGTCCTTCCTTACTTCAAGGGGCGCACCCTTGCCTCTATAACACCGGGAGAAATCGAGTCCTGGCTTCTTGGCCTTGGGGAGAAGACCGGGCTCAAGGCGCGCTCAGTGAACCTGATCTACACCGCCTTCCGGACCCTCCTCAAGGAGGCGCACCAACAGGGGATCACCCCCACCGATCCGACCCTCCGCGTCCGTACCCTCGCCGAAGAAAAGAGTTCACGCGGCGTCCTCTCCATCGCCGAGGCCCAGAAGCTCTTAACCGCCGAGGCGATACCGACTCTCTGGAGGGGGAACTTGCGGCTCTTCGCCGCCAACCTCCTCGCCGCGAGCACCGGCATGCGTGAGGGGGAGATCCGGGGACTCCAGATCAGTCAGGTCTTCGCCACCCATATTCATGTGAAGTTCGCCTGGGAGCAAGGGCACGGATTGAAGGAAGCGAAGTGGGGCTCGATGAGGAACGTCTCCCTGCCCACCTCGGTCGCCGAGGTTCTAAAGAAGCTCATCGAGGCCAGCCCCTACGAAGACCCCACCGACCTGGTCTTTTATGGCGAGAAGCGTGGCGAGCCACTCCATGCGCGGCTGTTTATCGACTCGCTGTACACTGCGCTCGCGGGCATTGGTATCGACGAGGAGGCACGCAAGGCGCGCAAGATCGACTTCCATTCATGGCGCCATTTCCTAAACTCGATCAGCCGGGGCCGTGTACCCGACGAGAAGCTCCGTCTGATGACCGGGCATCGGAGCGTCGAGATGACCGATCGGTACACGCACTTGCTCGAGGAGGACTACATCGAGATCCGCAAGGTCCAGGACGAGGTCTTCGGCGCGAAAACCAGCCAAGCTGGCGGCAATGCGATCGCAACGGAGCCGTCCTCCGCAGGCATATCGACGGAGGACGAGACTGCGGATAGGGAATAAGCAGGGCTCTCGGCTCATATGTCCACGCTTAGCCAACGGGCGCTTTCTCAAGGGAGAATCGCACGACGAAAAGTCGCCGCGCAGTCTCGGTGATGCTGAGGGCGTCTTCCATAGCCGCGATGAGTTGGTCCCGCTTTGCGTCTATCTCGTCCTTGCCCTCCCAGACTTTCTTCCGCTTCTCATCCCGCTGCCGTTCGAGGGAGCGAACTGCTTTCTGATACGCGAGACGATCTTCGAGGCGTTCAGATAGTGCGGAAGCCCGCTTGGCGTCATCGATCTTCCGGTCGACCTCCGACAGGTCGTGCTCGAGGACGTTCTTCAAGTCCAGGGCCCAGAGATCGACCTTATCGATTTCCTCCGCGAAATAGCCGTGATTCCTCACCTTCATATCGCGGAGGGCTGACTGGATGGAATCCTCGTGATTCTCCAGCACCGCGACCGGACACGTAACAATGCCCTTTCCCAAGAAAGCCTCGCATGAGAGCAGCTTGGTGGCTTCTTCCTCCGACAAGGTCTCTCCTTCGTCGGTCACCGCGGTGAGCACCAGCACTTCCTCGGATTGTGCCTTCGCCGCCGCGCTCAACAGGGATACGACGAGCCAGCCCTTGCTACCAATGCGAGCCTCGACCTGGGTAACCTTGGGGTGGCCGGAGTAAAGGAAGTGTAGGGTAGCGCCATCCGCGACCTTAAGCGCTCTGCCTTTGAACAGGCAATGCTGTGCGAGTGGATGATGGAGATCGTAACGGTGCTCTGAGTGTACACTAGGACCGCCAATCCGGTAGAGCCCAGCCTCCACATCGAGACCGTCGGGTGGATAATCGAGCTGGAAGGACTGTTCGTCAACCACGTGTATCGCATGGTCCCCCAAGATATGCTCGGTGAGTAATAGGAGTTCACGCTCTCGTCTGGTCAGGATAGCAGTGACCTCTTTCTCGCGGAGCTTTAGCCGTTCATGAACCTCGGCATCGAGCCTGTCCATGACTTTAGTCCTAGCTGTGGCAAGTGCTGCAGTGATCTGCGGCTCAAGCTCCCGTTTCAGGGTATCGAAGGCTTCGTCGATGGCTTCGCTCGTGCGGCAGGATTGATAGATGCCCAGGATACGCCGCTCAAAGTCCACCCCCGACTGCACGTTTCCGAGCACTTCATCCGACGCCCCGAATACGCCGTCGAAGAGGTGGAACTTCTGGGCGAGTAGCTCGTAGACCCTCTGGTCCGCCCGGTTCAGGGAGTTGACGAAGTTAAGCACAGTGACATCGTATCGCTGCCCATATCGGTGGCATCTCCCGATCCGCTGTTCGATTCGCTGAGGATTCCAGGGAAGATCATAGTTGACGACGAGCGAGCAGAATTGCAGGTTAACCCCTTCGGCGGCGGCCTCGGTGGCTATCATGATCGTAGCGCTGTCACGGAAGTGGTCGATGATCGCGGCTCGCGTGTCAGCCGATCGGTTGCCGGTAATGCATCCCACTTCCTTGTTGCGTTCGAGCCAGCGTCGGTATATCTCCACTGACATCGGATCATCATTCTGGCCGTTGAAGAGCACTACGGAGCCTCGGTAGAGCGAGTTCTCCAAAACATCGTAGAGATAGCGCTGGGTTCTCCGGCTCTCTGTGAAGATGAGGGCCTTTCGTGGGGCCCCCAGCTTCTCGATCTCCATAAAACCTTTCGACAGGGCCGAGGCAAGGCGATCACCCTTGGCGTTGCGTGTGATCGCCAGCGCCCGGGCCCGAAGGTCTTTGAGTATCTCTATTTCTTCCTCAAGGCTCGGGCCATCTTCGTCGGATTCGAAGACCTTCTCGTCCCAATCCTCGTAGTCTGAGCGTAGCTCATCGAGGTCATCCTCGAGGTCTGTCATCAAGTCATCCTCGGAGAGCCCGCGACGCTTCCGCACCTCCAGTCTTCTGAGCAGGCGATCGAAGGTCCCCGAAAGGGCGAACGAGGACGAGGCCATGACCTTCCGAATGATGAGACTTACGAGGCCCTTGTGCCCCTTGGGAAATGAGTTGAGGCGTTTCTCACTCAGCCAGGCTGAGACCATTTCGTATAGAATCGCCTCGTCTTCGTAGGGCTCGAAGAACTCGGTCAGGCATCCCCGCTTCGTATACCGGATGTACTCCGAAACCTGGCGGCGAAGGGTCCGAAAGCAATGAGGCTGGATACGGCGTTTCAGTTCTTCGAAGCGGGCTGGGTCGTTACTGTTAACGAAATGTTCGCGGAAAGACTTCTCGCTACCGAAGACCATCGGATCGACGAAGGTCATGAGCCCATAGAGTTCGAGGAGCGAGTTCTGTAGCGGGGTTGCCGTCAGGAGGAGCTTGTTGGTCCCGGACAGAACCGACCTGAGCCGCTGCGAAATCTTGTTCTTGCGCTTGAAGACATTCCTCAGCCGATGAGCCTCATCGAAGAGGACAAGATCGAAGGAAGCCTCCGTCAGCTCCGCGCCTTTCCCCGCCGCGAACTGGTAGCTGACCACCAGGATCGTCTCGTCGGCGATGAAGGGATTGTCGCAGCCGTTCTCCCGGTGAGCCTTGAAGGAAAGAGAGTCGAGGATCGCCGCCCTTAAGCCAAACTTCTCCTGAAGCTCAGCGACCCACTGTTTCCTGATGCTTGCTGGGACAATCAGCAATATCTTCCGCTTGCCCTCGGCCCAGAGCTGCGCGATCACGATCCCTGCTTCTATCGTCTTACCGAGGCCGACCTCATCGGCTAGCAGCGCTCCCCGGGCCAGCGGTGATTGGAGGGCAAAGAGAGCAGCCTCGATTTGGTGAGGATTCAGATCGACCGAAGCGCTGCCAAGACTACCGGCAATCCTGTCGAAGCTGGCGCCAGCGGCGCGCGCCGAGAGCTTCCATGAAAGGAATAATGCTTGATGATCGGTCATGGCTTGAGGGTAAGGAGAGGCCGCGGCCTTCGCGATAGTCGAGACCGCCCGAGGATTGGCAGGAGTTGGTTAGCCTTATCAGTTATGAGAAGAAAAGTGCTACCAACCTGAGCTGTGAAGTCTGGCCATGCCACAAAGGACTTCCATTCTCCCTGCTCATCGAAGATTAAGGGGCCGTACCAAACGAGTGACTTGGGCAGCCCCAGCTTCGTCACCACTGGTCGCCAGGCCTTTCGCACTTGTCGCCGTAATACATGCGCCCCAGCGGGGTAAGCTCGTCATGATGGTAAAGCTCGAGCTTCCCTTCCTCTGCGGCCGAGAATAGGGCCTCGAGCGAGAGGTCGTTGGGATGAGGACCGCCGTTGGCTTTGGGAATGTCATAACTATCCGGGAAATTGGGATGCATCGCATGCTCCAGTGAGAACTCGTTGGCGAACGAGATGGTTCGCCTAACTGATCCGAGTTGACTCAGCCTGGGTTGGCTATGCGTTGCCTATGCGGCCTGCTGCGCCTTCCACTTTGCCCTTGCTATTCTGGGGCACCGCTACCAACGGCAACGGTGACAGTATAATACTAACAGCTGATGAAGCTGGAGGCAAGCGGTAAGCCAGAAATTCGGGCAGGGTTGTAAGCAGGCGAATGGAGCGCCCTCCCGGACCTCGCTGGCTTAGGGATGCTCCTTGATGAAGGTCATGACAGCAGCTTCGATCTCATCCCGCACCGATCTCACCCGCGCCATGATCGCTTCGTCCGTTCCCTTGAATGAAGAGGGGTCGTCGAAGGGCCAATGGTGGCGCTCCGCGAGGCCGGGGAAGATAGGACAGCGCTCGGCGGCTTCCTTGGAGCAGACGGTGACTACGACCTGGAACACCTTCTTGGCATTGAACAGGTCGAATACGCTCTTGGTCGGATTCCCTGAGATGTCGATGCCGACTTCGGCCATGGCGCGGACCACGTAGGAATTGAGCTTCCCCGGCTCGAGACCCGCGCTCTCGACTTCGAAGCGGCCGGCTCCGTGCCTCTTGAGAAAGGCTTCCGCCATCTGGCTGCGTGCCGAGTTGTGGACGCAAAGGAACAAGACATTAGTCATAAAAATACCCCCAATGGTACGACACTAGTCGCCTAGAGTTATCTCTTCGATAGAGTTCAGTGAGAAACACGCTAATCTCGTGTTAAGAATCACTCTCAGGAATGACATCACCTCTCTGCTTCGCGATGAGGGGATTCTTACCGACCCTCGTCTTCAGCTTGCAAGCGCATTGGCCGGACAGCTCATAGGAAGCGTCCTTCCGCACAGGCAAGCCTGCGGCGTCCCAATCGATCATGCCTCCGGAAAGCTTCGCGATGTTGGAGTACCCAGCCTTCACGAGGATTCTAGCGGCCTCGCGACAGTATATACCCGCGGCGTCGGCGAGGATCAAAGGTCTGTCGTGTGGGAGGATGTGGAAGGACGACGCGAATCGCGTCCAAGGGATGTACAGGGCCTCCTCGACGTCAAAGACACGG
Source organism: Spirochaetae bacterium HGW-Spirochaetae-3 (assembly GCA_002839315.1). GTDB lineage: Bacteria > Spirochaetota > Spirochaetia > Treponematales > UBA12059 > SZUA-370. The sequence goes on from PGXV01000014.1 coordinate 26,975, forward strand.
AAGTTGGTCTCGTAGGCCTCTCGAAGATCGACGATGATCGCCCCCTGTGACAGATACTCAAAGGCCTCAGCTGGAGAGAGATTGAAAATCCCCTCGACACGAGGGAGCGAGCCATGGCAACAGGCAAAATCCAAACCCGGAGCCATCGCCTCGCCCCCTTTCGAGACTGCTTAGCCTTTGATCCGGGAGACTGCTGGCTCGGCTGAAAGCTCGATCGCAGCTGGGAACTTCGACCTGGTCGCCTTCGCGATCTTGACGAGGCTCAGCATCACGGGAACCTCGGTGAGAACACCGACCACGGTCGCCAACGCGGCACCGGACGATAGCCCGAAGAGGCTGATCGCCACGGCCACGGAGAGCTCGAAGAAGTTCGAGGCGCCGATCATGCCGGCGGGAGCGGCCACTTCATAGGGGACCTTCCAGGCTTTAGCCCAGCCGTAGCCGATGAAGAAGATCAGGTAGGTCTGGATGACCAAGGGCACCGCGATTAGGACGATGGCGAGAGGGTTGGCGAGGATCACGCGGCCCTGGAAGGCGAAGAGGATGACGAGGGTGAGAAGAAGCCCTGCCTCGGTAATACCGTCGAACTTCTTGAGGAAGACACCCTCGAACCACTCCTTGCCGCGACGCTTGATGAGGCGCGAGCGCGTGATCGCCCCGAAGCCGAGGGGAATGACGACGAAGAGCACGACGGACAGGAGGAGGGTATCCCAAGGAACATGCACGTCGCTGACGCCGAGGAGAAAGGCGACTATGGGCGTGAAGGCGAAGAGTATGACGAGGTCGTTTACCGCCACCTGGACCACCGTATAGCCCGCGTCGCCGTCGGATAGGTAGGACCACACGAAGACCATCGCGGTGCAGGGCGCGGCCCCGAGGAGGACGGCTCCGGCGAGGTATTCGGTGGAAAGATCCAACGGTATGAGCGTCTTAAAGACGACCTTCAGGAAGAACCAGGCGATGAGGTACATGGTGAAGGGCTTGATGAGCCAGTTCACCACGAGGGTGATGATGAGGCCCTTGGGCTTCTTGCCCGCGTTCTTAATGCTCGTGAAGTCGACCTTGAGCATCATGGGGTAGATCATGAGCCAGATGAGGAGGGCTACAGGGATCGAAACCTTGGCATATTCGAATCGACCGAGGAAGGCGGGGACGCCAGGCAGGAAGTAGCCTATGGCCACGCCGAGGGCGATACACAGGGCGACCCACAAAGAAAGGTACTTGGCGAAGAAACCTATGCCGGGCTTTTGGCTTTCACTCATGGAGACTCCTTTACTACTCGTTGACAGGAAGGCGATCAGCCACTACTATTATTGGCGTGATGACCAAGTATGTCAAGAGATTATTGGCGGATGCGCCAACAAGCCGCTCTGGTGAGACGCATGACCGAACTCGATAGGCAGAGACTGGCACGACGGGCGGCTATTCTCAAGTCGCTGGCCCACCCATCGCGCCTTCTCATCATCGAGATGCTTGAAAAGTCCCCGCGTTGCGTCGGCGAGCTGACCGAGGCCATCGGGGCGGACATCACCACGGTCTCCAAGCACCTCTCGGTAATGAAGCGCGCCGGACTGGTCCGCGACGAGAAGCATGGCACCTACAGTGAATACTCCCTCGTCTGCAACTGTGTCTCGCACCTCGTCGATTGCATAGAGGAAGGCATGGACGCGCGATCGGGAAAATCAGCAACCTGCACAGCAAAACCGAGGCGACAAACGACCGGCAAAGTTGCCCAATAGCTTCCATCCCAAATGCCGTCAGAAAGCAACGATAGGCCGGATCTTGCCAGTAGGCATTCGTCTATAAGGTTTCTGCGCTCCATGGCATCACAACGATGCGTTCGGCATGCTCGCCGACCTCCCGCAGGTGCGTGGCTTCCTGCGCCTTTCGTGAACGCAGTAGCGGATCGCTCAGGGCGAGGGGTGTCAGGCTCTGGTTGATGATCCACGCGAAGGGCCTGATGTCCGCCCGCGCGAGATCGCGTTCGAGTTGCATGGCTTCATGGATCGGCGTAGCCTCGGGAATCGTGACGAGGAGGATGCGCGTATAGGAGGCATCGCGAAGGCGCGGCGTGAGGCGCTGGACGGCATCGGGGCTTCCGCTCGGCTTGCGGAGCACCTCGCGGTGGTAGGACTCGGCCGCGTCGAGGAGGAGGAGGGTATGTCCCGTCGGCGCGGTGTCGATGACGACAAAGCGCTCCTGTCCCTGCGCGACCGTCTCGGCGAAGGCGCGGAACACGGCGATCTCCTCGGTGCAGGGGCTTCGCAGGTCTTCCTTGAGCAGGGCCAGTCCCTGCTGGTCGAGATCCTTGCCCGCCTCGGCGATGACCTCTTCGGCATAGCGTCTTGTCTCCACGAGGGGATCGATGCGCGCCACGCGGAGCGTCGGGGGGCGATCGCGGGCGGCCGCGTCAACATGGGCCGCTGGATCGGTCGTGGTCAGCGTGACCTCGTGCCCCCGCTTGGCCAGTGCCACGGCGATCCGCGCGGCGACGATTGTCTTCCCCACGCCGCCCTTGCCCATGGTCATGACGACGCCCTTGCCGGCCCTGGCGATTTCCTCCACGAGGGAGTCGAGCTCCTCGACTTTGAATGCCAGCGGGAGCCGCTCCGCCTCAGGAGGAGGCGCCACGTCGGTTCTGCCGAGCTTTCGCAAGGCCTCGATGCCGATGAGGCCGAAGGGCAAGAGAGCCACTTCGATCCTCGGTATGGCGAGGAGGCCTGGGGGAAGCGCCTTGACCGCCTCTTGTCCTTGCGCCTCAAGGGCGAGTGCGATGGGGTCATTGGCGTCGCGCGCCGTGAATATGCCGTTGATGATCAGCCTGAGATTCCGGACGCCGAGGCGGGAAAGCTCGTCGCGGGTCCGTTCCGCCTCCGTGAGCGAAGCCTTGTCCGGACGCGCGACGAGGACGAGGGTGGTCGTAGCCGAATCGCGCAAGGCGGCGTTCGAGGCGGCATACAGCGCCTTCTGCGCGGCCAGCCCCGAAAGCGGCCCAAGGCAGGACGTACCACCCACGTTGGTCTCGATGAAGCCGGTCCAGGCTGCGGGCAGCTCGAGAAGGCGGAGCGTATGGCCGGTCGGGGCGGTATCGAAGATGACATGGTCGAATTCCGCGGTGAAGGATTCGTCGCCGAGAAGCTTGGAGAATTCGTCGAAGGCCGCAATCTCCATGGTGCAGGCCCCGGACAGCTGTTCCTCCATGCTCTGTAGCGCCGCCGCGGGCAGGAGTCCCCGGTAGGGGCCCACGACGCGTTCGCGATACGCGCGCGCGGCTTCCTCGGGATCGATGTTAAGGGCCGACAACAGAGGCACCGAAGGAACCGGGGTCGGCTTCGCGCCCAGCCCTGTGCCGAGCATCTCGTCGAGATTCGAGGCGGGATCGGTGCTCACGAGGAGCACCCGCTTGCCCGAGTCCGAAAGGCCTATCGCGGTGGCGCAGGCTGACGAGGTCTTTCCGACTCCGCCCTTTCCGGTGAAGAAGAGTATACGTGTAGGATCATTGATGAGGACTGACATCGCCGCTCCTTCCGCTCAACAACAAGCGCCGCCCTTGGTGACACCGTCCACGCCGCGGCAGGGCTCGCCCTTGACTGGAGTGAATCGAGGCGCGGCGGCCTGGCCGCTTGCCCCGGCGGAAAGAAAGCGTTCAGCGAGGGCGAGCACGGCCTTCGAGGGAGTTTCCTTGACCGCCTGGGCTGTCCTTACGGCGCTCAGCATGTCTTCCTCCGAGACCCCGAGTTTCCTCGCCTTGTCGAAATGGAACTTGAAACAGGCTTCGCAGTTGGAGGCTATCGCCGCGCCTATGGCCACAAGCTCGGCGGCTGCGTCGGTATAGAGACTGGGCTCGGGTGCCGCGATGCCTGCCCACTCGGCTAGTTCCGCCCTTGAAGGATAGCGGCCGGTACTCTTGACCAGGTCATCGACCTTGATGAGGGGAAGGGCTTCCTCGACCGAAGCTTCCAGCGCGGCCCTGACCTGGGCGTCCGCGGCGAAGGTGGCCGGTTGCTGGGCCAGATTGTAGCGCTCCACCCCCGCCCCCCTGCTCCTGAGCCAATCAAGGTCCGCCGCAAAACGGACAAGCTTTGGGTCCACGGAAGGGCCGCAGACACCGGTAGAGCAACACATCGCGGGATCGAATACTTTCACGCTGGCCATATCAGTCCTCCTGGCATTTCTCGGGCGAATAGGTAGTGTCGGGACAGGGCAGGTCGCGAACGAGTGTCTTGAGCTGACCGAGCGTGTCCACATTGATGCAGTAGCATACTCGGGGGCCATCGACTTCACCGATAACCAAACCGACCGTCTTCAGGATCCGCAGATGCTCGGAGACCGTCGACTGGGCCAAGAGCAGTTCGCTGACAATGTCGCCGCATATGCAGGCTTTTCGACTCGCAAGAAGTCGGAGTATCAGGATACGCGCGGGATGGGCGATTGCCTTGGCGAGGGACGCCAAATCCTCGTCTCCCGCGACAAGCATTGGGGCTGTAGGCAGTTGGTCAGTGGGGGGCTTCAAGGCGACCGACTCGCAAGAGGTCTTATCGTTCATCGACGATATACTATTTTACTAGAGTGGGAAAGTCAATACTGATGAAACGGCTTGAAAGAATCACCGCTGGAAATGGGGGCTCATGGCTAGTGGGCGATTCCAGGAATTAGGTCAACTGCAGCACAGCGTGGACGGATATCCCTGTCCATAGCCGGTAAGTTCCATCGTGGATCGCATTGCCTCTGTGAGTAAGCGCGTCGAAATGAAGACGGCGAGTTTAGAGTCCCTTTGCGGGTATTGACGACAATTGATATTCACGATATCATATGCACATATTCGCATGCGTGTATGTTACAACGAGGGAGGATATATGGATTTCGAGACCGAGGATGAATGCAGGGTCCTAATAATCCATGAAGATCGCGTTATCAAGGCACGACAGGATATGCCAAGTGAGGAGCTGGTCCGAAAGGCAGGGGCTTTCTACAAAGCCCTGTGCGACCCGGTCCGAATCAGGATAGTAAGTGCGCTTTCGAGTTCGGAAATGTGCGTCTGCGATCTGACAGCAGTATTGGGTATGAATCAACCGGCCGTATCCCAGCACCTCAGGACCCTGAAGCAGGCTGGAATTGTCTCGTTCCGGAAGGATGGGAAGGTGGTCTACTACTCGCTACGCGATGAAGAGACCAAGTCAATCTATATGAAGGTGATACGGCATATAAAGACCGCAAAGGAGTGAGTATATGAGAAGGGGAGACGGAGCCACCATGAAGGTAAGTCCGGGATCAAGGCAACAGGTCCTGCGAGTGGAAGGCATTACCTGCCTTGATTGCGCGCAGAAATTCGAAAAATCGGTAGCCGCCCTTCCAGGCGTGAAGGCGGCGACCCTCAATACCATGTCGGGGAAGCTTACCGTGGAAGGTTCGTGCGACCTGGAGGCGATTCGCAAGCTGGGACGTGAAGAGGACTACACGATCACTCCAATCACTGAGGCGCCGCCGGAGAATGAAACCCTTCTGCAGGTTGACGGCATCTCCTGCCTCGACTGTGCGGGGAAATTCGAGAAGGCAGTGAACGAACTTCCGGGAGTCGCTTCCGCGACGCTCAACACCATGACGGGAAGGCTGGCGATATCGGGCAGCGTCGACCTTGCGGCGATCCGTAGGCTCGGCAGCGAGGAGAATTATTCTGTCACCCCCGTTGTCCATGGGACGAAAGCCGAGCCGCAGGCGAAGGATATCGACTGGGACAAGCGCAGGGCGATCCTCTCCGGCATCGCCTTGGCAGGCGGATATGCGACTGAGAAACTCGGCGGGCCGATCTTCGCTTTCCTCCCGCTCTATCTCACCGCCATCTTGCTCGGTGGGTGGAGCAATTTTAAGAAGGCTTCCCGTGCCCTTCCCCGCCTCAACTTCAACATGAGTGTTCTGATGAGCACCGCCGTCATCGGCGCCGTCGCCATACGCCAGTTCGAGGAAGGCGCCGTGGTCGCTTTCCTCTACGCAATTTCCGAGATGCTCGAGAAATGGACGATGGACAAGGCTCGTCGTTCCATCCGACAGCTCATGGACATCGCCCCCAAGATGGCGAGAGTCCGGAGAAGCGGCGGCGAGGCGATGATCCCGGTCGAGGAGATACTCGTCGGCGATGTGATGATCGTGAGTCCCGGCGAGAAGATCGCTATGGACGGGATCATCCTTAGTGGTGAATCCGCGATCAACCAAGCCGCGATCACCGGAGAGTCGATTCCGGTGGAGAAGGGGCCAGGAGCCGAGGTTTATGCCGGCTCGCTCAATGCCCAGGGTGCGCTCGAAGTCAGGGTGACCAAGTTGGTTCAGGACACGACCATCGCGAAGATCATCCACATGGTCGAGGAAGCGCAAGGGAAACGCGCGCCGACCCAGGCCTTTGTCGACAAGTTCGCCGCGGTCTATACCCCCATCGTAATGGCGCTCGCCGTCGGAATTGTCTTCATTCCACCCCTTTTCATGGGCGCGGCCTGGGCGCCATGGATCTATCGCGGGCTTGCCCTCCTGGTTGTCGCCTGCCCCTGCGCCTTGGTTGTATCCACCCCGGTGGCGATAGTTAGCGCCATCTCGAACGCCGCAAGACACGGTGTCCTCATCAAAGGCGGCATCCATCTCGAGGAAGCCGGTTCCCTCAGCGCCATCGCCTTCGACAAGACCGGAACGCTCACGAAGGGCGAGCCGGTGGTGACGGACGCGCTGCCACTGGCGGGACAGTCCGAATACGAGCTTGTGCGGATGGCCTCCAACCTTGAGGCCCGATCTGAGCATCCATTGGCCGCGGCCATCGTCAAGTTCGCCATGGCTCACGGGCACACTGTCGAGCCGGTCTCCGATTTTACCGCCATATCCGGCCGCGGCGCGAAAGGCACGATTGCCGGCGAGCCTGTCTACATCGGCAATCCTCGCCTCTTCGCCGATCTCGGGATAGCTCTGTCAGCGCCGGTCGCGCAGGAAGTGGGCCGTCTGCAGGGCGAGGGAAAGACGGTCATGGTCGTCGGAAGCGAATCCAAGTTTTATGGAATCATCGCCATGGCTGATGAAGTCCGCGCTTCCAGCGCCACGGCGATTGAAGCCCTCAAGCAAGCCGGCGTCCGGCACACGATCATGCTGACTGGCGACAATGGCGCGACCGCCAAAGCGATGGCCTCTCAGGTCGGCGTCCACGAATATCGCGCCGAGCTTCTGCCTCAGGACAAGGTTACTGCCATGCAGGAGCTCATCGGGAAATATGGGAAAGTAGCAATGATCGGGGACGGCATCAACGATGCGCCGGCCCTTGCCCTATCAACGGTGGGCATTGCCATGGGTGGCACCGGCACCGACGCCGCCATGGAGACCGCCGACATCGTGCTGATGTCGGATGATCTTGTGAAACTTCCCTTCACCATCAAGTTGAGCAGGAAGTCGCTCGCCATCATTCGCCAGAACATTTCCTTCTCTCTGGCAATCAAGGCTCTGGCTGTGCTCGCCGTCTTCCCCGGATGGCTGACCCTATGGCTGGCAATCCTCGCAGACATGGGGGCTTCTATCGTGGTGACCTTGAACAGCCTACGGCTATTGAGGGTCAAGGACCAAGATTGAAAAAAGGCGCGGAGGGGCATGTAACAGCCTCTTCGCGCCTTAGTAATGCCTCGCAGTATTATCCTGCGCTTTCTTGAGAGACCCAACGGGCATCTATGCGCAAGATCGTCAATACTTGCCAGCCACGGTGGTTAGTATTCCGGCCGTGGCGAAGGCGACGAGCTCCATGTTGAGCCAGGGAGGCAGCGAAGAGGGGCTCGCGGCTTTATGTCCGACAAGTAGCAGGGCGGGTCCAGTAACGCCTCCCGCGATGATCGAACCGACAACGTAACGCCGATTGCAGCTGTTGAGCGTCTGGATCCTAGCCTTGAATCCACGCGAAGCCTATGGGGGCTAGGGCGATCCCCGCGCCGAGCAGAGCCGTCCCGCCAGGCACAAGGTGCCCAGCGAGCCGATGAGGGACTCGCCGAGCGGCGTCATTGCACCGAACAGGGCTGCGGCCAATATCGCAAGCGGCATCGAGACATGCGTGGTCCCCAACCACATCCCATCAAGGCCGAATGGCAACTTTCCGCAAGGCAGGAAGGAAGCGAGACCTCGACAGGCACCGTAGCGCGATGATGGCGGATAGGATGCGGGCTTCGAGGCCAATCTCTTGTATTCCCAGTCCCCCGCCGACGACTACCACAAGGCTCAAGATCCCGGCGATGAGGAAGACGCAGGAAGTCGGCATGGCGCGCTTTCGTCCGGCAAGGATAAGTGCAACTAGGGCGAGCGGATTCATCCAAAACAGGTTCAGGTTCCACGCCGTCTCCGCGTACCCGGCTAGAAGCCAGAAGGCGACGATGACCAAGGCTCCGAGGAAGCTAGCCGAGAACAATCCAGCATCGAGTATTCGCGCCAACCAGCTCGAGGGTCGGAAGGATGCGACGATGGCGAGCGCACCCAAGATGAGGATGATGATCCAAGGCGCGCGTGTGTCCTGTAGCTCCGCACCGTTCCGGGAAGTATGTACGGTGATCGCCTCGATTACCGCTGGACGGCTTCCCGCCGCGTCAACAACTACGCTCATCGCGACCAGGTTCCGAAGCTGGTCGGGCAGGAATGGCCCCATTTCTAAAGCACTCTTCTCTGCGCTCGGACCCAGCATGAGATCGACCCAGAGTGATAACCATGGGTTGTGTTGGAGAGCGCGGCGGAGGTGGTCCCGCGTCGTGCCTTCCAAGACGCCTGCTTCTCGCTGAGAAGTCAAGGTGAGCTGAGTTCCGAGCCGCAGCCAAGGCCGAGTCGCGCAGTTATCGGTGAAGTAACGATAGTTGTAGGTATTCCTTTCGGGCCGAACATCCTCCTCGAGCACTGCGATGATCGCGGCGGCTTCCTCTTTCCCAAAGGAGAGTACTTGTTCGACTATTGTTCTGTCCTCCACCTGGCTGTAGAACTCATAGGCGTCCGCAGTACGCAGGCGCGCGGCCATGAAAGGCATCTTCCCGACCAGCATTCCAAGCGCGAATCTCAGGTCGAAGGGCTCTGCGGAAAGACCGTAGTTATAAAGCAGGTCGGGGCCGCCATTGGGATAGCTGACCCTGATGGCGGAATGCCCAAACGCGGAGTAGAGGGATCGACCGGGCAGAATGGTGGTAAGCGCGATTCTTGGCCCCCCTTCCGATACATCGCGTTGAGCCGCCAAGGGATTCGCGGTTGCGTTCCCGAGATGGGCGCACATGAATAGCATAAACAAAAGACTCCTGTGCCACGAACCTGCCTTCCACGCCCCCTTCTGTGCTCTGGCGCTTTTTATCCTTCTGCTCAACTGGCCTCCCTTCCGCTTGCGTGCTTGACAAAGGAGCGGATTGGAGGCATATTACACTTAAACGCTTACTTAATCAAGCAATCGTTAAAGAGAAGGAGTTCTGACATGAGCGAGGATCTGTGTAGTCAGCATGGAGTTACCTGCGCAGGGGATGCGGAGAAGCTGCGGTCTTCGCTCCTCGATATCGCGGGCATATCCGAACTCTTCAAGGCGCTAGCAGACGAGACCCGAACGAGGATCCTGCACCTGCTTGGGCAGCGTGAACTCTGCGTTTGCGACCTAGCGTTCCTCTTGGAGATGACCCTACCGGCGATATCGCACCACTTGCGATTCCTCAGGGCGCTTCGCCTAGTAAAAAGCAGGAAAGAGGGGAAGATGGTCTTCTACAGCCTCGAAGATGCCCACGTTCTCGCGCTCATCGAGCAAGCGCGGGAACACTACATCGAACGCGTGTAACGGAAAGGAAGGATAGACATGGCCAAATACACCATTCAAGGACTCGATTGCGCATCATGCGCGAACGAGATCGAATGCGAACTGAAGAAAACGCCCGGACTTGAGGACGCCCGTCTGAGCTTCGCCGCCGGTGTCTTGTACATCGACGAGTCCCAGGAAACACGGGCACGGGAAATCATCGAGCGAATGGAACCGGGGGTCACCATCAGCTCGTCACGCTCGTCGCCTAAACGTGGAAACGGACACGAGCATGCCGACGAAAACGGACATGAACACGGTCACGACCACGGTGGCGAGACCTTCGGGAAGGGCACGCTGATCCGCATCGGCATCGCCGCAGCGCTATTCGGTATCGGTACCTTATTCAACGAGGCGTTGCATGTGACGCCCTTCTCGATCGCCGAGTACGCTGTCCTGATCGCGGCCTACATGCTTGTTGGAGCACCGGTACTCTGGTCAGCAGCGAGAAGCATCGCGCGCGGGCAGGTCTTCAACGAGATGTTCCTCATGAGCGTGGCGACCATCGGGGCGATCTTGATCCACCAGCTCCCGGAAGCCGTTGGCGTCATGCTCTTTTACTCCGTCGGGGAATACCTTCAGGACAGGGCGGTCGACAAGTCCCGCCGTTCGATCTCCGCCCTCATGGATCTGCGTCCCGATTTCGCGAGAGTGGTTGTCGGCTCCGAACGCCGCGAGGTGAGCCCCGAGGAAATCAAGGTCGGGGACCTCATCGAAGTACTCCCCGGCGAACGCATCCCGCTCGATGGCTCGGTGGTCGAAGGCTCATCCTTCGTCAACACGGCCTCGCTCACCGGCGAATCGGTGCCGCGCAAGGTCGAGTCAGGCGACAGCGTCCTGGGTGGATTCGTGAACGACGAGGGAAGAATCGTCGTCCAGGTCGAAAAGGAATTCAGTCAAGGCGCGGCGGCCAGGATCCTCGAACTCGTGGAAAACGCCTCTGCGCAAAAGGCACCCACGGAGAGATTCATCACGCGCTTCGCCGCGATCTACACTCCGGCGGTCGTCGTCGTGGCCGCGCTCATCGCCTTCGTCCCGCCGCTCCTGGTTCCCGGCGCAAGGCTCGAGGATTGGGTGTACCGGGCTCTCGTCATGCTGGTGATTTCCTGCCCCTGCGCTTTGGTCATCTCGATCCCGCTCGGGTACTTCGGAGGAATCGGCGGGGCCTCCAAGAACAAGCTCCTCATCAAGGGCGGCAACTACATAGATGCCCTCACAAAGGTCGACACGGTGGTCTTCGACAAGACCGGGACCCTCACCGAAGGCGTCTTCACTGTGGTAAAGGTCGAGACTCGCAATGGCTTCACGAAGGAAGAACTCCTCGAATGGGCGGCCGCGGCGGAATCGAGTTCCTCGCACCCCATCGCACGCTCGATCAAGGACGCCGCGGGCGGCGTGAAGGACAAGGCGAGCGATATAATCGAGGTGAAGGGGCATGGAGTACTTGCGAAGGTCGAGGGGCGCAATATCGCGATAGGCAACGACCGACTGATGCACCGCGAGAATATCGTCCATGCGGATTGCGATACTGAGGGAACGGTCGCCTTCGTCGCGGTCGACGGCGTATACGCGGGTCACATCGTCATCTCTGACAAGGTCAAGCCTAATGCGGCCGACACCGTCGCGGAGCTGAAGGCCCTCGGGGTACGCAAGGTCGTGATGCTCACCGGCGACGACAAGACTGTCGCCAGAAAAGTCGCGAACGAAGTCGGACTCGACGCCTTCTACGCCGAGCTCCTCCCGGACGGCAAGGTGGCGAAACTCGAAGCGCTGGAAAAGGATCCGGCCAGGCGGGGCGCCGTGGTATTCGTCGGTGACGGCATGAACGACGCCCCCGTGCTCGTGAGGTCGGACGTCGGCTTCGCGATGGGAGGACTCGGGTCCGACGCGGCTATCGAAGCGGCGGACGTCGTGGTCATGGACGACCATATCGCGCGCATCCCCCTCGCCATCAGGATCTCGAGATTCACCCGCCGTGTCGTCGTCCAGAACATCGCCATGGCCTTGGTGGTCAAGGCGGTCTTCCTGAGCCTCGGCGCCCTTGGTGTGGCGAACATGTGGGAAGCCGTCATCGGCGACGTAGGCGTCTCCATCCTGGCGGTCCTCAACTCGGTGAGGACTTCGGGATATGCCCGTAGGCAGCGCGATGGCGCGGGAAGCTAGTGCCATGGACGAGCTGCTCGAGAATACCGCTCTCGTGGATTACGATCATCCATCGATCCGCGACCTCGTCGCAGGCCGTGGCTGGGTCGCGCTCGACGAAGAAGCGAAGATTCGGAACGCCTACGACTTCGTCCGCGATGAAATACCCTTCGGCTACAACAAGGACGACGCGATCCCGGCCTCCCGGGTCCTGGCGCGCCTCCAGAAGGGAGCTCTGAGTGGCATCTGGTATCTCCTCGCCCCACGGGAGATCGTTCATAGCTGGGTAGAGGTATCCATTTCGGGGCGATGGATCAATATCGAAGGCTTCATACTCGATATGCCCTACCTCCGTTCGGTTCAACGAAAATTCCCCGAAGCCCGAGGGTCCTTCTGCGGCTTTGGCATAGCTACCGATTGCTTCGAATCACCGATGGTCGAATGGACCGGCGGCGATACGTATATCCAGAAAGAGGGGATCGTCCGGGATTTCGGAGTATTCGATACGCCCGATGCCTTTTTTAAGGAACACGCGCAAAACCTTAGCTTCCTAAAGAAGCTGGTATACAAGTCGATCACCAGGCATGCGATGAATGCCCGAGTCTTCCGGATACGCAGCGGGATGGCGACGAAGTGACCGGGGAGATATTCGATCCGACGAAGGAAGCGGAGCGGATACTCATCGTGGAGGACGATACTGCAATCGCGCAGGGTCTCGAATATCAATTGCGAAATGAGCGATATAGGGTTTTCCTTGCGAAGAACGGCAAGGAAGCGCTGCAATCCATCCAAAGGGACGATCCGCAGCTGATATTGCTCGATATCAGGCTTCCTGACATGAGCGGTTTCGATATCTGCAAGATTATCAGGGCCGAAGGCCGCACAATTCCCATATTGATCCTGTCGGCCCTCGACGGAGAATCCGATCGCGTATTAGGCCTCGAGCTAGGGGCGGACGATTACGTCTCCAAGCCATACAAACTGAGAGAGGTGATAGCCAGGATCAGGAGCGCGCTGCGGCGCAGCCAATGCTACCTCGGTACGCAATACGCGTCGAGCTCGTTCGCGTTCGGAGATATTCGCATCGATTTCGCGAAGCTGCGGATAATGAGGGGCGACCGCCCTGTTTCCATGACTCCGGCGGAATTTCACCTGGTTCGGATGCTGACTTCGACCCCAGGCATGGTTTATTCAAGAGAGATGCTCATCCAAGCAATATACGGGGAATCCCGCTTTCAGGAGGCGCGTTCCATCGACGTCCACATGCATCATATTCGCAACAAGCTCGAAGCCGATCCGAAGCATCCCCAATGGTTCCTGACCGTCTATGGATTCGGCTACCGTTTCGCCGACAAAGCGGAGCGATGAGGACGATGCGGATCGGGCGGAAACTGCTGATCGGCTATTTTATCATGGCATTGGTCACGCTCGCGGCGAGCAGCGGAGTTTCCTTCATATTGATTGAAAGGTACCTGAATGAGCATGAGCGCGAACAGCTCGATTTCAACGTAAAGAATCTCGCCGGACAGATCGCGCCCCTGATGATTCCCACGATGCAGGTCGAGCGCTTGAAGGACATGGTCGGGATATTGTCGCTATTCGGGGATTTCCGTACGGTAGTGCTCGACAAAAACAGGAACATGGTCATCCAATCCGCTGGCGCTGATAATGCCATGGCATTCGGCGCTCCGAGCGGAGCCGAGCAGCGTTTCCAGGATACGATCTTCGCGGGGCTTCCCCTCAAGAATACCGAGAAAGTGCTCATCGGGCAGGAACCGTCGGGAATTATATGGCATATATCTAGGACTTCCGCGGGCGCGGGAAGTGTAATCGACCTCCGCTACCTTTGTACCTTGGGTACTGGGAATCAATTCGCTGAGCCTGCGAATGACTTGGCTCTCCGCAACGAGGCGATCGGCGTCAAGACCATCGATAGCTACAATGGCTCTGTTGTTGCCGAAATCGACGGACCAGCCGCGGTGGCAGGCTATTTGGTGCTATGGCACGTGAACGATCATGTCTCGTCCACGCTACAGTATTTCGGGGCTACGATGCTCGCGACCGCTGCCGCGGCGGTCTTCCTCGCGACCCTGCTCGGATTCTCGATGAGTAGGGGAATAGTAAAGTCGCTGAAAACCTTCGGTCGGCAAGCGGAAAAGATCGAAGCAGGCGATTTCAAGGCAAGGGCTACTGTGCCATCCGAGAGTATCCTCGAGATTCGGGAGCTCGCCTCCGGCTTCGATAGGATGGTTTCGACGATCGAGATTATGATCCAAGAGAGGGATGCCGACCGAACCGCGCTTCGTAGGTTCGTCGCGGATGCGTCCCACGAGATAAGGACTCCGCTCAGCGCCATATCGAATTTCGTCGAATTGCTGCAGGGCGCGGCGGCGGAGGATCAAGGCGCTCGTAAGCGATTCCTGTCGGAATGCGAACGACAGGTCGACAGGCTGAACTGGATCAACAAGAACCTTCTCGATCTCGCAAGACTCGACTCCGGGATTCAAGTTCTCAACCTGCGCGATTATGGCGTTTCTGACCTTATCCGGGAGGCGATATCGCTATCCGCGGCTCGTTTTCCATCGAGAGTGATCGAGGAGAAAATCCCCGATGGAGGCTTGGTCGCGCATTGTGATCGAGAATGGATTCTTGTCGCGCTCTGCAACCTCATAGACAATGCCCTCAAGTATTCTTCAGAAGATCGCCGGGTCGAAGTAGGCGCGGCTCTTGGGAAGGAAGGTCGAATCCTGGAGTTGTGGATTCGCGATGACGGCGAGGGGATAGCCGGGGAGGATCTGCCTCACATTTTCAAGCGCTTCTATCGCGGAAAGACGGGAAAATCCGGGAGCGGCCTCGGTCTGGCCATGGCGGAGAGCATCGTCGGACTCCATGGGGGGAGCATTGCCGTCGCCACCGAAATAGATATCGGGAGCAGGTTTTCAATCCTCCTTCCGGTCGTAGCTGTGCCTGCCGGGCATCCCGATTATTTCGAAACGTTAATATTTTGAAAACAAGTACAAAGTAATCTTAGTCTATTATCCATTCAACCGATATGACGCGCAGGATCCGCGAGCGTCTTATACAGTTTTCGTTGAATGGAGAAGCCATGAAGATCGCAATACGTGCAATGGATAGAAAAGAAAAAGCAGTGTTGATCACGAACGGCGCAAATCTAGCCCTTGTCGGGCTGAAGCTTTTCCTATCCGGGGTTTCAGGTAGCGTAGCCCTCAGGGCCAGCGCTTGGCATTCGATAGGCGACGTGTTCTCGGCTGGCCTCGTATTCGCGGGATACATCGCGGCGAGAATCCTTTCCGGCAAGAAGGGACGGCTCGTCGCCAGCATCGAGAACGGAATAGCCTTGGCCATCTCAGGACTGATATTTTACATGGCTTTCGATATCTACAGGGAGGCAGCCTCGGGCAGTCCTGCCGCCGACCTTCGGAATATCTGGCCAGTTACGATCGCTTCGCTCGCAACGATCGCGATTACCTACTTCACCGCGAGATACAAGGAGTATGTGGGGCGGGCGACGGATTCGATCAGCCTCGTCGCGAGCGGCTATCACTCGCGCCTCGACCTCTACGCATCCATCCTTGTCATTGTCAGCCTCGCGTCGTCAGCCCTCGGGCTCGGAGCCCTCGATCGCTTCGCCGCTTTGGTCGTATGCCTCCTCGTCGCGATCTCCGGATGGGAGATAGCCTCGCATGCGATCATGGCGTTGACGAGGGGGAACGATCCCGAAAGAGACGCTTCGAGCACGCTTATCCATGCACGGATACAAGGTGCGATAAAGGCCGGAGTTGCCATCTTCGGCGTCTTCACCCTACTGAGCGGCTTCACGACTGTTCAGCCTGGAGAGAGCGGTATCGTGAGGCGCTTCGGACGAACGGTCCGGGATGTTAAGCCGGGCCTCGCGTACAGGCTGCCTTACATTGAGAGACTTGACAAGGTCGCTACCGGAGAACTGAGGCAGGTGCGGATCGGCTCCACGCTGGTGTTGACGGGAGATACCAATATCGTGGACGTGGATATGCGCGTCCAATACCGGGTAAGGGATCCGAGGCAATTCCTTTTCGGAGTGATCCGGCCCGAGGAGCTCGTGGCTAGGAGCGCGGAGGCCGCCATGAGGGAGGCCGTTGCCACCAGGAAGGTGGATGACCTCCTGGTAGGAAGCCGCGCCGAGATTATCGATAGTGTCGAACTCGAGACGCAAGCGATCCTAGAAGCGAACGCCGCAGGCATCGCAATCGCCTCGGTGCAACTGGTATCGGTTGCCCCTCCGGCCGACGTGGCGGAGGCGTTCCGCGATGTCGCTAGCGCCAAGGAAGACAAGAGCACCTATATAAGCGAAGCCATAGCCTACCGTAACGAGATCCTACCCGCTACTCGCGGGGAATCCGCGAAGACAGTCCTTTCGGCCGAGGCCGAGACGAGGAGGAAAATCGACGCCTCCCGGGGCGAGGCCGATCGCTTCGCCCTTAGGGTGTCGGCCTATGGCTCATCTCCTGAGGTCGCTCGCACCCGGCTGTACATCGAATCCATGGAGAAGGCTCTTCCGAAAGCGAGGAAGTACATCGTGGATCCTCGGGTAGCAGGCGCCCCAACACAGCTATGGATCTCGCGGGATGCCGTGAATTCGCAGGCACGCTAGAAGCAAGAACCAGAAGCTGCGGGGAGGGCTTAGCTCTTCCCGGAAAACAGATCCCCTGAACCGGAGGAATACATGACAATCAAGCGCGGACTATCGATCGGAATCCCGGCGCTCGCGTTTCTGGCGACGACGCTGATCTTCTTTACAGTCGACGTGACCGAGTACACCATCGTGACGCAATTTGGCGCTCCCGTGAAGGTCATCGAGGAACCAGGCCTATTCGCCAAGATTCCGGACCCCATTCAAAGTCTCATCAGGCTCGATCGAAGGCTTCAGATCTTCAATGGAGCGGAAACGGAATTCCTCACCAAGGACAAGAAGAATATTCTCGTGCAGGCCTACGCGACATGGCGGATCAGCGATCCTCTCCAGTTCTTCAAGAGCGTGAGGAACGGCATCGGCGCCAATCTGAGGCTGGCCGATATCATGACATCCGACCTGGGAGCGATCATCGGACGATACGAATTGGTCGACATGGTGACGACACAACTAGGGCAGACCAAGCTGCCGGCCCTGAGCGAGGAGGCTACCAAGCTCATCTCGGGCCGGGTGAAGCCATATGGCTATGAAGTGACGGACGTAAGGCTAAAGATGCTCAATTTCCCGGAGGCGAACCGCAAGAGCGTATTCCAGCGGATGCGCGCGGAACGACAGCAGATAGCCAGGCAGCTCAGGTCCGAGGGCACCGAAGAATCCACCAAGATCCGAGCGGCGGCCGACGCTGAGAGGACCACGCTCCTCTCAGCGGCCGCGCGCGACGCTGAAAAGCTCCGCGGACAGGGCGAGGCCGAGGCCGCGAGGATCTACTCGGCCGCATACGGCAAAGATCCTCAGTTCTACAAGTTCCTGCGATCGCTGGAATCGTACGACAAGGTGATAACTGAAGGGACGACGCTGATCCTTCCCTCGAATTCGGAGCTCCTTAAATACTTGAATCCGGATGGCAGCGCACTGCGGTAGGCGTGCTGCGCAAAAATGGAAACGAACATCTGGAGGAGCGCTACATGAGCGAAGACGGCAAGAGAAACGATATTGAAGAGACGATGACCGAGGATAAAGGCACATCTGCGAACGCGAGGGGAAAGCGGCAAAGTATTCTAGAGCTATTGCGCGCTCTTTCCGCGACGGTATTCGGATTCTTGAAGAATTTCCTGCTTGATAAGGATAATTCCGCCCGAAGGGATCTCCTCCAGGCATTCAGGCATATAAGGCCTCGAAAGGTGCTCCTCGGGCTCCTCGGGCTTGCCGTGGCCTTCTATGCCCTCTCGGGAGTCTTCACCGTGCAGCCGGGCGAGATGGGGGTGATACGGACCTTGGGGCGGATCTCGGATCCCGCGGTACCAGAAGGCCTCCATTACAGGCTGCCCTGGCCCTTCGCCAGGGAGGACGTAGTGAACATCTCCGAGGTGAGGCGGGAGACGATCGGCCTTGAGAGCGGCGAGCCCGAGCATACCGATCATTCGGAAGGTCCGGGTAAAATCCAGGTATTGAGCGGCGATACGAATATCGTGGATTACGTGGTCGTCGTTCAGTACAAGGTCAAGGATCCCGCCGCTTATCTATTCAACGCCAATATCGCCCAATACCAGCTCGTGAGGGATTCACTCCGCGCGGCGCTGACCAAGCTGAGCGGCTCCATCCCCGTAGACGATATACTCGTCTCGAAACGGCAAGCCATGCTAGCCGACCTCAGGTCGGAGATGCAGCTCCTCCTCGACGCCTACGGCAGCGGTGTAGGCGTCGTGAGCGTCAACTTCCAAAAGGCCTATCCGCCCGACGAGGTCGCCGACGCATTCCAGGATGTTCAAAGCTCGAAGGAAGACAAGGAAAAGGCGATCAACCAAGCCATCGGTTACCAGAATAGCCTGTTGCCCGAGGCTAGGGGACAGGCCGCGCGCACGATGGCGGAGGCCGAGGCCTTCGCGCGGGCCGTCGTGGATAGCTCCAGGGGCGCTGCATCCTCGTTCGAAGGCATCCTCGCGCAATTCAGGAAGGATAAGCAGGTCTATGGCGAGGATGTGACCCGGTTCAGGCTCTATCTCGAGTCGATGGAAAAAGTCATGAAACGCGTACGAACCTATGTCATCGAGAAAGGCGGTAAATTGGATCTCCGCATGATCGAATCGGCCGATGGGAAACAGGGGATTCCCATGGCTGGAGGTTTGCGGTGAGCTCTGATGGCCCGGATCCCGTAGGTATTTCATCGGATAGCGTTATCGCCTCTATGGAAGAGGGTATCGCTATCGTCCCTCCGATCTCCGACGAAGACGCGATCCTCCGAAAAAAGCGAAAGTACGCGAGGCGCGTCCGCACGATCGCGATCCTAGGATCCCTGTCCGTGCTGATCGTTGTAGTCGTGCAATTCCGAGAGAGCATATTCAGGCCAAGACCGCCCTCGCCCGAAATCGCGGCGACCTTCACCGGGGGACAAATTACCGTCGCGGACATCCGCGCCCATTTTGACCTTCTGGCGGGCGGTTCTGGGGCCGACAAGCCGCAATTGACATTCAAGACCGCGAAGGCAGTCGCGCAAGAGATGATCACTGACGAGATACTGCGAAAATGGGGAAAGAGCCGCAAGGCCGACAAGGACGAGAATATCGGGCACCTGATGTCTCATGTCAACGAGGAGGTGAACCTCAGCGCCTGGCATTCCGGAATGCACGACGGTTCCATGGGCATCAACGAAAGCGATATAGACGCTTATTACCGAGCGAATCGGCAGGCGTACGGCGAAAAGACTCTCGGCGAGGTGCGCGGCGAGATCGAAAAAATCCTCAAGGCGCAGGGCGAGGACCGCTTCGTCGAGAACTTCCTGGCCGGCCTCAAGAATACGGCGGACATTCGCCGCAATTACGATGCGCTCAATGTCCCCGACCTCGAGCAATCCGAGATATTGGACTACTACGAGAGGAATCGCGATCGCTTCACACTGCCGGCCCGATTTACCGCCGATGTGATTAGGATCGACCTGCCTGGGAGCGATGCGGATATCGCGGCCTCTCGGATTATCGAGAAAGCGCGGTCTGGCATCAAGCTTGTCGAGGCTGCACGGAAAGAAGGGAATTCGTTCTTCATCAGCGAAGGGGAAATATTCGAAAAGGGAACCATGGAGCAAGCTTTTGAAAAACGCATAATTCCACTCGAAGTCGGTCAGATAAGCGAGCCCTTCCGCCACGCGGGATCGACCTTTATCGTTAGCGTTTCGAATCGCGATGGGGAGCGGAAGCTCGGATTCGACGAGGCCGAACCGATGGCGAGGCGGGCCGCCGCGCTTGAGAAGCAAAATACATGGTTCACCAGCAACCGCGACCTTGCACTCTTCTCCGTCGGCGGGAAGCGGCTGAGTCTCGGCGAATTCTGGACCGAGTACGGGGAGTTGCCCCACGATCTGGCGGCTAAATACGCCGGAAGCTCGGGGATGGCGAAATTGGCCGAGGCTTTGCTCGATAGATATCTCGTCGCCGAGGAAGCTTCGCGTGGGGGGGCAACTGCGTCGGAGGGCTCTGTTCGCGCCGAGGAGGCTCGCTTGAAACTGCTCGCCGAGATGATGGAAAAAGAGGAAATCGACGACAAGGTCTCGGTGAGCGAAGAAGAGATAGCCGGCTACTTCAAGGCAAACAAGAGGAAATACGTGATTCCACCGCAATCGAAGATCCGGCGGATCGCGATTAAGCTTGAGGAATCGGAAGAAGGGAGGCGAGCGGCCTGGCGCCGGGCCGAGGAAGCGTATACGCGGCTGGCGCCAGGCCTTTTCAGGAAACCAGCGGATTTTGCCGAGATAGCCGGTCAATACGACATGGCCGCGCTCGAAGGCAGCGGATGGACAGGCGATGCGATCTGGATCGGCGAAGGCAGAGACTTCCTAAGCGAGGTGCGCGACCACGAATTTCATGAGATCGTGAAGAAGATTCCGCTCGGCGGAATAGGGAAGCCGTTTCTACTAAAAGATCGGATTTATATAGTCCAGGTCGTAGAGCGATCAAAACCCGAGTCCATTGACATCGAGGAAGCGAAGGGCGCTATTCGGGAGGAATTGACCGCGCGCAAGCATGAGGAACTCGGGAAGGCCTTCTCGAAACGCATGTTGAGAGAAAACAAAGCCATTATATACGACCAAGTGCTTCGCACTCTGATAACCGATGATCAAGAAAAGCAGAAGAAAACTGCAGAATAGCTCTGGGGGAGTGGAAGTTGAAGAGAATGCGCCAGGCTGAGAGCTTTTCCGTCTCGCGGTTGAGTTGGGCCTCGTAGAAGAGCGCGCCCTTGTAGTCGAACCGACTGAAGGCCACAGGCGCGAAGATAATGTCGGCGGCGTTGAGGGCGCTCAGGACGATGTTGTCGTACGTCGGGGCAGTATCGATGAAGAGGTAGTCGCAGGGGAGGTCCGAAGACGTGAGGATACGATGAAGGGTGCTATCGCCGATGGTGTTGCTGTTCGTGTCCACTTCGACGTTGAGGTCCGTGTTGATAATGCGGGCAAGCTCGCGTCGTAGGCCGAGGCTGGGGCGCGCTCGACGAGGAGGCGAAGATCCGGAGCGCCTACGACTTCGTCCGCGATGAAATACCCTTCGGCTACAACAAGGACGACGCGATCCCGGCCTCCCGGGTCCTGGCG
>PGXV01000014.1:48266-104772 GCA_002839315.1 Spirochaetae bacterium HGW-Spirochaetae-3
GTGTCAGGTGCCGCTTCCATGGCTTCACGATCGACAAGCGCCTCCAGAAGGGAGCTCTGAGTGGCATCTGGTATCTCCTTGCCCCATGGGAGATCGTACATAGCTGGGTGGAGCTGTTCTATGATGGCCGCTGGATTGACATGGAAGGCTTCATCCTCGACCTTCCCTATTTGCGGAGTGTCCAAAGGATCGCGTGCGGAAAGACCAGCGCCTTTTGTGGTTATGGCGTCGCCACGAGCGCAATCGAATCGCCCCGCGTCTTTTGGGACGGAAACGCGACGTACATCCAGAAAGAGGGCATCGTCAGGGACTTCGGCATCTACCCCGATCCCGATTCATTCTTCAAGGATCATTCCCAGCCGATGGGACCGGTGAAGCGCCTGGTGTTCATGACCGTAGCTCGTCGGGCAATGAACAGGCAAGTCTCCCGAATAAGAGCGCGCCTATGAAGCATTACAGGTTCGCGTCGTCGCTATTCTACGGGGCGATCGCCGGCATCTACGATCTCCTCGATGTGGTGCTTTTCAGGGTTCCCGCGCGCAATCCGCGAATGGGCTTGGTGCGCGCGCTCCGGCCCGAGATCCGCTCGGTCATCGACCTTTGCGTCGGCACTGGCGCGAGCTCCATTGCGATCGCCAAGGCAGATGAAGCGCGTTGCGTCGTAGGCGTGGATCTATCCGCGAAGATGCTGGGAATAGCGTCCCATAAAGCGGAGAAGGCGGATGCTCGGAATATCGAGCTGTATAGAATGGATGCCACCGCAACGACCTTCCCGCCCGCCTCGTTCGAAGCTGTAACCACCTCGCGCTCCCTTCACGAGTTCCCTCCCGATCTACGAGATAGGATCATGAGGGAAGCGAGAAGACTGGTCGCCAACCATGGACGACTCTACATCATCGAGTGGGAACGCCCGACGAGGGGATTGGCGAGGTTCATCTTCGGCATCTTCCCCTTGCTGTTCGAGCCGCGCGGCTTCCGGGAATTCCTTTCACTAGACTGGGAGGCCTTCCTTCGCAGGTATGGCTTTGAGCTCGAACGAGATGAGTCGTACACATTCAGCAGGCTACTTATCGCTCGCGCAGTGGAAGGACAAGGGGAGTAGCGTATCACGCGTCGTGAGGTAGGGGGCTAGTCGGCCACTTCCGGCGGCAGAAAAGCTACCAATATACAAATCCTCCTGCGAACCTCACCAGGCAAGTGGGCTTAGTCCTGCGGTGCTCCCAGAAAACCCGTCCAGCCGGCGTGGTAAAATGGCGGCCGAAGGGACGGTGCTAGGATGAAGAAGGGCCAGTATTCTGACGAGAAGATCGTCCAGATCCTCAAGGAGGCAGCCGACACGGACAGCGCCCCCGAAGTGTGCCGGAAGTACGGGGTGTCGCCGTCGACGTTCACGCATTGGCGGGCGAGGTTCGCGGGATACGAGGTCTCGGACGTGGCGCGGCTCAGGCAGCTTGAGTCCGAGAACACCCGGCTCCACCGCATCGTCGCCAAGCAAGCGCTGGAGATCGACGTCCTCAAGGAGGTCGTGTCAAAAAAGTGGTAGGGCCTTCACCGCGCCGCGACGCTGTGAAGGTCCTGGAAGGCAAGGGCGCAAGCGAGCGGCGGGCCTGCCAGCTCGTCGGGCTCTGCCGCGCGACCCAGCGATACCATCCCCTCCCCGACGGCGACGATGAGCTCCCTGAGCGGATCCGGAGCGAAGCCGCACGCCAACGCCGTTATGGCTACCGCCGGGTTCATTTTTGCCTCGCCCGGGACGGAATCGCCATGAACCACAAGAAGGTGTATCGGCTCTATCGGGAAGAGAAGCTCCAGGAGCGGCGCAAGCGCCATTCCAAGCAGGTCGTGCCGCGGATTCCCATGCCCAGGACCGAATCCCCGAACGAGAAGTGGTCGATGGACTTCGTCTGGGACCGCGCCACAGCGGGCCAGCAGCTCAAGTACCTGGTGATCATGGATGACGCGACGAAGGAGCTTCTGCACTTCCAGCTCCACCGGACGTGCGGGAGCGAAGGGGTCTTCGCGGCCTTTGCGGCCATATTCCTTTGGTATGGAAAGCCCCGGGCTGTTCGGAGCGACAATGGGAGCGGGTTGTCATCGATGCGGTTCCAGTCGTGGATGCGGGAAGCCGGCGTCGCACAGCGGTTCATCCAGCCGGGGAAGCCGCAGCAGAATGGGATGGCGGAGAGCCTCAACAGCAGGATTCGGGATGGGGTCCTCAACGAGAACAGGCTCACCTCGCTCCGCGACGCTGAGCGGCAGGCGCGGGAGTTACAGCGCTTCTACAATGACGAGCGGCCTAATGGCAACATCGGCATTTTGACACCGTCTGATTTCAGACGGAGAATGATGGTGGTCGCGTTACCTCGACTGGACTATAGATGGGGAGCACCGCAGATGGACGTCCAAATCCTCGGCCACATCGACGTGCTCATGCCGCCAAGCACCATATCGACTGCTTGGAGCCTGATGCTTTCTTCCCGCTCGTGATCTACTCGAACACCTGCCTTGACCATTGCCCATGATATCATGACCGCGGCTATTTTCAGGTCCCGGTAAAGTACAGCCCCCGCGGTGGCAGGATCATCCTCTCAGCCATGCGCGAAGGGGAATCGGTCATAATACGAGTAGATGATTCCGGAACGGGAATCCTGCTTCCCGAGCGCGAGAGGATGTTCGAGCGCTTTTACCGCATGGACAAGTCCAGGGCCCAGGAATCGGGAGGCCGCGACCTCGGCCTGTCGATCGCCTACGAGATAACGAAGGCGCATGGAGGCAGCATCCACATCGAGGATTCGCCGCTCGGCGGAGCCTTCTTTGTCGTAACTCAGCCTTCATCGTCATGCTTACCATAGTCGACTCGTGACTACGTTCGCCAGTTGCAGGAAGATGGAAGCATTATAAGCAAGTATGAAACAATCATGAAGCTTTCGAGTGCGATTCATGTTCGTAACTGATCGCGAAATGCCGCGCTTCCATCCTATAGAGGTCCGCCTTCCATCTCATGATGCAGCCCGCCCGTTGACGCGGAAAGCAGAAAACTATAGCCTTGCCCAAAGGAGCAGCCTGGATTGATCTACCTCGATAACGCGGCCACGAGCTGGCCGAAACCCGCGGAAGTCCTGAGCGCCTTCCGGTCCGCGATGGCCGATGCGGGCGGGAATCCCGGCAGGGCCGGCCATCGCCTTTCCCTCGAGGCGTCGAGGCGTATCGAGGGTAGCCGCAGGGTCCTGGCGCGACTCCTGGGGCTTCCCGATCCAACGCGCATCGTCTTTACCCTGAACACGACTCACGCGCTCAACATGGCGCTCAAGGGCTCGCTCCGTCCCGGAGACCACGTGATCTGCGGTAGCATGGAGCACAACTCAGTAGCCCGCCCCCTCCACGCGCTGGAAAGGGCCGGCATCGAGGTTACGAGGGTACGCAGCTCTCCTGACGATGGTCTCGATCCGGACCGGGTCAAGGAAGCGCTGCGCGTGTCTACCAAGGCGGTCGTCACCTGCCACGCGTCAAACGTCAGCGGCACGGTGAGCCCGGTCAGGGAGCTCGGCGCCCTGTGCCGCGCGCATGGCGTCCGCTTTATTGTCGACGCTGCCCAGACCGCGGGCAGCCTTGAGATCGACATGGAGGCCATGGGCATCGACCTCCTCGCCTTTCCGGGACACAAGGGGCTCCTCGGGCCGCAGGGGACCGGCGGCCTCGCGGTGGCCAGGGGAATCCGCCTCGAGACTCTGGTGGAAGGGGGCACGGGAACGGCGTCGGAGTCCCTGGACCAGCCTGAAGACCTGCCGGAACGACTCGAAAGCGGGACCCCGAACACGCCGGGGATAGCGGCCCTCGGGGCCGGCGCCGCTTTCGTCCTCGAACGGGGGATCGGCGCTATCGGCGCGGCCGAGGCTCGCCACTGCGCCATCCTGGTCGACTCGCTTTCGGCCATGGCAGGTATCTGCGTGACGGGTCCCTCGCCCGGTCGCCCCCGGGCCTCGGTCGTGTCAATCGTGATGAATGGCGCGGACTGCGCGGAGCTCGCCGCCATCCTCGACGGCTCCTTCGGCATCGCTGTCCGGGCCGGGCTCCACTGCGCCCCTGCCGCCCACGAGGAACTCGGTACCTTGCCGGGCGGCGCGCTCAGGATCAGCCCGGGCGCCTTCACGACCGACGGCGACATCGAAGCCTGCCTCGAGGCCATCGAGGCCATCCGGAGGTCGTTCCAATGAGCGGTGCGCCGGGAGGACGCGAGGGGAGGCACTCGCGGCAGGTCGCATTTTCGGGAATAGGGCCGGAGGGGCAGCGGAAAATCGCCGAGGCGCGGGTCGCGGTGGTCGGGCTCGGGGCCCTCGGGACCGTGATCGCGAACGGCCTCGCCAGGTCGGGTGTCGGCTACCTGAGGCTCATCGACCGCGACTATGTGGAGCTCAGCAACCTGCAGAGACAACTGCTGTACACGGAGGCCGATGCACGGGAGGGATTGCCGAAAGCGGAGGCCGCGGCCCGCCGCCTCGTCGAGGTGGATTCCGGCATTGAGCTCGACCCCCGCGTGTCGGATTTCGGCCCCGACAGGGCCGAGGAGCTCATCAGGGACGTGGACCTCGTCGTCGACGGCACTGACAACCTTGAGACGCGCTTCATCCTGAACGATGCCTGCGTCAAGGCGAAGCTGCCCTGGATCTATGGAGGGGCGGTGATGGACCATGGAGCGACTATGGACATCATCCCCGGCGAAGGCCCATGCCTGCGCTGCCTCATGCCCGAGCCTCCGGAAGGCCAGGACCTGCCGACCTGCGCGAGCGCGGGTGTCCTCAATCCCATCACCGGGATCATCGGGAACATCGAGGTCGTCGAGGCGCTCAAGCTCATTGTCGGCACGGAGAGGCCCCGCAAGACCTATCTCGCGGTGTCCCTCTGGTCCACGGATTTCTCCGAGTGCGAGGTCGAGCGCGATCCGGCCTGTCCCTGTTGCGGCCAGCGCCGCTTCGAGTTCCTCGAACGCGCGCCTTCGCATGCCGTCGTGAGCCTCTGCGGTCGGGACGCATTCCAGGTGATGCCGCAATCGACGCGGGACATGGACCTTGCCCTGGCATGCCAGCGCCTCTCGGCAGCGGGCAAGGTGAGAGCCACGTCCTTCATGCTCACGCTGGAGGTCGATGGAAGGGAGCTCAGGCTGTTCAGGGACGGCCGTGCGATAATCGGAGGGGCGAAGAGCCGGGACCAGGCGCTTTCGCTCTACACCGAGTATTTCGGCGCCGACTAGAAGCCGCTCCGCCGCGACAGGCGGAGCGCGCGGCTTGACCATGGCCCGCCACAAACGGCCACTATCGGCATCATGCTCCACGCATTCTCCCGGACCGAGCTCGTGCTCGGCGCTGAGGCGCTCGCCCGCCTCGAGGCCTCCACCGTCGCCGTCTTCGGCATCGGAGGAGTCGGATCCTGGGCGGCGGAGGCCCTCGCCCGCTCGGGTATCGGCTCCTTTGTCCTCGTCGTCGACGACGCGGTCTGCGTCACCAACATCAACCGGCAGGTCATCGCCCTGCGCTCCACCGTGGGCCGACCCAAGGTCGAGGTGATGGCCGAACGCATCCTGGAGATCAACCCGGGAGCCTCGGTGAGGACCTTCCAGGAGTTCTATTCGGCCGAGACGGCCCCTCGCCTCCTCCTCCCCGGCCTCTCCTACGTCGTCGACGCCATCGACACCGTCTCGGCCAAACTTGACCTCATCGAGCGTTCGAAGGCCATGGGCGTCCCAGTCATCAGCTCGCTCGGCACGGGCAACAAGCTCGACCCGACGCGCCTCGAGATCGCCGACATCGGCGAGACCTCTGTCTGCCCCCTCGCAAGGGTCGTGCGGCGGAACTCCGCAAGCGTGGCATCGAGGGCCTCAAGGTCGTCTACTCGCGCGAGGAGCCCATCAAGGTGAACGAGGCGGACAATCCCTGCCGGACCAACTGTGTCTGCCCGGAAAAAGACCGCGTGTGCACCGCAAGGCGGAGCATTCCGGGAACCGTGCCCTTCGTGCCGCCGGTCGCGGGTTTCATCATCGCCTCGGAGGTGGTGAAAGACCT
Organism: Spirochaetae bacterium HGW-Spirochaetae-3; assembly: GCA_002839315.1. Lineage (GTDB taxonomy): Bacteria > Spirochaetota > Spirochaetia > Treponematales > UBA12059 > SZUA-370. The sequence continues at coordinate 54,323 of PGXV01000014.1, forward strand.
GGTGGCCGATACCATTCGGCCCTAAGGAGCGCAAGACCGGGGCGAACCCCGGATCCTCGCTACTACGTAAGTGCTCGGACAATCGCTTGACACCTCGCTACCCTTCAAAATAGACTAAATAGGTCTTAATAGGGGTATATATGTCTCTTATCTCAACGCGCTCCCGCTACGGACTCCGATTCCTCATCGACCTTGCCGAAAACGGACGCAATGGCCCTGTCGATCTCGGAAGCGTGGCGACGCGGCAGGAGATATCCGAGCAATACCTCGCCAAGCTGACGCTGCCGCTCAAGGCGGCCGGCATCATCAGGGCGGCACGGGGGGCTCACGGCGGCTACGAACTCGCCCACTCCCCTGAAAAGATAGACTTGTGGACAGTCGTGGAGGTGCTGGAGGGGCGCTCGTCCCTCCTTGAGTGTACCGCCGATCCGGGGGTCTGCGCGCGCTCGTCGCGTTGCCGGACCCTTCCGATATGGCACGGCCTCGACAGGACCGTGCGCGACTACCTCGCGGGCATCAGCCTCGCGGAGGCGGTCGGCGCGGCCGCCAACGACTACTCGATCTAGGACGGAATGGAGACACCATGAACTATGTTACCACGATGACCGAACTTATCGGCCGGACTCCCCTTATAAAAATCGACCTCGCCGGGAGCGGCTCTCGCGCGACCCTGCTCGCCAAACTCGAATCAGCCAATCCCTTCGGAAGCGTCAAGGACCGCATCGGATTGGCCATGATCGAGGCGGCGGAGGCCAAGGGCCTTGTCAAAAAAGGCACTGTCATAATCGAGCCGACGAGCGGCAACACCGGGATCGCCCTCGCGGCAGTCGCCGCGGCCAAGGGCCATCGCCTCGTCCTGACCATGCCCGAGACCATGAGCATCGAACGGCGGAAGCTGCTCGCGGCCTACGGAGCGGAGCTGGTCCTCACCGAGGGGACCAAGGGCATGAAGGGCGCCATCGAGAAGGCGCGGGAACTCCAGGCGGCAACGCCGGGTTCGTTCATGCCGATGCAGTTCGAGAACGCGGCGAACCCCGAGATCCACCGGCGCACGACGGCCGAGGAGATCTGGGCAGACACCGACGGAGAGGTCGACATACTGGTCGCCGGCGTCGGCACGGGAGGGACGATCACCGGCGTCGCGGGAGCGATCAAGGCAAGGAAGCCCGGTTTCCGGGCAGTCGCCGTGGAACCGGAAACCTCCCCGGTCCTCTCGGGGGGCCAGCCGGGGCCGCACAAGATCCAGGGCATCGGAGCTGGCTTCGTCCCAGCCGTGCTCGAGCGGGACGTCATCGACGAGATCATCAGGGTGAAGGACACGGACGCTGGAGCGACCGCGCGGAGGGTAGCCAAGGAGGCAGGCATACTCGTGGGCATCTCCTCCGGTGCGGCGCTATGGGCCGCCCTTCAGATCGCGGCTCGCCCCGAGTCGGAGGACAGGACGATTGTCGTCATTCTTCCGGACGGCGGAGAGCGTTACCTCTCGACCTGGCTCTTCGAGGAGCCATCTCCCGTGCCCCCCGCTGAGGCACGCTGACATCAAGACGGGGGACGGGAGCCGTCCCCCGATCGGCAGCCGCGCAACACGCATCTTTGTCTCATGGCGGAGAAAGCATGAAGAATCCTGAACGAATCATCTCCAAGCTGGTCGAGTCGGCCCTGCGCCGCTATTCCATGATCGCCGAGGGCGACCGGATCCTCGTGGCCGTCTCGGGCGGGAAGGATTCCACGACGCTCGCATACGATTTAGCCATGAAGCGTTCCTGGTGGCCCGACAGGTTCGAGGTCCGCGCCGTGCATATCGCCAGCGATTTCTGCTCCTGCTGCAAGAAGACCAGGTTGACCTCGCTCCTTGAGGAGTGGGGCATACCATACGAGTCGGTCTTTGTGCCAATCATAGGCAGGCTCAAGCCGGGGCGGTCCATGAACTGCTACTGGTGCTCGACCCAGAGGCGCACCGAGCTGCTCAGGTACGCGGAGGCCAACGGCTTCAACAAGATCGCCCTGGGGCATCATCTCGACGACATAATCGAGACCTTCTTCATGAACATGATGGACAAGGCGGAGCTCTCGACCATGCTCCCCGTGCTCAAGTACGACCTCTATCCCGTGTCCATCATCAGGCCGCTGGCCCTTTGCGAGGAAAGGCAGATCGAGGAGTTCGCCGACTACAAGGGATTCCGCTCGGCCGCGTGCACCTGCCCCTACGGCGCCTCCTCGAAGCGAAGAAGCGTGCGGAGCCGCCTGGCGGCCATGACGGGGGGCTCGAGCTCGGCGAAGAGGAATATCTACGAATCCATGTCCAACATCAGCTCTGGCTATCTCCCGGTGGAGAATCCCCTGCCCGACTCGCGCGTCAGGACTAACCGCCAATAATGAGACTCTAGCGACCCAATGAGACCGCCCATGCCATTAGGCAAGTCCACCTCCACTCCTGGAGGCATTTCCTCAACTCCATCAGTCGCGGCAAGGTCCCGGACGAGAAGCTCAGGCTCATCACCGGCCATCGCACCGTCGCGATAACCGACCGCTACATGCACATCTGGAAGAAGACTTCGTGGAAATCAGGAAGGTGCAGGAAGAGGTGTTCGGGTAGCTTAGGGCATGAAGCCTATCCTCACCACCTTCTCCTTGTACCCGCACTCTTCCGCCAATGACGCGACGACTGCCTTCGCCTCAAGGGCGGTCGAGAACCGCATCCTCATCAGTACCGCCTTGAAGTCCCCCGGCGTGAGGTTGTCCAACATCGCCAGCCTTTCGGCTGCCGCGATGGTGAGCTCCACCTCGGGGAAGTAGCGCTTGAACAGGACGAGGCGGCCTTCCTCGGAGAGCGGCTTGAAGCCCACCTTGAAGACAAAGCGACGAAGTGTTGCCGGATCGAGATTGCCGAGAAGGTTCGTGCAGCAGACGAGGACGCCGGAGAATCCTTCCATCTGGGTGAGGAGCTCGTTGGTCTGCGAGCGCTCCCAGGAGTGCTGGGCCTGGGTACGGTTCAGAAAGAGGGAGTCGGCCTCGTCGAGGAGGAGGATACCTTCAGCGGCTTCTGCTTGTCTGAAGGCCTGGGCGATAGCATGCTCGGTTCCTCCGACCCACATGCTGAGGAGGTCAGAGGCCCGGCATTGGAGGAGCTCCCGGTCGAGGGTCTCGGCGAGATAGCGAGCGAACTCGGTCTTGCCCGTGCCGGGAAGGCCATGGAAGAGAAGATTCATGGAGTAGCGGTCGCCGGGTCGCCTACTCTCGTAGAACGCGCCTATGACCCCGAGAATCGCGTCTGGCGGGGTATCCGTGTTGAGGACTGACGGGTCGTAGGAGTCGACCACCGGGATGGGCGGTGAGGGCTTCTGGCCGGTCGTAAGCTCCTGGTGGCGCTCGAGGAAGCGGTTGAGCATCGCCTCACGGTCGGGAGCTGGGAGCCGCCCTTCGGGGTCGAGCTTTCGGAGCAGGGAGACGGACTGGGCGATGCCGGCCGTGTTGACGGTGAAGCGGCGGGCGGCCTCCTCGATGAAGCGTGGGGAAACGAGGTTCTGGCGGTCCGCGAGGACGGAGGACCAGGCGAACTTCCTCGACTTCGTGGAGAGGGCCTCGAAGTGGAGCGAGAAGGCGAAGCGGCGGCGGACGGATTCGTGGGAGAGGCCGAGGGTGTTGGTGATCCAGAGGATCGTGCAGGGTATGGCATCGAGGAACTGGTTCAAGTAGGCCTTGTCCGTGAGATCCTTGCGCTCGTCATGCGAGCGGGCGTTGATGAGGCCGTCGGCTTCATCGATGACGAGGAGCTCCCGCTTGGTGTCGATCATGCGGGGGACGAGTTGGAGGATGAGGCGGCGATCCAGGAAGCCCCGCTCGGTGAAGGGGATGGAGAGGAAGCGAGGCGACTTGCCGACTGATTGGGCGAGGGTCTTCGCGAGCTCCGTCTTCCCGGTGCCCGGCACTCCGTAGAGGAGCACGTTCACGGGCTTGTCAGAGGCGAGGAGGCCTCCCAGGATGCTGAGATCCTTCTCGTCCACGCCGAAGCTCGCAAGGGGATAGGGCGGCTCGGTGGGCGTCGTGGTATAGGGCGAGTGTAGCGGGAGCGGAGCCGTGCCGAGGAAGGCGCGGGCGACGAGGTCGGCGAGCTTGAGCTCGGTGTAGTTGTACTGGTTCGCGACGAGGAGGCCGAGGCGGTAGAGGCGGCTGGGCTCAGAGACCAGCTCCACAACCTCGCGGACCTGGAGATGCGTACACAGGGCGATGAAGCCGGGACGGCGGGTAGTCGCGTAGGCCTCGAAGAGGCGCTCCAGCTCGCTCGAGACCGAAAGCAGGAAGACGAAGGAGAGGACCGCGAGCTCGGCATTCGAAAGCTCCATGAGCTCAACGAGGGTTGCCGCTGGAGGTGGGAGCGACTCTATCGGCGCAGGCTCAGTGTCCTCACGATGGAAGCGCTCGAAGAGCATCTCAGTGAAGTCGGAAGGCCTGAGGCTCGTGGTGTCATCGAATACGACATTGAGGAGCTGGTGCCCGATCAACCTGCGATCGTAGGAAGGAAGGTGCATCAAGCCGGAGGCTGAAGGCGCGCGGGCACGAAGGTCCGCGAGCAGGGCGTGGAGTTCCTCATCGCCGAGAAGGGAGAGGTAGAAGGCCAGTGAGTCCTCGTCGAGGGTAAGCTGCCTAACGAGGGAGGCGGCATAGCGGCGGAGAAGCTGTTCGGCCGGGAAGCTGCCTGAGTCCGCGGGGATGTCGGAGGAAGGATAGAGCGAGGAGCTATTGCGCATGGTGACCTCGTGAAGTGGTTGAAGAGGGCGAACAGGGACCTTCGAGCGAGTACTAGCAAGTAGCGGACAGCCACAGGCCATATAACTTGGCCCTGAATGACCCTCTGGAATTCGAGGATGGGAAAGCCCGCCCGGTGAGGGGCGGGCTTCGTCTTCAGCGGAGGAAGGCGTAGCGGGACTTCATGTAGCCGAACCAGGGCTCGAGCTCGCGATGCCGCTCGATCGGGAAGCTCCGGAAGAGTTCCTCGGTCGGGATCAGGATGAAGTCCTCGGGCTCGATGAGGAGCTTCTTCCAGCTCTCGTAGAAGTCGGAGCCGAGCTCCCGTAAGCGTGGTGAGGTGACGGCCCGAAGACCTCGGTTCTCTGTGACGGCGACGTGCACGAGGCGTACCTGGTCGACGCGCGGCGAGCCGAACTCGCGGTACTGCGAGGCGAGGAGCTGCTGCCGCATTGCCTGATAGTAGGGCTCATACATGTAGTCCTCGATCTGGCCCGCGAGCTCGAGGTTGAAGGGCGAGAGGGGCCCGTGGAAGATGTGGCGGTAGGGTTCGACCCGATCAGTACCATCGGTCCTGAAGCGCTTGTAGACCGAGGGGTAGCTCTCGGAATACTTCCACTCGATGAAGAGCATGGTGCGGTCTCCCGCTTGGGACTCGTAGAGGATCGCCGCGTCGATTGAGGTTGATCCAGCTCCCCGGTGCCGTACCGCACCGAGCTTCGGGACTTCCCCGAGGAGATTGTCGGGATCGATGAACTCGAAGGCTACGAATCGGTCCTCCTCCACGGGGAGAATCCGCGCAAGATCGGGAAAGAAGGGACGCAGGAGGTCGGCGATGGCTTCGGGCCGATGGACGAAGGGGAAGAGGGCGTTGACGCAGAAGACCTGCGAGCTGCAGAGGTGGTTGGAGGGGAGCCCCGGCAGGGCCGAGGTGTGCCAGACGATGCCGAGACGGGCGAAGAGCTCGAGGGTCTCGTCGCGGATCTCGGAATAGAGGTTGAAGCCCGCGTGCTCGAGGGGCAGACAGAAGGGAAAGAGACGCGAGCCAAAGAGCCCCGGGACCTTGGCTTCCCGAGGCAGGGTCTTGGTCGTGAGCTTCCAGGCAAGCTGGCGCTTCTTCTCGACGGTGAGGAAGTTCATGCTGTGGGTGTCTCCAGAGTGATGCGGCTTAGGCCGAGGCGCCCGCTACGGCGGCCTCGTTCTTCACGACCTTGGCAGAGTAGGAGAGCATCTTGAGGACGCCCTCGCGGTCCTTGGCCTTGTGGGCCTTGTCCATGACCCACTCGTAGTGGCGGTCGGTGAAGGACTCGGCATGCTCGGCCAAGAAGGACTCAAGACGCTCGAGGATTTGGTCGCGGCTCTCGTCGGGATAGGGGTCTTGATAGGCCTGGCGCGATCCGGTAGTTAGCATCGAGCTGGAGGCGGGCGCGGCTTGGGGAGGGATCCCGAGCTTGATGAGCTGGATCGGCGCGGGTTCCGGCGTGGCCGTCTCTGATGCGGGAGGCTGGGCTTGGGGCTTGGTGACAGCTTCGGGGGCGGGAGCCTCGATAGTGGTGGCGGCCATCGCGCTCTCGGCATCGGGGAGCTCGGCCGGATCATAGGGCATGCCCCCGAGTTCCGAGGGGAAGGCGAGCCTGAAACCTTGGCTGATAGCTACTTTCTTCAACTGGAAGCGGGGCATCTTGGACCAGAACGAGGTCGGGTTGCCATCGCGCTTCCGCTGGACCGCCTCCTTCCAGTAGACCTCGTGGACGAAGGGCGAGTGCCAGTCCTTGCGGTGGATCTCGACGAAGGCCTTCATGTCCTCGCCTTGGCCTTCGACCCAGGCTCGCCAGCCGTCCAGCTGGCCGGTCCGCTCGGCGCGGTCGAGGTAGACCTGGTAGCCGACGACGATGGACATGCGCCGGTACTCGCCTTCGCCATAGACCGCAACGTGGATCTCACGCTTGAAGGGGTTGAGGCGGAAAGCTTGGGCAACCTCCATGAACTGGAGCTTCTCCTCCTGGGTGAGCTGACTCGCGAGGCCAAAGGCGGTCAAGTAATCGAGCAGGGTCTGCTTCTGGACCTCGGTGGTGGGAGTGGGCAGACCCTCGCGGGGCTGGGTGGGGAAGGCTGATACTGGGGACATTGGAAACCTCCTGGGAGTATGGATCTCCAATATCAGTAGAGACTGGCTGTATATATGTGCAGACCAAAAGTATAACACTTTGATGGTCGAGAGAATGACCTAATCACTGTCTATAGAAGTTGCATTCGTATATTAACAGCGCATGCCGTTCATAATGCCTTCACAGAAAGAATGTAGATTTATCCGCGAGAACGACGATTTCTGTCGGAGGATTCGTGGAATGAACATTCGACGAGAAAATTTTTTTGTGGATGGCATGACCTGTTCAGCCTGCGAGGCAACGATTTCCAAGACCTTGCTCGCGATCAGGGGCGTGTCTCGGGCTGAGGCCCAGGTCCAGGGTGGCAAGGTTACCGTTGAATTCGACGCAGGGCTTACCGACATCACGGCGCTGAAGGCGGCGATCGAGAAGGTCGGGTATGCCATCAGGGAGCGCAAGAGCGCAAGCACCACCATCGCCCTTGGCATAGGCCTCCTCCTCGCGGCAGCCTATCTCCTAGCGAACTCGAGTGGCCTGTTCAACTATCTGCCAAAGGTGGACGCCTCGATAGGCTACGCCATGCTCTTCGTCGTGGGCCTCCTTACCTCCATCCATTGTGTCGCGATGTGCGGGGGTATTGCTCTATCCCAGAGTGTCAAGAACCTCGAGCCGGTCACGGCTGCCGCCGCCGCTACCCGCCTCAGTCAACTCACGCCGGCCTTGCTCTACAACGGAGGTAGGGTCCTCTCCTATACCCTCATCGGCGGAATCGTCGGCGCCCTTGGGGCGGCATTTAGCTTCTCCCCCACCGTGAAAGGACTCATCGCCGGCCTCGCGGGCCTCTTCATGGTGATCCTGGGCCTCAAGATGATTGGCATCCTGAAGGGTCTACCCAAGCTTTCCAACCTCCTTCCCAAGGGGCTTCGGGACGCCACCGCCCGATTCGCCTCGGGTTTCCGGAACCGCGGTCCCTTTGCCGTGGGCGTCCTCAACGGACTCATGCCCTGCGGTCCCTTACAGACCATGCAACTCTATGCCCTCGGAACGGGGAGCGCCATAACAGGAGCCTTGTCAATGCTCATCTTTGCCGTGGGGACTGTCCCCCTCATGTTGCTTTTCGGCATGACCGCGACCCTCCTCCCCCGGAAATTCGTGCCAATCATGGTCAAGGCGAGCGCTGTCCTCGTCATGTTCCTGGGAGTTGTCACTTTCGCCCGCGCTGCCTCTCTGGCCGGCATTGCCCTTCCAGATTTTCCATCCCTGACTCGAAACAATTACTCCACGAGCCCCTCGCTAGCCACAGCGGGCATATCTGCCCTTCCCGTTTCGGATACAGGCGGCTCGGCCACCTCCCAGGGCGGCATAATCAAGGCAATCATCGTCGATGGCGTCCAGACGGTGACCACAGAATTCAAGGACGGCTACTATGTCCCCTTTGTCGTCCAAGCCGGCATTCCGGTCAAGTGGACAATCAGGGTCACCGCCGACGAACTCAACGGATGTAACAACCCAGTCACGATCCCGAGCTATGGGATCAAGAAGGAGCTGGTTCCCGGGGACAACCTCGTGGAGTTCACGCCCAAAAATACCGGAACCATTGGCTATACCTGCTGGATGGGAATGATCAGGAGCAAGATCACCGTTGTGTCTGACCTGGCCGTGGCGGATGCAGGCAAGCCAAGCACGGCCGATCTCCTTGCGGAAGGCTTGGGTAGCCAACCTTCCGGAGGCAGCTGCTGTTCCGGCAACACGAACCCTGCTTTCGCGGGCGGAAAAATTCCGGTGGAGAATATCGGCATGCCCACCGTCAAGGACGGAGTGCAGGAAATCACCATAACCGTCAATGCCCAGGGCTATAGTCCCGCTGCAATCATCCTCCAGAAGGGCATGAAGGCCATCATCCGGTTCAAGGCCGATTCCCTGACTTCCTGCAACAACCCGATAGTCTTCCCCGAGTTCAATGGAGCCCTCGACCTGGCGAAAGGCCAATTTGAGACGCCGGCAATACCTGTGACCGCTGATTTTTCCTTCCAGTGCTGGATGGGAATGATCCATGGCTATGCCAAGGTCGTCGACGATATCTCAAAAGCAGACATCGTTAAAATACGCGCCGAGCTCGGCAACTACCGGGCCGCGGGCGGGGCCGGCGGATCCTGCTGCGGCGCAACGCCAACAAGCAAGTAATAGCACCCCAAGGAGGAAACGATCTATGATTACCGCGACCCAGCTCAAGATAAACGGAATGACCTGCGCGGCCTGCGCCCAGGCATCGGAACGGGCAGTCAAGAAGCTGCCCGGGGTCGCCGAGGCCTCGGTCAACTTCTCGACCGAAAAGCTCCTCGTGAAATTCGAGACCGAGAGTCTCAGCCTGGAGACTATCAAGACAGCGGTCGCCAAGGCCGGCTACGAGGCCGTGGACGATATCGCGGGAAAGCAGGTGACAATCCCCGTCGGAGGGATGACCTGCGCATCCTGCGCATCGGCCATTGAAAGGGCTCTGAAGAAGCTCCCTGGCGTTAAGAGCGCCGCGGTGAACCTTGCCACGGAAAAGGCCCTGGTGAGTTATGACAGCGGCGCCGTGCGGCTCTCCGAGATCAAGCAGGCCATCAGGAAGGCAGGCTACGAACCCCTGGCGATCGAGGCGAAAAGCAGCGCGGCGGTGGACGAGCACAAGGCGGCCAAGGAAAAGGAAATCCGGGTTCTTTGGACCAAATTCACGATCTCGGCTTTCTTTTCCATTCCCCTTCTCTACATCGCCATGGGAGCCATGCTGGGCTGGCCACTGCCAGCCGCCATCAACGCGATGAACTATCCCCTCCGCTATGCCTTCCTCGAGATAGGCCTCGTCATCCCCGTAATTGCGGCGGGCTATCGTTTCTACGTCGTGGGTTTCAAGGCCATCATCCATCGCAGTCCCAACATGGACTCCCTCATCGCGATGGGCACTTCCGCCGCCGTCATCTACAGCCTCTGGTCGGTCATCGCGATCATGGGCGGCGACTTCAAACTCGTGAACAGCCTCTACTTCGAGACCGCCGGGGTCATCATCACCCTAATCCTCCTCGGGAAGTCCCTTGAGGCCGTCACGAAGGGCAGGACCTCGGAGTCGATCAAGAAGCTCATGGGCCTCCAGCCCAAGACGGCCACGGTAATCCAGGATGGTGCCGAGCTCGAGATCCCGATAGAGGAAGTGGAAGAAGGCGATGTCGTGATGGTTCGCCCCGGCGAGAAGATCCCTGTCGACGGAGAGGTCCTCTCGGGCAACACGGCCGTGGATGAATCCATGCTTACCGGCGAGTCCATGCCAGTCGAGAAAACCCAGGGCGACAAGGTCTTTGGCGCCAGCATCAACAAGAACGGTGCCATCACCTTCAGGGCCACAAAGGTCGGCGCGGACACCGTCCTCGCCCGCATCATCAAACTCGTCGAGGATGCCCAGGGATCGAAGGCCCCCATAGCCCAGATGGCTGACATCGTCTCCGGTTATTTTGTACCAATTGTCTTTGCCATCGCCGTCCTCACGGCGGGGGCTTGGCTTCTCCTCGGCCATGGCGTGGTCTTCGCGCTCACGGTGTTCGTGGCCGTCCTCACCATCGCCTGCCCCTGCGCCCTCGGCCTCGCGACCCCGACCGCCATCATGGTGGGCACGGGCAAGGGCGCCGAGCATGGAGTCCTCATCAAGTCCGGCGCCGCCCTCGAGACAGCGCACAAGATCAATACCATCGTGTTCGACAAGACCGGCACCATCACCAAGGGCCGACCCGAAGTGACTGACATCCTCCCCGCCGACGGCTTCAAGGAATCCGAGATCCTTGCCTTGGCAGCGACCGCCGAGAAAGGTTCCGAGCATCCCCTGGGTGAGTCCATCGTCAGGGCCGCGGAGGAAAGGGGAGAGAGCCTGTTCTCGGTCGAAGAATTCAAGGCTGTTCCAGGACACGGAATAGCCGCCACGATAGTAGGAAGGCGGGTACTCCTCGGCAACGCCCGGCATATGGCGACGTCGGGCATCTCTGTGGACGCCGGGGCGGCCGATACCCTCGCGAGCGAAGGGAAAACGCCCATGTTCGTGTCGATCGATGGCCGCTATGCCGGCATCATCGCCGTCGCCGACGTCGTCAAGGAATCCAGCGCCGAGGCGATAGCCGCTCTCCACGGAATGGGCATTGAGGTTGCCATGATCACCGGGGACTCGCGCAAGACCGCGGAAGCCATCGCGAGGAAGGTAGGCATTGACCGCATCCTCGCCGAGGTCCTGCCCCAGGACAAGGCCGAGGAGGTCAAGAAACTCCAGGCAGAGGGCCGGAAGGTCGCCATGGTGGGCGATGGCATCAACGATGCCCCCGCCCTGGCCCAGGCCGATGTCGGCATCGCGATCGGCTCGGGCACCGATGTTGCCATGGAGAGCGCCGATATCGTCCTCATGAGGAGCGACCTTATGGACGTGCCGACGGCAATCAAGCTCTCAAAGCAGGTAATCCGAAACATCAAACAGAACCTCTTTTGGGCTTTTGGCTACAACGTGCTTGGCATCCCCGTGGCAGCGGGCATCCTATATGCCTTTGGCGGTCCCCTGCTCAATCCGATCATCGCCGCCGCCGCGATGTCCATGAGTTCTGTCTCCGTGCTTGCGAACGCCCTGCGCCTTAAGAGATTCAAGGCATTCAAGAGAACCGAATAGGAGGAATCAGATGAGAAAGCTTCTGACGATCGAAGGAATGAGCTGCGGCCATTGCATGATGCACGTAAAATCGGCCCTGGAAGACGTCGCGGGAGTCACGAGCGCAGCCGTGGACTTGCTCAAGAAGAGCGCGATGATCGAGGGAGATAACCTCAACGATGCGGTCCTCAAGGCTGCGGTTGCCGAGGCGGGCTACAAGGTCTCGGCGATTTTGGGCAGTCACTAGGAAAACTCTCGCGCCTTTGTCCAGAATTTCAAGTCGGGTAACAATCGACCGGCTGACGCCGGATCGATAAAGGAGCAACTATGAAGATCAGTGTTTTCGTCTCGATCACCGCAGCCTTGGCCGTGCTATCCTTCGGTTTGGCCGGCTGCGCCGCCACCGATGTCGTAGCCAAAGTCGCCAACACCTCGTTCAAGGCGGTCGCCGATGCCTCTGGCGACCGGGTCAAGTGGTCGGAAGAGGACCAGGCGTGGGATCTGGGATCACCCGCCGAGGACAGCGTCGCTTTCTCCTCTGACTTCGCCCGCAACGCCTCAGCGGGCGGCATAGCGGACATGGACAAGCCCGACGTCGAGTTCTCCTTCGACGCCGCGCCTTTTGTCGCCGCCGGCCTTGATATCGCAAAGCTGCCCAAGGTTGATGGAATTGTATACGAGATCGAGGACGGTAGGTTCATGTACCACTTCGAGCTCAGCTCGGATAAGTTCAGCCCCGATGCCAAAAAATCCATCGAAGCCACTTTCGCCGAGCTCGTGCGGGCGCAACGTGCTCGGGTCGGCTACCACGAGAAGCTGGATCATTACGGCATCAAGCTCGGCAATGGCAACATGTTCGAGTGGGCCAAGGACATGTCGAAAAACGACAAGGACATTGTCTGGGTCCTCAACCCCGAACCCTTTATCGCCGCTGGAGTCGATCCCGCCAAGATCCAGGGCTGGGCATTCGCCAAGGTCGAGACCAAGGACGATGCAGGAAAGACTATCTTCGTTGACAAGCTTCTCAAGCCTTTCAACCTAAAATAACTGACCAGCCTCCGTGATTCGCAGCCTCGGTCTTGATCCCTCCATGGTAGGGATTGGGGCTGGGGTTGCTTCTTTAGCGCTGAGTTCTTCATGTCACTGGCAATGAAAGATTCCGCCGCGACCAGGCGGTTAGCCTTGGAAAATCCAATTATGCTCCGGCTTAAGAGCTGGAAGCATGATTTGGGAGGAGCGGAACAGCGGAAGGGCAGTTATGGAGGTTTGAGCGCTGTGGGCGGCTTAGGTGCTAAGCCCTAGAGGGACAAAGCTCCTAGGATTATTCCAGATGCCAGGCTCTCGTCGAGCGCGCGCGTAGTGCCTGTGTGCTTTCTACCGTGGGCATCGTCTCGAAGGGATAGTGCATATTCCAGGACTCACTTTGCTCCAGGTTATAGCTTTCTGCTTTTCTGGTGCAAGTATGAACCGCCCCGGGTTCACCGGAGTACTGTTTATGTGAGTCCGGCTCCTACGGCCAGACCTTCTTGCTCAGTATAGTATACCTTCTCAAACTCCGCTGGGGAATGTTGCCTATGGGCTCGAGGAGTCGGCGGTTGTTGAACCAGTCGACCCACTCGAGCGTCGCGTACTCTACCACATCAAGATTGCGCCATGGACCGCGGCGGTGTATTACCTCCGCCTTGAATAAGCCATTGATCGATTCGGCCATCGCGTTATCGTACCCATCGCCGACGGTGCCGACCGAGGCATCGATGCCCGCTTCCAGCAAGCGATCGCTATATCGAATCGCCAGGTACTGACTGCCGCGATCGGAATGGTGGATCAGGTTCCCCTTGACCTTGCGAGCCCACAGCGCCTGTTCCAGCGCGTCCAGGGTCAGCTCCGCGGTCATCGATCTCGCGGCCCTCCATCCGACGATCATGCGCGAGAACACATCGATGACGAAGGCGACATAGACGAACCCGGTCCAGGTAGCCACGTACGTGAAGTCGGCCACCCAGAGCTGATTCGGCCGGTCGGCATGGAACTCCCGTCGGACGAGGTCCAAGGGGCGGATATCCTTGTCGGAAGCGATCGTCGTACGCTTCTTCTTGCCCCTGACGACGCCCTGGAGCCCCATCTGACGCATCAAGCGCTCGACGGTACAGCGAGCGACCTCATAGCCCTCCCGCTTAAGTTGATGCCATACCTTGCGGGCCCCATAGACGCTGAAGTTAGTTTCCCATACGCGCTTGATAGCTTCCCGCAGGGTCGTGTCACGTTTCCGGCGAGGGGAGAGCTTCGTGGTATCCGCGTTCTGGGCTTTATGCTCGTAGTAGGTCGAGGGAGCGATCGGCAAGGCTTTGCAGATCGACTCGACTCCCTGGCCATCCCGATGCTCGTCGATGAAGGCGACCATCATTTCTGTTTGCGGTCGAGCTCCGCCTGGGCAAAATATGCCGAGGCTAGGCGCAGTATCTCGTTGGCCTTCCTGAGCTCACGGTTCTCGCGTTCGAGTTCCTTAAGCCGCGCCCGCTCATCGGTCGTCAAACCGGGACGCTCGCCGCGATCCCGTTCAGCCTGCCTGACCCAGCGCCTAAGCGCCTCCGCGGAGCACCCGATCTTGGAGGCGACAGCGCTGATCGTGGCCCATTGAGACTCGTGTTCGCTGCGCTGCTCTACCACGAGTCGAACCGCCCGTTCCTGGACCTCTGGTGAATACCTTGTTTCCTTGCCCATGACTGTATCCTCTCAAAGATTTCAGTCTCCGGCAATCCCGGGGCGGTTCAGTAGTCCCGAATCTTCTGACTGACGAAGTCTCTGATTTCAGCATCAAGAAAATTTGATGCCGCGATGAACCGGTCTAGTATATCCTCAGAAACGGGTATTGCCGATGCGGCGAAGACGGGTGTCTTCTTGGCATCTAGCCCTCCCACCTCGCCTGAATCCACGGCATAGTGCGCGTAGCCGTGGGCGAGCGTCCACATGAAGGCCTTCTCCGGCCCTTGCTTGTCGTAGCATAGCTGAAATCCAGATATCCGCGCATTTCGAAACCATACGTACAGGGCGATATCATCGTCTGTGAAAAGCCGTCGTCTATCCTCTCCATGAATCTGGCGCACATTATCGAATTCAATAAGCACGAGAAGCCTCCTAGATTCCCTACATCTTGCGTATCGCTAGCCTACAACGGTGTTTCTACCAGATCGCTTGGCCTTATACAGTCTTTCATCAGCTCTCTTGAAAATAGCTTGATACTCGTCAATACCGTCCTCCGGATACGATGCCACGCCAAAGCTCGCGGTTAGCATTTGGATTTTGCCGCTCGGCAAGGGAACCCCTTTCTTCTCCAGTAGAATCCGTATCTTGTCCGCGGTGCTAATTGCGGAAGCCTTGTCAGCTCCAGGAAGAATCGCGAGAAACTCCTCTCCACCGTAGCGAATAACCATGTCAGTCTTCCTGACTCCGCTTTGGAACTGGGAGGCGACTTCCCTGAGGGCAATGTCGCCCGCCTGGTGTCCGTTGCTGTCGTTGAAAGCCTTGAAATGATCGACGTCGGCGATGATTATAGAGAAGGCAAGCTCCGACTTGATCAAGGCCGAGACGGCAGTCATCGCTGGGCCTTCGAGGTATCGCCGGTTTTTCAGTCCAGTCAGTTCGTCGGTAAAGGCTCCATGTTCCACGGCATGGAATCTCTTTAATAGAACTCTATCCGAGAAAAGGAAGGCGACAATGGCCGCGGCGATGAGAATCGCGATCTGCAGATAGAAAAATAGGTCCGCCCGCTTCGCCAAGCCGTGGGCGTTGACTTTCAGTGCCTCAAGACGTGCCTCATGCCGTGAATGCAGGACATTCAAGTGCTTTTCGAAAAGCTCGTCAAATACCACGCGGGCCCTCTTGAGATGTGCTGTGGCCAAATCCTCTGGAGCCTCTAGAACCATGTCGATCTCTTTTAAGAAAGAGCCAAACAGAAGGCGAGTGTCTTCCTCGAAGTGAGAGTCGCTTTCCAGGTTCACATGGCGATCTGGATCCAAGCTACGCCCAATGGAGCCCGTAAGGCGCTGGTATGAATCGACAGCTTCTTGCCTGGCCAGAGAATACTGGGTAGTATCGGTTTTCCCCATCCCCTCATAGGGTCGTGAAGATATCGTAAGCAAATTATGCAGGGCGGAGTGAAAATTCTCGGAGGCATGGACAGTCTCAAGGGCCTCGATAGCGGAAAACAATGAATCGTGGAGGGAGGTGGCTATCTTCCTGTAGACTACCAAGGAAACGAAGGATGCCAGAGCCACGACAGCGAGCAGCATCCCGAGACTAGACCGAAAAGACCGCAACCGAACCTCCATGTCTTGTCGTTATAGATCATCATGCCTCAAACGAGCTTGATGCCCTTGATCCTGAGCGCGTTACCCAGGACCGAGACAGAGCTCAAGGCCATGGCCAGGCCAGCGAAAATTGGGCTGAGAAGTCCGAAAGCCGCGATGGGAATACCGATCGCATTATATGCAAAGGCAAAGAAGAGATTCTGCTTGATGTTCCGCATAACCATGACGCTCAGATCCTTGGCACGGGCGATGCCTATCAAGTCGCCCTTCACGAGGGTGACATCAGCGCTCTGCATGGCAACATCTGTCCCCGTGCCCATGGCTATGCCTACGTCGGCCTGAGTAAGGGCCGGAGCATCGTTGATGCCGTCTCCGGCCATGCCTACGAAGGCGCCACGCCCCTGCCGCGACTTCACCTCATCGAATTTGTCCTCAGGGAGGCACTCGGCCCGAAAATCGTCAAGCCGCAAGCTAGACGCTACCGCGCTGGCTGTCCTCTCGTTGTCTCCGGTGAGCATTACTACCTTGACGCCCTGATGTTGCAGTCGCCTTACGGCCTCTGGAGTGGACTCTTTTATCGGATCGGTGACGCCGATGAAGCCGATGACAGAATCATCCTGGAGCACGAACATCACGGTATGGCCCTTGGCTTGAAGGTCGACGATACTTGCCGAGTCATATCCAGGATTAGCCACGTCTCGCCTTTCACTAAGAAGCTTTTCATTGCCGACGGAAATGCGATGCCCTTCGATCAAGGCAGTGACACCTTTTCCAGTGATCGAGGCAAAGGCCTGGATTGTCCCCAGGGCTAATCCTCTGCGCTCCGCAGCCGCCACGATGGCCGCGGCGAGTGGATGTTCGCTCTGCTTATCTACGGACGCGGCGAGTCGGAGGACTTCATCGTCGGACCATCCATTGATGCCATGAACCATGGCGACGGTAGGCTTGCCAAGAGTCAAAGTCCCAGTCTTATCGACGAGAAGGGTGTCCACTCTGCGCATCTGTTCAATAGCCTTGGCATTCTTGATGAGGATTCCGAGCTTGGCACCTTTCCCTGTCCCCACCATGATCGACACTGGGGTGGCAAGCCCAAGGGCGCAGGGACAGGCGATGATGAGGATGGCAATTGCATTGACGAGTCCATGGTCCCACTTGGAAAAACCGAATCCCCAGACGAAAAAGGTACCTACAGCGATGAGGAGGACGGCCTGCACAAAATAGGCAGCGACCGTGTCGGCGAGACGCTGGATCGGGGCCTTGGACCTTGAAGCCTCGTTGACCATCTCGACAATGCGCGCAAGGAGGGTGTCGCCGCCCACCTTGCGCGCTTCCATGATAAAGCTGCCATTCAGGTTTATCGTACCCCCCGTTACCGCGTTCCCCGGGAGTTTCTCGAGGGGAATTGGTTCTCCCGTGATCATGGATTCATCGACGACGCCATTGCCTTCCGATATAGCTCCGTCCACAGGGACCTTCTCGCCCGGCTTGACCCTGATCAAGTCCCCTACGACGACCTCAGCGAGGTCTACCGAAACCTCCTTTCCATCCCGGAGGACTAGGGCCGTCGCAGGCACAAGGTTGAGAAGCTCCTTGATAGCTCCATTAGTCTTGGCGTGGGCGAGGAGCTCGAGCATCTGGCCAAGGATTACCAAGGTTATGATAATTGTCGTGGCTTCGAAATAGACGGCTACCATGCCTTCAGCGTTCTTGAGCGGAGGAGGAAAGATCATAGGAAATAAGGTAGCAATAAGGCTGTAAATCCATGCGACGCCTGTGCCGAGGGAGATCAGCGTAAACATGTTAAGATTTTTTGATACTAGGCTGGTGTAGCCCTTTTCAAAGATGAAAGAGGCCGCAAACAAGACTACAGGCACAGAGAGGCCCATCTGGATAAAGATACTTGTCTTCATGGAAAGGAGGCTTGCGAGGATCCTCCCCAGCCCGGGAACTAGCTCACCCATGGAAAGGAGCAAAATGGGGAGGGCGAGGGTTGCAGAAATGATGAGTCTTTTCCTCATGGCCTTGAAGGCCAGGATTTCCTCATCTTCCCCAGGCTCTTGGCGAGTGCCGAAGGACACCACCTTCACAAGGTGCATCCCGCAGACAGGACAATCCCTTGGCTCAGGGTAGGTCTTTTCTCCTTCGCAACCCATCGCGCAGATGTATCTGCCAGCCGTACGGGAGTCATGGGACCCTAGTACGGGCATGGCAAGATTCATCTCCTGGAAGGAACACTGGCAGTTCGCCACGCAGGAGCCATTGCAGTCGTCAGCTCCGCAGATGCACGGCTTTCCATCGGCAGAATGCCCATGGCCCGCGTGATCCACACCTGCGGAGCCTCTAGGGTGGTGTTCGGGGTCCTTTTTCGGGGAATCTGAATCGCCTTCACTGTCGGGAACCTGGACCAGCTTCATGCCACAAACGGGGCATTTCCCAGGCTCGGCATAGGTCTTGTTTCCTTCGCATTTCATCGAGCAACGGTACTTCATGAAGCCCCCTTGTTACGCCCAGCCTAAAGTGTCGTACAGTCATCATCCCCAGTCAAGGGGACTTACGGTCCTCATTTCGCGCGGACTGCCGTCATCATGCCCCCATCCTCATGATCGATAATGTGGCAGTGGAGCAGCCAAGTCCCGGGATTGGTCATGACAAAGGCGATATCAACATAGCCCCCGGAAGGAACGGGTATGGTGTCTTTCCAAAGCTCTCCCTTTGGGGCCGAGCCGTTTATCGAAACCACCTGGAAATAGGTGCCATGAAGGTGGATTGGATGGTCCATTTGATGGCCCATCATCATCGACATCATGTCCCGGTTGTAGATCCTCATCGTGACTAGCTTGCCGACCGCAACATCCAGCGGAACAGTGTCGGGGAATGATTTTCCGTTAATCGTCCAGCGCAGGGCGCTTGAGCCGCTCATCATGCCGCCACCCATCATTCCGCCCTGCATCATCCCCCCGCCACCCATCATGCCCATGGCCGAGGATAGCTCAAGTGTAAAGTCTGGCCGATCCGGAGGACCAGCCAGGTAGGCCCTGGGCTGGGGCGCAGAAAAGGGGGATACCACGGCCGGTACGCTGCCCTTGTCGTAGACAATGGGGATGACTATGCCCAGGTCCCTGCGACTGCTTGTCATTTCAAAACGCTGTCCCTCCTTGCCTGAGGCAAAAAGCTCCACGTCTATCCTCTCCCCGGGGGCCAAGGTGACTTTGTCGGTGCTGTAGGGTTGGGCGAGGGCATGCCCGTCGGTATGAGTGACGCGGAAGCTATGCCCCGAAATCGCGATAGTATGAAAGGCCGCCGTAGAGGCATTAATAAAGCGAAGCTTATGGAGCTCTCCAGAGCGCAGGATTAACGGGGCTATGGCCTCTTCGGTCTTGCCGTTGACCGTCTCAATGTTGCCATAACGCTCCATGTCCCCGGATGCAACACCTTCGAGCCGTTTCCCGCGGGCATCGAGGTACCAATCGTCGAGGACATAGGTGTGGTCGCCGGAATACTTGCCATCCTCTGGGGCCAATACAATAAAAGGCGCATAAAGACCCTTGTCTAGCTGAGGCAGAACAGGCATGAGGTGGGGATGATACCAGTAGGTGCCACTGGCCCCGGCGGTGAAATCATAGGTATGGGATGAACCGGGTTGGATCTCGACAAAGGGGCCATCCTGGTCATTGGGCAGGACGAGGCCGTGCCAATGGATATTCGTGGCCGCTGGGAGGCGGTTGACGACCTCGATTTTTACCCGTTCCCCCTGACGTACTATAATGGGGGTGCCAGGTACCGTTCCCCCGTATGCCCAAATCGATGTGCTTAGGCCGGGCTTCAGTTCCCATTGACCCTGGGTCATCTCGATTTTTAACTCCGCGGCAAAACCGGCTACACCGAAGGCCATGAACATGAAGAGCATAGATATTCGAATAAGGAAAGATCTATCGATAATTCGTAACCGCGACATGCAAAACTCCTTACAGTCTCACAATCCGCGCCACCATGAAGCGCATACACATAGGATAGTGATATTTTGCTGAGTTCTGCGGCTTTCATCGAATTCGCATACAAACGACGGAGGCCGCACACATCTCGAAATGGTATGCACTATTATTGTGTATTGAAGCATGGGGAAGCGCGAAAGCACGATCTCACATGGAATCTATCTAGTCGGGAGGAATAGAATGAAGCGAAGTCTTTCCATTCTCGTATTTCTTGCCTCTGTGGCAGGGCTATTCGCCCAAGATTTGGTCCTTCCCCGCCCTGCGCAAAAGGCGGGAATCGATCTCTTGGCAGCGATCCAGAACAGAAGAGTATCCAAGGTCTTCATCAAGAAGACAGCAGAGGTGGCCGATCTGTCCACCATCCTTTGGGCGGGTATCGGCCAGAGAGGGGCGGATGCCGTCTCGAGCGCCACGAAGGCTGGCCGAACCATTTCCTTCTCGGGCGATAATGCCTATATCAACGCCTATGTCCTCAACGACAAGGGTACCTGGAAATATCTCCCCGACACCAATACCCTAAAGCAGGTCAGCGCGAATGATTCCCGGGCCGAGGTCTCTCGGGCTGCCCAGCCTGGTGCTGCATTTATGATCCTTTTTACCGTCGATACGGCCTTGACGCCATCGTTCCTCAAAGCCAATCCCGCGTTGTTCCTTCAGATGGCACATGCGACTGCGGGCTTTTCCGCGCAGAACATGGAATTGACGGCATCGGCGCTGAAGATGGCGGCGGTCGTGCAATATACGCTGGCACCTGCCGCTGCGACAACCGCGGCGGCCCTTACGAAGGATGAGATTCCTCTTTTTATCATGCAGGTTGGCTATACAGAATAAAGAATGACCGGCCTCCGCTGGCGCTTAAGCCCGGAGGCCGGTGAACGGGCAATGAGGGGATAACCCTATTCGCGCTGGTCGGTGATCTGCCTTACATCCCTTCCCCCTAGTCGCTGGGGCTCCTGGACATGCTTGTGAGATAAAGACCTCGAGCCTCCGTGATTCATGAACAGCATGGGGATCATCATGAGGGGGCAGAGGAGAAAGGAATACCGTGCGACCTTGTCGAGCCAGCCCCCACCGATGCCTCGGAGCAGCGGCAGCAAGGCGATGAATAGGATGGGCAGACCGCAGCATGCGATCATCATGAGAAGATGCCCATGCCCGCCCTTATTGTTGTCTCTGCTATCGGCCTGTTCCGGATCGTGATTCTTTCCGTGGCACTTCATACCGTCTTCTCCAATCGGGCGGATGCCCCAGGTGTGATACTGGAGATCGGGTTGCCCAGACTCCATGCCAGAATTGTAGCCTGGCCTCATGAAGCCCTTATGAACGACCAATGGCGATTATGTGCGATTCGGCGCCACGTTAGCGACTGTGCCGGCCGCGAAAAACCTCTGGATCAGTCCTGCGGCACATCTTCGAAAATAGCGGAAAAACTTTCCTGGTTAGCAGTCAGGACCGCGACGATATTAGGATCGAACTGTTTCCCGGCTCCATCCACAATAAGCTTGATAGCTTCGTCATGGGACATGGCCTTTTTGTAGTACCGTTCCGACCTAAGGGCATCGTACACGTCTGCCAGGGCCATCAACCTTGCCGAAAGCGGTATTGCTTCTCCCACGAGACCATCGGGGTAGCCTTTGCCGTCCCAGCGTTCATGGTGATGCCGCGTAAGCTCGATAGCGAGCTCGAGTTGCGAATGGAAAGGGAGTCTCGACCGCGCGGCGCGGAGTATATCGGCTCCAAGGACACTGTGTTCCTTCATCGCCTCGTATTCCTCGTCCGTAAGCTTGCCAGGCTTCCTCAAAATAGCATCGGCTATACCAACCTTGCCTATGTCGTGCAATGGCGCGACGCTCGTTATGGTACGGATGTACTCATGATCGATGTAGGATCGGAATGCTTTTTCATTGCGCAGCCTGCTCGCCAAGAGGTTGACGTAAGCGCTGCAACGCAGAAGGTGGCCGCCAGTCTCCTGGTCTCTTAGGCTGGACAGGCTCGACATGGCAAAGATAATGCTGTCTTGGCTCTGCCGTAGCCTCTCGTTCGTCATTTTCTGTTTCCGGTATGAGCGAAAGTAGAGGATGAAGAGGGTTAGGTATATCACTATTCCGGCCAGAGCCACATAAAGGGCTATGGCGCGAGCGGCCTTTCCTAAATCCTCCGACAGGCCTTCATCGGACTCAAGGAGTCCGATGACACCCACAACTCTGGCGTTCGCATCTTTTATGGGCACGTAAAGAAAGAGGTCCACGTGGAATCGATTGAGCAAGGAAAGACCGACTCCTGGACCGTATACAAAGTGCACGGCACCCCCAAGCGCGATCGCCAAAGCATCCTTACTGTCGCGGCCAAGGGTGGCGGTTGAGCCTTTGAGCAGGACGTCTCCCGATGAGCTCCATATGGCCAGATCCTTTATATGTGGAAGCCTGCCGGCGGCTTCCAGCTCATTCCTGAGCCGCTGAAAATCCACTTCCTCGGACCGGGCCATGGCGCTTCGAAAACTGGGGGCAAGTCCCTCGCCATAGAATACCGCATGCATCCTTATGACATGGCCCTGGACAAAACTGGACAGGGCTATCGCGAGGAATCCGGACACGAGGAGAACAATCGCAAGCATGAATAGGGAGAATTGCAGGAGGACATTGCTTTCCCGGTCCTTTATCTTCCCGCGATCCTGGTGAATGCCTATCATGCTATCTTGAAGGCCTTGGCTACCTTGGCAACATCCTCGATATTGTCGCGATTCATGCGGGTCAGGTCGGAGACCGCAACGACGGAACGATCAATATCGGCCGCGCCTTCCGCGATCTCTCCGACGCCTCGGTTGAATTCCTCGCTCGCCGCTACTAGCGAGGACATTTCCGATACGACCTTGGCGCTCGCTTCTCGCATCTCCAGGGCTGCCGAGTCTACCTCAGAGGTGGCCTCGCGTATCGCAGCTAGGGCTTCGAGCGAAATCGCTGAACCCTGCTTTTGCTCGGTCAGGGCCCGCTGCAGCTCATCCTGAAGCGAATAGAGGGACGTGATCCGCGAGCGCACATCCGTGAAGGTCGCCTCCGCGAGATTGGATGATGACACGACGGCGGCTATCGAGGCTTGGATTCCTTCAATGCTGGAACCGATGCCCTTCGACTGATCTGCCGAGCTTTCGGCCAGGTTCCGGATCTCGTCCGCGACAACGGCAAAGCCCTTGCCATATTCCCCAGCATGTGCGGCTTCGATGGCCGCGTTCATGGCGAGGAGGTTGGTCTTGGAGGCTATCGCCGCAATTATCTCGTTCGCCTCACTGAGAGCCGTTGACTGATTCGCTATTTCCTGGACTATCCGGCTTACATCAGCGATAACATCGGTGCCCTTCTCGGAAGCCTCGACCAATCTCGCGTAATGGCCACCTGCTGCCTCTGCGTTCGTCGCCATGGCTCCGATATTGGCGATCATCTCTTCGATGGAGGCCGAGGACTGGGCAACGCAATCCGACTGACTCTTGACGAGCTCTTTCAGTCGCTCGATCTTTCCAAGGATGAGGACTGTCGCCTCTGAGGACGATGCAAAACTCCTCGATTGCCGATCCGCGCCTTCCTTCATCTCTTTTACATTCGCGGCGATTTCAGTGACTGCCGCAGAGACGCTTCCCATATTGGCTTCGAGTTCCTCTCCAGTCCTTGCCAGGCGATCTGCGGCGATAACAATGCCACCAATCATGGATGCCAAGGAGGCTGAGAATCGGTTGAAATGCTCTGCGAGGGAGCCTATCTCGTCTCGGCGTCCAGACTCGATCTTTTTTGTGAGGTCACCGCCCCCTTCGGAAATATCCTTTAAGACCGCGACGGTAGCCTTCAAGGGGCGCATCATCCTGGTGATGATAAGGATGACGATCATCACCACCCCCGCGAGCGCGATGATACCAATAACTGTTATTGCAGTCACAAGACGATACACCTTTGACATGACTTCCTGATACGGAACCACGATCAGGTAGCTCCAAGGCGCTCGGTCGTCTCCGGTGGCAACGGGAGAAAAATATTTGAAGGCTGCCGGGCTATGCTCGTCGGCTTCAGATATAAAAGAAAAACTCGTGCCTTCCATGATGCTCATCTTCACTTTGTCGCCGTATTCGTCATCGATCTCATGTGCCTTCTTGCCGATGTCCGCAGGATCCTTGGAGGTCGCCACCATCGCCTTGTTCGTCAGCAATTGCCCATAGCCATTGTCGAATACCTTCGTAGCTCCGATCTTCGCCTGGAGAAATCCGATTCCGAAATCAGCGCCGACTATCCCCACCAGTCTTCCCGCATCGTCCAGTATCGGGACCACGATGCTGCTAGCCAGCTCCGCAGCAGCCTCGCCCATCGCCATTCCATCAAGAAGCTTCTCTATAGTATATGGTTCCAATATTTGAGGCTTACCTGTGCTCAGCATCTCATCGAGAGCTGGGGGAAGAGGCTCCCCCGAATAATCCTTCCGGGACAGGCTATCCTGCATCCTGTGCCATCCCGCTCGGTAATAGTCACCCATGATTGTACCAGGTAGAAATACCGCCCAGGTATTGATTACCCTCGGTTCATTGGCTAGAGTCGTCCTCAGCATCTCGTCGATCAGTTCAAAGGATTCCTTTTTCGGGAACATGCGGAACATCCCGAGGATCCGGGATAGCTCCTCCACCGAAGTGAGGACAAGATTGAGGTCGGACGAGGCGATTGCCGCCTGGGTAGCGGCCAAACCTCGGGCTTCACTGAAAGCCGAATCCCGTGAGGAGGATTGAATGGTCGATGCTATAAAGACGATCGTCGCTGAATTGGCTACAAACACGATGGAGGCGACGATGAGTGCAATTCGGGTACCGAGCTTCATTATCATGGACTCCTTATGCTATCATTCGGTGATCGAATGAATACGTCTTTTCTGTGCCTCAAAGTATAGGTTTCAAAGAGAGCCACTGCAATAGATGACCAGGAGGATGTGGGAAATACCCAGAAAAACCACAGAGCGCTCACCTTGCGTTCATGAAATATTGATAGCCTACACAAAGGGATACCATAGCGAAGGGAAATCTAGTTCCCTGTTTAAGTTATTTTGTGCATCAAAAGGAATATATATGGCATACTCTATACTTGTGGTCGATGATGAGGCAAAAATAGTCGCCTTGGTCAAGCGCTACCTCGAGGCTTCAGGATTCGAGGTCGTCGAGGCTTTCGATGGCAAGGCTGCTTTAAAGGCATTCCATCTGAGAACTCCAGATTGCGTCGTCCTAGATATCAATATGCCTGGTCTGGACGGGCTGTCGGTCGCCCGGGAACTTCGCAAGGATTCCAATGTCCCTATCATCTTTCTCACGGCGCTTGCGGATGAACTGGACAGGATTTTGGGGCTCGAGTTGGGAGCCGATGATTATATCACTAAGCCCTTCAGTCCCAGGGAGCTCGTGGCTCGGGTCAAAGCCATCCTGCGCCGCGATGGTAGGAATAATCCTTCCATCCATTCCGAGGCGGCAGTTCTCGCCGGCGGAGACATTCGTCTTGACACTGACAGGCATGAGTGTCTGGTCAAGGGGCAGGCGATTCCCTTGACATCGGTACAATTCGACATACTGGCTTTCATGATGCGGAAACCAGGGAAAGTGTGGAGCCGGCAAGAGATCCTGGACGGTACCGCCGGTCCTGCCCACGAGGGCTATGACCGGACTATCGATGCCCATGTGAAGAACATCCGAAAAGCCCTCGGGGACGACATAGAGGAGCCGCGTTATATAGAGACAGTCCGTGGCGTCGGTTACCGCTTCAAGGAGCAGGACCGTGAGGCTTAAATACAGGCTATCGATCCTATTCCTCGCCGTGATCGCCGCGAGCGCGACTACAACCCTCGTCCTAGTCCGACGGTCGACTGAGACCATGTTCAGATCTTTTGTATTTGACGGGGATTCGGAAAAAGCCAAGGCATATACCTCAATTCTTGCGGAATACCAACTTGAGAAACAGAGCTGGGTTGGAGTCCAGGGATTCCTCGTGGGACTGCCCCAAATGCTTTCTCTATCACTTAATAAAGAAATCCAAGGAGAGGCTGGTTGGACCACTCTGGGCAAGTATCCAGTGGCGAACTTACGATCGCTCATGGCGGATCGCGTGGTCGTGGCTGATTTGCGGGGAATAATAGTCGCCGATACCGCAGATGAGCTTATTGGCACTACCCATCCCGACATGCATCTTGATCACGGTGTACCGATAATGGTCAATTTTCAGAAGACTGGAACGGTCCTCGTTGGATCCATGATAGACTCATCATTGACGGGGGAAAACGAGCGTTTCCTAGGCTCAGTCATGCGATCCCTTGTCTGGTCGACCTTCGCATCCGCCGCTATCGCCATAGTCATGGGACTGCTATTCTCCGTGCGGATCACCAAACCTTTAGGAATCCTTGCCAAGGCGGCGCAAGAAGTCGGATCAGGGGAATTGTCCGTGCCCGTCCCCATAGTCGGCAAGGACGAGATCGCCGAGCTCTCCGTTTCCTTCAACGAAATGAAGGATAAGCTCAAACGGCTCGACGATGCGAAGAAGCAGGTGATCGCCGATTCAGCCCATGAGCTTAGGACGCCTGTAACCCTAATCCAGGGGATGATCGAGGGGATGATTGACGGAATACTCCCATTGGATGGCCAATCTCTCGAGTCGATCCACGAGGAGACAGTGCGCCTCGCGACCTTGATCGATACCCTTCGCGAGCTTGAGATAATCGAATCGGGGGAGCTCGAGCTCTCGATCGAGGGAGTCGACCTTGTCGAAGCCAACAGGAAAGCCGTCCTGTTGTTTACCGCTACGGCGTCCGCAAAATCGATCCACCTCAGTCATGATTGCCCGATCGATTTCCCATCGATTGCCAGAGGCGATTACCTTCGCTTAGGCGAAGTCATCTATAACCTCGTGGCCAATGCGATCAAGTACACACCACCGGGCGGAAGTGTCTGTGTTAGGAACATTCCAGGCCCGGTGGGATTCGTGAGATTCAGCGTGGAAGATTCAGGTCCCGGTATATCTCCGGAGGAGAGAGAGAAGATATTCGACAGATTTTATAGGATCGACAAATCCCGTGACACGAAGACAGGGGGACGCGGCCTCGGTCTTGCCATCGCTTCGGAGATAATCAAGGCCCACGGGGGAAGCATCACGATAGAGGACGCCAGTTTGGGTGGCGCGAGTTTCATCGTGACCCTCCCCCAGTACGACTCTTGAACGATGCTTATTTTTTCCAGCGGGCGAAGTAAGGCGCCATACTAGTGAGATATGCCCTTGAAATCCCGATGGAATCGCCGAGATCCGCCTTGTCCTTTCCAAGTATGGGAACCGGATTGCAGCCACCCTTGATGAGCTCGATCTGGTCCACGCTGAAGCGGTTGCCGCAGTTCTGGCAGACAAGTACATTTCCCTGCTGCTTGTAGTAACCCCGTCCCGAGGAATAGCAGACTTGGCAGGTGTTCAAGGCGGTTCGGATCGTGCCATCGGAGGCCTTCACGGCA
Organism: Spirochaetae bacterium HGW-Spirochaetae-3; assembly: GCA_002839315.1. GTDB lineage: Bacteria > Spirochaetota > Spirochaetia > Treponematales > UBA12059 > SZUA-370. The sequence continues at coordinate 81,637 of PGXV01000014.1, forward strand.
AAGACTTCCATTGGCTTGTCATTGACGGTATAGGGATAGAATTTCGCAGTCGAGGAAATATCCTTCTTTTGGATCACGATGCCCCAGTCTCCAGTCTTGGCGGTGCTAGCCGATTGGGCATAGGCAACTGGGATTAGCAGTGCAAAGGCGAAGAGGCTGGTAAGGAACACTTTGGGAATTGAGCGCCGGGATTTCTGCATTTGATACCCTCCGGGAAAGATTCTAGCGAAGCAACGTGAAGGGAATATGAATGCTCGACGCTCTTTTAGTAGTGGTCATAATATCGCTGTTCTTTTCGAATCTGCGGAGAACTGCACATTAGTCCTGAACTGGAGGGAGGATAGGATCACGTTGATTTGCTTTACCCAATCCATTTCACGTCTATCCCCTAGATTGCCGTCAAAGTAGCCCTAAGCTGCCCCCGCACATCCCTACCCGCCTCATCCCTCTTCATCGCCCAGACGAAGAGCCCCTTCCCCTTCGACGCGCGGGCCCATAGCTCGCCTACCCGGTGCTTCTCGCGTTCTGAGGGATCGGCGGCAAGGTGGGCACCCTTGTACTCGACGACGAGGACTCGGCCATCCTTGAGCCTGGCCACGAAGTCCGGATAGAAGTCGTCCCTCGAGGTAGGGAGGCGGAAGCACCACTGATGTCGGGGAGGGACATTGCGTACCCAGGTCTCGACTTCGCCGAGAGCGTCGATCTCCTTGGCGCAGGCGTATTCCTCGCCGTCGCGCTTCAGGTTGTCGACTACGGGGAAGAAGTGCTTGGAGAAGCCATAGGAGGAAGCAGGCTCTGCCCGTGGGTAGGGACAGCGGTCCTTCGAGAAGGAGAAGTCGGCTTCCCATACAAGGCTGCCATCAAGCTCAGGCAGGTCAAGAAGCGACTCGAGTCCTGAGGACGCGGCGCTGAGGCGGTAGGAGTCGAGCTTCGCCCTGATCTTTTCCTCGAGGAGGTACTTGTGGAGGATGAGGTCCCCAAGGCGAAGCTTCCTCTCGTTGATGAGTTTGTGCATGAGACGGGACAAGAAGTCCTGCAATACCAGCTGAGAAACGTCGCTCCGCGCGAGGCGGCGATCGAGCCAGAAGACGAGGCCATTAAGGTAGTATTCGCCTGCGACCTCTGCAGTGAAGAGCTCCCGGTCATATCGAGTGTTGCGGGTGATAACCTTCTCGGCAACGACATCAAGCTCAGTGACCTTCCGCTCGGCGGGCACGGAGAACTCCTCAGCCGTGAGGCGAGCGGGGAATCGCGATGCATCCGATAGATCGAGACGGCCACGGTTGGCGAACCAACCTTCATCGACGGGAATGAGCTCGCCTGAGACCTCATCACGGGAAAAGAGGGAACCCACCGTGAAGACATCGGGGCTAGCAGGAAGGACGCGATGCCGGGAAGCTTGAAGAAGGCGGTAGTTGGCGAGATTACGCGCGATCTCGCGCGTGCGCTCACCTCCGGAATCTGCTCCGAGTGTCTCCGAGAGCCTGGTAATCGTAGCCTCTGTGATAGAGCCGGAGACGCGGATGAGAGGGACTCCATCCGAACGAGTCCCCGCTCTCTCGACGACGAGGCCAGGCTCAGGGGCGAAGAGCCCGAAGTCCACGGGAGCGTAGGCCGGGATGGAAATGGACTGGCCATCCGGCGCGAGCCCCACAATGGTTCCTGAGCCCTCTCCAGGGAAGAAATCCGCAACCTCAGTCCATGCGTCCGCCTCGATGCGCTCGAAGCCCATCTTGTCGACGAGACAATCCTTGAGCGCGGAGGCCGTCTCGGCGAAGTCGCGTGAGGAGACATGGGCATAGGCCTTGTTCAGCGATGCCGAAGGACGCTCCTCCGCGTAGGGCATCCGCAGGACTCGGCCGAGGAGCTGCTCGACGGCCCGCGCGGACTTGAGCTCCTGTATGGAGCAGAACACGTAGGCGAAGGAGCAGTCCCAGCCTTCCTTGAGGGCTTGAACGGTGATGATGTGCCGGATTGGGCAGGATGGATCGAAGAGGTTCACGCCCTCGATGCCGCGTTCGTCACCAGTAGCCACGGCAATGTGAGCAGGATCGATGCCCTCGTTCTGGATGAGATGATCGCGGAGCTTGTCGGCGGTGATGACCGTCGGATCGTCCTTGTCCTTGGCTTGAGCCTGGTACAGGGTAATAGGCCGTACCGAATCCCCGGTCGCCTTGGCGGCCTCCTCGAGGGAGTTCCGCGTGCTGATTGCCGCGGCGACCGTGGTGGCCCAGCTCGAATGCTCAGCGAGGACGATCGGGAGCTTGATCATCTTCTCGGCTTTGAGCTCGGTCGCGGTGGCCTCGTGGAGGACATTGGAACCGCTCGCGCTCGAGGTATCGGGCGTGGCCGTGAACTCGAGGATACCGAGGGGTGAGAGCCTGGCGAGAGTGTCGAAGGAAAGCTTCGATCGCGCGTTGTGCGCCTCGTCGATGATGATGAGCGGCCGGAAGACATGGCAGAGGTTGACGAAGGAGTGGATGGGCTTGCCCCGATTGGCGCCTTCGGTGCTGAGTTCGAGCCCTGCCATGCCATTGAGGGCGGCGAAGTGGCGCTCCCAGCGCTCGGAATGGGCGTAGATGGTGCGCGTGGTCGTATCCTCGGCCTTGAAGCTTTGGATAGTGGCAACGACGACCACGAGACGAGTGGCGAAGTCCTGGGGGCTCACCGATTCGAGGCCTTCCCGCGTTACGACGAGAGGGCGGCCCCAGGCTTCGACAAGCTCTTCACGGTAGGGGTGTCCCGCCGTGGAAAGGGCGGAGAGGGTCTGTTCGAGAATGGCTTGCGAGGGAACAAGCCAGAGTACATGGAGAGACTCGGCATGGGTATACGAGTCGCGTACGATGCGCAGGGAGCGTGCCGCGAGCCAGGTCTTGCCGCCTCCAGTCGGGATGCGGATACAGACGTAGGGGATATCGCTCAAGCCCGGAGCCTGGTGCCAGCGGGTGACCGAGGGACGCCCGCGCTCGCTCCAGGATTCAATGAAGGCAGCCTTGGGATCGCCAAGGCGCTTGGCCCGTTCGAGGTAGTCTTTCAAGGATTCGAGGGCCTTGGTCTGGTAGGTCTTAGGCTCAAACATGATCGCCCTCCTCTCCAGCGCTAGCGGCGCGTGCAGCGAGGGCTTGAGGAGCTTCAGGCATCAACCCCGCCGCGTATTCGAGTGCGCCTTCCGCGAGGAGCGGCATGGACCCGAGGTCATACGGGATCTGCTTGAAGGAGATGTTCATGCGAGCGAGCGATGAGGGCGAATAGGTCGTCGCTTCGGCATAGACGACACGCGGACCGTCGTGCTTCGGGAGGGAGGCCAGAACTGCCGGCGTGAGGACATTTCCGCCCTTGGGGCGCTTGTCCCCGAGTATCCCGTTGTATAGGAGATAGAGGCCTCGTCCCTCGTGAACGCCGAGAAAGGGCGATGTCGCCTTGATCGACCCGCCGATGGCTGGTGCCTTGGTCTCGCGCCACCAGACGAAGGCAGCGAGGTCTGCGAACTTGACCTTGGGATTGAGGCGACCGAAGGCATCAAAGAGGGTCTCGCCGAGCTCGACAAAACGGAAGCCGCCGCCGCCCTTCCAGTCAATATCCTCGGAGATACCTCCCTGCTCGCCTTCGATCACCTTGCATAGTCGAGGTAGGCAATGGGTTGTCGCATGATCTCCCATCTCAACGCCGATCCAACTAAGGTCCATCTTGTGTGCGACTGCGGCGGTGGTGCCGGAGCCGAGGAAGGAGTCAAGAACAAGATCCTTCGGCTCGGTTGCTATCTCAAAGATGCGGGAGATAAGCTGCTCCGGCTTAACAGTATCAAACAATGGAGCGTCGGGAAGGAGTTCTCGCTGGTGCTTCTTGGCTTGGCGCGAGGTCTTGCAGTCCAACAGTATTGTCGGATTGGGGCGGGATGGAGACTCAGGCCCATATTCTCGGGTATAGGGAATCCATTTGGATTGGCCATCCTCCCCACGATCCTTCCAAATAAGCTCTCCACTAGCAATCAGCTCTGCGACGGCCTTCTTGCCCAAAGCCCAACGTGCCTCGCGCCCATCATCATGGACAGGAAGGATCTTGGTACCGTCTGGCGCAGTAATCTCGAAATACATTGAAGGACGATCGGTTCGCAGACTATGCTTCCCATTCTTCTTCAACAACCGATCGCGGTACTTCCTCCCCTGCTCATCGGTATTGGGATAGGCTTCAAGGACGCTCTCATCGTAGTGCTTCTTGAACTGAGCCTTCTCCCAGTTCTTGGCGAAGCACAAGATGAACTCATGATCCGGAGTGATCGGTACCTTGTTATCGTTGGGACTATCAACCTTCTGCCAGATGAATGTGGCGATGAAGTTAACTCGCCCGAATATCTCATCCATCAAGGGCTTGAGGTAATGCCCTTCGCGATCGTCTATGCTGACCCAGATGCTTCCATCCTCCGCAAGGAGCTCGCGAAGAAGCTCCAGCCTCGGGTACATCATCGAGAGCCACGTTGAATGCTCGAGGTTGTCGTCGTAGTGCTCGAAGGCAGACCCGGTGTTGTAGGGCGGGTCGATGTAGATACACTTCACGCGCCCGGCGTAGTAGGGAAGCAAGGCCTTAAGGGCCTCGAGGTTGTCGCCCTGGATGAGAAGGTTGTCCTGCGCGGCCTTCGGGTCACCGACAATGCCGCCCTTGGCTGCGGTATGAGGCTCGAGGAGACGGAAGGGAACAAGGGATGCGGCGCGGAGGGCGTCTTCTTTGCCAGTCCAAGTTAGCGTAGGCATTTGCTGTCCTTATCAGAGAGCTCGAACGTTGGATGCATCACAGAATCCAGGGAAGCGGTAGCGGGTTGATTCCGAGGCGGCTCATGCCATCGTGTACGTGTTGACGGAGAAAGGGCCACATGGTCTTCTGAATCTGGTTCTCCTGGAAGACCTTGCGCACTTCGTCATCCTTCCAGAGTTCTTCGAAGGTGGGAACATCGGCAAGATGAAAGACGATGAAGAATACGGAGACCTGACGGAAGATTGGGGCTCCTTGGAAGCTGACGGTGATCTCATATCGCGGGCGGAATATTCGGGTCTCGCCGTTGACTATGACGGGATCGCCATCAGCGAAGACTTGGTTCCATCCGAGGTTGATCTCGCTATTAGGCGCGGGCATCTCCCCGAGCAGATCGGAGTGGAAGGACATCGGCTTGATGTCTTGCAGGCTCATCGACTTGAGGAGCCGCGTGAGCCGCTCGTTGATCGTTTCGCTCATGAGGCTACCGAGAGAGGCGCCGGAGCCTCAGACTTCATATCAATGACCTGGGCAACGCCGGTAGACCAGCTGATGCCTTCCATGAGGCGGGAGTAATCCCTGAATGAGGAGTCTCCGACATAGCGGGCGACTTGTTCGGGGACAGTGCGACCGGCGCGCGTTGCGCACTCCTCCACCTTGACCCGCTGTAGCTCGGTGAGCTCACGGCTCAACGCCTCGAGTCCGTACCAGGAGGAAGCGGCCTTGTATCCGGGAGACTCCTCGATCCTGCGACGTTGCGTCATCCCGATCTTCCCCGAGTTGATGTCGTACATCGCCTTGAAGGTGCAGGGATCGGCTGCGAGTTTGAGAAGGAGACGATTGGTGGAGTCGGGCGTACCCCCGCTCTCATAACCGTTCATGGTGAGCTCGCCGAAACCGAGGATCGCGCCAAAGGCCTTCTGGCTGGCATTGTAGCGAGCGCGCAGGGAAACTAGGGCTTCGGGCGACGGAGCCTCGTAGAGACGGGCATACGCCTCACGGGCAGCGTCGAGATTCGCGTCGAGCTGGCCTGGGGCTTCAAACTCGTCTCCGCAGGTGAGGCAACGCGAGTAGTGGGCCTCGAAGGAGACCTCCTTGCCCTTGATCGTCACCTGTTCAACCCGCTCGATGATCTCGACATCTCGGGTTGCCCCACAGCGGGAGCACGGCAGTCTATTGCTCATAATTGCCCTCATCATGGAAAGACATCACGATACCGGCATCCCCATTGGTGTCGGTCCAGATCTTCAGCTTGATGTACAACAGAATCTTGTCTCCAGCCGGGGCCTGGCGCGTGTAGGGTTGATAAAACACCATGACGTCTCCAGGCGACCCGTCATCATCAGGCTCAGGCCCCTTGGCGTAGTGTTCAGGCCTCAGGTCGGCGATGATCTCGTACGCGTCCTCTTCGCTGAGTCCTTCATCCAGCATGAATTCCATGGTCTTACGCCTATTGCGAGGCTTCCAAGCAAGCTTTCTAGCCGCGAGGAGTGGCTTGAGGCGGATGAGGAACAGCTGAACCGCGAATGAACCTCCCATTCAATATACTTTCATTATCGGTATTGTGCAATACCGATAGTAAGCTCTTGAATTGAGAGTGTCCCGGCCCGAGAGCCTTGGTTGTGATGAAGCGGGTAGCAGGAAGACGTTATTGACATAATTATCCTCGGCTCTCGATAACACATGGAAAACGATGGAACCATGATAGCAGAGCTGGGAGAAATGTAAAGTCAGACATGACTACTCGGTGTGGACAACACACTCAGATAGGGGCTACCACGTCATAACCCTGAAGGAGCCCTCAACGGAGTACGATAGGCTTAGGGGTAGATGTGTGTTGAACATGTCCTTTGGGACGATTCTGACAATAATCGCTATTTATATACCTGACAGATATTTATCGCTACATTCTGCTCCTATATAGTGATTTCCATACTGTTGGGAGGGGCCTCTCACTAGTATTTATGGATATATCACTGCGAAGGAGTCTTGCCGATGCTTCATTACATTTCTGACCTGATCAAGTGGCTCGTCTTTACCGACAAGGAAAGGACCGTTCTACTCGAGGCCCTGAACGCCTTCTTCTCGGCATCCGAAACCGTCCAAGAGCCAGTTCATGCGGACGAAGATGAGCCTTATTCCGCGAGGCTGGCCCTCCATTCCGATAAGAAGAAGCTGGACAGCCTCATGTCAATTCGCGGCCTCCTGATCTCGAGTCATCGCGAGGGATCAAGGGCCGTTATTGGCCTGACAGCCAACGACCGCGGGGCTCTGAGTGCTTTGTTGATGCTCGATATTGCTGGTTTCTACGACTATCTAATCTGCCTTGAAGATAAGATGGCCGCCATGGGGGTCGAGTTCATCCCGACCGAGGATGATCGCCAGAAGGCGAGGTTCCGTATCATGAGCAAGCTCAATTCCTGAGCTCTACTAGGCGGGTACAACGAAAAGAGGCCGCCTTCGCGGGCGGCCTTAATCAACGCTCATGGTGAATACTTGGAGGCAACCCGGGGGCGCGCTACATTAACGCTCCCTGTAGGGTACGGATAGCGGAGCGGATCGCCTTCCTTCTCGCGCTAGAGGGATCATGCTGTACGAGCTCTCGAAGGAGGCCGATGATGCGGAGCCCCTCGGCGACCGCCTCGTCGTTAGCTTGCTGGGCCTCAAGGCCTAAGCCGCGCCTCTTGGCAGGAGCGTGAGGGACGACACGCTTGGCCTTTGCGGCTTCCGCAGCCTGGTGGATGGTCTTCTCGCCACGACGGACGGCGGCGGCTTCCTCGGGATCGGAAAGCACGGTCCTGGCCCGCTCCACCTTTGCTCGGGAAGTCCCGATCGTGTCAGCAGTTATCTCGGCAGTCTTGCGCGGCTTTCTGTCGGTAGCCTCGATTGAGGCTACCGGAGCGCGGAAGCCTTCTTGAGGCTGGTCCACGAGCTCGATAAGCCTGAGAAGTTCGGCATCCGAGAGGTTACGGCGATCCTTCTGGGTGTGGATGGCGTAGGCCAGGGCCTCGGCCTCGGAAGCGAAGGTCTTCTCGTAGGCGGTGACCCGGAGGAGGCCTAGTTCCTCAGCGGCACGGACGCGCGTGTAGCCGTCGACCAGGATTCGGGTGCCGTCGGGCTTGCGCCAGACGTTGACCGGCTTGGAGGGATCGAAGCCGTTGATTGCCATGTCAGCCTTGATGGCCTCGAAGACCTCGGGCTTGATCGAGAAGAGTGAGGCGAAGGGCTCGGCCTTGATGAGCTCGTCGAGATAGAGCTCGATGCCGACGGCCTTCTCCCCGGAGTTGTTGACGGCTGCCTTGTCGGGGCGGGTGGTCATGGTGAGCTTGGGCATGGCTAGAACCTCGCGGTAGTGCGTTCAACGCCGCAGTAGGCGGCGAGGGAGGCGATGGCGGAATGGAGCGGAGCCTTGGCCTGCGAGGGCGTGATGCGCTCCCCGGTGTCGATCGAGCGGCGGATGAGGGCGGTGTCGGGGATGGCGACCGGAGCGATGCGGTCCCCGAAGGAGTCACGGAAGAGGGATTCGTACTGGTTGCGGAGGGCGTCGGGATTGTCGGTCCTCGCAGGGCGATGGAAGTTGAAGAGAATGCGCCAGGCAGAGAGCTTGTCGGTCTCGCGCCTAAGCTGGGCCTCGTAGAAGAGGGCGCCTTTGTAGTCGAACTGACTGAAGGCTACGGGCGTGAGGATGAGGTCGGCAGCATTCAGGGCGTTGAGGACGAGGTTGTCGTAGGTCGGGGCTGCATCGATGAAGAGGAAGTCGTAAGGAAGGTTCGAAGATATGAGGATGCGCCGGAGGGTGCGGTCGCCGATGGCCCGGAGCTTGACTAGGTCCAGCGACGAAGCGAGAAGGTCTATCCCCGGATAGACCGAGGGCAGGATGTTCTCCGCGAGGCGTTCAGTGTGGAGGACGGAGGCGATGTTCTTGCGGTCGGCCTCGTCCGGGGAGTCGAGGTAATAGGACGAGGCGCTGTTCTGGATGTCCAGGTCGGCGACGAGGACGCGGTAGCCTGCGGCGGCGGCATAGTTGGCGACGAGGATGCAGAGTGAGCTCTTGCCGGTGCCGCCCTTGATCGAGGAGAAGCAGATGGATCTCATGGGAACCTCGTGGGGTGTGAAGTATTGTTATATCAATAGCGTAAAGGTCAGAAAGTACGCACTTCAGTTACGGCTTGGATATGCAAAGACGCTGCTCGCGGCCTACGGCAGTATCTGTGCGCTGAGGAGAATGGGTGTCGCCGTCTGTTGGCGATTGTGCTGTCCGCCCGGTATCCTCTCGGGCTTGAAATCGCGTGATCGCCTGCTCTTACGATCATCTTGAGGCTGTTCTTTCGGCCTCGTCCTATTGTCTGTAAAAGGAAGGATCAATTCTGACTGCCTGAGTGCACTAAATCAGAGAAAGACAGCGTTATAATTGCTTAGGTTGAAATGAAAGGAGCCGCCCTCCGAAGAAGGCGACTCCAAGAGCGAGGAACCTAAGTCGGGATTCAGGAATGACCTCGGGCTTGTAAGTGCCATGCCATACCGCACCATACCACGCCACAACAGGTTACCCTCGCTCAACGGTCCTTGATTAGGCGATGATGCGCTTACCGCATCGGTCGCAGAAGCAGGATTTGCCCACCACTGCAAGCTCTTCCAGATCATGGGAGCTAAGGATCTCCTTGAGGGAGATATCCTCGAGCTCACCAGGAGATGCACACTCGACGTGTACATGCTCGGCATCGATCACAAGGGCAATAATATCGTCGTCATCAAAGATCATCTAGAACCTCCGGGGGATGGATTTGGCTTCCCGAGGTCCCTGAATCCAGTTGAGAATACTGCGACTGAAGTAGCAAATCAAGAAGATCGAATTATGCAGGTCATCGATCCAACTGTGGATAACCCAGAGATATTTGGACTGCCCATTCGGGAATGAGCTTTGCGGAACCTCATTCAGCAATACTATGCCAGCTAGTCGGCAATGCCCCAGGTAGGTCTCACGCCCGGGGCGTTGGCATTGGTTTATTGGAGACCAAAGAGTTTATAGATCCAGATGGTATCCTTCTTGACCGTAGGATTGCCGGGGATGTCTGGATTCTCTAAGTATAGCCTGCCTTGCACCGAAGTGATGGCGGTGTCGTTGTAAGGCGCAGGAATAGCAATGGTCGCAAAGATGGGGGATTGGTAGTTGCTGATATCCTGCCATTGAATCTTGGGTTCGAACGAAATGTACTGCAAAGCAGGTATAGTGCCGGAAAGCATGATGGTGCGATGCTTGTTAGTGATCGAGCAGATGAAGCGGGGGGGAGAAGTCTGCACCAGTTTATTGATCAAGGAGCGTAGTTCTTCTGGAACAGCGGTATTGTTGATGAAGGATCTAACCCATTCGACCACTGCAAGCATAACCTGTTTCTGGAGACTAGTTGGCAGATAGTAAACCTGAGCTTCACCTAAAAGCCCAGAATCTGTTATGGGTGCGATCTTAGTAGCCTTCGCAGGATCGAACTCAATACCCTGAACCGGGAGATAGAGGTAGGTCGCCGTGGGATTGAAAGCAACAGCGATATCCGTACTTAGTTCGTACTCGTCGGAGATCTTGGACAGGGCATCCGCAAGCCCCGCATTGTCGAAGAAGCCCCAGAGCTCCGGCTTAAGGAGATTGGTAACAATGAGCTTGTGCCCATTGGCGAGCGGGTAGCTGGCATTTCGAGACTGAGCAAATCCGGTGCTCCCAAGTATTAATATAGTAATAATGATGACTAGAGTTCGTTTCATGAAACCTCCTCATTTGATATTGTCTCAAAGCTAAAAGGGGAACTACTTCTGCTGCCTCACCATGGGGCTCCCGCACTTTGGGCATTTATAACTGCCGAGCTTCCCGTACGTTTCGATGTACCTGCAAGTCGCTTTCGAGCACTTGTACGTGTAGGTTACTTTCTCCGTCGCCATATGAACCTCCTATTGATTTGCGTTTGGATAGACCAAAGGCAGAGTAGCCTACCCTGCACCCGTGCCAAATCAAGGCACGATGCGCTGATATAGAAGTAGCATTTACCTTGGCTAGGTGGAACTTAACTACGCGACGGGCGGGAGGAGTCGTAGCGGGCAAGTGCCTGGGCGAGTTCTTTGCGGGTCATCGAGCGGAGTTCTGGCGGGGCTATGATCTCGGCGTCAGGGCCCCAGGAGAGCGCCCATCGAATAAGGTCACGGAGATTGCGTGAACCGATCGTAAGGATGGTTGAGCCGTCCGCCTGGGTCTTTGTTGACTGGATGATGCCAATATGGCGGGCTGTGGCCTGCTTAGCGACGGCGGATGAAAAGCGGATGGTGGCCTGGACCGGAGCGTCGGCTTCGAGGTCGAAGGTGGCGGCAAGAGAAGCGGCGTAGTCGATGTCAACCAGATGTTCAGAACTAGTGTCTGCGAGCGTGGCGGATTCAAAGAGGTCCAGGTCGAGTAGGCGGCAATGGGTCTGGCCTTCAGGCTTGGCGTAAAGGTAGAGGCCACCGCGATGTTCGAGGAGCTTTACCGGGGAGAGTGTGTACGAGCGCGCGATGCCGTCAACCGGAGAGCGATAGATTACGGTGCAAGCCTGGCCGGTCGTAATGGCAGTGCGGAAGGTATCAAAAAGCGAGGATGTAAGGTTGGTGTCGGGTTCAGATGATGGATCGGTGTCGAGCCCCGGCAGAAGGACGTTAAGCTTGGAACGGAGCGAAGATAGGAGCGCCGATGACGAGGAGTCCCGAAGCGAGCGGCCTTCCAGGATAGCGTCAAGAAAGTAGCGTTCCTGGGGGTTGAGGTCGAGGCTCGGGACGGCGAAGTTCGGGAGCCGTTGAGCGTAGCCTTCGAGAATGCGGTAGGTCTTCTCCGTGGATAGGTCGCGGCGTTCATCGACAAGGGGAAGGCCTAGATCGGTCAAGGCTTCGAGCATCCTGAAGGATGAGCGACGGGAGATGCCGAGGCGGGACATAAGGGTCTTGATCGTTGTGCCGCCCGGGGCGGCGAGGAGTGAGACTGCCTGAATTAGTTTGGTCAGATTCGCGTAAGGATTCGGCATCTCGGACTCCATGGAGATTCGGCCGCGCCAGGGCAACCGGGAAGAAGAGGATACAAGTAGACCGTGCCGGAAGCTGGCACGATCGGGTTGAATGGATTGCAGTGGAGAGAGGCTCGATAAAGGCTCTGGAGGCGTGATTAGAGGCCGTAGCGAGTACTTTGGAAGCGTTCCCTGTATCTTTTCTTGCTGAAGGGTTAATGGCGTATCGAGGATACACGATTGAAGAATAGCCCCGGGCGAGCCGGGGCCGAGGGTTACTCGTCAGAAGGGGTCATAATCGTGATGACGGGTTCCCCGGAGTCGCCGGGGCCGCAGACGGCGAGCAGCTCGACGGGTTCGGGCTTGGCATCGGGAGCCTGCGCGAAAAGGACGGTGAAGGTGATGCGATCCGTCGCCGGAGATGCCTTGATGGCGTAGCGAAGGACGGACAGCGTGTCCCAAAGGCGGCCCTCGACTGAGATTCCTTCTTTGGCGAGCTCGGGCGGCGGCGTCAGGTAGCCGTGGTAGAGGTTGTCGGAGACGGCCACGGGTAGTTTGAAGCCAGCCTCGCGGGCCAGCTCGGAGACATCGACGAGGACGCCGTCATCGAGAGCGCTTGCCCTGCTGTACTTGAAGATGATGTCAGGGGTCATGAACAGGCGTCCTCAGCGTAAGCGCGGGCTTCCGGGGAACGGACGGATTTGACCTCTACGTGCTCGACTACGATTACAACCGGAGTCATGGCGTCGAGCGAGGAGTCGATACCGAGGCGGCCAACAAGGCGGACGGAGGTGCCGACGTGGAGCGTGTCGCGAACGGTGGCGGCGAGGCGACCGTAGGCGATGGCCGGCATGGCGGGAACGTCGGGGCCCGCGTCGAGTAGGAAGCGGGCGGCGGCCGGGCGGTCGTTGGCGGGCTCGGTGTAGAGCGGAGAAGAAGTAATGGAGCCCTCAAGGAGCAGGCTGTTTAAGAGGCGCATGGAGTGTCCTTTCAGGCCTGGGCGGCCGGGCGGAGATAGAGCTCGTCGTGGCCCAACTGGGCTTCGACGCCGGGGATGGCTTCACCTTCGGTAAAGATCAAGGAGCGGACGGCGGTCTTCGAGATGTCCTCGCGGACTATGACGGCCTCGGGGTGATTGGCCTTGAGGTAGCCGAGGGCTGTAGGAACATCGAGAATGTCGACCCGGTCCGGGAGCTTGCGCAGCTGGGCGGTAGCCGTCGGTAGAATGATGGAGCGGGAGCGGCGCTGCTTGGCGACCTCGAATTCGACCCAGGGTTTCAAGAGTGTGGAAAGGTACTCGATGGAATCGATGTCGGCTGAGTTGGCGTCGGAGAGCCAGGCGTCGATGCGGGACTTGTAGGAACGGGCCAGGTCGGAGCGTTGGGCCGTGCGAGCCTGAGCCTCGAGAATGCGCGAGGCTACCCAGCTGGCTTTGGAAAGAGAGTCGACCGTGAAGGGTTCGGCAGCCGGGGCCTCCGCGCTGGGGATGGTGAAGTCGAAGAGGACGTTGGAGAGCGAGGGGAGAGGGCCGGGCTCTGCGGTGTCGACGAGCGCGAGCGGGGCGGTCGGGGGAGCGTCTACGAGAGTAGCGAGCATGGGTGCCTCCTTGAGAAGTAGGGAATGTTGGGGATGCGGCCGGGATCGGGCCTGCCCGGTGTATGAGGCAGGTGGTGGGCCGTATTGATAAATAGAGAATGGATGGGCTGGAAGTGTACTTAATATGACATTCGACTGGACCAGAAAAGCAGGAGTGATGTACTAGGCGCGGTGGCCGGGGCTACTGCATTTGAGGGAAGACTAGTTGCATGCTGGCGGGCTTAATCGGGGCTGAATGCGCCAAGAGCCTAGCAAGTTTCTAGAAACAGACGGATAGAGGTATTGGTAGGGATGGTATCAAGAAGGCGATGGCGCAGCTCAGTGGCGCGCTAAGTGCAGGATCTGTAGAACTTCTAACGTCAAGGCTAGGTATGGCTAATATAGATATATGGACCTTTGACGACTAATATCGTCTAGATACTATTGAGGCTGTCGCCCTCGCAGTGGCGAATGAGGGAAAGTGGTTAAGGGGGATCTGATGGATACGCTTGATGCGGATGCGGCTCGGGAGGTGGCAGCCTTCGTGGAGCGGTTCAGTTACTTCAGGACGCCATATAACCAAGGTGTGCAAGGTGGATGGAAAAGGAATCACGGGTTGGCCGGGGATGCCGTCGTGTATAGAGCGATAACGGGGCACGGGGATATCGGGCTTCTCATGAATCTGAGGCCGAGGTTTATTTGCTTCGACGTGGACTTGCCGGGCAAGGGTGGAGATGAGCGGGAGCCGGTGGGGATTGAAGAGGACGGCGAGGAGCGGCAGGAGCCGGCGGTGGAGCAGGAGGAGTGGGATGAGGAGGGGCCGTTCACACAGGACCCGAAGACGTGGGCCGGGTGGCCGGAAAGTGGAGTTGATGGCGAGGTAGAAGAAGGGCTGGAGCGGGCGCTGCGGGAGTCGGTAAAGCCGATGGTGCTAAGTAGACGAATCAAGCCAGAGCTGGAGCCGGAGACCAGGCTGGCGGTAGAGGCTCTGGTGGAGTGCTTCAATGAACGGCCGAGCCTGGTGGTGAAGAGCCCGCACGGGGCGCATGTGTACTGGTGCCTGGAGGAAGAGGCGCTGTGGTATCAGCTCAAGCGGAAGCTAGGTAAAGTGAAGAGGGCGTGGGAAGAGAAGAAGAGTGATCGCGGAATTAAGCGGAGCCTGGAGATCATGCCGACGCCGGCGCGGCCACTGAGGATTCCGAGGCTGGATAGGCTGTTGGAGCCGGAGGGGCTTGAGCCGATGAAACGGCCTGCTGACGGCGAGGCCTTCTGGCGGGGCTTGAGGGTGTATCGGCTGGAGGGACTGATCAAGGAAGAGGTGCTGGAACGGGTGTGGCCGAAGGATGAGCGGCCAGGGCTGCGTCTCCGAGAAGAAGGCGATGGGGGAAAGAAGGGGCTTGCGGATGCGGGAACAAAAGGAAGGCGGCCAAGGAACAGTAGAGAGGCTGAAGAGCTGTTGATGCCCTTTGTCAACGGCGAGACCAATGGACAGCTTATCGGGATGGTAGAAGGCGGGAAGCGTGGCGGGATGTCCCTGGACGACGTGACCGAGTGGGTGTTGGGCTGGGAGACGAGGTCGAGGGCTGCGGGGTATAGCGGGGATACGTTCCGGAATGGGCGGGAGCTGAGAAGTAGGATTGAGTCGTTGTATGCGGCCTGCAACGTGACGGAGGCCGGGGCGACAAGGTTTGTGCGGTTGTGGCGGGAGCATGAAGGGAAGTACCCGAGGAATCGAGAAGCGGCTGAGCTGATGCTGGAGCGGCTTGAGCGCGTGAGCCCGCAGCCGAGGCAGAGCCGGCAGGCGGTGCTACGGTTCTTCGCCAATATAGAAGCGTGGAGAAGGATCATCGACGACGCCGTAGCCGATCTGGCGAGCGGTATCGATGATCTGACTAGAAGGAACCAGGGCAGGGGCGCGTATCCCCTGCCCACAAAGCTCGGCGAGGAGTGGTATAGCGGTTATAAGAGAATCTGGGCACAGGTACAGGCCGCAGGCATCATAATAAAAGACAAGGACCCAAGCGGTGCGTATGTGCCGGATATCGGTAGGCCTCAGCACTATCGGCTGAATATCCCGGAGGGCGATGTATAGGAATATTTATAAATGGATTGGAGTATGGAAGGCAAGTTTCTTTATATGTTGGGTGGCTTTGATGGAATCCTAACGAACTGTCATCTGTCCATGTTCGACCATCGAGTAGAATCCGGTGCGGCCTATTATCAAGTGGTCGAGTACTGGTATGCCTAAAAGCTCGCCGGCATCCTGGAGTCGCTTGGTGATATCAAGGTCTTCCTGACTCGGGTCGAGTCTGCAAGATGGATGGTTATGAGAAAGTAAAATAGCAGCAGCGTTCTCCACGATAGCCGGCCGGAAAACCTCACGGGGATGTACGATGGTCCTGTTCAAAAGGCCCACGGTGATGATCCTGACGCTCACCACATCGTGTGCGCCGTTCAATAGCACGACTAGGAACCTCTCGGTCCGGGCATTGGCATATCGCTTGAGGACGGTGTACGCGTCGCCAGGGCTACTGATCCGATAAGGAGGGGCATGGCGTTCGCTTATAATGTCGTAAAGCATAAGAACTCCTTGGGTAGATGATCTGTTCTACCAGTAGAGTCCACATCAAATTGAGTGCGGTCATTCTGATAGCTACGATACCCGGCAAGGCTGTAAGTTGATGGTCGAGCTATCGTCGTGTAATGAAAAAGGGGATGCCAGGGCCTTTCAACTTTCCTTCTGTGTGGAATTCTAGCAGGTCCTGGCAGGGAGTGGGATAAGATGGCAAAGCCGCGAGCCTTTCGCGACTCACGACCTTGCCCGTATGTTACAGAAGCCCCTTAGCCTTGTAGGTTTGATAGAGCGCGATATAAGGGATCATCGCCTTCGGATTGCGCAGGAAGAGCTCGACGAGGCTGGCCTCGGTCTCGTTGATGACGTTGAGCACATCAACCGTCTTCCCCGTTCGCAGCCCCGTGGTCGCCTTTATCTCCCCTGCACGAAGTAGCGTGCGATACTCAAAAAAGAGGCGCTTCGCCTCCTTCACCCGGGCCGGAGCGAGAGGCTTGTCCTTCAGGACGGCCTCGTAGTCGGCAGTCGTGGCGAAAACTCGCCAGGTCGTACCTCCGATCTCCGGCGAGAAATAGCGCCAAATCAGCTCATACTGGTCGCCGTGGAGGGAGATGGCTTGGTCCAGGAGGAGTAGCTTCGTGAACATGACCTCGGTCTCGACGGAGAAACGAGAGGTGATCTCTGCTTCGTAGCGGAGGTAATTCCTACCAATGATAAGGTAGTCGTAGGTATCGAATGGCACGTTGAGCGCCTTCTTGAGGTAATCATGGACCCTCTTGTAACCCCGAGCCTTCCACTGCACGACTAAGCGCTCATCATCCGCGAGGTTCGCCGTGCAGACGGCAAGGATAAGCCTGCTGTGGATTCCGTCGGCGAGGTGCTCCTTGAAGACTCGCTCGGCATCCTCGAGAGTGTGAAGCTGGAAGTAAGTCTTGATGGACGATCGAGCATCCAGATAGGCCTGTGCGCGCGCCTTCAGGGCCTTCTCTGCCGACTCCCGCCTCGTTGCTAGAACCGCGAATTCGAGGTTGCGCAGATCCGTGGGGTCGTCAAGGGAAACGAACTTAGGTACCAAGCCCAGCTTGAGAGCTTCGACCACCTTGGCCTCGACCTCGCCAGAGATCATGAGCGGAGGACCTGCGAGCTCGAGTGGCTTGATTCTGCGAGCCTCTCGCTTGGTCTCGAGTTCCTTCACCGTGGGGGGCTTGCGGCCCGTGCAAAGGTTGATGAAGTCCGGCTCCGGAGCAACAAGGAAAGGCTCGCGCAGGGTATCAAGGGGAACCTTGCGATAATGGGCCGTGAGGAGGTAGGAAACCTTCGTGAACCTCCGGCCAAGGTCGTCTATAGACACCCCCCAGGTTCCCTGGATGGTGACAACAAGCAGCTGATCGAGCGCATCGGCCGCGTTGATGAGACGATACGCGAAGCTGACCGATATACCCAACTCTGGTGCGCGGATCTTGAGCCAGGTCGCGAAGTCGAAGATTTGGTCCTGCTCATAGAGCTTCGCGTCGCGGATACGTCGAAGGTCAAATCCGGCATTGTAGAGCGAGAGCCCCTCCACCCGGAGAGAGGTGCGAATCAGGTCCTCGATCACCCGGAGGTCAGTCGAATAGACGTCCGGGTCAGTGTCGCCCAGGAGCCTGCCCGGACTGCAATGAACCGGCATGATGCGCCGGATCCTGCCATCCTCGGCCCGGTGGAGCTCGTAGCGTCCCCCCTCGACGAGCTCGGTCGGCCCATGATTATCCTGGACCAGTGCTAAAGGTGCAGGTATCGCTGAGGGTTCGTCCTCCTCGGTCAATGCGCTGGGGAGCTCGGGACCTAACTCTTCGCGCAAGGAAGGCTGTATCGTCGACGGACCTTCATCGGCTACGGGCTGCCAAGAAATCCTGGCCTGATCTGGCGTGGGATCGGAATGCGATGTATTTCCTTCGTCGAGCCGGACGACCAGGGGAAGCGGCTCGGCCAAGGCAATTTGCCGGGGCAACACGTCGGCTTTGGGTTGACGGATGAGCTTCGAATCCGAAGTGGTCATATTACCGCACCCCCGTCGGGCTTGAACTCAGGTACCGAGCCAGCCTTCGGCAGAATCGCCTTGATCTCTGGCGACGGGTCCGGAAAAACTATGGCTGATAGTTCTCCTAGACCCAGTAGGTAGCCCAAGAGCCCCTCGCTCGTCTGCGCTTTAGGCAATGGAGCGATTAGTGCTTGCTCGTTGGCGAGACTTTCGTTCTTGACACCAACCGGATTGGCGAATAGTGTGGCGAAGAGAGTATTACCCACGTGTGGCCTCCTTCTTGGTCGTGGATGTGGAAGATCTTCGATGACGGCCGATGTAGTCATCGATGGCCTCAAGTTCGAAAATCAGGCGGCCACCAAGCTTGACCGACGGGAGCTTGCCGGACTCAGCCTGTTTATAGGCCCACGAAGTTGATCGTCGAAGCAGCTTGGCGACTTCGTTGAGGGTCAGGAACCGGAGTGGAATTGCCTGTTCCTGTACATGCTTGTCGGACATACTGTCCTCCTAATGCGAGATGTGAGCCAGTGGCTCACTAAGCAAAGGGAGTGATAGTTAATGCCCTCTTTTCCCGAAGAAATTTCATCTTTTGAAACAAAACTCGACAAGTTACCATTGAAGTGGTATACTTTGGGCAGCCACAGCAAGCAGTCAGCTATCCTGACTAGCTTTCACCCATCTAAGGCGATTGACGATCGGGTTTATCAGGGAGCGCGATGAAATCCAAAAGTGGAGGAGTCTCCAGAGAGGAATGGAAGGCAAGAGTCCTGGAGGAGAGTCTTAGGCATCCCAATTTGGGGAGGAGGGCTCTTTACCAACTACTTGCCGCTGAAGGAGGTCCCTCCGAAGCTACCATCGGCAAGTATCTTCGTAAGGCGGGCCTGAGTAAAAAAGGTCAGCGACTTGCGGCTTCCCCGGAAAGTTCCGCCACAACCGAGCCCATAGTAGGCGAGATTCTCTATGTAGCGCGCTTATCCTACGATGCAGGAGATCCCTCAGCGCGAACCATGCTACTAGGCTTCGACCAGGCGAGTGCCTTTGCTTTCATCGCATACAAAGCCGACTCGTTGACGGGACTGCTGGAAGAGTTGGTCGAACAAATATTCCATATGTTCGAGCGCAAACCTGGCAAGATATACCTAGACCGAAACGGCGATCGATACTTCGAGATCCAAGATGATGCCAAGCACTTCGAGAAGGTACACGGGATATCGCTCAAGCTCGAAGGGCGATGGGGAAGGAACCTGCTTTCGCACCGGAGGCGACTAGAGGCGATCTGGTCTCAGCCGAGCCTCTCAGACGAGAGTCAAGGGACTCTCGAAGAGCATATTATCAATTGGTACAACTTCAAAGTACCATCTTCTTTACCACCCTGCTTCGGCCGTACACCCTTTAAGACTTTCTGGGAGTCAAAGCATAAACATGCTCCGTGAAGCAGGGATCGGCTCTGAGATTATCTCTGAGATTGAGAACTCTGAGACTGACTCTGAGATTGAGAAAATGACAAGATTTGCTAAACTCTACCAAGTCCTGCTAATTGTGCCTTGCCCCTGACGCATGATCTGATATAGAATTAGCTACGATAGGTGAAAGCTTGACAAGGCGGGAGAATCCTGTAGGCGGAGTCCGGATCGCTTCGCAATCTATAGGTCAGGGGTTCGAATCCCCTATTCTCCACGAAAACGAGAACCATAAATCCTTTTAGAATAAGGATTTATGGTTCTTTGTTTTGTAAGGGCTGCGATCGAAAAAGGCGTGTGTCAGACGAAATGTCAGACTTTTTTTGGAGCACGCCATGGCTCATAGCTCGTTTTCTCTGTATAAACGTCGGAGCCGGAAAGCATCCGGCTTTCGTTATTATGTGCAGTTCTGGAACGCTGAAACCTCCTCATATGAAACTGGCCTATCTGTCGATCGCTTGCGAGCCCTTCTTAAGTTGAACAGCGCGATCTATTCTTCGTCGAGGAAGGCAGATGCACGGTTCATTGCACAGGCCTGGATCGCCGAACATGGCACTGCTAAAGCTAGCGTCGAGGTTGGCTTTGGGACGTATTGCCTTTCTTTCTGGGATTGGGCCGAATCCGAATATCTTCGCGGGCTAAGGCTACGCGGGAAGAAGATCGGGAAGGAGTATGTGGGAAACAACCTTTCATATATTAGGCGTTTTCTCGTACCTAGTCATCTAGGAGAAACCTCGCTGTCCAAGGTTACGTCCGGGGCACTGGAATCTTTGATTTTAGGCATCAAAGAAACAACCGGGCTCAGCAATACGAGTTGCAACGCAATACTCTGCGCAATCGGGAAACCTCTTGCAGAGGCCGAGAGGCTTGGTCTCATTCGTGAAAACCCGATACGCCGCGTGAATAAACTTGTGAAGGACAATACAAAAAAAGGAGTACTATCGAGCAGTGAGATTCATGCACTCTGCTCTACTCCTTGGGATGATGAACGTGTAAAAGCAGCCGCGTTGCTATCGCTCCTCTGCGGGTTACGCCTTGGGGAGATCCTCGGATTACAGAAGGATTCCATTGCCGAGGATAGACTGACTGTGCGTGATTCCTACGGGAAAAAAGATGGTCTCAAGACAACGAAGAATGGAAAATCCCGTATTGTGTACTTACCATCCATCATAAAGCTCATGCTACAGCAACTCATAGATACCAATCCACATAACGATGCTTGGGTGTTTTGGTCTGAGAAGGCTGGTGTACCAATAAATATACGGACCGTGGAGAAGGCATTTTATATCCAATTAGGCAAGATCGGTATATTCGATGCCAATAGCTCACAAGAACAAAAAAAACAAGGGGCTACACGCCAGGATCGCAATATCACTTTCCATTCACTTCGGCATCTCTATAATACTTTATTGAGAGGTGCCATCCCGGACGAGATCCTGAGAGAATCGACTGGGCACCTGACGGCCAGTATGACTGAGCGATATGATCATGCCGATCATGACTCACGAATCAGAGCATTAGAAGTGGCTGTCAACGAACGAATACTAACAATTATTGATGCCTAGCATAAGCAACTTTCAGAAGCAATGTTTGTTTGGCAATTGACCGATCCGGATGAATTCATTATTTTCAAGAAAAGCTTTAACAGGAGGTGGCTATCATGGTGTAGGCTCGAGACTAGATTCAACCATATTTCGATCGCTGATCGTTGATCATAGGTCCCCCATAATTTTGAAAAATAATGACCTAAGGGGTGTGCGTATGCGACGCGCGCCGTACTCTATCTACCGCCGTGGTTCAAACGGCGTCCTGTATTTCCAGTTCTGGAATCAAACTATACATCGGTATGAATCAGCAAAATCTACCGGTACAAGAAATCTCACTAAAGCCAAAGCATATATCCGCAGTCTGATAGATGAACGCGATGCTATTGCGATGAGATTCGAAGATCCATACTTCACGGATTACCTAAAAGGGTTTTGGGACTGGGATAAGTCAATCTATATCCACTCGAAGTTGATGCGTCGACCGAACAGCATAGGTAAGGCATATGTCCGAGCTAGTACCGCGTACATAGAGCGGTATGCGGTTTGCTTCTTCAGGAAGGCAAGGCGTTCTGAGATTTTAACGAGAGATCTCGAAGCGTTCCTGCTTCACCTGCGCCAGACCACCAGTTTATCTCCTCGGTCGATAAATGCAGTTTATGATGCAGTCGCCATTCCTATTCGGGAAGCCTTCCGCATAGGAGAAATAGAAAACGATCCCAGTCGAGCAGTCCGCAAGCTATGGATGCCGCAGAAGGAGAAAGGGATTCCATCAACCGCCGAGGTGGCTAAGTTGTCCGCTCTTGAGTGGCCTGATCCGCGAGTAGCTTGTGCGTTCAAGGTTGCAGCTATCTGTGGCCTACGACTCGGCGAGATTCGAGCACTATGTCGGGATGCAATCGGAGATGAAACAATTACTGTAAAGTATTCTTACTCTGTAGTCGATGGCCTTAAGTCTCCAAAGAATGGACGAGTCCGAGTTGTACCAGTTCCAGCTTTCCTGCATGATGAACTTCTTTCCTTGGCGAAAAAGAGTCCACATCATGAGGATTGGATTTTTTGGGGAAATGTTTCCGGGAAACCTCTCGATGGAAAAGTAATTACAACCGGGTTTTATACAGCAATGGCGAGAATCGGTATCGATGAAGATGCTCGAAAGAAGCGGAACATTACCTTCCACAGTCTCAGGCATTTCTGCAATTCGATTCTCCGTGGTGCCTTGCCCGATGAGAAGCTCAGACAACTGACTGGGCACATTGATCGAAGCATGACGGATCGTTACGACCATATCACTGATATTGATATGGCGATAATCAAGGAAGCGCAAGAGAAGCGCTTGCTACAGTACCTGTATATTAGCGCCTAGCCAACACCCAAGCCGTATGATCCGGCTTGGGTGTTTATTCTCGCCTTACGTCAGGAGCGATTGAATACTAATGATATGCTATTTCTAGGAAATTCTGGTAATATTTAGGTTATTCTTAATTATCTTATGAAGATCGATAAGGGACCTGCCGACATTGCCGGTCCCCTTGGGGTACTCCAGCAACGTTCTCAAATTCTCATCGAGCAAGCTAAACTTGTAGCGTTGACGAATCCCGCTCGCGTAAGAGAAGTATGACCTTGCCAAGGGCACACTTACACAATTCCATCCTAAAGATCACTCGGAGCCGGCAATCATTCTCTACCCTTGAAGCGGTTATGGAAGAAGCCCCGCCATGTATGATGTATTATTACTCCTACTATGATTTTGGTTTTCTGGTAGCATCATTATGGGATTAGGATGCTTAGGTTCAAGTATGAAGTGCAACGGTGATGCTGTTTCGTAATATATCTCATACGGTGTTTTGAAGCCAAGACGCTTGCGTGGTCGCGTGTTTAGTTTGTAGGCAATACGATCAGCACTAAGGACCGCTACGGTACGACCCTACAGGGCATGGATTACAACTTTGACGCAGTAGGCAACGTCCTCGGGTACACCAACGACGCGCACGCCTATACCACCAGCCAGCGCTACGAGTACGACGACCTGTACCAACTCGTAGACGCCGAAGGCGACACCGTATCCCGCCTCTACGGACTCGAACAGTTCAAGAGCGACTACCACCAGAGCTTCGCCTTTGACGATATCGGCAACATGACGAGCAAGGTCAGCACCAGCACCACCACCCCGAGGAAGACGATAGGACAGGAACTCAACTAC
>PGXV01000004.1 GCA_002839315.1 Spirochaetae bacterium HGW-Spirochaetae-3
CCTGGTGGCTCTTGGCGTCGTAGTAGGCGTAGTCCAGGGTGTAGTTGAGTTCCTGTCCTATCGTCTTCCTCGGGGTGGTTGTGCTGGTGCTGACCTTGCTCGTCATGTTGCCTATGTCATCGAAGGCGAAGGCCTGGTGGTAGTCGCTCTTGAACTGTTCGAGTCCGTAGAGGCGGGAGACGGTGTCGCCTTTGGCGTCTACGAGTTGGTACAGGTCGTCGTATTCGTAGCTCTGGCTGGTGGTATAGGCGTGCGCGTCGTTGGTGTACCCGAGGACGTTGCCTACCGTGTCGAAGCTGTAATCCATGCCCTGGAGGGTCGTACCGTAGCGGTCTTTCGTGCTGATCGTATCCAGCCAGCGGCGGTTCTGGTCGTACTCGTAGTTCGTCCTCGTGCCGTTGCCGTACTCTATGTACGTCCGCTGACCGAAGGCGTCGTAGGCTATGTCCGCCACGTAGACGGTGTCCTTGCTGTAGTGGTTGCCCGTCACCGACTTGATCTGTCCGCCCGCGTCGTAGCCGTACGTGACGACTTCCAAGTCGGGATAGGTTATCGACTCCATGCGTCCCAGGTAGTCGCTCGCGTACTGGAAGACGGCCGTCTCAGGATCGGCGTAGGTCTTGAGCCTCGTGATGGAACGCTCCATGCGCACGGTCTCGCCGAGGAGTCCGTAGGTAAAGCTGGTCGCGCCGCTCTCGTCGACGCGCTTAAGCAGGCGGCCCGCGCCGTTTTCGGAGGCCGCCTCGGGGCCGCCGTACGCGTACGTGACGTCGACGCTGCGCGGGTAGTCTATCTTCACGAGCCGGTTGAGTCCGTCGTAGGCGTACTGGACGCTCTCGCCGCGGCTCCGGAGGACGCTGTCGGTCTTGCGTACCGGGTTGCCGGATTCGTCGTAGACCGTCTCCACGATTCCGGAGTCGGGGCTGGACAGCTTCGTGCGGCGCCCCAGCGTGTCGTACGATACGGTCATGGGCGTGCCCCGGTGGTCCAGGGCGCGCAGCATCTGGCCCATCGCGTCGTACTCGTATGACGCGCTCGACAGCACCGTGCCCGCTCCGTTCATCCTAAGCACCTTGACGACGTTGCCGCGGGCGTCGGACCGTTTCTCGCTCATGTTGCCCAGCGGGTCAGTGGCCAGTTCGTAGCTCGTGCCGTCTACGATGCCGTAGCGCGTCGTCATCACCGCGGGGGTCGGCAGGTCGGGTAGTTCGACGCGTACGATGCGGTCCAGTTCGTCGTAGTCCTTCAGCGTCGGCCTCAGCAGGGAGCCCAGTGCCGGCAAGCTGTCCTTGCCTATGGTGAACTGCGGTTGGCCTTCCTCTATCGGTCGTCCTGCTTTGTCATACTTCACCGCGCCAGATATATTCCAGCCATACTGTCTGTCTGATCCTTCCCTGTATTCGCCGTCCTTGGCGGTCTGGAGCGATCGCCCGAGTCCGTCTACGGCCAGCGCGGTTCGTATCGTCGTCGTATCGGTAGGTTTGTAGCTCACCTTGTTATACGTCACCGCGGTCCAAGGGAAGCTATCGGTTATGTAGTCGTACTTGACGGCGGGATTGCCCGGTACGTCGTAGGGGCTCGCCACGGAGCGTAAGCGTCCGAACGTATCGTATTTGTAGGTCATGGTCTGCTGGTTCGGATCCGTCTGCGATAGCATGAGGCCGAGCGCGTGGTCCCATGTCATGGAGCTGACGTACGCGGGTCCTCCGAGCGCGGGATTGTCCTGCCGTATTTGTTCGACGTATGTATTGTCCAAATCTTCATCATACTTCCAACTCACCGTCGCGCCTCTCGGGTCGCTGATGGACAGGAGGTTGCCGTATTTCGTATCCCAGCTCAGTCTCGACTCGGCGAATTTGGCATCATTATAGTATTGGCGCAGCAATACAAGCTGGCCATACTCGCCGTAGCTGCCTTCGCGCTTCCGCAGGACGGCGCCGGCCGAGTCGGTCACGACGATGCTCTTAGGCAGCTGCCGTAGGTAGCGGGCTTTGGAATAATCGTAGGCGAAGAGCGCGCGCAGTTCGTCGCCCGTCCTGGCGGTATCGCCTGAATCGTCCAGCGCCGTGACGTTGCCGTATCGGTCGTACTCGTAGCCGACGGCCCGTTCCAGATACGCCCCGGTCGCCGGGTCGTACGTACGGCTCGTCTCGCTGGATATGTAATAGAATCTCGATATGCCCCCATATCGCATCTCGTCGCTATCGAGGCAGGCAAGCGCATTTTCGCTCCACGCCAACCTTCGCCCCATGGAATCCTCGGTCGTCGAACCTAAAGGCATGCCCTTCGCGTAGTAGTTGTCCCGCACGACGAAGCTCGCGACGGTTTTCGTACCGTTGGGCTTCATCGTCGTTACGGTACCGAAGCCCATGAATTGTCGCTCTATCCGGTCATAGTTACCGTTGTCATACGAGAATTCTTCTTTATACTCGGTGATCCCCCTATCATCGGGCAGGTCCCCGGCGGAACGGATGATGCTCGTCAGCGTCCACTTGCTCTGCGGTACATCCGGTGTATTCCCGTCGCGCGTATAGCCGAACTCGTATGATCCGCCCTGCGGCAACAACACCGTCTTCAACAATCCGGCCTCTCCTGCCAGATTGCGCTTAACCCTGAAATAGTTCTCGGTGGGCAGCTTAATTATATGGTCGGGCAAGCCGTCGCCGTCTATATCGCTGAAGGTGATGCTCGACTTCGTCGATGCGACGCTGCCGTTAGCTCCGGGCGTCAAGACGAAAGCTATAAGCCATATTCTCCAACTGATGTTAACGCTGCCGCTTAAGTTGAAGGAAGCGCCACTGGACGCGCTCAGCACGTCGTTGATACGCAACGGGTCGCCGGTATCTCCGAACTGATTACTCTCTTTATCAGCCATACCTGGAAACCCGGGAGAACTCTTCCCCTTAGGAAGATCCAAACCTAAAGATCCCTGTATCGTCGCAAGATCGCTTTGTACGCCCGCGGATAGAGCGTCGGCGTCCAAGTCTAGCCAGTCCGGTCTATAGAATCTCAGTTCTTCGCTTGAAAAACTGTCGCCTCTATTTATCCTGACCCTGAAGTACGCCTCATCGTCAAGCTTGATCACCTGATCGGGTAAGCCGTCTCCGTTGACGTCGTACAGTCCCGATAGAGTCCTATTCTGCGTAGCGTTAAATCCGGCGGAAATACTATATAACTTTAAACTAGCGCCTGAAGTAGAACCGAAACTCGAAGTTAAGGAATAGTTCATGCCCTCGATTTTCTTATCGAGGTAGCCCGACGCAGGACTCGAAGCACTGCCCCAGGGAATAGAATTTGAGAAGGCGGTTCCCCCGAGATTCAACGCCACCATGTACGAACCGCTGCCGTCTCGCTCGACCTGGTCGGGCAAGCCGTCGCCGTTCATGTCCATGAGGCCTATCGTCTGGGTAGAATAGCCGAAAGTGCCATTGAAGCCCATGCTTACCGTGACAGGACCTCCGGTAGGCGGATCCGGTTCCGTTATCTGGACTTTAGTAACATTCCCGTACGATGAGTAGTCAGGCTTCTGTCCGCCCCCGTTTGAACTGATGCTCGCGCCAAACGCCAGGCTCTCGTTGTGATACTTCGTGATATGAGGGTACGCGAGCCCCATGGACGAGCTTTTCCCTAAACCGCCTCCGGTTCCTCTCAGGACGGACATTGAATAATCCCCGTCTTCATCGTCGGACATAGAAAGATAATCCGGATATCGGTCGCCGTTGATGTCCATGAGTCCGGCGTACTGCCAGCTGTCGCCGGTATTCGTACCAAACGTGCCGCCAAGGCCTGGTAAAGTAAGGCCGCCATTTATATCAGTTGACTTTGACTTGCTCGCTCGTATCGCGGTTATGACGCCGCCTCGGACGCCGGAATCACCGGATCTGGGCATCGTCCAGTAGGTATCGCCGCCTTTTCTCTCGGGCAAAAGCGTACTGCCATTAATATACGGCGAGAAATACAGCGTCGCTAATCCGTCGCCGCTATCGCTTTCCTTGGATACTGTAGAGGAGCTACCTATGCGTGTAGATATAGACAATACGGTGCCGTCCAAGCCTTCGCTCGCGACGATAATATCTCCCTCGCCATCTTTATTAGCGCTTGCGCTTAATGCGTAGGGCGGCATTATAGCCGACGCACCGGTAAGGCCGGCGTTAGGATCCGCATTCATCTTGAGCTGATCCCAGTCGTAATACCCTATCCAGAAACCGTAATACCAGTTCTTAATTCCGCCGCCCAACGGCTCTATTATATCGGTTAGCTGCCGCGCGTATTCTGGCGCAAGCGTTACATCATTCGGGCTATAATCGAGGCTGGAATCGAATTCTGGAAAATACGCGTCGACCGTCGTTATGTTTCCGTTCTTGATTACGGGGTACGTCAGTATGCCGACTGCTCTTCCCTTCGGGTACGCTTCACTGTATGTCTGGAATACCGGATCAAGGCCTTTACCTTCAGGCATGCTCCCTGATATGACCGGCAATAGAGTTTCTTTCTGGTACCGAAGGCTTTCAATCCTGCTCGCATAGGTCCATACGCCCGCCGCCTTTAATGTATCGGAGATGTCTATCGGTTGTACGTCGGCTCGGAGGGATCGAATTCCAGAACCGTCATCCGGGAGAAAATAAGGAAAGAGCTTAACCTCGACGGCATACATCGCCATCATGTTCTCTAGCATCGCCCTATCTTCGTCGAGGAGGTTGATTCGTTGATAATAGACTTGTGCAGAGGGTAACTTAGGAGTCTTATTATATGAGTCAAAGAGACGCGCATAATCGGGTCCCGCGAAGTCGATAAACGATGTGTACTCCGTCACATCCATTCCTAATATGCGCCGATCCCTCTCTTGGCCTCCAGGCAAGGCGCTAAACGCATCGGTTTCAGACCGGTGCGTAAATAGTATCTCCGCCGCCGCGTCGAGCTCTGCCTCTGTCGCGTCATTCTTAAGCTTATAGACTGATGTATCACTATCCAGGGTATAGAGAGTCTTAAGCATACTAGATTGAAGAAAACCGCATGACGATAAGAGCGCTATCATCTCCGCTTCAGGAATAGTATCGATACCGTCGGCGATGAACGTACGAGTACCTAAAACGACGGGGATGACTGACTCATCGTAGATGACAGTCGGAATCTGCGTTAGGGCGCTCGTCTTTCCGCTCAACGTCGCAGTACGCTCTACGCCATGATACAAAAATGTGACAGACAGAGTATCGGCGGCCTCATCGACCCGAACGAACGGTTCAGGGTCAATAACAATGCCGGTATCACTGACTCTGTTGAACGTCCAGTCAGAACCGCTCTTCTTGAGCCAAAGCGTGTCTACGTTACCAGAGGAGGACGCAGGCACGGACGTCATATAGTAGCCGAAATCCTCAGACTCGTTACCGCTCCCTCGTCCGGCCTGGATCGCGGCAGGTAATACCTCGGGCACGGCACTGTCGCTAACCGAACCATCGCTGGACTGCAGTGGAATGAACCGGCCCGGGTATGGGTTCGCGAAGGCCATTGACCGGAGTTCTTCGCTGGTAAGGGCGGCTCCTTTCGCCGCATCTCTCAGTGCGCCTAATAAGCGCGGCTCTAGTTTGCTATGCGCGTCGGCTAACGCGGAGTCTCCGTCGTACTTTATGAAAGCGTCCATGTCACGATCATACGCGTAACAAAAAGCAAAGAGGTTATCCAACGAGATGGCGGATTGCTCCCCGTTATAATTGACGCTTATTTCGTTAGCAGAATTCCAGTACGATCTCCCTCTGATGATCTCATAGATTCGTTTAGGCATCTTGGTAGGGATAAAATAACCATGGTCAGCGATAGCTTCATATACGGACTGTAGCGTCGTGGCGTCCGATAATCGCCACCCGCTCTTTAGGGTATACAGCGGCTTGTCGTCGGCAGGAGCATCATAGATGGCCTCCAAGCGATCATCGTTCCATGGAAGAGTGGATGCTGAATCGGGCGGCGCCAACGATACGCCGTAGTCAATATTGGAAAAATAGCGCGCGGAGGCATACGCGATGCGTATCGGCCACTCCGTTCCGTCTCTTCGCTCATCGTTGCCAGCGTCTTGATGGAAATAGAGGGCACCGTCGTGTGTAATTGATGTCTCTAAAATTTGTTCGTCGGCCGATGTTTCCGCTCTCGTCAATACGATTTCAGAGAGCGGCTCGGTCCGCCCCCGGAGATACGTCCGTAACGTTACGCCGTCGACGCTCGCGGTAGCGCCATCCAACAAACCGGCGGACTGCCGTACTATCACCGAACCGTCGACGAAAGACTCCCATTTCCTGACCGCCTCTTGTACGTAATAACTGCTATCGTACACGGCCTCATTCGGATCCGCTCCAGCGTCTGGTGTATCAGCCTCGATGCCGAATCCGACGATATCAAAGCCAGAACCGTTATTCCTGTAATAAGTAGAGCTGTCTACTATAACATAATCGATTAATCCGTCTCCATTGATATCGGCGAATCCGCCTTCTGAGTCGGATTTTCCCCATTGCCATGTCACGCCTCCAGTTGCCGGACCGAAAGAAGCGGAAGCGCCTAGCGACCAACTCGATGAGGCCTCTTTATTAATTTTATTATCAAACTCTACCGCACGATAACCGATATTCGTGTCAAAACCCTTCCCTATACCTCTATTCAGATAAGCGACGAGATCTCCGTCGCTATCCCTGAACAGCATATCGGGGCGACCGTCACCGTTAATGTCCGCGAGGGTCTCAACTGTTTTTCCGCTCGTCCAAGAATAGCTGCCCCTCGCGCCTATTGAAGCTCCTATTTTCGTCTTAAACGGAACCCATATCGATACTTGAACACCGGCATACAGGCTTAATCCGCCGGTAAGGGTCGTCGCCTTGTTGATGCTCTTTATAGGCGACGAGCCATCGTAGGCGCCCCAATGCTCTTCCTCGCCGAACAATGTATACCCGAGGAATTCATCCTGGTCGCCGAGCTTAGCGTCAAGCTCTGAGTACGAGAACGGATATCGGTAGAACTCCGTTCCGTCAGCGTCCTTCTCGGCGAAATAGGCGAGCTGGCTCTGACCGAGCTCATTGAGCGATTCGTCGTAGCGGTTAGTTCTGTAGCCGAATTCAAAGAACCTGACAGGCTCTTTTCGATACGTCACGGTAATTTCTTGAATACGCTTGCTAAGCATGGAGGAGAAACGCCCGCGCGCGTCAATACGTTTATCCAGCCTATCGTTGTCATAATCGAACAATAAGGAAAAGGCACCCTGCTCGTCATCCGATGGCCCTTCCGTCCCGTTGGTATGCCCTGTATACGTAATGCTCTTCGGGTACGCGTAGCGGTCCTCGCTATCGTAGTCGTAGGCGTATTTGATGGTATTGCCGAAGGCGTCGCGGACCTCGGAAAGGTACCAGGTAAAGGTCTTGCTCCTGTCGGCGCGATCAGGCCCTATCCAGGCGTCGCCGGTACCGTAGATACGCACGGCGCCGCTCTTCTCCGTCACTTCCCAGTAGTCGCCGGACGCGCCGTCGCGCATCCATCGTATACGGCGGAACGCCTTCTCGACCCTCGGCTTGTATAGCAGCGCGTCGCCCTCTTTGTCGGCGAACAGGAGCCGCTCTCCGTCAAGCATGTAGCGGTCTTGCCCGTCATACTCAGGCATGCCGAAGCGGGTATCGATCGTGATGGCCGGGAAGTCGATATCGAAGCCTCGGCCCAGCAAGCCGTTGCCGCCCTCGCTCGAGTAGCGCAGAGCCAGCTCGGGGGTCATGCCGGCCCTGCCGGCCGGCAGGCGCAGGGGAATGGAGAAGGAAAGGCTCCCCTGCGAGCTGGCGCCCGAGGCCTCAAGCTTGGCCACGCCGCTGGACGGGTCGGCGGCTTCCAGGTTCTTTATGGCGTTGGGGTCGAACTGTATAGGAGCCGGTCCCTCGGGGAGCTGTAGCGTAGAGTTGACCATGTCGGTAAAGTGGGTCGTCAGGCTCACGACGGCCGCGGCTTCCCGGTCTATGCTCTCCCGATCGAGGGCCTCCCAGGCTTCGGTTTCCTCGTCGTAGAAATAGGTATAGAGGTTAGACAGCGCCGTCTCGGAGGTGAGCAGCTTCTCGTCGAACGGCATGACTATCCTGGCCGGCAGCTCGAACCGCGTGCCGTGCGGCTCGAACCTATATCCGGCAGCCCCGGTGGTGGCGTTGGTCATGCCTTCGTCCAGTTCCTCGGTCGCCGGCAAGGTGGATATGGTAATCTTGGTCCGCTTCTTGACGGCGCCCGCCGGCACGACGACCTTTACCCCGTCCAGCTCGATCGCGCCGCCTTCTTCGGGGCTTACCCAGCCGGAAGACGACGAAACGGCGGTGGACCCGTCGCGGGGAGCCTCGGCGAAGGCCGCTACCGGCCCGAGCGACGCGATATAGCTCAAGAGGGCTACGAGTGCCTTGATCCTGCTCGACCTGCCGTATTCCATGGCTACTGACCTCTTTATATTTACATGCTACTGTACTATAAAATTAACCTTAACCGGCGTTTGTGGAAACCGGTCCTGGGGAGATATAACGACAATAAAGCCATCTCTTCCCCTTGTATGCAAGGGAGTTTCGTCGTCACGGAACCTATACGCTTCTAGACCATTAAATGATAGCACGAATTCTTCGCCTATCCTCACGATTCCTATCGTATTCGGCACCCCCTCGCCTTCATTGAGCGAGAGAGAGATAGTCCAGTCGAAGAACGCGCTAAAAGTCCCGCTCGCAACCTCCCCGACAATATATTCTCGCTTGTTGTTGATCATCGCTACGAGCATCGTCTCACCGAAAGCTGGATCCTCGGTATCGTAGTGACAAAGAACCAATCCGTATCCGGCCCAACTATTACCGCTCGATTTATAGACCTTAACGGTCCTCGATACGAACGTGTCCTGAGCGACGCCGTCCAGGGCCCAGAGCGTGTAGCCTGAAGAACTCCAGTACGCGCTGTCGTTCGTCTCGAAGACGAAAGTCCCCGGGTCGCCGCCGTCCTCGACGAACAGATCGGTATTCTCTTCCAAATCGCCGGTGTCGTCGGGTATGTCTATGCCAGGACTGAAGGGCTCAGGGCATCCGGCTACGAGCAAGGCCAAGGCGAGAGAGAAACAGAGCGATAGCGCGTTCTTCACCGACGGCTCCTTTTTTATATCCATGAAATTTGAAGAAGCTGTATCGTATACCCCTTCAACATACCGCCGGCGCCGGCTCCGCCGACGAAATTCTCCCCGTGCGGGTAGAGCGAGAACGAGAAGGTCTTGGCGCTGTATCCAGTATTCTCGATGAGTATCGGATCGGCGTTCACCACTGCCGAGGGTACGGTTCCTGTGCGATAGTAGTACATGTATGTAGTAGCGTCCCCGGCAGGCAATATCAATTCCACGACGATGCTCGCGGTGGCTCGTGCGGGCACCTCGATGGTATACCAATCGGTATCGCTTACGACCTCGCCCGTATTGGCTCTATAAAAAAAGGTATTCGCCTCTATATACGTGTTCATCGGTACCGCCGTTACCTCGGTATCGTTAGGCTCGTTCGCGTCCCGCCTTGAGGCGGAGCACACGCCCAACGCGGCGGGCGACGGCCCGAACAGTCGTTCGCCTCGTACCTTGGTCAACCTATACAGATAACGCATGTCCGTTTCACCACTCGTATCGACGAAGATCTGCTCGGCACCCCGATAGAGCATGGAATACACCGGCGTAGCCTGGTCGAGACTACGCTCGAGTATATATTCCGACGCTCCCGGATCATCTTCCCAGCTAACGGTAATGACGTCCTCGGTCCTGAACGATTCTACAGTCGGGGCCTTGATGAACGGATCGGCTTCAGCCTGCCCCAGGTCGTCGAACAGTCCCGCGCTACACGATGTGGAGAGCACCAGCGCGATAGCGTAAAGCGCGCCTTTTTTGGCGGTCATCCAGGAAATCCTCATTCCTTGCCCCCGAGCCTATAATTAAGAGCGAGCGCCGGCGACAGGATGAAGAGGACAGGCTCGTAAAGTACGGCGTCTACGCGCAACGACGCCCCGAGCGTTATCCTATCGTTTACGGCGTACTGGTACCCTGCGCCAAGGTACAGCCCCGGGGCGGCGGAGAAAGACAGCTGTACCGCTTCGTATTTCTTCGATATCGACAAGAAGTCAGCCCGGACGAGCAAGCCGGCTTCCGAGACGAGCGCGTTCCTGTCGTTCAGGTTCCAGCCGGCTTCGGCGCCGACTCCGACTATGACGGAGTTGAGGAGAGATTCTTCGAACCCGTCCTCGCCTATGCCTATAGCGTATTCGAGACGCGCGGCCGCGGCGATATAGCCGTCGCGAGAATCCAGCACGAACGTCGGGTATATGGGGGTAAGCCGCGCGCCCGCGCCGATGCGGGCGACCCCGGCGAGGCGCCCGCCCCAGTCGCCGCCCAGGGGCGTCCAGTACCCGAGACTCGCAGGGATCGACCATATATTACGCGCAGGCTCGGCTGCGACCTCCGGTCCGCCGAACCCGAGATCGTCCCTAAAATAGGCGGCGACCTTTTCTGCGCCATCGTGAATAAGACGATCGTATTTATCCGCGCCGTCGCTCGCCAAGAAGGTGATGGCTATCGCCCTCGCCTCCCTGTCTACTAGCTTTAGCTCGAGGAAGCAGGTGGTCCTGGTATGTCGGACATAGCCGTAGATAACGTAGTCGTAGTCCTTATCCTCGCAGAGTCTGAGCGCTTCCAATAAGGAGGTCGGCAACGCGGTACCGGCTACAGCCGTTTTTCTAAAAGAAATGGCCCCGTTCAGGGGAATTCCGGATAACGCTGATAACAGATCGCCCCGCACATCGACACGGGGGTCGCGATCCTCGGGAGGCGGATCCTCGACGAAGACGATAGGAGCGACGTGGATGTCCAACCCGGCTACCGAGAGCAGAGGGAAAAACAGTATGGATAAGACGCCGATCATGGTGCGATTCATAAATCATTCTCGCTTACTACGCCGGGCGTGTGCATATCCGCCAATTCGGCGATGGCTTTCTCATAATCCGGATCTAAGGCCAGGCAGGCCTCTAATCTAGCGATGGCCATATCCGACTGCCCAGCTTTTCGATATGCTAATCCAGCTTTATATAAAAGCTCTATCGAACCCCGTTGAAGATCCGAAGAGGCGTCCCAGAATCGCGCCGCATCGGCATAGTCTCCGGCGTACGTAGCGGCTAACGCCGCCTCCTCGTAATCTATCGCTGAAAGCGAAGAAATCAAGCTTAATGAAGAAAAATATAACGAGACGTTTTTCCAATCCGCTATATCGCTCGCGATACGGATCAAGCAACGGAGGATGATAACGTCCGGACCGGATTGAGCACTATATGATTCTAATATAGGCCTCGCGGCTTGACCACGGCTCTCAGTAGGATCGGCCAAATAGTCGGCGACGGCGATATAGGCGCGCGCGCGTCTATCGGCGGGGTCTAATTGGCTTGTTTCAAGGAACGCGCGGCTCGCCTCTCGGTATCGTCCGGCGCTATAGGCCTCGAGACCGGCGTCGAACGCCAATCTTCCAGGCTGGTCCGCTATCGCCTTCGCTCCGACCGGATCCACCGCGGCGATCGCTGAAAGCTCGTGCTCGTCCAATAGCGCCGTCACGGGAGGCGCGCTGCCACGAGCTGTAATCTCTAGGCCAGACACGGCGTCTCCAAGCGTATCGATGTGCTCGCCTATCCCGCTCAGCCCCTTATATATTCGTTTATCGACAGTAGAGATATCCTTGGCCAAGGCAATAGTAGAGCTTTCGAGCGCGGTTGATACATTATCTACCTGTTCTTGATATGACGCCCGTATAGCGGTCAACTCCTTGAGAGTATTCTCGTTGTAGAGGTCTATAGAAAGCTCGAACCGCTTAAGCTCTTCATGGAGAGAAGCGATGTCAGAACGTATGGCTTCGTTCTGCCTCGATAGAAGGAACAGGAGCGCCGCTACGATGACAGATACGGCGAGCAGAACGGCGACGGCTATTCCCGCCGAAACCAGTCGTTTTTCAGCGGTTGACACGATAGGGCTCCGATATTTAAAGATTCTTGATGACGCATCCTACTTTGAGTCAATTACCATGTCAAGATAATTTAAACACGATTAAGCGAACCCCGATCGCACATGCCGCCCCGATCGCCAGGAAGGGGGCGAAAGGTATATCGTACCGGTTCTCACGGTTTCTCGTACGCCCTATCCCGTAGGCTATACCGAGCATCGCCGCAGCTATCAACATGAGCCATGCTCCCGCAGGGCCGAGAGCGAAGGCGCCGGCCGCCCCCATCTTGACGTCGCCCATTCCCATTCCGGAACGAGACAAGCGCCCCGCTCCGATCATGGCGATAGACGTCGCTACAGCCGCCGCTAAGGCCGGGAAGTCGATCCCTCCCGCCACGGCGTCGAGCGCGATGAGCATCGCCCCAATAGGCAATAGAATCCTGTCGGGTATCCTTCGCTCCTTGATATCTATGATCGCTAACGGAACGGCTCCTAGTTCAAAGATGATAGCCATAAGGCCCCAGTAGCGGTCGGTCCTGAATAGTTCGCGCGCTAAAGAAGCAAGGCCGGGATCAATGGCCAACAGGCGCCTCCGAGCCCGATGCTATCTCGAGCGTAGCCATGCGATCGCGCAATTCTGCGGTCCGGTCACGCTCTGGTATTCGTCGTAGTGATACGAGCGCGGTCCCGACGTCCCCGAGCCGATACTGTTGCAGGTCCCCGATTAAGAGGAAGATCGCTTCCGTCCGTACGCCTCGCTCGACGATTCGCTCGAGCTCCCGGACGACGACGCGAGGGTCGACGTTCGCTTCGGGGAATCGGACGGCCAAGACGCCGGCATAGAACCATTGGAGGTAATACTCGCCTTCGATAGCCGAGGCCCGCTTGATATAGGCGTCAGCCTCCTCCCACTTAGCGCTTTTCATCGCCCGCTCGGCCAAGGCGAGCACCTGCGGCTTGGAAGGTATTTTAACGTACAGAATATCTGCCGCACCCCTAAAATCCAGCGTGAACGCGACGCGCTCGAATCCGGGCTTTTCTGCGACTCCTTTATGGTAACCTCGCGGCAAGCCATCGAGGAAAAACCTTCCGTTCGAGTCGCTCTCGCAGACGAAAGACTCGCCGAACGACAGTACCGCGCCCTTGACCGCCGCCCCATCGAGGTCGTATATCATGCCGTACAGGGTGTCCGGCGGAGCCTTAGGCTCCCCGGCGCAGGATATGAAGAGAACGGCAACCAGGGTCGCGATCGTAGCTCGTAAATTCCGCATCGTCACTTCTCCTTGACCTGGAAGGTCTCTCCGTCTATGGACAGCACGGCCGAGCCCTTATCTATGGATAGCAACCGCCATCCGTCCACGCTGTCTCCGCCGGGAGCGAGCGGATAAATCGCCGTCCCGTCTAAATCCCGGAACCAATACATCGTGGCGCCGTCCTCGCCGGTGACCGCCCCTATCATCGCTATCCTCCGCTTCGTCTGCGCTCTCGGTGGGATCGGAACGGGATCGCGAGCAAGTACGGGGACTGATGCCTTGGGCGGTTCCGTACGAATGGTTAACATTCTCCTAAGGACTCTTCGCGCGGCCGCGGGATCCGCGTCCGTCGCGACCTCGTTGACGATATCTACGGTCGCGGGGGCAATGGTTTTCGAAGATGGCGGTTTAATTCTATCCGCAGAATTAGCTAGGACGAGGGAAACGGCTATCATCGTCGCCACGGCGACGGCCGTCATGCCAGTACCGTTCTTGATCATGGCTTCCTCGCCTCCACGACACGAATGGTCGCCTCTATCATAGCATCGCGATCGCGATGACGAGCAGAAACTTGCGAGGCCGAATAATTCCCGGGCAACGCCTTGAGTGCGATGAGTGCATCGGTGAACGCGGTTACATTACCCTCGACGACGAATTCAGCCCCTCTGGCCCCTTTCGCGTCGAGCAAGGAGAAGCGCAGTATCCTCATGCCCGCGTCCTGTATCGAACTCCGCGCGCCGTCCGCCAGCCCGCTAAGCGGTACGGCTCCCGATCTCGACGAGAGGTCGGCCTCCAGCGCGGCTATCTCGTCCCGCAACGCGTCGCGCTTCCCCGCGTCCAGGATCGCGGCTTGGGAGAGCGGCGCTATGTCCCGCTCCAAGGCCCGGACCTGCGACGCCGATCCGTATAGGTCGGAGATCCCCAGGCTGGCCAGAGACGCGAAAGCGACGACCTCGAGCGCGAGGAGCAATCTGCCTTCGTTCTTAGTCATGATAGTCTCCCGCCACGGAGAATCGCTCTTCGCCGCCCTTGCCGGGTACGATGCCCTTAAGGGTTACGCCGGAGAATCGCTCGTCTCCTTCTAGTGCTTCCAGTTCCGCCAGGGCGTCGTCGCTGATAGCCCAGATCTCGAATCGCCCGTCGGAAATAGAGAATCGGTCTACGACGAAGGAAGGAGAGCACTTGGAGGCCAGCGCCTGTAGCACGGATACGGCCGACGGGGCGCGCTTCCCGTAGGCGCTCAGTTCGACGCGTAGAGCGTCGCGCCGGCGCGCTAGATCGCCGGCGTCTATGACGGTAGACGCGAGTCCGGAACGATAGTCACGGAGCCGCGCCAACGCCATCTCGTAGCGCGACTCGACAAATCCTATTGAGGCGAGCGCTGCGACGCCGAGCGCCGCGACGCGTAGGTAGGGGGCGGCCTTCGCGATCGGCGCCCTGTCCTTCTCGTCGGAGAAGACGCCGGTCTGCCCCGGTCCCGGCGACAGCGCGGCGAGCGGGAAGCGCCGTATGTCGAGTCCTCCCACGCCCTCGAGAGCGGCTAGCCAGGCATCGGCCTCGCCGTCGCCTATGAGCTCGACGATAGCCCCCGGCGGTACGATCGCCGAGAGGAGGTCCTGGCCGTCCGAGAGGTTCGCGGTCTGTATGGAGACCGCCACGCCTTGCGCGATGCGGGCCGCTTCGGCGTAATCCCCTATCGCGACGATCCTGACGCCGTCGGTAATGCCGGAGCCCCGGAGACGCCAGATCGCCGCCGAACGCCTTCTGCCTCGCGCGCCTTCGGCCAGTTCGGAATCGACATCGGCGTCGCAGGCGAATACGGTGCACGCCCCGTCGGAGCCGCGCTGGAAATCGAAGCGTCGCCGCTCGGAACGGGCGGGAAAGAGCGTCGGAAGCCTCCTGGCTATATAGGACTTAAAATCCTTCGCGCTCAAGTCGCCCGGCACTGTAATGGTACGCAGGCCGTACGACGAGCAGGAGAAATACAGTAGCGGCTTTCTCCTCCCGGGTCTATCGACCATCATGACGCGGTCATTCATCTTGACTCGACCCTTCCTCGTAGAACCCGGCGAGAACCAGTACGTCGCCTCCCGTCACCGGACCCGTTCGCCTGAGTACGGCGATATAACGAGCCCCACCTACATCCAGCGCCACTCGCCAGAACCAGGTGCGGGGACCGAACCACGCGGTCAAGCGCAGGTCCGGATCGGCGCCGAGTACGCTCTTGATCTTCTTCGCGTCC
This sequence comes from Spirochaetae bacterium HGW-Spirochaetae-3, assembly GCA_002839315.1. Taxonomy (GTDB): domain Bacteria; phylum Spirochaetota; class Spirochaetia; order Treponematales; family UBA12059; genus SZUA-370. The sequence continues at coordinate 15,482 of PGXV01000004.1, forward strand.
AGCGTCTCGTCGTCGGCGGCGAAGCCCAACGCGTCGCAGACCGCCGTCGGATCATCGACCTTATACGCAGGAGTCCCGAGGATCGCCTCCATGACGGTCCGCTCCGCGTGATTGGGATTGATCTGGGGTTCAACGCCGATTAACGGGGACGCGCCCGCCGGCATACCGAATCCCAGCGTGAATCCGGCTCGATCGAAAATTTTTTTCGTCTTGCGTAGGTTCTCTATTTTCGCCTTGATCGAGGCTTCGCCGTTTGCGTCTCCCGTGATGACACCATAGAACCTGGCGACGGCCTCCGGATCGTCCGTATTGACGTTCGCGTACGAATAGGGCGAGAACCATCGGCCGATCGCGGCGACGTCGACGATGGAGCCGAAGTCCGCCTCGAAATCCGCCGATGCCCCGATTTGCTCGCGAAGGCCCCTGAGGGTAGCGAAGCCGGCGCTTCCCCCGGCGAGGACGCTCATCGCGGGGCTCTCGAAGACCTCGGCCGGCAGGAAATTAAGGTTAAGTCTGCTGGAGATATCCTCGACGGTATAGTCGATCCCTTCGAACGCCGGCAGGCTCTCCAGGTCGGCCCTGGAATCGACGCCGTCCTCGCCGCTCGTTTCCAGGGCTTCGATGATCGCGTCCACCGCCTTCAGGGCTTCGCCCCTGGATTCCAGCCTCTTGACAGACTTAACGAGGGGGACCGTCGCCGAATAGTATAGTCCGTAAAACGATGCCGCGAGCGCCGCGCATAGTATGACTACGCCTAATGCCGCGATAGTGGCGCTTCCCCGCTGGCTCACGGCAAGGCCCCCGCGCTGAAGGGGTACGTACCGAAAGGCGCCTCCACGCGTACGGCTTCGCCGTTCACATAGAAAAGCAACCCGGTTCCGCGCGTCACGCCGTCCGTTCCGTCTAGACGATAGACCTCGCAGTCCCCTACCCCCTCGGACCGCCACCGGAATCCCTCCGCCTCCAGTAGTATCGCGCCGTCCTCCGTGAATATCCTGAGCCGGTCGCCCTCGACGCCGTCGAAGTACGGAAAGGCGTACCCGCCATCGATTGCCTCCGCCGCGTACCGTGACCAGAAGGGCGGTCGGACGCGTGCTATGGCGCTTCTCGCGGCCGCGTCGAGCCCCCGTACGGCCGCGATCTCGCCGGTCCTCCGCATAGAGTCGCCCATGGCGTCCAGGAGCGCGATAAAGAACGGGAAGGCCGCGGCGACGGCTATGGCCAGGATCGCCAGAGCCACGAGTGTACCGAGTAGCGTCGCGCCCTCATCTCTCCGCGGCGAGCATGAGCGCGGTCGTCTGCTGATTCGCTTCATGAATGGTTTCCCTCGATCGTTTTTCAATAGACGCCGAACCGAGCAGGGCGGACCTCGCCGAGCCCGCGGCGCCCGCGACGACGAGCGTCAGCACCGCCAGGAACAGGATGGCGTCGAGCTCTACCCAGCCGCGCTCACCACGACGTGACGTCGGCATCGGAACCCTCCCCGCCTTCCGCGCCGTCGGCTCCGTATGACGTGATACCGAACGGCAGTCCGCTCTCCCCGGGAACTTCGTAGAGGTATTCGTTACCCCAGGGATCGAGGGGTACCCGCTTCGATAGATAGGGGCCGTCCCAGCCCTTGGGCTCCGGCATCGTGTTCGGCTTCTCCCATAGGGCCCCGAGCCCCTGCTCGGCGGTCGGATACTTACCGCAGTCCAGGTAATATGATTGAAGCGCGATCGAGAACGTCTCCACTTGGCTACGGGCGCTTACGAGCTTGGCTTTTTCCAGGTTCTTGACGCCCATGAAGCCGACCGTCGCCGTTAATATCATCACGATCGCGAGGACTATAAGGGTTTCGAGGACGGTCCAGCCCGCCTCCCCGGATCGGTCGGGCCTTCGAGCCGTACGAGCGCTATTTTTCATGGTATCGGGCCTCCGGAACTATAATACGGTATTGAACGCCGAAAGGATCGGCAAGAAGATGAAAACGACCAGCGCGAGCAGCACGGCGCCTATGATGACTATCATTATAGGCTCGATCAGTCCCATCGCCGCCTCGGTCATGCGTTCCGACCGCTCTTGATAATATATACGCAAATGGGAAAACACACTATCTATACGCCCGGTCCTCTCGCCGACCGCGAACCATTGGCGCAGATAATGAGGCAACGATCGGGACGCTCGGGCCGCTTCCGAAAGCGACGCGCCCTTTACGACTTCGTCCCTCAACGAGGAAACGTCGTATGCGTACGCGCTATTGCCGATCGCGCCGACGCTTTCCGCCAACGCCTCGTCGAGGGGGAGACCTCCGACGAGGAGCGACTCCATGGCAAACGCGAACTCCATGGTCTGCCGATCCTTAAGGGTCCGCCCCAGCGCGGGAACCCGGAGGAGCAGTCCGTCCCAGGCCCTGCTGAATACCGGGTATCTACCCTTTAGCGCCCGGATGAGCGGTATGGCCGCCACGGTAGCGCAGAGGGCGAGCATACCTCCGATGGCTATATAGGTAGCGGAGACGATCCGCCCCCGTATCAAGGCGGCGGAGCCGCTACCCAACGCGGAGAGGAATGACTCGAGCCGAGGCAACACGAATACGGCTAGTCCGAGCAATCCGGCGAACGTCAGGACAAGGACGAGCGCCGGATAGATCATCGCCCCGATAATCTTCTCCCGGAATTTTCGCTCAGTGCCGAGATGGTCAATGAGCCGGCTGAACGTCGGCCCCAGGTCCCCCGTGCGCTCCCCTATCCTGACGAGGCCGAGGAACAGCGGCGGGAACGAATAGCCGAGGCCGCGGAGAGCCGTCTCGAGCGACGCGCCGGACTCGATACCTGATAGCGTAGAGCCGGCGATGCTCCTCGTCCTTCGCTGCTCCGCCGTCCTCGAAAGGAGGTCGAGCGCGTCCCGGAGCGTCAAGCCGGCGATGAGGAGCGCGGATAGGAGCTCGGAGAAATTCTCCAGCAGCCTGGGGGGGAGTTGCCTCCCGATTCCCGATGTCCGGTGAACGGCGAGTTCCTCTATGGAAATCAGCTGGCATCCGCGTCTCGACAGGTCGTCCTCGAGCGCCGGCTCGTCGAGCGCTTCCTCTACGCGCGACGAGACCTTGCCGGCGGCGTCCACGAGGCGTATCCGATAGGAAGGCATTAGAGCTCGACCTCCCGCTCTATCTCCTCGATGGTCGTATCGCCGGCCGCCACGCGCCACAAGGCCGATACGACGAGGGGGACGGTTCCCGTCTCCCGGGCTGCATGGGCGAGGGAGGCGGAATTAGCGCCCGTGGATATAAGCGACTCGAAATCGGCGTCGTTCTCCAGAAGCTCGAACAGGGCGAAGCGGCCTATATAACCGGAATTACGGCATTGCGGACAACCGACGGCCCTAGGAACGGAGTCCGCCGCTACGCCCCATCGGTTGAACAGGGCGGCCTCCCCGGCGCTCGGAGGACTAAGCGTACGGCAATGGGGGCAGACCCTACGGACTAGGCGCTGAGCGAGCACCGCCCGTAGCGTAGAGCCGACCAGGTACGGTTCTACCCCGATATTCCGCAAGCGCGCTACCGCGGATACGGAGTCGTTGGTATGCAGGGTCGACAGCACCAGATGCCCGGTCAGCGCGGCGCGCACGACGAGGTCGGCGGTAGCCTGGTCACGGATCTCGCCGACCATCATGATATCGGGATCCTGCCTTAGCATCCTCCGGAGCACCGTATCGAAGCTGAGCTTTATCAGGTCGTTGGTCTGGATCTGGTCGACGCCGTCGAGGCTGCATTCCACCGGATCTTCCACGGTCAGTATCTTGAGCTCGTCGCTCCGTATCTCCCTGAGCATCGCGTTCAGCGTAGTCGTCTTGCCGCTTCCCGTAGGGCCGGTGGCCAGGACCAGTCCATGGGGAACCTTCAGCAAGTTCCTCACGGCCGAGAGGACGGACGCGCTCATGCCCAGTTCCTCGAGGCTCCGCGCCGAGGTCTCGCGGCCGAATACCCGGAGGACTATGGATTCCCCGCGGGTCGTGGGCACCGTGGAAACGCGCATATCAATCGACAGGCCGTCGATATTCGCCGTTATCCGCCCGTCCTGAGGCAAGCGCCGTTCCATTATATTGAGGTTGGCCATGATCTTGATCCTGGAAGATACGGCCTGGAACATCGAGACGGGGAATTTCCTCGCGACCTGTAGTCTCCCGTCTACTCGATAGCGTACCACTCCGCCTTCGTCGAATAAAGAGAGGTGGATATCGGAGACCGCGCTCCTGATAGCGTCGATGAGCACGCTGTTCAGGAAATTCACTATAGGCGTATCGTTCGCCATGCGATCGAGCGCGACGCGATCGTCCTGCCCCTCCATGGTACCGGAAGCGCCGGGTAGCGCCGTCCGGCTTCCAAGCCACGAGGAGAATTCCGATCGGTCCACGCGGTAGAATACCGTCGCCCGTCCCAGCACGCTCTTAAGCGATTCTATCAAGCCGTCGCTTCCGGGGTCGCATACGCCGACCGTGGCGCCGCCATCCTTCCGCTCCAGGACCAGCGCGCCGTTAGCCTCGCAATACTCGAACGGGAACTGCGCATCGCCCTCCGGCAACGGATAGTACTTTTCCAGGGAAACCCGTTCTATGCCAGGCTGGCTCATTCGTTCATCCGCCCCGTTACGCATTCCAGGTAGATCCGCTCCATCTCCAGAGATATGGCTTCTACGTCAGGGAATCCTGCAGCGTCGCCGACCCAAGCGCTACCGCCCGGCGGTAATATGCGAGGTACGATATAGATGACGAGTTCCGTCTCTTGCTCCTTCACGGAGGTATTGCGGAACAGCAACCCCAGCAAGGGAATGTCGCCGAGGATCGGTACCTTTGAGTTCAATACTTCCCGCTCACGCTGTAGAAGCCCCGAGAGGACAACCGGCTCCCCGACCTGGGTCCTCAACAAGGAAGAAATGACCCGCTCCGTAGTACCCGGAGGGTTAGCGCTCGAGTCGCTGCTGGAATCGGAATTACGCTTAGATACGGTAGTGGAGACGGTCATCGTGACCATACCGTCACCGGAGACCCAGCCGTTGATGCTCAGGATTATACCGCTGGTCAATTCCCGGGTAACGCTCTCGGTGCCGTCGGTGGTCGTAACGGTATCCCTATACCGGTAGGTCTCGGTATTCTGGAATTTCACTTCCTTGCCGGATAGCGCGGTCAACGTCGTATCGGCGAATACCCGGCTATCTCCGCCCTCCAGCTCAAGGTTAAGGCTCGCGGCGAAGCGGTATCCGAATTCGGCTATCACGTCGAAATTGAGGGACAAGAGGGATTCCAGGGATCCAGCGACGGTATAGCCTTGGCCGCCCGTCGTCGTCGGCTCGACCTCCAGGCTCTTCGACCAGGAAAGGCTGTCCGTACGCTGTAGCTGCAGCACGAGTATGTCGTACCGGATCTGCGGCTTGGGCTTGTCGACGAGTTCCAGCTCCCGCATGAAGCGCTCGTACTTTCCGGGAGACCCGGTATAGAAGATCAACGACGGAGAACCGGATTCTACGATATCGTCCTTGCTGCCGGTAGGGGGTAATGTCTTGAGAAGCTCTTCCGCCGTGATATACCTGAGCCGTACGGGGTAACTGGCGGCCTTATCGTCCACGGTAGCAATGAATTCGTCGGCCAAGGATCGTTGCTCGGCAGTAAGCGCCACCAGAAAACCGCTTCCGTCCGGAAGCATGACTGGCCCCTGCGACGATAGCCATGAAGGTAGCAAGGTTAATAGGTCCTTCGCCCGTATCCAAACGGGACGGTATAGCCGATAGTCCTTGTTATCGATCGGTTTATCTATAGATCGAAAGAAATCCAAGACCGGCCCGATTTCCTCGGGACTTCCCGTCACGACGAGCGAGTTCGTTGACCTGTCCATCTTGAAGAACCCGCCGGACGACAGGTCCGCCGGAACGAGCGAAGTCACGTCCTGCACGGACAGGAACCTCAAAGGAAGGATAACGGTTTCCTTTAGCTTCTTGAGGGTGTCTTTACGTTGGATCTCGAAAAGATAATAAACGCCTTGATACAAGGCGTAATCCGCGTTCGCCTGCTCCAGGATAAGCCGTAGCAGTTGTTCGAAAGGCTTATCCTTCCAGCGTACGCGCTCCAGCTGGACGTCTGCCCTTAAAAGCAGGGAAAATTCCTTGCCTTCTTTCTTAAATAATTCTTCCAGCAGGTCGATGAACCGAACGGTATCCTTGTCGACCGAGTAAAGCCCATCGGTCGTCCTGCGGATACTCTCCACCTTCGGATAACCGAGAGAAGCAGAACCGCGCGAATCGCTCGATTGAACGCGCCTGACGTATATATGGTCGGTAGCGGATTCTACGCAATATCCCGGATACTTCTTAATAATAAGCTCAGCTATTCGCTCGAGCGACAGTGACTGGGCATGCACGGTTATCGCCTCGCGCGGAAGGGCGTCATACAGGATCGTTGTTCCGATCGTACGCGATAAGACGGTCAGGATCAGCTGTATATCAATATCCTCGGCATCGAGGCTTGCGGTCTTGCCTACGGGATCCCATTGGACGCGAATCCGGCTTATATACCATATGGAGCCTTCCTTACGCATGTACAGGCGATTCGCCTTCAAGAACGCGTCGAACGCTACGGAAAATTCCCCTTCCGTGAAGAAATAGCTTATGTTCCCTTGAACCGTTTCATCGGAAACGATCGAAACGGAACCGAGTTGACCTAGAACCTGCAGCACGTCTCCAATATCTTGGCTCCGGAATTCCATCCGCTTGATCGTCTGCGCGTTAAGCCCGGACAACGCGCTTACCAGCAGGACTAATAATATGGCTATTCTCTTAATGGTTCGCGGCATGACTATGGAGTATATCATTCAAATTCCTTACTGATGAGCCTTTTATATCAGGCATAATCCAGTTGGTTTACATCTTTCATATATATCTATTTTATAGATATCCGACCCTACCGCTATCTCTTCCAGAAATCTAATATAGAAGCCTAATAAATCTAATATAGGAAATAATTTTTCCTATATTGGAAATAGAAAAAATCTAATGCTGTTTTTTCGCCTTTCCTTATTAGATTTGGGAAAAAACAGCATTAGATTTTATAGTAACAGATAATATTAATCTTATTATATGGCGATTTTAATAATAATTTACTATTTAAACGCGTATTTCCCGCCTGGGCGCCGATAGGCTTAAGTAGCAGCGGATGATCGGGAACGCGGCTCGCGAGGCGGGCCGCGCTCATAACCCCCTGGATCATGGGACAGCCGGCACGTCACCGGGGACAGCATGACAGAAAGGAATAAGCCAATGGCAATATTCGTGAGTAGTCGCAAGAACACGCTACCTTCGTGTCCGGCTCCCTTCGTCGTCAATTCTTCCTGCTCTTCAAGCCGGGCGGAAGAAGAGTTCCAGGGCGACATGGCCGACGCCAACGCGGGGCTCTGCATGGCGGAGATCGTCAGCCACGGCAAGCTGATGACTGACGAGCTGGTCCGCCAGGTATCCAGGGGAGTCAACGTGCACCTGGGCATATGCTCGGTCCACCTAGGCGCTTCCGGCACCATGCAGAAGTCCGACGATGCCTTCTGCCCGGAGGATTCGACCAACGACCATGAGCTACATATCTACTTGCGGGTCAACCGGGAATTCGAGAAGCGGGTGATAGCGGCCGCCGTGGTAGACCGCAAGGGCAAGGGCGACGTCAATATCCCCCTCGTACGGTCGGCCGCCTCGGTGCGCGCGCACGAGCCGTCGGCCTGCGCCGCCGGACAACTAGTACGCGTGGAGGGAGACCGTCTGTACTTCGACGAGACGGACCCGTCCCTCGGACTGTTCTTCATCGTCGGGGCGGCCGAGATCCGGGCCGATTACTACGTGATGGTCAAGTCCAGCATGGTCATCGCGGAGGTCCCGTCCGGCGTGCCCGCGGGTAAGTGCGCGATCGTGGTGCGCGGTTTCTGCGACGATATCAACGTTCGGGAAGGCCGGTTGCAGGCCTGGTTCACGGTCCTATAGCTTAGGCATAGGAGTATTCGCCGCCCGGCTCCTTACCAGGAAGGCCGGGCGTTTTTTATGCGTCCGTATCATCCGTAACGACGACGAGGCGGCCGAAACGCGCTCCCGATCCTTTACGAAATCATATTTTAAGATCGAGCCCTGACCGGCGCGCTCGGGGTAACCACCGCCGCGTCGTTCAATCACTATAGGTATCGTATCACGAAGCGGCGCCGTAGCCAACGAATTCCGCGCGTCGCCTCGATTGCGTATAATAATCTTATGTAAGCGTATCTTCCACAGATCACAGATCACTCATAACAAAAAAGCCGAGGAACAGGTTCTACCCCGTCCCCCGGCTCATTATCTTTTCGATCACAGATCACAGATTACAGATCACGTCCTCACCCCAGGAACGACAGCATGACGCCGGCGGCGACCGCGCTGCCGATGACGCCGGCCACGTTCGGGCCCATGGCGTGCATCAGGAGGTAGTTGTCGGGGTTCTCGCGCTGGCCGACGACCTGCGACACGCGAGCGGCCATGGGCACCGCGGACACGCCGGCCGACCCGATCAGCGGGTTGACCTTGCCGCCGGTCGCCGCGCACATCAGCTTGCCGAAGAGCACGCCGCAGGCGGTGCCGCACGAGAACGCGAACAGGCCGAGGGCTATGATCATCAGCGTCTGGGGCTGCAGGAACCGGGCCGCGTTGGCCGTGGCTCCGACCGATACGCCGAGGAAGATGGTCAGCATGTTCATCATCGCGTTCTGCGCCGTGTCGGACAGCCTCGCGGTGACGCCGGACTCCCGGAACAGGTTACCGAGCATCAGCGAACCGAGGAGCGGCACCGCCGACGGCAGGATGAGCCCTATGAAGATCGTGACCGCTATCGGGAAGACGACCTTCTCGACCTTGGTGACCTCGCGGAGCTGCTCCATCTTTATCTGGCGCTCCTTCTTCGTGGTCAGCGCCATCATGATCGGCGGCTGGATGAGCGGCACGAGCGCCATATACGAGTACGCGGCTATCGCGATGGGCCCGAGGAGCTCGGGCTTGAGCTTGCTGGTCAGGTAGATGGCCGTCGGACCGTCGGCGCCGCCGATGATGCCGATGCTCGCCGCGGCCTTGAGGTCGAAGCCGAGCGTCGGGAACGCCCTGCCCAGGTAGAACGCCATCACGAACGGTATGAAGATGCCTATCTGGGCGGCGGCGCCGAGGAGCAGGCTCTTGGGATTGGCGATGAGCGGGCCGAAGTCCGTCATCGCGCCGACGCCGAGGAAGATGAGCGGCGGATAGATGCCCATCTTCACGCCGTAGTACAGGTAGTAGATGAGTCCGCCGGGCTGCGCGCCCTCGGCCGGCGTGAAGACGCCGCCGTACGGGAGATTCGACAGCAGCATGCCGAACGCTATGGGCACGAGGAGGAGCGGTTCGAACTTCCTCCCTATCCCCATATACAGGAGGACGCAGGATATCACGATCATGATCAGTTCCCCGGGTATGAACCCGAGGACCATCATGGAACTATTCGCGAACCCGGCGTATCCGGATGTCTGGAGGAATTCCAGGATATTCTGCCACATATGCTATTCCCTTCGCCCCGCGTCAGGCGAGGTCGACCATCGGGTCTCCTGTGTTGACGGTAGAACCGGCCTGGACGCGGATGGCGGCTACGGTGCCGTCTGCCGGGGCGCATATCTCATTTTCCATCTTCATCGCCTCGAGGATGAGGAGCACGGCGCCCCTCTTCACGGCCTGTCCGGCCGCGACCTTGATAGAGAGGACGGTACCGGGCATCGGCGCCTTTACGGAACCCGCGGCCGCGGCGGCGGGAGCCGCCGGGACGGGGGCGGCGGAGGCGACGGGCGCCGCTACCGGGGCGGCGACGGCGGCCGGAGAGGCGGCGGAGCCGACTTCCTCGACGCCGACGTCGTATGACTGACCGTTTACGGTAACCTTATATTTCTTGACCATTGATGACTCCTTGTATCGTGCTGTCGCGGCTTACGCGCGATCTACGTGTCCCCAGGCGGGGGTATTGAATCCCGATCGCTCTATAGACGCGATCCTGAGAGAGGAAGCCGGTACTCCGCTGGCCGAGGCGATCGCCGCGACGATGGCCGCCACGACCGATCCGTCTACGCCGTTCGGGGACGGGGACGCTACGGCGGTCGAGGCTACCGCGGAGGCTACGGCCGGCCCGGCCTTGGGGGCCCGTACGAATATCAGCTTGAAAATGCCTATCATGACCACCAGCGAGAGCAGGCACAGGAATACCGTGCTTATGCCGGCGACTACGATGGTCCACATCTGCGCGGCGGTTTCCGTCGCTACGACCGTTTCCATGCGTACGCTCCCTTATACCGGCGTGTTGCCGTGCTTCTTGGCGGGGCGGCTTTCGCGCTTGCCCAGGAGCATGGTCAACGCAGAGGCCAACCTGGCTCGCGTGGCGGAAGGGTCGATGACGTCGTCAACGTAGCCCCTGGCCGCGGCCTTGTAGGGGTTGGCAAAGCTGTCCTTGTATTCCTGTATCTTGTCCTTGCGCGCCTGGGCGGGATCGGACGCCTCGTCTATCTCCTTCTTGAAGATGATGTTGGCGGCTCCGTCGGGGCCCATCACGGCTATCTCGGCGCTCGGCCACGCGAGGACCTGGTCCGCGCCGAGGTGCTTGGAGCACATCGCTATGTACGCGCCGCCGTAATCCTTGCGGACGATGACGGTAAGCTTGGGGACCGTGGCCTCCGAGTACGCGTACAGGAGCTTGGCCCCGTGGCGGATGACGCCGCCGTGCTCCTGGCCGACGCCGGGCAGGTAGCCGGCGGTATCGGCGAGGGTGACGAGCGGGATATTGAAGGAATCGCAGAAGCGTATGAAGCGGCTGGCCTTGTCGGACGCGTTTATGTCCAGGACGCCGGCCATCACCTTGGGCTGGTTGGCTATCACGCCGACCGAGCGTCCGCCCAGGCGGGCGAAGCAGGTGACGATGTTCTTGGCGTACAGGGGCTGCACCTCGAAGTAGTCGCCGTCGTCGAAGACCTGCGATATGACGTCGCGGATGTCGTATGGCTTGTTCGGCGAGTCGGGGATGACGGCTGCGAGGCCCGGGCAGGCCCTGGCGACGTCGTCGCCGGTCGCGGCGAGCGGCGCGTCCTCGATGTTGTTGGACGGCAGGTACGACAGGAGCTTCTTGACGCCCTCTATAGTCGCCCGTTCGTCGGCGAACATGAGGCTGGCGCAGCCGGATACCTCGCTATGCACGAGGGCGCCGCCGAGAGCCTCCGCGGTCACGTCCTCGCCGGTCACAGCCTTGATGACCTGGGGACCGGTGATGAACATGTTGGAGGTCTTGTCCACCATCACGGTGAAGTCGGTCAGGGCCGGGGAATACACGGCGCCGCCGGCGCAGGGGCCCATGATGACGGATATCTGGGGTATGACGCCCGAGGCGAGCGTGTTGCGGTAGAAGATGTTGCCGTACCCGTAGAGGGCGTCGACGCCTTCCTGGATACGGGCTCCGCCCGAGTCGTTGATGCCGATGCACGGGCAACCGACCTTCATGGCCATGTCCATGGCCTTGCATATCTTGGCCGCGTGCATCTCTCCCAAGGATCCGCCGATAACGGTGAAATCCTGCGCGAACAGGTATACGAGGCGTCCGGCGATGGTGCCGTAACCGATGACTACGCCCTCTCCCGGCGCCTCGACGTCGGCCATGCCCAGTTCGGTGGCCCTATGCTCCACGAACGCGTCGAGCTCGGTGAAGGTACCCGGATCGAGGAAGGCCTCGATCCGCTCGCGAGCGGTCATCTTGCCCTTGTCGTGCTGCGCCGCGACTCGTTTCGGTCCGCCGCCCGCGGTTATCTTGCCGCGACGATCGGACAGATCTTTCAGCTTAGCTTCCATATAATTCGCTCCATCCTTGAGAGAAATGCTTTGTCTCAGTCTTTCTGGCACAATTCGATAAGCACGCCGCCGGTAGCCTTGGGATGCAGGAACGCGATCCTGGCTCCTCCGGCGCCGTACCTGGGCTTCTCGTCGATGAGCCGCACGCCCTTGGACTTGAGCTCCGCGAGCGCCGCCTCGATGTCGTCTACCTTGAACGCGATATGCTGTATGCCCTGGCCCTTGGCCTCGATGAACTTGCCGATGGGACCGTCGGGCGCGGTGGTCTCCAATAGTTCTATCTCTGATTCGCCTATCGGCAGGAACGCGGTCTTTACCTTCTGTTCCTCTACCGTCTCGGTGCCGTGCAGCTTCATGCCCAAGAGGTCGGTATAGACCTTCAGGGTCTCCTCGAGGTTGGAAACCGCAATTCCGATATGATCCAGTTTTACGACCATGAAATCCTCCTGGTATTTTCTCGTGCGCGAGCCGCGTCTCAGTATCGCGTCAGCGCCTTTTCGAGGGTATCGAGAGCGTCATAGTAATCGATTCGCTTGTCAAGGACCGCGCGGGCCAGCTCGCTCATCGTTTCCTTGCGCTCGTCGCGCTCCAACGCCGAGAGGACCCGCTCCGCGGCCCCCCTTCCGAGCTCCCACGCCAGGTTAGCCTCTCTCCTGGAACGGAGGAATCCGGTCGCGGCGAGGGCCGCCTCATGGGTCTTTATCTCGTTGACCAACTCTACGATACCTTGCCCCGTTTCGGCTACCGTGCAGACGACGGGCGGTATCTCGAGGTTCGGATGGCCCGGCGCCTGCGCCGCTATATGATGGAAAGCGCCTTGCTCCATCGCGCCGCCCCGAAGGGAGTCCCGGAGGGAGTCCCGGGCGGACTCGATCGTCGCGGGATCCGTGGAGGCGGGAGCCAGGGCGGCGCGAGCCGTATAGAGCGCCGAGAACCGGGTAGCGGCGCCGTTCAGCACCGCGGTCTCGAGCATCGCCCGTATCTCGCGGACTACGCGCTCGGCGCCGTCCTTGTCGGCCTTGTTGACGCAGAACACGTCGCCGATCTCCATGACGCCGGCCTTGATGGCCTGGATGTCGTCACCGAGCCCGGGCACCGACACGAGGACGACGGTATCGGCTATGCGCACGATATCGACCTCGGACTGCCCGACGCCGACGGTCTCGATGATCACGTCGTCGTAGCCGGCCGCGTCGAGGACGCGCACCGCCTCCGACGCGGATCGGGACAGTCCGCCGAGGTGGCCCCTGGTCGCGAGGCTACGTATATAGACGCCCTCGTCGGTGGCGTGGCGCTGCATGCGTATGCGGTCGCCCAGTATCGCGCCCCCGGTGAACGGGCTCGACGGGTCTACCGCGAGCACCGCGACGCGCCGGCCGCGCCCGCGGAGCTCGGCGACCAGCTTGTCGGTCAGCGTGCTCTTGCCCGCTCCGGGCGGCCCGGTAATGCCGACGACGTGGGCCCCGCCGCCGTACGCGTGCAGGGCCTTGAGGACGGCGAGCCGCGACGGTTCCTCCCGCTCGATCATGCTGATCAGGCGGGCCGTCGCGCGTATGTCGCCGGAGCGTACGCGCTCCGCGGAAACGGCCGAATCGTCCACGGCCTATTCCCGTCGTTTCAGGTTATTCTTTATGAATTCTATGATATCGGTCGTAGCCGATCCGGGCGTGAACACCGCGGCGATCCCCGCGGCCTTGAGCCCGGGTATGTCCTCGTCCGGGATGACGCCGCCGCCTACGACGAGAACGTCGTCGACGCCCTTATCCTTGAGCAGCTCCATGACCCTCGGGAAAAGGTGGTTATGGGCGCCCGACAGGATGCTCATGGCTATGACGTCGACGTCCTCCTGGACGGAGGCCGAGACGATCTGCTCCGGGGTCTGGCGGAGGCCGGTATAGATGACCTCCATGCCGGCGTCGCGGAGCGAGCGGGCTATGACCTTGGCGCCGCGGTCGTGGCCGTCGAGGCCGGGCTTCGCGACGAGTACTCGTATCTTGCGTTCCATGGCATCCACCTTAGAGTATGACCTTCTGCTGGTACTCGCCGAACTCGGCGCGCAGCACATCGCAAATCTCGCCGAGCGTGGCGTAGGCCCTGACCGCCTCGAGGATGAGCGGCATCAGGTTGTCGTCGCCCTTGGCTCCGGCCTTGAGGGCCGCCAGCGCCGAGTCGACGCGCCCGTTGTCACGGCCGGCGCGCAGTTTCTTGAGCTTGGCGGACTGCTGTTCGCCGACTATCGGGTCGACCCTGAGGAGCCCCTTGGGCGGCCCTTCCTCGATCTGGAACTTATTGACGCCGACGACTATCTTCTCGCCCGACTCGATGTCCATCTGGCAGGTATACGCCGCGTCCTGGATCTCCTGCTGCACGTAGCCGCGCTCGATGGCCTTGACCGCGCCGCCCATGCCGTCGATCGTCGCGATATAGGCCTCCGCCTCCTTCTGGATGCGGTCGGTCATGCTCTCGACGTAGTACGATCCCGCGAGCGGGTCTATGGTCTCGGTGGCTCCGGACTCGTACGCGACGATCTGCTGGGTACGCAGCGCTATCCGCACCGACGCCTCGGTCGGCAACGCGAGGGCCTCGTCCTTGGAGTTGGTGTGCAGAGACTGCGTGCCGCCGAGCACCGCGGCGAGGGTCTGGATAGCCACGCGTACGATGTTGTTATCGGGCTGCTGTGCGGTCAGCGTGGAGCCGGCGGTCTGCGTATGGAAGCGGAGCGACAGGCTCTTGGGATTCTTGGCGCCGAAGCGCTCCTTCATCACCGTGGCCCAGACGCGGCGCGCCGCGCGGAACTTGGCGACCTCCTCGAAGAGGTCGTTGTGAGCGTTGAAGAAGAAGGACAGGCGCGGCGCGAAGTCGTCCACGTCGAGCCCGGCCTTTACCGCGGCGTCGACGTACGCGATGCCGTCGGCTATCGTGAACGCCACTTCCTGGGCCGCGGTCGAGCCGGCCTCGCGGATATGGTAGCCGGAGATCGATATCGTGTTCCAGTTGGGCACGCTCTTGGAGCAGTACGCGAAGATATCGGTGATCAGCCGCATCGACGGCTCGGGGGGGAAGATATAGGTACCGCGGGCGACGTACTCCTTGAGTATGTCGTTCTGGATCGTCCCCTCGAGCTTATCGGGACCGACGCCCTGCTTCTCGGCGACCGCGATGTACATCGCGAGCAGCACCGACGCGGGCGCGTTGATCGTCATCGACGTCGAGACCTTGTCCAGAGGGATGCCGTCGAACAGGATCTCCATGTCCGCGAGCGAGTCGATGGCGACGCCGACCTTGCCGACCTCGCCCTGGGACAGCGCGTGGTCGGAGTCGTAGCCTATCTGGGTCGGCAGGTCGAACGCGACGGACAGTCCCGTCGTGCCCTGGGACAGGAGGAACTTGTAGCGCTTGTTGGATTCCTCGGCGGTGGAGAAGCCCGCGTACTGGCGCATCGTCCAGAAACGGCCGCGATACATGGTATTCTGCACGCCGCGCGTGTACGGATACGCGCCCGGGAATCCTATATCCTTGGCATAATCGCGGCCGGCGTCATCGAGCGGCGTATAGAGCCGCTTGACCGGCGACTTCGAACCGGTCGAGAATTCCTTCTTGCGTTCGGAGAACTTGGCTAGCGCTTTCGTTACTCCCGCGTCGTAGGCCTCGAGGCCTTTCTTGATATTCTCGGTATCGCTCATGCGTGTCTCCCGCCCGTCAGGCGTTCTTCGCCTTCGCGGCCAATTCCAGCCCCGCGCGAAGCGCCTTGATATTGAGTTCCTCGGTTCCCTTGGGAACCCTGTTGAGAACGGCCTTCTCGAGTATCTCGGGCGATACGACGCCCGAGATTCCGCCGAGCACGCCGAGCGCGACGATATTGGCCACGACCTTCTTGCCGATAACGTTGGCCGCCGTGTCGAGGATGGGCAGCGATACCGTCCTGGCCTTGATATCCGGATCGAGGCAGACGGACGAATCGACGATGATCAGGCCCTTGCCCTGGAGCTTGCCGTAGGTCTTGTACGAGTCGTTCGTCAGGGCCAGCAGGAAATCCGGGTCGGTCGCCTTGGGATAGTCGATATCCTCGGCGGATACGACGACCTCGGCCTTGCTCGAGCCGCCTCGCGCCTCGGGACCGTAGCTCTGTGTCTGCACGGCGTTCTTGCCGTCCAGGATCGCCGCTTCCGCGAGCACTATGCCGGCGAGCAGGAGTCCCTGTCCGCCTGAACCGCTTAGTCTGAATTCTGTGCGCATCCGCGTACTCCCCCCTGGAAATTATCGAACTTGCGCCTGACGCTCTCAATGAGCGCATCGTACTGGGCGGTGAACTCGGGCGCGGCCTGGTTATACAATTCGCCTATCAGGAACTTGCCCTCGAGCTTCTCGGGAGCCATGACCGCGGCCGCCTTGACGTTGACCGCGTGATCCTTCTGCCAGGTGAACATATCGACGGCGCCGCCGAGCTTGTTCTTCCTGCCGAAATAGGTCGGGCAGCCGACGACGGCCTCGACCACCGAGAAGCCCTTGTTGAGCAGGGCCTTCTCCAGCAGCTCTCCGAGCAGCTGCACGTGGTACGACGTCGACCGGCCGACGTAGGTGGCGCCGCAGGCGATCGCGAGCTTGCCCAAATCGAAGGGACGCTCCACGTTGCCATACGGCGCGGTGGTACCGAGCATGCCGGTCGGGGTCATCGGGGAATACTGCCCCGAGGTCATACCGTAGTTGCTGTTGTTCATCACGATGGTCGTGATGTCGATATTGCGGCGGGCGGCGTGGATGAAGTGGTTGCCGCCGATGGCGGTGCAGTCGCCGTCGCCGGTCATCACGATGACCTTCATGTCGGGGCGCGACAGCTTGATGCCGGTCGCGAACGCGATCGCCCGGCCGTGCGCCGTGTGTATCGTGTCGAAATCGAGGTAGCCCGAGGCCCGGCTGGAACAGCCGATGCCGGAAACGACGACGACGTTGTTCTTGTCGATCCCTAGCTTCGCCAGCGTACGGGTAAGCGCGCCTGTCACGGTACCGTGGCCGCAGCCCGGGCACCAGATGTGGGGAAGCCTGTTCTGCCTGAAGTAATCGAGGCTTTCGCTCATTTCGAGCCTCCAATGATAGCCTTGAGTATCTCTTCCGGCCGGAAGAGCTCGCAATTGACCTTGCTAAGCCGCTCGACGGGAGCCTTTCCCGCGACGACGCGCTCTATCTCCAGGACGAGCTGCCCCAGGTTCATCTCGGGCACGATGATCCGCTTGGCCTTGGCCGCGAGCTCTCGCAACGGCTCCTCGGGGAACGGCCATATCGTCTTGGGCCTGAACAAGCCCGCCTTGACGCCCTGGGCCCTGGCCTGGCGTACCGCCGAAGTCGCCGACATCGCGGACGATCCGAACGCCACCACGAGGACGTCGCAGTCGTCGGCGCTCTCGGTAGCGTAATCGCGTATGACCGGCTCGGCCTTCTCGACCTTACGCATGAGCCGCTTGATAAGGTCCCCGGCTACTTCGCCCTTGTTGGTGGGGAAGCCGGTCTCGTCGTGGGACAGGCCGGTCACGTGCCAGCGATAGCCGGCGCCGAACGGCGCCATGAGCGGCACGCCGCCGTCCTGATCGGCCTTATATGGAAGATAGCCGGCCGGCGTGGCGGGAGCCTTGCGATTGACGACCTTGATGGACTTGTAATCGGGAAGGACGACCTTCTCGCGCATATGGCCGATAGTCTCGTCGGAGAGCACGATGACCGGAACCCGTAGGTCCTCGGCTATATTAAAGGCCTTGATCGTAAGGTCGAAGCACTCGCGTACGTTGCCCGGGGCGAGGACCACGACGGGATGATCGCCATGGGTACCCCAACGGGCCTGCATCACGTCGCCCTGCGCGAGGGACGTAGGCATACCGGTAGAGGGACCGACGCGCTGGACGTTGATGATGACGATCGGGACCTCGGAGATAGCCGAATAGCCGATCAGTTCCTGCATGAGCGAGAAGCCCGGACCGCTCGTCGCGGTCATAGCCTTGCGTCCGGTCAGCGAAGCGCCGATGATGGCCGCGATAGAACCGATCTCGTCTTCCATCTGGATGAACTTGCCGCCGATCTTGGGCAGCTCCTCGGAGCATAGCTCCGCGATCTCCGTAGACGGCGTAATAGGGTAACCGGCGAAGAAATTGAGACCCGCGGCGAGAGCGCCGAGGGTGCAGGCTTCGTTGCCCTGCATGAGTTTAGCTTCAGGCATGATTGGCCTCCGGCGGAACCGAGTAATCGACGCAAGCGGCGTCCTTTTCGACCGGCTTGTCGAGACCGGTTTCAACGATTTCGATAGCGTAATCGGGGCAACGCATCTCGCACAGACGGCAACCGATGCACTGCTCGGGCCTCTCCGCGAAGACCTTGCCGTTCTTCAGCACGAGAACCTGCTTCGGGCAGAACGCGACGCAGACGCTGCAACCTTTGCAGTATCGTTCTCTGATGACATGGGAAAAGCTTCTCTTCTGTTCGCTCATATCCTACTCCCGTATGGAGATACGCCGTTATTAACGGCTTGTATATTGACTAGGCTCAAACCCTGACGCGGATCCTAGCTTGTATTGGGGGGCGTCTCGGCAGTTTTACCAACGCTATCTATTCCACCTGATGGTATTGACAAAATCAAGTTCCATTATTTTAGATTATACGCGAGACAAGTTCCTGTCAAGTAAAGGAAAAGAAATACTGCCGTAAAAGCAGGCAAGCGGTGATCGGAAGCATCCGTGCTATGATATTTTCTGTATTATATAAGTATCATGGAGTTCGCGCATGATTTCAGGATAGTTTCCTTCACGCGGCTTGACAGGTGAGTAATGCATACGATATATCCGTAATTCGGAATCGTATTCCACCTTGCGGTATTAATAGATTTTGCATCATAGAGAGGAATCCTATATGGCTGTGAAAGATTCTCCGGTCCGGTCCATCGAACGGGCCCTGGATATCCTGGATTGCTTCGCTCCCGGACGGCTCGACCTGTCGCTTACCGAGATCGCCAAACGCATCGATCTCTCCATGAGCACGACGTCCCGTATCGTCGCGACGCTCGAGAACCGCAACTACCTCGCCCGTAATAGCGATACGCAACGCTACTCGCTGGGCTCGAGGATTACCCAGATCGGCGCCCTCGGGCTCTCCAATATGGAACTACGCAAGGTGGCGTTGCCGTTCATGCGCGAATTGAACGCCATCTATAACGAAGGGGTCAGCCTCTACGTCATTCAGGGGGACGAGCGAATATGCGTCGAGCGCGTCGAGAGTACGCTTCCGCTCCGCCGGGTCATAAACGTAGGAGATCGGCATCCCCTCACGCGCGGCGCCGCGGGGCGAGTACTCCTCGCCTACCTCCCCGAGGACAGGAGGAGGACGCTCCTGGCCCGCGACCAGTTCACCACGGAAGAGGCGCTGAAAGAGCTTCGGCACGGCGGGTATACCGTCAGCCTCGGCGAACGAGAGGAGGGAGTCACCTCGATAGCCGCGCCCGTCCAGGACGCCAGCTGCGAAGTCGTAGGCGCGTTAGCCATGTCCGGACCGTCTGTACGGTTCGCGGGCTCCGGCTTTTCCGACAAGATCGCCAAGGTCAAGAAGACGGCGGAGCTGATATCTGAGGCGCTCGGTCGATAGGGCGCTCGTATCGACTAAGCCTTGGCGAAGCGGAACACACTTACTATACTTGGGTATAAGCCGCATCGTTACTCGTACGGCTATCAACAGCACTGCTTTATGGAGATGCACCATGGCTAAGCGCCTACTGATACGCGATCTTACATTACGAGACGGACAACAGTCGCAATTCGCCACTCGAATGACGCAGAACCAGGTAGACCGCGTCCTGCCCTTCTATAAGAGCGCCCATTTCTACGCCATGGAAGTCTGGGGAGGCGCCGTACCCGACTCGGTCATGCGCTTCCTGGGAGAGAATCCGTGGACCCGGCTCGAGAGCATCCGCGACGGCGTCGCCGGCTCCTCCAAGCTGACCGCGCTATCGCGCGGACGAAACCTGTTCGGCTACAACCCTTATCCCGACTCGGTCATCGAGGGCTTCTGCCGCAACTCGGTGGAGTCCGGCATCGATATCATGCGCATATTCGACGCGCTCAACGATATCGACAACATGAAGAGCACCATCCGCTTCGTCAAGGAGAGCGGCGGCATGACGGACTGCGCCGTCTGCTTCACCGTAGACCCGAAATTCACCTTCGGCGATCGAGCAGGAGCCTTCTTCAAGGGCAAGAAGATACCGGGAACGCTATTCGGCATACCGTACTTCGTCCGCAAGGCCAAGGAGATGGCCGCCGCCGGCGCCGACATGATAACCATCAAGGACATGGCGGGACTCGTCGAGCCCGCTATGAGCGCGCGGCTCATCAAGGCGCTCAAGTCCGAGGTCGGCATCCCCATAGACCTGCATACCCATTGCACGCCCGGGTACGGCGTCGCGAGCGTACTCCTGGCCATGGTCAACGGCGTCGATATCGTCGATACCGTAATAATGAATTTCTCCGGCGGCCCCGCGGCCCCCGCCTTCGAGATCGTACAGCTGTTCGCAGACAGGCTCGGTATAGACACGGGCGTGGACCTGGCCGCGGTAGCGGGCATCAACCGCGAGCTGCGCGGCATACGCGGCGAGCTCGCCCAATTCGACCAGTACAAGGTGCTCCCGCCCGAGATCGACCTTACCTCGTACGAGCCGAGCCCCGAGCTCGCGTCGTTGCTCGACGGAGCCGTAGAGGCGGCCGTAGCGGGCAGGACCGACGAGGCGCTCAGGCTCTGCCAGGGCATCGAGGCGGCGTTCAACTACCCCGAGCCTAACGAGATCGTCAAGCGAGCCCAGATCCCCGGCGGCATGTACACCAACATGATGGCCCAGCTCAAGGAATACAAGCTCGAGCAGCACGTCGAGGAGGTCCTCCAGATCGTGCCCCAGGTAAGGCTCGACGCCGGAGTGCCGCCGCTCGTCACGCCCACCAGCCAGATCGTCGGCGCCCAGGCCGTCAACTGCATCGTCGACAAGTCCCAGGGCAAGCCTTTCTATACCAACGTCTCCAAGAATTTCATAGAGCTGGTCAAGGGCTCGTACGGCCGGACGCCCTTCCCGATAGCCCCCGCCTTCCGCGAGAAAATCGCCGGAGTCCGCGAGGAGACGCCGTACGATACGAGCACGTATAAGAAGCAGGACAATCCCGAGCTGGCAGACTGCGGCGGCCTCCGGCTGGCCAAGAACGAGAAGGAAGCGCTGCTCCTCGAGCTGTTCCCCAGCGTCGCCGACAAATTCCTCAAGACCGTGCGTCAGGCCGAGTGGGCGGCCGCCGAAGCCGAGCGCGTCGCCGGGCTACCTCCGGAGCCCGAGGAAGCTCCGAGCCGCTATCCGGCTAAATTCTGGGAAGAGGAATTGACGTCGGCTATCGAGGCGTAAAGGCCCCGCTCATCCGTCCGCAGGCCCGGGGAGCCGCGCGCGATCCATGAGCGGGCGGCTCTTCTCCATTGCGCGGCCGCGTCCGGCGCTCATTTCTCGTTCATGACGACAATGCCCGTCCAGCCGGGCGGAGGCGGCGACCTCAGGAAGGAACCGCAGCGCTCGGCGAAGCGCTCGAAGCGCGGGTCGCCAGGCCGTATGCGCGAGGCCCGATCGAAACAGCGGGCGGCGTCGTCGAACCGGCGACCGTAGTAATGCCGTATGCCGGCATGGTAGTACCTCACCGCCTTCTCGCTCTCCGCGTCGATATCCCTGCGCACGCCGAAGACGGAGACGGCGCTACGCCTGCCCTTGACGGCCACCTTGTCCACGAAGAAGCAAGGGAAGCTGTCCCGGACCTCGCGGTACACCTGCGACGAGACGAGCATCGGCTCCTCGTATACGCGCGTGAGCCCCTCGATTCGCGACGCGATATTGACCATGTCGCCTATGACCGTATAGTCCATCTTCTTGTCGGAGCCGATATTGCCTATCGTTACCTTGCCGTGGTTGATCCCGACGCCGCTCCGGAACGGCGGACGCCCCTTGGCGGTCTGCCAGACGTTGAACTCGTCCATCGACTCTATCATCTCGAGGCCTGCGGCGACGGCGTTCTGGGCGTCGCGCCCCGACGATACGGGGGCGCCGAAGAAGGCCATGATCGCGTCGCCTATATACTTGTCCACGATGCCTTTCCTCTGGATGATGATCTCGACCATCCGCTCGAAATAGTGGTTAAGGGAGTCGACGACCTCGCTCGGGGAGAGGCTCTCGGAGATGCCTGTAAAGCCGACGATATCGCTGAACAAGATGCTCAGGACGCGCTCGTCGCCGACGAGGTGCGCCTCGCGCCGGCTGAAGAACTGCTCGATCACGTCGGCCGGCACGTACTTCTGGAAGATATTGCGGACCTTCCGCTCCTGCCTCTGGGAGATAGCGGCCGTGAGGGCGTAGTTCTTGATCTGCGCGTAGGCGTCAGACAGCGCGGCCACCATGCCGTTGAAACTCGCCGCCAGGCTTCCGATCTCGTCGGAGTACACGATCTCGGCTCGTATGCCAAGATCGTTCGTCTCCATCACGGTGGTCATCGTCCGTTCCAGGCGGCGTATAGGCAGGGAAAGATAGCGGGAGAAGAACGCTAGCAGGACCGTCGAGACGACGGCTGAAACGGCGATGATCAAGGCGTTCCTGTAGATTATCTCGTCGACCGCGGCGTAGAAACGGTCCTCCCGCTCGCTGACGAGGACGTACCAGCCGAATTCCGGGAAGAAGGCGGCCTGCGCCACGCGGTCAGCCCCTCCGAGGCGAAGGCGGATCCATCCCTCCCTGCGCGCCCCTATCATGGCAAGGACGTCGCTCGCCTCGGCGGGCTCGAGCGTCAGGGGAGAGCTGCTCATCGCGAGTACGCCCGAGGAGTCGAAGGCCGCCACGAGCTCGGTCTGGCCGCGCACGGTTCCGGCCGCGAAGCCGCCGACGGCCTTCTTGGCGACCTCGACGAAATATTCGTCGGATTCCAGGCCGTTCTCCTCGAGGATACTCCATTGCTGCCTGGCGTACTTCCTCAGTTCCTCGGTTTTGAAGCGCAGGAATTCCACCGTCACGCGCGTGATTCCGTTCCTCGCCGCGAATGACGAGACGAGCCCTGAAACGACCAGGGGCGCAACCAGCAACGGTAAGACGGTGAAGAGAATCCTCGTTCGTATGCGCATTTTTCATTACGAATCATAGGATAACGCCCCCCCCCGAGTCAAATCGCCGCCGTTGAAGCGCACGGCCCGGGACGCTACAATTCTTCTTGAAGGAAATCGCCATGAACGACGCCCCGACCGGTATGGAGACGATGCCGACCGACGATACGGGTATCGTCCCCGAGGACGAACGGGATGATATACTCAGGGAGATCGAGGAGAGCATCGGGAAAAGCCGCGGCTCGCTGAACCTCGAATCGAACTCCGCCTCGAGCGGAGCGGCGATCCCGGCCGCCGTCAACGCCGGCGCGCTGGTCCTGATGGCGCTCACGCTGCTCATCGTCCCGAGGATATACGATACCGGCGAGCGCCGGCTCGTCGACCCTTCGACGTCCGATACGTACGATAGCGCCGGATTGTACCGAGCGCTGCGCCGCGAGGCCGACGAACGGATAGAGGAACGTGAGACGACGATCGAGGCCCTGCAGGAAGAGTACGGCAGGGTCCTGAGCGAACGCGAGGCGCTACGCGAAAATTTCGACGCCAGGCTCGCGCTCAAGGCGAACGAGCTCGAGTCCGGGCTGAGGACGGCGATAGAGGCCGAGCGACGTCGGCTGGCCTCGTCCGACCTCGCCGACGAGGCGATAGAAACCGGCTTACGCGACCTCGAGGCGAGGCTCCAGGACGAACGCGCGAAGGAGCTACAGGCCTACGAGGAAAGCCTGAGGGCGGAGTCGGCGAGCCGCGAGCGGGAGCTGGCGGCCGCGGCTAGCCGATACGGCGAGGAACTGACAAGGCGTACCGATCCCCTGACCGCCGAGATAGAGCTCCTTATGGCTCAGCGCGAGATGCAGCGGGCATCCGAGCGGGAGCTGTCGCGCCGCAACGACGAGGCCGCGGCCGAGATAGCGCGCCTCGAATCGGAACGCGACGGCCTGGCCGAATCCAGGCGGCGCGATCGGCTGGAATTCTCGGCCTTCGAGGCCCGGTCGCGGGCTGAGGAAGCCGCCAGGCTGGCGCTGCGGAATCGCGTAGAGGCGATGCTCGATAAGCCGGGCGAGACCGAGCGGGGAACCGGATCGGACCAGGCCGCGCTGGGGACCAGGATAGACCTCATGCAGGCGAAGGTAGAGGCGCGCAGGATCATCGCCGCGGAACCCGTCCGGAGCGAGTATCCCGACCTGGCCGAGAGGCTCGACCGATTCTTCCTCTATTCCGAGGAGGAATACCGTACCGCGGGGCGGCTCGCGGGGATAGCCGAGATAGCGGCACTTATCGACGCGATCGCGGCCCGACGCGCCCCTCAGGAGCGGGAGGCATACGATCCAGCCCTGCGGCCGATCCTCGAGAGCTTGCTCGAGCTGCTCGAGTAGGGCCGCCCGTCACGGTTTCTTGAGGGTGATGGTCGCCGTGACGCCGATGCCGCGATCGTCCTCGAGGCGTATGTACTCCTTGACGAGCTTCGTTCCCGAGGCGGGCGTATAGAGGCCGTCGGCCGTTATGGAGCCTCCGCTCGACAGGGTCATGGAGAACGTATAGGGGGCTATCCCTCCGACGGCGGCGAACCTGTAGCTCTCCCCGCCCAGCAGCAGCGTGACCGAGCTAGGCACGATGGTCAGCGGCGGATCGACCGCCTGCACGACCGTGACGGCCGCGACGGCGATATCGGCACTATCGGTGACGCTGACCGTATACGCGCCCTGCGCTACCGGAGCCGTGTACGCCCCGGTAACCGAGTCTATCGTCCCTCCGGTCGCGCTGAAGACGTACGAGCCGCCTCCCCCCATCGCAGAGAAGGAACAACCGCCGCCGGCCTCTATCGTGACGCTCATCGGATCGATGACGAGCTCCGGGGGGCTCGCGCGGACCGTCACGGCCGCGTCGCTCGATCGGCCGGAGGAATCCTCTACCCGCACGACCGCGTCGGTATCCGTCCCCGGGGCGAGGTAGAGGCCGGTATCCTGGCCCACGCTCCCGAGGCCGGAAGCGACGCTGAACCAGTACGGGGGCGTCCCCCCGACGACGGTGTAGGTCAGGGACTCGCCGTACTCGAGCGACGCGATCGAGGGCAGAAGGCCGAGCGGCGCCACGGACGTATCGTTGACGATTACGATCGCTACCGTATCGTCTCCCGCGGCGTCGACGAGCCGTATGACGGCCACGGTGGACGAAGACGGAGCGATATAGTCGACCCGGCCGTCCGCGACCGGCGAGATCGAGCCTGAGCCCTGCGTGATCTGGAAGTCGTAGGGTGTCGTACCCCCCGACGCGACGAGCAGCGCGTCCTGGTCTACCTGCAGTACAAGGATCGACGGGCTCACCTGTAGCTGGGCCGGCTCGACGAACAGCTCGTCCCATATCTGGAATACCGACGCGGGGACGCAGGAAAAGGCCGCGGCGGCCGACGATGCGATCAGTAGCGCCGCCAGTCTGCAGAATGCCACGGTTCTCATGTCATATCTCCATCGTGATGACGAGCCGGGGAAGCATCCCCCAGAGAGCGGCGACCGAGCCGCCCCCCGTATCGACGAAAAGAATGGACGACACCTCGAGGTCTATCCCCATTCTTCCGAAAACCCGTATCGCGGCGCCTAGCGAGGCTGAGGCGAACGGCATCAGCTCGGTATACGAGGTCGCTCCGTCGCCCCGTATCGACGCGACGGCCGGTCCCGCGGCCGCCCGTAGGTAGGGCGTCATCGACCCTATTGACGAGAATCGCCGCGTCGCCTCTCCGCTCAGCGTCGCGAACAGGCTGCTCGCGCTCGCCGTATCCCTGCCCTCGATGGAAACAGGTAGCAGCGACGCCGAGAAGCCGGCCCTCCAGCGATCCGATTCGTCGAGCGGAAAATCGAGGCTCGCCTGGAATTGGGCGGCGATCTTGAAGTACTCGCCGGCGCGGCCGAGCGGTATGAAGCCGCCTATTCCCGCGCCGACGCCGCTCGCAGGGCGTCTGACCCGCTCCCGTATCGCGTCGGCTACGAGGGCGATTTCGGGCGTCCCGGGGTCCAGGGCCGTCTCGGACGGCGGGGCGACCACGCGCGACGGGACCGTCTCGGGCGACCGTGCCTCCTCGGGCGTAGGGACCGTCGCGAGCGGAGGAAGGACCTGGGCGGGACGAGGCTTCTCCGGAGCGATGACGACGTCCGGCGAGGGACCGTAAGAGGCAACGGGCATGGAGAAGGCGGTAGCATCGAATACCGCTGGCAAGGCTCGATCCGGAGTCTCGGTACGAGGGACGGGAGGATGCCCGCTCAACTCGCTCTGCGCCGCGACCAGCAGCGTCTGGACGTAGGCTCCGACGGTCTGGTCGAAATCGAGATCGAAGCCGCACTCCAGCGTACCGCTCTGGGTTCGCATCCCGCCTGAACGATCCGCTAGCGTGAACGTCAGCACGACGCGATCGGAAACCATGGTATACGCGACGGCCATCTCGAAATCGGTCACGGCGTTTCCGGCCGGGCTCTCGAGCGCTTCTTCGACGGCGATGAAATTCCTCTTCAACAAGGCAACTTCGACCGAACCGCGTACGACCGTCCCCAATACGCCTTCGGCCGTCCCTCTTTCGGAGGCGTCGCCTTCGAAGGAAACGGTCAAGGAAACCGGGACGGAACCTTCTTCGTCGGCGCGCAGGGGAACGAGGCTCCCGAGGAGAATGACGACCATGAACGTCATCAGCATCATCGGCATGGACCTTCGACGCTGGCCTCAAGGCAGTCCGGGCCGCGATCCGATGGAGGCTCCGGGAGATCGAACGCGTCGACGGACCCGTCGAGCGACGTCTCTCGCATGAACCGCGGAACGCGTGCCGATACGCCTCGATAGAGGCAACGCCCTTTGCTAGAACTATAGCGCTTCGTCGCGCGTATTCAATACCCGTACCGACGAGTAGGAGGTAATTCGATAGCGATAACGCCGGTGGCCACGGGAGCCTGGCCAGCTACTATATAGGCCGGGCTCGATGGGCGCTACGTAGCGCCTACTTCCAGACCTGCCCGTATACCCGCAGGATGTTTCCGCCGAGAATCGAGGCAATGTTCTCCGGCGAGAAACCGCGGCGCGATAGTCCGTCGGACAAGGTTCCGAGATGGAGGGGCGTTTCTATCTCTTGAGGATAATGCCATGGAGGCGGCGCGTAGTTCGAGGAATTCCAGGCCCCTCCGGCTAGGAGGTAACGGTAAACGAATTTGGCCAGCAGGGTGTTGCAGTACGCCGCCTGGTATTCGAAGTAGTCGATGCCGAGTCCCACGTGCTCTACGCCCGCGAGGCGGACTATGTGGTCGATATGGTCTATGAATTCGTCCAGGCTCGGGCGAAAGGATTTGGACACGAAGCTGGGGAACCCGTTTATTCCTATGACCCCGCCGTTCTTCGCTATGGCCTTCACGACGTCGTCGTTCAGGTTGCGGTCGTTGTCGTGCACGGCTCTCGCGTTCCCGTGGGAAATGATCACGGGCGAGCTAGAGGCGTCGATGGCGTCCAGGGTCGTCTTAGCGCCCGTGTGGGCGCAATCCACGAGCACGCCTAGCCGGTTAGCCTCGGCGACGACCAGTCCCCCGAATTCCGTTAGTCCGGTGTCCTCCTCGACGGTGCAGCCGCAGCCCGCAAGATCCTTTACGTTGTAGCAGAGCTGGCATACGCGCAGGCCCGTCTTGTAGAACATCCCGATATTCTTTATTTCGCCCTCGAAGGGCCTGGTTCCCTGGAAGTGCAATATAATGCCAAGCTTCCCTTCCGACTTGGCTCGGTATATATCCTTTACCGAGGTGACGAGGACGAGGTCGTCGCGTGTTCTAATGCGTTCGGTCCACATCGCCATCGTCTCCTCGGTATGACGCAAGGGGGTCCTCCGCGGAACTTTCATGCCGTAGCCGGCCGTGACGGCTATCGCCGTAAGGCCTCCGTCGCGGTAGTCGCGCAGGATTCTATCCTTGACGGCCGCCGGGCAAGTCATGTCGATGACTACAGATCGTTCGTAGATGCTCTTAGGATTCTCCATAGGTTCCTCCTTGCTCTTCATCATACCGTGCGCGCCTCACTCAATTGGCCGCGCCCAGGGTAAATCCATATTTAAGCGGGTCGCCGCCGTCGATAAGGAAATCCTGCATGCCTGTCAGGAACGCCCGGCCGGTTATCTCGGGCACGACGGCGTCCACGCCGCCAACGCGAGTCTCGGCGACGAGCATTCCGGAGAAGGTGGTTCCCAGGATACTCTCGTGAACGAACGCGCGGTCCAGGAGAAGCAGGCCCGCCGTGTGGAGCGAGGCCATGCGAGCGCACGTACCCGTACCGCATGGCGAGCGATCGATCTGCCCGCGGCCGAACACCACGACGTTCCGGGCGCTCGCCCCCGGGACGCTCGCGGGACCCGTGAACTCAGCTAGCGATACCTCCAACGGCTCGGCGGTAGCCGGATGCCGGAAGCGCGGTCCGGCCCGCAACGCCGCGAGGAGGCTCATGCCCGCCTCGATGAAGCGGTCAGCGTTGGCCGGAACGATGTCCAGCCCGAGACTGGATGCCTCGGCCAGGGCGAAACAGTTTCCGCCATAGGCTATGTCCACGGGAAACGGCGCGAAACCGCGCGGCTCCACGGTCATACCGCGCCTGAGCACGAATGCCGGTACGTTACGTATAGTGACGCTCTCCACCGTGCCGTTTCTTATCATAGCCCGCGCTTCCACGAGACCGGCAGGCGTATCGAGGACCAGGCGGGTCTCGGGCTCGCGCGTCTCCACGAACCCCATCTCAAGGGCGACGGTCACGGCGCCAATCGATCCGTGGCCGCACATATCCAGATAGCCGCCGCCGTCCATGAAGACGACGCCCAGGTCGGCCTCGGGGTGGACGGGTTCGCATAGGATCGCGCCGAACATATCACGGTGGCCCCGCGGTTCCATCATGAGAGAAGTGCGCACATAATCCATTGACGCGGCCAGGAAGTCCTTCTTCGCTCTCATGCTCGCGCATGACGGTATAAACAGGCCGCCCGTGACGACGCGGGTAGGTTCACCCATGGTATGCGAATCGACCGCGTATATGTGCTTGCACTTTCTCATGCCCGGCTCCTCGGCGGAGGCGCCTCTATAGGAGCGTCGGTCCGCGCCCCTCCATTAGTAGGGCCATGCGGCGAATCGGGCTTCCTTCCGTATACGACTGGAACCTAAAGAATCATAGGGAGGCTCGATACGCTGACGGTGACATACCGACCTGCCTCTTGAAGGCGTTATAGAAAGCCGATTGGGTATTGAAGCCCGCGTCGAAGGCGATGTCGACCACCTTGCGTTCCGGGTGCTCCGCCAACGCGCGCTTGGCGTATTCTATCCTGTAGCCGCCGACGAGAGAGAAGAAGCTCTTGCCGAGGCGGTCGTTGATTATCTCGGATAACTGGTGCGGGGTAAGCCCTAGCCGTTCGGCCAAGTCGTTCAGGCCTATTTCCGGGTCGAGATAGGCCCGCTCTTTCCGGAGGATGGATTCCAGCTTCGTCACGGTGTCGTCTACGTCCACGCCCTTGAGCCTCGAGCGGGCGTAACGGACGCGCTCCGCCTCCTTGCGTATCTCGAACATATACTCCGGGTACCGGATACTGACCAAGTAGATCGCCACTAGGAAAACCGTGAAGCTCGCGTAGATGAACGGCAGGGTGCCGAGGGAGAGTGCCCGGTCGAAGAGCCACCACAGGTTGAGTAGACCGACGAAGGCTATAAGGGCCAGCGTCACGTCTATAAGGCGGCGGGGCCTCGAGACGGCGTCCCGCCGCAGACCGGATATCTTTGAAAGGAGCGCGGCCTCGTACGCGAAGAACAGGAGCGCGGCCGAATAGAGGCTCAGGACCGGCAAGGCCTCCCTCGGAGATAAGGTTATTCCGTCGATAAGGTTCATCGCCGCGTACAGGTCCATATCCCCCCTTGCAAGTGGCAGCGAGGCGACTATTGACAGGAGCGGCAGGGTCGCGTGCAGGAAGCGCCCTCGCCGCGGCAGGGCGGCTTCTCCGAGTATATGCCTAAAATAGAAATAGAGTAGCGGAATAGACGAATAGTAACAGGGGATGCTCAACGCGTAGACGCTAAACGGGAACGACTCGGTAAAACCCGCGTAGACGCAAGCACCCAAGAATTGCCACAGTGCTATAAGGGCGAAACAGGCCGCTAAGAGGAGGTTGTCCTCGCGCCGGGACCGCACGATCTGCCCCAGAGCCAGTACGAACGAGAATCCGCTGCCGAAAAAAATGACGCTACCGATGAACAGCCCGCGAGCGCTCAATATGCTTCCCCGTCGTCCGCCTTTTCTTAGCGCGGCATCGTACCGGTCGCTCCGCGGCCGCCGGAACTCAACGAGCCAGGGAACGATCGTACAGCGCGGGATCGGAACGGCCTCGTACGCCAGTTCGTCCTCGGCTTGGATGTCGGCGTCCACCAGCAACGGGTAGCTGGTGCCGTCCACCTGAGCGCCGTGGAAAATTTCCAACGCGACGCGCTTTTCGGCGAAGGCAGGAGCCGTTGCCAGTACGACCATAACACACAGCGGCGCAAGTAGCCCGATGGGCGGACTATGCGGTGAGCGGTAACGCTTTATAATGACCTCCGGATAGGTCTGGGTTTCATTCATCCAGTGTAACACCATAGCCGGCAACGCCAACATTAGCGACACTATTCAGTTTTTAACGGTGCCTACCATCTTATATAGCGCGTCGCCTCGGCGTACTTTACGTTCCACCTTGAAGGTGACTTCCATGCCGCCGTTCACGACGTCGACTACCATATCGTCGACCCTTAGCTCCTGCGGAACGAGGGAGAGCGCGCCCGTCGTCGGGCCTACCGCCAGGACTTCGTCACCGGCGCGTAGTGAATCCGCTTCTATGCGGAAGCTCGCAACCCCGGCCTTGGGGTAATAGTTCAGGCAGACGCCGAGACGGATGCGCTTCTTCGTCGACGAGGCGCCGTAGGCGCTCGTCCACTCGCCCAGTCTCTGTCCCAGGTAATACCCGTCCCAGAAGCCACGGTTGAACACCGCGGCGAGTCGTTCATTCCAGGCCGCTATTTTCTCAGGGCCGTAGCTGCCGTCCGCCAGCGACTCTACCGCCTCGCGGTAGCACGAGACGGTTTCACGCACGTACTCGCCGTTGCGGGCCCGGCCTTCTATCTTAAGGACGCTTACCCCGGAATCGACCAGCCTATCGAGGAAATGTATCGTCTTAAGGTCCTTGGGCGACATGAGCCGCTCGTTGTCTACCACCAGCTCGTCGCCGGATTGTATGTCGGTCAACCGATACGAACGGCGGCAGGCTTGTAGGCATGCTCCGCGGTTCGCCGAGCTACCGTACTGGTGCAGGCTCAGGTAGCATTTACCGGAGGTAGCCATGCACAGCGCACCGTGAACGAACAATTCCAGGCGCACGAGCCGTCCTGACGGTCCGCGTATGTCGTCATCCACGATCTTCTTATGCATAGCCGCGACTTGGTCCAGGTTCAGTTCCCGAGCCAGCACGACGACGTCGGCCCACCGGGCGTAGAAGCGGAGCGACTCGACGTTGGAGACGCTGAGCTGGGTAGACAAGTGTATGGGCAGGCCTATAGACGCCGCATACAATAAGGCCGCGTTATCTGAGACGATGACCGCGGAGACGGACGCGGCCCTGGCCGCGTCGAGAAGCTGCCGCATCGCCGGTAGTTCATCGTCGAACAGCGTGCTGTTTACGGTAAGGTAGGTACGAACGCCGTTGCCGGAAGCGATGCGGACGATTCGGCGCAGGTCTCTCAGTCCGAAATCGGCCGAACTCGCCGACCTCATATTGAGGCCGCCCGCGCCGAAGTATACCGCGTCGGTTCCCGCCCGTATCGCCGCGGCCAAAGCCTCATACGACCCGACCGGCGCCAGAATCTCGATATCGTCCCGGGAAAAAGCATGCATAGGGCCCAATCTACCCGCGGCGCGCAAGAGTATCAAGCCGGGGAGCGGTCAGTCTGACGAGCGCCCGATTCGCTTCCTCACCGTCTTGTGCCAGAAGAGCCTGGCCCGCTCCGCCGCGCGGAAGGCGGCGTACGCGGCGGGCCGAAGGACGTAGTCCCAGGCGCCCGCGTAATGCCGTATCTCGCCGCCGAAGCCGGTCTTGAAGCGGTAGAGCCCCGACATCGCGTGGCTCGGGTCGTCGACGGGCGGTATACCGTAAAAATCGTAGCTCGAGCAGCCCGCGTCGCGCGCCGCGCGTATCGCCGCCCACTGCAGCGCGTAGGCGGGCATCAGGTTGCGATGCTCGTCGCTCGACGCGCCGTACAGGTAGGTCGCTTCCTTACCGTAATACGCGGTGATGATTCCGGCGAGGGCCTTTCCGTCGTAGCGGGCAATCCACAGCCTGATATCCGGCTTCGGCTCGACGGGATTAGACGACGCGAGCCCGAACAGCCGTTCGTAATAGGATTTCGGGTGTATCGCGATATGGTCGCGGGCGGAGGTCGTCTCGTAGAGCGCGTAGAAATCGTCTATCGAGGATGCCCCCTCCGAGGCTACCGTCACGCCCTTCTTCTCGGCCAGCCGGACGTTGTACCGCCACTTCGGCTTCATACCGGCTAGCAGTTCCTCGTCGCTGCGCGTCACGTCGAGCACGACGCTGTCGGGCGGCTGCACGTCGGAAGCCTTTCGCAACGGCCGCTCGAACGAGGGCCGGGACGGAATGGTCGCGGCGGCCGCGCTATCGCTCGCGCCGACGCTATCGGCCCCGGCCGGCTCCGTGTCGTACCACGCGGGGTCGAAGCGTATGAAGAGGCAGGAACGGGATACCAGGTTCCTCAAGCGCTCGGCCAGCTCGACGAGCAGAGCGTCGCGATCGACGGCGGGGAGCCCGGTTTCCGGGCCGTGCGGTACGTAGGCGAAGCGAAGCCCGGCGCCGAGCCCCCGCTCCAATACGCTCAACGCGAACGGGGTTTCGGTAACGCCCGACGCGCCGGCATCGATACCGACGTCGTACCTGGTATAGGACCAGTCCGCGAGCGCCTTGAAATCAGCCCAGAAACGGCTTTGAAGCAAGCCGGACGAGACGGCGTTCTCATTATTTCTCATATCGATTCGCATCGTCATGTATCCTTTTTCATAAAGAAAAACGGCGAGGCGATCATCGCCCCGCCGTTAAATCGCTCGATCATACAGTCCGAGGCATCTTAGCCTACTTCGCCATCGGATACTTTCGTCAGCGTAAAGGCTTTGCCTTCGGCGACCAGGGGCCTGGTCCCGACGAACGGACCGAAGCCCTTGGCCGCTATCGGCACCGAGAAGAACGCGTCGACGTCTATCTCCGCGTCGGGCTGAACCGCGGGGTCCTGCCCTTCCAGCGTCACGCGCGTGCCGGGAACGGCCCACGGAGCGTCGAGTACCTCGACGATCTCCTTGCCCTCGGTCCCCGACTTCGAGGCGGCCAGCAGCATGCCGCGGGACTCGACGCCGCGTAGCTTTGCCGGCTTCAGGTTGTTGACGAGAACGATATGCCTACCGAGCAGTTCCTCTTCCTCGTAGAACGGAACGAGTCCTGACACGATGACGCGCTCCTCGCCGGAGCCGTCGTCGAGGGTCTCGATATAGAGCTTGTCGGCTTTAGGATGCCGCTCGATCTTGACGATCTTGGCGACGCGCAGGTCGATGAGCCTCGCGAAACGCTCCTCTACCGGTAATTCGGCGTAGGGCGCCGGTTTAGGTTCGGCGGTTTTCTTCTCGGCGGCTGGCTGGGCCGGTTTCGCCATCTTATCGTCGGAGACTCCCGCTTCGCGGGCCGCGTCGCGCTCGGCGCGCTCCTTCTGGGATCCGGCGTATTTTTCGCGCAGCTCGGCGACGCGGTCCGGGTCTAGCTTCTGGAACAGCACGCCGACGTCGGAGATCGTTGACAGGCCTTCCATACGGCTGACGTCGGCCCAGGAGAGTCCCGAGGTATCGGAGCCGCTCGACACGGAGAGTCCGAAGAACCCGGCCAGCTGGCTCATCGCGGCGGGCATGTACGGGTGCATTATGATAGCCAGGTCGCGGAGCACGTAGCAGAGATCCGAGAGGAGGCTCGCGGCCTTGTCCGGATCGGCGGTCCTCGCCTTCCACGGCTCCTCCGCCTGGAAGCGCTTGTTGGCGATGTCGGCTATCTGGAACGCCGTACGGAACGCGTCGCGTAGATCCGCCCGCTCGAACCGCTCAGCGACCTCCGCCTCGAGCGCCTTGACCTCGGCCCAGAACGCATCGTTCGGCTTGCCGGCCGGTATGACGCCGTCGTAGAAGCGTTGCACGAACGCGAGCGTGCGGTTGGCGAGGTTGCCCAGGTTGCCTATCAGCTCGCCGTTTACGCGCTCCAGGAAATCGGACCAGGTAAAGGTCACGTCGCTCTTCTCCGGGCGATTATAGAAAATATAGAAGCGCCAGACGTCCGCCGGTATGCCGGTCTCCATCACGTCGGTACCGAATACCCCGATGCCCTTGGACTTGGAGAATTTTCCCGACTCGTAGTTGAGGTACTCGGTGCTCGACATATGGTGGAGCATCGTCCAGTCGCGGCCGGAACCGAGCAGGGTGCTCGGGAAGATGACCGTGTGGAACGGGATATTATCCTTGCCTATGAACTGGTACAGTTCGACGTCGTCGGGGCTCATCCACCACGACTTCCAGTCGAAGCCGCGCTCGTCGCCGGCGCACGCGGTTATCGACAGGTAGCCGATGGGCGCGTCGAACCAGACGTAGAAGACCTTGTCCTCGAAGCCGGGCTTGGGTACCGGGATGCCCCACTTGAGGTCGCGCGTTATGGCGCGGGCCTTCAGGCCGTCCCGTATCCAGGCCTGGGTCATCTGTATCGCGTTGTTGGCCCAGAAGCCCTTGACGCTCGCTTCCTTCATCCACGACTCGAGCCTTGGCTTTATGGCGGGGAGATCTATGTACAGGTGCTTGGTGGAGCGTAGCCTGGGGGTCGCGGCGCAGGTGGAGCACTTGGGCTCCTTGAGTTCCGTGGGCTCGAGCAGCTTGCCGCAGGCCTCGCACTGGTCGCCGCGCGCGTCGGCGTAGCCGCAATGCGGGCAGGTACCGCGGACGTAACGATCGGCGAGGAAGCGGGCGCACGGGTCGCAGTACAGCTGCTCTATCGTCTGCTCCGAGACGAGACCGGCCGCGTCGATATCCTTGAACAGCGACTGCACGATCTCGGTCTGGCGCGGCGTGGAGGTGCGCCCGAATTTGTCGAACGATATGCCGAACCATTCGTAGATGGCCTTGTGGATGTCGTGGAAGCGAGCGCATAGCTCGGCGGGGCTGACGCCCTCCTCCGCCGCCTTCGTCTCGGTGGCGGTACCGTATTCGTCGGTGCCGCATACGTACAGGGTTTCGTAGCCGCGGAGGCGGCAGGCTCGGGCGAACACGTCGGCGGAAAGCACCTGGATCAGGTTGCCGAGGTGCGGAACGTTATTTACGTACGGAAGCGCACTGGTTACGAGGCGTCGTTTCATAGTGGCAATACTATACGGAGCGTCAAAAAGGCTGTCAACGGAGCCGGGCCGATGGGGATCGCTAGAACACGACCTTGGCATCGAGGCTGAACTCGTATCCGACGCCCCAGACCGCGCCGTCCGCATAGATGGTCAGGAGCTGCCATAGTCCCGCGCCCACGCCTATGGACAGGCTCGTTCCGGCCGAGACCCTCGTAGAATAGTCGAGCGCCAACCTCGCGACGAGCGGCGCCGAACTCGTCTGCGTCCGGCCTATCATCCCCTCGAGCGAGAATGAATCCTTTAGCGTCGGCGCCTCACCGAGCACGTCGTCGAGCCACGTCGACACCCAGGTCTTCTCGGCGGGTTCCGTCCTCGAGCGGATGGCCGTACCGGCGAGGTCTCCGAGCCAGGTACGGCCCGGCTTCGTCGTCAAGGCGAGGCCGAGCGTCTCGGACCAAGGTCGGGCGCTACGGGTACGGGCGTAGGCCGACGTCGAGGTCAGCGCGAATACCGACCCGGCGGCGCCCTCCATGCTTACCGCCACGTTGGACGTCACGGAGGGCAGCACCGCGCCGTCCGAAGGATAGTACGAGAATTCGAAGGCGGTCTTGTAGGAGTACTCGTCGAACGCTACGCCGTCGAAGACGGGAACGGCTCCCGACTTGGAGAAGATATTGGCCGCGCCGCCGGACAGGGTCAGTTCGACTACGCTCGACTCCACCGTCGTGTCGGCATTCATCTCGATGGCGCGGGCGTACGCGGCCGTCACCGCGCTCGGCGCGAACAGGTCGACGAGGCCGTAGCCCATGGGCCGCCGTACCTCGAGGCCGACCTCGGCGCTATGCTCGGCGCTCGACGCTCCGTCGGAGAATTCCGCGAAGCCGTAGAAGGCGTCGCCTGACCACAGCTCGACGAGAGGAAGCGCCGACCAGAGGGCGGCGGCGGCGCCGGCGTCCGACAGGAATTCAGACGCGTCGCCCCGGAACGACGAGGCCGACGACGCGCGCTCCAGGGCCGTAGAGCGAGCGTAGTACGGCGCGAAAGACAACGCGCCGAAACGCAAGGGAAGGCTCGCCTTGACCGTCGCGTCGGTACGAGCGGGCGATGTATCGTCGTAAATCCTCGTCGCCGTCGCGGTAAGACTGGAACCCAGGGCGGTCGCCGACAGCTCCAGGCGGCGCGAACTCGCGGACGACTCTGACCTTGGCGCGAGCAGCGACCACGACTCGGTCCACGCGTCGGCGACGCCCAGGCCCGAGACAAGGCCGACCGGCGCGTCGAGGCCGGCGGACGCGGAGACCGACGCGATATCGCCGTAGGCCGCCCTCGCCTTCCATCGCTGGCCGAACGCCGACGATTCCTCCGTCGAGGCCGCCGATAGCCCGGCCGAGAACCCGCCGGCCTTCAACGCCCCTTCGAGGCTCCTCGCGTAGCGGTCCAATATCTCGTCGCGAGAGTACTCGTCGACGAAACGCGTCGTAGCGCTCTTTCCCGGTACCGCGACGACGTAGCCGACGCCGGCCGATGCGACGTCCGAGGCGTAGGCCGGCGACAGGCTCGCCGACAGGTCGAAGGAGGCCGTACGCCATCCGGCCTCGAGGCTCGACGCTATCGTAGGGTCGCCGTCCAGCACTCCCGAGGCCGCGCCCTCGATCCAGGCGCCCGACGCTGTCTTACGGTCGCCGACGCTGAACGACGCGCCGACGAGGCCGGAGAAGCCGTCGGCCGCGCCTTCCAGCACGATCTCGTCTACCAGGATCGTGCCGCTGCCGCCGGCGGTCAGGCCCGTAACCCCTATCGCGACGAGACCGGCGGAATCCGGTATCGAGAACGATCCCGTCGCGCCGGTCCCCGTCACGACCGAACCGTCGCCCGAGTACACGCGGACGGCCGCCACAGGGTCGAGGTCGAGCGTCACTTTATGCCAACCGTCGCCGTCTAGAGCGTCGAGCGGTACCGTGACGCTGCCGCCGCCCGAGCCGTCGCCTACGGACAGCGTCAGCGTCGCGCCTGACGTCGAGTCGGCCTTCACGAAGAACGACAGGCGCCCGTACGAGCTCAACGGCACGTAATCGACGTAGCGGGCGAACGTCGCGGAGCCGGTCCCAAGCGTGCCGGCGCTTATCGAGAGGGCGCGGTTCGAGTACCCCGTCGAGTGGAGCGTATCGATCAGCTCGGAGAACGACTCCTCCGCGCCGAGGTCGGTATCGAGGGCGGTCGCGGCCGCGATGCCGTCCGTCACCGGCGATACCTGCCTGAACGGCACCAGCCAGCTGGAATCGCCGTAGTCCTCCATGCCGGCTACGCGGTACAGGCCGGAGGCGCCGGCGCGCAGGTAGCGGGCCATACCCTCTACCTCGAACGACGCTGACTCGGTCTTCTTGGTGACGCTCGCCGAGACGCCGGTCCAGGCCGACTGGAGCTCGCCGCCCTCGTCATAGCCGAGGCCGAACAGCGGCCAGCGCCCCCCGACCGCCGTGGACCAGTCCAGGCCGAGCCACGGAAAGCGCGAGCCGACGCCGAAGGCCAGCGCGCCCGACGAGCGGTCCGAGCTCGATGTAGCGTAACGGATCTGTATGCTCTCGCCAGAGCGAGGCGCCGGCGACAGCACGAGGGTACAGGAATCCTCGTCGTACTCGAAGGACGCCGACTCGACGCCGTCTCGGTACACCGATATGGTGCCGGCGACGGTTTCCTGGTCGAGCACTATCGAGTCGACCGATTCTACGACGCGGGCGACGACGGAGAAGCCCTCGGTCGATACCGAATCCTCGACGTCGGAATCCTCGGCGTAGCTCCACGGCGTCTCGGCGTAGAACGGCATCATGTAGTCCGCGGTTCCGGGCGTAGCGCTTCCTTTAACCACCTGTATCAGCCCCGACGACACGCGGGTAACGGTGTACGCGGTATCGGTCGTGCCGGTCGCGAGGCTACGGACGAACAGCTGCCGCGCGGAGCTCGTGTCGGACAGCGCGTAGAGGTTGCGCGCCTCGTAGGCGCTGGTCACCCGTATCGTGGCGCCATCGGCGTCGGTCGTGACTTCGTACAACGTTTCGATATGGACGAGAGTCGTCGAATCAGTGTAGGTCGCTATCAGCTTACCCTTGGGTTCCGCCGCCAGGATCACGACGCCGGTCGCCAGCGATACCGAGTACTCGTCGCTCCGTAGCGTACGCGTACCCGACGACGTCGTATCGGTCAGCGTAACGGCGAGGAGCGGTGCGGGCGGCAACACGAAGCGCCGGCCGCGCAAGTGGTCGCTCGGCGCGAGCGTCGTCTCCACGGCTTCGGCGGCGCCGAAGAAGGTGCGCGTTTTCCAGTCCAGGCCGTCCCAGCGTATCATCGCGTCTATGGATACGTCGCGGTCGGCGTCGTAGGCCCGGAGCGCCGCGCCGAAGGAGCCGTCGGGCGAGCCGAAGGACATGTACGGGTAGGCGGGCATCGTAATGCCGGCGTTGCCGAGACGGGCGTGCTTGACGAAATCGTTATCGTCGCCCTCGAAGGCCAGCGAGAACTTATTATCGGTGGCTTCTTCGGTGACGTAGGCTTCGAACAGCCATTTCTGCTTGAAGCGCAAGAATACGTACAGGTCGGGCGTCTGGGTAAAGAGAAACGGTACGGCGTTGAAGCCGGAATCGTCCGAGCCGATCGACCAGGCGCCCGAGCTCAGTATCGAGGCTTCCCAGAAGCCCTGCGCGAACGCCTCGACGTCGGCATCCCCGAGTTGAGCCGAGAAGAGACTGGAAGGCGGCTCCTCGGGCAGCACGGACGTCAGCACCTGCGCGCCCGCGCCCATCGCCGATACGAAGAAGATGAGAACGAACGAGATGTAGTCTGCTATTCTCGGTCTTTTCTTTATCATCGTTCGCGTATATCATTGTAGCCCATGGAACGGGATATTGGGAAGTCCGGTTACGCGAATCGACTCCGCGCCTCCGTAGGATCGACGATGAACGCGCTGGCTATCGTCTCGGTGCTGTCGGTATTCGCCGGAGCCGCGCTCGCCGCGGCTGGAGCCTCGTGGCGCGTCGGAGCATACGTCTCTATCGTAGGCGTGCTCTTCGACGTCGTATTCTCGTACGAGTTCTTCATTCACCTACTACAGAAGGAGCGGCCGTTCCCGTGGCTACGCGGCGCGTCGTCCGTCCTGCCGCTCCTGCTCGTCTCCGGCCCCTTCATCTCCGGCTGGGCGTCGCTCGATCTCGGCGCCTCCGCCGTCCGCGGCTTCTGGCTCGGGGCCTCGCCGATCGGCGGCCTCGCCGTCGTCGCGGCTCTCAGGCTACTCAGGGTAGCGAGGCCGTTCCAGCGGGCGAAGCCGGCGACGGGAAGCCCGGGCGGGCGCGTAGCCGTATCCGGGGCCGCCGCCGCGGCCGTCGGCATAGTCGCGGTGCTGCTCGGGGCCGCGGCTTCGGACGCGCTGCTCGTCCCCGGGCTGGCCTCGGTCGCCGCGGCGCGAAGGGAGTCGGCCGTCTCGGCCATCGCTGCGGCTACGAGCGACGGCGAGCGCGTCTCCGCGGCCCTCGCCGCGAAGGCGGTAGCGCTGAGCGTAGACGGTAGGGTCCTCGTCGCGGCTCCGTCAGGAATATCGCCGACGGCGTACGCGGTCGAATCCCGCGACGGCGTCTCGGCGTGGTTCGAGGTGGCCGACGAGGCGCGGGCGCGCGGCGCGGCGGCCGCGATAGCGGCCCTGGCCAGCCTCCTGGCGGCCGCCGGTTACGCGATAGCCTTCTTCGACCCCTTCGGTTCCTCGAACCGAGCGACTGACGGATCCGATCATAGTCTTGGCGATGCGGCCCGCAGGAACCGCCCGGCCGACAAGCCCGCCGGTAGCGAGGAGCTGGAAGGCATATTGGGGAAACGACGCTTTTGATCGTATCAATGCTCCAGGTCATCATCGAGATCCCCGAGTCGTACAGCCTTAAGGACAAGCGACACGTCGTCAAGTCGATCAAGGACAGGCTACGACACCGCTACCACGTATCATGCGCGGAGACGGACCTGCAGGAGTCGTTACGTTTCGCGCAGATCGGCGCCGCGATCGTATCCAATTCGGCCGAATTCGGCGAACGGGTCATGCAGAAGGCGCTGGCGACCATCGAGTCGGAACATTCGCTGCGCATCAACGACTCGGGTATCACGAGCGAGCGCTTCGACTGACGGCGGCTCGACAATGCTTCTTTTTTGAGCTACTTTTACCTACTATGAAACGATTCTCCCCCTTGCTTATAGCCGTCTCGACGGCGTTGCTGGTTTCCTGCCTGGGTATGGACGCCGACGCGCGCATCGGCGCCGACGGATCGGTCGACGTGAGCATGACGTATACCGTATCGGCCGCCGTCGACGAACTCGGCAGGCTCGGCGCCAACGCGGCCTACATTCCCGTCCCCGTCGGCCGCGACGACCTCGATCTCGCCGCCCGACGCGCCGGAGGCACGCTACGCTCGTGGTCGCGCAAGGACGGCGTGGAATCGTTCGTCGTAACGGCGGCGCTCCGCTTCCCTTCGGCCGCCGCGTTCGCCTCGTTCCTCGACCCGACCGGACTATCGGCCTCCTACTCCGAGTCGGGCGGCAAGTCGACGCTGACGATGCGCCTGTCCGAAGGGACCCCGCCCGCCGAGAAGGAACTCGTCGACTTCATACGGGCGGCCTTCGACGATTACGCCGTATCCATACGCATCACGACGCCGAGGGCGCCTTCTTCTCCTCGGGGATTTGTCGTGGCCGGACGCGTATCTTCGTTCACGATGAAATCGGCCGATCTCTACGCGTCTGACAAGCCCGTCACGCTCAGCCTTAGCTGGTGAAGGAGGAACAGAGCATGAAAAGTAGAAAATCGGGGATGATCGGCATCGCGCTAGCCTTCCGCGCCGCGCTCGCCTTGGCGGCGGCCGCGTCGTTGGCCTCGTGCGTCTCGTCCCCGGAATCGGACGGGCCTTTATCCGCCGTCGAGCCTTCCGCCGAGGAGGCGCGAGCGGCGCCGGCCTCGGCGAGCGCTGGTTCCGACAAGACGGACAGGGATATCGACGCGCTGACGCTCAAGGCGAGCGCGTCGATCGACGCGAACCACCTGGCCGAAGGCGTCAAATTCTATATTTCCGCCCTCGCCAAGGCCACGAAGGCCGGGAAGCGATCCAGGGCCGACGATATTACGGCCTCGCTGGAAGCGATCGGCTCGCGGCTGACGCTCGAGCCGCACGAATCGTGGCTGGCCGCCGACGGATCGCAGCAGACGGCCAGCTCAAGATCGGCCGCCCGGGGCTCGGGTCTCCAGCCCGCGGTATATCTGTACGAGAGCTACGGTTATGCGAAGAGCCCGGTTCCCGACGCCTATATCCGCTTCGAATTCATAGCCAACGAAGGAAAGCTGAACGCGTCGGTGACCACGGACGCCAAGGGACTAGCCAATACCGGCATAACGTCCATCGCCGCTCCCGGCAAGGACGCCGTGGTCCGGGCCTACCCCATCTTCTCGACTGAGGGTTACAGCTACGCCTTCAAGAACGTCTTCCGGGACTTCAGCTTCGTGGCGCCTCCCAACCTGGTCCTCGTCGCGGCGCTCGAACGGACCCCGGCCGGCGACAGCGCCAACCCGCGCGTCCTCGACGCGGTAGCCGGTTCGCTCAAGGCCCTGGGAGTCGAGGTGGCTCCGTACAACGGAACCCTGGCCCCGACTCGGTTCAACATGGCTTTCGGCGGCGATACATCCGCGCTCGCCGGGCTCGCGGGCTCGGTCAAGGCGGTATACTTCGCCCTCGTACACGTCGAGATCGCAACTCCGACGCGCATGGAGTACGGCGGGAAGGTCTACAACATCTTCATCGCCAACGCCAAGGCTACGCTACGCATCGTCAGGGCCGACGGGACCATCGTCTTCACGCGGCCAAAGGATGGAATCCGCGGCCAGGGCGGTACCGAACAGGCGTCGATAGACGATTGCCTCGTCAAGGTCAGGGACGAGCTTTCCGCCATCATTACCGCCGAGTCGGCGTCGATAGGGAAGGCGTTCGAGGAGTAATTCCGTCGGGGATCAGTCGGAGGGCGGCCTGGGAACCAGACGGGCCCGCGTCAGCTTCCCGAGGCCCTTTCGGGCGGCCGCGATACCGGCCCGCTCTACCCGCGCCTCGCGATCGCCGCGCTCCTCGAAGAGCTCGGCCTGTCCGGACCCGCCTTCGTCGAGGCCGGCGAGTCCTAATCCGACGAGTCGCAGCGGACGTCCGTTCCATTTCCGTTCCAGGAGCCCGCGCGCCGCTTCGTATACGCCCGACGAGCCGGCGAAGGGCGCGGGACGCGTCTCCCTGGCGCTCAGGGTCTCGAAATCGTCGTAGCGCAGCTTCAGTACCGCGCATCGTGAACAGGCGCCCTCGGCGTATAACCTGGAGACGAGCTCCTCGGCCATGCCGAGGAGTACGCCCTCGACGTATTCCCTGTCGACCACGTCCGTCTCGAAGGTCGTCTCGGAGCTAATCGACCTTGATTTCGACTCGCCGCCGTATATACCCGGGTCGATGCCCCTGGCGGCCCTGTAGATGAAATCACCGCCGGCATTCCCGAATATCGACGAGACGCACTCGGGAGACAGCGCCAGCAGCCTCTCCATCGAATCTATGCCCAGTTCGGTCAGGCGAGCGCGCGTCTTCGCGCCGACGCCCCATAGGTCCTTGAGCCGAAGCGCGGCCATGAAGGCCGCCTCTTCCCCTTCGGGCACGACGACGAGGCCGGCCGGCTTCATCGTCCCCGACGCCACCTTGGCCACGTAGCGGTTGGCGGCGACGCCGATCGATATCGATAAACCGATCTCGTCCTGAACGCGATCGCGGATGGAAGCGGCGGCGGCGGAAGGCGATCCCCAGAGCCGCTCGGTACCGCTCATATCCATGCTGGCCTCGTCTATGGAGACGCGCACGACGTCGGGCGTATAGTCCTGGAAGACCGCCATGACGCGGGACGATAGTTCGGCGTAGCGGGCCATCCTGACCGGCAGGAAAACCGCTTCCGGACACAACCTGTAGGCTTCCGATATGGGCATGGCCGAATGGATGCCGTATCGCCGCGCCGCGTACGAGCAGGTAGACACGACGCCCCTATGGCCCGGCGCGGCCCCCACGACGACGGGCTTTCCCGCGAGCGACGGATCGTCGAGCTCCTCGGCCGACGCGAAGAACGCGTCGAGGTCGATATGGAAGAAAACGCTCCGGGTCCCGGCCGCCATCAGGCTAGTCTCGCGAGCGTCTCTGCGGCCGCGCAGGCGAGTGCTCCCGCGAGCCAGAAGAAAGCCGTCCTCTTGCCGCGCCGCAGGTGCGAATCGGGCGACGACGCGGCGCCGAGCCAGAGTCCGAACGGCGCTACGAAGGCGGCGATTGCGGCGTTTCCTGCGAGGCCGGCGTCGATCATCGCCGACGCGACGCTACCTGCCCCGCCCGAGGCGTCCCCTATCGCGGCCACGACGCGCGGATCTACGAATGGTAATGCGACCAGTCCGACCGCTACGAGTCCGATCGCCGCAGTCACCGCCCGTCCCGATACGATCGCGGAGACGACGATGGCTACGAGAAGGAACGGAACCACCGGAGGGAACAGGACCGCGGCGACGATGACGTCGGCGCAAAGCAGCGCGAGCGCGGCTCTCGCGGCGTCTATTCGCCGGTGATCGCCGTGCATGCCTAGCTTGGCGGCGATACCGGAGACGGCGTAATACGCGCACAGGACGCACGTAATCCGGATGAGCAGGGCCAGCGCGACTCCCCAGGAGCTGCCGTCCATCGCCGCGGTAGCGTCCGTTCCTAGAGCCGCTCCGGCGATCGCGCGCGCGAGGCCCGCAAGGCCCCTCGCCCCGACCAAGGCGGCGAACGCCAGGCTGAACGCCCCGCCGGCCTCCTTGAGGACGGCGTCGACCGAAGCGGTTCGCCGCCGCCCTTTCAGCAGGCCGAGCGCCAAGGCCACCGCAATGGTGCCCAGCGCGATGAAAAGGGCGGAAATGATAATAGTGTCGGGTACGATAAGCGATCCGCCAGGCAAGGGATAGCGCAAATAGGCGACGTCCTCGCTCCGTATAGCGGCGGGACCGACCTTCCCGTTCTTTACGGCCAGTATCTCGGCCGCGAACGCCTCGGCGAACGCTCCCGTATCGATCGCTCCGGCCTCTGGCGGCCTCGCGCCTGAACCCGCCGTATCCAAGGCTATCGCCGGAAGCCCCTCGTCGAGCCACGAGCCGAGCGCCGAAGAACCGGTAGCCATTCCGGCCGCGGCGTAGAAATCGGATACGGGGCTCTCGTATAGCTCGACGCCCACGGCTACGGCGGCGCGGCGGGCGGCCGCTACGATGCTTCTAGGCGATTGCCGTCCGAGCGACGCGGCGCGAAGGGC
This sequence comes from Spirochaetae bacterium HGW-Spirochaetae-3, assembly GCA_002839315.1. Classification (GTDB taxonomy): domain Bacteria; phylum Spirochaetota; class Spirochaetia; order Treponematales; family UBA12059; genus SZUA-370. The sequence continues at coordinate 60,297 of PGXV01000004.1, forward strand.
CAATCCTTCGGGCGGGCCGGAGAAGTCCAGCACGACGACGGCGTCGACCCCTACATCGGCTAGCGCGGCCCGTAGCCCGAATTCCCTGATCAAGGGATCTCCGGGGGCGGGCTCGGCATCGATCGCGCCGTCGTCGAAGAGCAGCATATAGAACGTGCCGGTAGCGGCCTCTACCGAAGCCTCTCCTTCGAGTCGGCTCTGGAGTATGTCCATCCATACCGCTCCAGACGGTCCGGTCGCGCCTGAGGCCGACGCGACGAAGGCAAGGACCGGTTCGCCCGCTCCTACGGCGTACCCGCGGGCGATATCGTAGGCGCCCGGTATATCAGCGAGCCTGATCCTGCCGGTCGCCAGGCCTTCGGCGATGACGCTGGACGCGGAGATGGGCTCCGTCGGTCCGGCCTCCTGCGCCCCTACGGAGCGACCGACGGCCATCGATGAGACGATTGATAGTAATAAGAAGACGATCCTAGACCGACACATGACGTAAGGGGATCTTATGGGCGTCGACGATCATCGTCAATACCGTTTTACATGAGGCCTACGATAGGATATACTGAGCCGGGAGCCTAGCGCGTTCGCAATGGATCGCATAGCGCATTCCAGCATGGCGACAACGTTGTCGGGAGGCGATCGTCGGATGGGTTCGCAGGAAAGAAAAGCAGTCATAGAATTACCCGTCAAGGTCGTCCTCACGGACTTGGGAACCACCTACTTCATAAAAAACAACAAGAAGCTACGTAAATTCAAGCTCGCGGACAACGTCGAGGAGTACGGCATACTCCTGGATCACTTCACGCCGGGCAGCCTGCAGCGGATGATGCTCATCGACTACGTCTCCAAGGTCGAGATATCCGATAGCGAATTCGTCAAGATCCGCCAGGAGGTCATGGATATCTCCAAGCTCGTTACCTATACGATGATGTACCGCCAGTACGACGCCTATATCTTCCAGCGGGTGATGGCCAGCGACGTCATCAAGAATTGGAACCGCAAGAATCCCGCGAATATCATCGACGACAAGACAAAGATAAACGACGCGTTCCTTCAAGGCTTCATTCGGGACAAGGATAAGGAAATCTCGGATATCAAGCAGTCTGTGCTCGCGCCGATGTACTCGTTCATCAACAAGAATTCCAACCTCCTGCCGGAGGAGAAGAATATACAGCTGCTGCTATCCGAGAAGTTCCTCAATACGCTCCGGCCGTTTACGTGGTTCATCATAGCGAAATTCCACGGCGCCGACGGCTACGACACCCTTATAAAGGATATCCGGACGAGCCTCGCAGAGTATATGGAGAAGGCCAAGATCGCCGAGTACGTCGCGCTCAACGTAATGGAGCTCGCGGCCAACGCCGAGAACAACAACCTGAAGCGCGAGGCCAAGTCCATATTCAAGGGAGCCGTCGACATGAACGCCGTGCTGTTCGATCCCAACGTCCGCCATCAGGTATTGGAATCGCTGCAGCACCGAGGAGAGCTCGTATCCATATCGTGGAAGCTCGGCTCGCGGGGCACTTCGATCGGAACGCAGGGAAAGTTGCATATAACGATCTATAACAAGGAATCCGAATACGAAAAGATGAAAGAAGCCTTCGACGAGAAGAAGAACGCCGACCTTAAGAAGAGGACGCTCCAGGACTTCTACAAGGCGCTGCCCGAAGGCGAGTCCAACACCGACCTCGGCCTGTATTACCTGTCGTACCTATCCGAGGCATGCGAGAAGGTCAACGTGAAATTCGAGTCGTTCGTCAATCAGGTCTCCGGTTCGGACCTGACTATCATTACGATGGCTATTAATCTTTAGCTAATCCGAAAATCCAGGTTTTCCCTTGCCATCAGTGGCCTCCTTTGCGGTTTCTTGACAGAGATGGTGGTTTCATATAGCTTTATTGATTGAACGGAGGATTCTACTCGATGGCTAAGATCAAGTACGTGTACTATTTCGGCGACGGCAAGGCCGAAGGCGACGCTAAGATGAAGGAAGAGCTCGGTGGCAAGGGCGCTAACCTCGCCGAGATGACGAACCTCGGCATTCCGGTACCCCCGGGCTTCACGGTATCTACCGATGTCTGCGCCGCGTACTACGAGAACAAGCGCAAGTACCCCAACGGCCTCGAGGCCGAGGTCGCCGAGCACCTCGCCCGCCTCGAGAAGTCCATGGGCAAGAAGCTGGGCGATCCCGTCGACCCGCTCCTCGTCTCCGTCCGTTCCGGCGCGGCTCAGTCGATGCCCGGCATGATGGACACGATTCTCAACCTCGGCCTCAACGACAAGGCCGTAGAGGGCCTCGCCAAGAAGACCGGCAACCCCCGTTTCGCGTACGACTCCTATCGCCGCTTCATCCAGATGTACGGCGACGTGGTCCTCGAGGTCCCGCACGACGATTTCGAGCACGCGCTCGCGGCCGCCAAGAAGGCCAAGAAGGTCGATCTCGATACCGGCCTTTCCGCCGACGACCTCAAGAAGCTCGTCGAGACCTACAAGGCCATCGTCAAGAAGAACACCAAGAAGGACTTCCCGCAGGATCCCAAAGAGCAGATGTTCGGCGCCATGGGCGCGGTTTTCGGTTCCTGGATGAACGAGCGCGCGATCAAGTATCGCGACCTCAATAACATCAAGGGCCTCAAGGGAACCGCCGTCACCGTGCAGACGATGGTCTTCGGCAACTGGGGCGACGATTCCGGTACCGGCGTATGCTTCAGCCGCGATCCGTCGACCGGCAAGAACGAGTTCTACGGCGAGTTCCTTATGAACGCCCAGGGCGAGGACGTCGTAGCCGGCATCCGTACCCCCGAGAAGATCGCCTCTCTGGCCAAGAAGAACGCCGCCGTATACAAGCAGCTCGTCGCGATCAAGGATCGCCTCGAGAAGCACTTCCGCGACATGCAGGACATGGAGTTCACCGTCCAGCAGGGCAAGCTCTTCATACTGCAGACCCGTAACGGCAAGCGCACCGGCGCCGCCGCCGTGAAGGTAGCCGTAGAGATGGTCGGCGAGAAGCTGATCACCAAGGAAGAGGCCATCCTCCGCGTCTCCCCCGACCATATCGACCAGATGCTGCACCCCGCTATCGACCCCAAGGCCGCCAAGGCCGCCAAGGTCCTCGCGAAGGGACTGAACGCGTCCCCGGGAGCCGCGTGCGGCCAAGTGGTGTTCAGCGCCGCCGACGCCGAGGCGTGGGCGATCCAGGGCAAGAAGATACTTCTCGTTCGCAAGGATACCAGCCCCGAGGACATCGGCGGCATGGTCGTCGCCGAGGGCATCCTGACCGCGACCGGCGGAATGACCAGCCACGCGGCGGTCGTCGCCCGCGGCATGGGCACCCCCTGCGTATCCGGAGCCCAGGCGCTCAGCATCGTCGGCAAGGTAGCCACCGTCGCCGACGTTAAGTTCAAGGAAGGCGACTGGATGACGATAGACGGCTCAACGGGCGCCATCTATCAGGGCCAGCTCGCGCTCGTAGCCGCCAAGATCGGCAAGGAGCTCGAGACCTTCCTGTCGTGGGCCGACCAGGTCCGAGAAGGCTCCGTCCGCGGCGCCCTCAAGGGCTTCAACGTCCGCACGAACGCCGACACCCCGGCCGACGCCAAGCGCGCGTTCGATTTCGGCGCCCAGGGCGTAGGCCTCTGCCGCACCGAGCACATGTTCTTCGACAAGGAAAAGCTGATCCACTTCCGCGCGATGATCGTCGCCGACGGGGAGAAGGCCCGCAAGGAAGCCCTCAAGAAGATCCTGCCGCTCCAGAAGAAGGACTTCCTCGGCATCTTCAAGGCCATGGGCGGCAAGCCCGTCACCATCCGCCTCCTCGACCCGCCCCTCCACGAGTTCGTGCCGCACACCAAGGCCGAGACCGAGGAGCTCGCGAAGTTCATGGGGATCAAGGTCAAGGACCTGCAGCCCAAGATCGACCGCCTGCACGAGTCCAATCCGATGCTCGGGCACCGCGGTTGCCGCCTCGCTATCACCTATCCGGAGATATACGACACCCAGGTAGAGGCGATCATGTTGGCCGCCGTCGATTGCGCCAAGAAGAAGATCGCCGTTACCCCCGAGATCATGATACCGCTCATCTGCGATCCCAAGGAGCTCCAGGTCCTTAAGGACCGCACCCAGAAGATCGTCGACGAGACCCTGGCCAAGGCCGGCGTCAAGATGAAGGTCCTCATCGGCACGATGATCGAGGTGCCCCGCGCCGCGATACTCGCCGACAAGGTCGCCGAGCACGCCGACTTCTTCAGCTTCGGTACCAACGACCTGACCCAGATGACCTACGCCTTCAGCCGCGACGACGCCGGGTCCTTCCTGCCTGAATACCTTAGCCAGGAGATCCTGCCGTCCAACCCGACCGAGACTATCGACGAGGACGGCGTAGGCTTCCTGATGAAGCACGCCTCCGAGTACGGCCGCAAGACCAAGTCCGAACTCAAGCTCGGCATCTGCGGCGAACAGGGCGGCGATCCCGCGACCATCGACTTCTGCTACCGCATCGGCCTCAACTACGTGTCGTGCTCGCCCTTCCGCGTGCCGATAGCCAGGTTGGCCGGAGCCCAGGCCGTTCTCCGCAACGCCAAGAAATAAGGCTCTTTTCTGATTCATGAAACGGCCCGGCTCCCACAAGGACGCCGGGCCTTCTTATTAAGACGCGAACGATGAACGGAGCGAAATCGTGCCTGTACTGAGCCATGCGTTGGAGCGCCTGCTCGAGGCATACGGGCCGCGGGGATGGTGGCCGTTGCCGTCCCGGGCCGACGAGCCCGGGCGAGACGACGAAGGCTACCTGCGCGGCCCTTCCGGGACCGCGCCCGCAGACGACCCGGCGTGCCGCTTCGAGATAGCGGTCGCGGCCGTCCTCGCCCAGAACACCGCGTGGCGTGGAGCCGCCGTCGCGTGCCGTAATCTATGGCGCGCTGGCCTCCTCTCGCCCGAGGCTATGGCTACGTCATCGCCTGAACGGCTCTCCGAGCTCGTCATGCCCGCGGGCACGTTCCGGATAAAAGCGGGATACCTGCGAGCCATGGCCGCCGAATGGCCATCGATAGAGGCGTCGGCGGAACCGACACGCGAGCGACTGCTCGGAATAGACGGTATCGGCTACGAGACGGCGGATTGCATCCTGCTGTACTGTTTCGGCGTTCCCGTATTCATAGCCGACGCGTACGCCCGCCGCATACTGTCCCGCACGGGCCTGGTCGGATCCTGCGACGGCTACGAGAGGGTCAGGCGCATCGCCGAAGCGTCGCTACCGCAAGAAGCGGATTACCTGTGCGAGACTCACGCGCTGCTCGTGGAACACGCGAAAAGGCATTGCAAGGCTCGGCCCGACTGCAAGGACTGCCCTCTCGCGCCCTCATGCGATTCTTACGATGAAGGCAGTCAAAGGGGATAGGAGAAGAAGAGATGCGGTAGGTGTGAGTGAAGATACGCTAATACCACCCGCGACTCACGCTACATGAAACGTAGCTGTTACGGCTTCTTTGTATCGAGCAGTATCGTCACCGGTCCCATATTCACGTACGCCACTTCCATCGACGCTCCGAAGACGCCTGACGCCGTAACGGGCACGATGGCCGCGACGAGAGACTTGAAGCGCTCGTACAGGGCCTCCGCCTTCGCGGGTTCCGCGGCGTCGCCGTATGAAGGACGTTTACCCTTCCTGGAATCGGCGAGCAGAGTGAACTGCGAAACCGAGAGTACGCCGCCGCCGGTATCGAGCACGGAAAGGTTCATCTTCTCGTCGGCGTCCTCGAATATGCGCAGTCCGCATATCTTCTCGGCGAGCCACGCAGCGTCAGCCTCGGTATCTTCCTTGCCTACGCCGAGATAGACGAGCAGTCCGGCGTCTATTGCCCCGACGGTCTCGCCTTCTACGGCTATCGAGGCGTTCTTTACCCGTTGTACGACGGCTTTCATGCGTTGCGTTTCCCTTATTCTTCGTGAATGGCGAGGCATTCCAGATAGAATCCCTCTCCCGAGACATTCCTGACCCGCGCGAGCACCTCGACGGGACGGTCCGGCGTCAGCCTGGACTCGAATCCCGCTCGCACCTGTATGATCCCTTCGAGCCGCTTCTTGTCGTGGTAGCCTATGAGCAAGTCGAATACGGTCGACGCCTCTGGATCCGCATGAGTCTCGACGTTCGCTGGCAGTCCCTTCCAGATTATTCCGACGCCCTCGTACAGCCTCGGCTCGGCGGCAACGGCGCTATAATCGAAGCGGTCTGGCATGGACAGGAAGCTGGGTTCCCGTACGTAACGGGAAAGCGCTTCAGCCTTGGCCTTGACCTGCCTGGTCGCATTGGAGGTCAGGAGCCGGTTCAGCTCGACGAGGGCCGCCTCATCGCGATAAGCGGAAAAAAGCCGCTTGGCGTTATCGAACGTGGCTAGCGCCTCTTTCTCGGTGAGCACGATGTCGAAGCCGCCGCCCGAACCGACGGGCGACGCCGACTCCTCGGCGCTTAACGTTATATCCGACACGCCGTCTCGCCTCGGCATCGATTCAGACAGGCCTCGCCTCAGGACGGGGAACAGCGCGATGCCGACGACGACGACCGCCGTCGCGGCGAACGCGATCGCCACGACGCCCCGGCGGGCCCGCGGTTCAGGATATAGCCTACGAAGCAGCTTGTTCGGGAACGCGCCCTCTCCCCCCGCCGCCTTCCGCACGCAATCCAGCCCTCGCCTCGCCTTTCGGTTTCCGGGGTAGCGCTCCAGCAAGTCGATGTATAGCTGGACGGCCTTGTCGGTATCGCCGCGACGGATATATACGGCGGCCAGGCCGAGAGCGGCGTCTGCGTCGCGGAAATCGAGCGATTGCGCGCGGCGGAAGCACGAATAGGCCCCGCCGGTATCTTCTTTATGGAGGTACGCGCTTCCGAGCAGCACGGAGAATCGCGCAGTATCCCTATAGACCGCCGAGAGCGGCTCGAGGAGGCTGATGAGATAGGACCATTGGCGTCGTTTATACAGCGCCTCGGCCTCTTCGAGCGGGTTCTTGGCCATGTCTTCAGTACTTCGTCTTCCGAGTCTCGAGCCGGCGAAGGGTCGACTCTATCGCGGCCATATCCTCGGCGCTCGGGGAGGCTCCGGACGCCAGGGCCGCATCGATAGCCTCGATGACGGAGCGCGCCGCGATGAGGTCCGCCATCTCGTCCAGCGGCGCGGTGAGCCCCGGAGAAGTTATCGCCGACACGGCCGGAGAAACGGCCTGCGACGCCAGCGCAGGATACCCGTCGCTAGCCTGGGATAGAATGGCGGCGATTTCCCTCGTCGAACCCGGACGAAGGGTCTGGGATTCGTAGTAGAGGGCCAGGGCGCTATCGTTTATCGAGTACGGTAATAACGTGAAATTCCTCGCCGAGCTCGCGTCGAAAGACCAAGCCGAGTCGTTTAGCCGTTTCCAATTCGCGACGACGACCCTGTCGGGCCGGGTAGCCGGGGCGGTCAGTTGAACCTGGAGATTTGCTTCCGAGCTGGAAACGAGCTCGACGCTCCGGATCCATAGATCGGTGGAATCGCCTCTCAGAGCCGACTCTCCGGATAGCGGACCTGTCGATTTCGCCCAGAAATGGGCGGAAGCCTTTTCACCCAGCCACGTGTCGAGTAGCAGGCGCAACCCTATCGCGGCGTCTTTCTGCGACACGTTCTCTATAGAGAACCCGATAGCCACGCCGTCTTGCAGGGCGGATCCGGGCGACGCTATGAACGAGAAAGTCTGTTTGACGACGCAGAATGACGACCGGTACTCGATACGAGCCCCGCCGTTCGTATCCTTCGCGACCGAAACCCTGAACTCCGACGCTTCGCCGAGCTTGTACGGCCTGTCGTCCACCATCAACGTGGCGTACGTGGTCCGCGTCTCCTGGTCGTAGAGCAGCGGGACGTACTGATTCTTGGCGACGTCCGCCAGATAGTACAGCGCGAAGCGGCCGGATCGCTCGTTTACGACGAGGCGCATACGCCCTTCTTTGAGATCGAGGCCGAACGCCGACGAGCATAGCAGTACGATAGACGCTATAAGCAACGTTGCTTTCTTCATTTCAAATCTCCCGACGCGGATCTAGCGGCGAGCCGTTCCAGGTAGAACTGCATGAGGACCAGGGCGCGCGCCTTCATCTCCAGGAGCTTCGCGTCCGCGGATGGCGCGGCGGGCGATCCATCGACGGCTACCGTCGTCTCCCGCTCCTGCGTCTCCGCTAGCACTCGCTCCAGCTCGGCGACGCGAGAGTCCTTCTCCTGGAGCCTCTTCGCGAGGTCGTCCATCGCGAGCCTGAGACTCGCGACCTGCTCTTCCAGAGTAGCCTGGGTCTGGGCGACTCCGCGCTTGGCCTCTCCGTATCGCTTCTGATACACCTCGAGAGCCTGTTCGTAGGCCTTCTCGCGTCGCTGGAATTCCTCGATGATGCGAAGCGATTCCTCGTGGCTCCACTTAAGCAGGGTAAGGAGTTCATCCTCGCGGTACTTGAACTGGATCAGGCTCAACCTATACTTAGCCGCTTCGGCCTTTACGCTACCGGAATAACGTTCCCCTATCGTCCTGTACAATTTCTCGGCGTCCGAAAGCCGGCCGAGGGAATACAGGCTCTCAGCCGACCAGAATACCGAGGCCGGCACCTGTTCTCCGTCGGGGAAGGCCGCGATATAGGCCTGGAACGAGCTTATGGCTCGTTCGTAGTCTTTCTGCAGGAACGTGGCCCTGGCCTTCTGGTAGAGCATCTCCGGCGTCCTCGAATGGCCCGGGAACGTCGCCAGGAACGTCTCGATGGCCCGTTCGGCAGCCGCGGGGTCTCCTGAAGCAAGTAGCGTTATCGCCGTCCAGTACGCTCCGTCGGCGCGGAGGTCGCCAGAGGTAGGATCGAGGAACAGCGAATCGAATAGTGGCAGGGCCTCGGCGTAGCGGGCATTGGCGAAGAGCTCTATGCCGCGGCGCAAGTCGTCGGCCGACTTCGTCGCGGGAGCCGCGGTCGCGATGGCCGACTGGGCCAAGACGGACGAAGCGCCCAGGGCGACGATGGCGGCGAACGTTGTAATTCGTTTCAGGTTCATGCGTTCGATCCTTCCTTCGATATATTGTCGGCGATAAATCGACGGTACTGGAGTTTCGCCTTTAATCGGCGCTCGCCTTTCAAGAACCAGGCATCGCCAAGGCCGAGATACCGCGCACCAAGGCGGCCGGGTCGGTAGACTCGAAGAACGCGCTGCCCATTACGAGTATATCGGCGCCGGCGGCTACGACGCCGGGCGCGGTCGCCTGGTTGACTCCGCCGTCGGCCGCGATATCGAACGACAGGCCTTCCCGGTCGCGAAAGGCCCGGATCTCGGCTATCTTGTCGACGCAACGCGGAATCAGCCGCTGCCCGCCGAATCCGGGGTTGACCGTCATGACGAGCACCATGTCCACGGAACGCAGCGCCTCGGTAATCGACGAAACGGGCGTCGACGGCACCAGCGATATACCGGCCTTGAGGCCCGCGGCTCGTATCCTCTCTATCAGCCGATGCGCGTGCACGCAGGCCTCGATATGGAAGGTGATGGCGTCGGCCCCCGCGTCGACGAAGCCGTCCAGCAGGGATTCCGGGGATTCGGTCATCAAGTGCGCGTCGAAGAACAGCTTCGAGCGCTTGCGAAGGTCCGCCACCATCTTGTGACCGAAGGTCAGGTTGGGGACGAAGCGTCCGTCCATCACGTCCAGATGTATCCATGGCGCGCCGGATTCCTCGACCGTCCGCAGGGCGGATCCCGCCTCAGCGAAATCCGCGGCGAGCAACGAAGGCGCGACTATCGGTGTTCTCATGCCCGGATTCTAGCACGGGCTTCCGCTCCGCTCAAGGCGGGCCGCGTTATTATAAGCGCGGTAAAGAGAGATTCATTGACTTATTCGAATAATTTCATGTACAATAAAAACAATACGACGGATATCCGAGGCACATGACACGATCCACGGGCGTGGAAACGCTCATCTCAGAGGCATACAAATTTCTCTCGGATCTTGACATCGATGCTGCGCAAGCCTCGATGCAGAGCGCTTTGGAACTGGACTTCGAAGACGACGAGCTCCTGTACGCGATGAAATGCGCGCGTTGGTGGTCGGACTCCTACGGAAAGGCCTGCGCGATAGGCGATCCGTTCGAGTCCGGCGAGTACATCGTCGGTAGGTGGAAGTCGTTCAAGTCGTTCCTGGCGAAGCTCGGCCCGGTCCGCGAGAGGCCGGCTTCCGCGTTCAAGCAGTTCGCGTTCGGCGCCGCGCTGGTCAGGTACAACCGCCTCGCGTCCGACGGCGAGAGCGCGGACCCGGAGCTGGTCCTGCGCCTCGGCCGCGCGAGCAAGGGTCACGGAGACTACGAGGCGGCCGTTCGCTACCTCGAGGGCGCGGCGAAGTCGAAGCGCGACGATCCGGCGATACTCGCCGAGCTAGCCGACGCCTACGCGTTGATAGACGAACAACGGGCCTCGAAGGCGCTGTTCAGGGAGGCGTTCTTCATCAATCCCCAACGTATCGACGTCGACTTCCTGGAATCGAGCGCCTTCGCGCGTTTGACCGAGAAAGTCGCGGAGATCGGCAAGGAAGGCATAGAGTCCGCCGAGTGGATCCCGGTGCTCGGCGAGCTCCTCGGAGTATTCTCGGTCAAGAGGGAGCTCAAGCCGGTAGAGGCCGGCAAGCTCAAGCAGTCGATATACGAACTGGAGACCGAACTCGCGGCCGACGGCTCCAGGAGGGCCATACTCGTGCCGAGACTGATCAACCGGTATTTCTGGCTGATCGATCATTACATGAACAGAAAAGAGGACAAGTCGAAGATCGACGAACTCCTCCTTAAGATTAAGCTACTTGATCCCATCGTTTACAAGCAATACATAGCCTGATCCAGGAAGAGGAGACCGAGATGGCCGATTCGCCTATAGCTAAGAAACTCCAAGAGATGCTCACAGAAGAGAAATGGACGCGAGCGACCCTAAGCGGCTACACCGTCAACCAGATCAAGGAACTCGACAGCCTTTTCCAGGACGCGGCCCTTGAAAAGTCGTTGGACGAGATACGCGATCTATGCGCCGAGCATATAGGCCATAGCAAGAATAGCATTGCGGCGCTGTACCTCTCCGGCATCATCGCCCTCTCCCGCCAGCAGATAGACGATTCGAACATGGTCTCCCTGATCAATATCTTCGCGGATAACCGAAGGTGGATAATCGTCGAATTCGTCTGCCTCCGTATCCTCGAGTACGGCGAGAACCGCAACGCCCTCGTCCGCCTCGCCGAGTGCTACGAGAACGACGACAAGATCGACGAGATGTACGCGACGTGGGAGCGCCTGGTGCGCGTCGACTACGAAGAAGCCGATATCGTCAAGCTGATCGCCGAGAAGAAGGAAAAAGACGGCGACATCGAGGGAGCGGTAGACTATTATCGCAAGGCGCTCCACCGCTATATCAACAAGGGGCTCTTCAGCAACGTCAAGGAGATATGGAACAAGCTCATAGAGCTGGCTCCGTCCGATATCGACTTCTTCAACCACGTCCAGAGGAAGATCGCCAAGCAGATCAGCGAGGACAAGGCCGCCGCCCTGCTGACCGACCTGTACAAGCACTACAAGGCCGCCGCCGACTGGGATACCGCGATATCCATCCTCAAGACCATCATCGACTACGACGACAAGAATCCCGGCGTGCGCAAGGAGATCGTCGAGTGCTACAAGGCCAAGTACGCCGAGCACTCGCACGTCGACGAGTACGTCCGCCTGTCCAACCTCGCCCAGTCGTACCGTAACGTCCACGAGGCCATCGCAGATTTCGAGAAGCATATTTCGTTCGACGTAGGCAACTACGTGTACCATCGTACCTGGAACATCGGCAGGATCAGGAGCATAAAGGGCGACGAGATATCGATCGACTTCGCGAAGAAGCGCGACCATCGCATGGGCCTCAAGATGGCCGTGGAGAGCCTCGTCACCCTGAAGAAGGACCATATATGGGTACTCAAGGCCATATGGTCGAAGGAAAAGCTCCATGAAGCCGTCAAGAAGGACATACCCTGGGCCCTCAAGACCATCATCAAGAGCTTCGATAACTATTCCGACGTCAAGAAGATAAAGGCGGAGCTCGTCCCTTCGGTTCTCACCGCCAGCGAATGGACCAGCTGGAGCTCGAAGGCCAGGGACATACTCAAGACCGACGCCATGTTCGGTAACGCGCCCGAGTCCGTCAGCATCTATATCGTGCGCGAAAGGCCCCTGTCCTACGAGGAAAAGATATACAACCAGTTCAAGGCCGAGAAGAATTTCTTCGCCCGCATCCAGGATCTCCGCGACTTCCTCGATAAGGGCGACCCCGACTCCGAGCTGTTCACCGAGATGCTCCAGTTCTTCACCGGCTACGTTCGGTCGTACTCTCAGGTAACGGAGCAAGTAGTAGCCGCCTATCTGTTCCTTAAGGAGCTGTCGGCCAGGCATACGCACCTCAAGAACATCGTGACGCTCGGCTTCAACGAGCTGATGGCCGATTGCGAGGACATCGTCAACATCTACGTGAGCATCAAGGACTCAACGCTCAAGGCCGCGCTGCTCCAGCATATCAAGACCTTCATGCCCGATTGGGCCGACATCTACGTCCGCCTGTTCCCCTACGCGTTGTCCAAGCACATGATCGAGGTGCTGCTCGGCGCCGGCGAGGTCGAGCGCCTGCAGAGCATGATCGTCTCCATCGTCGAGAATTATCGCGACCATAGGGAAGCCTTCATCTGGGTGGCCAAGAACCTGTGGGACGAGACCTGGGTCAAGGAGCTCGGGCTCTCGTACGACAAGATGCTCATCACGCTAATCCATATCCTCGATATAAGCTTCAAGGAAATAGAGAACCATCGGGACACGACCGACAACCGCCGCATCAACAAGCAGGTCGACACGATCCTCTTCAAGGACGGCCGGCTCGTAGCGTACTTCGACACCGCGGGCAAGGACGACATCGAGCGCATATTCGCTCTGATCACCGACGTCAAGGATCTCGATCCGGCGATCAAGCTCGCGTTGCGCAAGCAGGTCACGGAGCATCATCCCGACTTTAAGTTCAACGACGACGAGAACAAGGCCGTCGTCTCGCGCGGCCTCATGGTGACCGCCTCGATGTTCGAGGAGAAGAACCGGCTCCTCGCCCACATCATGGAAGTCGACGTGCCCGCGAACCAGAAGGAAATCGCCTTCGCGCTCTCGCTCGGCGACCTAAGGGAGAACGCCGAGTACAAGGCGGCCAAGGAAAAGCAGGACGAGCTTAACGCGAAGGTCGGCAAGCTCAAGAACGAGATCGATCGCGCGCAGATATTCGACGTCACGACCATCACCACGAGCAAGATATCGTTCGCGACCGACGTGCTACTGCATAACGACATCGAGGGATCCGACGAGACGTACATAATCCTCGGACCCTGGGAATCCGATCCGACCAACCATATCATCTCCTACCTGTCGCCCCTGGGCAAGCGCCTCCTTAACCATAAGATAGGCGACAAGCTGACGTTCGTGATACACGACAGGAAATTCTCGTATACGGTAAAGGCGATCAAGGCGTTCGCCCTATAGCGTTACAATCCGGGTTCCGGATTACCGGGGCCCGGCGCATTAAAAAGCGAAGGATTCGACCATGACGAAACGTATCGGAATTGTTGCGATTCTCGCCCTCGCCATGTTGGCGCCCGCGGCCGCTCAGGACAGGGTCGATCTCGTCGTGCTGCTCGACTCCTCTCAGAGCATGTTCCCGTATTACAATCAGGTAGTCGACTACGTATTGTCGGAGACCGTGCGGGAGTACATGCGCTTCGGGGACGCGTTCCACCTTCTCGCCTTCTCCGATTCCACGCAGGTCGAGATAGCTCAGGTGCTCCGTACCGAGCAGGACCTGAAGAGCGTCGTCGCTCGGCTCTACCTGCTCTATCCTCTCGGGCGTAACACCGATCTCGTCACGGCTATCAAGAACGTCTACCGGTACGTCGCGGACCTTCCCGAGGGTAGCGCCAAGCATATAATACTCATAACCGACGGCATGCACTCCCCCGCCGCGGGAACCCAGTACGCCGACCTCGACGCGGCGGGCGTACGCGCCGAGATCGATCGCTCCGCCTCCAGGATACGTGAGCGCGGATGGACCATGCGTATCGTCCGCGTACCGTTCGACGGATCCGCGAGTTCCATCGCCGCGCAGGGTTCCGCCGGAGGAACCGTCGCGGGCGCTGTCGACGACGGCTCAGGCCGATCGGGAGAGGCGCTATCGAGCTCCCCCGGTTCGGGCGACTATCTTTCCGACGTCGCGGCGGCCGTCGGTGCCGAAGTCACTACCTTCGATCCGGCGAACGCCGCTTCCACCGTAGAGAATTCGATAGACCTGCCTCGAGTCGCCTTTCCAGCCGATCTCGGCGTCAGCGACTATGCCTTTACGATTCCTATGGACGTAGAGAACCGGTCGTCCCGTCCTCTGTCGCTGGAATTGACCAGGTTGCTCCTCGGGGACGGCACCGATATTCTCCGTTCGAAGGAGATCGCCGAGATCCAGCCAGGCAAGTCCTCGAGGCTCAACCTCAAGGTTATGCTCCCCGAGTCCCTACCCGAGGGGAAGGCGTCTTTGTCGCTGGAGCCGCGGTTCGCCGACGGCCTCAGGGTGAGTCCCGCGCGTACTTCGGTATCGTTAACGATAAAGCGGGCTCCGATGGCCGCTTTCTTCCGGAATTCCGCCCGCGTAGCCCTGTTCCTCGTCATCCTGGCCATAGCCTGCGCTGCCGCGCTCATCATCGCCGTCTATGTCCGCCGGGCGCATCGCAAGGCCGAGGAACCTATCGTCGACGCTCTGCTCGATTCCGCCGCTCCGAGTCAAGACCGCGACGCGGCACGGTCGCTGCAAGAAGCGGCGTCTCGGGCGCAGCACGTCTCGCCGTACGCGACCGTCTCCGGAACGGCCTCCGCTACCGGTCGAGACCGGGCCGCGCTCTTGGCGGCCGCCGCGGGCGCCGATTCGCACCACGTCGCCGCTACCGAACGCCCCGAGTCGAGGATAGCGGACTCCGTCGCCGCTCAGGGAGCCAGGGAATCCCGTTCCGTGGCCCTGCTCGCGTCGTGGAAGGCCCCGACGTCTCGAAGGAGCCTGCCGAAAGCATCCGATATCGGTACCGCGCGCGCTTCCGACGCGGCGCCCGGGCGCGCGCCCGTGCATTACGAATCCCGCGTGGCGAGAGCCGGATCCGCTCGCCTCATCCTTCGGGTAGCGGATCAGAACCAGAATATAGGCAAACGCAATATACGCGCGATGCATGCCGGCGGCCGCGCATCCATAGGAGGCGGCTCGAGCGATTTCCTCGTATTCCTCCTACCCGTTCCGAGGGCGCTCGCCTGGCTGTACTACGACGGCGTCGACGCTACGCTGGTTCCATCGCGGCCCGAGTTCTTCCCCGACTACGATGGAGCCATAACGGGGTGTATCGGTAAGGAAATTCGGATGGTAACGGCCAGGGGCAAGGAACTGATCATGCGATTCGATCGCTACGAGGCGCCGATAGACAGGATCAACAAGATCCTGCACTGCATCGAATCACCCGGATTGCTCCCGCCCGTTGTAGAGACGACTGATCAGACTTCGGATTGACCTACGGAGCGAGCCGCTCCAACGCGCGAGCGGCCCGTTTCTTCACAGCGTCGTTCGAATCCGTCTCCGACAAGGCCTGTAGCGTCCCCTTAAGAGACAGGGCCCTGTTTCGCTCGGCCCACGCTATGGCCCCCAGCCTCATCGAGAATTCCTTGTCCCCGAGCAGCACTTCGGCGAACGGGCTAGCGTTCTGGTCGTCTACGGACATCGCCGCCCGCGCGAACGCGGTATACAGCGTCCTATCCTTTTCCGCCTGTGCGACGACGAAGGCTGCCAAGGCCTTCGCCCTGGCCTCGATCCCGCCCTTGGCGACGATCGCGCCGAGGGCGACGCTCCTATACTGCGTCGAATTCCTGGAATCGGCCATGAAAGCGGTCAGGTACTCGTCGACACGGCCTCCTCCGATTTCGGCCAAGGCCTCGATGGAGGCCTCCCTGACCGCCTTCTCGGGATCGTACGAGGCCTTGTACTCGAGGAAGGGGACGGAATCCCCGTCGCGAGACCTGCCGGCGGCCTTGGCTGCGGCTATCCTCGGTAGCACGTGCGCGTCCCTCAATCCCTCCCGTACGGCGGACCTGGCCGCCTCGGTAGCGTAGTTGCCGAGCGCCGCGACGGCGGCCGCGCGCACGTTGGGATCGTTGGACACCGACGCGCCGGCCAGTACGGCCACGGCGCGTTCTTCGCCGAGGTCCCCGAGCGCGGTACAAGCGTACATCCTGATTGCCTTGCTCGATTCGTCCGACGACGCTATCGACGCGAGGAGATCGAACGAGGCTACCGACCTCATCTTTCCTAGCGCCAGGACTATCGCTTCCTTGGTGGCCTGCTCTACGCCTTCGGCCTCGTAGGCTTTCTGCAGCGCTTCCGCCTCCGCGTCCGACCCCGAGACGCCTATAGCCTTGATTGCGGCCTGGAGATACCGCTTCTCGTCGCTCGACAGAATCTCGACGGCTTCGTCGATCGCGGCCTCGGACTCGATGGTCGCGAGGTACGAGAAGGCCGAGGACACGAAGTCGTCCGCGTTGGAATCCCGGCTCTTTATGGCCTCCGCGGCGCGCGCCTCTCCGTCGGCTAGCTTAAGGGCGCCAAGGTAATCGAATATCGCCGATTTCAGCTTCGGGCTGGAAGACGCGTCGAAGGCCTCGAGGATTTCCTTCTTGAACTCGTCGCTTTTCTCTGCCTTCAGCGTCGAGAGGAGTTCGATTACCTGCGTCTCGATGCCGTAGCGTATGGTATCGGCGCGCTTCGTCGACTCCGACGCCGCGGGTTCTTCCGCGTATGCCGCCGAGAGGACGAAGCAAGCGATCAACAGGCACGGCATCTTGTTCATCATGGCTCTATCTCACATCCTGGAACGGTATTTTGCTAAAAAGTCGCGCTTGAATTCGATAAATACACCGCCCTCTATACTGTATCGGATTCGCCTGACCAAATCATGAAGGAACGCCAGATTGTGGTAGCTGGCGAGCATCGAGAACAGGATCTCGTTGTTCTTGTACAGGTGACGAAGATAGGCCCTCGAGTATTCACGGCACACCTTGCAACCGCATTCGGGATCGGCGGGGCTGAAATCCCTGACGTACTGAGCCTGCTTTATCGAAATGGGGCCGTAGGCGGTGAACAGGAGGCCGTTGCGGGCCGTCCTCGTCGGGAATACGCAATCGAACATGTCTATACCGTTCTGAACCGCCTCCAGTATGTATTCGGGCGTGCCTATGCCCATTACGTAGCGCGGCTTGTCTTCGGGCAACAGCGCGGCCGTGTACGCCAGCAGTTCCGCGTAGACGTCGAACGGCTCGCCTACCGACAGGCCCCCGATCGCGATGCCCGGCGTATCGAGCGCGAGGATCTCCTCCGCGCTCCTGGCCCGCAACTCCTTGAAGAAATTGCCCTGGACAATGCCGAACAGCTTTCCCTGGAAATCACCGCGGGTCTCTTCCCACCTGCGGACCGACCGGGCGGCCCACGCGCTCGTCTGTCTGAGCGCCTTCAGAGAATCCTTCTCGTCGGCTCCCCAGGGCGTGCATACGTCCAGCTGCATGAATACGTCGCTGCTGAAAGCCGTCTGAATATCGACGACGAGCTCTGGCGAAAGGAAATGCCTCGAACCATCGATATGAGACTGGAATTTAACGCCCTCGTCGCTGATCTTGCGTAGCTTGGAAAGCGAGAAGACCTGGAATCCGCCCGAATCGGTGAGGAAATTGCCCTTCCATCCCGTAAAGCCGTGCAGGCCTCCGGCGTCACGAATAAGCTCGTGTCCCGGTCGGAGATACAGGTGGTAGGTATTCGCGAGGATTATCTCGAATCCCAACTCAGACAGCGAATCCTTGGATACGGCCTTGACCGTGGCGTTGGTGCCGACGGGCATGAAAACGGGCGTATGGACTCTTCCATGCGGTAATTCGACGTAACCGGTCCTCGCCGGACTCTTGGCGTCCTTCGAGAGCGTCTTGAAAATCGATCGTGCGGACATTGCTCGCCCTCCGTTGTGTTGTGCTCCGTCAATCAGGTCGCTCGCGCCCTGAATAGCGCCGCGATGATGACGGCGAATAGTATAAGCGGCGCGAAAGCGCCGGCTAGAGGCGAAATCGACTCGTTCTTGGCCAGCAGCATCGCAACCATCTGCGTGACGTAATACAGCGTCGCCGCGATCAGGCTTACGAGCAGGCTCATCAGCAATATATTCTTCTTGAAACTCCCGGCGAGCGCTGCGGAGAGCAGCGTAACGATAATCGGCGTAAGCGCGAAAGCGAATCGCCTCAGGTACTCGGCCGTCTGCGCCGCCATCGGTAATCCGGCGCGCTCGAGGAAGGCTAGATGCGAGGCGGCGTCCGCGATACGCATCTCGTCCAGCGGTTTGCCGCCGCCCTTGAACGACTCCGGGGATTCGGCGAAGGCGGTATCCTCCCACGTTCCGTAGGACGCGTCGGATAGGGTCCCGTCCTTCCAGAAGAATCGCCGAACGCCTGAGAAACGCCATAGCTCGCCGGTCCACACGGCGGACTGAGCGTTCAGCCTCGAAACGAAACCGCCGCCTGCATCGCGCTCGATGAGCGTGACTCCCGTCATCATCGAATTCTTCCTGTCGAAATACCGTACGCTCCAGACCGTCTGCCGGTTCTCTCCCAGGATGGTCACGTCGGCGGAACCCTCGGGCTCGCCGGTCCTCAGCATCGTCTTCGTCAATTCGCGCTTCGCCGCTATCGAAGGGATGACGATACCGTCGTCGAAGGCGAAGAACGCGACGGACAGCGCCACGGACAAAACCAGCAGCGGCGTGATGAAGGCTCCGAGAGAGATGCCTGAACCGAATACGACGATCAACTCGTTATTCGCGTACATGGTACCGAGCGAATACGATACGGAGAAAAGCGTCGCGAGAGGAAGGGCCCAGCTAACGCATCTGGGCAGGTAAAGCAGCATGGATCGCGCTATCGCCCCGGCGGGCACGTCGTTCTGTACGTATTGCACGATATTGACGAAGAGGTCCGCCATTTCCAGCAGCAATATCGAGAACATCATCGATACGGCGAACACCGGCAGAAACGAGATCGCGACGTGTATATCCATCGTCGCCGACCGCCTGATACCGATCATGACGACGCCCCTCCGATGAACAGGGGGATCGCGGCCGCCAGGACGAGCATATTCGGCGCCCACATAGCGAGGAACGGATCGAAGCCGGTTTTCAGCCCGAGCGTCTGGCCGCCTATGAGAAGTCCCCAGTACGCGACGGCTACGAGGAGTCCCAACCCGAAACCCACGGCCCTGCCGCTTTTCCTCGCGCGCGCGCCGAGGGGAAAAGCAAGGAACACGAAACACAGGGCCCCCGCGGGGATGGAAAATTTCTTATAGTACTCCAGCCGATAGATATCGAGCGAACGATCCTTCATCGGCTTGGCCGCGACCGCCGCGTGAGCGGCCTTGAGCGGGACGAGCCTCGCCATGGAACCGTCGAGGCTAGCCATGGTCCCGGACCTGGAGACGTATTCAGCCAGCAGCTCCGAGCGCTTGCTCTCGAGCTCGACCGTCCTGGCGGCTCGCCTGGACTCGAGCGCCGTTTCCTTCTTGCGTATCGCGGCGGCCACGTCTACGCTGCTCATCTCCCTCGGGCTGATACCGGAGCGGAAATCGGCGAAGCTCGTCAGCAGGATATTGTATTCCATCCTGTCGGCCGTGGAGTACTCGAAACGCTCCGGTTTTCCGGGGTCGCTCTCCTGCACGAAGACGTCGTCGAGCATCAGGGATATGATACCCGCCGAGTCGCCCCTGTCGACGAGCTCGGCCCTGCCCGCGTTGATGACGCGCGATTTTCCGTCCTTCGTCGTATCGAGGATCAGCACGTCCGCCATCGCGCCGCCGTCCATCGCCCCCGTCACGATCGTGGTATCCCGGTAGTGCTTAACCGAGTACGGCTTGAGCTCGAGGGCCGGCGCGGTCGTAATGAGCTTACGGTACAGCTTGCTGTAGTTAATAGTACCGAGCGGTAGGAAATAATCGTTCATCACGAACGAGACCATGGAGCACGCCAGGCCTAGCACGAGGAACGGCGCCATGATCGCGGTCCTCGACACGCCGGACGCGCGCATGACGAGCAGCTCGTCGTCGCTCGCGAGCCGTCCTGAAGCCATCAACGCGCCTACGAGCGATCCGAACGGGAACGACATCGCGATGATAGCCGGCGTGGCGTATACGACGAGCCGTACTACGTCGCCTACCGGAGCCTTCTTCGAGAGTATGTCCTCCGCCATCAGGAGGAGCTGGTTGATGAAGAATATTATGAAGAAGAAAAGGAACGACACGAAGAACGAAAGGAGGAATTCCTTGCCGATGTATGCCCAAAGCGTCGAATGGACGCGCCGTCGCATCGATTACCTACCCGTCGATCCGAACCCGCCAGCGCCTCGTTCGCTTTCGTCGAGATTGTCCGCCTCGACGAAACGGGCTCTCGAGACGGGCTGGACCACCAGCTGCGCGATCCGATCACCGTCCGCCACCGTATACGGTTGTGCGCCGTGGTTCTGCAGTATCACCCGTATCTCGCCGCGATAATCCGAATCTATGGTACCCGGCGCGTTAAGGCAGATAACCCCGTGCTTTGACGCGAGGCCGGAACGCGAACGCACCTGAGCCTCGTACCCCTCCGGCAACTGTATGCGCAGGCCGGTAGGCACGACCGAGCGGGATCCCGGGGCAAGGCATACGGGAGCGTCCAGCCTGGCGCGGATATCGGCGCCCGCGGAACCCGCGGTCTGGTACTCCGGCGCTATCGCTCCAGCCGCGAGCTCTATGGCTACCATGGGTGCGTCCATACTATGCCTCCGTACATTCCACGAGATCCGCCGGTTCTTCGAGCACGGCGCCGAAAATAGACGACCCGGTCCGGATAGCGCGGGTTCCCAGGCGGCCGTACAGGAGGACGCTCTCCTCGGCGGGATCCAACGCGCCCTTCACGAGCGCGTCGACGGCGTCGGCGGTTACCGCGCCTCCCGGGTCCAGGCGCGACATCGTGACACGTATCGGCTCGGTCGTAGCGTCGAACATGAACTGGCGCGCGAGTCGCTTCATGCGATATTCGGTGTCGTCCGACGCCAGTTCCAGTATGCCGCGTATCCTCGAGACAGCCTCGACGACCTCGGTCTCCGAAAGGCCGTTTTCGTGCAGGGACCTCGCCTCGTTAAGGTAGGCATCCGCGAAGCGAGGCAGTTGCCTCGGAGTCGTAGACGATGACACGCCCCACAGGCCCGCCATCCGCGAAAGGCTGAACGCCGACGAGATGCTGTAGCACAGCCCCTGCTCCTCGCGCAGGCGCATGAATAGCCGGGAGCTCATGCTCTCTCCGTACGCCGAGCTCGCGGCGGAGAGCCTCCAGAAATCGTCTTCCGTCGACTCGAGGCTAATGGGCAGGCCGGTAAACAGGTACACCTGGCTACCGGGAGCCTTGACCATCCTCCTAGAGCGCACGAACGGAACCGGTCCCGGCTCGTAGGCCGGGGCGGGCGGGGCGGAACGTCGATCTCCTGCAGGTATCATCGAGGCTACGGACTCGGCGATCCCGTCGGGATCTACGGCGCCCGCGATAGAAATGACGACGGGCCCCTTCGCGAACCGCTCGTCGTGGAACGATGTCAGGCCCGAGAAGGTCGCGGACCTGATATCGGAGACTCTGCCAGCGATACGCCTCGCCGCCGGGTGCCCCGAATAGGCCATCGCGAAGAACTCGTCTTGCGCCGCCTCCTCCAGGTCGTCTTCCGCGGCCAGGATCTCGTTCGCGATCACGTCCTTCTCGCGCTCGAATTCCTTCTCGTCGAATCTCGGCCGATAGGCCATGTCCATGAGGACGCTTATCGCCAATTCTGCGTATTCGGCCGGAATAAGGCAGTGCAGGCAGACGGTCTCCCGTTCGGTAAACGCGTTGAGATACCCGCCTACGCGGTCTATCGATCGCGACAGCTCTTCAGCCGAGCGGAGGCCGGCGCCCTTGAAGACCATATGCTCGACGAAATGGGAGAGGCCGCGTTCGTTATCCCGCTCATAGGCGGAGCCTACGGGGAACCATAGTCCTACGGCCGCGCCGGCCGATCGGGGCATCGGGTCGACCATGAGCTCGACGCCCGGAGCCAACGTATATTTGTAAATAGCGCCTTCGTCATCCTGGAGCATCGATAATCCTTCCGGTCCCTATGAACGAAGAAGGCCGCCCTCGCGGCCGGCCTTCTTCTACGTTACCGAGACTGGCCCGGCTCAGTCTACTTCTTCTGGTCCGGGTCGTCTATGGCGTCGATATACGACAGGTTCAGGCGTCCGAGCTTGTCTACCTCGAGGAGCCTGACCGGTATGACCTGGCCTTCCTTTACGACGTCGCTGGCCGCGTTTATCCTCGTCCTTGACAGGCGGGAGATGTGCACGAGCCCTTCCTTGCCGGGGAGGATCTCTACGAAGGCGCCGAAATCCATGACGCGCTTCACGGTTCCCTGGTAGACGATGCCCACCTCGGGATCCTGCGCTATTCCGAGGACCGCGGCCTTGGCGTCTGCCGAGGCCTTGGCGTTGGAACCGAAGATGGTCACGGAACCGTCGTCGTCGACGTTGATCTTTACGCCGTACTGCTCGCACAGCGCCTTGATGTTCTTACCGCCCGGCCCGATTATCGCGCCGATCTTGTCCACGTCAATCTTGACGGAGAGTATCTTGGGAGCGAACTCCGATATCTCCTTGGCGGGGACCGAGATCGTCTTGTTCATCTCGCCGAGGATGTGCAGCCTGCCCTTGCGAGCCTGCTCGAGGGCCTTGGTCATGATCTCCGTAGAAACGTTGGAGATCTTGATATCCATCTGGAAGGCGGTAATGCCCTTCTCGGTGCCGGCGACCTTGAAGTCCATGTCGCCGAGGTGATCCTCGTCGCCGAGGATGTCGGAGAGCACGGCGTATCGGTCGCCCTCGGTGATCAGTCCCATCGCGATGCCCGCTACCGGCGCCTTTATCGGAACGCCGGCGGCCAGCATGGAGAGCGTGCCGCCGCAGACCGAGGCCATCGAGGAGGAGCCGTTGGACTCCATGATCTCGGAGACGACGCGTACGGTGTACGGGAACTGCTCCTTGGTCGGGAGCACGCGCTCGAGGGCGCGCTTGGCCAGGTGGCCGTGGCCTATCTCGCGGCGGCCGGTGCCGAGGCGCCCGGTCTCGCCGACGGAGTACGGCGGGAAATTGTAATGGAGCATGAAGCGCTCGCGCCTATCGCCCTCGATGTCGTCGAAAACCTGCTCGTCGAAGGTCGTTCCGAGGGTCGTGGTGGCGAGGGCCTGGGTCTCTCCGCGGGTAAAGAGCGCAGAGCCGTGGGGGCGCGCGAGCACGCCGATCTCGCAGGTGATCGGCCGGATATCCTCGGTGCCGCGACCGTCTACGCGGACGCCCTTGTCGAGGATTCCCGAGCGGAGCAGGTTGTACTGGATATCCTCCATCGACGCGGCGAACAGCTTGAGCTGGATCTCGTCGGTCCCGAGGACGTCGGCGAAGGCGGCCTTGGTCTCGGCGATGGACGCGGCGACGGCCGCGTAGCGCTCGTGCTTGACCTTCGTGAAGATGGACTTGGCGATGCGCTCCTTGGCGAAGGCCTCGATCTCGTCCTTCTTGACGAGCGTCGCCTTGAGCGGGGCCAAGGCGCGCTTGGGCTTGCCGACCGCGTCGCGCATCGCGCTGATGACTCCGCAGATATCGGCGATAGGCTTCCTCGCCGCCTCTATGGCGCCGAGCATCAACTCTTCGCTCACCTCGTCGGCGCCGCCCTCGACCATCGTTATGCCCTCGACGGTTCCCGCGACGATTATCTCGAGCGCGGATTTCCCGATCTGGTCATAGGTCGGGTTGATGATATACGAGCCGTCCACGTAGCAGACGCGGACGGCGGCGATCGGGCCGGCGAAGGGGATGTCGCTGATATGGACGGCGGCGCTCGCCGCGTTTATGCCGAGGATGTCAGGAGGGTTGACGAGGTCGGCGGAGATGGTCATAGGGACGACCTGGATCTCGCGGCCGAAGGCCTTGTCGAAGAGCGGCCGCATCGGCCTGTCTATCAGTCGGGAGACGAGGATTTCCCTGTCCTTGGGACGGGATTCCCGCTTTATAAAACCGCCGGGGATCTTGCCGGCGGCGTAATATTTCTCGTTATACTCGACGGTCAGCGGGACGAAATCGAGCCCCTCGGTGACCTTGTCGGAGCAGCAAGCGGTGGCTATGACCGCGGAGCCGCCGAAGCGTGCGAATACCGAGCCGCCGGCCTGTTTTGCCATGCGTCCGGTTTCGAGGATCATATCCTCGCCGTTGATATTGTACGTGCTGATATGTGCCATATGCGATGGGTCTCCATAGGCCATATCTCAGGCCTTATAGACGAAAGAGCCCGAACGGGCGTTCGGGCTCCATGTAGACGAAGCTACTTGCGGATATTGAGCTTCTCGAGCAGTTCGCGGTACTTCATGAGGTCGGTGCG
Source organism: Spirochaetae bacterium HGW-Spirochaetae-3 (assembly GCA_002839315.1). Classification (GTDB taxonomy): domain Bacteria; phylum Spirochaetota; class Spirochaetia; order Treponematales; family UBA12059; genus SZUA-370. The sequence goes on from PGXV01000004.1 coordinate 84,906, forward strand.
CTGAAGGTACTTGAGGAGTCGCCTGCGCTGGCCGACGAGTATCAGTAGCCCGCGCCTGGAGTTCGTATCCTTCTTGTGGGTCTTGAAGTGCTCGGTGAGTCCGACGATCCGCTCGGTAAGTAAAGCGATCTGAACCTCGGTAGAACCGGTGTTCTTCTCGCCGGCTCCGAACTCCTTGACGAGCCTGGCCTTGTCCTCTTTCGTCACTGCCATGTCTATAAACTCCTTATTCTCGTTATCAAGCGATCTTGGGCCCGAAAGCCAAGAATGCGGGCTCCGCGTCGAAGGGTGATTCGGCGCCGTACGCGCATTCGGCCCTGGGCCATCTTAATGTACCGTCCAGTCTCAATATAGCTTCTACGTCCCGCTGTCCGGTCCGACAAATGACCGTCGCCTCGTAGGTTCCCGGCGCCGGTTCTACGACGCCCTTGCCCCGAAGCGAAACAGCCGCGTTCGATCCGTCGTATCCGAGTTCGACGTGCCTTAAGTCCAACGTGTAGGGGCGACCCAGCATGGCGAGCGCCAGGTCCGTCCTTCCGTCCGCGATGGCAGAGCGTATCCTGCTCGAACTTACCGGCTCGCCTTCTATGGTCACCGGTTCAACTATCTCGGTTTCTGCCCCGAAGGATTCAGCCTCGGCCTTGAATCCGACAGCGTCCGTGGATAATCGATGTCCGCACTTGAAATCGCTGCCGATAACGAACGAACGAACGCCGAAGGACCCGAGGGTCGAAACGAATTCGCTCCCGGCCAGTTTACTGAAATTCCCGGAAAAGTCAATGAGGACGCAGACCTCTATCCCCGCATCTTCGAGCGCGGCCAGTTTCTGGTCCAGGGAGAACAGGCTCCCGGAGAAGCGATGCGGCCGTGTAACCCGCTTGGGATTCTCCTTGAACGTCACCGCCATGGGCACGAGGGCCGGAGCCTTCGCTACGACCCTGGAGACGAGGGCGCGATGGCCGAGATGAAGGCCGTCGAACACGCCGATGGTCGCGGCGGACGGCGCCGGCTCCCCGCGTCCAGTCGCGACGGCTTCGTTCCAGGACAAGACCCTCAAGCGAGGCCTCCCAGTACGAACGCGTATTTCCAGGCCGAGCCCGCGCGCGTGACTATTCCGAGAGGAACCCGTCCGGCGCCGAAAACAGCTACGGGAGAAGGACGGTCGAGAGAAGCGAACGAAGCGAGCCTGAATAACGGCAACCCGTTCGAGAATGCCCTGGATTCGTCTGTATCGAGCGTATGGACGCTGAGGCCGAGGCCTTCTGCGTCCTTCTCGGTCAAGGTACGCAAGTCGCCGGGTCCGAAACCTTCAGCGGACGAGGCGTCCTTCTCGGAGAACGGTCCGGAGAACGTACGGCGCAAGGCCTCGAGCCGCCCTCGGCTTCCGCAGGACAACGCGATATCCCGGGCCAACGATCGAATATAGGTCCCCTTGGTACAAGAGACCCGGATCCTCGCCACGCCCGCTTCGTAGGACAGGAGATCCAACGAATGGATAGTGACGGGCCGAGGTCTCGGACTGACGTCCTGGCCTTTCCTGGCCCGCTCGTAGGCGCGCTCTCCGTCTATATGCACCGCCGAGTACGCGGGAGGAGCCTGCAGTATGTCGCCGCGGAACGCGGGCAGCGCCGCCTCGAGCGCGGCCAGGCCCGGTATATCGGCCGTCGCGACGACGGCGCCCTCGGGATCGAGGGTGTCGGTCTCCTCGCCGAAGAGTATATCGGCTTCGTAGCCCTTCCCTGCTCCCATGAAATAGTCCGACAGCCTCGTATATCGCCCGAAAAGGCACACTAGGACGCCCGAAGCAAAGGAGTCGAGCGTACCGGCATGACCCGACTTGACCTGATCGCCAAGGCGCCGACCCATGGAACCGAGGAATCGATAGGAGGTAATGCCGGCCGGCTTATCCAGAATGGCGAACCCGGAGAGCGTGTCCGCGGAGGCTTCTATCACGGGAAAAGGCCTTTGATCTTCTCGCCTAGCTCGAAGCCTTCCTTGATTCCCGTGTCGGCCACGAAGACGAGCCGCGGAGTCAGGCGAATCCTCAGGCGCTTCGAGATACCGGACTGGATGAATCCCGCCGCGTTATTAAGTCCGGCGACGCCCTCGGCGAGGGCGCCGCTTTCCTTGAACGTGGATACATATAGCTTGGCGTGCGATCCGTCGCGCGCGACCTCGACCCTCGTGATCGACAGGAACGTATCGACCCGGGGATCCTTGATGTCGCCGCGCATCAACAGGGCCGACACTTCCGCCTTCAGCGTCTCTTCGACTCGCTTACGCCTTATTTCGTCCATTATCCGTATCGCTCAGCTTCCTGGATATCTGTATGTACTCGAATATTTCCAGAACGTCGCCGATTTTAACGTCGGTCCAATCGGCCAGGCCGATACCGCACTCGTATCCGGCGGCTACTTCCTTCGCGTCGTCCTTGAAACGCCTTAGCGTCGAAATCTTGCCCGAGTGCAACTCTACGCCTTCGCGTATGACCCTGACGCTGGCGTTTCGCTTGACCGTTCCCGTAAGGACGTAACAGCCGGCGACAGCGCCGATCTTGGGTACCTTGAACACCTCGCGGACTTCCGCTTCGGCGATGTCGGATTCCTTGATCTCGGGAGCCAACATGCCTTCCATGGCCTGCTGTATCTCCTCGACCGCCTTGTAGATGACGTTGTACTTGCGGATCTCGACCTTTTCCTGGTCCGCGAGGATCTTCGCCTTGGGCGTAGGCCTGACGTTAAAGCCTATGATTATCGCCGACGACGCGCTAGCGAGGTCTACGTCGCTCTCGTTGATGGCCCCGGCCGCCGATCGTATGACGACGAGCCTGACTTCCTTCGTGGAAAGCTTCTCGAGGGAGGCCTTGAGGGCCTCGACCGAGCCGTGGACGTCGCCTTTTATAAGGACCTTCAGTTCCTGTACGGCGCCCTCGTTGATGGTATCGTAGAGGTTGTCGAGCGTGACCTTCTTTATGGTCTTCGCTTCCTCCGAGCGTTTCAGCTCCTGCCGCTTCGTGGAGAACGAACGCGCTATCTTCTCGTCGTCGACCGCCTCGAAGGGATCGCCGGCGTCGGGTATTCCCTCGAAGCCGATAACCTCTACGGGAGTCGAAGGCGTCGCCGCGTCCAGTTTCTTCCCCTTGTCATCGAACATGGCGCGAACCTTGCCCGGATAGACGCCGGCTACGAAGCTGTCGCCTACGCGGAGGGTACCGCGCTCGATGATGACCGTGGAGATGATGCCTCGACCGTTGTCTATCCTCGACTCGATGATCTTGCCCTCGGCGCGGCAGTCGTAGTTGGAGTTGAGTTCAAGCACCTCGGCCGTGACGAGTATTCCGTCGAGCAGCTCTTGTATACCCTTCTTCTGCAGGGCCGAGATCTCGCAGAACATCGTATCGCCGCCCCAGTCCTCAGGTACCAACTGCAACTCCGAGAGCTGCGTCTTGACGCGGTCGGAATTAGCCTCCGGCAGGTCTATCTTGTTGATGGCGACGATTATCGGAACCTTGGCGGCCTTCGCGTGGTCGATGGCCTCGAGCGTCTGGGGCATGACGCCGTCGTTCGCCGCGACGACGAGGATGACGATATCCGTGACCTGCGAGCCGCGGGCGCGCATCTTGGTGAAAGCCTCGTGTCCGGGCGTATCGAGGAAGGTGATCTTGCCCTTGGCGGTCTCTACCTGATAGGCGCCGATATGCTGCGTGATACCGCCGAATTCGCTGGCAATGACGTTGGTCTTGCGAATCGCGTCGAGGAGCTTCGTCTTACCGTGGTCTACGTGGCCCATGATCGTAACGATAGGCGGCCTATGGGCAAGGTCCTCGGGCTTGTCTACTTCCTTCTCGATGATCGTCTCGTCGTACAGGGAGACTATCTTGACCTCGCAGCCGTACTCGTTGGCGAGTATGGTCGCGGTATCGGAGTCGATCTGCTGGTTAATCGTGGCCATGAACCCGAGGCTCATCAGCTTGCCGATGAGCTCGCTCGGCTTCAGGTTCATCTTCTTGGCGAGTTCCGATACCGATACCGTCTCCATGATATCTATGACCTTGGGTATAGGATTGGCCTTGGGAGCGTCTGCCTTCTTACGTTGAAGGTGTAGCTTCTGTTCCAGGCTCTCTTCCTTACGCTGGTATGCGGGCTTCTTCGCCTTGATGAAACGCTTAGAAGTGGTCTTCTTATCGGCGCCGAGAGGAGTAGAACCGGGACCGCCGGCTCCGCCCGGCCTGCCCGGGCCGCCCGGCCTTCCGGGGCCGCTCGGTCTGGGGCCATAGCCCGGCCTGCCGCCCTGATAGCCGCCGGGCCTGGGTCCGCCGGGGCCGCCAGGACCACCGGGGCCGCTGGGACGCTGTCCCTGGTATCCGCCGGGACCGGCGGGACGCGAGCCCTGATAGCCGCCGCCGCCCTGGTATCCGCCGGGGCCGGAGGGACGAGAACCCTGATAGCCGCCGCCGCCGCCCTGGTATCCGCCGGGGCCGGAGGGACGAGAACCCTGATAACCGCCGCCGCCGCTGCCGCCCTGGTATCCGCCGGGGCCGGAGGGACGAGAACCCTGATAGCCGCCGCCGCTGCCGCCCTGGTATCCACCGGGGCCGGAGGGACGAGAACCCTGATAGCCGCCGCCGCTGCCCTGGCTTCCGCCGGGGCCGGAGGGACGAGAACCCTGATAGCCTCCAGACGAAGGACCGGAAGGTCCGCGATAGCCGCCGACGCGTCCGACGACGCGAGGGCCGGTACCTGCCGGGCGCGTCGTATGCGCTCCGGGAGAAGCGGGTCGCGGTTCGGCCGGCCTGGGAGCCTGGTCGGTCGGGGAAGACCGAGGGGCTTCGACCGAAGGCGAATCCGCCGGGGTCGGAGCTGGCGCCGAGGAGGAAGCGTCAGACGCGCCCTGATGATGAGCTACCACCCTAGCCGCGGGCTTCTTCGGCGCCGAGGGCTCCGATGCGGCGGGAGACGTCGACGCTACCGGAGCGGCCGGCTTCTTCTTGACGACGACGACCTTGCGCTTCTCGGCCGAAACGACGGGAGGCGCCGATTCCTGGGCCTCTTCGGCCGGCTTTGGCTTCGTCTGCTTGATAAGTACGGGCTTGGGTTTATTCTCGTTATTATCGGACATTGCTCACCTTCAGGATTCCTGGTCTTCCGCGCCTTCGTCCTCGTACTCGAACGAGAGGGCTACCCCGCATTGCGGGCACTGGGTCATATCAGGCGTCACTACCGCGTGGCAATCGGGGCACTCGTACACCTCGGTCTCCGTCTCGGCGGCTTCGCTCTCCTCGACTTCCATCTCCGTCATCGGCTCGGGCTCTTCTTCGAACTCCTCCTCGATGACCTCGACGTTCTCCTCGATGATCCGGCGTACAGATTCCAGATCCTCGGCGCTTATGCCTTCGATCGCGAGAAGCTCCTCTTCGGATCTCGCCAGGAAGTCCTCGATCATCTCTATGCCCGCGCCGGAGAGCGCCGCTACGATTCGTTCGTCGACGCCCGGCAGCTCGTCAAGCCGGAGTATTTCCTCTTCATCGCCGAACAGGCTGGAAGCGGCCCTCCTGGCTTCGCTGGAGAGATCCAGCTCGCGGAACTGCTCCTCGGTCTTGACGTCGATGCTCCAGTCGCAGAGGCGATTCGCGAGCCGTACGTTCAAGCCCTGCTTGCCTATCGCTACCGATAGCTGGCTTTCGTCAACGACCGCCAGAGCCGTATGCCTGGCCTCGTCGATTATGTAGACCTCGCGGACGTCGGCCGGCGACAGGGCGTTCTTTATGAAGCGCCTCGGGTCCGCCTCGTACTTGAGGACGTCGATCTTCTCGCCTTCGAGCTCGCGGATGATGCTCTGGATACGGATACCCTTGAGGCCTACGCAGGCGCCGACGGGGTCGACGTCGTCCCGCTTAGAGTACACCGCTATCTTGGTCCTGTAACCGGGCTCTCGAACGATCTTGAAAACCTCTATCGTCTTGTCGTAAACCTCGGGGACCTCGAGTTCGAGTATTTTCTGCACGAATTCGGGATGGGTACGCGAAAGCACGATCTGCGGGCCGTTCTTGCTTACTTCCGCGATCAACGCCTTGATCCGCTCGCCGGCCTGGTAGTTCTCGCGCGGAGACTGGAATTTCTTCGGGAAGAAACCCTCGACCCGCCCCAGGTCGACGAAGATATTGCCGTTCTTCTCGCGTTGATAGTAGCCGATGATTATCTCGCCCTGCTTGGCCTTGTATTCGGCATACAGCGTATCCCGGGAGATCTCCCTCAGGGATTGTCTGGTCGTCTGCTTCGCGAGCATGACTTCCTGAAGGTCGAATTCCTTGGGGTCTATCGGTATTTCGAGAATGTCACCGGCTTCCGCTCCGTCGACCAGTTCCCTGGCCTCTTCGAGCGACACCTCGAGAACGGGATCGTCGACGTCTTCGACGATGGTCTTCTTTGCGAGTATTTCTACGCCTTCGTAATCGCCGGTGAATCGGACAACCGCGTTCTCAGCCGTACCATAGCGTTTCTTGTACGCGGCGAGGAGCGCGTCCTCGATGGTCTTCAGGACGAGATCCTCCGAGATTCCCTTTTCGAATATCAACTGGCGAATCGCTTCTGCCATATCTGAAGCCATGGCTTACCTACCCTCCTGGGAATAATCGAGCTTTCCTTTTCGTATTCGTTCAATGGCAACGGATCGTTCCCCGTCGGCGGTCGCGACGATGACGACGGAACCGTCCGAAGACGTTATCACGCCCTCGACGGTATCCTCGTCCTCGAGGAAGAGGCGCACGCCCCTACCCGCGAATATCGCGTATTCGCGAGCGGACCGGATGGTCCTGTCGACGCCGGGAGACGCCGTTTCCAACTGGAAATCGTCGTTCCCGAGCAGTACCTCGAGTCGCGCCTGTATTAGCCTATGGGCCTTCGAGCACTCGTCTATCCCCGTTCCGCCGGCGCGGTATATGACCGCGCTAGCCTGCGAAGAGCCTTTATTACGGCTCACGTGTAAGTCGACCAGCTCGAGGCCAATCCCCGAGAGGAGAGTGGCTATATCGTTGTAGAGTTCTTGGGACTCTGTCATACCCTATAAAAAAAGAGCCGTGGGAACGACTCTTCTTAACTACTTAATAAGAAAAACCATGTCTATAATCATCATATCCGTAGGGACGGGCTAAGTCAATATGCCGACGATGGCTCGACTCAGTCAGCCCCGATCGCCAACGCGTCGACGCGAAGAGCCCCGGCGGACTTGAGCGTCGACGCGCATTCCGACAGCGTGGCCCCCGTCGTCAGCACATCGTCGAGCAGGATCGGGTCCTCGGGTATAACGGCGCCGCGCCTGACTCGTATCCTGCCTTGTAGGTTGGCGGCCCGCCCCCGCAGATCGAGGGCCTTCTGCTCCGCACCGGCGGTTCTCTCCAGTATCCTGCGTACCAAGACGCCGTGTCGACGCTCGAGTATACGGGCGATATCGTCTACCTGGTCCCATCCTTTCCGACGAAGCTTCCCTGGCCTGGGAGGGACGGGAACCACTACCCTGCCCGGATAGCGCTCCCGGAGCGCGGCCGCCAGTATCCGCGCGAAGAACGGGGCGAGGCTTCTCCGCGCGCCCGATTTGTAAGCCAGGATCAGGGCCCGCGCGTCGCCCGAGTACCTGAAGAGCGGATATGCGGAATCGAAGCGGTACTCGACGCCGCGGCACCGCATGCAGCGCCCCGACTCGGATACCAGGGGCTTCCCGCACGTCGAGCAACGCTCGCCGACTCGAATTCCCGAGAGAAGCGCGTCGGCGCAGGCTTGGCATAGCGGGCCGCGCGAAGCTCCTAGCGCGGCCGGCTCCGTCGGTTCTCCGCAGAGCACGCAGTAGAGCGGCGCTACGAGCGATACGAGAGAACCACAAAATAGGCGCGCCGCGGATACCGGTTCCATACGGGCGACACGCGGCGGGGAACCGCGGCGCATTCGGAGCGATCAGCGCCGCGAGAGCGCTTTCTTGAGCGCCGCGAGCCTTGATAGCGCGTCCAGGGGCGTCATCCTGTCGATATCCAGACCCTTGATCTCGTCCAGCACCAATTCCTCCGCCGAGAACAAGCCCCCGGGCTCTGGCGGTCGCCTCCCGCTGCCCGACGGCGCCTTCGCCGGAACCGATGCGCGGTGCCCGCCTCCCGTCCGCTCGGCCTCTTCGGATTCCAGTGCGCCGCGTATGTCCTCGGCGCGGGCGACGACCGAAGCGGGCACGCCCGCGAGCCTGGCGACGTGGATACCGTACGATCCCGTCGCGGCGCCCTTCACGACGCGCTTCAGGAACACGACCTCTCCCGCGCGTTCCTCGACGGCCATGGATAGGTCAACGAGGCGATCGTGGCGAAGGGCCGTCAGCTCGTGGTAATGCGTCGCGAACAGAGTCCTCGAACGGCACTCGTCGAGAACGTGCTCGCTGACGGCCTGCGCGATGGATAGTCCGTCTAGCGTACCGGTGCCGCGCCCCACCTCGTCCATGATAACGAGGCTCCGCGGGCTCGCGTTATTGAGTATGCTCGCCGTCTCGTGCATCTCGAGGAGGAACGTCGACTCGCCCCTGGCCAGGTTGTCCTGAGCGCCGACGCGACAGAATATCCGGTCTACCGAGCCTATACGGGCCGAGCCCGCGGGCACGAAGGAGCCGGCCTGAGCGAGCAGCACGATGAGCGCGTTCTGCCTGAGGAACGTCGACTTCCCCGCCATGTTCGGGCCGGTGATGAGCGCGAACCCCGTGCCGTCTCCGTCGAGCCGCAGGTCGTTGGGGACGAAATCCCCCGTGTGCATATACGCCTCGACGACCGGATGGCGGCCGCCCTCTATCTCGAGCGCCAGGGAATCGTCCACTACGGGCCGTACGTACCCGCGTACCGTGGCGGCCCATGCGAAGGACGCGGCGCAGTCGAGCTCCGCCAATTCCCGGGCCGCCTCGAACAGGTCTCCCGCGTACCGACGGAGCCCGTCGCGCAGTTCGGAAAACAGCGATCGCTCGAGCTCGACGATACGGTCCGCGGCGCCGTTTATCTCGGCCTCGAGGGCTCCGAGGCGCTCGGTAGTGTATCGCTCGCCCGACGATACGGTCTGCCTGCGTATGAAATGGGCCGGCGCGGCGGCGGCCGCGCCCTTTGAAAGCTCGAGGTAGTATCCGATTATCTTGTTGTACTTTACGCGTAGCCCCGAGAGGCCGGTCTCGGAGCGCTCCTCCTCGAGGTACGCCTCCAGCACCCCGTGGGCGTCGGCGCGGACTGCCCGCAATTCGTCGAGGGCGGCGTTCCAACCCGCCCTCATCACCGGACCGTCGGACGGCGATAGCGACGGATCGTCGGCCACCGCCCGCGTCGCGGTATCGACGAAGGCAGCGGCCGAGGCCCGCCGCGCCTCGTCGGCGAGCACCGACAGGCCCGCGGGCGCATTCACGGGCAAGGCCGCGCCGAGGGTTAGCGCGGCGGAAACGGTATCCCGGAGCGCTACGACGTCCTTGGGATTGGCCTTGTCCATAGCGAGTCGGGACGCGAGGCGCTCCAGGTCGCGGCACGAGCCGAGCGCCGCGCGCACGCGCTCCAGGGAGCGTTGGTCCCTATACAGGGCCTCCACGGCGTGGAGCCGCGCGTTTATGGCCGCTATGTCGCGAAGCGGCCGCTGCAAGCGGACACGCAACGCCCTGGCGCCCATAGCGGTGCGCGTATAGTCGACGACTCCTAGCAGGCTGAACGCGACGCCGCCGTCGCGCAGGTTACGGACTATCTCGAGGTTCTTCTGGCTGGACTCGTCGATCGCCACGCGCTCGGCGTCCTCGGAGCCGCGCAGGACGCGGAACTGGGACGGTTCCACCTTGACCGATTCCCGTAGGTATTCCAGTAGCGCGCCGGCGGCCGCGAGCGCCGGGTCATCGTCGTCGAACCCGAAGCCCTTGAGGCTCTTCGTGCCGAAATGCCTGAGCAGGGCGGTCCGGCCCTGCTCGAGGGAGAAGGTCCAGTCCGGATAGCGGTTAAGGACGATACCGGGGTTCTCGGCGAGGATGCGGGCCACGGCCTCGTCGTCGAGGGTCGATTGCCTGATAATGGCCTCCCGGGGAGAGAGCCGGTATACCTCGCGTCTCAGTCGCTCTATATCGCCGGCCGGATAGGATTCGGCGCGGAATTCCCCCGTAGAGGCGTCGGCCCACGCGAGCGCCATGACGTCGCCGAACGCTCCGAACGCGATAATATAGTTGTTCGCGCCCGACTCCAGGTAATCGTCGTCTACGACGCTGCCAGGGGTCACGATCTCGACGACGCCGCGCTCTATGATGCCCTTGCCCTTGCCCGGCGCCGTCAGCTGCTCGCACACGGCGACTTTCTTGCCGGCGCGCAGCAACCTGGCTATATATCCCCGGGCCGCGTGATGAGGCACGCCGCACATCGGCGCGGCTTGCCTGTGCGTCAGGGTAAGGCTCAGTATAGAGCTCGCCTCGATCGCGTCGCCATAGAACATCTCGTAGAAATCGCCGAGTCTGAAGAAGAGTATCTCGTCCCGATGGAGAGCCTTGATCCGTTCGTATTGCTCGAGAAGCGGTAACTGTTCGGCCATTGTCGTTGCATTATAGGATAACATGGACTAGGATACAATCGAGGCCGGGCGCGAAGAGTCGCGACCGAGCAATCTTCGAATGTACGAGGCAATCGTGGAAGAAGCCCTATTCGTCAAAGAGACGAACAATCGCATCTACATACGGGCCCAGGGGCATGTTACCGCCAATTCCTGTCCCGAGCTTAAGTCTCGCGTATTCGACCGCCTGGAGGCCAAGCCGGGCGTCGAAGACCTGTTCATCGACCTTTCCGAATGCGAGTACATGGATTCGACCTTCATGGGCCTTATCGTCGGCTTCAACAAGCGCTTCCTGCGCTTCTCCAACCACCCGATACGGCTAGTCGGCATCAACGAGACCTGCCTGAAGCTCCTCAAGACGATAGGCGTCGCGAGGCTCGTAACCCTCGACGACGAGGCTACCCGGTTCCCCGAACCGCTCGAGCGACTCGGAACGGGAAAGAGAGCGGGCGCGGGATTCGTGCTCAAGGCGCACGAGGAGCTGATGGAGCTGTCCGAGGAGAACGAGCGGAAATTCTCCGCGCTCAGGAACGTGCTCAAAGACGCCGTCGACAACGAGAAGGACGAGGACTAAGGGCCCCCCGCCCGCGGGGCTCAGGAACCGAGAAGCGCCTGGATGACCTTGTCGGTAATGTCGATCATCGGACTGAACCATATGACCGACGAGCCGACGTCCGACGCGTCCCGCGAGCTTATCACCAGCGAGTATCCTTCGGCCTCGGAGATGGACTGAACCGTCCGGTACAGCATCTGCACGAACGCGTCGCCCTTGGACAGGGCCGCGGCCCTGGCGTCTAGGTCCGCCTGCTTGATCTTGACGAAGTCGGACAGGTACTGGGCCTTGCGGTACAGGTTGTCGTCGAAGGACTTCAACGCCTGGGCGTCGCCGGCCGACAGCACCTCGAGTCGCTTCTGCTGTAGCGTCTTGATCTCGTCGCTGAGGCGGCGTATATCCTCGTTTATCTTTACCTTGTCCTCTTCCAGCGACCGGACCGCCTGGGAATCCTTGTAGTACGTCATATAGACCTTCTGGAGGTCGATGACGCCTACGCGGGTAATCTGCTGGCCGAAGGCCCCGGAACAGAGCGCCAACAAGGCCAGCGCTATAGTCAGATGCTTCTTCATAAGGTTCTCCCTATCGGCGAAGGCGGCGAGGACCGGGCGTTTCCCGGCACTCGCCGTCCGCGACTAGCCTAATCGAGGCTCGTCGTAACGCTCAGTACGAACTGCCAATCGTCGTTCGTCCACTTGAACCCATCGTCGTAGACGAATTTCTTGGCGAAATATAGCCTGAACGGGAACTGCAGGATAATGAACCGCAGGCCGACGCCGGTACTGAACGCGAAGTTCCCGAGGCCCATGTCGGCGAGGCTGGAACCGGATTGCAGCGTTATGGAATCGCTCGTAAGCTTCAGGAGCCCGTCATCGTCCAATACGAGCGCGGCCGAGAGGAACCCGTCGAACGACACGATACCGGGTACTACGGGCAGGCGTAGCTCCACCCAGTTGTCCCAGAGGGCCGTACCGTAATAGTACGAGAGCGATGACCAGCCACGGCCTACGAAGGTACCGTCTATCGCCAGCTTCTTGGAATCGGTAGCCTCTACGCCATCCTGCCAAGGCTGGTTGAGCAGCGCCGAGAATTTGCTATGGGCTCCGATAATGCCCTTGAACGACCAGTTCTCCAGGACGGGCAGGTCGAACAGCGTCACGTACCCGTCGAGGCGCGTATCGGTGCGTATGAAATGGTTGACCTCTCCTGGAAGCCAGCCCGTCAGCGTGAAGCGCTGGCTGGCGTAGTAGCCGCCGGACGGGTCGTACCACAGGTCGAGCTTGTTTATGTAGCTGCGCAGGTATATGGAATTGGACAACTGCCAGTCGTCCAGGCCTTCGGCTATGCTCTCGCTGTAAGGCACGTAGATGCTGTCGTCGTAGGTAACCATCTCCAGCTCATGCACGATACCGGGTACGAAACCGATGGTACCGAGCTTGGTCGGTATCCTATAGCCGCTCGAGTATCCCAGGCTGAAGGTCCAGGTCTCGTAGCTCATCAGGTCCTCGGAGGGGATGTACTTGCCGGCGGCGAGGTACTCCTCGTACGTGGCGTACGGATCGGGAGCGCGGTCCGCGTCGTCATAGCCGAATACCGGAGCGTCCTTATCCTGCGCGGCGGTCAGCGACTCGTGCTTGAACGAGAAGTCGACGGCTCCCGCCCAGGGCCGGCCGAAGAGCCAGTCGTCGCTGAACGAGAAGGTCAGGTCCTGGGAGGCCACCGCCAGGTTCGTCTCCAGCGACACGGTCTGGCCCCTGCCCCTGAAATTGATGTCGCTCCAGTTGACGAGGCCGATGATGGGGAAGCTGCCCGTCGACGAGCTCGGCGCGTAGGTAAGGCCGAACTGTATGCTCGCGGTGCTCTGCTCCTCGACGCTAATGACGAGGTCTACGTACAGGTCCTGGCTACCCTGCTCGTACTCGGGGACGATGGAGGAGAAGTACTGCGTATTGTACATGGCGCGCAGGCTCTCGAGCACCTTGCTCTTGGAGAAGACGTCGCCCGGCTTCAGCGTGACGAGGCGCCTGAGCACGAAGTCCTGGGTCTTGGTATTGCCCCTGAATATCACGTCCTCGATATGGGCCTGGGGACGTTCCTCTATCTGGAGCACGTACGAGATGGTGCCGGTCTCCTCGTCGCGCGAGTCGAGTAGCTTGAAGCCGTTGAAGATATAGCCGTTCGCGAAGTACAGGTCGGCCGCCCGGGACTGGTCCTGCACCAGGCGCTCGTAGTTGAGCACGACGCCCGTCTTCTGCTTTACGAGCGCGGACAGCTCCTCGCTCGAGTACAGGGTATTGCCGGAGAAGCTCATGCCGCCGTACAGGTAGCTACGGCCCTCGGACACGACGAAGGTGAGGGTGAGCATCATCGAGCCGTCCTTGGGGTCGGGCACGGAGTCTCTCCGTACCTCGAGGACCTTGGCGTCGACGTAGCCTCGCTTCATGTAGAACGCCTCGACGGCCTGGCGGCTCTCCTCGAGGCTGCTCTCGTTGAACTGGCCCGACTGGAAGAGCCCCTTCTCCTTGAGCTTCAGCTCTCCCTTGAGCGAGGTCTGCGATACCGATTCGACCCCCTCGAACAGGATGGACTGGACGATATTCCGCACGCCCTCTTCGACTCTGAATGAGACGGCTATGCTTCCGTCCGCCTGGGCTTCGCTCGACGCCGCTACCTTGACGTCGGGGAACCCCTTCGTCTGGTACAGGCGCCTCACCGCTATCTCGTCGAGCCGCATCCGCGACTCGTTGAAGATGGTCTTTTCCTTCACCGTAAGGGCATCGAGTATCGCCTGGGTCCGGAGGCCAGCGTTGCCGATTATCGAGATCTTCGATACGGCGGGCTTCTCCTTGACCTTGAATACGATCATGACGGCGGAATTAGCGGCGTCGGACGGGACGGCCTCCGGCGCGATCTCCTCGAAGAGATCCAGCTCGTATACCCTGGCGAGCAGCGTCATCCACAGCTGGTCGTCGAAGGTCTTTCCCTTGAATTCCTTTATGATGGGATTCAGTTCTTCAGAGCCGACTACGACCGTTCCTTCGAAACGGATATTCTTTATCGTCTTGCCGACGTACCAGTCCGGAGCGGACTGGGCGAAGGCGACGGCCCCGACTGCCAGCAAGGCGAGAGTAGCCACGATTCGCTTCATACCAATGACCTTCCTCATTTTAAGGGGATTCTCCATAAGAACGAGAATGACTGATCTTCTATGAATAAGGAGTCCGCGTTTTTAGGCTGGACGCTCCAATTCAAGGTGAAATGCGGTGCCTTCCACTCGAGGCTGATGTCGGAGTCTAGACTCAACGAGTACGTCGATGCAAGCGGATCGTCGACCAAGGAAAGGGCCACCTGCAAGAACAGCTTGTCGCCTATATACTTGCCCGCGACGATCGCCGAGTCTTCAAGGTAATCCGACAGCGTCATGGCGCCCGTCGACCCCGACAAGCCCGACAGGTCGTAGAGCCAGCGCTGGAACAGCTGGGATTGAACGACGAACAGGTCGAGGCCCAGTATGGCCTGCAGGTTGCGCTCCAGCACCGACATGACGTTGAGCTGGGGTATGAGGTCGCTGTTCTCGACGATGGCCCGCCCGATGTCTATACTGCCTTCGCTCGTTCCGCCGAGCAGGTTATGCCCGAGCATCTGCAGGATCTTGTCCTCTGGCATGCTCGGTACCGACTCGAGGACGAACGATAGGTCGGACAGGCGACGATTGACCGCCCGAAGGGTTATCAGTACCGGTCCGGAGACCAATTCCGACTTGGACCGCGTCTCGGCCTCGGCGTTGATGACGGGATCGAACTGGTCGGCGTCCTCGTCGAATTCTATCGTCGCGTGCTTAAGGTAGAAATTGCGCTGAATATAGAAGACCGAACCGCCCCGGAGCGTCGTCGTGCCCTTCAGGCTATAATCACCGCGCGCCGCGTCGAAGGCCACCGCGAGCCGGCTCGACGGATCCGTCTGGCCGTATATCACCGGCAGGCGCTTGTTCGGGAAATAGACCCTGACGTTCTTGCCGAACGACAGGTCGAGGGCGCCGGTAAAATTAGTGCTCTCGTCGGCGCTCATCGATTGCCTCGCGACTCCGGTCGTCAGTACGATATCGCCGGACCGCATCTCGACCGATCCCCGTATGCTCGGGAGGTTCGCGTTGATATCGATGATCAGGTCCGGTTTCGCCGTGCCGACGATATCGAGCCCCAGGAGACGCATATCGACGGGGACGGCCCCGTCGCCTTCCGCCTTGACGGTAACGATCATCTCGTCGGGGATACCGCCGCGCAGGCTTGACTCCAACGAGGCCATCAGGAGCGCGTCGCCGCACTTCAAGCCGGACTGCAGGGTTTCCATCGTCCTCCCCGTAAAGTACAGGGGCTCGTCGAGCGGGCCTATGGGTTCCGGAACGAATCGCGGTACCGACAGGTACAGATTATCGAAATCGATCGTGCCCTCGATGGTCGGATCGAGCGCCTTGCCCCGTATGCGTAGCGAACCCCGGCCTATTCCCGACTCCGCGTCGATTATCGGGAGTCTCAGCAACGTGAACAGGAACGGCATGTCGATGCTGGCTTCCTCGACGTCGAGGCTGATGGCTCCCTGGGCGAGCACGCCGGCCGCCGAGAACGAGATCGGAAGAGACGCATCGAGGACGAGGCTCAATTCTCCGTCGGCTCCCAAGCGCCCCTTGACCTGTTCGGCCGGACCGAGAGAAAGGCTCGTCGAACGGGCTACCCTCTCGACAGAGAACGGAACCGTGCCGAGGTCGCCTTCCGTCCATCGCGCCGATTCGAGGGCTCCCTTGACCAGATAGTCGTCGAACGGCGACGCGCCGATATCCTTCTTGGCCGCGGCTCCGCTATCCCCGGCGCGCAAGGCAGTCCCGGAGGCGACGAGCCTTCCATTGATCAGGTTCGTACGGATAGACAGTTGGATATCGGCAGAAAGCTCGGCGGCAGCGTCCGCGAAGCCGTAGCGGAACGAGAGGCCGGAAAGGTTCTGCCTTCCCAGGCGAATCCGCGTGTCGGACAACGTCACCTCTCCTCCACCATACGTGCCGATTCCCGACATGAACGGCAGATTCTCGGATCTTTGCCCCCCGTTGACGGTAAAAGAGAACGTCGCTTCGGGATCGTCGACATAGCCGGAAACGCTCGCCTTCGCATCGATGACGCCGCGCAATACCGGGACGGAAAGGCGCCCGAGAGGAGCCCTCTCCACCGTGATGACGGTATTGATGGCCCCGCCAGGTCCGTAGTAGCCGCTACAGGCATAGGATTCTCCTTCGGGACCCGACATATTCGCGTCGCCCGATACTCGAAAACCGTCTCCCAGGGTCCAGGTTACGTTCGCGAAGCCCGTAAGAGCAGAAATAGCGTCTTTATACGACAGTCGCCCCAGCTTTCCGCCGGATTCGTCGAACGCGCCTGACGCCGAAATAGAAGGCAACGGCTTCGTGGAGCCGGGAGGTTGGGATAACGATACATCGCCGAGGACGACGTCCCAGCTCCGAGTCGACGCGTAACGGCCGTACGCGGACGCCGAGAAGAACGACACGGAGCCAAAAACTGGGACAGGCATATCCGTGACGTCGAGACTACCGACGAATTCTCCCGCATCGCGCCTGGCGGTGATACGCAGCCCGAAGTCGCCGGTAACCATAAGCGCATCCTCGAGTATCGATCCGCGTATCTCGTACGGCACGTCATCGACGCGGAACGCAGCGTTGAAGCCGGATCCGGCCCGGCTTCCGTAGTCGATGGTAGCGGTACCGGATACGGACTTCCCCGCTATCGTGGCGTCGAACGAATTGATGGAAAAGCGGTCCAGGCTGCCCGAGAAGCTCATCATGCCGAATCCGTTGACGCGCCCGTCGTACACCAGCAGCAGCCCGGATGAATTATAGGATAGCCCGGAAAAATCGCTGAAGACCGAGAAGTCTCCCTGGACGTTAAGCGGAGCGAGCGCCCGCGCGCCGGAGGCTCCGACGAGCGCGTCGAGGAACCCGGGGAAGGCGGCGAAGGGAACCGCGCCGAGGCGGACAGCCGCCTCGATGTACGGAGCGCGCTTGAGCGAAGCGTCGCCCAGGAAGGCGGTGCCTTCTATCACGAGCCTGGCGGCGGTCGACGCGGAAGAGACTTCCATCGATTCAGCGTTGAAGAAACCGGAGGCGCGCGTCTCGACATAGGGTAACGCGACGTCGACGTAGTACGCTGCCGATGATCCGCCCAGCTCCACCGATACGGTAGCGTCGCGCAGTACGGCATCGGCCGCGCTTATCGTCGGGGCGTACGCGAACCAGGACGACCCGGCGCCCGACAGTTCGAACGAAGCCTCGACGCGAAGGCCCGGCCTCAGGGCGTAAGCCGCGGACAAAAGCCCCGTGGCCCCGCGGGTCGCGGGCGTCAGTTCACCCGAGAATCCTATATCGATCGCCTGGTTCCGCAAGGAAGCCTGCCGTACCCGAAAGGACGCCCAGGTACCGGAAGCGTCGATGGTGAGGCGCGGCCGGCCACCGTTCATCTTGAGCGGCGCGATTCCCGACGCCATCACCGTCGCGGACGTCCCTTCCGGGCTCAGGTCGGTCCGGAGCGACAGATAGCCGGTAAGCGGCGACGTCATCCATGACGAGGCCTCCGCCAGCCTACCGCGAGGAATGAATAACGACGACGGAGCCCATGATGTAAAAGCAGCGTCGACGGCCAGCCGCCGCGATGCGGCGTCCCAGACGGCCTCGAGGCGTTCAAGCCCGTCCTGCGGCCGGATCGTCGCGCGGATGCCGGCAGCGTCGATTTCAGCGTCTATGCGCGCGCGAGAAAGCCGCCCGATATCGCTGTCGCCGGCCACGGCGGCCGAAAGGGACGCGGACTTGGCGTCGAGGTCGAGCGATGCGGTAATCGAGAACGGTAGCTCCGCGCCGCCGGCGACGAATCGCTTGATCGGATCGGCGCCGACGAGCGTACCCGCGGCGCTCGCGCTCACCCGGCCGCCGTCGCCCATGACGACGTCGGCGGCCCTGATCGAAGCCTCCGCGATGGCGCCTCCGTCGAAAGCGAGGCGTATGTTGGCCCGACGCAATTCTATCGCCAGCCCGACGGGGAAGGAAACCGATCCGGCCCTGCCGCTATCCGACCGGAAGCGTGAAGATAGCCGTCCGGCGAGCGCGACGGCCTCGTCATAGGTAGAGTCGACCAGGAACCCCTCTACGCGTATGGCCGAGATACGGAAGTGCCCGGAAATCGCGTCTAAAACGCCGTAGTGCAGCTCGACCCGGGAAGCGCGGGCCATCGATACGCCGCCGCTACGTAATTCCAGCCCGCCGAGCGTTACGGACCCGAGCAATCGCGGAGACGCCGACTCATACGAAACGCCTACGTCGAGCCCCTCGAGGAGAGAGGACGCGCCTCTCTCCAGAGTCAGGGCCATGGCCGACTCCACGCGTTCGAGTAGCACCGGCGCGGCCAATACCCAGGCGGCGGCGACGGAGAGTATGACTATCGTGGCTATGACTACAGGCGCCGGTGCTCGGAGCTTCACGACAGCTACAGTACCACAGAGGGGGGCCTTGCGCCAGAACGCGCGCGAAGATATGCTCCGAACCGATGGTACATCGAAAAGATATCATACGGGGTTTCGTCGTATTCGAAGGGATAGACGGAACAGGAACGACCACGCAACTCTCCCGGCTCGGCCGGCGGCTCGCTGAGGCCGGCGTACCGTTTAACGCGAGCTGCGAACCCACGCCCGGCCCCGTAGGGGTCATGATCAGGCAGGCCCTTTCCGGCGCCTACGCCGCGCTTCCGGAAACGGTGGCGAGGCTCTTCGCGACCGACCGCGGCGAGCACCTCTATGGCGCTGACGGTATCGTCGAACGAACGGGCCGCGGCGAAATCGCCGTCAGCGACAGGTACTTCTTCTCGTCTCTCGCCTACCAGGGCCTGACCTGCGGCCCGGATCTACCCGCGGCCCTCAACGCGCCGTTCCCGCTACCGGAACTGCTCATCTTCTTCGAGCTCGATCCCGTCGTCGCCGCCGAGCGCATGGCTACCCGTTCCGCGCTCGATATTTACGAGAACATCGGATTCCAACGGCGCGTAGCGGCGGCTTATAAGGATATCGTCGAATCGTTCGACGGCGCGGGCATGACGATAGCGAGGATAGACGCGTCGGCGAGGCCGGACGACGTCGAAGCGGCGGTATGGAACGCGATGGCGCCCCTCGTCGAGCGCGCGATAAGGCGCTAGGGCTATCCTCGGACGCCGACCGCGCCGATACTCGTAGTGAATGAAACGCTTCGTCGCGATCTGCTTATTCCTTATCGCCTCCTCCAACGCGTTGCCGGGTTACCCCGTCTATTACAAGGAACAGTTCTACAAGCTGTACCATACGCATTACATCCAGTATCCCGACGATACGATAGAGAACATCTACTGGCTCGAGCAGGCCAGGAAGGCCGATTTCTGCAACCCGCTGTACGCGCTCGCCAAGATCGAGGACGAGCGTCACTGGGAAAAGTACCGATACCTCTTCAACATGCACATCGACCTCAAGATGATAGAGCAGCACCTGTACCTGGGAGCCAAGTTCGACAAGCGGGTCGCGTACTTCTATAACGCTCCGTGGAAGCGGGAGAACCTCGAGAGCCTCAAGACGGCCGAGACGGCCTACCGCGCCGCCCTGACGTATTGGTCGAGCGCCAAGGAATGGGCCAAGAAAGCCGAGGGCATACGCTTCATGTACCTGCCCGAGGTCCAGTTCTGGGAGGGCGAGGCGTTCCGGATAACCGAGGGCGCTCTCGACTACGAGCGTATCATAGGGCGCGAGCTCGAGAGGCTGGCCAAGGTACGCTCCGATTTCGAGGCGATGGACGAGGCCGGATATTGAGCCGGGACAGGACGGCGCTGCTCGTCATCGGGGGCGACGCGCCTCCGTTCAGCGCTATCGAGGGTCGCTTGCCGGAATTCTCGTTCATATGCGCTGCCGACTCCGGCCTCGACGCGCTGAGATCCTGGGGCCTACGGCCGGACCTCGTCGTCGGCGACATGGACTCAGTGTCCGACCCGTCGATACTGGCCGATTATCCCGACGTACTGACGTTCCCGCGGGACAAGGACGAGCTGGATACGGAGATAGGACTCCGGGAACTCCGCTCTCGCGGTTTCGGCAGGATCGTCATGGCGGGCGGAGGCGGCGGGAGGCTCGACCACCTATTGGCGTTGCGCTCGTTGCTGGAACGCCCGAGCGGGCCCGACGAATGGATATGCAGGTCCGAGCGCGTGGTGAGGATAGACGAGCCGGCTCGATTCAGCGTATCTCCCGGATCGATCGTATCGGTATTCCCCTTGGCCGCCGGCGCGTCGGGCATGCATAGCGAGGGGCTCAAGTGGCCGCTTGACGGCCTCTCGTGGGACGCTAGCCGCTTCGGCGTATCGAACGTCGCCGCGAAGGGCGAGATACTCATAGACCCGGGCCAGCGCCCGGTGTTCGCCATACTGCCGCTATAGCCCGTCCTACGAACGAATCCTGGTCGCGAACTCCTCTTGGAGCACGCGTTGCGTGTCCTTCGGATCCTGCACGAGCACCCTCATGCCCGCCATCAGCTCGGCTATGCCTATTTCCCGGGGATAGCGCGGGATGATATGCCAGTGCAGGTGGTCGATGCTCGCCCCCGCGACGAGGCCCATGTTGCAGCCTATATTGTACGCCGCGGGCCCGTGGGTAGCGTCCAGCACGTCCAGGCATAGACGGGTCAACGAGTCGAGGTCGACCCGCTCTTCCTGGCTCAGCTCGCGCAGATCGCGCACGTGGCGCTTGGGAAAAACGAGCAGGTGGCCCGGATTATAGGGGTACAGGTTAAGCGACACGATGGATAACCCGGTCTCGTGGACGATCAGGCTCTGAACCTCGTCGGAACCGTCCCGGACGAGGCAGAGTATGCACCCTTCGGGACGCTTCCCCTTCAGGTAGACCATCTTGTCGAAGTTGAAGAAGTAGTCCATCGCTATTTACCGACCACCGGCCTCGGGGGGATTCCGGCCTCGATAGCCAGATAGTCGACGAGGGACGGATAGCGCTCCAGGAGCTCGCCGTAGCGCTGAAGCACGTCGATCCGGACCTGATCCTCGGCGGCTCGGCTCGACGCCGCTACGAGAACCGGCTCTACCGACGCCCTGAAACGGTCCATATACGAAGAATAGAGCCGCCTCGCCTCTTCGTACAGCCTTGGATCGGGCGTCCGGGACGAGACGATCCGTACGCCGCGCACGTCGAGCGAAGGATGGCCGGCCGACACGGCGAGCGCCAGCGACGCCTCGTCGATGTCGCCGGAGCCGTCCATTACCGATCGAAGCGCGGCCCTGAGGTCGGACGCGGCCAGCTCTATCTCGGATTCTAGCCATGCCGAGAGCGACTCGTCGTCGGCTACGCCCCATCGCTCGTACAGCGCCGGGAGGTCGGATGGATCGGGCGCGGCTATTATCCTGGCGCTGAAGGCGTACGTGAAGTCGGGCTGGCCGGCCATGAAGGCGCTATACGCCGCCGCCGACGGTAGTTCGCCGGATACCTCGAGCGAACGCTCCGATGCCCGCGGGGACAGCTTGACGAGCCTGACGTTCGTCGGCAGAAGCGCGGCGGCGCTCCACCGGAAGCCTCCAGGGGCGACGACCCTGGCGTCGACGCCGCCTGTCTTGGTAACGAGCACGGCGTAGCTACCCGGTTCTAGCCTAAGCGGCAGCCAACCGATGAGGAAGACGGCGCCACCGAGTAGCGCGAGCGTGATGATCGTCCAACCGAAGCGTCTCATGCATATGGTTATACATGAAATCCGCCGTTCTTTCCACCTGGACTTGCACGCCCCGTCACCGCCGCGCTAGAGTACCCTCATGTCGGACGACCGCGCGCTGAGCGTCAGCGAACTGACCGGAATCGTCAAGAGCCTCCTCGAGGAATCCCTGCCGGACGTATTGGTCGAGGGAGAGATATCCAATTGGCGCCCCGCCGCCTCCGGGCACGTCTATTTCACGCTCAAGGACTCGGGAGCGTCGCTACAGGCGGTGATGTTCAAAGGCAGGGCCGCGCGCCTCGCGTTCAGGCCGGCCGACGGCGCGCTCGTCAGGGCCCGCGGCGCGCTAGGCGTCTACGCTGCCCGCGGCCAGTACCAGCTCGTCGTCGAATCGATGCAGAAGGCCGGAGAGGGCGACATCCTCGCGATGCTCGAGGAGAGGAAGCGCGCGCTCGCCGCCGAGGGCCTCTTCGACTCGGGCCGCAAGCCGCCTATCCCGGCCTTTCCCGCGCGCGTCGCCGTCGTCACCTCCCCGACGGGCGCCGCCCTCCGCGACATCCTGTCGGTCCTCGGCCGCCGCAACGCGGGCATACGGGTCACGATACTGCCCGCCGTCGTACAGGGCGACGAGGCGCCCGCCGCGATCGTACGCCAGATAGAGACGGCCAACGCCTTCGACCTCGGCGACGTCATCATCATTGGCAGGGGCGGCGGATCTCTCGAGGATCTCCTCGCTTTCTCCGACGAGGCCGTCGTCAGGGCCGTCGCCGCGTCGCGGATTCCGATTATAAGCGCCGTCGGCCACGAGATAGACTGGAGCCTCAGCGACTACGCCGCGTCGCTCCGGGCTCCGACGCCGAGCGCCGCGGCCGAGCTCGTCTCGGAGAGCGCGTCTGCCGTAGCCGACCGCGTCGTAATCGCGGCCGACTCGCTCGCGCTGAGCATCCGCGCCCGACTGGAGCGCGCCAGGCTCCTCGTCGAGTCGTTCTCCCCGGAGAGCCTGGAGATGCGCTTCGAGCGAGCGCTACAGCCGTTGCGGCAACGATTCGACGACGCCAAGGAGACGATAGCGAGAGGAGCCAAGGACGCGTGCTTAAGCGCCCGGCATCGTCGGTCGTCTGCCGACGCCGTGCTACGAGCCGCGGACCCGATGGCGATACTGTCCAGGGGCTTCGCCGTCGTCAGGCGCGAAGGCGAAGCGAGGGCCGTAAGGGATGCGTCGGCGCTCGCGCCTGGAGAATCGGTAACGATTACATTCGCCGCTGGCGGCGCCGTCGCCAGCATTGTGGAGGTCAAGCCATGAAGAACTTCGAGGAACGACTCAAGCGGCTGGAAGAGCTGTCGGAAACCATAAGGGAACCGGATCTGGCGCTCGAGGACGCCGTCGCGATATTCGAGGAAGGCGTAAAACTGTCCAAGGGATTGGAGAAGGATCTCGATCGCATCGAGTCGCGGGTAGAGATACTGCTGAACCAACCGGCCGCGCCCGATGGAAAACCGGAATTGGGCCTATTCGATTCAGACGACGAGTAAGGGCGTTATGAAAGGCACGAGTGACCGGTCGGAATCCGAAAGGTCGAGCGATGCGATAGACGCGGCGTTCGCCCAACGGACCTCGTCGTGCTCGAGTAGCGCTACCGGCTCTCCGGCGAACGAGACGAGTATCGCCGCGAGCTCATAGCGCTTTCCGCCGTTCTCGAACGACGACTCGCCTATCGTCTCGCCGGCATCGACGCGCAGGCCGAATTCCTCGTCGAATTCGCGTACGGCCGCCTCCGCGTCCGATTCGCCGGGCTCGAGCTTGCCGCCCGGGAATTCCCATTTCCCGCCCATCGCCCCACCCGGGCGCCTGCGGGCGACGAAGACGAGTCCTCCGCGAATCGCTATGCCGGCGACCGAACGCATCTACAGGAACAGGATGTTGGCGAACAGGAAGTGGACGAATCCGCTGACGACGGCGACGATGCCGATGATGCGACGCTGACCGATAAGGATCGCCTCGACCTTGTCCAGCGCGTTCGTCGTCACGCTTGAATTGGATCTATAGAATTCTAGCAATAGCGAGAAGCCCGCGGCGATGCCCGCCAAGGACGGGACCAAGTCGCCGATAACGGGAATATCCCCGCGCATCACCGTAAGGAGCTTGAAGAAACCGACGGTCGTGCACAGTATACCCACGACGAGCCGGATCGTGCCGTCCTTCAGGAATTCCCGTACGCCGTCGAATTTAGTGCCCTTGGGCTCCGCGTCGATAGCCATGAGCGAATATCCCGCGACTATATTCATGAGGACGCTCAATAGGTAGAATTGAACCATGCGGCCATCCCCTTTCAGCTTCGTAAAAATACCATAACGAAAACCGGATACGGGGTCAAGGCGGACTATTCCACCTTGGCGACGAGCTCGACCGTATCGGCCCCTACCGCGGCGATGACGACGATACGCGCCGGTTTCGCTTCGGCGGGGAACCGTAGCCGCTGTTCCTCGTCGCCGGCCTGGAGCACGCCGATGGCGTAGCCGGCTCCGTCGCCGGTCCGAATCTCGACCGAAGCCCGATCCTGCGCCCTGGGCTTGGGCCCGAACCAAGGCGCGGTCCGCTTGACCGTCACGTACACGTGCCCCTCGAACCACAGCGCGGCGACTGACAGGGAGTTGCCCTCTACGCTGCCAGAATTCCTCGTACCTTGGACGTACCCTACGACGGTGACGGCTACGAGCATGAATATCAGCGAGAAGAAGAGGTATCGGAGCGACCTCGTGGCCGTCAGCGAACGTAATATCCCCGGCCGCTTGGCGCCGTACCGCTCGGAAATGAACTTGGCCCCCGGCCCGGCCTTTTCCAATCGGCTTTCCCTGTTGTAATAATAGACGACCTGACCCTTATCCTTGGTTTCCATCGGGCTTCCTTCCGTACGATATGCGGGCCGCCTCGCCGATTAGCGATTCCGCCTCGAAGAAACCCCTCACGGAGGCCGCGCGGCCGGCCATGCCATGCGCGATTACGGCGGAGACCGCCGCGTCCCAGGCCGAGGCGCCCCTCGCCAAAAAACCCCCGACGAGGCCGGCGAGCACGTCGCCGGAGCCGGCGGTAGCCAAGGCCGGTTCGCGGCCGTCCCATACGGCGATCCTGCCGTCGGGATCGCCTATCCAGCTTACCGATCCCTTGAGCGCGATGACGGCGCCGAAGCGTTCGGCGGTTTCCGCGAGTACGGCCGCGGTGTCGTACTTCGCTCGACGCGAAGCCGCTGCCGACGCCGACGGATCCTCGGGGTCGGCGCCCATGGCGATGGCCGCGAGCGACGCGAACTCCCCGGGATGCGGCGTCAGGACGAGCGGAGAGCACCGCCGCCCTTTTCCGCTCGCCGCCAGGAGCCTGAGCGCGTCGGCGTCGAGGGCCAGCGGTATCGCGGCGTCCCATAATCCGTCCAGCGCGCTCGCGTTGGCGTCGTCTACGCCCCAGCCCGGCCCCGCGACGACGGCCGAGTAACGCCTCGATCCTGGATCGGAGACGGGCCGGACCATCTGGGAAACGACGAGGGAAGCCAGTATGGGCACCAGGGCGTCGCGTACGAGCAGGGTCACGCTCCCCGCGCCGGCAGCCGACGCGCTACGCGCGCACAGTACCGCGGCCCCCGTGGAACCGATAGCGCCGGCGAAGACGCCCAGGGCGCCCCGATCGCCCTTATGGCAGTCCGGATCCAAGCCAGGTAGGAAGGCATCTAGATCGCCCGCGTCCAGTAGCGACACGTTCGAACCGAGCCCCGCCGAACGATTGAATACTCCCGTTACGGGAATGACGCGCCCGGCGTATCGCCTGAAACCCGGATAGTATAGCTCCGCCTTCAACGGATCGACGCACAGCGTCGCGGAAGCCGCGACCGGCGCCTCCGGATCCTCGTCGGCGGAGCGCATGGCGCCGATGCCTGACGGTACGTCTATGGCGACGACCGGACCGCGCGCGCGCGCGACGAGGGCGGCGAGCGCATGGAACGCGGGACGCATCGGCCCCCTGAAGCCGACTCCAGAGGCGCCGTCCAGCACGACGCCTGCCTCTGCCGCCGCGGAAGCCGCTCGCGCGTCGTCGGGGGACAACACGGTTACTCCCGATCGGCGAGCCTCCTCGAGGCGCCGGGAGGCGCAGTCGCCCATCCTGTCCGCCGCGACGGCGACGAGGCCGGTCCTGCCGGAGAACGCCAGGCGGCGGAGCACGGCCAAGGCGTCCCCGCCATTGTTGCCGCCGCCGCATATGGCCGCGACCGGCACGGGCGAAGCGTCCATCGCGCTCCTGAGCGAGTCGTCGGATTCCAGCGCCGACGCCATTCCGATGGCCGCAGCCTCCATGAGCGCGTCGTCCGAAAGCCCGTAGCGCGCCTTCGTCGCGGTATCGATCCGAGAAGCGTCGGCGAAGCCGACGAGCGGTCTCACGGAGCCAGGCCTCCGAGCATCTTGTCGAAACGCCACCACACGAATCGCGCCTCGTAGCGCGACCCGAGTACGGCGGACAGTATGCCTTCGGGAGATAGCGAGAAGGACGCGTAGAGCGTCTCCTCGGGGTCTATCCGGAGAGAGAATCGCTTCATCGACTTGGATCGAATATCGAATAGCCCGTAATACGTAGACCCGTCGTCATCGGCAGCCGACAGGAACAGGGCGCCCGCGGCCGCTCCGGCCAGCTCCCAGGCCCTGGATACGCGCGGTTCGTCGCTCTTCCTGCCGATCATCGACTCGAAGGTCGGTAGTTCGTAGCGCTCCACGTAGTTGCCCGTCGCGCCGTCCATTATCCAGGCCCACGACGACGAGAACTCGATTCCGGCCTGTGTATGCGTCTCCTGGTCGATTATCTCGCGATAATAGTCGACCTTGAGGATGAGCCCCGATCCGTCGGGCGCGGCTATGGCCTTATCCATGGACGCGATATTGCCGGATTCTTCCTGCGGTCGCGGCAGGTCGTCGCGCTTTATGGCTATGGTAGACAGAAGAACGCCGCGTGGGTCGAACCGGAACGCTATCCAGCCCGAGCCGGTTAGGCAGATGACTACGCAGTCGTCGTTGGCGGTGATATACAGGCCGGTAAGCGTCGGGAACGGCGTGCCGCCGACGCCTTCCTGTCCTAGGTAGTCGAGATACTCGCCGTCGCGGGAGAAGCGAAGGACGACGTACTCGAGGCTGGCCCCGCTGACGTTATCGTACGACCGGCGGGAATCCGGCACGCGATCCTCGACGAAGATCGTCCGCTTGGAATCGACCGCTATCTCGCCGGGGGCGGTGAACGGATAAGGCTTCGCCGTGCGCCCCTGGGCTACGCCGCCCGCGTCGGAGGGCTGGAGCGTCAACGGAGGCGGATTGCGTTCAGGATTGTAGACCATCGCCAGCAGGTCGCCGAAGGACGACAGCGTAAGCACCTTGGCCGCGTTACCGTTGGCCACGAAGAATATGCCGTCGCGCATGGCCAGCCGCGTCTTCTGAGGCGGCGCCTCACCGTCGAGGCTGAACAGGTTGAGCTGGTCCTCGAGGACGCCGTAGCCCAGGGAGAACAGCTGCTCCCTCTGTAGCGCGGTAACCGAATGCGATTCCGTACAGGAAATGGACAGTACCGCGGCTATAACCAGCACCGCGAGCAGGGACAACCCGGTCCTTGAAGCATGTCGCACGCGCTACCCTCCAGGTTCTATTCGGTTCGCTTGACCGCTCGTCCTGAAAAGATATAGATTAATCGGCATGGCGTTCAACCCCCTTACGGCGATCTTCGGCTCCAAACGCGAGCGAGACATCAAGACACTTCTCCCCCGGCTCCACGCGGTCAACGAGCGCGAAGCCTGGGCCATGTCGCTCTCGGCCGAGGATTTCCCGGCCAAGACCGTCGAGCTCCGCGCTCGGATCGCTTCCGGCGAATCCCTCGACTCGGTCCTGCCCGAGGCCTTCGCGCTAGCCCGCGAAGCCGCGAGAAGGGTGCTCGGCGAGCGTTCCTTCGACACGCAGATACTAGGCGGCATCGTCCTCCACGACGGCAAGATCGTCGAGATGAAGACCGGCGAGGGCAAGACCCTGTCGTCGGTCGCGGCGGCCTACCTCAACTCGCTCGAAGGCAAGGGCGTCCATGTCGTCACCGTCAACGACTACCTGGCGGAGCGCGATTCCCAGTGGATGGGCGCGGTATTCTCGTATCTCGGCGTCACCGTCGGGGCTATCCTGTCGAACATGGACAACGAGGCGAGGCGCGCGGCCTATGCGAAGGATATCACCTACGGAACCAACAACGAGTTCGGTTTCGACTACCTGCGCGACAATATGGCGCTTGAGCCGTCCAATCGCGTGCAACGCGGCCATCACTACTGCGTCGTCGACGAGATAGACTCCATCCTCGTCGACGAGGCGCGCACGCCGCTTATCATCTCCGGTGCGGCCGAGGACGACACCTATAAGATCAACGAGGTCGTTCGCCTCTGCCACAACCTGGTCGAGGTGGATAAGGATCCCGCGACCGGCGAGTATCCGAAGGAAGACGAGGGCGAAACGCTCGTCGGCGACTACAAGATAGAAGAGAAGAACAAGAAGATATCGTTCACGTCCGACGGCCTGGCGACGATGGAGGACGCGCTCAAGAAGCGCGGGCTCATCCAGGGCTCGCTGTTCGACGAGCAGAATTTCGAGTACGTCCACTACTTCACCCAGGCGATCCGCGCCCGCGAGCTGTTCCACAAGGATACCGAGTACGTAGTCCAGGAAGGCCTCGTGCAGATCGTAGACGAATTCACCGGGCGTATCCTGCACGGCCGCCGATATTCCGACGGACTCCACGAGGCTATAGAGGCCAAGGAACGCATAAAGATAGCCAGGCGCAACCGTACCCTCGCCACTATCACCTTCCAGAACTATTTCCGCATGTACGACAAGATAGCCGGCATGACGGGCACCGCCGAGACCGAGGCGGTCGAATTCCAGAAGATCTACGAGCTAGACGTCGTCGTTATCCCGACCAACAGGCCGGTCGCGCGCCTCGACGAGGACGACCTGGTGTTCCTCAACGAGTCGGAGAAATTCGACGCCATCTGCGACGAGATAGCCGAGGCCCACGCCAAGGGCCAGCCGATGCTCGTCGGTACCGTCAGCATCGACAAGTCGGAGCGGCTATCGGCCGCGCTGACGAGGCGCGGCGTCAAGCACGAGGTACTCAACGCGAAGAACCACGCCCGCGAGGCGACGATCATCGCCGAAGCCGGTTCCAAGGGCGCCGTGACCATAGCCACGAACATGGCGGGCCGCGGTACCGACATCAAGCTCGGCGGCAATCCCGAGTACCGCGCGCGCAAGAAGGCCGGCACGAACGCGGACGAGGCTACATTCCGCGCCGTCCTCGCCCAGGAATACGAGAGCTGGCGCAAGGACTACGAGGAAGTGAAGGCGGCCGGAGGCCTCTACGTACTCGGCACCGAGCGCCACGAGTCGAGGCGCATAGACAACCAGCTGCGCGGCCGTTCTGGCCGCCAGGGCGACCCGGGCCGCTCTCGCTTCTTCATATCGCTGGACGACGACCTGATGCGCCTCTTCGGCGGCACGAACCTCAAGGGCCTCATGATGAAGGTCGGAATGAAGGAAGGCGAGCCCATCTACCACCCCCTGCTCAACAGGACGATGGAGAACGCGCAGAAGCGCGTCGAGGAACGCAACTTCGATATACGCAAGCACCTCCTCGAGTACGACGACGTACTCAATCAGCAGCGCAAATTCATCTACGATCAGCGCGACGCGATCGTCAAGGACGGCGACCTGCCCGCCCGCATCGTCGGCGCCGCCCGCGAGATGGTCGACGCGATGCTGCAGCAGTACGAGGACGGCCTCAAGGCCGATCAGAAGGTCGCCTACGCCGAGCTTCAGGACATGCTCAAGATGGCGTTCGGCTTCGTCCTGCCGTTCCGGTCGGAGGCCCCGGAGACGAGGAAGATCGACGACCTTCGGGCCACCGCCGTCGCGGAGCTCGATCGCGACCTCGAGGAGAAGCTGGCCATGGCCGGCTCGGACAACCTCAACCACTTCCTGCGCTGGAAATACCTGTCGGCCATCGACCAGAAGTGGCTTGACCACCTCGAGAACATGGAAGCGCTCCGCGAGGCCGTCTACCTTAGGCATTACGCCCAGAAAAACCCGTTGATCGAGTACAAGCTCGAGGGATTCGAGATGTTCGACGCGATGATCGAGGACATACGAAAGACCGTCGCGAGCACCCTGTACCTGGTACGCATCCAGAAGCAGGAAGACCGTAGCGTACGGCCGGTCGCGACGGGAGGAGAGACCCGCCATGACGAGATGGGCCAGTTCTCCGGATCCGGCGCCGGAGCCCAGGCCGCAGGCGCCGCCAAGGCCCAGGCGTCTTCGGGCGCGATGGCTCAGGGAGCCGCCCCGAGGAACGCGACGGTCGTGCGGACCTATCCGAAGGTCGGCCGTAACGACCCCTGCCCCTGCGGATCCGGCAAGAAGTACAAGCACTGCCACGGCGCCTGAGACGCCGGAAGAATAGTGAATAAAGAAGGCAAGAGGAAAAGAAGGAGAGTAATCAGTGACCAAGATACGGTATCTTACACGGATCACGGATCACTGATAACTTCCAGCTGCTCTCCTTCCGACCTCTTATCCTCTTCGTTCTGCTTTATTAAGGGAATCCATGTCGCTTAACTGGCGGGAGATAGACCTGGTGCTGAGCGAGCTCGATCTCGTGGGCGCCCAGATACAGAAAATCGTCCAGCCTTCCTACGACACCCTCGTACTGTCGTGCTACAAGCCTGGCGCCGCGATAGAATTGCTGTTCTGCGTCGCTCACGGCGCGTGCCGCCTGCACGCTACGCGCATGCCCGTGCCCAAGGCCGAGAAGCCGCAGCGTTTCATGGAGCTGCTACGCTCCCAGGTCCGCGGCGCGCGCATAGAATCGATAGAGCAGATAGGCACCGAGCGCATCGTGCGCATGAGGATAGGCCGCGATGACGGCGAGCGCTTACTGTACGCGCGGCTGTGGTCGGGAGCGGCCAATCTCCTGCTATGCACGCCCGACGGGAAGATACTGGACGCGTTGGCCCGCAAGCCGAGCAAGGGCGAACTATCGGGCGGCCGATACGCGCCCGAGGCCGGGGCCGCCCCGTCGCGGGAGTTCGTCGTACGAGAGCTTCCCGGCGATGGAACGTTCAACGAACGTATAGACTCTTTTTATGCCGAGCACGGTTCGGAGCTATCGCGGGCCGCTCTCCTGGAACGCGCCCGCAAGTATTTCTCGCAGCGCAGGGCCCAGCTCGACGCCCGCGCGGACGCCCTTACGAAGGCGGCGGCCGACTACGCGGAGGCCGATCGCTATCGCGAGCTGGGCGATATCCTGATGGCCAACCAGGCCGTTCAGCCGACGGGAGCGACCGTCGCGGCGGACGATTTCTATCAGGGCGGCGAGGCCGAGATACGCGTCGACCCGGGGAAGAGTATCCTCGACAATGCCCGCGCCTATTACGAGAAGTCCAAGAAGGCCCGATCCGGAGCCGTCGAGACGGCCGCTGAGCTCGAGGAGCTACGCAAGGCCGTCGAATCGCTGGAAAGCGAGCGGGAGCGGATGGAGGCCACGGAGAATCCGTACGCCATCCGCGCCTACCTGGCCAAGCATCGCTCGGCGCCGTCGCAGGCGCCCAAGCGCTTTCCGGGCCTGTCCCTCGAGCGAAACGGCTGGCAGATACTTATAGGACGCTCGGCCGCCGAGAACGACGCGTTGCTGAGGAGGCACGTCCGAGGCAACGACCTGTGGTTCCACGCGCGCGATTACTCGGGCTCGTACGTGTTCGTCAAATCGAGGCCGGGCAAGAGCGTACCGCTCGAGATCCTGCTCGATGCCGGTTCCCTGGCCCTGTACTACTCAAAGGGCCGGTCCGCGGGCGCCGGCGACCTATACTACACCCATGCAAAATACCTCCGGCGAGCCAAGGACGGCCCCAGGGGCCTCGTCCTTCCGACCCAGGAGAAGAACCTACGCGTCAAGCTCGAAGACGCCCGCATGCGCGATCTCAGGCGCCTCATCGGCAAGGATGACGATTAGTCCCGCGCGGGACTAGCCCTTCGAGGCGCCTACCGGTTGCTGCGAGCCCCTCGTCTGCCTGACGACCTTGATGAAGAGCAGGCCATCCTTTTCCTTTACCCTGACCGTCGTCCCGGGAGAGCACTTGCCCTCTACTATCGACGCGGCGAGCGGGTCCTCTATCAGCTTCGTAATGAGACGCCGCATCGGCCTCGCGCCGTACGATTCGTCGTAGCCGTCCTCGACGAGCCTGTCGATAGCCTTCTTATCCAGTTCCAGGGCTATGCCGCGCTCGGCCAGCCGACGCCTGAGCTGCGACAGCTCCAGTTCAAGCACGGTCCTGACCTGCACCTGGTCCAGGGGATGGAAGACCACGACCTGATCGACGCGGTTTATGAACTCGGGATTGAAAAGACGCTTCAGCTCGGCGAGCGCGGCCGACTTGACGGCATCGTAGTCGAAACGCCTCGCCTCGGCGCCGAAGCCCAGCCTGGAACCGCGTATCAGGTCGCGAGTGCCCGCGTTGCTCGTCATGATGACGACGCAATTTCGGAACGAGACGGAATGGCCGAGGTTGTCGCGCAGCTCGCCTTCCTCCAGGAGCTGGAGGAGCAGGTTGAATACGTCGGGATGCGCCTTCTCGATCTCGTCGAACAGCACGACGCTATAGGGCTTCCGCCTGACGCGCTCGGTCAGCATGCCGCCCTCGTTATAGCCTACGTATCCGGGAGGCGCGCCGACGAGCCTGGCGGCGTTGTGCTTCTCCATGAAATCGGACATGTCTATGCGTATCAGCGCCTCGTCGCTGCCGAACAGGCTCTCGGCCAGGGTCTTGGCGAGCAGGGTCTTGCCGACGCCCGTGGGTCCGAGGAAGATGAAGGACCCGAGAGGCCGACGAGGATCGGATATACCCGCGCGCGATCGCCTGACCGCGGAGGCGAGCGCCTTCACGGCGAAATCCTGCCCCACGACGCGCCGGTGCAGCTCATCCTCGAGGCTCGACAGGCGTTCCGACTCGCCCTCCGCTATCCGTTGGACCGGGATTCCGGTCATCTCCGACACGACCGAGCGGACGTCTTCGACGCTTATGGTGACGCCGTCTCCGGCAACGCCAAGGTTCTTCGCCTTGAGCGACTCCAACTCGGCCTTGAGGCCACGTACCCTGTCGCGAACCTCGGCGGCGCGCTCGTAGTTCTGCGTCGACACGAGAGCGAGCTTTTCCTCGGTGAGGCGGCGTATCTCGGCCTCGATACCGTTCAGGCCCGGCCCGCGCGACGGACTCTCTACCTTCTTGCAGGCGCCCGCCTCGTCGAGCACGTCTATGGCCTTGTCCGGAAGGAAACGGTCGCTGACGTATCGGTCGGCGAGCCTGACCGATGCCTCTACGGCGTCCTGGGCGTACCGGACGCCGTGGTAGCGTTCGTACCGTTCCTTTATGCCGTTCAGGATATCTATCGATTGCTCTATCGTCGGCTCCTCGACGAGAACGGTCTGGAACCGGCGTTCGAGCGCCGCGTCTTTCTCGAAATATTTACGGTACTCGTCGAGGGTCGTGGCCCCGATGCACTGAAGCTCCCCGCGGGACAGCGCCGGCTTCAGCATGTTCGACGCGTCTATCGTACCCTCGGCGCTGCCCGCGCCTATGATGGTATGGAGCTCGTCGATGAAAAGGATGACGTTGCCCGTCGCTGCTATCTCCTTCATGATGCGCTTGAGGCGTTCCTCGAATTCGCCGCGGTACTTGGTCCCGGCGACTATCGACGCCATGTCCAGGACGAGCAGGCGCTTACCGAGCAGACCTTCGGGGACATCGCCCTTCGCCATCCTGAGCGCAAGGCCCTCGACTATCGCGGTCTTGCCGACGCCCGGATCGCCTATCAGCACGGGATTGTTCTTGCTACGGCGCGACAGGATGCGCACGACGCGGCGGGTTTCCACCGTTCTCCCTATTACCGGGTCGATCCTGTCTTCGCGAGCCCACGCGGTCAGGTCGCGCGAGTGCTCGTCGAGGAGCGGCGTGGACCCTCCGGGTATCTTTCTCTGCGCGGCGGCGGAAGCGGCTACGCGCGGCGACGGCGTAACGGGGATATCCTCTTTTTCATGGGCCTCGTCGGTACCGCTCGCGGACAGCAGCTTGAGCGCGACGCGGAGCTGTTCGTAGAAGACTCCGTACCGCGATAGGTACTGCTCGAAGACCGATCCGCCCTCCCGCGCCGCTGCTATCACGAGGTGCTCCGTGCCGATATACTCGCCGTCCATTATCCTGGCTTCCTCGGCCGCGGTCTCCAGCATCGACTTGAGCCGCCGCGACAGAGGGGCGTCGCCGAGCAAGAATCCGCCCTTTCGCCCCGATGCGGCGCGCTCAAGGTCGAGCGCCAGCTCGCGCATGTCCATCTTCAGCGTGGACAACAAGCGATACCCCGTACCCTCTGCCTCGCCTATGAGCGACAGCAGCACGTGCTCGGGCGCCAGCTCCCCCGCGTGGAAACGTCGGGCCTCTTCCTGCGCCGACACCGTAAGCAGGCGCTGGGCCCGTTTCGTCAATCCTTTAAACATCCATATACCCCTGGCTGAACCTCAGGCCGACGGCGGCCCGCCTCAGGGCCCTCGCTCGCATCGCCGCCTCCGGCTCGTCTGTCGTTGATTCCATGCGCGTATCCGCCGATCGCTTCGGCGCGGCTTCGCCTTCCCTGACCCTGGCGACGGAAGGCCGTATCCGTAGCGACGGCCATAGATCCGTTACCGTTTCCAGTCTCATGCCTTCGAGCGCTCCGCACGCCAGGCCGAGCCGCAGGCCGGAGCAGATATCGGCAGCCTCGTCACGCGAGACGAGCCTGGCGCCTATCGCCCGTCCGGCGGCCCGCCCTATCACGTCGAGGATATCCCAGGAGCTACCCGAAAGGAGCTGATTCCTGGCGCGACGCTCGTAATCGGCTATAGCCCGGGCCGCTCCTTCTAGGCGCTCGAGCGCCACCAGCTCCGGATCGCGATACACGGGAGGAAGCGAAAGCTCGAAAAGCGATCCTTCCGAGGCGCCCATGCCCGAGTACGCGCCGGAGACCACGAATCCGGCTTCCATGGCGCGCTTGAACGCTATCTCGGCGAGCCCGGAAACGACCAGCGACGGAGCGTGGATCGATACGCGAGCGGAAAGGCCGCTACCGCAGAACGCTATCTCCGACATGGCATAGCCGATGCCCGGATCGAAGGCCCAGACGCTCGAGCCCAACGCGACGGAAATCGAGTCGTCGGCCTCGGACACGTCGGCCCAGGCGGCCCGCAGATCCAACCCGGGTCGCGATGCCCGAAAAGACAGATGGTTGACGTCGTTGACGGCGAGCCAAAGAGCGGAATCGGGACTGAGCGCGGCGTAGTTCTCCTCGTCGAGGAGGTAGGGACGGGAATAGAGCTCCCGTTCGGCGAGGTTCGACCTCGACCACGGATCGAGGTCGCCTATCCTCGCGACCTCGAATCGGCGACTACGCGCGGCCGCGGACAACCCGGCGCCCAATTCGGCGATCGCTTCGCCGTCCAACGCATGCGGGAATCGATGGCCCTCCAGATTCCTGTCGACGGAGACGCGGGATCTGACTATCACGTCGAATTCTGGATATTCGCCCAGAGCGATAGGCCGCGCGGCCGGTCCGGTAAACGTCACTGCGGGTGCCTCTCGGTCGCCGCCCTCAGCCTGTCGCGTATAGCGGCCGCGGTCTCGAAATCCTCAGATCGTATAGCCCGTTCCAGCGAGCTCGAAAGCGACGCGATGGAGTCTCCGACGGAGTCGGCGTCGCGGAGCCTGCGGGGAACCTTGCCGTCGTACGGGTGATGACCGCCGGAACGATTGAGCGCGGATACTATTTCCCGCCGATACGCCTTGACGCAATCGGTACAGCCCAGGCGACCGCTCGATCTCAGGTTATCCGCCGTCCAGCCGCACGCGGGGCAAGGCCCCGACGACGCCGCCTCGTCGATCAGCAGGGAATCGAGGCGCGCGCCGAGACCTTCTCCGGACGAGGCGTAGCCGCGGGCCACCGCGCAGGCCCTGCACATGCGCAACTCGCCTCCCGAACCGTCGGGTTTTATGAAGAAGACGCTATCGTTCGATCCGCAGACATCACATCGCATGCATACTACTATATTGGATAATCGAGCCCGATGAAAGCGTTTTTAAGCGACCGACGCCAGATACGCGGGCTTGTCCCCGAGGTCAGGCGTCGATATCATCTACTCGTCATATAGAACAGCCTCAGAAAGGAAGTAGCATGAAAAGATTCTTGGCCGTCGCGCTCGCGGCGTTTTCCCTTGGACTCCCCCTCTTCGCCATAGGAGGGAAGGAAGCCCCCGCGGCTCCTATAACCGTGCGCGCTGGCGCCCTCAAGGGCCCCTCGGGCATCGGCATGATATACCTGTTCGAGACACCTCCGACCCTACCCGGGTCGTCGACGCTGGCCATGGAGGCCATTCCGTCCGCCGACGCCATGGCGGCCAGGCTCTTGTCGGGAGAGATCGACGCCGCCGTGCTTCCGGTGAACATGGCCGCGAAGCTCTATAACGCCGGTTTGCCCTACAGGATGGTCGCCGTCGTCGGGAACGGTATGGTCAAGGTCGTCACGACGGATCCCGCGGTCACGGCGATAGGCGACCTCAAGGGCCGCCGCGTCTACGTCGCCGGACAGGGCGCCACGCCGGAATTCCTCATGAGGACCGTCCTTCCCGGCGCGGGGATAGACCCGGGCAAGGATATAGACATGGTCTTCAACATGCCCTACCCCGAGATCGCCGCCAGCGTCGTTGCCGGGAGGGTCGATATAGCCGTCCTGCCGGAGCCGTTCGCGACGCTCGCCCTCAAGGGCAATCCCGCGGCCCGGGTCGCGTTCCCTCTCACGGAGCTGTGGACCAAGGCCACCGGCCAGGGCGACTATCCCATGACCGTATTCGTCGTCCGCTCCGGTCTCGTGGACGAGCGGCCGGAGCTCGTAGCCGCCCTGCTCAAGGCCTACGAGGCGTCAATACGCGACGTCCTGGCCGATCCCGTAGCGGCCGGCGCCCTCGTCGAGAAGCACGACATGGGGCTCAAGGCGCCGATAGCGGCCGCGGCGATCCCCGCGTGCGCCTTCACGTTCATACCGGCGCTCGAGGCTCGGCCCGCGGTCGAAGCGTTGCTGTCGGTATTCCTCGCCTCGTCGCCGGCGTCTATCGGTTCAAGGCTTCCGGATGCGGCCTGGTACGCCAACGTCCCGCGCTAGGGCCGACGGGCTGTTCGCCCTCGCCGTCATCGTCGCGGCGTGGAAGATAGCGGCGCTCGGAGTAGGCGTCGAAATAATACTACCGTCTCCCGAAAGGGTACTCTCGACGCTCGCCCGCATAGCCTCTTCCGAGCGATTCTTGTCGTCGCTCGGCGCGACGGCCCTCAGAGGGCTCGCCGCCTTCGGCGTATCGATGGTTCTCGGCGTAGCCGTCGGCTTCGCCGCGGGCGTATCGAGGCGCTTCGACGCCCTGCTCGGACCCGGCCTGACGATAGTGCGGGCGACGCCGGTGCTCGCCGTCATCCTCATAGCGATGATATGGTTCCCCGCCGGCGTCGTGCCCGTATTCTCCGCCGTCGTCATGGCCTTTCCGGTCGTGGCCGCCGACGTCGCCGCGGGTATCCGCTCGGCCGATCCGCGTCTCATCGACATGGCGAGGTCTTTCGGCGTATCGAGGCGCGACGCGTCGCTAACGATTCGCTTGCCGTCCGCCATGCCTTACGTCGTTTCCGCGGCCAGGAACGCCGTCGGGCTTTCCTGGAAGGTCGTCGTGGCCGGAGAGGTCCTGAGCCAACCGACGTTCGCCCTGGGCACGGGCATGCAGAACGCGCGCGTCATGCTCGAGACCGCCGAGGTATTCGCCTGGGCGGCTACCGGGGTGCTGCTATGCGCGGTCAGCGACGCCCTCTTCGACATACTCGCGAGGAGGTTGGCATGGCCTACGAAATAGCGAACCTGCGGAAGGCGTACGGAGAGAGCCAAGTCCTCGGCGGCATCGACCTATCGTTCCAGGAAGGCAGTATCACCGTCGTGCTCGGCCCGTCCGGATGCGGCAAGACAAGCCTTCTCAACATCCTGGCCGGCCTCGACGAAGACTATTCCGGCTCCGTTACCGGTTTCGGGAGCGGCAAGGTCAGCTACGTGTTTCAGGAGGACAGGCTCCTGCCGTGGATGAGCGCGGCCGACAACGTCGCGTTCGTGCTCAGGGACCGAATGGAGCGCGCGCGCGCGCGGACGGTAGCCGAGGAGGCGCTCGCGTCGGTCGGATTATCGGAGTCGACGTATATGAAGCCGGGATTACTGTCCGGAGGCATGAGGCGACGCGTAGCGCTCGCTAGGGCGTTCGCCTATCCGTCTGACGCGATACTCCTGGACGAGCCGTTCTCGTCGCTCGACCTCAAGACGCGCATCGCGGTCATGGATCTCTTCATGGACCTCAGGACCCGGGACGGCCGTAGCGCCGTAGTCGTTACGCACGACGTACGCGAGGCCATCTACCTCGGCGACAGGATAGCGACCCTGTCGGACAAGCCGGCCAGGATACGCGACGTCTTCGACCTGAGCCTGGATCGCGGGCAGCGCGCCTTCGCGAGCGAGGACGCCGCCGGGTTCGAGGCCAGGCTCTACGCGTCGATCCTGGCCTAGACCGGCTTCGGCTTACGGCCCGAGCAGGGCGGCGATCGCCTCGAGAAGATCCTCTTCGCTGAACGGCTTGCGCAGCCGCGCCTCTCGCGGCATGCGATACGCGGCCTGGCCGTCGTCCGCCGAGGCGGAGTCTCCGTCGATCGTTTCCGCGTTCAGCAGGAATAGCGCCGGAAGCATGGGTTCCCTGGCGCGGAATCGTTCGACCAGCTCGAAACCGCTCATCAACGGCATCTTGTCGTTGACGACGACTACGTCCGGAGCGGCGGCCATCTTCTCGACTACCAGCAGCGCCTCCCCGGGATGGTTCGCCGTAACGACCCTGTACCCGGCCCTGTCCAGCAATGCTTCGGCGATGGTAAGCACGGAATTGTCGTTCTCTACGAGCAGCACGGTCTTGTCCTGACAACGGACGGGCTTCCCGTACGGCTTCGCTATCGAGGCCTCGGCGTCGCCCGCGGATTCCAGGAGCCGTTCCGACGCGCGGGGGAAGAGGAGGCGCATGGTCGTCCCCTTGCCGAGCGCCGAGTTCATCGTGATGCGGCCGCCCGCCTGGCGTACGATACCGACTACCGTGGCCAGGCCCAGGCCGGTACCGCGGTCGGCGGGCTTGGTCGTGAAGAACGGCTGGAATATCTTGGCTTGGGTCGCTTTCGGGATTCCCGTACCCTCGTCCTGAATCTCGATGTACGCCCAATCGCCCGCGGGGACGGGTTCGATGGCTCCGGGCGTCTCAGCCTGGGTATGCTGAACTCCGGTCGCCAAGACGATACGGCCTCCGCTCGGCATGGCGTCCCGAGCATTGGCGACGAGGTTGACGATTGCCTGCTCGAGGCGCCCCTTGTCGACTACCACGGTGTCGTTCCCGTCGAAGGCGCGCACGATTATAGAGAAGCCGTCGCCTACGATGCGCTTGAGAATACGCTCGTTTTCTCGCGCCAGATTCGAGAGCCTGAACGCGGTCGCCTTGCTCTCGTCGCGGCGCGAGAACATGAGGAGCTGCCTGGACAACGCCGCCGCCCGTTTCGCCGCCTGATCGATCCCGTCGAGCTCCTCGAGCCCCCTGCCCTCCACCTCGAAATCCGAGCGCAGGAGGCGAGCGTAGCCCATGACCGCGGTAAGCACGTTGTTGAAATCGTGCGCGACGCCTCCGGCGAAGCGGCCGAGCGCGGACAGGCGCTGCGCATGGATCAGCTGATCCATTAGCGTCTTTCGTTCCGTCACGTCGACGGCTTGGTACTGGTACGCGCGCCCCCCGTCCGGCAGCACGATAGGCGCGGCGCTCAGGAGCGCCCAGGCTTCCTTGCCGTCCGTTCTCCTTACCTCGATCTCGTTGGGGCCGTAGCTCTCTCCCGACGCCATTGCCCGCATGACCTCGCCATATACGACCTCGTCATCGATGAATTCCCGGACGCTCTCGGCCTCGGGCGCGAGCGTCCGGTATGCCTTGTTCGTCTCGAGGATCCTGCCGCCCAATTCTACAAGCATGGATGCCGCGAGTCCGTTCTCGAATAGACCGCGGTATCGCTCCTCGCTACTCCTGAGTCGCTGCTCCATGGACGCCCTGTAGAGCCCGATGGATATCGCCGTCTTAAGCTCACGCTCGTCGTACGGCTTGAGGATATAGGCGTAGGGATGCGTCAGCTTCGCGCGCTCGATGGTCGGGCCGTCGGCGTATGCGGTAAGCAGGATGACCGGTATGCTCCAGCGCTGCAGAAGCTCGGCCGAGGCCTCGATCCCGTCCATCTCGCCCTGCAGGTGTATATCCATCAACACGAGATCGGGCTTGATCTCCTCTGCATCGCGCAGAAGATCCTCCGCGGCCGCATAGATCGCCGGGACCTCGTATCCGTTACGTTGCAGGAACGCTCGTATATCGAGCGCAACGATACGTTCGTCCTCGCAGATTGCTATTCGTGACGGAGTGACCGTTTGTTCGTTCATCCTTGGGTTACGATTCGCCCCGCGGCCGATATCGGCTCCGTTCCGCGCGGACGCTACCGCGTTACTCCGCGACCTTCTTAACGACGGCGAGCAACTTATCCGCGCTGAACGGCTTGACGATCCAGCCCGTCGCTCCGGCTTCCTTGCCTTCGTTCATCTTGCCCCCCTGCGACTCAGTCGTGAGCACGAGAATAGGAACGAATTTGAATTTCGGGTTCTCGCGGGCCTTGCGTATGAAGGTTATTCCGTCCATATTCGGCATATTCACGTCGGTGATTATGCAATCGAACCGGCTACCCGAGTCGAGCTTCTGGAGGCCCTCGACTCCATCTCCGGCTTCCACGGTCGTATAGCCTTCTTGTTGGAGGATATACGAGATGCTCTGCCTGATGGCTGCTGAATCGTCGATGATGAGTATGCTCTTGGCCATGGTTCCTCCTAATGGCATTCGGCGCGAAGGCTACCGGATCCCGTTTTAAAAATCATATAGCGAACGCGATGAGATAGTATCATCGCGCCGATTTAAGCACTTCCGCGGCGATCCGGTCGAGAGGCAGGACGATATCGACGCCGCCTAGCTTTATCGCCTCGTTCGGCATCCCGAAAACGACGCACGACTCCTCGTTCTGGGCTATGGTCCTGGCGCGGGCGTCGTGCAGCTCCTTCATCCCGCGCGAACCGTCGTCGCCCATCCCCGTCATGATGACTCCGACGGCGTTGCCCCCGGCATAGCGCGCGGCCGACCGGAACAGCACGTCTACGCTCGGTCTATGCCTGCAGACGAGCGGACCATCCTTCACCTCTACATAATACCTCGCTCCGGAGCGCTTGAGAAGCGTATGTTTATTCCCGGGGGCGATAAGCACCCGGCCGCGAATGACCGTATCGTTGTCGCTGGCTTCCTTGACGCCTACCCTGCACAATCCGTCGAGACGCCTGGCGAAGGCCGCCGTGAAATGCTCCGGCATATGCTGCACGATGACGATTCCCGGCGTATCCTCCGGCAGGGCCTCGAGGAACTCGCGTAGCGCCTCAGTACCGCCCGTCGACGCGCCTACGACCACGACCTTCTCCGTGGTATCGATAATGGTGTTTATTCCCGGCGCGGCGAGCATCACGTCGGCGGTCAGCTTGGGAGAGACGTCGTGTATCGGAGGCAAGGGGACCCGGCGGCGATTCCTGGAGGCGTACGCAGCCTTGACCACGTCGCATATCTCCACCCGCGATTCCTCGAGGAACTGCTTCGTGCCGAGCTTCGGCTTCTGGATTATATCGACGGCGCCGTACTCCATCGCCTTGATGGCGTTGTCGGAGCCTCCTTCCGTCTTGCTCGAGCATATGACCACGGGTACGCGGCTCGTCTCCATGATCTTGCGAAGGAAGGACAGGCCGTCCATGCGAGGCATCTCGACGTCGGAGACTATTACGTCTGGCTTATCCGTCTCCATCTTCTTGAGGGCGAATATAGGATCGGACGCAACGGCAATAACCTCTATCGCGGGGTCGGAATCCAGGAGATCCTTGAGCGTCTGACGTACGACCGCTGAATCGTCGACGACCATAACCTTGATGCGTTCCATCTGATTCCTCTCGGATGAACTATAGACGTTCGTAGACGGTAGGCGCAAGGCCGCGTAACGGTAACGACATTCCCGTCAGCGTCTCCGAGTGCCCGAGTATCAGGTTCCCGCCTGGTTTAAGGTATCTGCACATAGTACCGAGGATGCGCTCCTGGGTCGTCCTATCGAAATAGATAATGACGTTTCGGCAGAAAATGACGTCGAATTTACCGTCGAACGGGAATCGTTCGTCCATGAAGTTGAGCCTGAGGAAATCGACCTTGTCGCGCAGCTCCTTCTTGATTCGAACCTCCGGGTTAGCCGGATCGCGACTACGGAGCAGGTATTTCTTCTTGTACGAAGGAGGCACCGGTACCACCCTGTCGGAATGGTAGATGGCGCTTATCGCGGTATCGAGTGCGCGCGTCGAGATGTCCGAAGCGACTATCCTATAGTCGAAGCCAGGATTGGAAAGGCGGAATTCCTCTAGAACCATCGCGAGCGTATATGGTTCCTCGCCGGTAGCGCATCCTGCCGACCATACGGATAATGTGCCGCGGCTTCCCGTACGCTCGAGCGCTTCGGGCAAGAGGCGCGAGGTCAATAGATCGAAATGATCCGGCTCTCTGAAGAAATCCGTCTTGTTGGTCGTTACGACGTCTATCATATGGATGAGCTCGGCGTCGTCGCCTGAGAAGACCCTGTCGATATACTCGTCGTAGCTCTGCATCTTGAGTACGCGCAGTCTCTTTTGAAGGCGGCTCTCCAGCATGACCCGCTTGGTATCGGGCATCTTGATACCCAATTCCTTCTCTATGAAGGCCGAGAGCCTCTTGAATTGCTTGTCGGAAATACCGGAGGCGGCGTTCTGTACATAAGTATCGCTCAAAAACTATCCTCCAAACGTCCGACGGATAAACAGTATGAGTATCAGTGTATTGGCCCGCGGCCTCCGGCGCAAGTAATAATGCGGAAGCTTGGCTCGAGGGGTATCAGTCTAGCACCTGGGCATAGCTAACGCCGGAAATAGAGAAAACGGCGTAGAGGGCTCCGTTCCTCGACCCTCGGCCCTCGGGCGGCATGACCGCCCCGAAATCGAAGGGCTTCTTCCCGATCCAGACGAC
This sequence comes from Spirochaetae bacterium HGW-Spirochaetae-3, assembly GCA_002839315.1. Classification (GTDB taxonomy): domain Bacteria; phylum Spirochaetota; class Spirochaetia; order Treponematales; family UBA12059; genus SZUA-370. The sequence continues at coordinate 128,153 of PGXV01000004.1, forward strand.
CAATCCGCCGGAATCGGGGACGAGGGGCACCGTCTTGCCGTCTTCCATGACGCCTTCTATACGCCCGTTCCGATAGACGGCCTCTATCACGCGGCCGCGAGGGCTCGTATAGCGGTAAAGGACCGTGCCGTCCGCGCGAGTCTCGAGCGACATATCGGCAGAACCGTCCCCATCGTAGTCCCAGGACTGAGATCGCGGAACCCCGAGGCCTTCCCGATATTCAAAAAAGCCGTCTCCGTCGAGGTCGGTCTCGTAATACGCTGGGGCGGGGATTCCGTCTTCGCCGCGGCGCCAGATCCTGCGCGATTCGTAACGGCCGTCCCCGTCGGCGTCGACCGTCTCTTCGATAGGCATGCCGCCTCGATAGACCGCGTAACCGATACGACGATACGCGTCCTGCCACCAGGTCCGCGCGGGCTGTCCCTCGAATAGCTCTACTGTCTCTATACCCGGACCTATTCGCCGGGAGGCGTAGGCGAGGCTGACCGCGCGAGTCTCGGTCGGTAACGGGAGATCGCCGCGAAATACGAAATACGGCCCGCCAGGCGCGCCCGTCATGGATTCCATGGACACGAGCGGGACGGGCATCACGGCCGGCCCCAGGGAATACGTCCTCGTCCCGGAATCGTCGGCATACTCCAGCGTATCGGCATAGGGCCAGGAGCCGTAGCGTATCGTCACGGTAACGGAGCCGGATACGGCCTTCATGGTCCGCGGTACGCCGGATAAAAACGACGATTCGATCTCGGGCTCGCCGTCCTGGTTGACGTCAAGCGCCCAGGCCGCGGGCTGGCCCGAAGCGTACAGGGTCGTAGACTCGGGGATGCCGTCCCTATCCTCGTCCCGGGCGATCTCTCCGGAGAAGGAGGAAAACGCCTTGACGAAAAACGCCCTGGATTCACCGCTCGACAAGAGCGCGTAGAGCGTCCGGATCGACTCTTCGGTCGCCGCGTACCGCCCGGACAACATCTCCCCTACCGCGCGGTCCTCGTCTACGAGGCCGTATTCGAGCGCGAGCACGGTAGCGTCTGCGCTCGATCGCCCGATGGCCCGGTACTCCCGTACGAGAAGCCGCGACTCGTTCACGGAAGATGCGTACGGAGCCAGGGCTATCAGTGCGTCGGGGTCGATTTCCTTTATCGCGGCGAGCGCTGCGAATCCGGCGGACACGAGCTCGGCGTCTCCGGCGGACGAAAAGGGACGCTTCGTCGACCGTAGCCACGCTATCAAGGGCCGTGGATCGACGGGATAGCGGCGGAGCGAGGCGAGCGCGGCGGAACGGGAACCGGCGTCGTCTCCGAGGGCTAGCCTGGCGATCGACTCCACGTACAGAGCCTCGGCGCTCGGGGGCATGTCGGAGACGAAGCGGAGCGCGTCTTCGGGTCGCCGCGTACGGGCGAGTATGGCCGCGTACAGGAGGCGCGCGTCCTCGGCCTTATAGAGCCGGAACCCGCCACCCGCCAAGGCTCGCTCCAGCGAGCCGGCGGCCGACGACAGGCTCTCGCCCCCGGAGAGGCCGAGCAATGCACGCAGATAGTTAGCGTCGGGATCGGACGGAACGAAGGACAGGGCCTCGTCCAGAAGAGTAACGGCCGCTCCCGCGTAACCGGCCGCGAGCGCGTCTCGGGCGCTGTTCACTAGGGACGCGCACAGCGCCGCATCGCGCGAGGTCGTATCGGCGAACGAAGGGACGGCAGACGCCAGCGCGAGCGCCAGCGCCGATATGAGCAGTCCCTTACGCCTCGCTCGTAGCCGGATCGGCGAATCCGAACATAGCCTTGATGTCGTCATCGAGCAGAGTCTCCTTACGGATGAGTTCTTCCGCCAGGCTGATCAGCTGGTCGCGATGCTCGGTCAGTACCTCGAACGCCTTTTTACGGGCTTCGTCGAGAATATTGAATACGGCGCGATCGATCCTCTTCGCCGTATCCTCGGAATAGTCCTTATGCTGGGCTATTTCCTTCCCTATGAATATCGGCTCTTCTTCCTGGCCGTACGAGACGGGCCCGAGTTCCTCGGACATCCCCCATTCGCATGCCATCTTGTGGGCCAGGTCGGTCGCTTGCCTGATATCCTGCGTGGTACCGGTCGTCGTCTCTCCGTATACTATAGTCTCGGCCGCGAAACCGCCGTACGATATGACAATCCGGTCGCGAATCCAACCGCGGCTCCGGGAATACGCGTCCTTGGCCGGCAACGACATGGCGAGACCGAGCGCGCGACCGCGCGGGACGATGGTCACCTTATGAAGGGGATCGGCGTTGGGCAGGTAGTAGTGGAGCAACGCGTGGCCCGCCTCGTGATAGGCGGTGGCCTTCTTCTCCTCCTCGGAGATGATGAGCGAGCTGCGGGCGATGCCCATCATTATCTTGTCGCGGGCTTCCTCGAAGTCCTGCATCTCGACCTCTGTATGCTCACGGCGCACGGCGAACAGCGTGGCCTCGTTAACCATGTTGGCCAGGTCGGCGCCGCTCATGCCGGGCGTGGCGCGGGCGAGCCTGGAGGCGTCGATATCGCTGGAGATGGGCACCTTGGCCATGTGTAACTTGAGGATATCCTCGCGTTCCTTGATATCGGGCATGGCGACGATGACCTGCCTGTCGAAGCGGCCGGGCCGCAGGAGCGCGGGGTCGAGCACGTCGGGCCTGTTCGTGGCCGCGAGTATTATGACGCCGTCCTTGGTGTCGAAGCCGTCCATCTCGACGAGCATCTGGTTGAGCGTCTGTTCTCGTTCGTCGTGGCCGCCGCCATAGCCGGCGCCTCGGGTGCGCCCGACCGCGTCCAGTTCGTCGATGAACAATATGCACGGCGCGCTCTTGCGCCCCTGGTCGAAGAGGTCACGGACGCGGCTGGCGCCTACGCCGACGAACATCTCGACGAAGTCCGATCCGGACATATGGAAGAACGGTACGTCGGCCTCCCCCGCTACGGCCTTGGCCAGCAGGGTCTTGCCCGTTCCGGGCATGCCGACGAGCAGTACGCCCTTGGGGATACGGGCGCCCATTTTAACGAATTTCTGTGGGTTCTTGAGGTAATCGACGACTTCGAGAAGCTCGTACTTGGCTTCCTTCTGGCCGGCTACGTCGGCGAACGTAATCTTCTTGTCGCTGGTCAGATATTTCTTGGCCCGACTCTTGCCGAAGCTGAAGGCCTTGTTGTTGCCTTGCATCTGGCGTAATACCATCCAGACCAGGAAGAACCCGAATATCCACGGGAACAGTTCACCGAGTACCCGCAGGGGGCTCAGTTCCGCGCTGGCGCCTTCGAGCTTGACGTCCCGCGCCTTCAGCTCATCGAGGAGACCGTTATCGACGTAGGGTATCAGCGTGCTGAATTCCTGGGTAGCGCCGGCCTTGCCTTTGAGCGTTCCCTGTATCAGCCGCTGGTCGACGATGCGGACCGACTCGACGTTGCCTTCTTCCAGATGAGCGACGAACGTGGAATACGGGATGGGAGCGGCGACTGACGATCCGTCGAACAGGAAGAGTCCCACCGACGCGACGAGGAGGGCGACGAAAACGATCAGCGATATTTTGGCGTTGCGGGGCGGCCCCGCCTCGGGTTTCTTCGGTATCTTTGGTGAGTTATTATCGTCAAATTGCATCGGTGCGCGACACTCCTTTCAAGTCCATATCAAAAACCATGTATCCGCCGACGGGAACGCCGACGAGCGCGTCGTTACGCCGGTATACGTCCCGGCCGCCGACGCGCGAAGCAAGGAAGGCTACGATCCCGTCAACATCCTCGATTACGGGAATTTCTTCTCGTCGCGATACGCATATTCCTAGCTCTGCGGCCAGGGAATCGAGCGTCTTATTGCCACCGCAGGTCCGCAACGCGTCTCCGGCTCGCCTCGAACGTACCCAGAGGGGCCATGAAAACGAGTCCAGGCGCAACCCCTCCGGATTATGGGACGAGTATATCCTACAGGAGCCGGCCTTGCCTATTCGATATTCACCGGCTCCTCGAGCAAAAAAACCGAATCCCCGTGTGCCGGAACCCGCGACGACCACGTCCTCCGCCACGGAACGAGAACCGTGCGCGCCATCGGCCGCCTTCGCGGAAATGAGCTCGCCGCTCCTGACGAATTCGACGCCGGCTCCTGATGCCAGGCGCCCGTTCGCCTTGCCAGAGGAAGCGGCGGCGTGCACGAGCCGCCATGGCAGCCGCTCTGCGCCGAAGGGACCGCAGAGTCCGTAGAGCGCTCGCGTCCTGACCGCTACGGGCGCTACGTCGAAGGCGGCGGCGTCGAGCCCCCGATCGGGTCCGTCGGCCACGAGACCGGCAGCGAAGCCAGAAAGCGCTTCCTCGTCGAGGCTGGCCTTCGAGGCAAGGGTGCGCACCGAGGCCCGTAGCGACGGGAATACGGATAGAAGCGCCGGCACGACGTAGTGTCGTACCCGATTTCGCAGGTAGTCGTCCGAGGCGTTCGTGGAATCCATACGGAAAGAAAGCCCCATGGAGTCGAGATACGACAGTATTTCAGCCTTGGTAACGCCGAGTAGGGGCCTCTGTACCCGTCCGCTCGTAGCGGGGATGCCGCGCAATCCGGCGGTGCCGGATCCGGTGCAGAAGCGCATGACCATAGTCTCGAGGAAGTCATCGGAATTATGGCCCGTCAGGATGACGTCGCATCGGGCCCGAGCCCTGGCGCGCTCGAGCGCCTCGTAGCGGAAGCTCCTCGCGGCGGCCTCGACGCCGCCGAGCGCCTTGGCGGCGCCCTCGATCTCGCCGCGCGCGGCGCGCTCGATAATCAGGCCGACCCCGAGTCCGGAACACAGGCACTCGACGAATTCGCGCTCCTCGGAAAGCTCGTCCTCGGGTCGTATGGCGTGATCGACCCAGCACGCGTGGACGGCGGCGCCCTTCGCCGCGAGCGCCGATCGTGAAGCGTGTAGCAGGGCGACGGAATCCGGGCCGCCTGAAAGGGCGACGAGAGCGCTTGTAATCGGTTCGGGAGCCTCGTCGAGGAACTGGCGAACGGAATCGGAGACGGAACGGGGCGATGCTATTCCTTGCTGAGACATCGAGCGGAGCCTCCGAGGTGTAGAACGCCACTAAACGAACGGGGCCGCCAATGACGACGGCCCCGCAACGTTCTTGACGAGAAAGCGTTACTTCGCGGGCTTGGCGGGCTTGGCGGGCGCGGCGGGCGCGGCGGGCGCGGCGCCCGCTACGGGTGCGGCGGCGGCGGCGGCGGGCGCAGCTACTTCGGCCACGGCCTCGACCTCTTCGGCCTTCGCGAACTTTACGAGCACGACGACCTGATCGGTAGCGGATAGGATCTTGACTCCCTCCGCGTGGACGATATCGCGAACGTGGATCGAGTGGTTGGCCTCGAGCGCGCTGATATCGACCTCGAACTTCTCGGGCATATCCTTCGGGAAGCACTCTACCTCGATCTCGTGCACCGGGTTCTCGAGAATACCGCCGTTACGAACGCCGATAGAGCTACCAGTGAGGTGCACGGGCACCTTGGCGCGCATGATGACGCCGCTTTCGACCTCGAAGAAGTCGACGTGCAGGATCTTGCCGTGCAACCAGTCGAGCTGGCGATCCTTAACGAGGCAATCGTAAGAATCGGTACCGACGTTAAGCTTGATGATGGTACTCTCGGAAACGCCTTCGACCGCCTTCTGGAATTCCTTGGCGTTCAGCGCTAGCGGCGTAGCCTTGCCGTGGCGGTTATAGACGATCGCGGGAATGCCGCCGTTCTTCCTCAGGTCGTTCAAGGCGCCTTTGGTGCCGATCTCGCGCGCACCGGCGTTAATGACATGCTGGGTCATGGATGATCTCTCCTCGCTACTAGGCGTAATGTATCGCGCTGGGACGGCAGGATTCGGACCTGCGAATAACGGAATCAAAGCCCGCTGACTTACCTCTTGTCGACGTCCCAATGGTACGTCGCCCGAAGGGACGTACGGCGCATAGTTATACCCTATAACCGGGTATCGTGTCACGGGGGTATTCGCGTTAAGCGAGCGCGTTCCGCTATTTTTATTCCATCGAATCGACGTGGCTCTCGTCCGTACCCTCTCCTCGTTCGTACGTCGCGACGATGGAATCCTGCAACCGGGCCCTGAATTCGGGGCAAATCGGATGCGCGATGTCCTTATAGTCGCCGGCCTTGGTCTTTCGGCTCGGCATCGCGATGAACATCCCCGTCTTGCCCTCGATAACCTTGACGTTATGGATGACGAAGCACTCGTCGAAGGTGACGGTCACGTACGCCTTGAGCTTTCCCTCGCCGTTGACCCTACGGATGCGGATGTCGGTGATGTCCATTCGGCGCTTTCTCCTTGCTTTTTTTCGCTAGCACCGCGTAATTCTATATCGAGTCACGGAGGCGCGCAAGCGGAAAGGCTATAACGGCGCTATACGCCTTCGATATAGCCTCCAGAGCCCTCTCGGCGACGTCAAGATATTCGAAAACGCCGAAAAGCGCGCTACCTGAACCGCTCATAGCGGAGAAGGAGGCTCCGGCAGAGACGAGCGCCGCCCTGCATTCCACCAAATCCGGATGGACTCGAGCCACTGCATGGAAAAAGTCGTTCTCGAACGACCAAGCCGATGGAGGCAGAGAGGCGTATTCTCGTATAGCTCTATCGAGACCGACGCGAAGTTCCTCGGCGGAACGCCCTCCCGGGGCCCGGGCCCCGGATCTCGAGTCGTCCAGCCGGGCATAGGCCTCTTTCGTGGACACGGGGAAGCCTGGATCGACGACAACGAGCGAGAAGTCCGTTCTGGGGGTTAGGTGCGACAGTATTTCGCCGCGTCCCGTAACAGCGGCGCACGCGGTATCCATGAAGAAGGGCACGTCAGACCCGATCGACGCCGCGATAGCATGCAATGAGGCGTCATCTACGAAGCCAGGAAGCAACGACGCGAGCCCCGCGAGCGTAGAAGCGGCGTCGCTCGATCCGCCTCCGAGGCCGGCGCCCATCGGAATGCCCTTGGTAATCGATATCTCAAGGCCCGGTATCGGAGAGAGCCCCGATGCCGCGGCCGCGAGGAAAAAGGCCTCGGCGGCTCTATATGCGGTATTCTTCTCGGGGGGGCAGCCGCACTGGCCATCGAGTACGATCCCCTCGCCTTCGTTCAAAGAAAGCGATACCGCGTCGTACATTGAAATGGCCTGAAAAACGCTCGCGATGTCGTGGAACCCGTCCGGCCTCCGGTTTCCGACGCCAAGATATAGGTTGATCTTGGCTGGCGCCCGCGCCAGAATATTTCTAATCATAGTGCGAATATAGCAAGCGAAGATATACTAAGGCTAGGCGCACGAAAAACGTTCAATTACACGGCGATTATAGTTGACAGACTACTTAGGTCTCTTTTAGATTTCTCCGTACCACGGTCGAGAGATCACGGTTAGTATCGTAATGAAACCGAGGGCTCGCTGCGCGAAGCCACGGTGATTTTAAGGGAGGATTGAAATGGACCCTATACGGGACACGGCGATGCCGGGAAACGCGTTGGAGCTTGCGCTCATGAGCGTCGGCGACTACGTCCAAGCTCCCGAGGCTCCTTTCGTCCGTTTCGACGATTATGAAGACGAGGACGAGGACGACTTCGAGGAAGAAGACGACTTCGACGACTTTTCAGAGGAAGAAGACGACTTCGACGACGAAGAAGACGACTTCGACGACGACGAAGAGGACGACTTCGACGACGATTTCGGCGAAGAGGACGAGGAATCAGAGGATTTTGAGTACGAGGACGATATCGACTATAACGACTTCGACGAGTAGACCCCGAGACGATCGGACCCGAGGCCGCGCTTCCGTTGACGGAAGTGCGGCCTCGGCGGTTTTCAGGCCTTCGCCGGCGCCTCGGGCGCCGGTATCCTGGTAAGCTCGGCTTCGAACCAGAGCTTGTCGAGCTCGTAGAACTCCCTTGCCTCGGCCGCCATGATATGCACGACGAAATCGCCGAAATCGAGAAGGCACCATTGCTCGTCCTCTGCGAGCCTCGGCCTCCGTAGCGGCGAATACCCCTGCGTCGCGAGGTAATCCTCGACCTGCCTGGCGAGACCGCGAAGGTGCGTAGAGCTCGTAGCGCTCGTAACGACGAAGAAGTCGGTCCAGGTCGACAGCTTCGTTAGATCGAGGACGATCGTATCGCCCCCGTTATGCTCGGCTAGCATGCCGGCGCAGCCGAAGGCTGCTTCCCGTACGTCAATCGACACAGTTCCTCCCATTAAAATCCTTACCGAGTATGATGACGAAATCCGCAGGACTGGCGCTCGGAATCGCCTCCTCTTCCACGATGCCGCAGCGTATCACGTTCGCCACGGTCGTGGCGGCGTCGCGATCGCCGTAGCGATCGACGACGCTCGTCCTGACGACGTCGACCGACGGGGCGTTCCCGACGGATACGACCTCGTAGCCGAAACTCTGAAATATCTCCGCGGTATTCTGGGCTAAGCCGCGTACGGAGGTCCCGTTCAGGATTTCCAGCGTAAAGACTTTTTCCGCTATGGCCGTGTCATCGGCGTTGAGCAACGCGTTAAGCGATTGCTTCACGATATCCTTTACGAGTTCGCCGTCGTAGTGGGGGAAGAGGAGCATCTTGCCCTCCACGGAACGATAGGCGCCGGTCAGGCGTTGCAGCACTATCCTATCCGCCTCCAGGCGGCCGAATTCATATAGTAGCCTCTTGAGCGATTCCTGCTTGAGGTTCGTCTTGAACAGCCGCTGCACGGCGGGATAGACGTCGTCCCTCATGACGAACGCCGAACGCTCTACCAGGCGACGCAGCATCGCCTGGTAGAGCGCCTGGCGCTTCGATACCAGCTCCGAGTCCGTGACGTCCGGATCCCGGTAGTTCGCGTACACCAGCGCCTTCTGGCCGTCGAGCAGCACGAAACCCGAGGGCAGGGAGACGGGTACGTCGTCCACTACCTTGGAGACGCGATTAGGCAGGAAGACGGAGATGCCGTCCAGCAGGTCGATAAGCGCGGACAGGGACGATTCGTTCAGGAGGAGGTACCAGTCGATGGTCGCGCCAGTCAAGCGCTGGATCTCCTCGAGGTAGGCCTTGGGGGAACCGGGCTCATACAGCACGTCGATACTGTCGACGCGATTCAGCGACTTTATGATGAGACCGGTCTCGGAAGGCACGTCGAGCAACGCCGCGCGAGCGTTTCCCGGGTAGTACATCAATAGCTCGGTGGCGGCCGGCTTCCCGTTCCGCTCGAATATGATGGCGACGTTGATGATACGTTCCGCCTTGACCGCTTCCTCGACCGGGTCGGTACGTAGCGCGGAGACCATGACGATTACCGCGACGACGATCATGGCTACGATCGAGGCGAGGAATACGATGCTCTTGTCGATTATCGAACGGGCCATTCGCGTACGCTCTTTCCGCTCAGGCTATTGTAAAGGACCAGCGTCGTGTCGGCTACGGGGCGGCCATCCTCGGCGACGATTCGGTCGAGCATCGCCTCGATGGTCGCCGTCGCCAAGCGGACGAGGCCGCCATCCCCGTCGAAACGTCCTTCATCGATCCCGAGCCGAATAGTCGAAGCCCAATCCCTTCGGCTGGGCTCTATCTTATCGGCTATGTAGACGGCCAGGGCGACAGGCCCCATGCCGGACTTTCCGAAGGTATGATACGCGACGGCCTCAAGCACGGCCGGGTCGGTCGACAGGCCCTCGCGCGCGAGCAGGACCGCGGCCGCCGGCCCATGCGGCAGCCTCGGATTGCTGAAGACGGACTCCGGCAACGGGCCGTCGAAGCTCCTCGCCAGCTCTATCTGCGTGTGTATCTCCGACTGCTTGCACAGGTCATGGGCGAGCCCCGCCAGGTATCCAGAATCCGCGTCGTATCCGTAGCGCTCGCATAGCGCCGAGGCGGTTTCCGCGGCGCCGACGCAATGCCTGTAGCGCCTGCCGTCTAGGCGCTGCTCAGCCAAGGCGCGGACCCGGGCGACGGCCGGGCCGGCGTCAGGCCTCGACATAGATTCCGCGTTCATCGATATACCTGTAAACCGCGGCTGGAACCAAGCGTCTCCAAGGCCTTCCCGACGCTATCCTGGCCCTGATATCGGTAGACGATATCGGCAGGAGCATATTGTGCGCCGCGCGGTACGGGTACGCCATATCGAACGGCTCTCCGCTACGCCTGGCGACTATCAGGTCGGCCCGCTCGCAGATAGCCGACGGGTTCCGCCACGCCCCGAAGCCCGCGACGAGGTCGTCGCCTATGGCGAGGCCGGGCTTCCCTTCGGGCGAGTACTCCTCGACGATACGGTCGAGCGTATCCACCGTATATGAAAGCCCGCCCCGCTCGATCTCGCACGCGTTGACGATAATCGCGGGATCGCCCTCTACCGCCGCTTCGACCATCCCCAGCCTGACGGACGGACCGGGGTCGTCCGCGTTGGCTTTGTGGGGCGGGATGAAGGACGGCACGAGCACGACCCTGTCATACCCGAACTCGGCGGCCAATTCCTCGGCCAGCATGAGATGGCCTATATGCGGAGGATTGAAGGTACCGCCGAGCACGAGGAGCCTCATATCGCGGCGCCGGTCCAGGGATCACGTTCTCCTGGCTTCTCGGCCGCTAGCACGAACGCCAGGAAATCTCGTGAAAGCGACTCAAGGCCCTCTCCCGAGAACGTAGAAATTCCTACGACGCGCTCGTCGGGAAGAGCCGCCGCCAATTCCTCGAGGCGGCCCGTCGTCTCCGGCAGATCGAGCTTCGTACCGATGACGATACGAGGTTTCGAGACCAGCTCCTCGGAGAATCCGGCCAGCTCGGAGAGCAGGACGCGGAACGAGTCCAGGAACTTATCGTCCGACAGGTCGATGAGGAACGCGAGCGCGGCAGTCCTCGATATGTGCTTCAGGAAGCGTATGCCGAGGCCCGCGCCGTCGTGGGCGCCCTCTATGATGCCGGGGATGTCAGCCAGGATGATATCCCTGTCGGCTATGGTAAGGACGCCGAGGTTGGGGATCTTGGTCGTGAACGGATACGGGGCGATCTTGGGACGAGCGTTGGTGAACCGGTCGAGGAGGCTCGACTTGCCGGCGTTCGGGAAGCCTACGAAGCCTATATCGGCCATCAACTGTAGCTCGACGTGCAGCTCGACGCTTTCACCGGGCTTGCCGGGCAAGGCGTTCCGGGGCGCCTGATTGACGCTCGACTTGAAATGCACGTTGCCCCATCCGCCGTTCCCGCCCCGCAGGAACACCCATCGCCCCTCGGCCGACTTGCCGAAGTCCTTGAGCGCCTCGCCGGTCTCGGCGTTCTTGATAACGGTACCCGGCGGTACGGGAATTATAACGTCCTCGCCATCCGCTCCGTGCTTGTTGCGGCCCATGCCGTCCTGTCCGCTCTGCGCCCTGTAATGCTTGGCGTACCGGATATGTACAAGGGTTCGCAGATTGCGGCGCACCTCGAACACGACGTCTCCGCCGCGCCCTCCGTCGCCGCCGGCGGGTCCGCCTAACGGCACGTGCGCCTCGCGCCTGAACGCGACGCACCCGTTACCCCCGTTGCCCGAGGATACGGTAATGGTCGTTTCGTCGGCGAAATGAATCATCGTTCCACCCTATTCTTCCGTATAGAAAAAAATACCGCCGCTCGGCACGGGCCGGACGCGGCGGCTATGAGCGAGGCGCGAACGTCGCTTCGCAGAATCATGCTATCACGCATGTACCCGCCGCGGATGCGCGGCGGTCGGTCAAGCCTGGACGGGCTCGATACCGGCGTACTTGCGCCCGCGGTACTCTTTGAACACGACGCGGCCGTCGGCGAGAGCGAAAAGCGTATCGTCCTTGCCCTTGCCGACGTTCTCGCCGGGATGGATCTTCGTCCCGCGCTGGCGGACGATGATGGAGCCGGCCCGGACGGTCTCGTTCCCGTACGCCTTGACGCCGAGATGCTGGGCATTGGAATCGCGACCGTTTACACCCTTGTGTGGCATATAAGTACCTCCGTTAGCTTTCTATCTTCAGATCGATAAGGCCTGGATACTCGCGCTCTACGCTCGATAATCCGATGGCCAAAAAATCGCCGACGCCCTTGAGCCGCTCGACGGAGCCGGGCGGATACCGCCCGACTTCAAAACTCAATTGACCGGGAGCGGGCGCGCTGCCTCTGGCGACGACGCCGTCATAGCCGGATACGGTCTCGAATGCAGTCCGTAGCAGCACGGTAACCGCCGCGCAGGCCGCGTTGGCGCCCCGCGGTTCGGCGCCGGCATGTCCGCTGGCCTCGGCGCCCTTGATGACGCCGTCAGGCCAGAACGACAGTCGGACGCTGACCCGGTCAGGCCCCAACGATATCCTCGACCGTAAGGAGCGTGTACCGCTGCCTATGGCCCTGGGTCCTGCGGTAGTCCTTCTTGGACTTGTACTTGAAGACGATGACCTTATCGCCCTTCTCCTGGGCCTTGATCGTCGCCTTGACCTGAGCGCCCTTGACGTACGGAGCGCCGATCTTGATCGTATCGCCTGACACGAGCAAAACCGAATCGATGGCAACCGGGGTTCCGGCGTCGCCGTCCATGCGATCCACGCGGATAACGGCGCCCTTCTCGGCGCGGTACTGCTTGCCTTGAACTTCTACGACTGCGTACATCCTGTCAACCTCTTATGTTTCGTATGCCGAGGCCTAAGGACGTTGCAGTCCTTGATCGGCCGACGCGTACAGTGATCATGGCCATGGAACGGCCTTAGCGGCGCCAAAAATATAGCGAACCAGCGCGATTTTATACTACGCATGCCGCGCCAGTGTCAACCGAAGCTATGTAAACCCTTACATCGCCTCGAGGAACGGTATGCACAGGAGTTCGAGCCCGTTCTTGAGCACGACGAGCACCGCCTCGGACAAGGCTAGTCGCGTGGCCGCCAGGTCCGGGTCGTCGCAGGTCAGTATCGGCTCGTCATGGTAGAATTTGGAGAAAGCCGCCGCCGTCGCGTACAGATGGGCCGCGATGATAGCCGGGTTGTACTCGGCGCCGGCCTGCTCCACCGCCTCGGGATAGGTAGCGACGAGACGGACTAGTTCCCACTCCGAATCGGCTGTCAGCAGCTCCGGCCTGATCGATCCCGCTCCCGCCTTGCCCTCTCCCTTGTCGCGCTTGCGGATCAGGCTGGAAATACGGGCGCCCATGTACTGGATATAGGGGCCGGTATTGCCGTTGAACGACAGCGACTCCTTGGGGTTGAATATCATGTCCTTGGAAGGGGTAGCCTGAGCCAGATAGTAGTGCACGGCGCCGAGCGCTATCTTCTCGGCGGTCTCCATGGGATTCTCGACGGCGTCCTCGCGCCCCTTGGCCTGTATCTCCTCCATCGCGAGTTCCCTCAGCGAATCGAGCAGGGCGTCGGCGTCGACGACCGTTCCTTCCCTGGTCTTCATCCTGCCCTCGGGCAGGTTAACGAGGCCGTAGGACAGGTGATACAGGTTCTTGGCCCACTCGTAGCCGAGGCTCTTGAGGATATGGAACAGCACCTTGAAGTGGTACTGCTGCTCGTTGGCGACGACGTAGACGAGCCTGTCGAAGGGCCAATCGACGTGCCTGTGTATCGCGAGCCCTATATCCTGGGTCATGTATATCGACGTGCCGTCCTTACGCAAGAGGACCTTCTCCTCGAGTCCGATAGGCGACAGGTCGATGCGTACCGAGCCGTCCTCGGCCTTGAAGAACGCGCCCGAGGCGAGGCCCTTCTGGACCTCCTCCTTGCCCGTCATGTATATCTGGCTCTCGTAGTAGTACTTATCGAAGGAGATGCCGGTACGCTCGTAGGTCCGTCGTATGCCGCCTACGGCCCACTCGTTCATCTTCTTCCACAGGGCGATCGTGTCGGCATCCCCGGCTTCCCACTTGACGAGGAGCTCCTGCGCCTTCTCCTCCGCCTGCGGATCGTCCTTCTTGAGGTCGTTGAATTTCACGTAGTAGTCGCCGACGAAGTGGTCGCTCTTCTTGCCCTCGTCCTCGGGAGTCCTTCCGCCGCCGTATACCATGTAGGACAGCATCGACTTGCAGATATGCACGCCGCGGTCGTTGACGAGGTTGATCTTCATGACCTCCGCGCCGTTGGCCCGTAATATCCGCGAAGTGCTCTCACCGAGCGCGTCGTTGCGCAGGTGGCCGAGGTGGAGGGGCTTGTTCGTATTGGGACTGGAGAACTCGACCATTATCCTGGAGCCCGAAAGCGACGACGAGCGGCCGTAGGACTGCCCGGCGGTTCTCGCGGCGATCGACGCGGCCGCGATGGACGGGCGATCGAGGAACACGTTCAGGTAGGGTCCCACGGCCTTGGCGGTTCCCGCGGGCGTCGATCCAGCCGACAGGCGCGAGGCTACCGCGGCGGCTATCTGCGGCGGTCCCATCCGGAGAGCCTTGGCGAACGGGAACATCGGGAATCCTATATCTCCCATGGAGGCGTCGGGCGGGCTCTCCGGGATCACGGACGCGGCCAGGCCTGCGTCTGCGCCTTTTTCCGCTAGAATATCGACGACGGCGGCGCTTACGGCCGCTTTCCAGGCTTCTTTTACGGATCTCACGGTATGCTCCTACGGAATTGACGGCCGACCGCGGGATCGGCGCGCTACTGATGCCGCCAGTGTATCGAATAGACCGCGTCGTTTCAACGAGGCCGGGAGGTCGCTAGGCAGGAGACGCCTCGGGGCCTACGCAGGCGCCGACGGCCGCGAAGAGTTCGTCCCTGTTCCACGGCTTCTGCAGGACCGCGTAGGCGCCGGCCTCATCGATAGTGCGCTCGATGGAGCGAGGGTCGGCGTGCCCCGTGACCATGATGGTCTTGATAGTCGGATAGAGGGAACGAATCCGCATGAGGAAATCGTCGCCTCTCATGCCGGGCATGAGCCAGTCGGAGATTACGAGGCTAACCATGACTCCGTCCTTGGCAAGCGCGTCGATGATCCTGAGCCCTTCTATCGCGTCGAGGGCGGTCTCGAACCTGAACCTATCCTTGAAATAGGTCTTGAGCTCGCGTTTCATCGCTATAAGTATGATGGCCTCGTCGTCGACGCACAGGATCGTCTCGTTTTTCATCTACCCATGTCTCCATCTGGCCGACCGGGCAAGTAAACGGCGAAGACCGTTCGGCCTGGGATGCTTTCAAAGGATATCGTACCGCCGTGAGTATCGATGATTCGCCGACAAATGTCCAAGCCGAGCCCCTTGCCCTCTTCTTGCGCCTTGGTCGAAAAGAACGGGTCGAAGAGCCGGTCGCGAATAGCGGGATCGACGCCCGCGCCATCGTCCTCGACCGAGACGACGGCGCCCGAGCCGTCGGAGCGTGCCCTGACCGTGACCCGGCCGGCCTTTCCCGCAGCGAAAAGGGCGTTCTTGACGAGGTTCTCCCATACAAGGTCGAGCCGTTCAGGATCTCCATAGGCCCGCAATCCCTCCTCGAGTTCGAGAGCCACTGGACAGGTTCCTGATGATCCGTAATCCGCGCAACGCTGGAGACGGCCGACGATGTCGAATTCGACCAGGGCCGATTCGTCAGGCCTGGCGAGCTCTAGATAGGCGTTCAGCGACCGTACCACGTCCGCCGATCGCCGTGCCGCCTTGGCCGCGAGCGTAGACGAACCGAACATCGAGCCGAGCACCCACGCCACGCCCACGGCATCGGCTCCGCCGGGGCCGGCGACGAGCGCGACGTCCTCGTCGCCGAGATCGGCCGCGCCGAGATCGCACAGGTCGTCGGCGAGCTCGTAGGGTTCGGCGTAGCCCGCCGAGGCCAGACGATCCGCAAGCGCGTCTCGCCGCGCCTTGCCGTAATAGGGTATGTCCGCCGGCCTGGACAGTATGCGGTCGACTAGTTTTGCATGGGGATCCGCTAGCGACCGGAACCTTGATATGGCCCGGACCGCTTCGTCGCGCATCGAGGCGAGTTGTCCGGCGGCCGACTCGGTAGCCGCGAGCGGGCTATTGAGCTCGTGGGCTATCGCGGCGAGCACGCGGCCGACCGAAACCTGGTAGCGCGTCTGGACGAGCCGTTCCTGGGTATTGCGGAGATCGGCGAGGGCGCGCTCGAGCGCCTTGCGCCTGGCTTCGAGCTCGTCGTTGAGGCGCCGCAGATCGTAGGTACGGGATTCGACGATGCGCTCCAGGTCCTCGTTGATGGTCAGCAACGCCTGCTCGGCCTTCTTCTGCTCGCTGACGTCGATATTTACGCCCGCTACGCCCGAGCTTACACCGTCTATCAGGATCGGCGACAGGATAGTCAGCATCCAGCGCGGCCCGTTCGCGGTTTCTACGGCACGGACCCGTTGTTGGGTCGTACCTTCGCCGGCTATGCGCAAATCATCCAGAAAACCCGCTTTCATCGCTGGATCGATATCGACGTCCTCTGGTCGTAGCCCTTGTACCTCGCCGAAATTACGCCTGTACGATTCGTTGGACAGGAGGAACGTGCCGTCTGCGCCGATGAGGTACATGTCGAACGGCACCGCCTCGAACATGGTACGCAACCTCGCCTCGCTCTCGACGAGATGTCGTTCCGCGGCCTTGTATTCCGGGTAATGGCTCTTTACCGAGAACGAATCGCCGAGCCCCAGGAGCTTTTGGTACATCTCGTCGAGATCGCCCTGACCGTCAGAGTGACCGTTCATAGATCTTCTCGATATCGTCAGCGGAGAGCCGTACCGGGTTGGTCACGAGGCAGGCGTCGCGGGCCGCGAATCCGGCGAGCCTCGGCAGGTCGGACGCGACGGCGCCTATATTCGCGAGGCCGGGCACCACCCCGACGGCCGCCCTGAGGGCGCGTACCCTCTCGAGCACGCAAGCCTTGGCGCCCGTCGACGCGACTTCGTCCGGGCTCGCGCCCAGATCGAGCGCGAGCTCTGAGTAGCGCTCCGCGGCCGCTTCGAAGTTAACCTCGATGCCGGCGTCGAGGAGCAACGCGTTGCACAGGCCGTGCGGCGCGTCCAGGAGGCCTCCGAGCGCGTGGGCCATCGCGTGAACGACGCCGAGGCCGGCGTTCGAGAAGGCGCGACCCGCGAGCATGCTCGCCAGAGCCATCGCTCCCCTCGCATCCTCGTCGCCCGGATCTACGATAAGCCGTTCCAGGTTCTTCGCTATAAGACGTACTGCCTGACGCGCGTCCAGGTCGGTGAGCGCCGAGGACGCGGAGGAAACGTACGCCTCGAAGGCGTGGGTCAGCGCGTCCATACCGGTCGCCGCCGCGAGATCCGTGGGCACGGTAGAAAGCAGCCGCGGATCGACGAGGGCCGCGTCGGGTACCATCTTGGGGCTGACTATGGCTATCTTGACGTGCCTGAACACGTCATTGATGATGGCGAACCTTGATACCTCGGAGCCGGTTCCGGCGGTGGAAGCGACGCATACCAGGGGAGGGCCGGGCACGGCTATCTTGTCTACGCCCTCGAAAGTCCTCACGTCCGCGCCGTTCGCCGCCGATGCGGCTATGCCCTTAGCCGCGTCCATCGGGCTACCGCCGCCGACGACGATGATGGCGTCGCAGCGTCCGTCCTTGAACGCCTCCACGCCGCGGTCCACCTCCGTACAACGCGGATTGGGGCTCACGTCAAAGAAGGACAGCGGGCTGAGGCCCTCGGCGCGGCAGGACTCGATGACCGATTCGGTCCAACCCGCGGCTACGAGGCCCGGATCGCTGACGACGAGCGGCCTGGTAGCGCCGAGGTTCCTGGCATAGCGCCCGGCCAACGTCGAGGCGCCCTCTCCGAACACCGACTCGGGGACGACGTACTTACGCATGGGATACGTCTGGCTCATAACTGAACTATAGGCGGATATCCGTCCGGCCGCAATGCCGATCCAGCCCGGTTCAGCCGGCCGCGCCGGATATCATCGCGACGAAGGCGTCCTCTCCGATTATCTGAACGCCGTGCGCGTTAGCCTTCCGGTTCTTCTCCGATCCGGAGAACGGGTCGTTGGTGACGAGATACGTCAAGCCCTTCGCGACGGAGTTCTTCACCGTACCGCCGAGGGACTTTACCAGGGCTTGCGCCCGGGACCGTTTCATCGTCGCCAGTTCCCCCGTGAAGCAGAACGACTTGCCGGACAACGGCCCGCCGGTTCCCGAAGGCGGCCGCAGACGAATCGCGCCGGTGGCGAGTACCGCGTCCATGGCCGGCCCCAGCGCGCGAAGGCCCTCGACCAGCGCGGCCGCCATGATATCCCCGAACCCGTCTATCGCGGCCAGGTCCTCGACTCCGGCGGCCCGCAGTTTCTCGATGGTATCGAAACCGGCGGCGGCGGCTTTCTCTACCGACAGAAGGCCTATACCCTCTATATCGAAACCCGCGACGAACTCCGCAAGCGACGGCTCGTTCCTGGACCTCAGGTTTTGTACGAGCTTCGCGGCGCTCGCCTCGCCCATGCGCTCGTAGGAGGAAAGCTCTCCCGCGTCGAGCCCGTACAGGTCGGATATGGTCCGAACCCTCCCTGAGTCGAATAGCCTGCGCAGGATCGTGACGCCGAATTCCATTACATCGAGCATAGAAAGCCACTTCTCGAGACGATGCAAGGCCTTCTTGGGACAGTCCATGTTGGGGCAATACAGTCGAACCCCGTCGTCTACGAGAGCCGCCCCGCAGGAGCAGGTAGTAGGAACGGGAATCTCGGCGCTATCCGGGGGATTCTCGATGAGCCCCTCGATCTTGGGGATTATCTCGCCGCGCTTGACGACGACGACCCTGGAACCGATACGGAGTCCCATACCGCGAAGGGTGCTCGCGTTGGCGAGGCTCGCCCGCCGCACGGTCGTTCCCGCGAGCCTCACCGGCTCGATGATGCCGACCGGCGTATAGCTGGCCCCCGATTCGCTCCATTCCACGGCGACCAGCGTCGTACTGGCCTCCTCGAGGGGGAACTTGAATGCGATCTGACGCTCGGGCCTGGCGCGCCTCATATCGTCGATATCGACCGAGCGGGCCTTGACGACGAGGCCGTCGATATCGTGAGGCAACGAATCGCGGCCGTCCATCACGCGGGCCCGGTAATCGACGACCTCGAAAGGCTCGTAGAAAACGAGCGCTTCGACCGTTACGAAGCCCGAGCCGCGTAGCCACGCAATCTTGGTCAGCTCGTCGTCGAAGGGCGGTTCTGGCTCGCCCATGAACAGGGCGCCGGGTCGGGCGTCGTAAAGACCGCTCGGGGCCGCGTCGTAGCAGACAACCTCGAGCCTATCGACACCGACGCCGTCCTTGCGTTTCATAAGGCCGTTGGCGGCGTTCCTGCAATTCGCCTTATCCGGGAAATAGAGCCTATGCGTCTCCTTGGACATGACGACCTCGCCCCTGACGGCTCCGCTCCAGGGCTCCGGAAGAACGGCGGGAACGCCGGCCATCTGGCGGGCGTTCTGCGTTATATCGTCGCCTACGCTACCATCGCCGCGCGTGACGGCCCTTAAAAGACGGCCGGCCTCGTACTGTAGCTCCAGGCTCGCTCCGTCGAGCTTGTGCTCCACGATATACTCCGACAGACCGGCCTTCGCGCACCACGCGAGGAATCCTTCCGGATCCGCGGCCTTTGCCTGACTGCCCATCGGCAGGACGTGCCTGGCCTTGGGGAATCCGTCGGCCGCATCGACGCCGAGCCCCCCGAGGACGGGGCTATCCGGAAACAAGGCCGACAGCTCGTCCCATAGCGCGTCGAATTCCGCGTCTGATATTTCCGGCTTATCGTTGTAGTACCGATCCTGGTGGTAGACGATAAGCCGCTCGAGCTCGGCTACCCTCGCCCGCCGTTCGTCGTTCGTTTCCATCATGGCTCCGTCCGGGTCGCGTTATTTGCGGGTCGCGTCAGGATCCGCGCCGGTCATTGTAGTCGGCCTAAACCGGGCGGTCAACGACGGGTCGCCCTTGACCCGCTAGCTCGGCGCGAGCTACGGTGATTCCCGAGGCCGTTCTTACGGCCGAAACGGAGATACGATGGCGAACGGCGGACGGGTTCAGCGGGACAAGATGTCGGTGATCATCCCATCGGCCTTCATCAACAGCCTGGCTATAGGCACGATGTCGCTGGGTATGCTGTTCGTCGTCAAGGACCTGTACGGGGCCGGGCCCGGCCTCGTCGGCTCGCTGGGCGCGCTGTGGTCGATATCGTATTTCACGGGATGCATAGTGCTCCGCAAGGCGGCGAGCCGATTCAAGCCGCGGACCTCCATGATCATTATGCTTACGGGAAGCGCTACCATACTCGTGGCCTTCCTGTCGCGCCCCGGCCTGTGGCAGGCCTTCGCGGCGTTCTCGGCTTATGGATTCATAATGGCCTTCTTCTGGCCGCCGCTGATGGGATGGCTTTCCAAGGGATACGAAGGCGCGGAGCTCAACCGGGCCACCAGCCTCTTCAGCTTCTCGTGGAGCATCGGCGGTATCATCAGTTCGTATATGGCCGGTATCCTGTCGGAACGCGGCAAGCTACTGCCTATAGTCGTCGCGACGGCGCTCTTCCTCCTCAACGCCGCGTTCATCCTCGTCTCAAAGGCGTTCGTGAAGAACGAGGACGTCCCGCGGTCCGCATCGGACTCTCCCGCCGCCGTCGAAGACCGGTCGACGCCGCTACGCTATCCGGCGTGGCTCGGCGCGTTCCTGATATACGCGGTCATGGGTGTCATCTTCAACGTATTCCCCGTTTTCGCGCGGGACGAGCTGGCGCTAAGCGAATCGTCGATAGGATTCCTGCTGATGATCAGGGCGGCGGCGACTACCGTCGGCTTCCTCATCCTGGGCAAGGTGACGTTCTGGCAGTTCAAGCGAGCGGCGCTACCTATCTTGTCAGTGGCGACGGTAGCTACGCTGATCGCGCTCGCGTTCCAGCGCAATGCACTGGGATTCTCGCTAGGCTTCGGCATAATCGGGCTTCTGCAGTCGATGATCTATAATAATTCGCTTTTCTATGCGACCAGCGGGTCTCCCGATCGCGACCGCAGGGCCAGCACTCACGAGGCGGTGCTGACCTTCGGTCAGGTGGTCGGCTCCGTAAGCGGCGGATTCCTCTACCAGGCGTTCTCGATGCCCGTGGTGTACGCGGTTCTGGGCCTGCTCCTGGGGGTCGGCGCAGCGGCGCAGTCCGCGATGATATACAGGCCGGGCCGGCGCAAGGCTCCGGCCCGATAATCACTGCTCAGCTTCCGCTCTTCAGGAACGCGTCCTTATAACCCATCGCTCGTACCCGTACCAACGCGACGCCGCTTTCGTCCCGGGACAGCGGGCCTACGAAGACGCGCCAGGTATCCTTGCCCTTGTCGCTCGTCTTCTGGATCAGCACGGTGAATTTCTTGCCTACCCCGCTCGCGGCGTCCTTCGCGACCGATTCGCTCCCGAAGGCGCCTATCTGGATATAATAGCGCCCCTTCTCCAGGGGACCCGTCACGGCGGGAGCCGTTACGACGGGAGCCGTTACGACGGGAGCCGCCACGACGGGAGCCGCCGGAGGAGTCGTTGTTACAGGCGCCGGAGCTACGGACGCGACGGGAGGCTTGGGCCCGGTCGGCTCTATAGCCACGATATACTCACGCGGCGATTCAAGCGCGACGGCGGGCGCGGGCTTCTCGGATGGTCCTTCTACATAGGGAGCCGTTTCGGGCTTCTGCTCCGCGGCTTCCGCCAAGGAGGTTCCAAGCCCCGAATCTACGGGTGACGCGGGTGTCTTAACCTCGGCCCGGGGTTTTTCCATAGCCTTGGCTTCCGCGTCCTCGAGAGCCACCATCGTCTCGGCGGCGCCATACGCCGGAGTCTCGAGCGCGAGCGCTGACGGTCCTTCATGCGCAGGTAGAATGATCTCGCCCTCGGCGAGGCTAGTAGCGGGAATTTCATAGATAGGCGCATTGAGGCCGGCGAGCACGATTTCGGGAATTTCATCGGCTTCGAGCTCTGGCCAGACTAGTTCCGGGCTCAAGCCCGAGGGAGTCCTCGAAGGCGCGAGCCTCGCTATGGCCTCCGCACGCTCCGAAGCGGGCATCGCCGGGTCCGAAAGGCCGTACTCGCCTTCGTACGCGGAATACTCCGGGGCGAGGCGACTCAACGCGATCGCGCCATCGGACGACGGCGCCGACGGGTCGTACAGATCCACCGAAGCGGAATCGGCGTACATGTGGGGAGCGGTACGAGCCAACGCCGCGGCCCTGGCGTCAGAAACGGGCACGGGATCGGCTAATGCCACCGAGTGCGCGCGGCCGGAAGGCGCCTTCGGGCCGTTGGTCGAGATTTCCGGCCTTACGGCCGGCGCTTCGTATCGCTTCGGCGCGAACGATGGCTCGACGCGTATCGGCGTCTCGTCGGGCTCGGGCACGAGTATGGATACGGCCTCGGGCGCGGGCTCGACCGCCGCGGCGACCGCGGCGGGGGCGGATTGCGAAGGCTCGGGCAACTGAGGCAATAGTATCGTTCGAACCGGCTTCGGTTTGGCGCTCACCATAGGCACGGGCGTTTCCTCGGCTACGGAAGTCGGTTCGGCGACGGCGCTAGGCGCGGCGACGGTTCTCGATGGCTCTATGGCCTTAGGCGCGGTAGCCGGAGCCGGAGCCGGAGCTACCGGGGAAGGCGTAACGGCCGGAGCCGGAACCTGCGCTATAGGCGCGGTCGACGTCCGGGCTACGGGAGTGGAACCGGTCGGACCCAGTTCATAGCCGAGCCGCCGTAGCTCCGCCGCTGCCAGGAGGCGCGGGTTAAGATCCGGATCGTGCGACGATATGGAGCCCGACGACGGAGCGAGTTCGACGGCGCTCCTCGGTTCGGACGCCCTGACCCTGACGACGCGACCTTGCTGCAGGCCAAGCGCATTCGCCGCCTCGACGGAAAGCATCATGAAGACGCCCGAGCTCTCGAGCCCCCTCGTGACGATCGCCGTTATGGAACGGCCGTTCTCCAGGTTGACGACTTCTATAGAGGTGTTTCGAGGAAAGGAATTGCACGCTGCGTAATATCCGGACGCCGGAAAGTCCCCGTAAGGCCCCATCATCGCGCTTCCTTCCCAGGATGACGCCGAAGCGAGGACGACGACCGCCGTCATGCAGGCCGCTAACGCGATGCTATGCCTCTTCATATCCATACTTCCTCCGCGAAGCGCTTACGCCTCGCAATACGCCGCCGCACGCGGCCGAAATGGCCGAACCGAGGGCTGAGCACGCCTTGTCTATTTCAGGACCGGACGTCGTAGCGGGTACGGCAACGGGAACGCGGCCCCGGGCCAGCTCCTTACCGTCACGTACTCGTACGAGGCGGTAGCTGCATTCGGGGACCGGCGTCCCCTGGCCGTATTCGGCGAGGACGACGATGACGTAATCTATCAGGCCTTCTACCGAGGCGCTCCCCGGGGCGTAGCCCAGGAAGGATTCACGGTCGCCGAGGACGGGCCTCGAATTCGTTCCTATCAATCCGGAATCGAAAAGGCCGTCGAGGACTCCGGAGATGACGAGCTCGGACGAGCGGGTAGCGGCATACGCGCCGTCGAACGCGGTTTCGACCAGTGCGACCTCGACCGTCTGCGCATATAGCGGAACGATAGCCGACGCAAGCGAGAGAATGGCCGTCATTGCTAGACTCTTCATCGTTCGTATCCTTTTCCTCATTATCTATCGGCCGTCTTTTGGAGTAGATTTAGCCGTATCGATAGTCGGCAGGCGTTAATCCGCCGACCGAGGGGCTTATTGCCGTTGCGCTCGTCTTCGTGAT
This sequence comes from Spirochaetae bacterium HGW-Spirochaetae-3, assembly GCA_002839315.1. Classification (GTDB taxonomy): domain Bacteria; phylum Spirochaetota; class Spirochaetia; order Treponematales; family UBA12059; genus SZUA-370. The sequence continues at coordinate 151,802 of PGXV01000004.1, forward strand.
AGTTTTTTCTTCCGTCCGACGATCGTTCCGGGCGGCGATTGCGGAGGATTGCTGTCTATGGACTACTATGCCGTACAGGTATGGACGGGCAAGGAAGACGAATTCGCCGAGCGCATGGCGTCGGTTCCGGGTATGGAATCGAGAGCATTGGTCCCGAAGCGCTCTTTGCCGATCAAGCGCGGCGGCAAGACACGGAATGAGGAACGGCCGCTATTCCCAGGCTACGTCTTCCTGGCGGTTGACTCCGGGGAGCTGAACCGCGAACAGCGATGGGCCCTCCGTTCGACGAGGTTCTACGTAAGGACCCTACCGTCGTCAACCGAGCCTCGGCCGGTCAAGGAGAAAGACCGTAGGCTCCTCGCCCACTTCATGTCGTTCGGAAAAGTTGCCGATATTTCGAAGGTACGCTTCGACGAAGACGATCGCATCGTCGTGGTCGAAGGTCCGCTCAAGGATCTCGAAGGCCTGATCGTAAAGGTCGACATCCGCAAGCGCCGGGCCAAGATTCGCCTGGACATGTGCGAGAACTCATTCCTCGTCGATTTGGGTTTCGAGATTCTCGATAGAAAAGCGAAAGGATCCGGCATCGACGATGGGCAGCAATCCAGACAATCCTAGGGTTTATATCATCGGGGCCGGCTTCGCCGGTCGCGGTATAGCGCGGGAGATACGCGAAAAATCGGTATTCGGGTCAATCGTGGCCTTTCTCGACGACGACGAGGCCAAGGTTGGTCGGAGAATAGACGGAGTCCCGGTACTCGGCCCCATCAAGGACGTCGTGCGCCTTCTCGCGCGGGCTCCGGCGGACGAGGCGATCATCGCGATGCCGAGCGCCTCAAGGGAATTCCTCCGCGAGCTTTACTACCTTCTAAAGGACGCGGGCTTCTCGCGCATACGCATCGTTCCGGACATCGCGCAGATCGTAGAGGGCGACGCCCACCTGGTCCAGGCGCGCGAGATAGACCCGCAGGATCTGCTCGGGCGCAGTCCCGTCGCGATAGGGCTGAAGAAAAGCATCCAGTGGCTAGCCGGCAAGCGCGTCATCGTGACGGGGGCGGGCGGTTCTATAGGCTCCGAGCTTTCCCGCCAGCTGCTTTCGGCGGGAGTGGAACGTCTCTACCTCTTCGGCCACGGAGAGAATTCCATATACCAGATAGACCGCGAGCTCAGGGCGTTACAGGCCGGGGGCGTCGGCGTCTCCACGGCCATCGTACCCGTCATAGGGGAGCTCAAGGACCGCGACTATATGACCAACGTCTGCAGGCGGCTCAAGGCCGACGTAGTATTCCACGCCGCGGCGTACAAGCACGTGCCGATGATGGAGGCAAACACCGTCGCCGCTATAGACAATAACGTGTTCGGCACGAAGAACCTCGTCGACGCCTGCCTAAGCTCGGGCGTCAAGCGCTTCGTACTCGTAAGCACCGACAAGGCCGTCGAACCGCTCTGCGTCTACGGCGCGTCGAAGTACATTTCGGAGCGCATCGTCATGGACGCGCAGGCGAAGGCGGGGCGGGACGAGCATTATATGGTGGTCCGCTTCGGAAACGTGCTCGGCTCCCGTGGATCGATACTGCCGCTCTTCATGCAACAGGTGTCGCGCGGCGGGCCGGTAACCGTTACCGATCCTCTCGCCAGCCGGTTCTTCATGACGATACCCGAGGCATGCTCGCTCGTTCTCAAGGCCGGCGGCGTCGGCTCGGGGGGGGAATCGTATCTTTTGGACATGGGCGACCCCATCCTGATACGGGAGCTCGCCGAACAGGTCATCCGATTCTCCGGGTTCGTTCCCTACGACGATATAAAGATAGACTATATCGGGCTCCGTCCGGGAGAGCGGCTGGCGGAGAAGCTCTTCGCCGACGACGAGAGCCTCGAACCGACCGATTTCCCGAGGATTAACAGGCTGGAGCGCGGCGGGAGCGGGTTCGACCTCGCCAAGGCGCTCGAAGCGCTCGGCCCGATATGCTTCCTCGACGGGTCGAGGCCTGAATCGTACCGCAATCGCAGGTTGCTCAGAGGGGCGCTGAGATCATTCGTACCTACGGTAGAGGAGACTCAAGATGAACCGGAATACTGATTTTATCGCCTTCGCCAGGCCCTCCCTGGGGGAGGAAGAAGAGGAAGCGGTCCTTCGCGTCCTGCGTTCCGGTTGGTTGACGACGGGCTCGGAGACGCTCTCCTTCGAGAGGGAATTCGGGGAATTCGTCGGAACGCCCCACGCGCTGGCGGTCAACTCGGCGACGAGCGGCCTCCATCTGGCGCTCGAGGCCATCGGGATAGGCCCGGGGGACGTCGTCGCGACCAGCCCCTACACCTTCACGTCGACGGCGGCCGTCGTAAGGCATCTCGGCGCCGAGGTAGCGTTCTGCGACGTAGCCCCGGGGTCGTATAACATCGACCTCGACTCCCTGGGCAGGCTTCTGTCGACGACGAAGAACTGCCGCGCCATCATAGCCGTCCATGTGGGCGGCCTTCCCTGCGACATGCGATCGATACGGGCCCTCGCCAAGCGCTACGGCTGCGCGCTCGTCGAGGACGCGGCCCATTCGTTCCCTTCCGTCACCGAGGAAGGATACGCCGGGACTCTCGGCGACGTCGGCGTTTATTCGTTCTACGCGACCAAGACGATCACTACCGGAGAGGGAGGGATGCTGGTCACGAAGGACGATCGCGTCGCCGCCAGGGCCGAGAAAATGCGCATGCACGGGTTCGATCGCGCCGCCTGGGACCGCTATACGGCCAAGAAGGCCTCGTGGCGCTACGCCGTGACGGAAGCCGGCTTCAAGTACAACATGCCGGACCTGCTCGCCGCCATAGGTCGCGTCCAGCTCAGGAAGGCGAACCGTTTCCTGGAGGAGCGGCGAGCTATCGCCGAGGTATACGACGCGGCGTTCTCCGGCGTCCCGGGCCTCGAGTTACCTCCGCGCGGCGAGGGCCATGCCTGGCACCTCTACTCCCTGAGGACGAGGAGCGACAGGGGCGGCGTCGCCCGCGACGACCTCGTCGAGGCGCTCTCCGAACGCGGCGTCGGTTCGTCCGTGCACTTCATCCCGCTCCATACGATGCCGTACTACGCGGAGCGCTATCGGCTAACGCCCGAATCCTTTCCTAACGCCAGCTCGATGTTCGAGCGGACGCTCAGCCTCCCGATATGGCAAGGCATGGGCGTCGGCGTAGCTGAGCGCGTCGCCGAAGCGGTCTTGGAGATTACCGGAGTACCCGGATCGCATTCAAGGCGCGATGTATGAAAAACGCTCCGGCGAGCAGGCTACCGTCGATTTCCCGCCTCTCCGACTTTCCGAGGATGGAAGCGGTATACGTCGGGACGGTCCGCTCGCCGGTATCACGCGGCACAGTCGTGTCGATGAGCCTACCGCACTTGCCCCGCGAATATAGAAGCATCACGGCAGACGACATCCCCGGCGCCCGGTTCCTGGACGTCAACGGCGCGTCCGTGCCGGTACTCGCGTCGGGAAGCGTAGCGTATAAGGGAGAGCCCCTCGCTCTGATCGTCGGTCCCGACAAGCGCAAGGTCGCCGCGGCCATCGAGATGACCAGGGTGAGGGTCGACGAGGCGGCGGCCGAATACTCCTTCGAAACCTGCGACTCGTCGCGAGTCGCCGCCGGAGAGCGATTCGAATCAGGCGACGTCGAGTCCGCGTTCAAGGCGGCCGCGCGCGTAGTGGAGGGCGACTACCGCGTCGGTCCGCAGGATCATTACTATTCCGAGCCCCAGGGCTCGGCGGCAGCCTACGATTACGACAAGCTCGTCGTTTTCTCGTCGACGCAGTGGCCGTTCCACGTCAGGGACGCGGTAGCCGCGACGCTTGGCGTCAAGAAGGACGAGGTCATCGTCCGCCCGACGCTCCTCGGTACTCATCTCGACGGCAAGCTATGGTACCCTTCCCTGCTCGCATGCCACGCTTCGCTCGCGGCGGTCATCTGCGGCCGGCCGGCGATGATCCTCCTCTCCCGGAAGGAGGATTTCCTGTATACGACCAAACGCGCGCCGATACTCGCATCGTACCGGGCCGGCATGGACGAATCGGGGCGGCTCGTCGCGCTCGACGCGAGGATCATGGTCAACTTCGGAGCGTACGCCCCCTTCGCGGATCGTATTATCGGCCGGTCGATGCGCTCGGCGGCCGGAGGCTACGCCTGTCCGAATGTCAGGATCACCGCGAAGGCCGTCATAACGGACCTGCCGCCGATGGGAGCGTTCGTGGGCCTCGGCACCGGACCCGTGACGTTCGCCGTCGAGCGCCTCGCGGAAGACTGCGCGTCGGCCGCCGAACAGGACCCTTCCGAATGGAGATCCGCCAACGCCGCCGGCAGGAATGATTCGACGCTCGGCTCTCCGCTCAAGAAGGCGGCGCCCTACGACGCCCTCGCCGAGCGCCTGCTGGCGATGAGCGACTATCCGCGCAAGCGATCGTCGTTCGAGCTGATACGCAAACGGCGAGCCGATCCTTCGGCGGTCCCCGGATACGGCATCGGCCTGGCGTTTGGCCCCCAACTATCGGCCAACGTATTCGGCCGCGACGGTTCCGAGTCGCCCTCCGTCGAGGTTACACTAACGAAGGATTCCTCGTTGATCATCCAGACCAGCCTCATTCCGGGATCGCGATCGACGGCCGCTATCTGGAAGGAACTAGCCGCCGCTCCGCTCGGCCTGCATCCCGACTCGGTAACCATCATGTCCTCGGGAACGGATACCGTTCCCGATTCTGGCCCGGACGCGCTATCCAGGAATATCACCGTCGTGACCAAGCTGATAGAATCGGCGGCGACCGGCCTCGCGTCGAAGCGTTTCAGGGAGGCGCTGCCCATAACCGTAAAAAAGACGTCGCGGGCGCGAAGGTCGAAGGCGGCGCCCGTGTCCCCGCTCGATGACTCGTCCTGGGGCGGCGCGGTAGTAGAGATGGAACTGGACGCGGTAGACGGCCGCCCGATGGTCCGCGGCGTCTGGCTGGCGATAAAGGCCGGCAGGATCCTGTCCAGGAAGGCCGCCGCAACGTCCGTCGAGCATGACGCGGCGCTCGCCCTGGGGCTCTGCCTCGGCGAGCGGCTCGACCTGTCCTCGGGCCCGGCGGGAGAGGACGCATTGCACCAGTATCGCCTTCCCCGAATCAAGGATATTCCAAACATCTCGGTCGAATTCATAGAAGACGATTCCGAGCCGCGAGGCCTCAGCGAGCTCGCCTGCGCGCTGGTACCGCCGGCTTTCGCCAACGCGCTTAGCCAGGCCCTCGACGCTCCATGGAATACCATGCCGCGGGTCGACGAAGAGTCGGGAGACGGCGGATGATCGTCGAATTCATCCTGAACGGCGAGGATGTCAGCCTCAAGGCGGATCCGCTCGAGCGACTATCCGACCTGCTGCGGGATCGGTTCGGACTCTCAAGCCTCATGAGCGATTGCCTGGAAGGCATCTGCGGGAAGTGCGTCGTCTTCCTGAACGGCAGGCTCGTCAACTCGTGCCTCGTTCCCGCCTTCAAGGTCAGGGGATCCGAGGTAATCACGTACGAAGGATTCAAGAGCACCGACGCGCACGAAGCCGTGGCCCGAGCGTTCGAGGAAGCCGGGGTCGAACTCTGCGGATTCTGCGACGCGGCCATGTTCCTGGCGACGGCTTCTCTCCTGGAATCCAACGAGAGACCGACGGACGAAGATATAAAGGAGACCATGTCATCGATCTATTGCCGGTGCACGACGCCCTCGATCACGCTCAAGGCGGTACGAGGCGTCATAGAGTCCAAGATGGGCGGGAAGTACGACCGTGCGCGTTGACGACGTAGCGGCCCCTCAGACGCTCGCGGAGGCCATCTCGATCCTGAAGCGAAGACCTGAAGTGATCCCCTGGGCTGGCGGCACGCTCCTGATGACCATCGGCGACGAGGCGGGAGGAGGCAAGCCCGTCTCGGTGCTCGACCTGGGCCGGATACCGGAACTCTCGGTCGTCAGCAGGTCGGATCGGTACCTGGAGATCGGCGCCTGCGTATCGCTGTCGACGATACTCGCGCTACCGCCCAGCCTGTCGCTACAGCCCCTCAGGTCAGCGGCAGGGTTCATAGGCACGGCGACCGTTCGCAACCTCGCTACGATAGGCGGCAACATAGCGTCACGCAATTCATTCATGAGCTGCTTCTCCGCGCTCGTGTGCATGGACGCGGCCGTGGAGCTTAGGGACGCGTCGGGTTCCCGGTGGTCGGGTATGCACGCACTGATGAACGAGGATAACCGTCCGCGATTCCCATCGGCTTCGTTGCTTACGCGCATACGCATTCCCACGGCCCCGTGGGACGCCACCGTCCTGTACCGGCTCGGCGAGGCGACGAGCCAGGAACCGTACGCGGCGTCGTTCGCCGCCGCGGCGCGTTTCGAGAAAGAGATGATATCCGAACTCAGGATTGTCGCCGCCGGCAGGCGCATCGTCAGGGACCGCGCCCTCGAGCTGTCACTCGTCGGGAAGCGTCTGCCGATCTCCCAGAAGGACGCCGAGGCAGCGAGGGCGGTAGCCAAGGCGAGGGCTATGGAAGCCGGTTTCGGCGATGGTACTGCCGGGCTCTATGGAGAGTACCTGGCCGCTTTCCTGTCCGGCGTTCAGGAGGAAGGTCTATGAGCGGCGTCCTGTACCTCGTGCCCGTACCGATAGGCGACGGCTCGCCCTTGGACGAATTGGCTCCCAGGGTAATCCGGACCGTATCCGGTATCAGGGATTTCGTCGTAGAGAACGAGAGGAGCGCCAGGCGCTTCCTGTCTAGGGTAATGCCCCAGGAAGCGCTCGACGCCTCCCGGCTCCGCATCCTCGACGAGCATACCCGGCCGGAGGACCTCGACGGATTGCTCGAGCCGCTCGTTGAGGGCAGGGACGCGGCGGTCATATCCGAGGCGGGAAGCCCCTGCGTAGCGGACCCGGGCGCGGCTCTGGTCGCGGCCGCGTCCCGGGCGGGGATAGTATCGATACCCTTGCCCGGGCCCAGCGCCGTCCTGATGGCCATCATGGCCTCGGGCCTCGGAGGCCAACGATTCTCGTTCAGGGGCTACCTGCCGCCCGATCCCGCGGGTAGGGAGGCAGCGCTCAGGGAGCTAGAATCCCTGTCCGCGAGGGACGGCTCTACGCAGGTGTTCATCGAGACGCCGTACCGGAACGACGCGATGGCCGCGACCGCCGCAAAGGCACTCGCCGGCGCCACCATTCTCTGCACGGCGACGGGGCTTTCCACGCCTGGCGAGAGGGTGATCCGGATGGAAGCGGCGGCATGGAAGAAGAATCTCCCGACGATCGGCAAGACGCCGACCGTGTTCCTGCTATCAGCCGCGGGATCGGCGGGAACGACCTCGCAACCGACGCGATCCGCGCCGCGAGGCCAGTCGCGAGGGACCGCGCCCGTCAAGGGACGCGGGCGAAACGCCCCGAAGCATACCGCGAGACGGCATGACGCTTGACGATTCTCCATTGCCGGTTACACTGGTACGAGTATGCAGACCCAAATAGATCTACACGCACAATATGAAAACGTAATCGCATCGATCAACCCGTTCGCTCAGGCGAGGATGGGGCTCAAGCCGGGGCAAACGGTCGTAAAGCTGGATACCTACAGCATCATATGCGTTCCGTACCGCCTGACGATGAACGGGGCGGTACTGATCGCGTCGTTCTCCAGCGAAGAGCTGTCGTTCTTCCAGCGCTACGTCAACGGACTCGCCGGGCTGACCCTTATTTTCCAGCCGGGCGGAACCCAGAACCCGCTCAAGATATTCGCCAGGTGCGTCCTCCGCTCGGTAAGCCCGATGAAGGGACGCGAATCCATAGGGCTCATCGACGTAGCGTTCAAGCCCTGCCCGCCCGACCTCGAGACCATACTGATCGATTACTTCATGCTTATGGATAGGCTTAAGGTGGAGTACGACGACTTCAAGGGCAAGCCCATATCGATCAACCCCGACAGCGCCAAGGCCATGGGCTACAATAATTATTCGATGCTCGCCTCCGAGGGCGCCCAAGCGAAGGTCGCCCTGTTCGCGCTCGCCAGCGACTCCCTCGACTTCCTCGTGCCGATGAACGGGCCGACCCTCGTACAGGGCAAGCCTATGCAGATGAAACTGTTCTTCCAGAGCTACCAGTTCACCGTGCCGGGGTCGATAGCGAGCGTAACCACGTTGCAGAACGGGGTGCAGAAGGCGCGGGCCTCGATACAGTTCTCGTCGGAGCTCGTGTCCATCATCGAGCAGTACCGGTTCGCGGAGCGGTTCAGCGCCAAGGCCGCCCAAGCCGCCCCGACCTCCCAGTCGTCGGCGCCTCCCGGTTCCATGAAGAGGCCGGCTCCCGGTCCGATCCGAGGCGCCTAGCCCGCGAGCGCGGCCAGCTTCTCCCGTATGAACTCGCTCTTCTCCCTGAGGCCGATCGGTCCCGTCGCTATCATCAGGACGTTGGGCCTATGCGGATCGAGGCGTATCTTCTGCCCGCTCTCCTTCATCAGGCGGAGGAGCCTGTCCACCGATATCTTCGATACCTTGGAGAACTCCACCGTTACGAAACCCTTGCGCTCCTTGAGCGTCGCTATGGACAGCTGCTTGCAGAGAATCCGTATCTCGGCGAGCGCCAGCAGGCTCGAGGCCTCCTCTGGAACCGGCCCGAACCGGTCCTCGAGCTCGCGATACAGGGAATCGAGGTCGTCCTGCGACAGGATCGACGCTATCTTCTTGTATATCTCCATCTTGACCGCCTGCTGGTCGATGTAGTCGTCGGGTATGAAGCCCGAATACTCCAGCTCCAGGTACGGCTCTTCCTCGGCGTTGTATCCTTCCTCGGACAGCCTCGCGACCGCCTCGTCGAGAAGCTTCAAATACAGGTCGAAGCCGACGGAGTAGATATCGCCTGACTGCTCTCGGCCGAGCAGGTTGCCCGCCCCGCGCACCTCGAGGTCCTTCATCGCTATCTTGAAGCCCGAGCCGAGGTCGGTGAAGTCCGATATGATCTGCAGGCGCTTCATGGCCAGCTCCGACAGCGCGCGGCCGTCGGGATAGAAAAGGTACGCGTAGGCGACGCGGTCTGAGCGCCCTACCCGCCCCCGCAGCTGGTACAGCTGGCTGATGCCGTAGATATCGGCGCGGTCGATGATGATCGTATTGACGTTAGGAATATCGATGCCGTTCTCGATGATGGTCGTCGACACCAGCACGTGGAAGCCGCGGTGGATGAAGCGGTGCATGATGTCCTCGAGCTCGTGCGAGTCCATCTTGCCGTGGGCCTTCTCTACCATCACCTCCGGGACTAGCCGCTGTATGAAGGCCATCGTGTCGTCGAGCGACTGCACCCGATTATGCAGGAAGAACACCTGGCCGTCGCGCTCGACCTCCCGGCGGATGGCCTTGGCTATCAGGTCGGGCTGGAATTCGTCGACTACCGTCTGGATCGGATGGCGATTATTGGGCGGGGTCGTTAGCACCGACAGGTCCCGTATCTTCAGCATCGACATGTGCAGGGTACGCGGGATCGGCGTCGCCGTCAGGGTAAGGCAGTCGACGTTGGCCCGTATTTCCTTCAGCCGTTCCTTATCCTTTACGCCGAAGCGCTGCTCCTCGTCGACGATGAGCAGTCCGAGGTCCTTGAACGCCACGTCCTTCTGTAATATGCGATGCGTGCCTATCAGTACGTCTATAGAGCCTTCCGCGGCGCCGGCCAGCGCCACCTTCTGGTCTTTCTTGTCGACGAAGCGAGACATCATCCCGAAGCGTACCGGCAGGCCCCTGAAGCGTTCCTGGCAATTCTCGTAGTGCTGCTCCGCCAGGATGGTCGTAGGCGCGAGGAACGCGACCTGCTTGCCGCCCATTACCGCCTTGAACGCGGCCCGCATCGCTATCTCGGTCTTGCCGTAGCCGACGTCGCCGCAGACGAGGCGGTCCATCGGCCTTACGCTCTCCATATCGCGCTTTACGTCGTCTATGCACGTCAGCTGGTCCGGAGTCTCCTCGTAGGGGAAGGCCGCCTCGAACGAGGTCTGCCACTCGCCGTCGGGCGGGAAGGCGAAGCCCCGGGCCATCTTGCGTCGGGAATAGATACGGATAAGCCGCTCGGCGAGGTCCTCAACGGACTTCTTTACCTTGCTCTTGCGATTCTCCCAGGATTTCGACCCCAGGCGGTCCATGCGAGGCTCGTCGCCCTCGTTGCCGATGTAGCGCTGAACGAGGTTCGACTGCTCGATCGGAACGAATACGCTCTCTTCGTCGGCGTATTCGATCTTGACGTAGTCGCGGTCATGGCCGAGCACCTTGACGCGCTCGATACCGACGAAGCGGCCTATGCCGTAGTTTACGTGCACGACGAAATCGCCGGGATTGAGCTCGACGAACGTATCGATCACCTTGGAGCGGACGCTCTTCAGGGACTTGGGCGCGTGCTTCCGTCGCCCGAAGATCTCGCCTTCATGAACGAAGGCGATCTTCGCCGCCGGCACGGTAAAGCCCGCCGACAGCCCTTCGGGGTGCACCGTTACCTCTTCGCGGGCTATCAGCGACGCTATGCGCTCGGCCTGCGTCGCGTTCTCCGCGAACACGTGCACCTCGTATCCGGCGCGCAGGAGCGAATCGAGTTCGTCGCGGAAGTAGTTTACGTTGCCGAAGAACGACCGGGGCGGCTCGGAACCGAAGGCCAGGCGGTCGCCGGCGGAGGCGTCCTTGAGGGACCAGGTGGCGACGGTCCTCGGCAGGGATGCCGCCATGCTCTCGAAATCTACGAGGATGAGCTCGGGAGGCGGAGCCGGCCCGTCTATCATGGCCTTGCGGTAGAGTCCGGCGTACTCTCGCTTGACCGCCTCGGTCTGACCGGAGAGCCGTTCGCGTTCCAGGAGCACGATGATGTCGTCTGGCCCAAGGTACTCGAAAAGGCTGGCCGGACGACCATACGCGAGCGGGTACAGGGTCTCCTCTCCGCGGGCTTCGCCTAATTCGGAAAGGGACTCGACGATAGAGGCGACGGCCTGGCTCCGGTCCTCGCCCGAAGGCGCCGGGCAGGCAAGGAGCGCCTCGCCGACGGCCCGGGCCATCTCCGGCGTCCAGACGCATTCCCTCGCCGGCCTTAGTAGCACCGTCGTCGGCCTCTCGGGATCGGAAGCCTGGGAAACGGGCTCGAATCGCCGTATCTCCTCGACCTCGTCGTATTCGAATACCAGGCGCAAGGCCTGCTCGTCTCCGGTCATATAGACGTCGAGCACCTCGCCGCGCAACGCGAATTCGCCCGGAAGGCTTACGCGCGGTACGCGGAGATAGCCCCACGCGGCCAAGCGGTCCGCGACCGCTCCGGCGTCTATCGCGTCTCCCTTGCGGACGCGGAACAGGCCGCGTTCGAAGACGGCGCGCGGCGGCACCGGCGTCATCACCGCGCGCTGGCCCGCGACGATGACGCGCGGGCCGTCGTCGTCGAGAATTGATGCCAGAGCGGCTACTCGCTGGCCGAATGCGGCGGAGCGAGGCTCGACCGGGCGGTAGGCGGCGGTCTTCCACCAGGGGAAGACCATCGCGGGCACGCCCGCGGCTTCGCAATCCTCGGCGAAGGACTCGGCCTCGACGTCCGTCGGGGCGATGACGAGGAATCGTCGCCCCTTGACGCCCGCCCGGCCCCGACCGCGATCGCGCCTGACCGCGGCCGCGACGATGAAGGCGGCGAACGGAGCCTCCAGGCCGGCACAATCGACGGGGAATGAGGACAGGTCCAGCCGCTGGAGGGCCTCCATGACCGGTCCGTGCCTGAGAAGCCTTTTAGAAACGTTTTCCAAGCGTAAGGAGTTCATACGAATCGTCCGATAATTGAAGAAGGATAGCGCGTCGCCAATACTACACGAATCGCGTTGACGCGCACAAGGAGACGTAGAGGTGTACGTAAAGAATCGCGTCTTGACCGCGTTGCTCGCCGCGTTGGCATTAAGCGCGGCGTCGGCTCAGGCGGATATATCCATAGGCTTTTTCGACAAGCGAGTCTACGTTCCCGGTTCCGAGGTGCTCGTCAAGGTGACCATACGGAACGGAACGCCCGAGGCGTGGCGATTCAAGCTCGCGGATGACAAGCGACTGTCGGTCGCGTTCGACGTGCGCTCGCTCGCGAACAGGGCCCTCGAGCCGAGCGACTCCTGGAAACGCGCCATGTCGTCCAGCTCGCCCGTGTTCTATCGGGAGCTGTCGATCCAGCCAGGCGAGGAATACTCCTTCGTCGAGAACCTGACCGACTACGTGGCCGTTACCGAGCCCGGTTCGTTCATCGTCGTTTGCACGCTGCATCCCGAGCTATCGGGAAGGTCCGATCCGTCCCTCTCCATACGTTCGAACGCCCTCTCCCTCTCGGTCCGCCCCGGCGCCCCTACCCCCTCGGTCGTCGATACGTTCAAGGAAGGCACGGCGGAGATACTCAAGGCGGAGCGAATAGGGCCCGACGAGGTCGTATCGAGGACTATTAGCGCCAGGCAGAAGGGGAAATGGAACGAATTCTTCCTATACCTCGACGTCGAGCGCCTTCTCAAGGCTAATGCCGACAAGAGCCGTTCCTACGACAGGGAATCGGACGACGGCAGGAGGAGGATGATCTCCTCCTATAAAGCCGACCTGATGGCCAGCGTCGCGGATACCGACATCGTGATGATCCCGAGCTCATTCGAAATCGTCGAGACCCGTTACGGATCCTCGTACGGCAAGGTCGTCGTCATGCAGAAATTCGATTACGACGGCTTCAAGATGCTCAAGGAGTATATCTACGAGCTGGAGCGGCGCGACGACGTCTGGTACATAGTCGGTTATTCGGTCAAGAACAAAGGTACCGAATGAAGGCGCTCATAATCGTCGAGGATGACGCTGTCGCCGAGATAGTCCGCTTCTACCTTCAGCCGCTCGGACTCGACGTCATCCATTACCGGGACCCCCTGAAGGCGCTGGATAACCTCGAGGAAATTTGCCCGGACGCCGTGGTCATGAGCGCCAGGGACTTTCCCAGGCACTGGAAGGCCATCGTCGTAGACCTGCGAGCAGCCAGGCCGAAGTCCGCCTGCGCCTTTATACTGCTGAAGGGCGATTTCTTCCCCTTCGAGGAGGCGGCGAAGGCCGCGTATCTCGGAGTCAACGGCGTCATTAAGGAAGACCTGTCCGACAAGGCGGAACTCGAACGATTCCAGCAGCTACTCAAGCGGTACGTCGAGATCGACGATTCCAGGGTATCGGACAGGCACGTCCCGGGACCGTGGGATCGTCTCGGATTCGCGTTCTCGCATCCCGTTAGCTACGAGCCCATAGCCGGGTCCATCGATACGATATCGAGCTCCGGATTATCGTTCGTTCCCGAAACGACGGCGCTGGTATCGGACCTCGAACCCGGCCTGGTCATAGAGAATGCATCGCTCCGAATAGACAAGGAAATCCTCTCGATGCGGTGCCGGCTTCTTCGCAACGGCGCGGTCATGGCATTCGCCTTCGATTGCGACGAGGAAGAGCGCGATACCATCGCTTCCTACATCGCCGGGAGGACCAAGCGGGAAATCCGCGCCCTGTTGAACCGATAAAGGATTGGTGCTATTATCATCGGAATGAACGCCCAAATGCCATGTGATAAAGAACGACTCGCAGAATACTCTAAAAAACTCAAGGCGGTGGGACATCCCATTCGCCTAAGGCTGCTTTGTCTCATAGCCCGCGAGCAGGATCCCTGCGTTTCCGACCTTTGGCAATGCCTCGAACAACCGCAACCGGTAATATCCCAGCATCTGGCCATCCTGAAGCAAGTCGATATCGTCAGCGCGGAGGTACATAAGACCAAGCGCGTATATTCGATTATCGATCCGTTCATACGCGAGATGATCATGAAGATCGTCGCCGAAGGCACCGCATAGGAGCATCGACGCGTCCTTCTCGGGGCAGCGTCAATCAGGGCTCGTTCGCTCCGTTACGGGGCGACGCGCCTTACCGCCGAGGAAGGATCGGAAAGCCTCGAGCTAGCCACGGCGGCATAGGGAGCCGCGCCCCCGGCTACGAGGCCTCGCCATAGGTACCGAGCAGTCTCCCGGGCGCCTGCGACGTACAGCGCGTCGGCCAATGTCAGCATCTGCCTCGGCCAGCCAGCGTCGAAGAGGAAGGCGGACACGTCCTTGCTCGCATCGGCCCGCTTCACGAAGTCGTCCAGCCCGTTCCACTCGAAATCCCTGTCTTTCGTCTTCAGCAGGGCTATAGCCTTGGTCATCGTCATGCTGACCGCGATGGCCGCGTGCTCCGCCGCCGCGGCCCTACCCCGTTCCAGGTAATACGCGGCTAGCGCCGAATTCGCTTCGAGCGAATACGAAGGCTCGATTCGATACAGGGTCATGAAACGATTGAAGCCAACGTTGACGAGGGTATTCATCATCGCCTCACGCAGGTACGGATCGATGACGGCGTCGTTCCCGTCGACGATGGCTCGCATGACGTTCTCCCAGGCGACGAAATCGGATCGCGCCGAGTATAGATCGGCCATGGAATACAGGATCGTGTATCGCTTCTCCGGTATCTCGAGCGACGGCGCCATAGCGTACGCTCTCTTATACTGAATCTCAGCCAGGTCGAGCTCGCCTTCGACGAAGAACACGCGGCCTTTCCAGTACTCCGCCTCCGGATAGTCCGACAGGAGCTGCACGTTCTTCCTCAGGTCCGCGATGGAGTCGTCGAGGCCTTCCATCGGCCGATACTCGAGAACGAGCAGCAGCACGTCTATGAACGCCCTGTGGCTATCCGAGATGCGCTCCTTCCGAAGCGCCTCGAGCAGCGGCTTGGACGTCGACGGCCTTCCCGCCGCCAGCCTGTCGTAGTCGCGCTGTATGAAATCCTCGGTCGCGAACGCCGAGAGGACCGAGCGTATGGAATCGCCTCCGGATTTTCCGGCCTTGGTCTGGAGCGCCTGCTCCAGCCGTACGATTGCGCTCGCGTACGAGTCGCGCCTGACGGCGATGGCCTCGTCGAAATGCACGAGCGCGACGCCGAAATCCTTGGCTGTGAACGCGCGCTTCCCGCGTTCGAGGCTGAGCCACGCGGGTTCTCCGTCCCTGGACCGGTACGACTGGGCGCCGCATGGCAGGGCGAGGAGGAGGAATGCAAGAACGGGCGCGAAGGCCCTGAGGCGAAAGGCGTGGCTCATAGTCGGGACAGTTCCTCCCCGAATACAGTATCGGCGTCTTCCGGCGCGCACGTTCGGGCAATTTCGCCTTTTCTGAATATCATCACCTTATCTCCGGCTCCGGTGATTCCGATATCGGCGTGCCTGGCCTCGCCCGGCCCGTTAACGACGCAGCCCATCACGGCGACCGTTACGGGCTTTCGTATCGAGTATATGCGGTCGCGCCAGCGTTCGGTGAACGCGTGCGTATCGAAACCGGCCCTCCCGCATCGGGGACAGGATACGATATCGGCGCTTTCGCGCTTCCCGCTGGCTAGCGCTACGATCTCCGAACCCGCCAGCACCTCGTTCTCGGGGGAATCCGAGAGCGATACGCGCAGCGTGTCGCCGATACCGTCGGCAAGCAGCGCGTACAGCGCGACGGCGCTCCGTACGCAGCCCTGTACGAGCGGCCCCGCCTCGGTCACGCCGATATGCAGCGGTAGGTCGTGTCGCTCGGAGAACAGCCGGTTCGCGCGCACCGTCTCCTCTACGCCCGACGCCTTCATCGATACGATGACGTCGTTGAAACCCAGCGCGTCGAGGGCCGCTACCTCGCGCTCGGCCGCGACGACGATAGCCTTCCCCCGGTCCGGTTCGTCCTTAAGGTCGGAGGGCAGGCTTCCGGCGTTAACGCCTATCCGAATCGGGACGCCCTTGTCGGCGGCCTTCGCAGCCACTTCCTTCAGCTTCCACGGCTCTCCGAGGTTGCCGGGATTGACGCGTATCTTGGCTATAGGAAAATCCATGCAGCGCAGGGCAATGCGCCAGTCGAAATGCACGTCCGCCACCAATGGCATGCTTACCCTGCCGGCGAGCGCGCCCAGGAGCTCGGCCTGCTCCATGTCCGGCGTCGAGAAGCGGAGTATGCCGCAACCGAGCCCTGCGAGCAGGCGAACGTTATCCTCGACGGCGTCGAGGCTATCCGCTTTAAGCGGATGCTTCCACATCGTCTGCACCGGCGGCCTGTGCCCGCCGCCCACCAGTACCGAACCTACCTTCACGATCCTCGTAGTGCTTGCCATGAGTCGTATTATAGCAAGTAACGTGATCGAGGCACAGGGGATCTGTGATCTGTGATCAAGATAGCGTATCTTCCACAGATAATAGATAACAAAAAAAAGGACACGACGAATCGGAATCCATCTCCCGATACGTCATGTCCTTGATCTTCAGGGCTCAGCGCCCTCGTCTAAGCTAGATGGCGCCGAAGGTGAAGGCCATCACGAAGAGCGCGACGGTCTCGCAGAGGCCGACGACAGTGATGTACTGCCCGAAGCCCTTGCCGGTCTCGCCGAACGCGTCGCACGACGAGGCTCCGGCCTTGCCCTGGGCGATGGCGGACATCGCCATCGCGAGGCCGCCGATGACTCCGGCTCCGAGCAGCAGGAATCCGTCCTTCGTCGACGCGGCCATGCGCTGCATCAGGATGAATCCATAGATGGTCTGCGTGAGGGGCGCTCCCGCGAAGACTACGAGAAGGAACGACGCCGGCTTGTTGGCCAGGTAGTTACGCTTCCAAGCCCCGATCGCGGCCTGTCCCGCGGTGCCGGCTCCGATGGCCGATCCTATGGCCGCGATCCCGAGTACGGCGGCGACGCCGATCATACCGATATTCATGAGAGGCTCCTTTCCATTTCGGCCCGTTCGATTTGAACGGTATCCCTGAACGGTTCATATTTATATCCGGACCACTCCATACCGAGGTGGCTCGAGAATTCCAGTACGTTGAGCCGTACGCCGTGTACTATCACGGACAGCACGCTCATGATGATGTTGAGACCGTGCCCGAACACGAGGAGGCTTACGCCTGCGACGAACATGATCGCCTTGCCGAACATGGGGCCGGCCATGTTGTTTACCGTCTGGCTTATCGCCAACCCGGCGAGCCCTACGGCCCAGAGGCGGATATACGAGACGATATCGGCGAAGATGTTGACGACCCCGAGGAATACCGAGACGATATTCGCGGCGCTGGCGAGAACGCTCTTGCCGAGCGCCGCGAAGAAATTCTTGCCGCCCTCGTAGCCGGCGAACATGAAATTGAGCACGAACCCGACGCCTACCGTGTATAGCGCCCACATCGGCAGTGGATACTTCGTCGCGCTTATCACGAGGTTGAGAACCAGGAAGAACATGCCGTCGACCATCGCGAGCTGCCCGAGCTGCCCGAGGAACTTGGGCGACGGGAATTCCTTCGCTATGTTCTTGATGTGCGCTATCGACAGCTGCACGAGGCCTAGCATGAAGCACAGCACCTTGACGTTGTCGCCCGATTCCGGATTGGCGTTCGATATCCAGTCGACTGAAAGCGACTGGAGCACCGACGGTATCTTCTCGACGGGCATGCCGAACCAGCTCATGGTCAGCGCGCCCCATATCACCGTAGTACCCGACATGACCAGGAGGAGGCGGATGAAATCGGGCACCGGCTTACCGGACGCCTTGGCCTTGACGGCCAGGGCCAGGCCGGCGACGAACATGATGGAACCGTAACCGCCGTCCCCGAATATCATCGCGAAGAAGATCGTGAAGAAGATGAGGAACAGGGCCGAGATGTCGTACTCGCGATAGTTTGGGACCGTCCCCAGGAAATCGAATACCGGCTGGATCATGCGTACGATCGCGTTGTTCTCTATCTTGGTCGGAGGCTGCTCCTCGTCCAGCGGGTCGTCGAGCAGGAGTCCCCAGCCAGCCTTCGCGGCCGCGTCGGAAAGGCGCTTCTCGTCCTTCGCCGGCACCCACGCGGAGAACCACGCGACGCCCTCGCCCGAGGCCATGCCGGATCGCGCCGCCTCGAACGCCTCCTCGCGCTCTATCTTGGCTAGCGCCCTGCCGAGGACGCCGGCGAGCGGCGCCTTGGCGGCGATGGCCTCGCGGGCCGTCTCTGAACGCGAGCGGGCGTGCTCCGACTCCGCCTCGAGCGTCGACAGGCTCTTCTCGGGCGTGCGGAACTCGACGCAGTCGAGCGGGAGCTCGACGCCGGGCCCCGCCAGGAAAGCGAGACGCGCCTGCCCTTTGGCCTGCCCTAGCAGCACGTAGTCCAGCGCCTCGGGAATAGACGGAATCTTCTTTATGGGTATCTCGGCGAACCGCAGGGGAACGCCCTTCTCGGCGAGGGACGATGCGAGCGCTGGATCGAAATCGCCCCACGACCTGATACGCTCCATCTCGCGCACGATAACCAGCGTATCGGCGTAGGCCGACTTGGCGTCGGCATCGAACCCGCGGATCGCCGCGGCCAGCTCGATGCCTTCGCGCGCGCTCATGTCGTCGGTCGACGGCTCCGCCTTGAACTCGGACAGAAGGCCCAAGGCCTCCCGAACCGAATCCCTGGCCGCGACGAGCTCTTCGTACTCGCCGCCGACGCCGCTCATCGGCTCCAGGTGCAAGACCCCGAGCCGCCTGAGCTCGCGGAGGCCTTCCCTCTTGTCCCGCGGGGCGAGCAGGACGAATACACGTTTCATCGGCGCTATCATGACGCGACCCTTTCGACCTTGCGCTTGGCCATCTTGCCCCGTACGACCTGCGCGGTCTGCTGGTCGCCGAGATAGATTCCTATCTTCTTGATGCCGAGGGCGGTCTCCGGGATCTTCACCTTCTCGAACAGGTTCACGCGCTGCGTCGTCGTCCGGAGTTCCTTGCCCAGCCTCAGGATCTGCTCCTCGAGCACCTTGATCTCCAGGTCGAGCGTCAGCATGGCGCGCAGCCTGTCGAGGGCGCGGTCTATCCACAAGGGCTTCGCGAACAGGTCGTACTCGTCTATGACGAAATCGGCGCCCTTGAACACGGGGATGTCGACGCCGGCTATATTGCCGGTCGCCGTCCGTATCGTGCCCGCCGAGATGATCCATCCGCCGTCGGGCCTCTTTATCGCCTCTTCCTCGCCGAATACCGCTACCCAGGACTGGAACTCAGCCATATGGCGATCGCGCTCTTCGGCGACCTCCCTGGCCCTGGCCTCGATGCCGCGGATCTCGGTCTGGAGCTGCTGCTTCTTGAGCTGGAGCGTAGGAAGGTAGCGCTTATACATCTTGAGCGCGTCCTTCTGCTTCTTCAGCTCGTTCTTTGTCAGCTTTATCTTAGCCACGTCTTATGCCTTCTTCGGCCAGAACTGCTCGATCAGCTTGGTCTGGAGGCCGGTCTCCTGCGGCTCGAAGCAGGCGGCGAGCATCTCCCATCCCTTGTCGAGCGCGCCCTCGAGCGGGATGTTGACGGACAGGTCCATCATCTCCTTCTCGAACAGCTCGCCGTACTTGAGCAGCTTCTGGTCCCACGCCGACATCTGGAAGCCCATCGACTTCTTCTCGAGCGTATCGCGATACGCCGCGAACAGCTTGATCATGCCGTCCATGATGGCGCGATGGTCGGCGCGGGTCTTGCCGTTCACCTGCTGCTTGAGGCGCGACAGCGAGCCGAACGGCTCGATGCGCCCGCCCTTGAGGTAGAACTGGCCCTCGGTGATATAGCCGGTATTGTCCGGTACCGGGTGCGTGACGTCGTCGCCGGGCATCGTCGTCACCGCGAGTATCGTTATGGAGCCCGAGTCGGCGAAGTCGACCGCCTTCTCGTATCGCGACGCGAGCTGGGAATAGAGGTCGCCCGGATATCCGCGGTTCGAAGGGACCTGCTCCTGGGTGATCGCTATCTCCTTCATCGCGTCGGCGAAGTTGGTCATGTCCGTCAGCAGCACGAGCACGTTGAGGCCCTTGAGGGCGAAGCGCTCGGCTACGGCCAGCGACAGGTCCGGTACCATCAGGCACTCGACGACCGGGTCGGCCGCGGTGTGGACGAACATGATAGTCTTCTGCAGCGAGCCGCCTTCCTCCAGGGTATCCTTGAAGAACAGGTAGTCGTCGTACTTGAGGCCCATGCCGCCGAGGATGATCAGGTCGACCTCGGCCTGCATAGCAATGCGGGCGAGGAGCTGGTTGTACGGCTCGCCAGACACCGAGAAGATCGGCAGCTTCTGGCTCTTAACGAGCGTGTTGAAGAGGTCGATCATCGGGATGCCGGTACGTATCATCTCCCGCGGGATGATGCGGTTCGTCGGATTCACCGACGGACCGCCTATCGGTATCAGGTTCTCGTGCAGCGCCGGGCCCTTGTCGCGAGGCTCGCCAGAGCCGGTGAAGATACGGCCCTTGAGCGAGTCGCCGAACGACACGCGCATCGGGTTGCCGAGGAAACGGACCTCGTCGCCGGTGGAGATGCCGCGGCCGCCCGCGAACACCTGCAACGACACGAGGTCCTCGTCGAGGCGGTTGACCTCGGCGAGCGACGTGCCGAAACGCGTCTTGACCTCGGCGAGCTCTCCGTAGGTGACGTCCGTCGCCTTGACGCTGATGACGTTGCCCTTTATCGATTCTATTCGAGAATAAACCTTCTTCATATCCGTTACTCCAGGCTTTCGATGATCCGGGCGGCCCGCTTGTCCAGTCCCGATACCCGTTCGTCGACGAAGGCCTTCAGCTCCGCGTCTGCCTTCTTGTATACGTCGATGCCCCACTCGATCCCGTTGATGTCGAGGTAGCGCTGGCGCAGCTGGTTGAACCATCCGCGCGCGGCTTCCTTGTCCTTGAAATCGAACGTGGAGCCGAGTATCCGTACGCACTTCGAGAACATCGACTTCTGGCGCTCCGGCGAGACCGACGCGTCGACCGCGTCGAACGAGTTCTGCTGCAGGTAGACCGCGTCGAGGAACTCTCCCTTGAGGTACACGAGGTAATCGTCGATGCTCGTGCCTTCCTCGCCGACCACCTTCATCATCTGTCCGACCTCGGCGCCGCGCGACAGGAAGCCGTGAGCCCACGCGACGGAATCGGCGTCCAGGAGGCCCTTGTACTTCGACCACGAGTCGAGCGGGTGGATGGCGGGGTACTTGCGGGCGTCGGAACGCTCGCGGGACAGGCCGTGGAAGGCGCCGACTACCTTGAGCGTCGCCTGCGTCACCGGCTCCTCGAAGTTGCCGCCGGCCGGCGACACGGTGCCGCCTATCGTCACCGAGCCGGCGCGGCCGTCCTTGAGGCGGACGATGCCGGCGCGCTCGTAGAAGCTGGCGATGGTCGACTCGAGATAGGCCGGGAAGGCCTCCTCGCCGGGGATCTCCTCGAGGCGGCCCGACATCTCGCGCATCGCCTGGGCCCAGCGGCTGGTGGAGTCGGCGAGGAGGAGCACGTTGAGCCCCATCTGCCGGTAGTACTCCGCCATCGTGACGGCCGTATAGACGGAAGCCTCGCGCGACGCGACCGGCATCGACGAGGTA
Organism: Spirochaetae bacterium HGW-Spirochaetae-3; assembly: GCA_002839315.1. Lineage (GTDB taxonomy): Bacteria > Spirochaetota > Spirochaetia > Treponematales > UBA12059 > SZUA-370. Next base: position 173,233 of record PGXV01000004.1, read on the forward strand.
TTGCATACGATGATGGTACGCTCCATCAGGGACTTGCCGGTACGCGGATCGATGAGCTCCGGGAACTCCTTGAGCGTCTCGACGACCTCGCCGGCCCGCTCGCCGCAGGCGGCGAGGATAACGATATCGACGTCGGCGTTACGGCTCGTCACCTGCTGGAGCACCGTCTTGCCGGCCCCGAACGGGCCTGGGATGCAGTAGGTGCCGCCCTTGGCGACGGGGAAGAACGTATCGATGATACGAGTCTTCGTGACCATCGGCTCGAACGGCTTGAGGCGCTCGGCGTAGCAGTCGATGGCGCGCTTGACCGGCCAGCGGAACATCATCGTGACCGGTACGCCGGCGCCGGACTCGTCCTGCAGCACGGCGACCTCTTCGGCCACCGTATACTTGCCGGCCGGCTTCACCGACTTGACCGTATACGAGCCGTGCATCCCGAACGGTACCATCACCTGGTGCGTGAACGCGCCTTCGGGGACGGTACCGAGCACGTCAGCCCGCTCCACCTTGTCGCCGGCCTTGGCGACCGGCATCCAGTCCCATTTGATATCGCGTGGCAACGCGTCGAGATAGACGCCCGCCTCGAGGAAGTAGCCGGCCTTCTTGGCCACCTCGGGCAACGGGTTCTGGAGGCCGTCGTATATCTTGCCGAGCAGTCCCGGCCCGAGCTCGACGGCGAGCATCTCGCCCGTCAGCTCGACGGGGTCGCCGACCTTGATGCCCTTGGTCATCTCGAAGACCTGGGTCTGTACGATATCGCCCTGGATCTTGATGATCTCCGACTTGAGGTGCTTGCCCCCGACGATGATATAGGCGACCTCGTTCATGGAAACGGCGCCGTCGACGCGGACGCTTACCATGTTGCCGTTCACGCCCGTGACCGCGCCTTTGGTGTTTGTCATGCTTTCTCTCCGGATTCGTCGCGGTAATCCGCGGTTTCAAGGATGGACGCGTAAACGGTCCGATACCCTTCCTGGCCCCGTTCGACGGTGAAGCGCGCTCGGCGCTCCAGCACCTGAAGGAGCAAGGCGTATGCTACGAGGTTTTCAATATCGAAGAATTTGTTGACCGAGAGCGATTCGACGAAGGCCCAGCGCTCTCGCTCCAGGAGGAGCTCGCCCTGAAGCGGGTCATCGCCCTGGAAGGCGGCCTGGGCGGTCTTGACGCCGTCCCATTCCGGTTCGCCCGGTTTGACGTGCCTGTCGGCCGGTTTCTGGAGCCTGCCCGCGCGGAGCCTCGCCAGCTCGTTGCGTAGCGATAGCTCCCAGCGGTAGTACCGCGACAAGAGCGGCGATGAATCGACGGCCGTCGGGAACGAACCGTCTTCCGGTATGAAGAGCCTCGCTCCCCGTAGCGTCGCGTCGTCCTTGGCGGACAGGAAGCGGGAAGCCCTGTCCAGGAATTCGCCGTACGCGATGGGAGGAGCGGAGGCAGTGGCCTGCAACGACGGCAACGTCGCCACGAAATAGTAATACGAAGACATGGCGGCCCTACTTCGCCGCCTCCGCGACGGCCGCGGCGGCGATCGCCGCGAGGCGGGCGTTCAGGTAGGAACCGAGCATGTCGGCCACCGCCTGAGCGGAAAAATCGTAATACGCGGCCCCGCCCTTCTCCACGATCCTGAAGCCGGCCTTCGCGTCCTTAAGGGGCTTGAGCTCCATGCCCTTCTTGAGGGCCGCGCCGAGCTTATCCTTGAAGAACGCCTCGAGAGAGGCCAGATCCCTTGCGGGCAGCAATACGGACAGGTCGTCGCGACCGTCCTTGGCCCAAGCCTCGAGGATAACAGGGAGAACCTTCTGTATCGTACCGGCATCGAATGAAGCGTCTATCTCGGAGCGGACCATGCTTCCGAGCACGTTCTGCATCTCGCCCGAGAAGGCGAGAATCAGATCGCGCGAAGCCTGCGTAAGAGCCGCCTTGCCGGAAGCCTCCGCACGCTCCGCTTCGGCCACGGCGCGCGCTACGATAGCCTTGGCTTCCTTCTCGGCGGTCGCCACGATGGCGGCGCGCTTTGCCTCGGCCTCGGAGATTATCTTCGCGGCCTCCGCTTCGGCGCTATCCACGCCGTCACGCTTGATCTTTTCCAACAATTCCTGTACGCGAATATCCATGGCATCCTCTTTCTCGGCCGATTATTGGGAAGTGAACGCGTTATCGTCCGACGATATGAATTTTCCGACCTTATCGATCTTTCTTTTTAGCAGTATATAGACGGCTTCAGGATCTTCGAGCCGCGAAACGTAGTCGCGAGACGTAGCCAACAAGTCGGCTTCGATATCAGTCGTACATTTATAGAGCGAAGGATCGATTCCGTCAACAATCACAGAGAATTTAACGAAAGCATCTAGCTCGCGCTTGAATAGCGCCAGGTTCTCGAGATGCACGTATTCCGTGATCTCTCCGTTCGCGTACCGCTTATCCATTCGCTCGACGAGGAGCTTCATCTCCTCGATAAGATCATCGAGCTCGACCCTGAACAGTCTCGCGAAATGCCTCGTCTCGCTATCCATCGCGGACCTCCTGTCTGGCTACAGTATCGTAGAAGCCCCCTGTCGGCGCAAGATTTTCAACCAGGACAGTACGATCGTAGCCGCTCCCTTTATCCTTCAATAGCATGAACCGTTGACTCGCCCCATCCTGAAATGCTATGTTCTTCTCCGTCGAAGAATGACGCGCCAGTCGTATAACGGCTATTACCCCAGCCTTCCAAGCTGGAGACGAGGGTTCGACTCCCTTCTGGCGCTTTAAAAAAGGGCTCGCCTTCTGGCGGGCTCTTTTTTTATATCCGCGCCGGGAGGGAGTCGAACCGAAGAACCGTCGCGAGCTAGCGAGCGCGAGGCGTAGGACGCGCCGAGAGGTTCTGAGACGGCCTGTAGCGATGCCGACAGGATGTCGGCGAGCGGAAGGCGACTCCCTTCTGGCGCTCTATACGAAGGCCCGCAACCGCCGTCCGCGCCGTTCCTAGTTGGCGAGCTTCGTGACGGCTGCCCTGCGCGTCACGAATTTGAGGTTATGAACGCCGAGCGGGTTGGAGTACCAGCCGTCCCAACGCGTCAGGTCAATAAGATCCTGCTCGACGTAATAATAGAAGGGTATGACGGCCTGGTCCTCGAGGATGAGGATGGTCTCGGCCTTCCTCAGGACATCCATCCGCGCCGGGCCTGCCTTCATCGTAGCGGCTCGTCGCAAAAGCTCGTCGTAACGCTTGTTCGAGTATAGACCGTCGTTATTCCCCGATCCGATGATGAACATGTCGAGGAACGTATTGGGATCGAGGTAATCGCCGACCCATCCGGCGCGCGCGATGTAGAAGTCGTGCGAGTCGCTGCGCGTACCAAGGAAGGACCGCCAGTCCTGGGTAACGAGCGTCACGTCTATGCCCAGGTTCTTCTTCCAGGACCGTTGTACCCATTCGGCGATCCTCTTGTGGCCTTCAAGGGTATTATAGACGACGGAAATCGCGGGAAAGCCTTGCCCATCCGGGAACCCGGCCTGGGCCAGCAGGCGGCGCGCCCCCGCTACGTCAAAGGCGGCTCCCCGGACGGACTCGTAGCCGTCCATCGCCGGCACCAACGACGCGGCGGGCAGCTGTCCGCCTTTATTGACCGTATCCACCAGCTCTTCCATATCGAGCGCCATCGCTAGCGCCTTGCGCACGCGCACGTCGTCGAGAGGCGCCCGCGACAGGTTGAAATAGTAATAGTAGGTGGCTATCTGCGGCGCGACATGGTAATCGGGCCTCAGGCGTATCTCGTCCAGGCGGGCGAGAGGAACGCCGTGGGCCCAATCCGCCTCGCCGCGCTCGTATATACCGTAGGCCTTGGCCTGATCGTCGATCGGCAGGTAGACGACGCGCGAAAGCCCGACGGCCCCGGCGTCCCAGTACCGCTCGTTAGGGACGACCTCTATAGAATCTTCCGGTATCCACGCGGCGAGGACGAAGGGGCCGTTACCGACGAAACGCTCGGGATAGAACCACTCGTCCCCGTACTTTCGTATCGCGTGCATAGGCAGGACGGAGAATACAGGATGCGCCATCATGTCGACGGCGTAGGGCATGGGCCCTACGAGGTCGCACTGGAACCGGCGGGCGTCGAGAGCCCGTATACCGACCGACTCCTCGCCCGAGCGCCCCCGGCTATACGCGTCCGCGCCGCGGATTACCATGCCGAGCAGGTACGCGTATTCCGATCCCGTCTTCGGGTCCAGCGTCCTCAGCCAGCTGTCCACGACGGTTGCGGCGGTGATCGGCGTTCCGTCGGACCAGGACGCGTCGCGCAGGGTGAAGGTAATCCGCGAGCCTCCCTCGCTATAGGCCCAGCTCCTGGCTATTCCGGGAACCGCGCGCGCGGTCCTGGGGTCGTAGGTGACGAGCCCCTCGAAGAGGGCCATCGAGATCGTATGCTCGGACACCGATGTCATCCTCGACGGATCGAGGGTCAGGGGCTCGGAGCCGTTGCATACGGTAAATTCCGCTCCTTCGGGAAGCTCGGCGGCGATGGCGGCCTTATCGGCCCCTCCCTGCGCCCAAGCGCCCGACGGCGTAGCGCTCGCGCAGGCCAGTATCGCGGTAGCGACGAGTATGCCGTTCTTAAATCGTTCCATGATGTCTCCTTATACAAACACGGCATCATAGAACCGGCGATACTCTTGGTCAAACGGTAAGAACCGGGCCCCGCTTCAGCGCGGCGTGGAGCACCCTGTTCATCAGGGCCTCGAGCCGGAATATCTCCCGTCTCTTCGCGGGTCCGATCCCGGGCACGCCTCGCCCGGAACGTAGCCCGGAGACGAGCTTCCGGAAGTCCAGCACCCGGTAGGAGACGCACTCCCCGCGAGCCTTCCTCACGTCGAGGTATATCGGGAGCGCCTCGAGCGAGCTGACGCGGACGCCGGGGACGCCTCCCGCCTCGCCTTTCGATACGCGTATCCGGGCCAGGCACCCGAGGCGGGAATTCGGGAGGGTCCGATGGATCGAGAGGAGGTCGCCGAGGGCGTAGAGTATGAGCCCCTCGCGCCTCCTCCCGGCGCCGTCGGTATACGCGTATCGCTCCATGGGCTGCACGTTATGCGGGTGGTTCCCTACGATGACGTCGATGCCCAGCTCGATGAGCCTATGGCCCGTGGCGACCACGTTCCGGGCGGGGAAGGACTCGAACTCGGCGCCCCAGTGGATGAGGGCCACGACAGCGTCGGCGCCGGCGGCCCTCGCCGTAGAGACCTGTCCGGCGATGGCCGAAACGTCTGCGTCTGGCCTGTTGAGACGGGCGTAGTTGGCGAGGTACTCCCGTCCCTCGGGCAGGCCGGCCCAGTTGACGCTGAAGGTCCACGAGACGAAGGCGACTCGTACGCCGTTCCGTTCGAACATGACGACGGCGTCCCTCTCGCCGGGGCTCCTCGCCGTCCCGACGTGCGGATACCCCCTCTCGTCGAGGAAGTCGAGCGTCTCGCGGAGCCCGGCCTCGCCCTGGTCCAGGCAGTGGTTGTTGGCGGTAGAGAAGAAGCCGACCCCGTTCCCGCCGTCGACTACGCGGTCGAACATCCCCGGCGTATTGTTCATTCCCCCTCGCTCGAGGATGCTCCTCGGCAGGTATTCCGGCGGCATCGAGGGCGCGACGGGGGCTTCGAGGTTGGCGCAGGCGATGTCGCCCGTGAAGTAGAAGCCCCGGACGTCGTCCCAGAGCGCGGCGGTCGTATCGGGGTTCAGGCCGGCGTGGGCGAGGATGTCGCCGCCCGCGCACAGCGTCACGCCGGCCGTCTCGACGAAGCCGTCGCGCGGGGCGAAGTCGAGGTCCTGCCCGCGGAAGTACGCCTCCAGGCCGGAGCCGGGCTCCTCCTCCTCGACCGGCCCGCACAGGTACTTGTAGCCCCACCAGTACTTCTCGTCCGCGTCCATATGGGCGGCGTTCCCCTCGAGGGGGCGCGCGCCCTTGAACGTATCCCGATGCCTGCGCCCGTAGAGCCAGCACGCCAGCTTGACCTTCGCGTCGACCATGGCTATCCCCTCCGCCGTCAGGCCTTCGGTACCTTCGGCACTACCGTTATCTGGCCCTTCTTGTACAGGAACCTCGCCCCGAGGATCGTTATTGGCAATAGCACGAGTATGATGACGCCTTCCCAGCCCTTGATCGGGAATATCAGGTAGTGAACGACCGCGACGACGAGCGCCGGCAGAATAATAGCCTTCCACTGGCCCTTGACGACCACGGATCCCGCGTCGCCGGCGGCGAGGAACGAAACGAGGAGAGCGCCGAACAAGGCGGGCAGGACGTTGGCGGTAGCGGTCCTCACGGCGGGATTCGAGAAAACGGGGGCGAGCGGGGCGAGGAGCAGCGCCGTTATGAGGATGATCGAGGTAGTGACTATGGACGATACGGCCACGGATATGGTCGACAGCACCTCTCCTTCCTCGCTGGCGGGCTGGACCCCGGCTAGCTTGAGGGCGTTCATAGCGCAGGGCAGCTTGATGTTGGATACGTTACCGGTTTCGAAGGTCAGGTACGAGGCGCCGGAGCCGAGCAGCGGGACGAAGCTAACTATTTCGGATATCGCTATGGGAGTGAGGATAAGGAAGAGACCCATGGTCGCCTTGAGCACGGTGGCGAGGCCCGGGAAGATGTCGTATACCGCGCAGACGACGGTAGGTATGGTGAAGATCAGCACGAAGAAGATGATGAAGCTGATCCGCCCGAATCTGTTGATGCGGTTAAAATACTGTTCCCTGTTTTCCATTGCTTCCCCCCCTACTTTACCATCGCGGTCCAGAGCACCGACGAGCACATGCTCAGGATGAGGCTGAAGGCAAGGATGAAGTTTCCTAGCCAGGCCAGCCTGAATTTCTTGGCGACGAAGGCCAGGAACAGCGTCAGGACGATGCTGGTGACGAAGGTGGCCACGGCTACGACGCCCTGCCCGAAGAAGGGCACCACGAAGACGGCGAGCACGGCGAAGAACAGTACGCCTATGGCGACGACGCCGAAATCGCCGGCCTTGGCCTTGAGCCTTACCGCGAGGGAATCCACCTTCTTTATGAATATGATGTCGAGGATTATCGCGCCGGCTAGCCCGCCCGTCATGGCGTACATGATAGCTCCGAGCGGCTCAGCCCCGGCCTTGGCCGCGTCCGCGAGCTTAGCGAACCCGAGCGCGCTCGTCGCCATGTTCGCGGCCATCAGCTCGTAGCTGACGCTTCCGATGACGGACAGCCTGAACCACGGCCACGCTATCCCGAGGCTCGGCGCCATGGCCGCGAGGCCGAGGGCCACCGCTATGGAAGGGGCTAAGGTGAATACCGCTGACGACTTTATCGTATCGGATATCACCTTCCTGTCTATGCCGAGTTCCCTCGCGCGCTTGAGGGACATCCTCATGAACAGCGCGCACTGGACCATGACGTACGCGATGCCCGCTCCGACGAGTACGAAGAGCAAGCTTCCGTTGGCTACATCGAAGAATTCCACGTTTGCCTCCTTGGGACCGATAGACTATCAGGCGTTACCGCTACGCATCGCCTCGAGGACGTCCTCGGGGCCGATCGTCTCGGGGATGGGACAGGAATACGGACCTACCTTGGCGGCGTGCTCCGCCTTTGCGCGCGATGCGATATCGGGTCGGCTGAATACCTCTACCGCGGCCAGGCCCAGAGCCCGCCCCGCGGCGAGCATGCCGGCATGGCCTATGGGCGAGCCGGCCTGAGCGGTATTCTGCCACGAGTGCGCCTGAGTACCTATGGCCGCCGTCGCGTAGACGATCTGCCCCGTCGGTATGACCTGGCTCACGTCGCCCACGTCCGTTGAACCCGGGAGGCAGACGTCTCCGCGGAAGAGCGGCGCGACGACAGCGTCGAGGGGGTCCCGGCCGATAGCCGCGAGTACGGCGTCGCCCTGGATCGCCCGTATCTGGCCGAGCGCCGACGCCAGTTCCGCTTCGGTCAGGGTGGCGCGGAACTTGCCGGCCAGCTCGCGGTCCGCGTCTCCGAACGCGGGTCCGCCGGTCTCCTCCATGCACGCCTGCAGGAGCTCGCCGAGGACGAGGTTCGGGACGTAATCGGATAGCCCCTGGGAGAAGGCTATCTCCAGCCCGGTACCCGTCATCAGCGCGGCTCCCCGGGCCACGTCGCAGAGCCGCTCGTAGACCTCGCGGGCCTGGTCCATGCGCGGCGCGCGGCAGTAGTAGAACGACTCCGCCGAGGCCTGAACCACGTTGGGGGCCCTGCCGCCTGGGTTCGTGATGGCGTAATGGAACCGTACCTCCGGCGAGACGTGCTCCCGGAGGTAGTTGGCCCCGACGTTCATGAGCTCCACGGCGTCAAGGGCGCTACGGCCGAGATGGGGCGCCGCCGCGGCGTGGGAAGCCTTCCCCTCGAACCTGAAGTAGACGGATAGGTTAGCCAGCGTCCGCGCCTGCCAAACGGAATTGATGTCGCTCGGATGCCAGGTCAAGGCGAGGTCCACGTCGTCGAAGGCTCCCGCCCGGGTCATGAACGTCTTCCCGCAGCCGAATTCCTCGCCCGGGCAACCGTAGTATCGGATAGTGCCGGCGGTACCGGATCGCGCGAGGAAGTCCTTGGCCGCCACGGCGGCCGCCAGGGACCCGACCCCAAGGAGATTGTGCCCGCAGCCATGGCCGTTGCCCATGGGGGACGTCGCCTTCTGCTCGGGGCTCGCGGCTTCCTGAGACATGGAGGGTAGCGCGTCGTATTCGCCTAGCAGGGCCACGACGGGCCCTCCGGAACCGTAGCTCGCGACGAAGGCCATTTCCATCCCCGCGATTCCGCGCTCGACGGCGAAGCCTTCCGATTCCAACGCGGCGGCCAACGCCATAGACGATTCCCGCTCTTCGAAGCCCGTCTCGGCGAATCCCCATATCTTGTCGCTGAGCCTCGCGAGCGCCGGCCCGTTCCTTCCTACGCTCTCGCGGACGATCCCGTGCTTATCCATGCGACCACGCCTCCCGTACCTCTCTGGCGGCCTCTCGATTGACAGCGAAGGCCGAGCGAAGGATACTTTCCCCCGAATGCCGTTACTTGTAATTTAAACACATGTCTAAATTACAAGCCGATTGTACGACCGCGTTAGTATGCTGTCAAATGAATTCAGACACGCGTTGATTTTGAGATTGCCGATACGAACGGTACGGGGGGGGCGCTATGGCGTATAAGAAGAGCGGGGATACCCGCGATCGAATACTGAAGGCCGCGGCCAGGCTTTTCGCCGAGAGAGGCTATTATCAAACGGGCATCGGCGATATCGCCACGGAGGCCGGGATAGGCAGGGCTTCGTTCTATTATTACTTCGAGGATAAGGAGAAGGCGGCCAGGGCCGTATTCGATTCGTACGCCGATCTCATATACGCAGCCGCCGACAGGGTATTCGCGAGTCAATCGGCGGGCTCTGAAGCCGCCGAGGGCCTGAATCCCGTCATCCTCGGCATTTTCGTCGAGTACATCCTGCTATTCCGGTTCATTGCCCTCAACAAGGCCACGCACGCGGTCTATTACGACCTCGTTAACTTCGCCGATTACGATCTCGCCAATATAGATCGCCTCAAGCGCACGACGTACAAGGATACGAGACGCCTGGCCGCGGAATACGGCAAGGAACTATCGGACGACGAGCTCGTAGCCTTCATCGTGACGACCAATGCCGAAGCCAAGTCCATCTTCAAGGCGATCGTGAACGGCATACTCGGATTCAGCCTCTTCGAGGCGACGGATTACTTCTTCCGGCACGCCGTCCTGCCGGAAATACCCGTGCCGGAGAAGGAGTATCGGGCGTCGCTGGCCAAGGCCTTCGAGCTCTGCGAAGGAATAACCATCGCCTGACCCGAAGGCGCTAGGGTTCGACGACCTCGATCGAGTATCCGGCGGACGCCGCGATAGCGTCGTGGAACGCGTCGATGATCGATTCGTGGAAACCGCCGTAGAGCCGCCTGTCGCGAAAATCGTCGCCGCTCCGGTACCAGGTACTGTGCTGTATCGTGGTGTATCTACGACCGGACGAATCGACCGCGGAGGAGAATCCGATGCGCTGCATGCCATTCGACTTGTTCTCGGCGAGGTAGACGAATCCTATGACGGCGGCCGCACGGTCAATCTCGGTGACGCGAAACGCGACGGGCAGGCGATAGAAGCCTGCGATCTCAAGTTCGAGCACCATGACCTGTCCGACCGCGAACGGCGGGACGACGTCGTCGCCGGCGCGGTATAGGGCGTCGCCGGCAGGATCCCATACGAGGCCGAAACCGGTCTTGTCGGTACGCCAGGCTAGCCGGGGATCGATGGAGACGTACAGGTTCCATAGCTCGTCCAGGGGGGCGCCCACTACGTAGAACCGGTCGTGCCGGTAGTATCGGTCGAGGTCGGAGAGATCGCTCTGCTCGTAGGCCGAGAGATCCCAGCCGTGATCGTCGAGGAAGCGGCGGACGGTCCGCGGGACGCCGCCATGGGCGGACGCGGGCGAGCTAGCGCAGCCCAGGACCGTCGAGACGATCAGGGCGATCGCGATACAGGAGCCTTTTCGCATCATGCCGCGCCTTTCGTCCCGTGTCCGCCCCTCGGACGCCGGGCAGGGCGGAAGAGTACTGTCGTCGCCACGAGCCTTCAGCGCTCCAACCACAGCACGCCGTAGCCGTCCATGCTCAATCCTCTTTCGGAAGGGTCAAGCTCGACGACCCGGCCGCGCACCGGGTCGACGGCCCTGTCCTTGCCCAGCCAGCCGTCCGGCGGCGCAGCGCGGCACGGCTCATGCGAGCAGTTGACGAGTACGAGCACGGCGTCGGACCCGCTCCCGCGCTCCACGGCGAAGACGGCCCCGGACGCGGGATACGCGCGCCTGGGCGATGACGGGGCGAAGGCCGGCCGTTTCGCCCGCTCTCGCAGGAGCGACGCCATCCCGGAAAGGGAGATCGAGCGCATCGATCCCGGATCGTCCAACGCCGACTCGAGCTCGGTCAGCAAGGGGCGCTCGCGGTTGATGGCGCGATTGTAGCCGAGGCGCTCGGGCCCCGCCTTCCAGCTACGGGAACCGACGGCGGAATGGAAGTACACCGCGGGCACGCCGTCCATCGCGCAGGCTACCGCGTAGCTGGCGACGAGCGCCCTCGAGCGTTCGTCGTCGTCTGCCTCCGGCCTTGCGACGGCGTCGGCCCATGACACGTTGAGCTCGTACGGCGCCGGGCCCGTCGGCGTGCCCTTATACGATACGAGGCCGCCGCGCTCCTGTACCGCGGCTATCGTCGTATCGAAGTCGTCGACGAGGCCCCGCGCGGGGGTAACGCCGACGCCGTCGTGCGACGCGAGGAAGTTGAGTAGGACGCCGCCCGGCGGCACGCGAAGGTCGGCGGCCCACCGGGACAGCGGCCCCGCGTCGCCGGTCGCGAAGGCGTGCAGTACGAGCGGGGGCAGGCTGAAGTTATAGACCATATGCGCCTCGTCGCCTCCGCCGAAATACGACATGTTCTCGGCGTGGGGCACGTTGGTCTCCGTCAGCACGATCATATCGAGCCCGAGCCCGTCGATAATAGCGCGGATGGCCTTGACGACCGCGTGGGTCTCGGGAAGGTGCGCGCAACTGGTGCCGTCCTTCTTCCACAGGTAGGCTATCGCGTCCAGCCTGAGCATCCTGGCTCCCCGCTCGGCGTATCCGAGGATCACGTCGACGAATTCGGCTAGTACCGCCGGCTCGGAGAAATCGAGGTCGACCTGATCGGCGCTGAACGTGGTCCATAACCCGACCGTCCGGCCGTCGTCCAGGGTCGCGGGCGTGATGAGCGGATGCGTACGCGGGCGCAGTACCGAGGAAGCGTCGTAGTCGAGCGGCCTCGTCAGGAAGAAGCGGTCGTAGGGTTTCGTGCCGGCCTTGAACGCCTGGAACCATACGCCTCGGGCGCTGGCGTGGTTGAGTACGAGGTCGAACGCCAGGCGCCTGCCCCTTCCTATGGCTTCCACGTCGTCCCAGGTGCCGAGCGCCTTGTCGACGGCACGGTAATCCATCACCGAGAAGCCGTCGTCAGACGAGTACGGGAAAAAAGGCAGGATATGGAGATAGCTGAACAGCCCCGGCAATCGCTCGTCCAGGAAGCCGCCGAGCCTCGCCAGGCCCGACCGGACGTCGCCCGGCCCAGGGGCGATCATATCGCCGTAGGATATCAACAGGGCGTCTTTCTCGGTGAACCCCCTCTTGCCGGCGGACTGAGCCGGACGCCGTCTCGCCAGGACCTCTCCGATAAGGCGGCTAGCCTCGCCCTTACGGTTTCCATACAGGAACGCCAATAAATCCTCGAGTTTCCGCCCTTTATCTCCCATTATTCCGATCGTTTCCATATACTTAGTATACGGGCGTATCCTCCCAGAGCGCAATGGTCGCTATATTATCTTTTTTATATATATCATATTGACATTATATATAGTTTCTCATATATTTACGCTATCCAAAAGGAGGCCAGCATGGAGCAGGGAAAAAAAATCGTAGTGATAGGCGGTGTCGCCGCCGGAGCCACCGCCGCGGCGAGGGCCAAGCGCCTGGACGCGAACGCCAAAATAACGATTATCGAAGGCGGACGGTACGTATCGTTCGCCAACTGCGGCCTACCGTACTTCGTATCCCGCGATATAGACAAGCGAAGCGCGCTTATCCTGCAGACTCCCGAGGGATTCATGGCACGGTACGGCGTAGAGGTCCTCCTCGAAACCAAGGCGGTATCGATAGACAGAGCGTCCAAGACCGTCTCCGTCGTCGGACCAGCCGGCTCCGCTAAGGTCCCCTACGACTCGCTTATACTCGCTCAGGGCGGAACGCCGTTCATGCCGCCGATTGCCGGCTCCGACGCGGACCATGTATTCCGCCTCTGGACGATTCCCGATATGGACGCCATTCACAAGTACATAAACGAGAGCGCCCCCAAATCCGCTCTGGTGATCGGGGGCGGCTTCATCGGACTAGAAGCCGCGGAAGCCTTCGTTGCCCGCGGACTCGCTACGACCATCGTCGAGCTCACCGCGCACGTGATGCCCCCCGCCGACGCCGAGTTCGGCGAGATGATAGGCCGGGCGTTCAAGGCCGCCGGCGCTTCGGTCGTTACCGGAAGGTCGGCCAAGGCCGTCCGCCCGGGCGTCGTTACGCTCGACGACGGCTCGGAGGTTCCCGCCGACATCGTCCTCGTGTCAGCGGGCGTCAAGCCGAACGTAGAGCTGGCGAAATCCGCCGGCCTGGCTATCGGCGTTACCGGCGGGCTGCTCGTCGACGAGTACATGCGTACCGACGACCCGGCCATCTGGGCCGCCGGGGACATGGTGGAGATACGGAACCGCGTCTCGGGCAAGGCGACGAGGGTGCCGCTCGCGGGACCGGCCAACAGGCAAGGCCGCATCGCGGCGACCAACGCGCTGGGCGGCTCGATGCGCTACTCGGGCGCCACAGGGACGAGCGTATTCAAGGCCGTAGACCAGACCTTCGCGATGACCGGGATGTCGGAGAAGGCGGCGCTCTCAGCCGGTCTCGACGCCGCGGCCGCCGTCGTGCACCGCTACCACCACGTGAGCTACTACCCCGGCGCCGAGGAGATGAGCCTCAAGCTTATATACGAGCGCGGTACGGGCCGGCTGCTCGGAGCGCAGGCGTTCGGCAAGGAGGGCGTAGACAAGCGCATAGACGTCGCGGCCACCGCGATCGCGGGCGGCTTGGGGATCGATGACCTCGCCGAGCTCGATCTGGCCTACGCGCCTCCCTACGGCTCAGCGAACGACCCCGTGAACATGGCGGCGTTCGCCGCGCAGAACGCCGAATCGGGATACGCTCCGACGGTCTCGGCGACCGAGGCGTGGAAGCTGGCCGTGGAAGGCGCGGCCTCGCTGGTCGACCTGCGTACCAACGGCGACCGTCGCAAGAACCCCGTGCCGAGCGCGGTCCACGTGCCGCTCGACGAACTCGACTGGCGCATGGAGGAACTGCCAGCCGGGCCGCTCCTCCTGCTGTCGCGCGCCGGCTACGAGAGCCACATAGCGCTTCGCAAGCTTATGGGCGGCGGCAGGCCCGACGTCCGCAACGTATCAGGCGGGGCCCTGAGCCTGGAACTCGTTCCAGGATTCAACCCCGAGACCTTTTAATCCAGACCCGAACGACCTATCACGGAGGTGAATGAAATGGCTGTATCAACGATGACCGACCCGATTCTAGAGATGATCAAAGGTGGCGCGAGGATTATCGACGTGCGCTCCCCCGAGGAATTCGAGGACGAACACTACCCCAACGCCGTCAACATCCCGGTCAACCTCATCCAGGCCCGACTATCCGAGCTGGAAGACAAGGCCGCCCCGATCGTGCTGTATTGCGCGTCCGGCTCGAGGAGCGCGTACGCCGCGAGGATCCTGTCGATGGCCGGCTACAAGAAGGTAGTCAACGCCGGCGGCCTCTACGACATGCCGGGGTATTAAGAAAACAACGTGTGAGCGTGAGCGTGAGTGAAGATACCGTATCTCGCTCACGCTCACACCGACAACTCACGCTTCCCTATCCGAAGGTCGCCTCCACGGCGGCCAGTGCTCTTGCGCAGAGCTCGTCTGCCTCGGCCCGTATCGACGCGACGCTCGACTTCATATCGGCGACGTACTTCGCGTCGCTTATCGACCCCAGGTTTATAAGCACGTTGAGCGCGGCCCCCTGCGCGCCGGCCCTGGCCATCAGAGCCGCGACGCCGGCGTCCGACGCCGAGTTCCTGTTGCCCGCGACGGCCTCCATCGCCAGGCCGAGAGCCTCGACGCAAGCGAGGGCGGTTGCCAGCGGTACCTCTACGGCAGACTTGTAACCCGCCTGCAGCGCCGCGTCGCGCTCCGCCTTCTCCGCCGGGGTAGCCTTGGGCAGCTTCATGGCGTCCATCACCGCGTTGAACGCGTTCGTATCCTCGTCGACGGCGCGAGCGAGCGCCGACTTGACCGACTGCGCCCGTACGGCCATGTCTGACATCGGCGCCCAGACGCCCTCGTAGCCCTTCTTGCCGACGGTCAGGTTGGCGACCATGGCCGACAGCGCCGCGGCCATAGAACCCGCGAGCGCGGCCACGGAACCGCCGCCTGGAGCCGGCGACTCGCTCGACACCTCGTCGACGAAGGCGTCCACCCTCATCCCTACGAGCGGCGACGCGGGACGGGCGACGTAGTCGATCACCTTCTTGGCGGGATCGAACGGGGCTACCGAGTCCAGGCCCATAGTCGCGGCGGCGAGCTCCAGGAGCTCTGGTTCGGGGGCCCCGGCGCTCTTTCCCATACGGCCCAGGTAATACCGGCCGGCCTCTACGAGGGGCTCCAGGGGAACGAGCCCGACGAGCTCGCTGCCGCACACCGACAGTCCGAGCTTCTCGGCCTCCTCCTTGACGGTCTCGTAGACGACGTGAAGGGACGTTTCCTTATAATTCGTAAGGTTGATGGATACCTGAGCCTTGCGGTACGAGTCGATATACCATCCTATAGCGCGCACGTTCTTAAGCCGTCCGGGGAGCATGACCTTCTCGCCGTCGGCTCCCTTGACGATGGCGCCCGAGGCGTCGCGGGCCGCGCGCCCGCCTTCGCGGACGTTCAGGGCCACCTCGTTGGCCAGCTTCCTGTCGCGCGTATTCAGGTTGACGTTATAGGCTATGAGAAAGTCGCGGGCGCCTACGACCGTGGCGCCCCAACCGGGCACGAACGACGCGGGGCCGTAATCGGGAAGCCATTCGGGCTTGGCCAGTTTTTCAGCCAGGGCCTCGTACTCGCCAGAGCGTATATCGGCGAGGCTACGGCGCTCCGGCCTGCTCGCCGCGTATTCGTACAGATAGACGGGGACTGACAGCTCGGCGGCCATGCGCTCGGCGGCCCTCTTGGCCAGCGCGACGCAATCAGCCATCGTCACGCCGGACACGGGTACGAAGGGGCAGACGTCGAGGGCGCCCATGCGCGGGTGCGCGCCCGAGTGCTTCGACATATCGATGAGCGAGCGCGCAGTGGCCGCCGAGCGTACGGCCGCCTCGATTACCGAGTCGGGATCGCCGACGAAGGTATATACGGTACGGTTCGTGTCGGCTCCCGGGTCGACGTCGAGCAGGGATACGCCCTGTACCGACGCGATGGACTTCGATATGGCGTCTATGATCGACCTGTCGCGTCCCTCGCTGAAATTGGGAACGCACTCCACTATCTTCCGTTCGGACATGATTGAGCTCTCCTTTTTTCGCTTGCCCCCGACACCGAGGCGAGCCCGCGGAGTATATCACGGTCGGGCCGGCGTGGTGAACGGAGTACCATGTCGGAGCGCCGGGCCTTTTGCCTATCGGTCGTACGTGTTAGTATTCCTGCCATGAATCGATCAAGCATTACGTCCGAGTTCTCGCACCAGAGGAAAAAAGTCGATATTTACGCGTGTAGCGTGCTCGTAGGCGTCCTGTCGGGGCTTATTATCGTATGTTATCGCACGGCTATCTCGTTCTTCGAGCTTAAGCGCATATCGTTCCTGAGCTTGGCCCGCGGTTCGTGGCTCTCGCTGGCCGCGTGGCTTGTCGGAGCGACCGCCATAGGATTGCTGGTAGCGTTCCTCATAAAGCGAGCGCCGTACATCAAGGGCTCAGGCATTCCCCAGGTCAAGGCATCGCTGATGAGGCGCATCCATCCCGTCTGGAAGAAAGAGCTCCCCTATAAATTCGTTGGAGGCAGCCTGGCTCTCGGGGTAGGATTCTCGCTAGGCCGCGAAGGTCCGTCCATACAGCTCGGAGCGCTGACGGGAGGGGCAATCAGCGACGCTATAGGCAGGAGCGAATACAAGCGCTACCTGGTAACCGCGGGCGCCGCCGCGGGGATCTCGGCCGCCTTCAACGCGCCGCTCGCCGGCGTGCTGTTCTGCGTCGAGGAACTCCATAAGAACATATCACCGACCATGCTGACCAGTTCCCTGATCGCTTCGTTCTGCGCCAACGCCGTCATGTGGGCTTTTTACGGCAATTCACCGGTTTTCGGCATAACGCTGAACGCCGTGCTGCCCTTGAACCTGTATTTTACCACTATTCTCATAGGCATCCTCTCAGGCGTCGTCGGCAGCCTCTTCAACCGCGGGCTGCTCGCGTTCCAAGTCGCGTATAAACGCGCCTTCGCCAACGAGACACTACGCGTCTCTTCGGCCTTCCTGATCGTGGCGCTGGTGAGCATCGTAGCCCCGGTCCTCACCGGCGGCGGCGACAGGCTGATCGAAGCGGTAGAAACCGGCAGATTCGCACTATGGCCCATTATCGCGCTCCTGGCCGGGAAGATGGTATTCACCCTGTTCTCGTACTCCTCGGGCACCCCGGGCGGTATATTCCTCCCTATGCTGGCTATAGGAGCGCTCTTGGGCTCTTTGTCGAATTCGCTACTCGTCCCTATGGGGGTCCCTTCGGGATACCTGGAGAACTTCATACTGATCGGCATGGTGGGCTTCTTCACCGCGGTCGTGCGGGCGCCCATTACCGGCGCCGTTCTCATAACCGAGATGGCCGGCAGTTTCGCGCATTTCCCCGCGTTCATACTCGTCTCGGTCATAGCGTCGATCGTATCGGGGCTCTTGAAGACGAAGCCCATATACGATTCCCTGCTCGTCCAGATAGCGCCCGAGCCGCTCAAGTCCGACAGCTCGCGCCCGGTGATACTGCATATCCCGGTGCTGGAGGGATCGATCCTGGAGACTTGTACCCACGTGCAGGAGCACCTGCCGGCGGGGTGCATCCTCGTCAGCGTGGAGCACGGAGAGGACGATATATTCCCGCACGCCGACTTGGATATCCAGCCGGGGGATATACTTCGCATCGTCGTGGAGAGCGGAAAGGCGCACGAGCTCAAGGAACACCTCATAGGACTAGGCCAGGCCTCCTCGGGCTGCCTGGAGTTCGAATAGAGATCGCCGCTCGCGACGCTATTCATTGACCGCCCCTTTATTGTCGGTTACTATCTGCGGACCGGAGGCCGCGACGCGCCGGTTCGGCTCGTTGTGGCCGAAACAGTCAATATCACAGTTCTCCGAGCCTCGCTTCCCTACGTTACGCTACGAGCGAACGGGGAGACGAGGTCACTGGGCTACGGGGAAAACCCCGTAACCTCCCGCCCGATCGCCGGAAACGGCGATCAAGGGCATCGGAAAGGGGACACCATGCATCTCTCCACAAAGCGGACCGCGGTTCGAGCCGCGGCGCTCTGCGCGGCGCTCGTTCTCGGCGCTACCCAGGCCTTCGCGCTAGGTGGCAAGGAAACCGCTCCCGCCACGAGACCGACTCCCGCCAACCCGCGCGTCAGGCTGGCCACAACGACCAGCACCGAGAACTCGGGACTCCTGTCGTATATCCTGCCGTTCTTTACCGAGGATACGGGCTATACCGTCGACGTCGTCGCGGTCGGCACCGGGGCGGCGCTGAAGCTGGGCGAGAACGCCGACGCCGACGTGCTCCTCGTGCACGCGCGGGCCCAGGAAGACGCGTTCATGGCCGCGGGCCACGGAGCCGATCGGCGCGACGTCATGTACAACGACTTCATCGTGATCGGCCCTAAATCCGACCCGGCCGGCCTCAAGGGCTCGGCGAGCTCCGCGGTGGCCTTCGAGAGGATCGCCACGGTAGCGGCGCCGTTCGTGTCGCGGGGCGACAAGTCCGGCACCCACGTCAAGGAGCTCGACGTCTGGAAGGCCGCCAAGATAACGCCGGCCGGCGCCTGGTACAAGGAAGCCGGACAGGGCATGGAGCAGGTGATCATCATGGCCGACGGGCTCCAGGGCTACGCGCTGGCCGACCGCGGCACATGGATCGCTGTCAAGGACAAGACGAGCCTCGCCATATGCTACGAGGGCGACGCGGGCCTCTTCAATCCATACGGCGTCATCACCGTAGCGCCTTCCAAGAATCCCGCTATCAACGCCGAGGGCGCGAAGGCCTTCTCGTCATGGCTGACGAGCGCCCGGGGACAGGGGCTCATCGCCAGCTACAAGCTCGGCGGCCAGACCCTGTTCTTCCCCAACTACAAGCCCTGATCCTTGGATTCCATGACGGAAGCGATCGCCCTCCTGGCGGGGGGCGATCGCGAGACCTGGTGGACCGTGGCGACCAGCCTCAGGTTCTCAGTTTTTTCAACGCTTTTCGCTATACTGCCCGGCGTACCTCTCGGGGCGACCCTGTTCCTCGGGCGCTTCAAGGGCAAGCGCGTCGCCGTAGCGCTGGTCAACGCCGTCATGGCGGTCCCTACCGTCGTCGTCGGGCTGTTCGTCTATTCGTTCATATCGAGGTCCGGCCCGCTCGGGGCCCTCGGGCTACTCTACGGTCCAGGCGGCGTTATACTGGGCCAGGCAGTCCTCGCCTTCCCTCTCGTCGCGGCGATGAGCTACACGGGCCTTCAGAAACTGGATCCACGCTACAGCGAGACGCTCTTGACGCTAGGCGCGGGTCCCTGGCGCCGTATGACCGCGATCATAAAGGAAGGACGCTACGTGATCGTTCAATCCGTCTTGGCGGCCTTCGGCCGAGTGACCGGCGAAGTCGGCGTCTCGATGATGCTCGGAGGAAACATCCGATGGTATACGAGGACGATGACGACGACGATAGCGCTGGACGCGAGCAAAGGCGAGTTCGAGCGGGCGCTTTCGCTCGGTCTCGTGCTCCTCGCCATCGCCCTCGCCGTCAACTTCCTCTCCCACCTGGCGGTGCGCGATGACCGCTGACGCAAGGCCTGCGGGGACGGCCCGCGACGGCGAGGCGTTCTTCGTCAAGAGCCTCTCCTTTCGTTACGAGCGTCGCGTCGCCGTGCGCTGCGAGGGGCTACGCATCCGCATAGGCGAGGCAGTCGCCTTCATCGGCCCGAATGGATCCGGCAAGACGACGATGCTGAAGCTCCTCAACGGCCTGATCGGGCCGTTCGATGGATCCATAGCCTTCCTGGGCAGGCCGATATCCCATAATCCGGACCTCAGGCGACGTTCCGTCTACGTACACCAGCATCCGGTACTGTTCGCCGGTACCGTGCGCGACAACCTCGACTACGCGCTCAGGCTGAAGCGGATACCCAAGTCCGACGCCGATCGGCGCGTGGAAGAGGCGACGGAACGCTTCGGGCTAGGCGGCCTCCTAAAGCGCGAAGCCGGGCGCCTTTCCGGCGGCGAGACCCAACGGGTCGCGGTCGCCAGGGCCGTCGCGGCCGGGGCGGACGTGCTCCTCCTGGACGAGCCGACGTCCAGCATGGACGCGGAAAGCGAGATCGCCGTCCGGGCCCTGCTGCTCGAGCTCAGGCGCAGCGGCTCGACCCTGCTCTTCAGCGCCCACGACGAGGGACTGGTCAAAGAACTTTCGGACAGGATCGTACGATTCGACGACGGCCGCGCGACAAGCGACAATCAAGGAGACCTAGAGTGATTCATCCAGACGAGGCTATCGCCCTCATCCGCGGATTTCGCAGGAAGCCAGACACGGAGACGGTCGCGCTAAGCGCCGCATTAGGCAGGATCATGCCGTCCGCCGCGTCAGGCAGGCTCGACCAGCCTCCGTTCGACAAGGCCGCGATGGACGGCTGGGCCTGGCGGCCCGTCGACGGAGAGGCCGTCCCCGCGGCGCCGCTACGCGTCCGAGGCGTCATCGCGGCCGGCTCCGGGGCGATAGACGGCGACCGGCCCGACGATCCGCTGGCTCCGGGCGAGGCCGCGCGAATCATGACGGGCGCGCCACTGCCGGCCGGAGCGTCGCGCGTCCAGCGCTTCGAGTGGGCCGAGGCCGAGAAGCGCGGTTTCGTCGGCTTCACGCGGCCCGAGAGCATCGACAACGTCATCCGCCGTGGCGAGAACGCCCGGACGGGCGATCTAATCCTGACGCCGAGGGCGTTGTCGGCGCAGGATATCGCTATCCTAGCCGCCGACGGCAGGCCGACGGTCGACGTCGCCAGGCGCCTCGTCGTCGGGGTGCTATCCACGGGCGCAGAACTGGCCGAACCGGGAGACCCGCTATCCGGCGCGGCCATATACGATTCCAACAAGCCCCAGATCCTGGCGCAGCTCGCGTCGCCCGCGTTCGACGCCCGCGACCTCGGGCGCCTCCCGGACGACTTCGACGCCACGCTCGCCGCCGTACGCTCGGCGCTCGACGACTGCGACGTACTCGTACTATCGGGCGGCGTCTCGATGGGCGACTTCGATTTCGTGCCGCGCGCGCTGGCCGCCGCCGGCGTCGAGGAGCGCTTCCACGGCGTCTCGATGAAACCGGGCAAGCCGACGTATTTCGGGTCGACCGAGCGGGCGTTCGTGTTCGGCCTTCCGGGCAACCCGGTATCGGTTTTCGTCAATACGGAGATGCTCGTCAAGGAGCTGCTCTACGCGCTTTCAGGCGCGACCTACGAGCCGCTCGTCACGCCCATCGCCGCGGCCGAGGACATACGCCGCAAAGGAACCGACAGGGTCGAATTCCTGCCGGTCAGGATTGACGCGGACGGGGTCCGCGCGGTTCGCTACGGAGGCTCGTCCGGACTACAGGCGCTCGCCTCCGCCGACGGCTTCGCCCGGCTGGACATAGGACAGGGATCCATAGCCACGGGAACGGTAACACATGTTAGACTCGTTCGATAGGCACGTCCACTACCTGCGCGTGTCGGTCACCGACCGCTGCAACCTGCGCTGCACCTATTGCATGCCCGCCGAAGGCGTTGCGTTCGTGCCGCACGACAGGATACTAAGCCTGGAGCGGATCGCGCTCGTCGTCCGGGCCGCCGCCGGGCTCGGATTCGACAAGGTGCGCCTCACCGGGGGCGAGCCGCTCGTACGCAAGGGCCTGCCCGGGCTCGTATCGATGCTACGGGATATCCCCGGCGTCGCTACGCTCGGCATGACGACGAACGGGACCCTGCTCGCGCCCGTGGCGGCCGACCTGGCCCGCCGCGGCCTGTCGAGCGTCAACGTGTCGCTTGACACGCTCGATCCCGGCCGCTTCGCGGCGATAACCCGCGGCGGCGACGTACGCGACGCGCTGGCCGGCGTTCGCGCGGCGAGGGCGGCGGGCCTGCCCGTGAAGCTGAACGTCGTCATAGGCGAAGCCGACGACCGAGCCGACCTCGACGCGGTCGGCGCCTTCGCGGAGGCGGAAGGATGCGCCGTGCAGACCATCAGGCGCTACCGACTCGACGAGGACAAGTTCGACGACGAGCGCTACGAGCGCCCGTCGCCCTGCGCCGCCTGCGACCGTATCAGGCTACTGGCCACCGGGGAGCTCAAGCCCTGCCTGCACGGCGACGCCTCCGTACCGGTGGACTTCGGCGATATAGAAGGCAGCATCCGCGCGTGCGTGGCTATGAAGCCGGCCTGCGGATCGCATGCCAGCGCTCACCTCGTGAGCGCGATAGGAGGCTAGGATGGCAACTGGAAACGAACTCACCCATATCGACGGCTCGGGTAAGGCGTCGATGGTCGACGTCTCGGGCAAGCCCCGCGTCAAGCGGACCGCGCGCGCGACCTGCTCGATACACATGGCCCCGTCTACGATAGCCCTCGTTCGCGCCAACGGCATGGCCAAGGGCGACGTGCTCGCGACGGCGCGCATAGCCGGTATCACGGCGGGCAAGAAGACGTCGGACCTCATTCCGCTATGCCATAACATAGCGATCGACCGCGTCGCCGTAGATTTCGAGGTGAAGGACGACCGCGTCGTCATCGAGAGCCTCGCCGTGTGCACCGACAAGACGGGCATCGAGATGGAGGCCCTGACCGCCGCTAGCGTCGCGGCGCTTACCATTTGGGATATGTGCAAGGCCGTGGACAAGGCTATGCGCGTCGAGGGGCTGACCCTTATAGAGAAGACGAAGGAGACGATCGATGGAAAACACTAATGCCAGGACTCCCGCGAAAGAAGGCTCGTTCGAGCTCGTCTCGCTTAACGTGTCCGTCGGCGTCGGGACCCGCAAGGATCCCGTCGACCGCGTGGAGCTGCGCGTCGCGCACGGCATGGTCGGCGACGCCCACGCGCGCGATTGGCACCGGCAGATATCGATGCTCGCAGACGAGGACGTCGAAATGATGCGCGGCAAGGGCGTGGAGCTCGATCCGGGCATCTTCGCGGAGAATATAACGACGCGCGGCGTCGACCTCTCGAGCCTGCCCGTGGGCACGCGCTTCTTCATCGGGGACGCGGAGCTGGAGCTGACGCAGATAGGCAAGGAATGCCATCATGGATGCGCGATCTACCAGGCGGTCGGCGATTGCGTGATGCCGCGCAAGGGCATCTTCGTCAAGGTGATACAGGGAGGATCGATCAGCCGTGAGAGTAGCTGTAGTTACCGTATCGGATAGGGCCAGCCGGGGCGAATACGATGATCTCTCGGGCCCCGAGATGGAATCCGTCTTCCGCGAGCTCGTTCCCGCCATCGAGGTCGAGCGCGCCGTCGTACCTGACGACAAGCCGACGATAATCGCCGCGCTGGAGCGGTTCTCGTCATTCGACTGGATATTCACGACCGGCGGCACCGGCCCGGCGCCGCGCGACGTGACGCCGGAGGCGACCCTCGGGTTCATCGACCGCGAGGCCCCCGGGCTAGCGGAATATCTCCGGATCGAATCCCTGAAAGAGACGAGCCACGCGGTATTCAGCCGCGGCGTCGCCGGGATGCGCGGCGCGACATACGTCGTCAACGCTCCCGGCTCCGTCAAGGCGGCCAGGCTATGCGCCCGTATCTTCTCTCCGCTCCTCGAGCACGGCGTAAGGATGGCGCAGGGAGCGGGACACTAGGAGGCGCCTCGGCCCCTGCGACGAGATAGCGCGAATCGCGGGCTGCGCGGTCTTCCCCCGCCCTGCGGCAGACTGGCGCTAGAACCGCAATAGAGACGTACTTATATATATTAACATTGCCTTATTCATATAATAGTGGTTTACTACTTACTGGCTCGTCGAGCCAGTAAGTACACGTTCTGAGCAGGGAAAGCAAAATGAAGAAACTGATCGTACTAGCGGCTTCCGTACTCTTCTGCGCCTCGTTCGCGTTCGCGAACGGCCAGAAGGAAATGACTATGGGAGTCGGCCATAGCTCCAATTTCAGGGTCGGCCCGGGTAAAGACAGCACCGGAACCCAGGTCTACTCGTTCAACTACGTCTATGCCACCGTCATCTTCGACGGGGCGGGCAAGATCGTCGACCTTGAGATCGATGCCCTCGAGGTCTCTACCCCCAACTACGACGGCGCCTCGATGCCCCACTTCGCCGGGTGGCCGGGATCGCCCGAGCTTAATCTCACCGACCATACCACCGAGAAGGTGGCTGGCACCGCCCCCAATACGGCCGAAGCAGTCGCCGCCGAAGTAGCCGCGTGGAAATCCAAGCGCGACCGCGGTGACGCCTACGGTATGAACCCCAAGAACGATTGGCACAGGCAGATGGACGCGTACGAGAAGCTCTTCATCGGCATGACGGTCGACGAAGTCGAGGCTTGGACGGCAAAATACCTCTCCGAGGTCAACGGCCGCATACTCAATCCCGCGACCACGAACGAAAAGGACAAGGCGAAGCTAGCGACGCTCACCGACGATGACAAGAAGCTGCTCATCGACGCCCGCTCTGGCGCGACCATGAGCATCAACGACGCCCACGGCTCCGTCGTCGGAGTCATTCGCGACGCCTGGAACAAGCGCAAGCCGCTCGGAAAATAATACGGAGTCATTCTCTCCGGGAAAAGCCGCCCTTTACGGGGCGGCTTTTTTTACTTGTCGCGAAAGAGCGCGATATCCATTCATTGACTTTTACCTGAGGCATTGTGTATTCCTACATTTTCGTAGCATTATACCTCCATGGATGCGATGGATGAACTCAACCTGTTATTCGACCTCTCGAGGATACTGGATAAGCACGCGGACCTCCGCGGAGCGCTCGGCCCATTCCTCGATCTCCTTGAGGCGAGGGCCGGACTTCAGCGCGGCGTGATCACCCTTCTCGACCGGTCGCTCGGCATGCTCAGGATAGAGGAAGCCCACGGCCTGACCGAGGACGAGAAGCGGCGCGGACTCTACCGGCTCGGAGAGGGCCTCATCGGCCGCGTCTTCGAATCCGGCTCGCCGCTCCAGGTACCCGACCTGTCTACCGAATCCAGGTTCCTCAATCGCGCCGGAGACCGTCCCGACGTCGACCTCGTCGACGTCGCGTGTTGCGTGGTGCCCATACGCTCTGGCGACGACGTCATAGGCACGCTGAGCGCAGAGCGCCGGCTCGGCTCCGCTCCAAAAGCCGCGACGGCCTCGGACGCGGCCTTCCTCGAGCGAGCGGCGGAGCTGATAGCGGAATCGGCCAAGCTACGTGAGCGTATCCTCGAGGATCGCGTCATGTCATGCATCGACGATTCCGATCGTGTCGAGCCGCCCGGCGAAGATAGTCTTCCGCCGAACCTGTCAGGCGGCCTCGTCGGCACGAGCGCGGCGATGAGGGCGGTCTACGAGCTGGTAGCCCAGGTAGCGCCGAGCGACGCTACCGTCCTCGTCTCGGGCGAGAGCGGTACCGGCAAGGAACTCGTCGCCGCTGAGATACACCGGCTCTCGAGGCGCGCCGACGGCCCGTTGATCAAGGTCAACTGCTCGGCCTTGCCGGAATCGGTTATCGAGAGCGAGCTATTCGGCCACGAGAGGGGCGCGTTCACGGGCGCCGTAGCGCAGCGCAAGGGTCGATTCGAATTAGCCCATGGAGGGACGCTCTTCCTCGACGAGATAGGAGAGCTGTCGCAGCAGGTCCAGGTCAAGCTCCTGCGGGTGCTTCAGGAACGCGAGATAGAGAGGGTCGGAGGCAACGCCGTCGTCAGGGTCGACGTTCGCGTCATCGCGGCGACGAATAGGCGGCTGGAGGACGAGATACTCGCCGGCAGGTTCCGGGAAGACCTGTACTACCGGCTGAACGTGTTTCCCATCCGCGTGCCGCCGCTACGAGAACGGAAAAGCGACATCGTACTCCTCGCCGACTACTTCGCGGAGAAGTACTCCCGCAGGAACGGTAAACCGATAAAGCGCATCTCCAGCCCGGCGCTCGACCTCTTTACGAGCTATCACTGGCCGGGCAACGTCAGGGAACTCGAGAACTGCATCGAGCGGGCCGCGATCCTGTCGACCGACATGGTCATCCATTCATATCATCTACCTCCTAGCCTGCAGTCGGCCCAGTCGACGAACACCGAGCCGACGACGACCCTGGAGGCGGCTCTTTCGCGTCTCGAGAAGGAACTTATCGTCGAGGCGCTAAAGATTTCTCGCGGTAATATGGCTTCCGCCTCCCGTCGGCTTGGCATCAGCGAGCGACAGATGGGGTTGCGCGTTCACCATTATGGCATTCGCTATAAACTCTACAAAACTACTTTAATGTAGCCTATTTATAGCATTTCTACAAATATGTAGTTTTAGATTTTTCATTGAAAAATCTAAAACTCTATGCAGCTTATCTATCTCCATAATATATATAGAATTATCATTTTTATAGGAATTCCTTATTAATTGGCATGTTTTATGCATTACTTCTAGTGAATATCAAGACACCAGGAGTATCTATGCACGATCCTATCGACTTCGAGGCTATGCCCATTACCGAGCTATTCGGGTGTAATTGCTTTTCCAACGCTGTCATGCGCGAATGGCTTCCCAAGACCACCTACAATGAACTCCTGGCCGTACAGGCCGGGGAGAAGGAGATGGCGCTGTCGGTGGCGGACGTGGTCGCCGACGCGATGAAGGCCTGGGCGATCGAGAAAGGCGCGACGCACTTCACCCACTGGTTCCATCCGCTGACCGGCCTGACGGCCGAGAAGCACGACTCGTTCATAGCTCCGACCGGAGACGGTAAGGTGCTGATGGAGTTCTCCGGTAAGGAACTGATAAAGGGCGAGTCCGACGCGTCGAGCTTTCCGTCCGGAGGCCTCAGGGCGACCTTCGAGGCCCGCGGTTATACCGCCTGGGACGTGACGAGCCCCGCCTTCCTCAAGCAGGATTCCATAGGGACGACGCTGTGCATCCCTACCGCGTTCTTCAGCTACTACGGCCACGCGCTCGACAAGAAGGTACCCCTGCTCCGCTCCATGGACAGCCTGAACAAGCAGGCGATGCGCATCCTCAGGGCGCTAGGCAACGGAACCACGAAGCGTATCATCACGACCGTAGGACCGGAGCAGGAATACTTCCTCGTAGACAAGAAGTACTTCGACGAGCGGCCGGACCTGATGCTCACCGGTCGGACCGTCTTCGGATCGATGCCGGCCAAGGGCCAGGAGATGGAAGACCACTACTACGGCGCCATCAATGCGCGGGTAGCCGCGTTCATGCGCGAGCTCAACGCGGAGCTCTGGAAGATGGGCGTGACGGCCAAGACGCAGCACAACGAGGTCGCGCCGAATCAGTTCGAGCTGGCGCCTATATTCAGCATGACGAACGTAGCCGTGGACGCCAACCAGCTTGCGATGGAGACGATCAAGAAGGTCGCTAACCGCCACGGAATGGAGGCGCTACTCCACGAGAAGCCCTTCGCCGGGGTCAACGGCTCCGGTAAGCATAACAATTGGTCTCTGGCGACCGACGACGGGCTCAATCTGCTCGAGCCGGGGGAGAATCCGGATTCCAACGCGCGCTTCCTGCTGTTCATCACGGCGATCGTCGAGGCGGTGGATCGCTATGCCCCCCTCTTGCGGGCCTCGGCGGCTATCGCGGGCAACGACCACAGGCTGGGCGCCAACGAGGCGCCGCCCGCGATCATATCGGTCTTCTTCGGGGATCAGCTATCGGATATACTCGAGCGCATCGTCGACGGCAAGGCGCATTCCGCCAAGGGTAGCCACACGATAGAGCTGGGCGTGACGAGCATACCTACCCTGCCCATCGATATATCCGACCGCAACCGCACGAGCCCATTCGCGTTCACGGGCAATAAATTCGAGTTCCGCATGGTCGGCTCGTCGCAGTCCATAGCGACGCCTAATACCTACCTCAATACCGCGGTCGCCGACGTCCTGTCTGAGTTCGCCGATAAACTAGAGAGCGCCAACGACAGGATCGCCGTGATCCAGGACATAATACGGGAATCGTACTCGAAGCACCGCCGGGTCGTATTCAACGGTAACGGCTACTCTGACGAATGGTTAAAGGAAGCGGAGCGCAGGGGGCTTCCCAACATACGGTCTACCGTCGACGCGCTGCCGGTGCTGCTGCAGAAGGAGACTATAGAGCTCTTCGAACGGCACAAGGTGCTGTCCCGCGCCGAGGCCGAGAGCCGATTCCATATCTACCTCGAGAAGTATTCAAAGCAGATCAACATCGAGGCGGGCGTGATGATAGATATGTCAAAGCGCATGCTGTTCCCTGCTATCGGAGCGTTCGCGGCGTCGCTGGCGCGTGACTCCGGGTCGCTCGCGGCGATAGGCGCGTCAAGCGCGGCGCTGGAGAAGCGGGCGAGGCGCCTCGCCGAGCTGTCCGGGGAAGTATACGACGAGACGGACCGGCTCGAGAAAGCCCTGCTCGAGGCGCAGGAGCCGGACGAGGCGTTCTCGCAGGCCAAGGCCTACCGCGACAGGGTCGTTCCGCAGATGGCCGCGCTCAGGGCCAAGGTAGACGCCGCCGAGAAGCTGGTCGAGAAGAAGTATTGGCCGCTACCGACCTATGAGGAACTGTTGTTCAAGCTATAGCGAGGCGTAATAGCGCGGGACCGGCCACGAGCGCCGGCTCCGCGCTACGATCCGCGCCCTTAGTCTTCCAGGTCCAGTCGCTTCGCCCTACGCTTCTCCTGGCCCTTGGCGAGCACGATGGAAAGCTCGAAAAGGAGCACCATCGGCACG
Source organism: Spirochaetae bacterium HGW-Spirochaetae-3 (assembly GCA_002839315.1). Lineage (GTDB taxonomy): Bacteria > Spirochaetota > Spirochaetia > Treponematales > UBA12059 > SZUA-370. Next base: position 202,016 of record PGXV01000004.1, read on the forward strand.
CCGAGCATCACCTGGGAAACGATATCGGGCGGCGTGATGATCGCCGCAGCCGCGAATATCAGCAGTACCGCGATGCCGCGCGCCTTGGCCAGCCCGGTGCCGGTCACGACGCCGAGGCCCGCCAGGATCGACACGACTATAGGCAACTCGAACGCGGCGCCGAACGACAGCACCATCGAGCCGACGAACCCGACGTACTCCGAGAACGAGAACATCGCCCGGATCGCGTCGTTCTGGTACTGCAGGAAGAACCGCAGGCTGAACGGCACGATGACGAAGAACGAGAACCCCGCGCCGACCGTGAAGAAGATCGCCCCGAAGAACAGCCCGAAGACCAGCGATACCCGCTCCCGCTTCGAGAGTCCCGGATGCACGAACATCCATAACTCGAAGAGGATGACGGGAGAGGCGGTGATGAGCCCCCCGAACAGGGCGATCCTCACGTACGACATGAAGAGCTCGGGCGGCGACAGGTAGACGAACTGCATGTCGCCGACCGGCTTCATGATATACTCGGCGGCCGGCTCCACGAAGAAGAAGCAGGCTACCATGCCGGCGATAAGGGCGACGGCCGCTACGAGGAGCCTCGAGCGCAATTCCGCCACGTGATCCCAGAATGTCATGGTTTTATCTTGCATGGTACTCGGCAACGCGGATACTTCTGCTTCTTCAGGATTTCTTCTTGGCGTCGGTCTCGTCCTGAGCCTTCTTGGCGGTCTCTATCTTGGGATCCTCGTTGGCGCCCTCGACCGCGTTCTCGAGGTCCTCGGTGATCTTGGACGAGTGCTTCTTGAACTCCCTGATCGCGTTGCCGAGCGCCTTGCCGATCTCGGGCAGCTTCTTGGGCCCGAATATGACGAGCGCGATCACGAGGATGAGGATGAGCTCCATTGGCCCTATTCTTCCGAACATGCTGATTCCTTCCCGGGGGCCCGTCAGGCGGGCGTTCCCGACTCTTCGATTATGACCGGATACGTTCCGGGTGCGTATATACGATAGGCTCTTCGTCCCCGATGCGACCGACGACCGTGACTCCCGACTCGCGGGCTATCTCGAACGCGGCCGTCGTCGGTATGCTCCTCGAGACGATGACGGAAACCCTCGCCGCCACCGCCTTCAGTATCATGTCGGCGGCGACCCGGCCGCTCGTCAGGACGCAGGCGCTCGAGAAATCGACGCGGTCGACGAAGCCGCGCCCGAGGATCTTGTCTACCGCGTTATGCCTGCCGACGTCCTCGCGGACGACGAAGTACGAGGCGCCGTCGGGGACGCCCTCCATCGCCGGTCCCGCCGCGGGTCCGGAAGGGACGGCGGCCCCGACCGGCAACGCGAGCGCCGCGCAGTGCATGCCGCCCGTCTGCTTATACAGCGCAGCCGCCTTGAACATGGCGCGCGACCAGGCCTTGAGCTCGACCATGGAGACGGAGAACCCCGGGGGCACCGTACCGAGCTTCGCGACGCCGGAGGCGACCGGCCCCGAGCCGCATCCCGAGGCGACGACCTGTCCCAGCCCGAATCGATCCGCCTCGATGGCGCCCGGCGCGACGACGGTCATGACCCGGAGATCGGCGCAGGCGCCTATGGTCAGTACGCGCGACGGATCGGAGAGCATGCCGCGGGCGAACAGGTGTCCGGCCGCCAGGTCGTCGAGGTTCAAGGGCGTGCACATCAGAACCGCTACCCGTTCGCCGTTCGCGATCAGCTCGACGGGAGTCTCGGGCGCGAGCGGACTTGTGGATACGCTCACGGATTCTCCTTCTGGCCGACCTCTATCCACTCGGCGAGCCCGTCCGCATGGGCAGCGCCGAGATGAGTCGCCGAATACAGGTACAGGGCCCCGTTCGACGCGGAAGTCGTACGGATATCGGCGTATTCCTGGATCGACGCCATGGCGGCGATCGCCGCGTCTATCTCCGGCTGGGTCATCGAGAACGGGGATTCGAGAAACGCGGCGACCGGGGTCGGCCGCGGGTACGTCTTCGACTCGTCACGCGTCGTATCGGCGATGAGACGGACGGGGTCGCGCTCCGCCAGGCGATACAGATGCTTCGCGTAGGCCTCGGTCATCGACCGGTCGCTGAAGTAGTAGCGTTCGGCCGAGCCTCGCATCATCTTGATGTCGGCATCCGCCCCCGCCTCGATAGCCGCGGCGGCGGATTCCGCGTCCGGCGCTAAAGGAACGAGGCAGGAAGCCGGCGTCAACCGGATCTCGGCCGAATCCGCCCGTATCTTTTCCATCAAGGCCGCTAACGGGCCCGTTTCTTCAGCCATCGTCTCTCCAATGCGTTCCGCGGCTCTCGGCGGAGCGCGGGAATAGTATATCTTTTTTTGAATGAAGATGCGATACGCCTATTAGAAGGGGCGGGCGCGGCCATAGGGGCCGCGCCCTCCACAGATTACGCGGGCAGGAGTCCCTTGGAGGAGAGCTCCTGAGCCACGTCCGACAGGCCGAGCGCCTCGAGCCGCGCCCTGGTGGGCGAGCCGGTCTTCTCGTCCCAGCCGAATTCCTTGTACACCATGGTGCGGCCTATCTCCATGTCGTCCTGGGTCATCCTGTCGGTACCCGGGGTAAACTGGGCGATATCCTTGCCGTCCTTGCCCTTCTCGGCGGTGACGACCCATTCGGTCGTCTGGTCGTGGTTCTTGCGCATGTCGGCGGTGCCCATGGCGCGTACGGTCAACGCCCTGAAGAGCGTGAAGGCGCGCTCGGCGTCGAGGTCGAGGTCTTCCTTCGACTTCGGGATGCCGGTCACGAGCGTGTAGAACTGAGCCTCGAGCCCCGTATCGCCGCGGTACTTGCGTTCCTTGAGCGGGCTCGTGGTCATCGGCCACATCCAGTTGCACAGCGTCAGCGAGTTGTGGAGGAGGCTCCTGGAGAGCGACCACTTCACGAACTTCGCCTTGGCGGCGGTCATCGGCTTGTAGTTCTTGACGTCGTCGATAGCGTCGCGGCTGCCCCATTCCTCGGCGGCGATGTCCTTGAGCATGTCGATGGGCAGGCCCGCCGCGATGAAGTTCATGTGGCTGTGGTTCTGCGCGTCGCGGTTGGAGAAGCAGGAGATGAGCGCTCCGACCTGACCGCTCGCCTCGTTCGAGTGATGGACGGGGAAACCGAGCTTCGACCATAGCTTGTACTTGTAGTCGCTCCAGTAATCCTCACCGAAGTTCCAGCGCTTGGCCAGGTAGTACGAGCCGTCGGCGATGTGCCAGAGCTCGCCCTTCTTGTTGGCGACGCGGTCGTAGAAGTCGACGAGGAACGCGGGGTCGCCCTTCTCGAGCATGTCCCACGGGATCGACGCGTACTCCTCGGCCGGCAGGACCTTCTTGAAGATGCCGTGCTTGTGGGCGTACAGGACGTCGCGGCCGATCTGGCCGTAGTTGCACCACATGCCGTAGTCGTCGGCGAGCTTGGCTCCGAGGCCCTTGGCGATCATCGATTGCTCGCCGGGCTCCTGGCCGGGAAGGTCGGGCGTACCGTTGATCATGACGCCGAACGGGCTATAGAACCCCATGCAGGTATTGGCGACGTACGGATCCATGCCGTACCGCTCGAGCTGGGGGATCTTGACCTGGCTATGGCAGCGGATCGGGCAGTGTGCGCAGCCGCCCATGCGGACCGTGTACTTCTCGGCGACGGGCCCCAGGTCGACGACGGCCTTGTAGGTGCGGAGCCCGACGGACTGCATGTCCTCGGGATAGCACTCGCCGGTCTCGACGGGCGGATTGGCCGCGCCCCAGTAGAGCCCCTTCTTCGCGGTCCAGCGGCTCGACGGGCTGGTGTACTCGGCCCAGGGCTGCGGGTTCTTGGGTACTACGTGCTGGTTGTTAGCGCCGATGAGGCTCATCATGTACTTGTCGAGAGCCATCAGCTCCTCGGGCTTCGCGGCGATCTTCACCGATCCCGTTCCCTTGACGCCGATCGCCTTGAGGTTCTTGGCTCCGAGGATGCCGCCGTGGCCGCCCGCGGAGTGCGAGGCTCCGGTGCGTATCACCGACAGGTTGAGCTGGTTCTCTCCGGCCTGGCCGATCGCGGCGACCTGGGCTTCCTTGCCCATCTGGCTGCCGATCATCGCCATGGTGTCGAAGATACCCTTGCCCCATATCCAGCGGGCGTCCTCGAGCGCGACCTTGCCGTCCTCGATGCGAAGCCACACGGGCTTCGGGCTCTTGCCCTCGACGACGATCATGTCCCAGCCGGCGTACTTGAGCTCGACCGAGAAGTAACCGCCCATATGCGAGCTGGAAACCGCGTGGAAGGGGTTGGAAGGAAGGAGGCTGGTGATGTTCGTCCTGCCCGAGCAGGGCACGCCGGTGCCGCAGAACGGGCCGGTGCCGAAGACGATCTTGTTCTCGGGGGCGAAGGGATGGGTGCCCGCTGGCACCTCGTCCCACATGATCTTCATCGCCATGCCCTCGCCGCCGATGAAATCCTTGTACTTGAGCGTATCGTCCGTGGAAATCTTACCGGTCGTAAGGTTTACGCGGAGTATCTTGCCCGTATATCCGTAGGTAACTGACATGCTTGCGTCTCCTCTTCCTTACGCGGTCGCGCCGCTGACGGCGTCGGCCGTTCCGCCCGTACCGAACAGCAACGCCTCGGCCTCCGCCCATGGGTAGAATTTGATAGCGCCCGTCGGACAATTCTTGACGCAGTTGGGGTCGCCGCCGCACAGGAGGCACTTGGTTGACTTCTCGGTCTCGGGGTCGACGGTCGCTATGCCCCAGGGGCAGGCTCGCTGGCAGGCGCCGCAGCCGACGCACTTTCGCGCGTCGACGACGCGGGCTCCGGTCGTCTTGTCGGCGGAGATGGCCCCGACGGGGCAGGCCTCGCCGCAGGCCGGGTGCGAGCACTGCCTGCAGGTCTCGCCGACGACGCGGAAGTTACCCAGCTGGCCGTCGGCCCTGGCGTACGCGGCGGAGACGCCGGCTACGCCGTAGTTGAGGTTCCTGGATACCTTGATGCGGGAAATGTACGACGAACCCTTGCCGTCGTTTCGTACGGTACACGCGGTCTCGCAGCGCCGGCAGCCGACGCAACGGCTGGGATCGTGAACGATCGCGCCGGACGAGGTCGCCCATACCTTTACCTTCTTACCGTCTCTCGTGTCGAAGCTGACGCAGCCGAACGCGGCCGCGGCGAACGCTCCCGCGAGGCCGGCGCCGGCCAATCGCAAGAATTCGCGCCTCGACGACGTGGAACGCTTCGACTCGCCCTCGGGGGCGCTCTTGGTCGTATCCATGATCGAACCTCCATGCGGATAATCCGCAAGGTTGTAATGGTGCGAACTCCTTTCCGATGCCTTTGCGGGGCGGGGAGGCCGAGGACGTTTCCGTCCTGGCCCATAGGCGCCGCCGAAAATTCGGAAAGCGCCAAGGATCGGCGGCCGTAGCCACGGCGACGCCGCGGCCGTAGGCCGTTCCGATTCGGAGTCAAAATTGAAAAGAACGCTCGCGCCGCCTCGGCGGCACTCAGCTTTTATAGAATAGCTAATCAAATAAGTCAATATTATCTATATAGAAATTTCTATTATCCGATAAATTCTATCCATAATTTTTGTAGAGTACCGTTATGGCGTTCCAGCTCCGACGCGATCGCCTTGGCGCGCTTGTAGTCGCGCGCGTCAAAGGCGGCTGCCGACTCTCGTTCCAGCCGCTCCCTTTCGCGTTCCATGGCCTCTATCCTCGCCTCCGTATCGGACGGCGCTCGATCGGAGGCGGCTACGCGAGTGGTCCGTCCCCGCCTCTCTATTCCGCCCGAAGCGCCGCGCCGCGGCGCGCTCCGCTGGGAGCCGACGTCGCGCCAGTACTCGGAGAATCCGCCCTCGTACTCGTTCAGGCGCCCTTCCGCGATGAAGACTACGCGCTCTGCGACCTTCTCGATGAAGTAGCGGTCGTGCGATACGACGAGCACCGTCCCGTCGAAATCCGCGAGCGCTTCCTCCACCGCCTCTCGCGTCGGAATATCCAGATGGTTCGTAGGCTCGTCAAGGATGAGGAAATTGGCCCTGAGGGCCGACGCGCGCGCCAGCTGCAGCCGGTTGAGCTCGCCGCCGGACAGATCGGCGATACGCTTGTCCAGGTCGTCCCATCCGAAGAGGAAGCGGCCGAGGTGCGAGAACGCCTCGCGCCTGGTCGGCATGATCTTGAGGAACTCGTCCTCCACCGTATTCGCCGGGTCGAACACCTCCTGGGCTTGGGCGCAGTAGCCTATCACCATGCTCGGGCCCACGCGCAGCGTCGCGTCGTCCCAGGACCCGCGCGCGACGATATCGCGCACGAGGCTCGTCTTGCCCGATCCGTTGGAGCCTACGAGCGCGACGCGCTCTCCGTTCATGACGGTGAAGCCTGAGGATTCGAGGATTCGATGCTCGCCGTAGGACTTGGCGTAGCCCTCTACCCGTAGCGAGAGGTCCGCCTTTGACGCCTCCCCGAGGAACGTCACCCTGGCGTCGCGGTTACCGAGGTCAGGCCGCTCGGTCGCGTCGGCCTTCACGCGCTCCAGCTGGCTCCGCCTCGCATGCAGGCGCTTGCCCCAGGCCGGATCTGGCCTCGACCGCGCTATCTCGGCGAATCGGCGGACGAGCGCCTCTAGTCGCTCGATCCGCTTGCGGTCGGCCTGCCAGTCCTGGCCTTGTCCCGCCGCCTGCTTCAGACGCTCGAGGCGGTACGAAGAGTAGTTGCCGGAGAAGCGCGCGACGCGCCCGCCCTCGAGCTCGAGCACGGCGTCGGCGACCCTGTCGAGCATGCGCCGGTCGTGGGACACGAGTAACACCGCGCACGGTAGCGAGCGCAGGAAATCCTCGAGCCACGCGAGGCCGGCCATATCGAGATGGTTGCCAGGCTCGTCGAGTATCAGGAGGTCGGGCATGCGCCGCACCGCCTTGACGAGTGCGAGCACGTTCTTCTCGCCTCCCGAGAGCAACGCCGCTTCGGTCGAGGCCTGATGCCCGAGTCCCGCCTTCTGTAGGAGGCGTTCAGCCGATTCCTCGGCGAGGTCGCCCTCGTCGGCGTCGTACGCCTCGCGGACTACGGAGTACCGGGCCAGGGCGGCCTCTCCTTCCCTACCTTCCGCGCCAACCATCGCCTCCGCCAGCCGTTCCAGCTCGGCTCGCCGATCCAACGCGTCGCGGCATACGAAATCCGCGGCGGTCTCGCCTTCCCGGAAGGCGGGCGACTTCTGCGGCACGTACGCGAAGCGGACGCCCGGCCGGAACCTGACCACGCCCTTATAGTCGTCGTCGTCACCTATCGCGATGCGTACTAGCGTCGTCTTCCCGCAGCCGTTCCTTCCGACGAGCGCGACCTTCTCGCCTTCCTCGATGGCGAACGACGCGTTCGACAGTATCGGCCGGCCTCCGAAATCCTTTGTTACGTCGATGCATTCAAGAATAGCCATGCGATGTCCCTTTCATTGCCGGCCGCGCGGACCGCCCGTAGCGGGTATCGCCGCGCATCGCCTCCGTTCGCTTCGCCATGGTCATCCAAGACCGATCCTCAAGAGCGAAAAAAAGCCGCGCGATCCCGTCGGGGGCCGCGCGGCTCGGATTTCGATACTTGAATATCTCAAATATCTCCACACTCCGATTCGAGCGGACCTGTCCCGTCGAGGAGAGCGCCGCCCTGAGAGCGGACCGACATAACGTCGGTAAGGTCTATCGAACATAGTGGAGAACGCATGTCCGGAATATAGCACGAGTAGCTTCAGGGGCGCAAGCGCGGCGCAGGAAGCGCTTGGACGGCCGAGCGCCGCGCGGCTATACTCCAGGTATGATAGACGAGTTCCTGTTCTGCGATTGGGACGAGCCGCCTGACGCGATGAATTTCGAGCGACCCTACGGCGAGGTGATAGGCAAGGCCGCGGACATCGTCGCGTCGCTCTCCCCCGGTCGCGTGGACGCCGCCGACCCTCGTTCCTGGGACGCGGCGCGCGAGCTATACGTACTGGCGCCGGCTATCGTCAACGTGGCGCTCAACCACTCGGTCTGCGTACAGTTCGGCCTTCCCCTGCATCCGACCGAATACTTCGAGGTCGACCAGGACGCGCCGGAGCAGGTACGCTACCCTACCGATGTCGAGGACGAGGCCTTCGACCTTCTAGCGAGGTCCATCGCGCTCGCCAGGGCCGCATACCGGCTCGATCCGGGATTCGGGGTCCTGGCCGCCGAGTACCGCGTCGGGCTACCGCACGGCCTCAACGGTTTCATGTATACGTCTAAACAGGACAAGTATACGTGGAGGGCGGCCGAACCCGCCAAGATTCGATCGCTGGCCGATTCCGTTCTCAAGGGCGGCAGGCCCGAGATCGCCATAGGCGCGGCCCACGGCTCGATCATGGCCGGGCTGTTCCTCGCCGAGCTGCTCGCGTGCGACCTGTGGTTCCTACGTTTCAGCATGTTCAAGCGCAACGATCGCGCTCCCGTCGTCTCGGCGCGTGACGAGGCCCTCATCCGAGCCCACGGAGACGGGTCCAAGATCCTCATCTTCGACGAGGACTCGGCGTCGGGGACGACGCTCTCGATACTATCGGGCAGCGTCAAGGAGATGGCGCCCAAGGCGCGTACCGGGGCGGTCATCCGCCACGCCAGCTCGGGATTCCGGCCTGACTACGTCGGCAGGGTATGGTGGGACTGATGGACGCCCCCTTCAGACGCCTATCAGGCGGACGACCTCCTCGCCGCTCGAGGCGCCCAGGATCTGGGTCCTCCGCGCCTCGTCGCGAAGGGCGGCGCCGATGCCCGCCAGGAACTGTATATGGGAGGCCGGGCTCTTCTTCGGCGTCAACAACAGCACGACGATGGTCGCCGGCTGGCCATCCAACGACTGGAACTCCACGCCGCTCCGCTTTATACCTATCGCCGCCGCCATCGTCGTCACCGCGTCCGTCTTGGCGTGGGGCAAGGCGATGCCGTTCTGCATGCCGGTGCTCATAGATCGCTCCCGCTCCATGGCGTCGGAGAAGGCTAGTTCCACGTCGTCGACGCGTCCGCTCCTGGCGAGCGTATCGAGCAGCTCGCGGATTACGCCTTCCTTCGTATCCGCCTTGAGGTCGAGCGCGACGCACGAGGAGCGGACCGCCTTGGCCTCGTTCGCTCCGAGCGGCGCTCCCTCGTCGGGGCTCGCGCTCTGGATGCTCGAGGGGTCGAAGTCGCTCTTCAGTTTGGCGAAGCTCTGGTTGAGGGCGGCGACGGCCTCGAAGACCGACGCCTGCACGATCGGGAGCGCGTCCCCCGACGCCTGCACGGAAAGCCGGGCCCTGTCGAGGCGCATGGAGAAGGCCTTGTCGTCACGCCTGATCTGGGCTATGCCCTCCTCTATGTCCATCGTCCTGACGTAGTAGCCTTCCGCCTCTAGTTCGTGCGTCATGGTATCGGTAACGAGGACCGCGACGTCCTCCGACGGGAAATCGAAATCGACCGTCCGCGATTCGCCGCGCGGATCCGGCTTCCTGGTACCCGATCCGGATATGCGCAGGGTCGTAGTCAGGCCGAACGGCGCGACGACGGTCGTCAGCAGGGTCATCATCACCGAGACGCCGAACAGCTTGCCGTCGAGGATGCCGCTCGTCGCGCCGATGCCGGCGATTATAAGCGCGACCTCGCCGCGAGGCACCATGCCGGCGCCGATACGTAACGCCCCTTTCCAGTTGAAGCCGGCGAACAGCGAAGGCAGGCCGCAGCCTATGACCTTGGATAGTATTCCCACGACGGTGAAGACGAGTCCGGCCGCGACTACGGCGGGAGAGAGGAGCTGGCGCACGTCTACGAGCATGCCCATCACCGCGAAGAATACGGGCACGAAGAACTCGTAGAGGACGTGCATCTTCTCGATGATGATATGGCTTATATCGGTCTTGGAAAGCGAAAGCCCGGTAATGTACGCGCCTATGATCATGGCCAGGCCTTCGCGCTCGAAGAATCCCGACATGACGAGCGCCAGGCCGAGCGACATAATCGTAAAGGCGCTCGCGTGCTTGAACATCTTGAGGACCCCCGCCACTCGCTTGGCGAGCAAGAGGCCCAGAGCGGTCACGCCTAGCCATATCCCGAATGCCCGCGCAGCGATGAGGCCTATCCTGCCCCACTCGATGACCCCGGCCGAACCGTTCGACGCGGCGGCGATGCCCATGACGACGGCGAGGAACACGATCCCCAGGACGTCGTCGAATACGGCGGCCGCCAGGATGGTCACGCCCTCGGGGCTGTCCATCCTCTTCCGATCGGAAAGGATCCTCGCGGTAATGCCGACGCTCGTGGCCGTTGACAATATGCCGAGGAACAGGTTGCGCGGATCCATGAACGCCCCGCCGAACATGGAGACGCCTACTAGATCGCCCGCGGCGAAGGAGATGACGACTCCGCCTATGCCGACGATACCCCCGGCTACCGAGTACTTAAGGAACAACGACAGGTCCGTCTCGAGACCGGACACGAACAAGAGGATTATGGAGGCTATAGTCGCGATGCCGTAGAGCTCTGGGCTGATAGGTATCTCGCTAATGGTCGCGAAGAAGAGCCCTCGCGGGAAACCCGGTAACGAGAGGGCGCCGAGCGCGTATGGGCCGATGGCTATGCCCGACAGGAGCTCTCCGAGCACCGACGGCATCCTGAGCCTTTGCGCGAGTATGCCGCCGAGCTTCGCCGCGAAAAGCACTATGCCGATCTGAATGACGAGGGCCGATTGCCCCTCTGCGAGGTCGCCGGAGGAAGCAAACGAAGGAGCGCAGGTGAGCAGTAGAAGAAATGAAAGAAGCGTAATCCGTCGCAAAGATTTCACGTATACCTCTAGATTCGCGCAATACAACGTCGTATTACAGTATATGCGACAGCTTACTGGACAGAGAAATTCGTAGCAAGAGGAAAGGCTTCTCTAGGCGTGAGAAATTAGCCAGGTCCTGTGCGGATGTCCCCTGAAATCTTCCGGAATCGATTTTTCGCTTATGTCTTCAATGGATGCGAGCGGAACAAGAGAAGGATCAAGCCTGAGCGAGCGAGCGTTCGAGGAGAACAGGATCGAGCCTCCAGGCGCCAGCGCCGAAAGGCACGCTTCGACAAGCCGGGGCCAATGTCGCGACACATCGAGGAACCCTTCCATCTTCTTGGAATTGGAGAAGGTCGGCGGATCGAGGACGATGAGATCGTAGAAGGCGCCTCGTCCGGGCTCCCCGGCCAGGAAGGCCAAAACGTCCGCTCTGACGCCGCGATACCCTGGCTCGAGATGGTTGAGCGCGATATTGCGTTCGGCCCAGGCCAGGTAGGTGTTCGACAGGTCGACGCCTACGACTTCCGCGGCTCCGCCCGCGAGAGCGTATACCGAGAAGCTACCCGTATAGCAGAACAGGTTGAGGACTCGTTTACCGCGCGACATGCCGCGTATCAGAGCGCGCGCCGGCCTGTGATCCATGAACAAACCGGTATCGATATAATCATCGAGGTTCACTATGAACGACAAGCCGTTCTCACGAACGACGCGTTCGCGCGCATTGCCGGCGCCTCCCTTATCGGCTCGCTCGTACTGATCCTCGAGGCCGAGGCGCCTACGGGTCTTTATCGCTATCGAATCGCGGGAAATCGACAGCGACGCCGCGGCGGCGCCCGCCATGAGCTCGAGCCAGGCCGATTCCTCGGCCTCCGGTTTCTCGTACGGGCGCTCGTATAGGTACAGCACCGCCGCGTCGCCGTACCGATCGAGCGACAAAGGTATCTCGGGGATATCCCGGTCGTAGACGCGATAGCATCCGGTATCGGACTTGCGGGCCCACTTGCGGAGGTGCTTATCGCGTTTCGCTATACGGTTCTCGAAGAATCCGGCCTGTTCGAGATCCTTCTCAGTCGGCATCTTCCGACATCATGGCGCTCCGGATACGGCGCTTCATCGACAGCATCGCGTAGCCGGACGATAGGTCCTCGTTCTGCACTATAACGTCATCAGGTACCTTGAGCTTGATATTGGTAAAATTCCATATCGCCTTGATACCGCTCGCGACCAGGGTGGTAGCTACGTCCTGGGCGTACGCCGAAGGAACAGTCAGTATCGCTACCGTTACCCCTAATACGGCTACTCGCTCCGCGACTTGGTCTATCGGGTAGACGGGACTATCGTGGATGAGCCCGCCAAATTTGGAAGGGTCGGCGTCGAAACCTGCGACTATATAGAGCCCGTGCTGCTTGAACCCGGGGAATCCGCTGAGGGCGCTTCCGAGATTCCCGGCGCCCACGACTACGGCGTCGACCCGCTTGTCCCAATTGAGATAGGACTCTATAGCGCCGATCAGCGGGACTACGGGATAGCCGCGCTTGGGCTTTCCGGCGATTCCGGTGATCGACAGGTCCTTCCTGACCTGTATCGGTTCCAGATTGAGTTCCATGGCAATGAGGGTACCGGATATGTATTCGTCGCCGTGATCCAAGGCCTGCTTGGCAAGTAGCAGGTAGGACGGCAGTCTTCGCACCGAAGGGGCATAGGATACTTTAAATTTTGGCATGAAGGCACCTCTCGGGCAAAAAATATAGATACTCGTCTAGAGCGTAATTTAGGATAATAAGAAGAGCTTTATAAAGTCAAGGAATATATGGTTTTTTGTATACGTAAAAAAAAGGCTCCGTGGAAAAAGGAGGTAAACCACGGAGCCAATTTGTAGCGCCAAGAGCTAACTACAGTATAAATATACAAGCTATACAACGTTTATGCAAGCCCAAATACCAGGACGTCGCCATAGGGCAAGAGCGACGATAACAGAATGAGATTCTTCCATTTAATATCGATTCGTAGTACGATCGTCTATTCGATATCGTTATCGGGAGAACAAAATGAGAATGACGACGAAAGGCCGATACGCACTTCGCGCGGCGATCGCGTTAGCCAAGATGAGCGACGGCAAGACGCCCATCTCCATCAAGACGATCTCAGAGGCCGAGGAGATCTCGTCGGAATTCCTGGAACAGATATTCTTCAAGCTCAGAAAAGCCGGACTGATAACCTCCGTCCGCGGACCGGGCGGCGGGTTCTACTTCGCCAGGGCTCTCTCGGAAATTTCGCTCAAGGATATCGTAGAAGCGTCGGGCGAAGGAATGGAGATAGCGGCCTGCGCCTTCGGCGCGGAAGGCGCGTGCGACCGGACAGCCGATTGCGCAGCGGGGACCGTCTGGAGGGAGCTGTCGACCCATATCGACTCGTTCCTTTCGGGGATCACGCTCGAGGGCATGCTCTCGCGAAAGGTGCACCGAGGCTAGGACCCGCTCCCGCCATCGCTATTCAGCGTCGGCGAAGGCCTCCAGGCGCTCACGGTCGGCCCTCGATATCAGGCCCAATTCCTCGCAGAGGGCGAACAGCTCCCTGACGTGCATGAAGGCGCGGAGCGAGACTCCGGACGACTCCATGTCGCGTCGGCCCTGCCTTCCCCGCTCTACCAGCACGACCAGGTCCTCCACGAGCAAGCCCTCTCCTCGAAGGATCTCGATCGCCTCGATCTTGGACGATCCCGTGGTGATAAGGTCGTCGAGCAACAGCGCGCGCTCGCCCTTGGCGAAGGCGCCTTCGACGCGTACGCCGGTCCCATGGTCCTTCGCGGGCATTCGCGGCCATATCATCGGGGTACGTAGCCTGAGGGCAGTCGCCGTGGCGAGAGGCAGAGCCGCAGCGGGGATTCCGGCTATCCGGTCGTATTTCGCTCCTTCAGCGGTCAGCGCATACGCCTGCGCGACGTCGTCCAGAAGAGCCGGATCGGATATGACGCGACGAAGGTCGATATAGAAAGGCGATGGTTTGCCGCTCTTGAGGACGAACGATCCGGTCTTGAAGCAGCCGGTCTCCACGAGGCCGCGCATAATTCGCCGCTTAAGCGACGCTACACGATCGAAACCGGCGCCGGTCACGCTTTTCGAGCCTTCCGAAGCCTTGCGCATCTCCGCTACGAGCGCCTCGGCCGCGGCGCCTGGATCCTTCGCCTCGGCGACGGATCTCGCCGCCACCGGGAGCACGCCAAGGCCGTCATCCCTGGATCCCGCTCGCCAGGCGTCCGCGATGGTGCCGCCCTGGGCGCCTATCCCGGGAGCCAAGAGCCAGGCTCCGGGCGCGGCCTCGCGGACCTCGGCGAGGCCTTTCACGTCGTTTCCGGCCGCTACGAGGCCTACCCGGTCCGACCACGACGCGCATTCGCGCGCGACAAGCGCGTACAGGGGCCTACCGCCTATATCGATATCCTGAAAGACGCCGGCCCGGGGATTACTCGTGCGGGCCAGAAGGAATACGGCCTTGTCATCGTAGGCGAGGAAAGGATCGACGGCGTCGCGGCCCATATAGGGGCTCAAGGTGACGGCGTCGGCGCCTATCGCGTCGAAACAGGCCTTCGCGTAGGCTTCGGCGGTCGGACCGATGTCGCAGCGCTTGGCGTCGAGGAGGACGGGGATGCCGCCGGGGACGCTATGTACCAGCTTTATAAGCGCTTCAATTCCGGCCGCGCCGAAGGCCTCGTAAAACGCCGAATTCGGCTTGAAGCACGCCGCGTACCGCGCCGTCGCCTCGACGATAGCCATGGATTTCCGGAACAGGTCCTGGGGGCCTTCCCCGGGCCCGAGCCTGGGATCAAGCCCGACGCACAAGGCGGTCCCGCGTTCTACCCACGCCGTCTCGATCCTCTTGAAAAACTGCATAGTCCCCGCCTTTCATCACGGCGCCGCTCGCCACGGCTCGCCCGACGGATCGGAGCATAGCATACCTAGGATTTCCTAGTCAAAAAGAGCTATACTTGTTGGATTGAGCCATGCATTCAACTTCAAGGAGGTATCGACGATGAAGAAGATGGTAATTATTATCGCGGCCATATGCATATTCTTCGCTCCTGTTGCATTCGCTGACGATGAAGATGCGGGCGGATTCGCCTTCCAGGCCGGAATATCGCTCGGTACCGACGTGCTCGTCGTCGACGACCTAGGCACGACCGAGACGTGGAACAGCCTCGGATTCCAGCCCGACCTGTCGCTCGGTAAGTTTGGCATAGGCTTCGACCTGACCGTTCACTTTAAATTAATGCCTGATACTAATACGACCGTGGAGATATTCCCCGGGGACTGGGTTCCCGACTATGAGGGATCCGGCAAGAACCTGCTCGACCTGTACCTGCCCAAGGTCATGTACCTGCGCTACGGATTCCGCGGGGATCCTCTGTACGCTAAGCTCGGCTCGATAGAGGACCTGACCCTCGGCAACGGCTTCATCGTAGGCGAATACGCCAACACCCGATTCCTTCCCGGCCAGCGCATCTTCGGCCTCGACGTAGGACTGGACGGAGCCTTGTTCGGCTTCCCGTACGTCGGCGTAGAGCTCCTGACGGGCAACCTCGCCCGCTTCGACGTGTTCGGCGGCCGCCTCTTCGTACGGCCGCTCATATCGACCGGGCTGCCGATACTCGAGAACCTGCAGGTCGGCGCTACGCTCGCGATGGACCGCGGCGTCGCCGGATTGGCCTCCGACCAGAGCTTCGATCCGCTCGCCGTCTACGGCGGCGACATCTTCCTTCCGATCCTGACCGGCAAGGCCTTCCCTCTGGCCGCGTTCACCGAGGTCGCCTTCGAACCTAACGACAGCGCCGGCCTCATGATCGGCGCAGGCGGCCGCCTCGTCAGCGTCATCACCTACGGCGCGCAGCTCAGGTTCCTCGGCGCCGGCTTTACGCCCGTGTACTTCGACGCCAACTACGACCTGTTCCGCGTGGACAAGGCCGCGTTGATGGAGGCCCCGGTCTCCGGCGACGGATTCGTCGGCTGGCTCGCGTCCGCCGGCGCCAGCCTCTTCGACGACATGCTTTACTTCAACGTATCGGTCGACGGACCGTTCAAGGAAATTCCGGCGATCGATACCGATAATTCCGCCGAGTACCCCCACCTGCGCGGCGTCATCGGCATGGCCGACGGTATGCTAGGCGGCTTCTTCGTGAGCGGCTCGTACGACAAGTACTTCATAGGAAAGGACGGCGGTTTCTTCGAGGATCTCGTCGACCCCAACGACGCGGTGATAACCGCGGCCTTTAACTATAAGACGGGAGCGGCGGTCTTTACCCTGCTCTACAACCTGAACTACAACGCGACGACCGGTAGCTATGACGTGACCTCGAGCCTGCAGAGCTCGATTAAATTCTAACGACAAACGGAGGAAACGATATGCGACTTAACAAATGGCTATTAGCGACGTTCCTGGCGTTCGCCTTCGTCGCCCTGGCGGCCGCGCAGTCGCCACGGGCCGCGCAGGCCCTCGTCCTGGAATTCGTCGACGGAGACAATCTCGACATCGTATACCCGGATTCCACGACCTTCAGTTACTCGAACGGCTCTATCCAGGAAGGGGATACGATTCCGGTAGGCGCCACGGTCAGGACCGGCGCCGGGACAAACGTCGAGCTCCGGCTCAAGCCCAACGGCACGGTGATCAAGCTGGCCAAGATGACTACCTTCAGGGTGGAGGGCCTCTCGACGCCGCAGAAGGACCATAACGGCTTCACGCTCGTCTCTGGAAAGATCCGCGCGATCGCCGCCACGGGCTCGCAGTACTCGGTCTATACCTCGACCACCGTTGCCGGAGTGCGCGGCACCGATTTCTCCATGTCGTTCCAGGAGGGCGCCAAGGCGTTGCTCCTCGTAAAGCGCGGCAAGGTGGAATTCGGCGCCAGAGGCGAAGGCGACGCGATAGCCAACGCGATCATGGTCAGCGCGGGGCAGTTCGCCGACTTCTTCAAGGGCCTCAAGGCCGCTCCGTTCACGCCCGAGATACTCGGCGAGGAGTACGGCGACATGGATATCCCGGACGAGCGCGCGCCAGCGCAGGCAGACGAGCCCGCTCCCGACGAGGCGGCCGGCCAGGACGAGGCGCTCGCCCTCGAGCCCGACGCCGAGGGAGACAAGGGGACCGACAAGGACGCCGCGGCCGCGGGAGACAAGGCGGAAAGCCCCTTCGTCGCCTGGCTCGGCGAAGTGCTCGGCATGGAGATAGGCTCCATAACGATCAACGAGCAGACTTGGGCCAAGGCGGTCATACAGCCGACCTTCAAGATAGGCAAGCTCAAGGCTGGCCTCTACCTGCCCATCATCTATTCCGACAACCTCTTCGATCCGTCTACCTGGTATAGGCCGGGCGGCAACGACGAGTGGTCCTTCGGCTTCGACCAGGATACGTGGACGTCCGCCCTGGGCGACGCGGCGTCCGACCTCGCGCTCAAGATCAAGTTCATCGAGTACGGCCAGCCGCTGGAGGACCCGTTCTTCGTAAAGGCAGGCAACCTGAGCAGCTTCACGATCGGCCACGGGCTTCTGATGAGGAACTACGCCAACGACGCCGACTTCCCGTCGGTCAGGCATATCGGCCTAAATATCGGCATGGACCTCGGAAGCTGGGGCTTCGAGGCGTTGACCAACGATCTCGTCGACAACCAGATCATCGGGGGCCGCCTCTACGTCAGGCCTCTGCCCTCCTCCAAGCTGGCCTTCGGCCTGTCCGCAGCCGCGGACCTGTTCCCCGCCTCCGATCTCAGCGCCGCGGAAGCGGACCTGTACGGCGACCCCATCTTCATCGGCGGCGCCGTCGATATGGATCTCCCCATCCTCGAGGCTGACGCGCTGGGCCTGCGCTTCTTCGCGGACGGCGCGGCGATGGTACCGTACGTACGCAACGGCGGCGCGAGCGCGGGCGACGCGGGCTTCCGCTTCGACATGGTCTATTCCAACGGCGCGCTGACGAACTGGGGCGCCGCGACCGGATTCATCGGCAACGTGCTGTTCATCGACTGGCGGCTCGAGTACCGCTACTTCACCGGCGTTTTCAGCTCGCCGTTCTTCGACTCCAGCTACGAGCGCAGGCGCTCCACCCTCGTCAAGGAATGGGCGGACTACCTGTCCGGCGCCGAGGAAATCGACCAGTCGCCGTCCGTTATGGGCGTCTACGGCGAAGGCGGCTTCTCCTTCATGCGGGACAAGCTGTCCATGACGTTCGGCTACTTCTGGCCGTGGGCCGCGGGAGCCACGAGCCTCGACGAGCAGCTGTCGACCAGCGACGACTACTTCAAGGCGCAGCTCGTCGTCAAGAAGGGCCTGATACCGGTGATAGACCTCGCCGGCGCGATAACCTACGAGCGCAGGAGCTTCATCCAGTCAATAGTAAACGGCGAGGCTATGCTGTTCGACGAGAACACGGTGTTCTCCGGCGAGTTGTCCTTCCCGATACCAGGAGCGCCGAACCTCGACCTCGCGCTCATCGTCTCTACGACGATCGAACGCATTAACGGCGAGGCCGTGTATACGTCCGACGGCGAGACGTCTATCGTCCCGGCTATAACGCTGGAGACCCGCCTGCACTTCTGATCGTCGCCTTTCTCGCATCCTGTCGGGCCGCTCCATCCGGGGCGGCCCGTTTTTTTCCACGATCCGCGGGTGACAATCGTGCAGTGGCGGTGTATACAATTCATATGGAAGCTTCACGAACGGGGTCGCCCGAGCGCTCGGGCTCGCCGGCGCCAATACGCGTGCTCGCGCCCGAGGTAGCCAAGCGAATCGCGGCCGGCGAGGTCATAGACAGGCCGGCGGCGGCGCTCAGGGAACTCCTCGACAACGCCATAGACTCAGGCGCCCGCAACGTCGTCGTAGAGATGGAGGCCGGCGGCGCCGAACGGCTCAGGGTCGTCGACGACGGGTCCGGCATGGACAGGGACGACCTCGCGCTATCCGTCCTGCCCCACGCTACTTCGAAGATCAGCGCCCTCGACGACCTCCTATCCCTGTCGACGCTGGGCTTCCGCGGCGAGGCGCTATCATCGATGGCGGCGGTAGCCGGGCTGGAGATCGTCAGCGCGGTCCGCGACGACGAGGCGTGGCGGCTCGAGTCCGAGCCGGGAAGCGAGCCACACATGAGCCCGTACCGCGGCTCGCGCGGTACCGCGGTGACGATACGAGACCTCTTCGCGTCGTTCCCCGCCAGGAAGAAGTTCCTTAAAAGACCCGCGGCCGAGGCGACCGCGTGCCGGGCGGTGTTCGTCGACAAGGCGATGGCCTTTCCCGACATAGCCTTCAGGCTGTCGTCGGGAGGCAAGCCGCTTCTCGCGCTCAGGCCTTCCGGCATCGTAGAGCGGGTTTTAGCCGCCCAGGCTCCGGAACAGAGCCCCGAGCTATTCAGGGAGCTGATAGCCTCCGGCTCGGGCTTCCGCGCCAGGATAGTCGCCGGCCTACCGGCCGTGTACCGCACGGACAGGCGCCATATACAGGTCTTCGTCAACGGCAGGCGCGTCCAGGAATACGGCATCGCCCAAGCGCTCGAATACGCGTACCGCGGAACCCTACCGGGCGGAGCGTGGCCGTTCGCGTACGCCTTCGTCGACGTCGATCCGGAGCAGGCCGATTTCAATATCCACCCCGCCAAGAAGGAAGTCAGGCTCAGGAACCTGGACGATATACGGTCGGGCCTGATCAGGGCCGTCAAGGATTATCTCGGCACGCAATCGAGGATGTCCGCGCCGTTCCCCACGCGCTCCGGCGAAGGCCTATTCGCGCCCGAGGCCCCCGCGGAGGGCTCTGCGACGCCGATGTATCGGGGCTACGATTCCGTCGGGTCAGGAGAGGCCCGCGAGCGGCCTTTCTCGACCGGCGTGCCGTACGGCACGCCGCGGTCGGCTATGGTCGACGTCGTCGCGCCGGTCAGGGACGCGGATCGGGCGCCCTCCGGCGGTAGGTTCAGGTATATCGGCCGGACGCTAGGAGTGTTCCTCGCGTTCGAAATGGGGGACCAACTCGTACTGCTCGACCAGCATGCCGCCCACGAGCGCTTCCTGTACGACGAGATCATGTCCGGCCGGGCGGTATCGCAGGAACTGCTCGTGCCCGTCGTCTACGAGCCCGAATCCGACGCGGAGGACGCCTACATGGCGGCCAATGCGGAGTCGCTATCGGCGGCCGGATTCAGGATAGTCAGGGAAGGCCGATCGTGGATGATGGAGGCGGCACCGGCAATGCTCCCCGAGTCCATTACCGGCTCGGTCTTCGAGCTGTTACGGAGCCGGCCCGACCCGGCGGAGCTACTCAGGGCTACGGCAGCCCAGGCCGCGTGCAAGGCCGCGATCAAGGACGGCGACGAACTGGACGAATCCGGGGCCATAGCGCTGATAGAGGCCGCCTTACGCATGCCCGAGCCACGTTGCCCGCACGGTAGGCCGATCTGGTTCAAGTTGAGCCGCGACGACCTGTTCCGCGCGGTACGTCGCCTGGTCTAAGGCTTATAGCCCCGCCAATAAGGCCTCCACCTCGGCACGGCTCCTATAATCGGGCTTCTTGGCGAGCAGGTCGGTCAGCGTCTTCTTGGCGGCGGCGGAATCCCCCAACGAGACCTGCACCTTTCCGAGCTCGTACATAGCGTCCCAAGTCGTCGGGGACAGCTTCAGGAGCTCGCTATATGCGTCGCGGGCCTTGGGCAAGGCGTTGGACTGGACATAGGCTCTGGCCAAGTTAAGGCGTATCGTCGGGTCGCGGGGAGAAAGGGTCAGCGCCGCCTCGTAATGAAAGACGCTCTTGTCGAAAAGGCCCTTGGCGCCGTACGCATTGGCGAGGTTATTATTCGCCTCGAGGGATCTCGGATCTATCCGATACGCCTCATCCAATACGGCCAAGGCCTTGTCGACAAAACCGGATTCCAAATATATACGCCCCAGGTTTATGCGCGGATCGACGGCCTTCTTGTCGAGCTCGGCCGACTTGGCGTAGGCCAGCAGCGCCGAGTCTACGTCCTTGGCCTTCTCCGCCGTCAAACCGAGCTGGTAGTGGTATTGCGATACCGACGGAGCCAGCTCAACCGCCTTGCGCGCGTACGGCAACGCCTCGTCCGCCTTCCCGAGGTCGTACTTGACCTTGGCGAGATTATAGCTCGTAGCCGCGTCTGGCGACAGCGCGTAGGCCTTGTCAAACACATTCTCGGCCTCTGCGTTCTTCCCTGAAGAGCTATATACGACGCCGAGCTCGCGTAGCGCGGAAACGTTGTCGGCTTCGAACGACAAGGCCGCCTGATAGGATTTGACGGCTCCCGTCGAGTCGCCCTTCGCCGCCAGGATCCTCGCGGTTTCGATATGGGCCCGCACGTAATCGGGCTTGAGCCTGATCGCGCCGCTAAAGGCGGACAACGCGGACTGGTCGTTGCGCATCGCCCGATAGGTCATGCCAAGGTTGAAGAACGCCGGTTCGTACTTGGGATTAAGCTTAACGGTGATCGATTCGAAGGCCCGTTGGGCCTCGGGATACTTCTTGACCCTGAAATACGCCTTTCCGAGCTCGTAGGCGTATAGATAGTTGTTGGGATCGAGCTTGACGGCCTGCTCCAGTTCGCTCTGCGCGAGATCGGGCTTCTCGAAGTCGTTATATATCTTGCTGAGCGTATAATGGGGGCGAGCGTCGGTCGGATCGTGCCGTACGGCCTCCTGGGAGGCTCTCTGCGCCTGCTTGACCGATTCCAGCCCGTCGGCGCTCGTCGGCGACCGCTTGTAGCCGTCGTAGTAGCCCTCGGCTATCTCGGCGAAGGTTTGCGCCGAGAATTTCTCCTCGCCAGCGGGTAACGACGCGACGGCCTTGTCGAACGACGCGCGCGCGGATCCGTACTCACCCGTCGTCATCGAATCGCGTCCGGCCTTGACGAGGGCGTTCACGGCCTCCATCTCGGCTCGCAGTTCCTTGCTCTTGCGTGCCAACTCCTCCTCGGCGGCTCTCTTGCGAGCTGCCTCGGCATCCGATTCCGCCTTGGCCCTCGCGTCGTCGTCGGCCTTGCGCGCGGCGGCGGCGGCCGCTTCGGAGGCGGCTCTGTCCGTCGTCGCGGGCGCAGCGGTCGATCTTCCGGCTGCACCCTGGGCCACCGTAGAAGCCGTGCGCTCCAGCGATTTTCCCAGCTCCCCGAGGCTCTGCGCGAGCGCCCCCGCCTCTCCGGTACCGGTCCGGGCGGATTCATCCGCCACGGCCTTAGCAGCCGCCTTCTTGGCCAGGGCCTCGTTCCGTAGCCCCCGAGCATCCGCGTCGGAGGCGTCCTTGATGATGAGCCTATCGAGGATATCTAGGGCTCTATCGTAGTCGGCACGATCGATGTACTCTCGCGCGAGCGACAGCATATTAACGCGCTCGCGCTCGCCCGATCTGGCGGCTCCTCCCGCGACAAGGACGGCGATTCCAGCCATCGCCGCGATGACGGCTACGGCTATCCCTATATACATCAGCCTCTTCTTGTTTTTCTCGGTCACGGATGGTCCCTTCTATATAAGTCGTTCGACGTATCAGTCGTCGAGGGAAAGATCGGTATCGTAGCCCTGCACGTCTCCCGAGCCGGCGGACAGGTTGGTAGTAGACTCGGCGGCCTCGAGCAACGACCTGGACACCTCGTCGAGCATCGCCTGCCTGGCCCGCTCCTCCGCCAGCTTGCGGGCCTCGGCCTCGGCCTTCAATCGATCGGCCTCCGCCGCCTTCGTCCCCAGGAGATCGAGCAGACGGCGTATTTCCGACGACTGCGGAGAAGCCGGATCCAGGCTCAGGTACAGGGAATAGTCGGAGACGGCGCCCGGATGATCGCCGAGCCGCATCTTCGTATTGGCGCGGTTGAGGTAGGCCTGGGGATAATCGTCCTTCGCGGCCAGCGCCTGATCGTAATACTCGAGGGCGAACGCGTTCCGCCCCTGTGAGAAGTACGAATTTGCTATATTGAATAGGAATTGGTGACGGTACTGGATAGACGAGACCAAGCCCTTGCGGAACGTTGCGATGGCATCGTCCCATCGGCTTAGTTGCTGATAGGCTATACCCAGGTAGAGGAACACCTTCTCGTCGGCGCCTGACTCCTTCGCGGCCATCTCCAATACCGGGGCGGCCTCCTGCGGCTTGTTCTCCATGAAAAGCTTGATTCCGCGTTCTGAAAAGTCCGATCCGAACGCGGGCGAGGACGCCGCGAACGCGGAAATAAGGCAAAGCAGCGACATGAGCCGGCTTAAGGCCAGGTTCGACGTAGGTCCGGAACGCATCATACCTCCTTACGAACGGATATCGCCGTGCGATGCGACCGTTTCTCGCCTGGACGGGCGAAACGACTCTGGAAATTACCGCCGATCTCGTATACCATAGACTAGGATACCACGAGAGGCGGCTCGTTTAAAGCGCGTCCTCACCATTCCCGATACCGAATAGCAAGGCGGGCCGATGTCATTCGTCGTAATCCTTATAGTATTCTTCGGCGTCGCAGTAGGCATACTGAGCTATTTCCTTATACGGATGATAGTGATGCCTAAACGGCTTTCCGCGGTTTCCGACCTGATAAAGCAAGGCCGGAACCAAGCCGCCGGCAAGATCGTCAAGACGATGCTCGCGAAGGAACCAAGAAACGCCGTTGCCCATTACTACATGGGGAAGATATACCTCGCCGAGGGGAAATCAGAACTCGCGCTCATGGAATTCAAGACCGTCGGCGGTATAGGTCAGTTCGATCAGGAAATCCCGGAGCCCGAATTCAGGCGCCTCATCGCCGATCTCTACGAGCGCTTCGGCCAGCTTGAAGAGGCCCTCAAGGAATATATACTCCTCGTCAAGGGCGATCCCCGGAACGCGGATTACTATTATCAATGCGCCAGGATATTCGATACCCGCGGCAAGGCTGACGTCGCCGTGAAATACGCCAGGAAAGCGGTGGAACTCGATCCCCGTCACGGGAAGGCCCATTATATACTCGGGGTCATACTATACAAGACCAAGCATCCCCTCGAGGCGAGGGCCGAATTCGAATTCGGCCTCAAGTTCGATCCTTCGAATTATGACGGCTACTACTACCTCGGCAAGCTCCTCAAGGAATCTAACGACTATACGGGCGCCCTGCTCGCCTTCGAACGGGCGCAGAAAAGCCCGGCGCTCAAGATAAAGGCGCTCGTAGAGCGAGGCGGAACCTACATGAACCAAGGCTCGTACGAGAACGCCGCTATCGAGCTTGAACGCGCAATAAAGCTGTCTAAGGATGAGGGTTCCTCGGAGATCCTGTACGGTAGGTACTTCCTGTCGCTCTGCTATGAAAAGCTCAAGAACATCGACCGCGCCATCGAGCAATGGGAGAAGATATACGCCAAGAAGCCGCAATTCAGGGACGTGGCCGAGAAGCTTACCCAATATCAGGAATATCGCACCGATGACCATATAAAGGATTTCCTGACCTGCGGCCAGGAAGATTTCGTCGAGCTGTGCAAGCGCGTCGCGTCGGACGGCCTTAACCTCGCGGTACGGGACGTCATCCCTACGCAGAACGGCGTCGATTTCATCACCGTAGAGAACGAGTCGGAAAAGTGGCTCGGCACGAAGAAGAAGCCGCAGTTGTTGCGTTTCCTCAGGGTATCCGAGCCCCTGGACGATTCAGCGGTCAGGTCGCTGCTCGACAACATGAAGAAGCTCGGCATCATCCGCGGGGTCATCGTCACGAGCTCAACGTTCAACCGGGCGGCGATGGAATTCGCGGAGAACCGGTCGGTCGAGCTGTTCCACAAGGAACAGCTACAGGAATTGCTGAAAAAGGCCGCCCAGCCGACCTAGAATCCGTTTTTTTTCGGTAACCGCAGCGCACTCCGATTGTTATTTAAGTTGACATTCCTCGATCGTCGATCGAGCGGTGTTCCTCCTTTCCGTGGTGCGCCCCCGGGCCGAGGCTTCGACCCGGGGGTCTTTCATGATTGACACTAGATCAAATTCTACGTTATTTTCTCAACAGGCTTTGGCGCCATGAGTAGCGCCGTCCGTTATCCACTATCGGGGCGCCTTACGGCGTTGCCGGATGGGCGGCCGCCTTCGGTCGGCTAGATCCCCAAGGAGTTCGTCATGGGACAGGTTAGTAAGAACTCTCGTACGTCGAGTACCACGCATCATTTCTATTGCCCCTGCGGCGGTGAAGTGAAAATGAAGACCCTCTTCGAAGAAGGTCGCGTAAAGAACGTCGCCGAATGCGAGAAATGCAAGCGCACCGAGCGAAGGCCGAGCGATTTCAGCTAGGATTCGCGTTGCGTGTGGAATAAGGGCCGTCCCGATCGGGGGCGGCTTTTTTCATGTTCGTGCCGCCGCGGACAAATCGCCCGAGCGCCATGTTTCAAGCTGGCGCTCTATATCCGCGCGCGCGACTCCCAGGGCGTCCACGACGCCTTGCTTGTCGGCCCGAGCCTCTACTATCGACAAGACCTTTACACGGTACTCTACGGGGGCTTTCCCGGACAGTAGCGTCTTCAGCTTCGTGGCCTTCCAGCCGCCGTCGATGGCGACTACCAGTAACGGCGCAGGAGCCGTGTCCATGATGCGCCTGAGCCCTGCCGAATGGAATCTGCCCATCTTTCCGTCCTTCGACCGCGTTCCCTCGGGAAAGATGGATGGCCAGAATCCGATGTCCTGGCATCGCCTCGCGAACGCTCCGAGGCCGCGCATGGAACGAGTCGGGTTGCTTCCGCGGTCGATGAGCGCGTGACCGCCTACCCTCAAGACGCTCGAAATAAGCGGGATACCGTTTCCGAGCTCTTTCTTGGCAACGAATAGCAATCGGCGGTCCGGCTCGAAGTAGTGCATGAGTATAGGGATGTCGAGGAGGCTCTGATGGTTGGATACGACGATGCATCGGTCGGGCATTACGAACGACGGGCGATCGTATAGCAGTCTAAGCCCGATATACGCCTTAGCGCACGAGACGAAACGGTTCATGGCCCGCAAGGCTATATCCGCTACCCGTTGGCGCCGGATACCCGAGGGAAGGAAGCGGCACAGATAGGCCGGCACCTCGTACGCCAAGGCTATGGCGAGCGAAGTCAGCGCAATTATCAGGGTTCCCATGCCGACGACTATAGCCTCTCGTCGATCCTCAGGCAATACGGCCGCCCAAACATAGCGTTCTCCATCCTTGACATACTCGTGGCGTTCTGGTAATTTCTTCTACCGACGTTAATTCCTGTCGAACAGACATTAGTTGCGACAATCCGAATGGAGGATAGCTTGGCTACCAAATTTTCATCCGCCGAGAAACGGCATAAGCAGGACGAGAAGCGACGCGTCCAGAACAAGAAAGTAAAGAGCAGCGTACGAACCGCCGCTAAGCGCGTTGTCGTCGCCGCCCACGCCAAGGACAAGGATCTCGCCGAATCTACGCTCAAGGACATGATCAAGCAGATCGACACGGCCGCTCGCAAGGGCATCATCAAGAAGAACGCTGCGGCTCGCAAGAAGTCGAGGATGCAGCGGCTCGTCAACGTCCTCGGCGCTTAAGCTCATCCAATCCGGCGCCACTGATCCGTTCAGGCCAAGCCTAAGGAACGGTCTATGGCGGATCGGTAGTCCAGGAGTTGCGGCATGGCCAGAAAAGTCACGAAAGCCGAATTGATCGACGCTCTTCACGAACGATCAACGCTCGGCCGAAAAGACATACACGTACTCATCGACGGCTTGTTCGAAGAAATCAAGAAGGCCATTCTCGATGAGAAAGCAGTGGAACTGCGCGGCTTCGGAACCTTCGAGGTTCGTATCAGGAAAGGCCGTAAGCGCGCCCGCAACCCAAAGACGGGCGAACCGGTGTCCGTATCGGATCATGGCGTAGCCGTATTCCGCCCGGGCCGCGAACTCAAGCAGGAAGCCTGGAAAATCGGCGCCGAGGGTAAGTCCGGCGAAGACGCCGACACAATCGCTGATGCGGTCGCCGCCGCGGACGAATAGGCTTGACCGGCGCTTCGCCGGCGCCGCCCTCGTTGCTTCATCAACGGCATTATACCTAATCGCCTTCCTGGTTCCGGGAGGCGCTTTTCACCTCGCGGCTTTCCTGTCGCTGCTCCCGATGCTCGCCTTCTCGGATCGCCATGGTCCGATAGCCTCGGGAGCGGCCGGCGCCGTCATAGGCGCGGCCGTACTGGGGATAACGTGTAAATGGCTATCGGCCTATCACCCCGCGGCCGTGTTCGTCGCCGTCGCGATCGGCGTCGTATGGTTCGCCGTAGCCTTCGCGTCAATCTCGGCTGTTTTACGCACGAAAAGCCGCTTCGCGTTACCGGCGGCGGTTTTCATCTGGTCGGCGGCCGAACTAGGCAGATCGGTCGGATTCCTGGCCTTCCCGTACGCCTCACTGCCGTATTCGCTGGCCGACAGCTCGGCCGCCCTCCGGCTCGCGTCCCTTGGGGGCGTACCGCTCGTCAGCCTCGCCATCGCCGGCGCCAACGCGTCGCTATACGCCGCGCTCCGCCGCATGCGAGGCTCGGTTCGGGGACGAGCCGCGGGGACAGCGCTCAGGGGACTGTTCGGCGCGGCATGCATCCTTATCGTCGCCGTCTCCGGCAAACCGAGCGCCTCAGGCTACGGGATGACCGCTTCGCAGACGCCGGGCGACTCGCCCTCCCCAGGAGCGTTCCGGGTAGCATTGATACAGCCGAGCGTATACAAGCAGGCCGGTATTACCGATTACGCCGCCGCTTTCCAAAGACTATCTGCGCTGAGCGACGCGGCCCTCGAAAAGCGCCCCGACCTGGTCGTATGGCACGAAACCGCGATCGTCCCGCCCATCGAGTGGCACGTCAGGCATCGGCCCGAGCGGCCGACGTACGAGTTCATTTACGGAGTCGAGGCGTACCTGTCGAGCTTCCCCGTTCCCGTGCTCATCGGCAACGGATACGCCCTGCCCGATGACGTCCGTCGGACCATCGAGCACAACTCCGCGCTGCTCTTCTCGGATGGAGCCATAGCCGGACGCTACGACAAGGTCAAGCTCGTGCCGTTCTCGGAATACCTGCCCCCCAGGCTCAGGTTCCCGTCACTGAACCGATGGCTCGTCTCTCGATTCGGCGCCTTCTGGACGCCGGGTGATGGGCCGTCTCTCCTGAGGGCCGGTTCGGCGAACATCGCCGCGCCCATATGCTTCGAGGATTCATTCGGACGGTACTTTTCCTCGTTCGACGCACCAGATTTCTTCGTGGTCCTGACGAACGACTCGTGGGCCCGTTCGGCGCTCATGCAGGAACAGCATCTAGCGATGTCGAAATTCAGGGCCGCCGAGACCGGATCCATCGTCCTCAGGGCCGCGGATACCGGCGCTACCGTTGCTATAGCGCCGAATGGAGCCGTCGCGGGAGCCCTTCCGCCCTTCATCCGCGGCTCGCTCTTCGTCGATCTTCCTCTCGGAAGCTCAAGGATTACAGCATATGAGTACGCGGGAAAGTATTCTGATATCGCATTATTATGCATAGGATTAGTTTTTATCATCCTGAGCGCCGCCTTCCGTTCCGACACCTTCCGCATTGACAAGAACGACGGCGTATAGGAAAATGATCTTCGTCCGGCGAATCGCCCGAAGACATGCTGTTCGTCATCCGTGCTCGGCAACCCACGATCGGAGACCATAGTGGCCACCAAAAAACGTATACTGGTAGTAGACGACGAACAAATCAATCTCGAATTCTTCGATGTCATGCTGTCCAATCTTGGATTCGAGGTTCATAAGGCGGAGAACGGCCAGGAAGCCCTCGAATCCATTAGGAAGATCCAACCCGACCTCGTTATCCTCGACAACATCATGCCGAAGCTTTCCGGCTGGGAAGTCACCAAGATAATAAAGTCTTCCCCCGAGTACGCCGAGTTCTCCGATACGCCCATAATCATTTTTTCGGCGCTCGACGACATTAAGGACAAGGTAGAGGGCCTGGAGCTGGGCGCCGACGACTACATCACCAAACCGTTCAACTTCGCGGAGGTTCTCGCGAGGATACACGCCGTTCTACGTTCCCACGATCTCTTGCGGCAGATAGAGAACCGCGAGAAACGCCTGGTAATCGGGGACAGGACCGTGGAAGAGTTATTCTCCTCAGCGGATGCCATGAAGAAGGCGCTAGAGGATATAGCCGCGGCTGACGACATCGAAACCACGCGAAGGCTCGCCAAGAAGGCGGCCGACTCGCTGGAATCGCTCAAGGTCCGTATCGAATCGCTGAAGGCGGAGTCTGAGGGTCTACGGAAAGAATCTCTGGATATCGCCACCATGCGCCGGAAGACGCGGGCGGACATTCGTTAAGCGCGAGGCAACGGAAGGAGCCCCTATGATCAGCGAGGAGAAGAGAAAAGTCCTGGAGCTGTTCGCCGAGGGTAGGAAACTCTATAAGCTGTTGCGCTTCTCGGACGCGTCCGATCGCTTCGCGGCGGCGTTGGCCATCGACCCGACGGACGGTCCGTGCAAAGTCTACCTGGATCGATGCGATCATTACGCTATCGATCCGCCGGACGAGGACTGGGACGGCGTGTTCGTTATGAATCATAAGTGAGAAAAGGTACTAGATGCCGAGCAAATCTGCTATCAAGAACGGGGCCGATATTACGACCGTGCTGGGAGCCACCACGAGCTTCTCCGGGACGCTTAAATTCGACTCGAGCCTCATGATCCGCGGCAACTTCGAGGGGGACATAGACGCCAAGGGCGCCTTGTATATCGACGAAGGGGCTACTGTTAACGTCGGGCGCATCAGGGCCATGAGCATTGTCGTCGCCGGCTCCGTACGCGGAGACCTGGAAGCGCTGGACAAGGTCGAATTCCGCTCGAGCGCCCAGGTTCGGGGCAACGTGAAAACGGCAAAACTCAGGATAGCCGACGGAGTGCTATTCGAGGGGCGGTGCGAGATGGTCAAGGACGGCGATGCGTTCGATCCATTCGCGGCCAGGGGGGAAAGCGCTTCGTGATCCGAAACGCGCGGCTCGACGCACTGGCGTCGGAACTCGCGTCGGCGTTAGGCGAGTCCGGATCGTCGTTGTCATGCGCCGAGTCCTGTACCGGCGGCCTCGCCGCCGCGGCTATAACGGATATACCCGGAGCGTCGGGTTTTTTCCTTGGCGGACTCGTCGCCTACTCGAACGCCGCGAAGGAACGGTTGCTGGCAGTGCCCGCCGCGACCATAGACGCCCACGGCGCCGTATCCGCAGAGACCGCCATCGCGATGGCGGGAGGAGCCGCCTCGGCTTTCGGCTCGGATTACGCCTTTTCCATTACGGGCATCGCGGGTCCCGGCGGCGGCAGCTCGGATAAGCCAGTGGGCACCGTCTGGTTCGGTTTCCGCTCGCCCGGTTCGACCGTATCGGCATCGGCTTTTTTCACAGGCGACAGGCAGGCCGTACGGGACGCGGCAGCCGAATTCGCGTTGGATCGTATGGCCGCGATCGTTCGCGCAGCGATCGCCGGATCGTCGATCTAAGGATCGACGATCCAGCTTGACAATTCGCGCAAGGCGGGAGTATCGTTTCCGTAAGGAAAATTGACCGCGCGTTACAGCGCGCCGGCGATGCGACTATCGGTCGCCAGCCGCATATCTTCCGGCCGGAAACGGAAAAGCATATACAGTATCAAGGGACGCTCGTAAGCAAGCCTCCCAATTTTTTCGACCGCGTTGGGGTTCGGCACATGCCGTAGACCTCATGACCGGTCGGCCCAAACCACGTATTGGAGAAACCTATGGCAATATTACGCAAGAGCCAGGCGGACGACATGTCCGGCGAGCCCGACGGGAAACCCCAAGGGGAACTGGACCTCGAAGGCGCCTCGACGGGCGCCGAAAACAACGATTCGCTCGACAAGCCGGCGAAGGTCGCGCCTCGGAAGCGCGTCGTACGCAGGCCCGTAGCCCATCAGGACGAGGGAGCCGCGCCGGCCGTCGTCTCGCCCCAGGTTTCTACGCCTTCTTCGCCGCCCCCCGTAGCGTCGCAGAATCAGTATCCGCCGCAGAACGGCTCGCACGGAGGCTTCACCTCGGCCCCGCGGAGGGATCACGACGACGACTCCCGCTACGAGGGACGTTCTGGCGGCAGCGTCGTGCCGGGCTTCGTCCGAAAGCAGGAGAGCTTCGAGAAGTCCCGCGACGACTCGCCCAAGGCCGACCAAGGCGAGTCTCGATCCAAGCTATCGATAAACGAGCTTACCAGCATGGGCTTCAAGGAGCTCCGGGAGCTCGGAGGCGGTACGGGGCTCAACCACGAGGAGATGATAGTCCTCAAGAAGCAGGAACTCATCTTCCAGATCCTGAAGACCCACACCGAGCGCGGAGGCATCATCTACGCCTACGGCTCGCTGGAGATACTTCCCGACGGTTACGGTTTCCTCCGTTCGCCGCAGAACAGCTACCTTCCCGGCTCGGACGATATCTACATCAGCCCGTCGCAGATCAGGCTCTTCAACCTGAAGACCGGCGATACCGTCTTCGGCCAGATCCGCAGCCCGAAGGAAGGAGAGCGTTTCTTCGCGATGCTCCGCGTCGAGCAGGTCAACTTCGACGAGCCGGCCGTCGCCCAGAATCGCATCCCCTTCGAGAACCTCACCCCGCTCTACCCTAACGAACGCTTCAACCTCGAGACGACGACCACGGAGACGTCGACGCGGATCATCAACCTGTTCTGCCCCATCGGCAAGGGGCAGCGCGCGCTGATCGTATCGCCGCCGAAGACCGGAAAGACGATACTGCTGCAGAAGATAGCCAACGCCATCACGGCCAACCATCCAGAGGTCTACCTGATCGTGCTCCTGATCGACGAGCGGCCCGAAGAGGTGACCGACATGGAGCGCACCGTCAAGGCCGAAGTCATCTCTTCGACCTTCGACGAGCAGGCCACGCGCCACGTGCAGGTTTCCGAGATGGTGCTGGACAAGGCCAAGCGCCTCGTCGAGCACGGCAAGGACGTCGTCATCCTCCTCGACTCTATCACCCGACTCGCGCGCGCGTATAACCAGACCGTACCGACGTCCGGCAAGATCCTGTCGGGCGGCGTCGACTCCAACGCGCTCCACAAGCCAAAGCGCTTCTTCGGCGCGGCCCGCAATATCGAAGGCGGCGGTAGCCTGACGATCATCGCCACGGCCCTCGTCGACACCGGCTCCAGGATGGACGAGGTCATCTTCGAGGAATTCAAGGGCACCGGCAACATGGAGATAAACCTGGACAGGCGCATGTCAGACCGCAGGCTTTTCCCGGCGATCAACGTCAAGAAATCGAGCACCCGCAAGGAAGAACTGCTCCTGGCTTCCGACGAGCTCCAGAAAATATGGATACTGCGAAAGGCCTTGAGCCCGATGGACGACCTCGAGGCGACCGAGCTGCTGATTGACAAGATGAGCAAAACCAAGAATAATGAGGCCTTCCTAAGATCCATGAATACGCCCATGGGCGATTCCTGAGTCCGCTAGGCAAGAAATTTGATAGCCGTCATACAGCCGGTATTCTGGCATGCATGACCGGCGCGCGAGGAGATCACGATGAAGAGCGGGATACATCCCAAGTACGAATTCACCACGATCACGTGCGCGTGCGGCAATGTCATTGAGACCCGTTCGACGGTAAAGAATATCCAGGTGGAAATTTGCTCCGCCTGTCACCCCTTCTTTACCGGAAAGCAGAAACTCGTCGACACCGCAGGACGCATCGATCGCTTCCGCAAGAAGTACGGCATCAAGGAGTAGCCTCCTGGCGCTCCCAGACGATGACCGCGGGCGTAAGAACCCGACAAGAAAGCCGGCGATCCTTATGGAGCGCCGGCTTTTCTTATCATGCGGGGCTACGCCATGCCGGACAGGCTGTCAATGATGGCCGCCATGCGCGAGAGCGCCCTACCCCGATGCGATACGCGGTTCTTCTGCTCGGTGGACAGCTCGGCGACGCTGCATCCGAGCTCCGGAAGGTATACCAAGGGATCGTATCCGAAGCCGCCCGAGCCTCGGGGCGCCTCGAGAAGGAGCCCCTCGCAGGTTTCCTGTACCACGAATATCCTGTCCGGAGACAGTACCAGGCTCATGCAGCAGACGAACCTGCACGCGCGGTCGGCGACGCCGCGCATCTCCTCGAGCAGTAGCGCGTTCCGTTCCGGCGCGGCGAGCGGCGTAGAGCCGTCCGTGGAGCCATAGCGCGCCGACAGCACGCCCGGACGCCCGCCGAGCGCGCCGACGCATAGCCCGGAGTCGTCGGCGAGCACGGGAACCCGCACGAGGCGCCACAAGGCCAGGGCCTTCCCTGTAGAGTTACCTATGAACGTATCGGCGTCCTCGGGAAAGTCGAATTCCATTCCCGCGTCCCCGGGTACGCGGAATTGAATGCCGGGCATCGCAGGCCGTATCTCGTCTAGCTTGTGGGCGTTATTCGTAGCGACGTATATGGTCATCGTTCCTCCGACGCTATTCTATCGAGCTAGCCTCTCTTCATAAAGATCGGAATACCTCCTCATGATACGCCCGACACCGCAATCCACCGTTCCCTTGGGGACGCCGAGCAGCTCCGATACCGCCTTATTCGATATCATACGGCTGGATCTGGATATATGGAGTATCGCCCTCGTGTACAGTCCCCGGTCGCGGTCTATGGCCTCCGAGATATAGCGCCGCGTATCCGTATCTACCTCGCGGGCGAGCCGCCTACTCGATGCTCCCATCCTGAGCCAAGCCGCATCACGGCCCCGCCGTCGCGAAGCGCTACGCCTCCTGATCCCCAGCCCCGACGCCCGGGCGATCGTAAGCGTCGAAAGCAGATGATCCTCGTCGAGACCGACGGCGCCGGCGATCGCGGCCGCCTGAGTATCGTCGATGCTATTGGCGCATTTGACGCAGAGGAACAGCATCCGTCGCCTGAAAGCCGTGGCGATGACGCCGTGATCATCGCGGTTCGGAAAAGCGGCGGCCCGCGCGGGCCTTCGAAAGCCGCCTGAAGGGCCGCGCTGATCCGGGCATGAACGGAATTCCGACTTGGCGTCATCGTCCAGGAAGCCATCCTTGTCATGG
The DNA here is from genome assembly GCA_002839315.1 of Spirochaetae bacterium HGW-Spirochaetae-3. Classification (GTDB taxonomy): domain Bacteria; phylum Spirochaetota; class Spirochaetia; order Treponematales; family UBA12059; genus SZUA-370. The sequence continues at coordinate 235,790 of PGXV01000004.1, forward strand.
TTCCACGCCTTTTGCCTACGAATGGATAACGCCATATAGCGTATCGAGGAGATAAGGAACGCTTCGAAGCCGCAACCGATATCCTCGTACCTATCGACCAGTCCGCTAATCCTCGTCCAATAGTGCTCGAAAACTTCGCCGACGTCATCTTCCGACCTGAATCCATATAGCCTGGGACGTTTATAGACATCCTTCGCGATTCGCTCGAGAATCAGGCCTCCTATCCCCGCCTCGCCATGTTTCTTTCGAGCGACCAATGAATTCAGGTCGTCGTTCGTCATTCGATCCTCCTTCACGGCGGTCTCGCCTCAGGATGTCGGGACCGCCCGCTAGGCATTAGTGCATAAAGCGTACCGACTTCCAGCAAACGATCGCTACAGCATAGTACGAGGATCGAAACGGTATGATGGGGGAGCGATCATCTTATTGATCGCTATTCACTTATTCGCTAACGCCGGAGTTTTAAAAAAAAGAAAGCGCCCGGGGTTCGGAACCCGACGCTTTCTTCAACGTTACAACTCGTTACAACGCGTTACCGATCGTTACATCAGGCTAGAACGTATTCGCTTTTTTCTCATTCGAGAATACCGGCTCGAAGGCGGCTATAACGCGATCGACTATATCGCCGGCTTGCCCTGCGATATGAAGACCGGAGGCCAGGCGATGCCCGCCGCCGCCGAAGGATGCCGCGATCGCCGCTACGTCGACCGTCGCCCTTGACCTGAAACCGACCGTACAGTCGGTGGGACTTTCCTGGCGTACGACGACGGCGACTTCCATGCCTGCGACGGTCATCAGGAGCTGGTACAGCATGTCCGAGTCCCTGCCGACCATGCCGTAGCGTTCCTGTGCCTCCAGCCCCATGCTGGTGATGATAAGCCTGCCGTCGAATCGGGTCTCGGCCGTGGACAGCATCTCTCCCATCAGCTTCCTCGACGCGAACGGCTTCCCGCCGTTCATCATGTCGAAGGCCCGCTTCGGAGACGCGCCTGCGTCGACCAGGCGCCCGGCCGACGAGAATATGGATCCGGAGTTACTATCGAGATGCCTGAAGAAACCCGTGTCGGTACACAGGCCGAACATCAGCATCTCGGCCTCTTCCCTCGTCGGGCGATCGCCGGCAGCCTCGATGATGCCTTGGACAAGGCAGGTCACCGCCGGCGCATTGTGGTCGACGAGGCGCACGTCGCCTGAAGCCTCGCCCGAGGCGTGGTGATCGATGAACGCGACGGGGAGGCCGGAGGGAAGGCTGTCGGCGACCGAACCGATGCGCGACAGCGACGAGCAGTCCATGACGACGACGGCGCATGATCCGGAGGCGACGATAGCCGGATCTATGCTATCGGCGAAGCGAGGCGCGTACTCGGCGATCTCGGTCCTCGCGAACGGCCCCGAGGACAGGAGGACGGCCTTCTTGCCGCGACGCGACAGGAAGGACGCCAACGCGAGTTGGCTACCGACGCAATCGCCGTCCGGTTCCTTGTGGCCGACGATGAGGTACGAAGAATACCTCTCCAAAAACGATAGTATGCCTGATTCGGCGACGAAGACCGTCATATCCATATACATTCCAATCCTGAGCATAATTGCGCGACCGTGCGTGCGAGCGACCCCACGGGCCGTCGTAAGGCCCGCGGGGTCCGCCTGAGTATAGCTGAAGGTCGAGCCGTCGGCTAGGAGTCCGCTAGAATTCCAACTTAAGCGTATCGATCTTGAATTTATCTCCCGGATCGCCTTCGATCGTCCCCCAGGTCGAATCCCTCATATTGGAGAGGACGTACAGCTTTAGGTGACTGAAACTTCCATCGTCCTTGTAATAGACGACCATATAAGGATACTCGCGGCCCCAGCCGCGGAGCATCATCGCCTGTCCCCCGGAGACGAACCACGAAGACGGGATATAGGCCTCGGCGAAGGAGGCCTGGCCCTTTCGATAGACGACCTTGTACCCCTGCGAATGCGTATATACCCGGGCGACGTCAACGCGTACTGGATATAAGGCCGATTGTCCGGATGGTACGGAATCGGAGCCCGCGGCGGTGCCCTGAGCGAAAACAGTTGAGACCGAAACGGCCATGATGACGGCGGCGATTGTTACGAATACTCTTTTCATGCGTTCCTCCATGCCTGCATTCCATACCTATTATAGGACGCGATGGGCGTATTCGCAATGAAACAATTCCCCTGATCGCGCTACTTGAGTCGGAAGCGGGAGGGTGCGATAGTGGAGCCATGGAAACGACGACGATTCCCAGCGCGCGTACCGTATTCGACGTGCTCGTACCTATCTGGCCGAACGCCGGATCCGCGCTCGCATACCGTAACTGCTTCGAGCTTCTCGTATCGGTGATCCTGTCGGCTCAATGCACCGACGAGCAGGTTAACAAGGCGACGCCGGCCCTGTTCGCGGCGTACCCCGACGCCCGGTCGCTGGCAGGCGCCGGTCGGGCCGACGTCGAGGCCCTCGTACGGACCACGGGCTTCTATAGGGCGAAAGCCGCAAATATCATCGCCACCGCCAGGATGCTCGTGGACGAATACGACGGAAGCGTGCCGGATACGATCGAGGAACTGACACGGCTTCCAGGCGTCGGCAGGAAAACAGCCAATCTCATAGTCAGCGTCTGCTACGGCAAGCCCGGTATCGTCGTAGACACCCATGTCCTCCGGACGGCGCGTCGGCTGGGCCTGGCGCCGACCGACGACCCGGCCAGAAGCGAGCGTATGCTTGGCGCCGCGTTACCGGAATCGATGTGGACCGCCTTCTCGTACGCGCTCAACCGCCACGGGAAGCACGTATGCAGGGCCAGGAAGCCGCTGTGCGCATTCTGCCAGGTGGCGAGCCTCTGTCCCTCCGCAGAGGATTTCCTGTCGGCTGCCTGCCTCAAGTAAGCAGACTTTAAACGGGCCTCAAGCGCCCGTGCCCGGGTCGGCGTACCTTGGGCATGGACGGACTCGATCCCGTAGGCGAATACGCCCGTGACGCCTTCGGTATTCCTTACCTGTACCCATACCAGAGGCTCGTCATCGCCAACGTCCTCGACGCGATCGAAGCCGACGCCGATAATGGTCCCGTAAACCAAGTCGTCATACTGCCGACCGGCGCGGGCAAGAGCCTGTGCTTCCAGTTGCCGGCGGCCTTGTGCCCGGGGCCGACCCTCGTCGTATACCCGTTGCTCGGCCTCATGGCAGACCAGGCCGCGAGGCTCGCGGCGGTCGGCGTGACGGCTACCGTCCTCAAGGGCGGCATGACTATTCCCGAACGCGAGTCGGCGTTCCGGGATATAGGCTCCGGAAAAGCCCGCGTTATCATCTCGAACCCCGAGACGGTAGGCGTACCGCGGGTACTTGAGCTCCTTAAGCATGCGTCGGTCTTTCATTTCGTCGTTGACGAGGCGCACTGCGTCGCCGAATGGGGCGACGGGTTCAGGCCGGCATACCTACGCCTCGGCGACGCGATACGATCCATCGCCCCGCGTATCGTGACCGCGTTCACGGCGACCGCTTCGCCGCCTATACTCGCCCGCGTCTCCGAGCTACTGTTTACGGACAGGCCGTACCTGCTCGTCTCCGGCGCGCCTGACAGGCCGAACATACGATATGAGGTCAGGCCGGCGCTGTCGATGCGACGGGCCCTGCTAACAGCCGTTTCTGGCATGCCGCGGCCCGCGATCGTGTTCGCCCCTTCGCGACCGGGCGTGCAGATCCTCGCGGAGGATCTGCGGGCGTCGATTCCGGGAATAGACGCCCGCTTCTATCACGCGGGGCTGGAGAAGGCCGAGAAAACGACGATCGAGACGTGGTTCATGTCGTCCAGGGACGGGGTATTATGTTCTACCTGCGCCTATGGCCTGGGGATGGATAAAGCGAATATCAGGACCGTTATCCATTTCGGACCGCCTTCGTCTGTCGAAGCATACCTGCAGGAATCGGGCCGCGCCGGCAGGGACGGTAATCAGGCCTTCGCCGTGATGCTCCGCAAGGCGACGCCAGGAGATTTCCGGGCAGGCTCCGTTACCGCCACGCCCGCTCAGTCGAGCGGCGTCGTCGCAAGCAGCGCCGACGCCCGAAAGGCGATAGCGCAATCCAGAGCCCGTATCATGGAGGCCTACGCTACCGGTGATTACGGGTGCAGGAGAAGGTTCTTGCTTAAAGGCCTGGGATACGACGACGCCGACGCCGTATCCTGCTCGTCTTGCGACGACTGCGAAGGGTTCGCGATGCGCACCGCCCCCGGTTCCAGGGAAATCGCGTCGCTTGCCCGGATTCATGCCAGGCGCTTTACCGCGAGGGAAGCGGCGTCGTTCCTGATCTGCGAGCCGGGATCGCCGGCTCGACGCCATAGAGGAGCCCTCGTCGGCTGGAACCGGGATGAGGTAGAAGAAGGCATCGCTACGGCCGCTTCCATAGGGCTGATCAGGGTACGAACCCGCCAACCATGGAAAGGACGTATCGCGTCCGCGCGCATTACGAGGACGCGCGCCAGGACGCCGACTCAGTCCGGCAAGACGTCGTCGTCGTCGATTTCCTCCGTTGACGCCGCGGGAGCTTCCTTTGCCTTCTTCGGCAGCCTGAAGGAGCGTCTCTCGCGTCGCCGTTCATCGCCGCGCCAGGGATCCGCGACGTAGCGGACGATAAGCCAGAGCGCTATGAACGCGCCGAGAGTCACGAGCGTCTCCCAGCGTGACATCACCTGAAAAGCCAGCTTGATCCTTCCGACGATAGAAAAGTCACCGCCCATCGTTTTCTCCGATCAAAGCTCGAGGGTCGCCTCGTCGCAGGCGAACCTCGAGGAATCGTCAGCGTACAGGGATTTGCGCAATTCGACTAACGCGTCCTGCTCGGCGTTAAGGAACGCCACGCCGTAGTACTCGTTGTCCCTATCGTCGAACTTGCGGGCGACGCGCCCTTTCATCGTGACCGAATCGGCTGCGTCGTCCCTGGATATGTTGATATCGAGCACCGAGCCGCTTTGAAGCTTCACCTTGAACGTCGATTTTGGCATCGAGAGCAGGCACCCACCGGCGGACAGATCGACGACCTGCGGTTTATAGGGATCCGCGACGTAGTCGTCATCTAGCTTGAAGTAATTGTTGACCTTCAGGCTATACGCGAGGATATGGGAAAATTCCCACGCGAAGTCCACGGTTCGATAATCCAGGCACGTCTTCCTCTCCTCGTCGTTCATCAGGTATACGTAACCGACGACGTACTGATAGTAGAGGATCGGGCAATAGAGCTCCGAGACGATGCCCGCGGCAGTCTTCTCGGCCCTGCTTCGCTCGAGGGCCGATCCTTCCAGGAACACCGTCGGCCCCTCGAAGGCGTCGGCCATCGACTGTGTGATGATGCGCCCGTCGGGATACGGATCAGCAGCCGGTAGCGGGCTATTGGTACTCGGTACCAGCAGGGTCCTGCCGATCTCCGATATCAGGCGTTCCTCGACGGACTCCGGCCTACGGTTCTTGTTGAACATTACGATGCCGCTCCGAGCGTACATCGTCGACGCCTTCTCCTTGAAGCTCTCGAGGAGGCCGCTGATAGTGCCCGTATCGAAGCCGACGCTCAGGGCCGGCATCTCGAGCTCGGCGTACTCGCTAGACTCGGGGCAGTCGATGCGTATGCGCTCGTTCTGAAGAAAGAACTCGAGCCTCATATCCTTGGGCGGAGGCACCCTGACCGCCTTCCGCTGCGGCGCCTTTATCAGTTGCTCGGGTAATCCGATGACGAGTTCCCCACCGGATATCTTCTTTACCTTGCCGGGAAAAGTGACGCGCTGGCTCTGATACGAAAGGAAGACCGAAACGACGTCCCAGCTCTTGAACGCCTCGGCGCCCTGCGCGGTCGTGGTCAGAACCAGTGTTTCCTTGTCGAAGCACTTGAGCCTTCCATCCAGGCTCTTCCCGGAACCGAACACGACGACGCGGCTTCCGGTCTTCTGCACCTGGTTGAGGATGAACTCTTTCTCGATGAAGGTCACGAGTTTAGGCATTGCGTGATTATATCAGAATTGAGCGATTTCGTATATCAAACGTCCACTCGGCCTTTCCGTATTGAAAAAACGTAGCACGGAGCATACTATAAGCGTATCGAAACGAAACACTCAAGGTCGATCGCTACGGCGTTATCGGATGGAAGGATAGCCTATGAAACACTGGAATCGAATTGACGAATCATCGTCGTGGCCGTCCATACTGGCACGGCGCGCTGAAGACCTCGCGGGCGTCCTGACTCCTGAGCGCATAGCGAGCAGGAGCATACCGGCCGGCGGGGGACTGTCGTACTCGTACGCCGCGATGGACGCGGACGATACGACTATCGCCATGCTCGCGTCGGTCGCCAAGGAACTCGACCTGGTAGGGCAATACCAGGCCGTGGCCACCGGTCAAGCGATGAACCCCGGCGAGAATCGCATGGTACTCCACCATATCGCCCGAGGGACACCATTCGGTCCGGTCGTCAAGGACGGTAGGGACTATCGCGCCTTCTACGAGGGCGAGCGTATGCGCGCCGCCGCGTTCGCCGACAGAGTGCGCTCGGGCACGGTCGTCGGCTCTACGGGCAAGCGTTTCGAGCGGGTCATACAGATAGGCATCGGCGGTTCCGACCTGGGGCCGAGAGCGCTGTATTTGGCGTTAGAGCAATGGGCGCGGGAGAGGGGCCGGCTTTCGCTCAGGGCGTCGTTCATAAGCAACGTCGACCCCGACGACGCCAACGGCGTGCTTTCAGGCCTGGACCCGGAGACGAGCCTCTTCATCCTGGTATCCAAGAGCGGCACCACGCAGGAGACGCTCGCCAACGAGGCTCTCGTCAAGGCGTGGTTATCGTCCAAGGCCGGGATAGACCCGTCGCGGCACCTCGTCGCGGTGACGAGCGAGTCGAGCCCGCTCGCGAGGAACCCCGGGTATCTAGACTCGTTCTATATAGACGATTATATCGGGGGACGCTATAGCGCCACGAGCGCGGTGGGAGGCGTAATACTCTCCATAGCGCTGGGCCCCGATACCTTCGAGGCGGTACTACGCGGCGCAGCCGAGGCCGACGAGGCCGCGCTCGAGCCCGAGATGGGCAAGAACGCCGCGATGATGGACGCGATGCTCGGCGTCTTCGAGCGCGACGTACTCGGCAGGCCGAGCGTCGCCGTCCTGCCCTACTCCCAGGCCCTCTCTCGTTTTCCCGCCCACCTCCAGCAGCTGGACATGGAATCGAACGGCAAGCGGGTAGATCGCTACGGGGAGCCGGCGCGGGTCCCGAGCGGCCCCGCCGTATTCGGCGAGCCGGGAACGAACGGCCAGCACTCCTTCTACCAGCACCTGCATCAGGGTACCGACATCGTACCGTTGCAGTTCATAGCCTTCAGGAAGAACCAGACATCCTTCGACCCGGAATTCGAAGGATCGACGGCCAGGAAGAAGCTAAACGCCAACCTCGCCGCGCAGATCGTCGCCTTCGCGGTCGGCAAGGACGACCAGAATCCAAACAAGCGCTTCCCCGGAGGCAGGCCTTCATCGTTGCTCATCGGCGACGAGCTCGATCCGAAGGCGCTCGGGGCCCTGCTCGCCCACTACGAGAACAAGGTCATGTTCCAGGGCTTCGCGTGGAACCTGAACTCGTTCGACCAGGAGGGCGTGCAGCTCGGTAAGAAGCTGACGAGCGCGGTACTCGCCTCGAACGGGCCCACGGACCCGGCGCTGGCAGCGTACGCCCGGCTCCTCGGCGCGCTATGAACCGACCCTGTATCGCGTTCACCGGGGGCGGAACCGGGGGGCACGTCTACCCCGGCCTCGCCGTCATAGAGCGGCTCCGCGAGCGCTGGGACGGGCGTATCGTCTGGATCGGCTCGGGAAAGGAAGTCGAGCGATCCGCGGTCGAGGCCGCCGGCGTAGAGTTCTTCTCGATACCGTCGGGCAAGCTGCGACGGTCGCTGTCAGCCCGAAACGTTCCCGACGCATTCAGGGTACTGGCCGGCTACTTCGCCGCAAGGGGGCTTCTAAGGAGGCTCAAGCCGGCTATCCTGTTCTCCAAGGGCGGCTACGTCAGCGTACCGCCGTGCATGGCGGCCTCGTCGCTGGGTATTCCCGTGTTCACCCACGAGTCGGACCTGTCGCCGGGCCTCGCGACGAGGCTTAACGCCAGGCGCGCCGACCGGATACTCCTCAGCTGGGAGAAGACGCTCGGTTTCCTGCCCGAGGCGCAGAGGCCGCGGGCGACCGTCACGGGCAATCCGGTCAGGGCCGCGATCGGCAACGGCGACGCCGACGCGGGGCGCGAATGGCTGGGCTTCGGCCCCGACCTGCCCGTCATACTGGTGCTTGGAGGCAGTCAAGGTGCCAGGCAGGTCAACGAACTCATCGCCGCGGCACTTCCGGCGCTCGCCGGCAAGGCTCGGGTCGCCCACCAGACGGGACCGGGAAACGAGCCGTGCAGGCCAGACGACGACGGCTATAGGGGGTTCGAATACGTCAAGGAAGAGCTGCCCGACGTCTACGCGGCCGCCGACATCATCGTGGGGAGGGCCGGCGCCGGCACGCTATGGGAAGGCGCGGCGGCCTTCAAGCCCATGGTGTTCATCCCGCTCGCGGGTTCCGCGAGCAGAGGAGACCAGGTAGAGAACGCCGAGCTCCTCGCCGCGGCCGGCGCCGCCATCTGCCTGACGGGCGCCAGCGCCACGACCGAGGCGCTCGTCGCGGCGTTAGGACCGCTCATGACTTCGCCCGACGCCAGGCGCGCAATGGCCGAGGCGGCGAGGCGGATGGCCAAGCCCGACGCCGCTCAGGCGATAGCGGATTTGATCCTTGCTCGTATTCGGAAGGGATGCACTCCATGAACGCACTCGATTACGTACTCCTGGCGATCATCGCCATAGCCGCGCTCCGTTGCTGGTTCAGGGGCATCATCGGCGAGGTCCTGTCGATGGCCGCCGTGATAGGCGGCCTGCTCGCCGGTATCCTTTTCTATCGACCCGTCGGCGCGTGGATATCGTCGCTGAGGCCGCTCGGGGGCTTCGAGATCGTCGTAGGCTTCGTCGCGGCCTTCGCGATCGTTTTCATCGTGGTCAAGATCGTGGAACGATCCCTTCGCGGAGTACTCGAAAACCTGAATCTGGACATACTAGACCGCGTCCTCGGTTTCGCGTTCGGCGCGGTCGAGGGCGTCGTGCTCTCCGCGATCATCGTGATGGTGCTACGCTACCAACCGATCGTCGACGTCGGGGCGCTGCTGGACGGGAGCTTCATCGCGAAGATACTCATCCCGATAGTCGCGGGACGTCTCCCGGCGACGGCGCCCGCGGTATAGGCGCCGTGTTCGAGAACATACTCGGCCAGCGAGAGGCCTGCGGACTTATACGCGCCGACATGGAACGGGCAGAGCTTCCCGGATCGCTATTGTTCGAGGGCCCGCCGCTATCGGCCAAGCTCAGCTCCGCGCTGGAGCTGGCTCGGGCCCTGTCGTGCGAGCGCGACGCGGCGTGGAACTGCCCCTGCCCCCAATGCGCCCGTCATAGGACGCTATCGCATCAGGACATCCTTCTCTTCGGCCCCAAGTCGTTCCGCGAGGAACTGGCGATAGGCGCGGACATGATGGCGCGCTGCCCCGGAACCGCCCCCCGGTACTTCTTCGTCAGGGCCGCGCGAAAGCTCGTCCGCCGCTTCGACCGCGAACTATACGAGGGAGAGGAAGGCCGACTCTCGAAGGCCATGCCGCTCGTGCGCTCCGTGCTCGAGTCCCTGGACGCCTGCTCTCCGGTAATCGCGCCGGCGGGCGCCTACGCCGGGCTCGACGACGCGGCGGCCGCGAAGGAAGCGTCGAAGATACTCACGACGTGTGCCAAGCTCGAGGATATGCTCCCCGCGTCGACCCCGGTGTTCCAGGTCCGCGCGATGGAATTCTGGGCCAGGCTCGCGCCGTACGGCAAGCGGAAGACTATCGTCGTCGAGCACGCCGACAGGATGCTCGACGCGTCGCGCAACGCCCTGCTTAAAATCCTGGAGGAGCCTCCCGAGCACGCGGTTTTCGTGCTGACGACGAGCCGCAGGCAGGCGATGATACCCACGATACTGTCGAGGGTACGGCGATACCGTTTCGGCCAGAGGACCGGCGACGAGGCCAGGCTCGTCCTGGAGCGTATATTCAAGGATATGGATACGGACGCCGCCGGCGTCTCCGAGTACGTAGCACGCTTCAGGGCCTCGTCATCGGACATCGTCGGGGCCTTGGCCAAGGACTACGCCGCGGCTATCGCGTCCGCGGCGGAACGTCGCGCCGGAGGATTCTCCGACGCTCCGCTATCGGCCCTGGCCGCCTCGGGAGGCGGTGTACCGGCGGCGATCGCCGCCGCCGCTACCGCGACGGCCAACTTCGGTTCCGGCGACGACGCGTTCTCGTGGACCTTCCCGGCGTTCCTCGACGCGACGGGGGCGGTCTTCTCTTCCTTGCTCCGCGATTCCGGTTCCGGCATTGAAACGCAGAGGATAGCCGAGCGCTACTCGTCGCTCGCTCGTGACGCGATGGTTCGGTACTCGTCGTACAACCTCCAGCCCGCGGCGCTGTCCGAGCGCCTGGCCGACGCCTTCGCCGATCCGGACGGTGACGCGGCGGGAGCGCGGTCAAGATGAGGAAATTCCTGGAACGCGCGCTGGAAAAGGCCCCGAGGATGAACGAGGAGTCCATACGCGGCCTTCTCCACGTCCTCGCCGACGAGAACGAGCGGCTGGACGCTGTACTCGACTCGATGATGGACGGTATCGTCGTCTGCGACGAGGATCATATTCCCATACTCGTCAACAAGGCTTCGGAGCGCCTGCTGCCCATGTCGCCCGTGGAACTATTCGACACGCCATTATGGGAAAGCATCCCGGACGACGAGCTTTCCGCTTTCTTCGACTCGGCCCTCAACGGCGAGGAATCGATCATCGACCGGGAATTCGCTCTCGACACCAAATCGGGCACGCGCATCATCGCGGTCAGCGTGACGCCGCTCGTCAGGGACAAGCGCATACGAGGCACGCTCATTCACGTCGAGGAGACCACCGACAAGCGGCGCAGGGAGGCGCGGCTCAGGCGGGCGGAGAACCTGGCGTCGCTGACGACGCTCGCGGCCGGCGTCGCGCACGAGATCAAGAATCCGCTCGGGTCGATCAGCATTCATGTCCAGCTTATGCGCAAGTCGCTTAAGGGCAAGGCCGACGCGGCCATTACCCGTTACCTCGATATCGTCACCGAGGAGATAGACCGGCTCAACAAGATCGTCGTCGACTTCCTGTTCGCCGTCAGGCCGATGGACATATCGCCTATCAACGACGACGTCAACGCGCTGATACGCGAGCTCGTCGAGTTCATGCGCGTCGAGATAGAGAACGACGGCATAGAGCTGTCCGCCGAATACGGTAGCGACATCCCGCCCCTGCCGTTCGACCGGCGCTACCTCAAGCAGGCACTGCTCAACCTCGTCAAGAACGCCGAGGCGGCTATGCCGGACGGGGGGAGGCTCGGACTCTCCACGACGGCATCGGGGGACGAGCTACGGATCGAGGTACAGGATTCGGGCGTAGGCATACCCGAGGATAAGGTGGGCAAGATATTCGAGCCGTACTTCACCACCAAGGAGAACGGCACGGGGCTCGGGCTTACGCTGACCTATAAGATCATCAAGGAGCACGGCGGAGACATCTCGGTCAAATCAAAGCAGGGCCAGGGATCGACGTTCACGATAACGCTACCGATCCCGCAGAAGGACCGCCGCATGATAACCGGCGCCTGCCCGGACGGCGAAGACTGCGCGGCCGAGGAAGCCGGTCCAGGCGAGGAGAGCCGATGAAATTCACGATACTCATCGTAGACGACGAGAAGAATATACGGGAAGGCCTCGGCGAGTACCTGCGACTGGACGGTTACGACGTCGAGTTGGCCGCTGACGGCAAGGAAGGAGTCCAGGCAGCGGATCGCGGGGACGTCGACCTCGTCATCACGGACCTTCGCATGCCGGGACTTTCCGGCGGCGAGCTCTTGAGGCACGTCGCGTCGAGGTACCCGTCGGTTCCGGTCATCGTACTTACCGGGCACGGTACCGTCGAGGACGCGGTAGACGCGATGCGCAACGGCGCGTACGACTTCATAACGAAGCCGGTCAACCTCGACCACCTGTCCATACTCGTCAAGCGCGCCCTCGAGCGGCGCGAGCTGGCGCGGCGCAACGAGGAGCTGCTCGAAGAGGTCGAGTCGCAGCGCCGCACGTCGACCATCGTCGGGAAGACGCCGGCCATCAGCCGCATATTCGATCTCGTCCGCCGCGTCGCGCCTACGAAGGCCAGCGTGCTCATCACCGGGGAGTCGGGCGTCGGCAAGGAGCTCGTCGCCGACGCGATACACAACCTGTCGCCTCGGGCGGACAAGCCGTTCATAAAGGTACACTGCGCGGCGCTCGCCGAGTCGCTCCTGGAGAGCGAGCTGTTCGGGCACGAGAAGGGTTCGTTCACGGGGGCGCAGGCGCGCAAGAAGGGCCGTTTCGAGCTGGCTAACGAAGGCACCCTGTTCCTCGACGAGATAGGCGAGATCAACCAGAACGTCCAGATCAAGATTCTTCGCGTGCTCCAGGATAGGCGTTTCGAGCGCGTCGGCGGAGAGGACACGATAGAGACCGACGTTCGCGTCGTCGCGGCCACCAACAAGGACCTCAAGAAGGAGATCGCGGCCGGGACGTTCCGCGAGGACCTCTACTACCGTCTCAACGTCGTCAACATACACGTGCCGCCGCTACGGGAGCGCAAGGACGACATTCCGTTGCTCGCGGGAGCCTTCCTTAAGGAATTCTCCGACGACAACGGCAAGGCCTTGGTCGGATTCGATCCCAAGGCGCGCGCGGCCCTGTACGCGTACGCATGGCCCGGCAACGTGCGGGAGCTACGGAACTGCATAGAGAGCGCCGTCGTCATGGCGTCTTCCGGGCTCGTGACGCTAGACGACCTGCCGCCCGGGATCAGCATGAGCGCGGCCGATAGCGATATGCGCGTTCCTCCGGGATCCAGCCTGGCGGACGCTGAACGCATATTGATTCGGGAGACCCTCGCAGCGCAGGCAGGCAATAAGAGCCGTACCGCCGAGATTCTCGGCATAGGCAGGAAGACGCTGTACCAGAAGATACAGGATTACGGACTGGAACCGACGGACTGACGCCCGCTCAGGAAACCTCTTCGTCGCGGGCGCATGCGAACCGACGCGATAACGTACGGGCCACGCGGCTGCGACGAGGATCCGGATCGTCCTTGGCGGTTTCGAGCGCGGCCGCGAATACCCCGTCGTTCGTAGCCATAGCGGCTTCCAATATCGCGTCGCGAAGCGCCGGCCCGGCCCTCTCGTAGGCGCCGGCTATCTCCCCCGCTCCCTGGGCGAGGCCGAGCACCGCAGCGGCGCGTACGCACGAAGCCACGACCTCGGGCTCGGTATCGTACAGCCCCTTGCGCAGGAACACCCACGCGCTCCGCTTACCCGACAGGCCGAGTCGCGAGGCGGCGACCCGCCGCCGTTCAGGATCGGGATCGGTGGCGAGCAGGGTCCCCAGCGAGAAGAGGTCGACCGTCCCGGTTTCGACCGAGGATCGCGCGGCGGGTCTCGAACCATCCCGTTCCTTTATGGACAGCGTCTGGTAGGCCTTGGCCACCACGGCGAAACGCCGGGCCGTTCCCGGATTCCTCGACGCGTCGGGATGCAGCTTGAGGCTCAGGTTCCTGTACGCCCGCTTTATCTCCGCGGACGGCGCGCCTGGCTCGAGCCCGAGCGCGAGGTACATGGCCCGCTCGCTCATGCGGATCGATCCGCTAACGAGAGCGAGGCCGCGCGTCGCGCCGACAATTCGGATAGCAGGCCCTCGAGCAGGGTCGCCGTCCTCGCGGCCTTGTCGTCGTCGCCTGCGCAATTCGCCGCCGCGTCCAGGAGATCCTTGAGCTCGGAATCGAGCGAGGCGTCGACCGTCAGCCCGTCTGATTCACGCTTCGCTATCTGCGCAAGCGCCAGTACCCTATCCTGCGGAGAGCGCGAGTCGAGGCCGCCGTCGAACACCGCTATGGATTGCTCGGCGCCGGTATCCATATCGCGGGCCCGGACGATAAGCATATCGCCTTCGTCTATCGCGAATTCGACGGCTATCTGGGGTTCGCCCTTCGGCGCGTTCCGAATGCCGGGCAGCAGGAACCTGCCCACCGAGACGTTCTGTACTGCCGCGTTGTCTTCTCCCTGCAGCACGTGCAGTTCCACGGACCGCTGATAATCGTCCACCGTCGTAAAAACGCGCCGACCGACCGCCGGCAAGGCCTCGTTCTTCTTAATAAGGGGTATGAAGCGGCCGCCGTCTATCTCGAGGCCGAAGGTCCGGGAACAGACGTCGGTGAACGTTAGCCCCTGGAGCCGGCCTTCGATCCTCGCGGCCTCGACAGCCGCGCCTAGCGCCACTATCTCCTCGGGGTTGACGCGAGGATCGGATTCCCGGCCCATCGCGCCCGAGAGGCGGGCCCTGGCGAGCGGAATCCGGCTGGAGCCGCCGGATAGCACCAACGCGTCTATGTCAGACGCTTCCTTGCCGGCCGATCGCAGCACTCGCTCCACGAGTCCGATGCTCCTGTCGATGAACGGCGCGGCTAGCCGATCGAATCGGGACCGGTCGAACTTGACGCTGGGGTGGACGATGCCGCCCGGACCGCGCAGGAAGGGTACGGCTATCGTAGCCTCGTCCCGCGAGGAAAGCTCTATCTTGGCTTTTTCGCACAGGTCGAAAAGCATACGCGACAAATACGGATCGGAGGCCGCGTCGATGCCGAATTCCTCGCCGAATCGCCCGACGGCGTCCCGGTACATCGCGGCATCTATGTCCATCCCTCCGAGCGCGTCGTCGCCCTCGCTCGACAGCACCGAGCACGACCCGCCCTTGGCGCGAAGAACGGTCGCGTCGAACGTACCGCCGCCGAAATCGTAGACGAGCACGAGTCGCTCCCGTTCGTCCTTGGAGGATAGCCAGGCTCTTGCCAGCGCCGCGGCGCTCGGCTCGTTCATGACGCGCGCCGCCTTGATGCCGGCCCTGGCGGCGGCGTCGCGAACGGCCCGGCGTTGCGGATCGCCGAAGCGCGCGGGGACGGTTATAACGGCGCTGTCGATATCGAAGCCCAGGAATTCCTCGGCGTCGCGCTTGACCTTGGCGATGATCGCCGCCGCGGCGTCTTCGGGCGACCTCCGCTCTCCCCCGAATTCGGCTGATTTCTCCTTGCCCAATAGCCGCTTGACGCCGAACAGGGCGGACCCGGGATCCGCCATCGCCTGGTTACGGGCAGACGAGCCTACGAGGATCTCTCCGGAGTCGGATACGGCGACGACTGACGGGGTAGCGCGCTCTCCCCTGTCATTGGGGACGATGATGGGTACGTCGCCGTCCATCCACGCGCACAGTGTGTTCGTCGTTCCGAAATCGAGACCGATAACGCCTCGCACGCTAGATCTCCTTCGCTCGGCCGTTCCGATCCATGGAAAGAACGATGTCCACTTCTGCCATGGTCGCGCCGAGGCGGGCGGCGATGATATCGCTTGAGAATCCACGTCTCGACAGCGATAGTACCTTATCGGCGAATGGCTCTTCTATGGCGAGCGGCTTCTCGGAGAATCGGATGAAGGGTACTGACGGCTCGGTCGCCGTGTTCGCCGCCAGCGGCTGGGACGATCCTGGCTGGCCCGAGGATTCGGGTTGCCTGGAGGGTTCCGCGATCTGGGCGCGCTTATGCTCCGACAGGCGCCCGAGCCTGTCATAGACCATTTCCTCGGATTGGCGACGGGCCTTTTCCTGCCCTAGGAGAGAAATTCGCTTGTCTGCCTCGGCTACGAGATCCTTGAGCGTCGATAGCCTGTCCTCGAGCACGGTGACGTTCCTGTCGGCGCTCGAGTCCAATTCCACGATAAGTGCGCCTATCTCGCGCCTGATCTTGTCGATCTCGTCTTCCGAACCGAGGAAACGCCGAACCTTCGCCCTGGTCCAAATCACGAGCGCCAACGATATGATTACCTGAGCGACTACCACTAGGAGTATGCTTGTCATCGATTATCCTGAAATATCAATATTCCCGCCCAAATCCGGATCGCTGATGGTCTCTACGTCTTTATCGACCGCTTTTTCGTCTTCGTGCTTCTTCTCGCCGCTCTGGCCGCCCGATCCCGACCCGCCCTCGTCATCGATCACCGGCGTCGTGGCTTGATCGTTCTTAGGTCGTTGAACCGCCTTGGCTGCCTCGTCTTCCATCCGTTTCACCATGGCTCCATGCAGACTGGCGTGCAATAAGGCGCCGTCCTTCTCGGCCGCCTGCTGCTTACCGACCTGACTGAGTTGAACGAACAGCGTCTGGAGGTCGATCGGCTTAATGGGCATCGGGAGGCCCCTTCTTCAGTATTTCGTCGTCGAATTCCTCGTATCTGGTCGTCTTGACCATCATGTTCTCGAGATAGAAGGTCAAGCCCTTGTATTCGTTCTTGATCTTCTCGTGGATATCCCTGATGACGATCTCCGTACCGGGATAGATACGCCCCGAGACGCTGACCTTTCCGCGGACCTTCAGGTTGTTCAGATAAACCAGGATCGAATCGTATTCGGTCTTCAAGGAGGAGACCTCTCCGGCAAGCTCGTCCCTCTTGTGGACGAGTTCGTCGAGGACCGCCTGCCTGTCGTCGGGCAGCGTCTTCCTCTGGCGCTTCGTCTCGTTGAGCGTATAGATATTCTTGTCGAGCTCGTCGATCTGCCTCTGGAGGGTCTTGAGCTTGACGTCCAGCTCGTCCATCTTCACCTTGCTCTTTGGGTCGCTACCCACCTCGAGTATGGTCTCGGCGCCGCCGGACGGCGAGCCGATGGATTTGGCGTTAATCTCCTCGCAGGCGCGGTACCTGCCGCCGATGATCGACGCGTGCTTCTGGCCGGAGCATACGATGCGGCGCTCCGCGGTGACATCGGAATTAATTATGCTCGTCGTCACGATGACGTTCTCGCCGGCGTTCACTTGGGCGTTCTCTATGAATTTCGCCCATACGTTCTTGCCGGCGGTAACGGTTCCGGAGCCCTTGCCCGTTATACCCTGATGGACTATGACGTCGCCTTCCGCGCTTATCTCGGCCTTTCCGACGTTGCCGCGTACCTCGATGTTGCCGGTCGCCTTGACGGAGAAGCCGTCCTCGACGTTGCCGATGACGACGATGGTGCCGAGGAAGAACTGATTCCCGGACTTGAGGTCGACGTCTCCGTTGATCGTGTATACGGTCTCCACGTTGATCTTGTTGTTGATATACGTAGCCTCGCCGTTGACGTCTGCGATTATCGTGAGGCCGTCCTCGCTGGTATGCACGTTCTTCCCGAGCGGCAGAGGCAGATCCTTGCCATTCTTTGCCGGAAGGAGCTTCCCCGTGACCGTGCGCCCCGGAACGCCTTGCTGCGCCTGGACCTTACGCGCGAGGGCCTGCCCTTCCACGACGTTCTGTACGAGGTGGAGCTCCTTGTAGTCGACCTTGCCGTTCTTCTCCTCGAGGTTCAGCTTGGTCCTGTCGGTCTCGAACATGAATTGAACGCGGGCGTCCTCGCCGTGGACCGCGCGCTGCCCCTGCGCGACGAGCATCGGCTCTTTATAGCGGGGCGCGTCCTCGAGGGCCTGGAGCGCTTCCTCGATTACGCCGAATACGACCTTGTTGTTGCGCAAGTACGCGAGTATCACGTCCTTGGACAAGTCGCATCCGCCCGGTTGCGGCGGCGTGATGACGACGCGCGCCTCCATTTCCTGGGAACCGAGCTCGACGGTCAGGAGCGCGTCCGCCGCGGGATTCGGTATGAAGGAACCCACGACCGACCATTCGCCCAAGGCGGACTTTACGGCCTCTCGAACGATCGTTTCGTCAAAATCGTGTATGGCCCTGGAATGGAGCTTCTCAATGGCCTGTTTCTCTGTCGCGCGCTTGCCGCGTCCCTGCGGCGGAATGACCTTAAGGAGGGCGCCGTCGGAGGCTAGCCGTATATATACCTGTCCGTCGACGTCCTGCTGTATCGGCTGTAGCTCTACGGCGATGTCGAGCCCTCCGTCGAAGGACTCGTCTATAGTCGCCTCTACCTTCTGCTTGACCGCGAGTTCGTAGGCGCTTATCTTCCATTTCTTGCTTCCGAAGCCGATGAAGCCCTGCGCGCCCTTCTCGATAACGTCGTATTCCAGGCGGATAACGGGACAGTCCAGCTGAACGGCCGCGTTCTTGAGCGCTTCCTCGACGGTGGAGCCCTCGGCGATCACGGAACGTTTCCCTCCGTCCTCGTCGAGGTAGCGGCGCATCAGCTCTCGTACGGCCTCGAAGCCTATGCGCGCTTCCATTTATACGATGCCCTTACGATAATGGGTCAGCTTGGCCCGGAGCCGTAGTATCGCCTTGGTATGCAACTGGCTGATCCTCGATTCGGTCACCTCGAGGACCTTACCGATCTCCTTAAGCGTCAATTCCTCGTAGTAGTAGAGAACGAGGACCTTCTTCTCCTTGTCGGGCAGCTCCTGTATGGCCTCCACGACGACGCGTCGTATCTCGTCCCGCTCGATGATGGAATCGGGGCTCAGGCTCGTGGGGCTCTCTATGCTGTCGCCGATGGTCATATGCTCGGCCTCGTCCGCCGTATACCATATATCGTTGAGCGATAGCACCGACGTACTCGATATCTTCAGCATCGTCTTGGAGAATTCTTCCTCCGATAGGCCGAGCGTCCCCGCTATCTCCTGGTCCGTCGCCGGACGTCCTAGCTTGGACTCGGTCTCGACTATGGCTTCCTCTATCTCCTTGGTCTTCTGCCTGACCGATCGGGGAACCCAGTCGATGCTACGAAGCTCGTCGAAGATGGCGCCGCGTATACGGGTGACCGCGTACGTCTTGAATTTGACGTTCTTGTCCGGATCGAACTTGTCGATCGCGTCTATCAAACCGAATACGCCGAAGCCAACGAGATCGTCGAACTCGACCGAGGCCGGCATATTGGCGGCGACCTTGCCCGCGACGTATTTTACCAACGGAGCGTATTGCTTAATGAAGGATTCGCGGATGAGTGGATCCTTGCGCTGCTTATACGCGGCCCAAAGCTCCTCTTCGCTGTGATGCTCCAGCAAGGAATGATTCATTTTTTATTGCCCTTTCTGGTCTCTACGCAGTAAGGTCTGAACGGCTTTGGCCAGAACCACCGGATCCCGCCCCGCGTCAGGCGAGCCGGCCGTAGGCATGGTGTCCGATACGCCCATTAACCTGGAGGAACTACCTCCGGCCCCGCCTCCGGGCGAATCCGAATAATCGCTATCGCCCGGCTGACCCTCGGCGAATGAATCGCTGAAGCCTTCCAGGTCAGGCAGGGTATCGAGCTCGTCCAACGACACGGAAGGCCTCGGAGCGACGGAACCCGCGCTCTCGGGAGACGTATCGCCGGGGTCGTTCGCGACCAGGGCGTCGGAGCGCAAGCTGGCTACCTCGCGCGCTAGCTCACCGGAATCGACGGAATCGGCGTAAGCGCTCGGTAAAGACTCAAGGTCGGCGTCGCGGGAGGAAGAAGCAGGTCGGGCCCCCTGGCCGGATTCGGGTCGAGCCTCGTCGCCGCCGGGCAACACGATATCCACGAGCGAACCGATAGCCGGATCGGCTCCTGTATCCTGCGGCCGCGCCGAGTCGTCGAATATCTCAGGTAGGAAACGCTTGAGGAGCAGTATCGCGCCGAACGTCAGGCCGGCGAAGCCTACGCCCGACAGCAAGGCGCGCAGAAATAACGCGCCGAAAGGGACGCGCGAAAAAACGGCGACTATTACTGATAAGGCGAACGCGCCGAGCCCTGCGAAGGCGGACGCGCGAATACTCGAGTCCACCGCTTTAATACCCTCCCATAGCCAGCAAGATTAAGGCATAAGCCCTTGTCTCGTCAAGCTTTGCCTCTCGGCGAGGGAGTATTCGCGCTATTCC
Organism: Spirochaetae bacterium HGW-Spirochaetae-3; assembly: GCA_002839315.1. Taxonomy (GTDB): domain Bacteria; phylum Spirochaetota; class Spirochaetia; order Treponematales; family UBA12059; genus SZUA-370. The sequence continues at coordinate 255,770 of PGXV01000004.1, forward strand.
TTGGCGAATAGCTTCTTGATCAAGCGGCCGATGCCCCTCTCGTCGACGAATTCGGTCTTCTCGATCCTGCTCACCAGGTGCTGCACGGAGATCGACGCCTTCGCCTTGGGATCCTGGACGATGAACGGTTTCTGTTTGAGGACCGATTGCTGCACGATCGGATCCTCGTAGATGCAACCGAGGTACTCAACCTTGAGGTTGAGGAACTGGCCGGAAATATTGATTATTCGCTCGGCCACCTTGCGTCCCTCGGTTACGTTCTTTACGCGATTGACGACGAGCTTGAGGCCTATGTTAAGGTTCTCGACCTCGGTGGCGATGATCTTGATGATGCCGTACGCGTCGGTAATGGCGGTAGGCTCCGGCGTCGTGATAATGATGGCGTCATCGGCCGCCGCGATGAAGGAAAGCACGTTGTTCGATACGCCGGCGCTGGTATCGATGATGATGATGTCGACGTTCGTCAACGCATACAGCTCGGTGATGAAGTTCTGGCGCTCTTCCTCGTTCAGGTTGGCGATCTTGGAGAATCCGGACGCGCCGGCGAGTATCTGGATGCCGTATTCGGTATCCAGGATGATCTCCTTCATCGTCTTCTGCTTGCGGATGACGTGGTACAGGTTGTACTTGGGTATCATGTTGAGCATTATGTTGACGTTAGCGAGCCCCAGGTCGGCGTCCATCACCATCACGCGCTTGCCGGTCCTGGCGTACGCGATGGCGAGGTTGACCGACAGGTTGGTCTTGCCGACTCCGCCCTTGCCGCTCGCTACCGTTATGACGCGGGTCTTCTTGGCGGATTGCTGTGCCTGCGGCTTAGTGCTCATGAGTTCGCGGAGCTTCTGCGCCTGGTCTTCCATAGGGGTCTCTCCATCGGGAGCCGATATCGGCTCCCCTAGGTTCTGGATGCGGCGTTACGGGTCGTTCGATCAGCGCCGTTCAGCGCGGAATCAACCCGTATCTCTCTTCTAGTTTCGGTCGATTCGGCCTAAAACCTTCGAGATTCATGAGAAATCTCAATGGATGGGCCGGCGCGATATCCTGGGGCACCTTCTGCCCGTCGGTTACCCACGCGACGGCCTTGTCCGTCTCGGCTAGGACCGACAGCACGTTGCCGACCCTTCCGGTCTCGTCCATCTTCGTGACGACGACGCCCCGATAGCGGAACGGTTCGAATTGCCTGAAGATATCGAACATGTCCTGGGTCTTCGTCGTCGCGGCGATCGCCAGGTAGACCTCCGCGGAGGGGCCGCAGGCGTCGAGGATCTGCTGCATCTCGGCCAGCTTCACCGCGTCTCTGGGGCTCTTGCCTATGGTATCCACGAGAATAAGGTCGGTATCCCGATACATCGCTATCGTCTCTCGCAGATGCTGGGCCGTCTCTACGACCGAAACCGGTACCCGCATGATGCCGGCGTACTTCTCTATCTGCTCGACCGCGCCTATCCTGTAGCTGTCTATCGTTATCATTCGGACGGTACCGGCCGGCAACCCGCCTATGCCCAGGCTATGAAGAGCGGCGAGCTTGGCGATCGTCGTCGTTTTCCCGACGCCGGTAGGGCCTACGAGCACGAGCACGCGAGGTTTGACCGGTCTCGGGGGCGTAGGGATGCGGACGGTGTCCCCTATCCACTCGAGGACGGCCTGCTCGACCGCCTCGTAGTCCTCGAGGGCGTCGAGGCTGAATTCGGCGTGAGCCCTGGCGAACAGCTCGGAACGGTACCACGGGGAGAAATCGTTATCGCAAAGCAGAGCGTCTATGGCCGAGAGCGTCGGGTGCTCCGCCTCGACCGGCGCCGGTCGAGCGGCGGACTCCGCGATGGATACCTTCAGCGAGCGCACCTCGGAGAGCACCTCTTGGAGAGCGCGCTCCTGGCTCACGCGCTCGAGCAGCTTGCGCTTCTCGTCTTCGATATCCGCCTTCTTCTTCTCGCCTTCACGGACCGCGTCGTCCTTCAGATAAAAGGTTATCTCTACGCCTTCGCGGGCGAACATCCCGAGGAATCCGCCGGACCGGACGGTCCGGTGGCTCAGGACCTGAGCGGCGTCGCCGTAGCGGGCCCTTACCTTCTCCAGGACTTCCCTGTGGCTCGATCCTTGTTCTACCAGGTACTGCATCTTCTCTATCCTTCTAGCCGGATCTCGCCGATGGCCTCGACCTGGATATCGGCCACTATTTCCGGTACCGAGAGCACGACGAGGTCGGGAATCTCTCGCTCGGTGCTAGACTTGACGAGGGCGCGAGCGGCCTCCGAGCACAGGATCACCGGGAAATGCCCTTGTTTCTGCACCGCGGAGACGGCGAGCGTCAAGGCCTTGATCCATTGGCGCTGTACCGCGGGCTCGAGCGCGGACATGGCGCCCGCGGGCGTGTCTACCCTGGCGTCGATGATCCTCTGCTCCAGCGACGGCTCGACGGTAAGCACGCGTATCGCCTTGTCCTGATCGGCGTACTGCAGGCATATCTGCCTACCGAGCGACTGCCGCGCCTTCTCGACGAGGAATCCTGGATCCTTCGTGATGCCGGCGTAGTCGGCGAGCGTCTCGAGTATCGCGACGAGATTGCGTATGGAAACCTGCTCGCGCAGCAACCCCTGGAGCACCTTCTGTATCTCGCCGAGCGAAAGATGCTTCTGCGCGTCCTCGACGACCGCGGGGTAATCCTTCTTGAGCACGTCGAGCATGCCCTGGATCTCCTGACGCCCCAGGATATCGGCCGCGAATCGCTTGATGATCTCCGTCAGGTGGGTCGCGACGATGCTCGGAGCGTCTACGACGGTGTAGCCGGCGCGCTCCGCCTTGTCGCGGACGTCCTCGGATATCCAGACGGCGGGCAAGCCGAAGGCCGGATCCTTGGCGCGCTCGCCCTGGACCTCCTCGGATACGCCGCCGGGATTGATGGCCATGTAGTAACCCAGGCGTATGATGCCGCGCCCTATCTCGACGCCGCGTATCTTGAAGCAGTACTCGGACGGCTCCAGCCGCATGTTATCGATGATGCGTATGCGCGGCACGACGAGGCCCATGTCTATGGCGCTCTCCTTGCGGATGCGCGTCACGCGCTCGAGCAGCTCGGCCCCCTTGTCCTTGTCGACGAGGGGGATGAGGCCGTAGCCGAGCTCGAGGCTTATGGGATCGAGCGGCACGACGGGGGACAGCTCCTGTGAGGATTCGGTTTTCTTGGCGGAGCCCTCGGCGACCCGGAGCTTGGCCTTGTCCGACTCCAGCACCGCCTTCTTCGACAGGCTCCACGCCAGGTAGGCCATCGCCACGGCGAGAGGCAAGAGGACGTACCACGGGAATCCGGGGAGCATGGACATCGTCCCCATGACGCCTGCGCCTATCCAGTAGATTCGGGCGTTCTGGGTGAACTGGGAGGCGACCTCGGACCCGAAGGTACCCTGGCTATTGGCCCTCGTGACGATGATGCCGGTGGATACCGATATGAGCAGCGACGGCAGCTGGGAAACGAGGCCGTCGCCGATGGTCAGCCCCGTGTACGTAGAGAGCGCCGCCTGGAACGATTCCTTATGCAGCACCATGCCGACGATGAAGCCGCCTATAAGGTTAATGACGCTGATGAAGATGCCGACCGTGACGTTTCCGGAGACGAACTTGCTCGCTCCGTCCATCTGGCCGTAGAAATCCACCTCGCGCTGGACGTCTTCCTTGCGGCGCTTCGCCTCTTCCTCGCCTATCGAACCGGAATTGTACTCCGATTCGATGGCCATCTGCTTCACCGGCATGCCGTCCAGGGTAAAGCGCGCCGCGACCTCGGCGATACGCGTAGCGCCCTTGGTGATGACGATGGCCTGCACCGCTATGATTATTATGAATATGATGAATCCGACGACGAGACCCTCGGTCCCGCCGGAGCCGACGACGAAGGTGCTGAAGGCGCGGACGATGCGCCCGTCGAAACGGGTCCCCTTGGTAAGGATCAGCCTCGTCGACGATATGTTCAGCGCGAGGCCGAAGATGGTCGATACCAGCAGCATCGTCGGGAAAATGGAGAAATCGACGGCCCGCCTTACCGACAGCACGAGTAGCAGTATCAGGATGGACAGCGCCAGGTTCATCGACATCAGTACGTCGAGCAGGAACGTCGGCAACGGGATGATGATCATCATCACGACGGCGACGGCAGCTATCGCCACCGTATAGTCGGAGAGGTTTGTCGTGAACGTTTCCTTGAGTACTCGCCTGTTATCCGACATGGTGCGCCTTCATGCTACCCTAAAATCGGCGGTTCAACAATGCGCCAAAACGATTCATACGCCCATCGACGCGTATTTCGCCGCGACTCGCTTGTCGATTTTTGCCACGTGCGCCAGTATCCTGGAAATAGCCTCGTAATAGGCCTCCGGTACCGGGTCGCCGACGTCCGCGTCCGCGTACAACGCCCTCGCCAAGGGCCTGTTCTCCATGATCGGCACGCCCGCCTCCTTGGCCAGCGACCTGATGCGGAAGGCCATCTCGTCGGCGCCCTTGGCGGTGACCGTCGGTACGGCCATAGTCATAGGATCGAATTCGATGGCGATGGCGAAATGCGTCGGGTTCGTCACGATTACGTCCGCCTTGGGCACGTTGACGGCCATGTTCCTGGACATGATGTCGCGCATCCTGTCCTTGAGCCGTCCCTTTATCATAGGATCGCCCTCGAACATCTTGCGCTCTTCCTTGACCTCCTGCTTGGACATCTTCAGGCGCTTCTTGAACTGATGCTTCTGGAAAATGTAATCCGGGACAGCGAGCGCCAGCATCAGGATAGCCGCCTCGATGATGATTCGTATAACGATGCCCGCGATGAACGACACGGAATTCCAGACGGTCGACGTGTAGAGCCGCGTTAACTTAGGCATCTCGGCGCGTATATTGAGGTATGAGACGATCCCGATGACGCCGACCTTGAATAGCGACTTCGCCAGGTTGAACAGCGCCTCTCCCGAGAACAGCGTGCGCTTGAAATACTGTCCGAACTTGGGCGCGATTTTCTTGAAGTCCGGCTTGAGCGGCTTCGTCGTGAACATGAATCCCGTCTGCATCACGTTGCTGAATACGCCCGCGATCATCGAGACGACGGCGATGGGCAACACGATACGCGAAAAATTATAGTAGAAGGCGCGGACGACGGGGCCGGCATCGGTCGTCGGGTCGATCTCTATGGAGACGGTCAGGAACCATATGGTCATCTCCCGCAGCATCGAGAACATCCACGGGCCGATTATGGCGAGGGTAATCGCCGACAGAAGCAGCCCGATAGCGGCGACCAGGTCGGGGCTCTTGGGGACCCGCCCCTCCTCGCGTTCCTTCTTGAGCCGGTACTCGGTCGGATCCTCCGTCTTGCCCTCGTCCTCGGGAGCGAACCACTGGAGGTGTATCCGAGAGATGTCCGATACCGCGGACGGATCGACGCGGAGAGTCGCCGCGATCACGGTATCCCTCCCGCGCCTAAACCGCCCTGGAGTATGCTCGCGACGCTCTCGAAACCCGAATCGATGAGCGAAGAGAACGCCTCGATCATGTAAGGCATCGCGGATGCCATCACGAAGAACGCGACGAGTATGGATATAGGGAAACCCTCGGTCAGGAGGTTTATCTGCGGAGCGGCCTTGGACAGGAGGCCCGTCGTCACCGACACGAGGAGGAGGGTCCCGAATATCGGGAACGCCAGGATGAGCGCGTTCTGGAACAGGGCGCCGAGCGACCCGGCGACGTACGCCATGAAATCGTCGCGTCGCGACAGCATATCGACGGCCCGTATGGCCTGGAAGCTTCCCCTGACGCCTATCAGGAAGAGACGCTGGAAGCCGCTCGTCGATACGAACACGAACATCGCTATCAGGTTGAGGAACTGCCCGACGACGGGTATCTCTATCTGTGCCAGGGGATCGTATGTCTCGGACGCGCCGAAGCCCATCTGCAACGAGAAGAACTGTCCGGCAGTGGTAAACGCATTGAACACCATGGTAAGGAAGAATCCTATGATGACGCCGATCATCGCCTCGCCCATCACGATGCCGACGAATGCGCCGCCCGTAGTTGGCATTACGTACCCGGCGTCCTTGACCCACGGGAAGACGGCGGCCGCGGCGAACCCCGCCAGCCCGACCTTCGCCACTTGCGGTATCCCGTCGCCTGAAAGGAGCGGGGCCGTCTCCACCATCGCGAGCACGCGCACGGCGATGATGAAGAACAGGTCGGCGTTGGCTAGGATCTCGCTCAGCACGAGCGATCCCTCGTCATCCGACCATCTCCGGTATAAGCTCGAAGAGGCGCCGCGTATACTCGGACAGGTGCGTGAACATCCATCCGCCCAATAGCGCCAGAACGAGCATGATCGACGCGATCTTGGGAACGAAGGTGAGCGTCTGTTCCTGTATGCTCGTCGTAGCCTGAAAGATACTGACGATCAGGCCTACGACGAGCGCGGTCAACAGGATTGGGGCCGCCAGGATCACGATCTCGAGGACCGCGCCGGTCATCAAGCCGGAAGCCTGCGCCAGGTTCATGACGCCGTCCTGAGGAACGACTCGACGAGTTGCCTGGCCATCAGGTTCCATCCGTCGACGAGCACGAACAATATCAGCTTGAACGGCGTCGATATCATGACCGGCGGGAGCATTATCATGCCCATGGACATGAGGGTAGAGGCGACGACCATGTCGATGATAATGAACGGTATATACAGCAGAATGCCTATCTTGAAGGCTATGGTCAGTTCGCTGAGTATGAACGACGGGACGAGGACGTACGTCGGCACGTCGGCTAGCGACTCGGGCTTAGGAAGGCCGCGCATGCTCATGAAGAGCCGTATATTCTCGGGATCGTTGCGCATCTGCGAATACATGAACAGCCGGAACGGCTTCTCTGCCGCCCGGTACGCCTCTTCAACGCCTATCTGGCCGTCCGCCAACGGCTTGACGGACTGGGTATACACCTCGTCGAAGGTCGGCCACATGATGAATACGGTCAGGAAAAGCGCGATGCCCATCAGTACCTGGCCAGGCGGGACCTGTTGCAGGGCCAGGGCGCGCTTTACGAAATCGAGGACGATCGATACGCGAAGGAAGCTCGTAACGAGGATGATGAGGCTGGGCGCTAACGATAGGACCGTCAAGAGGAGCAGGAGCTGCAGGCTGAACGCTACTTCCTGCCCGGTCTCCGGGGACCGTACCGACAGGTCGACGAACGGCACGACAGGCAGGTTCGTCGGTATAGCCGTCGTCGCGGCCGCGGCGCCCGCGGGGAAGGCGCCCTGACGGGGTTGGGCGCTCGGAACCGGAACGCTCCTCGCGGTATCCGCCGGAGCGGCGGGGAAAGCGGGGGATGTCTGAGCCCACGCTCCCGTCGTCGCCATCAATATTGCTAGTATGAACAGTACTCTACGCACGCATCCCTCCACGACAACGGCGGTGGTTCCCCGGGCGGCTATGGCCCTAGAATTTCTTGAGGCGATCCTTCTGGCGGCTGAAAAAATCCCCCGGGTCGGGAACTGCGGTCTTCTTGACGGCCTTGCGACCTAGTAATTCTATCAGCATCGACGCGAAATCCTTCCGGGGCGTCTGGGGCGCCTCGGCGGCGCGCAGGGCGAGCGCGTCTATCAGCTCTTTATCCTGGATCTCGGATATCAGCCCGACCGAGGTATCGGTCGATCCTATGAGCCACGCCTTATCGCCGAGCGAGACGACGTGCAGGCTACGGCCGGCGGCCAAGGTGGTCGCGGCCAAGACGCGGAGATACGAGTCGTCGGCGGATTTCGGCCTTGCGGATCGTTTCAGTAGCGCGTACATGCCGTAGATCGCGGCGATGACGAGGCCCAGCACGAGCATCATGCGCAGGAAATACGGACCGATCGAAGAGGTCGCGCCGACGGCTTCCGCCGGCGGGGCGTCGGCGATCGCTAGCGTCGTCTCATCGACGGCGGCCGCGTCCCGGGGCGAGGCCGCCTCGGTGGCGGCGCCTTGGGCGTATGCGCCGATCGTCACGGTCGCGGATAGCATCGCGATGCACGCAAAACGGATAGCCTTGTCCATGTCCCCTCCGCGGGCCATTGTACAGCGTAGCGGGGGGAAAGGCAACAAGTCTATGGATAATTAGGAAATAGGGAACCTCTCGGATCGAGTGGAACGCCTAGCTAAGGTCGGCCATCCGCTCCATCGGAGATACGATCTCGGTGACGCGTACGCCGAAATTCTCATCGATGACCACGACCTCGCCCTTGGCGATGAGCTTGTGGTTGACGAGTATGTCGACGGGTTCGCCGGCCAGCTTGTCGAGTTCTATTATCGTGCCTTCGCCTATACCCAGGATGTCCTTGATCAGTTTCTTCGTGCGGCCGAGCTCTACGGTGAGCTCCATGTATACGTCCATGATCAGGCCGATGTTGCCCGATTCCATGCCGGGATGGCCCAGGCCGAGGTTGGCGAACTGCACGGGTTGCACGTTGGGTTGGGCCATAACCGGAGATTGGTACATCTGCTGCTGGCCCATCATCTGCTGCTGGCCCATCATCTGCTGCTGGCCCATCATGGGCTGCTGATACATAGGCTGCTGATACCCCATCGCTCCTCCGCCCTGGGGCATCTGTCCCCCCGTCTGCATGGAGCCGCCGCCCATCTGTTGCGGCGCGGGAGCCTGCATTCCCGAAGCGGCTACGATATCCTTGGCGAAAGCCTGAGAATAGATTTCCCACAGCTTGTACGGCGATCCGTCGATCGTCATATCGTAGGCGACCCTGACGAAATCGCCAGCCGGGAAACGCGCGATAGCCTTGGGGCCGAACGCGCCATCGGCGACGTCTGACTGTATGGAACGATTCCCCGATTTTTCGGTAAAAGCGTTGATAACGGATCCGGTAAGGCTGGATATGCACTCCGATACGACGGAGACGGCCATCTCGTCCAGGTCCGAGAGGGATTCATCCTGATTAGCCAGCGAGGCGATCTTCAGGGCGGCGTCCTTGGGTACCAGGAATAGATGATCGCCCGGGATGCCTCCTACCATATCGATCTTTACGGCCAGCACCTCGTCGGGCAAGGAGGGGAGCATGCCGTCTCGGGTCGTGGAATCGGACTTGGGCGCCGAGAAGGTGGCGTCCTTACCGGTCATCATCGATACGGTCTGGGCGTGCGTATCGCTGAGTTCCGCCAGTATGGAATTGAACGCCTTCAAATCCGCGGGCGCGAGCCCTGAAGCGGAGGCTTTCTGGGACGGAGAGCCGCCCGCGCTAGGATCGAGTCCCGCCAACAGGGAATCTATCTCGTCCTGGGAGAGAGCGCCGTCACTCATACGTATCCTCACCTTCCGCGGCCAGTTCTTCGTATTCTTCCTGGCCGAGCTCCTCGAGCTTCTTGCTGATCTGTACTGCCATCTTCTTACCGATCACGCCAGGCCGGCACAGGAATTTCTTCTTGTTGCCGACGTTGAGTACCATGGGATCGTCTACCTTGACGTTATACAGCCTGATGATGTCTCCCAGGTTCAGGTTCAGGACGTCGCGAACCGTCACCTGTATCCGGCCGATCTCGGCTATCACCGGCACGTCGATGGTGGACAGCTTTTCCTTGAGTATGTTCAGGTTCTCGGTCGTTGCGCCGCGGCGGACCGACGAGTACCAGTACTGCGCCGATAGCTTCGAGATGATGGGCTCTATCGTCAGGTAGGGAATGCATAGGTTCATCATGCCCTCGACGTCGCCGATCTTCGTCTCCAGCGTCACGAGAACCACCATCTCGGTCGGCGGCACGATCTGGGCGAACTGCGGGTTCACTTCGATCTGGGACAGACGGGGACGGAGATCTATCACCTGGGTCCAGGCCTCGCGCAGGTTGCCGAGGATCTTGACGATGATGCCTTCCATGACGGAATGCTCGATATCCGTCAGTTCACGGGTGAGCTTGGATCCCTCGCCCGCGCCGCCGAACAGGCGGTCGATGATGGTGAAGGTCACCGCGGGATCGATTTCGAGGATAATCTGGCCCTTCAACGGGTCCATGCTGACGACCGCGAGGGTCGTGGTCGTCGGTATCGACCTTATGAATTCCTCGTAGGTAAGCTGATCCACGGAGGCGACGTGCACGTTGACGAGGATACGCAAGGACGCCGACAGGCTGGTCGTCGTAAGGCGCGCGAAGGTCTCGTGCATGTTCTGCACGGTACGCATCTGTTCCTTGGAGAATTTATCGGGGCGCCTGAAGTCGTATATCTTTATCTTACGCGAATCGGTCGCCGACTGTACCGTCTCCAAGGACGTATCGCCGGCGTTGATGGCGGTGAGGAGCTGGTCTATCTCGTCCTGGGACAGGACTTCGGTCATCTGTTCACTCCGCCTCACATAATTGCATAGAAAAACGCTTTTAGCAACGGCGCTATAGAATTCGCGACGCTACATCTGGTTCCGCGAGAACGTCTGGAAATAGACGTCCTTTATCGCCGGCTTGGACAGCATGCGGTTGAGCATTTCCCGCAACTCCTCCTTGAGCTCGCGCTCGCGGTCCGGCATCAGGTACTCGATCTTCTTGGCGCTGAAGAAATTGCGCAACGCGTCCTGGATCTGGTACTTCCTCGCGGTGAGCTCGTTCTGGATCTCCTTGTCCGCGGCGTCGTAGGCCAGGTTGAGCTTTATCATCACCGACCACGGTTCCTTATCGATGGTGCTCGTGGTTATCTGGTCAATTGACGTGAAGGTAGCCCAGATAGGCGTGGCGCGCTGATACTCCTCGGAGGTCGGTACCGTGGTCATCGGCTTGGCCTGCCTGTTCAGGAGGCTCACCGTAACGACGACGATGACGATGATGAAGATGACGGCTCCGAGCCCCATGGCGATCCATTTAAGGAGGCCGAGTATGGCCTTGCCGCCGCCCTTGCTCTTGGGCTTGTCGACGACGTCCGGAGTATCGCTGAAATCAGGCCCGCCCTTGTCGAAATCGTCGCTCATTATGGTCTCCTCAGCCCTTACAGATGGCCTTCATCCAGAATTATAATGTCTACGCGCCGGTTATAGGCACGCCCCTCTTCAGTTGAATCGTCGGCTATCGGAACCGTCGCCGCCAGGCCCGAAACCTGGAACCGTTCCTCTGGAACGCCGAAATCGCTCAGGTAATGTAGCACGCCCAGGGCGCGAGCCGACGATAGTTCCCAGTTCGACTGCCACGGCCCCGCGGGATCGGTCGGAGAGGAGTCCGTATGACCCTCTATCCTGAACTTACGGCCGCGCAGCTCTTCCGATTTGAGCAGCTCCGATAGCCGGACGAGCATGGTCCTCGTCTCTTCTATATTTATGTCCGCGCTGGCGGGTCGGAAGAACGCGTCCGAGGCCAACGATATCACGATGCCGCGTTCGTCGGAGTTTATCCTGACCTTGTTCGACTTTATCTCCGGCTGGAACAGCGACACCGCCTTTTTCTTCGCGGTCGCGAGCATCTTGCCTTTTTCCATCGAGGGCAGGCTGTTGATGGAGTTGCCGAGCTCCGACATCCTGCCGACCGACAGGGTATTGCCGCCGGTGGACGAGCCCATGCCGATATTGTTGAGGCTCGATATCATCTGGTTGAGCTGGACGACGTCGACTTCCGTCGTGTCGAAGAGAGCGACGAAGAAGCACAGGAGCAGCGTCACCATATCGCTGTAGGTGACGATCCATTCTCCGGTACCGCCTAGGCTCGTCTCTTTCTTCTTTCGCGCCATTATGATCCCGCCTTACGACTGCGGATGCAGTTCTTCGAGTTTCTTCTGGCTATCCGGAGACAGGTACGAAGAAAGCTTCATCTGGAGGATGTGGGGATTGTCGCCCTGCTGTATCGACAGGACGCCCTCGATGATCATTTCCCTGACCTTCGTCTCGGCCGCGTCATGGCCGGCGAGCTTTCCCATCATCGGGGTAAACAGGAAGTTGGCCATCATGGCGCCGTAGTAGGTCGTAATGAGCGCCACGGCCATGTTCGGGCCGATACGGCTCTTGTCCTCGAGGTTCTTCATCATGGCTATGAGGCCCTGGACGGTCCCGAGCATGCCCATACCCGGGGCGAGCTTGGCCCACTGGTCTATCATCTTGAGCCATCGGCCGTGCCGCTCGTTCATCTGGGAGAGCTCGGTCTCGAGTATATTCTTTATGACCTCGGGATCGGTGGAGTCTACGACCATGCGGAGGCCGCGCTTCATGAACGCGCTATCGATGCCCTCTATCTCTTCCTCGAGGGACAGGATGCCTTCGCGGCGAGCGCGCTCGGACAGCGACAGCAGGGCTTCCGCTATCTTCATCTCGCCGAAATCGGGAATCCTGAACGCCATGCCGAAGATCTTGAAGATGCCCAAGACTTCCTTGATGCTATAGTTGAGCATCAGCGCGAAGAAGGATCCGCCGATGGTCATCAGGGCGCTGGCGGGGTCGAGGTATGTAGTGACGACGCCGCCCGAGGCGTACATGGACGCGACTATGCAGAATAGTCCGGCGCTAAGGCCGATAATGCTAGCAAGATCCATCCCCTACTCCTCGTTCTTGAACGCGCCGATGAGGCGGCGGTATTCTACGATCTTGTCTATCACGCCCTGTACGCCCTCGCGGACGGTGACGCGCTTGCCGGACAGCATCGCGATCGAAGTATCCGGCGTCCGCTCAATATACTCGATCTGATGCGGGTTTAGCCAGAATACGTCTCCGTTCAGCCTAGTAAGCTCGATCATCGTCACCTCCGCGCGTTACGGTCGTACCGGAATTACCTCTTCAACGTCAGGAGCTCCTGAAGCATCTGGTCGGAGGTCTGTATCGTCTTGGAGTTAGCCTGGAAGCCGCGCTGCGTCACGATCATATCGGTGAACTGCTCCGCCAGGTCTACGTTCGACATCTCGAGCGCGCCCGCTATCAGCTTGCCCTTGCCCGCTATGCCCGACGGCCCGATGTTCGCCATGCCCGAGTTGTTCGACGCGACGAAGTTCGTCTCGCCGGTCTTCTCGAGGCCGTTCGGGTTGGTGAAGGTCGCGAGCGCTATCTGGCCCAGGGTCCTCGTCGAACCGTTGGAATAGACGGCCGTGATCATTCCGGACTGGTCGATCTTGAAATTCTCGAGGTAACCCATGCCATAGCCGTCCTGCTCGAACACCTTGGTGCTCGAGGCCTCGGCGAACTGCGTGACGGTATTGCGAACGCTACCGGCGGTACCGAGGTTAAGGGAGAAGGTCTGCCTCGTCGGCGCCCCGCCCTCCCCGGCCGTGGCGTTCGCCACGTCGAAGGCGACGTTCATCGACAGGAGGCCTTCCTCGCCGGAGGGATTGCCCTGGCCGTCGGTTATCCGACGAAGCGTCCCGAGGTTATCGAACTCCACGGTAAAGGTATTGCCCTGGAGCCCCTCGGGGTTGATGCCGACCGCGGGATTCGTCGGCGTCGCGGCCTCGGGATCGACGTTGACGGTCGCCTGCCACTGGTTGGGCTGGCCGACGACGCGGGTAAACTCGACGCGCATGATATGCTGCTGGCCGAAGGAGTCGTAGACCTTCTCCTCGACGCGCCAGGTGCCCTGCCTGATCGTCTCGGCGGCCGCGCCCTCGGGTATCTCCGGCAGGCGCTTGTCGAGGTTGCAGGCGAGGAAGACCTGCTCGGTGGCGCGGGCGGGATCCTTGGATCCGACCGGTATGACGAGATCGTCGAGCGCTCCCGAGGTGTTGAGTATCTCGACGCCGTTGACGACCTGTGCGTTCCAGCCCTGGACGCGCAGACCGTTGCCGGGATTGACGAGGCGTCCCTCGGCGTCGAGGCCGAAGGCGCCGGCCCTGGTGAACAGGGTCTGGTCGCCCTTCGCGAGCACGAAGAAACCGTTGCCCTGGATAGCGAGGTCGGTCATGACGCCCGTCGTCTGCAACGAGCCCTGGGTATGGATCGTGTCGATAGACGCGATCGACATGCCGAGGCCGATTTCCTTGGGGTTGATACCGCCGACCTGGTCGGTAGGACGGGCGGCGCCGGACATCTGTTGGTACAGGAGGTCCTGGAAATTGGCGCGGCCCTTCTTGAAGCCGGTAGTGTTCACGTTGGCGATATTGTTGCCGAGCACGTCCATACGAATCTGATGGTTCTGGAGGCCGGCGACGCCTGAATACAATGAGCGCATCATACTAGCGCCTCCTTACTCTTCGACTTTGCTGACCTGCTCGAGGTCATAGAACGAACCGTTCACCATAACGAGGGGGAATTCCCCGCGAACGACCTGCGACACCTTGCCGTATATCGCCTTCTCGCCGTCCAGCACCTCGACGGTCCGTCCGAGCAGGGACTGAGCCTCGCTGGAGTTGAGGACGCTGGACAGCTTGCCGAAACTCGACGCCATGTTGGTCATCTGCTCGAGCGACGAGAACTGCGCCATCTGCGCTATGAATTCCTTGTCCTGCATCGGGTTGGTAGGATCCTGGTGCTGGAGCTGCGTGATGAGTATCTTCAGGAAGTCGTCCTTGTCCAGGTCCGGCTTGAAGGCCTTGCCGCCTCCGAGTTCCTTGTTCAGCGTATCGACCTGGAGCCGCGTCCTCGCGGCGTCGGCCTGGCTCATCCTTAGGTCTATATCCATGGATCGCTCCTTACCTTACACAATCACGTCTAGAAGGCCATCTCGGCCCGCCATCGCCAGCGGCGGCACGGCCGCGTCGAGCTCCTTGAGCGAACGGCTCCGATAGGGGCCGTCGCTTTCGGAGCCGTCCCCTCTATCCCCGCCCGTCCCCGAAGCCATACCGTTCCGTACCTCGACCTCGAGGGCGGTCGTCTCGAAGCCGCATTCGGCGAAGGCGTCTTTCAGCGCGTCTATAGACGAGCGGAACGCTTCTCCCGCGATATCGGACTCCACGACGATCTTGCCGCTTATTTGCTTTTCGGCCATTTTCAGCTCTATCTTGACGCCTCCGAGCGATTCTGGCTCCAGGCGTAACCTGATGATGCCGGAATTACCGTCTCGGAGGACGATCTGGGCCGAGCGTACGATATCCGCCGCCCCGTCTCGCAGGCGAGCCCCGAGCGAATCGGCGGAGGCCTGGGGCGTAGGCTCCGGGCTCGTGGCGACGGGAGAGCCTGCAGCCGAGCCTTCGTCGACCCTGGCCACGACGCGTCCGGCGAATGCCGAAGGATCGGCTTCCGCCTTGGTAGCGGATACGTTCCCCTTGGCGGTTTCGTCGCCGGTCTCGCCTTCGGGACGAGCCTTGGCGGAGCCGCGCTTGTCGGCGACGTCCCTGGCCGCCTTGAGCCGCATATCTACGACGGTCACCTTCGCGCCGCCCTCGCCTCGCTCTTCCCTCACCCCGAGACGCTCGATGCCAGATTCATTGTCGCCGTTCCCGGCTCGTCCGCCCGAGCCTGGATCGAGCCTTGACGACGCGGATTTGCCCGCCGCGGGGTTGAGCGCGGCCGCCACGAGCGAAGCGTCGAGCCCATCGGAGGCTTTTTCTGTTTTTCTAGGTCTTAGGTCCTTGCCCGTCTTCAGGGCCGAATCACGGGGCGACGCGTTCGATTTGATCGCTTGTCCATGGAAACCCGTTTCCCTAAGGCCCGAGTCGGCGGCCTTCGGGGAGGCTTTTCGATCGAGAACGGCGCGGATATCCCTCGCGATAGAAGCGCCCGAGGAAGGCTCTACGGGGACCTTTCCCCCGGAGACGGCCTTTCCATCGGTCGCGGGACGGGTCGTCGCCTTCCCCGAACGGAATCCGGCGAGTAGCTTGCTGAAAGGATTGTTCGTAGCGCCGGCCGCCTTCCCGGAGGGGGAAGCGCGGTTCTGGTTTCCGAGACCGCTCTCGGCGGCTACAATACGTGGTAGCGCCAGCATCTATGCAGGCTCCTTTCGCGTCCGGCCACGCCGGACGACTCGATGGAGCCGACTCGGGCGCTAGTCCAGGGACGCTGGTTTCGCGTTCATCTTTCGCTGTAGCGTAGCGGATCGATCCGCCGGCAACAGCGATAGCCAGTACGATACGACGGATGCCTCGCCCGTCTTGGCGGCGATCTCCTCGACCGCCCGCAATACGTCGATCACCGTCTGGTCATCCGAGGCTTCCAGTATCTTCACGGCGTCCGCGGGGGGCATGCCGGTCAGGTACCGAGCGTTCTGTTCGATGTTCGCTCTTCTATTCTCGTACCGTTCCGCCATTTGCCTGAATGAATTCTCGCGTTCGTCGAGCGTCTTGGTCCTGTCGTCTATTTCCTGGGCCATCGCTTCGACCGCGGCCTGCCTCTCGGCGGTGGCCTTCTCGCGTTCCGCTAGTTCCTGGCGCATCGCGTCGACGGCGTCCAGCTGCTTGGAGAACCGCTCGTCATCGAGCAGGGTCGGCGTATCCGCCGCTAGCGCCTGGCCCGTGCGCGTACGTATCCCCGCTAGCCTCAAGGCCGGGGCGAAGAAGGACTTCGCGTCCACGATGCCCAGGTAGTCGAACCAGAAAAGCCCGCCTATCGCGAGCGCGAGTATCATGATGAGCATGACGACGACTCTACCGAAAATACGCCGTTTACCGAACGATGCCATGGTACCCCTCTACGCGCGATCAAACATTAAGAATGCCGGAAACGGCGCGCACGTGCGCCCCGGCGGCCAGATCATCCATCGTCTTGGTCTCTTCGCGGGAGACGACTTTATAATACGCCTTCTCCTCGCGCTCGCGCAGCTTCGCCACGAGCTGTTTCGACCTGCTCGCCTCTACGTACGCAAGCCTCGCCGACTCGCGTTCAGCCTCGGCGTAGGCCAGCGCCTTCATGAGGCGCTCCCGTTCCTGCGACAGCCTGACGGAGTACAGCTCGCAGGCGCGATGGTCTGCCGCTCCGCTGCCGGGCTTGAATCGCTCCCTGCTCGTCGATATCGTCAGCCGCGCGTTTTCCTCCAGGGAAAGCCCGAGCCTCGAGCAGGCCGCCGACTTCTCTCCGAGGGCGGCCTTCGCGACCGTCTCGCCATATTCCCGTAAATCAAGGACGCGCTGAAGCCTGAACGAGAATCGCTTCATACCGCGTCTCCCGTTGAGGCCGCGTCGGCGACCTCCCTCGGAGGCGCGGATCGGTGATCCGGCTCGGCGAACGCGCTCAGCTCGGACGCCGGGATCGACAACCCGGCGATCTCTCCGAGGCGCTTTATCGTATCCGATATAGGCGCCTTCTCGTCTACCGCCTGTATCAGGAAAGATTCGATCGCCTGCCGCTTGGCTATCGCCTCGTCTATGCCGGGATTCGTGCCCTTGACGTAGGCGCCGATGTTGATCATGTCCTCGGATTCCTCGTATGTCGCCATCAGCCTGCGCACGGCGCCCATGGCCTTCTGGGTAATAGGCCCGGTGACGGCCTGGGAAAGGCGCGATATCGACTTGAGAACGTCTACGGCCGGGTAATGGTAGCGCTCGGCCAACTTGCGCGTCAGTACGACGTGCCCGTCCAGGATACCGCGCACGGTATCGGCGATGGGCTCGTCCATGTCGTCGCCGTCGACGAGTATCGTATAGACTCCGGTTATGGTGCCCTTCTTCGACGTTCCGGAACGTTCGAGGAGCTTCGGCAGGGAATCGAAGACGCTCGGCGTATAGCCCCTCGTCGTCGGAGGCTCGCCTATCGCCAGCCCTATCTCCCTCTGAGCGCGGGCGAACCGGGTCACCGAATCGAACAGGAGCAGCACGTCGAGGCCCTGGTCCCGGAAGTACTCGGCGACGGCGGTAGCGACGTACGCGCCTCGGAGCCTGGCGAGCGGCGGCGTATCGGATGTCGACACGATAAGTACCGAGCGCGCGAGTCCTTCCTCTCCGAGGTCGTTCTCCATGAACTCCCGGACCTCGCGCCCGCGCTCCCCTATCAGGGCGATAACGTTGACGTCGGCGTTGGTATTGCGCGCCATCATGCCGAGCGTCGTGGACTTGCCGACGCCCGACCCCGCGAAGATGCCGATGCGCTGGCCTCGGCCAAGGGGCAGTAGCCCGTCTATGGACCTGACCCCGGAGCTTATACGCTTATTGATACGCTTGCGCGTCATAGCGTCCGGAGGCGTCGCGATGGCCGGATAGTAATCGGGTGACGCGATGTCGCCTTTGCCGTCGGCCGGCCGGCCCATCGAATCGAGCACGCGCCCGAGCAGTTTCTCCGAGACGGGCACGCGGAGCATCTCCCCGGTCGCTATGACGGAACAACCTACCTCGATACCGTCGAGACCGGAATAGGCCATCAACTGCACGGTATCCCCGCGGAGGCCAGCGACCTCGGCCCAGGCGACGGTACCGAGCCTGGGTATAAGGATCTGGCACAACTCTCCGACGACGGCCTGCGGGCCGCGGCTCTCGACGAGCAATCCCTGGACCTTGACGACGCGCCCCGTGTACTTGATGGGGTCGGAACGCTCTACCGCGTCCAGGTACTTCCCGATAAGGTCCACGGCCTATTGCGCCTTTCCGCGCGACTTGATAGGGGAAATGTCGAGTATCTTCTCCTCCAGCTCGTGGAGCTGGCTCTGTATGCGCGCGTCTATCTCCCCGAAATCGGTCTCGATGATACAGCCGCCCCTGTCGACGCCCGAATCCTCGACGATGGACAGCTTCTTGGCGTTCTCCGCCGCCTCGATGAAGTCCTTGGCGTGCTCCGTAGTCAGCTGAAGGTCGGCGAGGTTGACGCGCACGATGACGTCGCTCCTCGTCTTCAGCTTGCGCAAGGCCTGGGCGATATTGGAGAGTACGACGTTCTTCTGATTCTCGGAGATGGTCTTGACGACCTTCCTGGCGATAAGCAGCACCAGCTCGACCACCTGCGCCTCGGTCTGCTCGAGTATCTCGGCGCGCTTGTCCATCGCGCGGTCCAGGACCACGTGCATGCGGTCGATCAGTCGCTCGACCTCCAGCTTGCCTTCCTTGAACCCTTCTTCGCGTCCCTGGTCGAAACCTTCCTTGTGCGCGTCCTTGGTCACTTCGTCGACGCGTGCCTTGGCCTGCACCTCGAAGGCCTGTATCTTGGCTTCCGCCTCTCGGATCGCCTTCTCGGCCGCCGATTCCGCGTCATGCCGTATCTTGAGCGCCTGGTCGTTCTTGCGCTTGACTTCCTCGAAGGCCGCGGATTCCGCCTTCGCGACAATATCCTGGGCCTCGGCGCGGGCCGCGGCCATCATCGCGTCCTTCTCGCGCTCCCAGTTATGCTTGAAAAGCTCCGCCTCGGCCCGAAGATCGTCGGCCGTCGGCCCTTCGTATTCCATGACGGGCGCGACGTCCTCCAGCTCTTCGATGGCCTGGTCGCCGCCCGGCGCGTGGAGCACGTACGCGCTCGTGAGGTGGACGGTTTCCTGGGGCCTGAATACGGTCTTGGCCATACGCTACCTTTTCCTATTGGATCAACTGGTCGTCCTCGCCGCGGGCGATGATGATCTCGCCCGTGTCCTCGAGGTGACGGATAACCGCGACTATCTTCTGCTGGGCTTCCTCGACGTCCTTTATACGTACCGGCCCCATGTATTCCATGTCTTCCTTGAGCGCCTGCGCGGCGCGCTTGGACACGTTCTGGAATACCTTCTCCTGGACCTCCGTATCGACGCCCTTGAGGGCTCGGGTGAGGTCCTGCGTGTCGACCTCGCGGATGACCTTCTGGATAGAACGGTTGTCCAGCATGACGATGTCCTCGAATACGAACATCTTCTTCTTGATCTCCTCGGCGAGCTCGGGATTCTCCTCCTCGAGCGCCTCCAGGATGCCTTTCTCCGTCGTACGATCGGCCAGGTTGAGTATCTCGACGATCGCGTCGACTCCGCCCGCCGCCGTGTAGTCCTCGCTCGACAGCGTGGACAGCTTCTTCTCGAGCACGCGCTCCACCTCGCGCAGCACTTCCGGCGACGTGCGGTCCATCGTCGCGATACGCTTGGCTACGTCCGATTGGTGCTCCTTGGGAAGCTTCGTCAGGATGTAACTGGCCTTATTGGGCTCCAGGTACGCGAGGATCAGCGCTATGGTCTGCGGATGCTCCGTCTGGATGAAGTTGAGGAGGTTGGCCGGGTCCGTGCGACGTATGAAGTCGAACGGCCTGACCTGGAGGGAACTGGTCAGGCGGTTGATGACGTCTATCGCCTTCTGGGATCCGAGCGCCTTCTCGAGGAGCTCGCGCGCGTAGTCGATGCCGCCCGAGCTTATGAACTCGCTCGCCATCATCAGCTCCTGGAACTCCATCAGGATGGCGTCCTTGAGCTCGGGCTCCACGTTCTCGAGCCGCGCTATCTCGAAGGTCAGCGTCTCGATCTCGTCCTCGCGCAGGTGCTTGAATATCTCGGCCGATATCTCGCTCCCGAGGGTGATGAGGAAGATGGCGGCCTTCTGCCGGCCGTTCAGGTCCTTCGCGCTCTTCGGCTTCTTTCCCGGCGAGCCGGAAGGTCCGGCGCCGGACGACTTGCCCTTGGCGGGGGCGGCTTGAGGCATCTATCACTCCTCCCTGAGCCAGGTCCGGATGAGCTGGGCCACGTCCTCGGGGTGTTCCTTGGCCATGTTGATGGCGTGCTCCTGAAGGTCCAGGCGCTTACGCTCCTCCACGGACATGGATACCTCGATGTTCTGCTCCTCCGCCTGCCGTATCGCGTTCTCCCTGAGCATCTGCTGCTCCAGGGCCCGCTTCTCCTCGGATATCCTGCGTCTCCGTTCCAGTTCCCTCGACGCGAGCCTGAACACGATGAACGCGACGAGCAGGAACGCGACGCCTATCAGCGAGTACAGGATCACCTTGTTCGTCTGCTGGCGCCGCAGGAAATCGGCGTCCTCGCTCTTGAACTGGACGCTCCGGTCGAACTGGATATTCCGCACGGTGACCGAGTCGCCGCGCATCCTGTCGTAGCCTATGGCGTCCCGCACGAGCGCCGCGGCGGCGTCGAGGTCGGCCTGGTCCACGGCTATATACTCGCGAACTATGCTGCCGTCCGGCCCTACGTCCAGCTCTCCCTTGTCAGTATACTTCCACTTCCAGACTCCGTCGATATTTACCGATACCGTAACGCGGTCTATCGTCGGCGAGCGCTCTTCCACGCTGGCGCGCTTGTTCAACGCCTCGTTCTGGATCTCGTGCGTCTGTACGGCCTTGCCGACCATGTTCTGCAGGTCCTTGTAGGCGGGGGCCGTCTGTCCCTCGACGCCAGCAGGCCCTTCGGGGTTGAAGCCGGTTCCCTGATACTCATAGCTCGTCTTCTCCGTGGACAGCGTGACCGACGGCTGGATAACCGAGTCGTCGTACGGCGTTATCGGGTTGTCTTCCTTGAGCACGAACGGGAAATGCTCCTCGGTGGACACGCTCTTCTTGCTCATGTCCATGTCGATCTTGATGTTGAGGTCGCGGACCCGGTCGGAGGTATAGATCTGCTGTAGCGCCTTGAGCACGGCGGCCCGGTAGTAGGCCTCCTGCTTCTGAACCAGCTGCTGCTCCCGTTTCGTGCGCTCGATGCGGTCGAAGTCCTCGAGTCCCGCGAAGTCGTTCAGCTGGAGGCCGTTCTGGTCTGTGATGACGATATTGTCGTCGGTTAGCCCGGTGACGGCGAAGCGTATGATCTTCTGGACGCCCTCGAGCTTCTTCCTGTTGGTCGTGATGTCGGAGCCCGGCTTGGGATACAGTATTACGCTGGCGGTCACCTGCTTCTGGTCGGCCGCGAACAGCTTGTCCTCCGGCAACTCCAGTACGACGTTGGCCTTGTCGATATCCGCGAGCGACTCGATGTGCTTGGTCACTTCCTGGATGATCGCGTTGCGCAGGTTGATGTCGCGCTCGAAGTTGGTCACCGTGAACTGGTTTATGGCGAACACCGCCCAGGGGTCGGTACCCCTCGGTATCAGGTCCTCACGGAGCAGTATCGCGTTCGCGCGCGCCCTCGTCGGCTCGTCCTTCACGTAGAGTACGTTACCCTCGCCGAGGTCGAAGGGGATTCCTTCCTCGTCGAGCCTGCTCGTTATCAGGCGGAGCTCGTCGTCGGACTTGATGGGCGTGTTTATGAGACGCACCTGCGTAGGGGCGCCCGAGACGGAGACGAGAACGACGACGCCGGCGATGACGGCGACGACGACGCCGGCGAGGATCAGCTTCTGGACGATGCCCCACGAACCCCACAGGGACTTGAGGCGATCCATCGTTTTCTTAAGCCATTCGTTCATGTTCCCCCTCCCAGAAGAACGAACGACGCTAGACCTTCAGGGCCGTAACGTCATCTCGTATTGATGATATCCTTCCATGCCCTGACCACGCGGTCGAGCACCGTACGGGTGATGTTCAAGGACATATTGGCCTTGGCCATCGCTATGGTCACGTCATGCGCGTCTACGGAATCGGGATCGATGAGCATCGCCTCCATGGCGTTGGAGCTGTCCGCCTGCGCCGCGTTGACTCCGTCCATCGCCTTGAGCATCGCGTCCGCGAAGCTGGCCCGCTTCTCCTGACCGAGCTCGGGCGTCCCGCCACCCGTCGCGAAATGCCTCGGATCGAGGCGCGACAGCTTCAGCTTGTCGCCGCCCGTTGGCGTGGCGCCGGTCAGCGAGCCGCCGGCCACGGACTGAACGCCTATCTGGCTCGATACGCCCGGTATTCCGAATAGCGTCGACATCGCCTACCGTCCTATCTCGAGGGCCTTCATGAACATGGCCTTGGATCCGTTGGCTATGGCCGCGTTCGCCTCGTAGGCCCTCGACGCGGCAATCAGGTCTACCATCTCCGTCACGACGTTTACGTTCGGATACTCGACGTATCCGGCGCGGGGGCCGGTCTGGATGGCGTCCGGGTGCGTCGGATCGTAGACGAGCCTCGTCTCGGCGGCGTAGTCCTTCTGGACCTCGGATACCCTGACGCCGTCGCCGGCGCCTCCGTCCCACTGGTCGGGAAGGAACGGCAGCCGGAAGTACGGCGTATCGGTCCTCGGCCGCAGCACGACTCGGCTACGCCGGAAGGGACCGCCCTCGGGGGTACGGGTCGTCGACTGGTTCGCGATGTTGTCGGCGATTACGTCCTGGCGTAGCCGCTCCGCGGTCATTCCCGTAGCCGCTATATTTATGCTCGTGAACATTCCCATGGTTACCTCTTATTTCAGGACCTGGTTGACCTGGTTGAATTCGAAGGCGGTCGCCTGCGTCATGAGCGTGTATCGCAGCTGGTTCTGCATCGCGGCCATGAATTCCTGCTCGGCATCGACGTTGTTGCCGTTGTTCTTTGACGTCGACAGGTAGTCGAGCACCCGCCTCGGGGTCACGTCGCGCCAATCGCTGCGCTTCCACGACGCTATATGGCCCGTCTCGCTCGTAGCCAGCTGAAGGCGCGGCTCGCTCTTCTCGGAATCGATGGCCCGCTTCAGCGACGATTCGAAGTTGATCTCCGATCGCTTAAAATTCGGCACGTCGGCGTTGGCGACGTTATTGCCGATAACCTCGTAGCGCAGTACGGAAACGTCCATGCTGCGCTGCAAGAGGTCTATCGTCCTACCGAACGTCGTATTCTCAAGCATCGGTCCACCTCCATGGGACAGCCGTAAACCGGCGCGCCCCTCACCTTCACTTATCGGCCCGTTATCGCGGGCTTGTAACGCTAATTAAACGAAGAGGATATGAGAATAAGCTTCAAACCAAGAGAATCGTAGTTCCGCATAGATTCCAACTTCCATATTTCCCTCATTCTCCCCTCTTGTTCCCTTATCCTCTGCGTTGTCCCCTTCGCGCCTATAATATGAACTTGGCCAGGTCTTCGGATTCGAACACGCCCTTGAAGCGACCGTCGACGAATTCGGGCGTGATCCCGACCTTCTGGCCGCTCATCTCAGGCGCGTCGAACGATACTTCCTCGAGCAGCCGTTCCATGATCGTATGCAATCGCCTCGCGCCGATGTTCTCGGTCTGGGAATTGGCCTTCTCGGCCACCGAAGCCAATCGCTCGACGGCGGCTGGCGAGAACGACAGCTCGACGCCCTCGGTGCTAAGGAGCTGGGTATACTGCGTCACGAGGGCGTTCTCCGGCTCGGTCAGGATGCGGACGAAATCCGACGCCGACAGGGCCTCGAGTTCGACGCGGATCGGGAAGCGGCCCTGGAGCTCCGGGATCAGGTCCGACGGCTTGGACACGTTGAAGGCGCCCGCGGCTATGAACAGCACGTGGGTCGTATCCACGACTCCGTACTTCGTCGTGACCTTCGAGCCCTCCACGATAGGCAGGATGTCCCGCTGGACTCCCTCGCGCGACACGTCCATGCCGCCGCCCGAGCGACCTTCGCGCGTGGCGATCTTGTCTATCTCGTCGATGAACACGATGCCCGACTGCTCGACGCGTTCCCTGGCCTCGGCGGACGCCCGGTCCTTATCGACGAGGCGGTCCGATTCTTCCTCGAGTATGATACGCCTCGCGTCCTTTATCGCTACGTTCCGCTTCTTCTTCTTTCCGCCGAAGATGTTAGCCAGGCCGGAGAAGGCCGATTCGAGGTCCTCCATCTGCTGCCCTGCCAGCATCTCTATCGACGGCGTCGCCTGGGCCGAGACCTGCACCTCTACTTCCTTGTCCTCGAGCGTGCCGTCGCGGAGCATCTTCCGGAATTTCTCCCTGGTATCGTTACCCTTAGAGGGCGCGATCACCGGGCTTGCCCAGGTATCGGGGCGCGCGTCGGCGGTGCTCGCCTGCGCAGGCGCGTCGGGTTTCGGGCCGAGACCGGGCAACAACAGGTCGAGAAGCCGCTCTTCGGTGCGCTTTTCAGCGTCGTCCTTGACTCTCGCGGCCATCTCTTCCATCACCATCCGGTACCCGGCGGCCATCAGGTCCCGTATCATCGATTCGACGTCGCGGCCGACGTAGCCCACTTCGGTGTACTTGGTCGCTTCCACCTTGACGAAGGGCGCATCGCACAGCCTGGCGAGCCGCCTCGCGATCTCGGTCTTGCCTACGCCCGTCGGGCCTATCATAAGGATATTCTTGGGAGCTATCTCCTCGCGGGCGGCTTCGGGCAGCAGCTTGCGGCGCAGCCTGTTACGCAGTGCTATAGCGACGGCTCGCTTGGCCTTGTTCTGGCCGATGATATAGCGGTCGAGCTCCTCGACCACGCGCCGGGGCGTGAATACCTGGAAATCTTCCTTCACGGGAGCTCCTCCACGAGTATCCTGTCGTTGGTATAGATGCATATGCCGCCGGCTATGCCGAGGCTGCGCTTGGCTATCTCGGCGGCTGACAGGTCGCTGGTATCGAGGTATGCGAGCGCGGCGGCGTAGGCGTAGTTGCCGCCCGAGCCTATCGCTATCGCGTCGCCGGCGGGCTCTATGACGTCGCCGGTACCGGACAGCAGCAGGGTCTTCTCCTTGTCGGCGACGAGCAGTAGAGCCTCGAGCTTGCGAAGCATCTTGTCGGTACGCCAATCCTTGGCCAGTTCTACAGCCGCTCGGGTCAGGTCGCCCTGGTATTCCTTTATCTTGACCTCGAAATGCTCGAGCAGCGTGAAGGCGTCGGCGGTGGCGCCGGCGAACCCCGTCAACACCTTGCCGTCGTAGATCGTACGCACCTTGCGCGCGTTGCTCTTCATGACCGTCTCGCCCATGGTCACCTGGCCGTCGCCGGCCATCGCGACCTTGCCGTCGCGCCTCACCGCTATTATCGTCGTGCTCCGAATCTTCGTCATCTCGTCTTCCCTCCGGCGGCCGCATCGCTACCCGCGTGGGTCGCGTGCGGATGAGCCCCGTCGTACACCGAGCGTAGCCGCGCGATGTCGACGTGCGTATATATCTGAGTCGTAGAGATATTCTCATGCCCCAGCAGGGCCTGTACGATACGTATGTCGGCTCCTCGCCCCACGAGGTGGGTCGCGAAGCTATGCCTGAATCCATGCGGCGACAGGCGCTTTCCCTGGCCCGAGCGAACGGAGCGCCGTTCGACGATGTACGCGATGCCGCGCGCCGAGAGCGGACCGGACTTCGCGTTGAGGAACAGCGTGGACGCCGCGGACTCCGAGTCGAGCCTGGCCGACCGATACGGCAACCAGGCGCGGATGGCGTCGACGGCCTTGCCCGACAGGAAGACGGTACGCTGCTTGGAGCCCTTGCCCGTGACGCGCGCGTGCCCCGCGGGAAGGTCGACGTCGGCCAGGGCTAGCCCAGCCAGCTCCGAGACGCGGCAGCCGGTGCTGTACAGCGTCTCGAAGATTGCCCGGTCGCGCGCTCCGGCGAACCCGTCGCCGGACGCGCTCTCTATCAGCTCGGCCATCTCGCCTTCGAACAGGAACGACGGCAGCGTCCTGGCCAGGGGCAGGGACTCGACGTCCTTTGCCGGATTCGCTGCTACCTTGCCGAATCGCACGAGATAGCGATAGAAGCCTTTGACCGCCGACAGGGCGCGGTTGATCGAGCTGGACTGGTACCCGTCGCGGACTAGTCCCGCGACGAAGGACCTGGCGTCGGCCGGGGTCGCCGTCTCCGGCGAGCATCCGCCGAGCCGGCACGACGCCTCGTAGAGCCGCAGGTCGTCCCTGTACGCCTCGACCGTCCGCAGTGAAAGCGAACGGATCGCGCTCAGGTAGGCCAGGTAGGCCTCAATCGACGTTGACATGCTCTTCGTCCTGACTATGGAGATAGCCGCAGGCCGGGTTTATGCAGGCCTTGTACGAACCGCGCTTCTTGTCGAAGCGCTCCACGAGGAACCAGCCGCACTTGGGGCAATAACTATTCGTCGGCTTGTAGTACGTTATGAAGTCGCATTCAGGATAGTTGGAGCAACCGTAGAATTCCCGCCCGCGGCCCTTGGACTTACGCCTCGCCACGATCTCGCCGGAACAACCCGGACTGGGGCAGCGGGCGAGCGGAATGGATTTAGTGTTCTTGCAGTCGGGGAAGCCCGTGCACGCGAGGAAGAAGCCGAACCGCCCGAGCTTCTTGACCATCGGCTTCCCGCATTTCTCGCAGACCTTGTCGGTCGGTTCGTCGAGGCTGCCCTTGAACGACTGGAGCGTCTCCATGATGTCGTCGATGCGTTTCTTGAACGGCCCGTAGAAGCCGCTTATCGCCGCTACCCAGTCGCTCCTCGATTCCTCTACCGCGTCGAGCATGGATTCCATGTCGGCGGTAAAACCGGCGTTGACGACGTCAGGGAACGAATCGACGAGGATCTCGTTGATCTTGCGACCGAGCGTCGTCGGGACGAGCTGCTTATTCTCCCTCGTCACGTAATAGCGCTCGAGCAGCACCGAGATGATGGGCGCGTAGGTCGACGGCCGGCCGATGCCCTTCTCCTCGAGGATCTTGATGATGGACGCGTCGGTAAACCGGGCCGATCCCTGGGTAAAATGCTGCTCCGGCCTATAATCCTCGAGCCTCAGTTCCTCGCCCAGGCGAACGTCCGGCAGGGTCGATTCCTTGTCTTCCTTGGATGCCAGCAGCTTTATGACCTTGTAGAATCCTTTTTCGACGAGGCGCGACGCGTTGACGCGGAAGGTCGCCGCGCCGGCGTTCACGTCCATCGCGGTAGACCTCTGCTTGGCGGGAGTCATCTGGCTAGCCACGAAACGCTCCCAGATGATTCCGTAGAGCTTCTGCTGGTCCTTGTTGAGATATTCCTTGATGGATTCGAGCGTGTACGCGACCATCGTGGGCCGTATCGCCTCGTGCGCGTCCTGCGCCTTCTTGTCGGTCGCGTAGACCGTCGGCTCCGGCGGCAGCTCGGCGGGAAAATGCTCGCCGAGCCAGGTCCTTACTTCCTTGAGCGCTACGTCCGAGACGCGTACCGAGTCGGTCCTCATGTAGGTTATGAGACCGATGCGCGTGGAGCCTATATTGATGCCCTCGTACAGCTGCTGCGCTATCTGCATCGTCTTCTTGCTGGTGAAGCCGAGGCGATTGGCGGCGGTCTGCTGTAGCTTGGACGTCGTGAACGGCGGCTTGGGCCGAACGACGCGCTCGCTATCCTTTACGTCGCCGACCGTGCACGGCGCGCCGTCGATGGCGTCCGTCACCGTCTTGACCTCGGATTCGCTCTTCAGGTCGACCTTCTCTCCTTCGAAGGAGACGAGCTCGCCCAGGAACGAGTAGCGTCCCTTCTTGAAGTCCGCCTCGAGGGTCCAGTACTCTTCAGGGATGAACGACTCGACCTCGGCCTCGCGCTCGCAGATGAGCCTGAGCGCCACCGACTGCACGCGCCCCGCGGACAGGCCGTTCTTGACCTTCTTCCACAGGAGGGGCGACAGGTTATATCCGACGAGGCGATCGAGGACGCGCCGCGCCTTCTGCGCGTTGACCTTGTCCTCGTCGATGGTCCGCGGCTCCTTGACAGCGTCGCGTATCGCCTGGGGCGTAATCTCGTTGAACACGATCCGCTTGATCTCCAGGCCTTCGTTCTTCTGCGCGAGGGCTCCGCGGATATGGAAGGAGATAGCTTCTCCCTCCCGGTCGTTATCAGAGGCGAGCAGCACGGTCTTGGACTTCTTGGCCGCCTTCTGAAGCTCCTTTAAAAGCTTGGCCTTGCCGCGTATCGTCAGGTACTCCGGCACGAAGCCGTTGTCGACGTCGACGCCGAGCCTCGACTTGGGAAGGTCTATCAGGTGTCCCATCGACGCCAGCACGATATACGAACCGCCCAGGTACTTCTCTATGGTTTTCGCCTTGGCCGGGGATTCAACGATTACCAGCGTCGGCTTCTCGGGGACCTTCTTTGGCTTAATGCTCTTCTTAACCGCGGCCGCCGGTTTTTCGCTCACCATACTCATGTACTCCTACTCGCTTGCTCGGCGCTCGGTCCATGCCCGCAACGGCTCGCTCCCCTGCGGCTACGCGCTAGGCGCCGTCGGGATCGACGGTTGCGCGCGCCGCGGCGCAGAGTGAGCGTAGAGCGTCCGCGACCGTCGCGCCAATCCTCTATGATATCGCCGAAGCACGAGAGCGTCACCGCCCCGTCGGCCGCGAGCGAGTCCGAGCCCGCCGACCTTATTCCGCCCATGCACGAAGCCACGACGTATACGTCGCGGCCTTCTTCCAGCGCGAAGGCGGCGCTTATCAGCGCGCCCGATCCGCCCGGAGCCTCGACGACGACGGTCGAACGGCACAGACCGGCCAGTATCCTGTTACGCTCGGGGAAAGTCCAGCGCGACGGAAGGGTTCCCGGCGGATATTCCGAGGCGAAACCGCCTCCAGAAGCCACTATCCTCGAAGCCAGTTCCTTGTTCGACGC
Source organism: Spirochaetae bacterium HGW-Spirochaetae-3 (assembly GCA_002839315.1). Lineage (GTDB taxonomy): Bacteria > Spirochaetota > Spirochaetia > Treponematales > UBA12059 > SZUA-370. Next base: position 284,877 of record PGXV01000004.1, read on the forward strand.
CGGGTAGACGGCGTCGATACCGCGTCCTAGCACGGCGAAGGTCGCGCCTCGGACGGCGAGAGCGCCTCGATGGGCGGCCGAATCGATGCCTCGCGCCAGGCCCGACACGACCCATACGCCGGCCGCGCCGGCTTCCATGCCCAGCGCCGCAGCGGCGTCGAGGCCTCGTCCGGTCGGGAACCTGGTGCCGACTATAGCGACGGACGGTCGCCCCTGGTCGGGGAGACGGCCGCGCACGTACAGCATGAACGGCGGCCTCGCCGTCTCGCGCAGGATGGCCGGATATCCCGGATCATAATAAGAGAACGACGATCCGCCGACTCCGTCCAGGTAGGAGGCGTCGCGCTCGGCCTCGGCAGCCCAGGAGAGAGGGTCCCACGCGGCGCCATGCAGCGATCTACCGACTATCCTCTCTACGTCCCCGAGGCGAAGCGACGCCAGCGGCGCCGTTCCGACGGCTCCGAGCAACCGGATACGCTCGCGGGCCGAGAGATACGGCATCCGCGCTATCGCCATCGCCGCCCCGGAGGCCATGCTATTTACCATAGAGCTCGTCCAGTATGCGTTTCTTGTTGTCGGCGGCCTGCTGCTTCTTCTCGTCGACCTTCGTCGTCGCGAGGATCCTGTCGTACGCGTCGGCCGAGTCCTGAAGCCTTCCTGAGCCGTACAACGCCCGCGCGTAGATGAACAGCGCGTCGACGTTCCTGGGATCGGTAGCGAGCAGCGCCTCTATCGGGCCGATGGCGGCCTCGTGATTATCCAGTTCGAAGGTATACAGAACAGCCAGCCCGTACAATGACCTGGAATTCCTGGGATCGATCTCTATCGACCGGCGGTACGACGCCTCGGCCGTCCTGAGCCACGCGGCCCTCTCTTCGGCACCGCCGCCCTTTTCGGCGGCCGCGGCCTTCGACAGGAACGCGGCGGAGAGCCCCGCGACGTAGAAGAGTCCGGACGAGTCGGGATAGTGGCGCAGCCCCTTGAGCGCTGCGTCGTGCGCGTCCCCGTATAGCCCCTTGTCCAGATAGCGGACGGCCAGCAGGCGCCAGTAGACGCCGACCTTCTCCATGGCCTGGGCGGTCTTGTCGACCTCCCCGCCATATCGGGCGATGCCATCCTTAAGCTCCTCCACCGTGGAGGGCGGGGCGTTCTTGGACGATCGGGCCTCGATATCGAACATGCGCTCGAGGAAATTCTTATCATCGCCGCCGCAGGACGACAGCGCGACGACACAGAAAACCGCTAGTATCGCGAGCGAGAATCGTTTCATGAGACTACCCTCCCCGTATCGGAGACGCCCTTGCAAGCCGCTGCGCTTGATTCCGCTTCGTTGGAGCGGGAGCGGGGGAAATACGCCTCGTGGGCCACGGCCAGCTCCTCCGCGTCGACGTGGGTATAGATCTGCGTCGTCGATATATCCGCGTGGCCGAGCAGTTCCTGCACCGTACGGAGATCGGCCCCGCCGGCGAGGAGGTGCGTGGCGAACGAATGCCTGAGCGAGTGCACCTTACCGTCGACGCCGCTCGCTACCCTGAGCTCCGAGAAACGTTTCCAGACGCCTTTCCTCGAGATACCCTTGCCGGAGCGGTTGAGGAAAACACGGTCCGAGCGCCGGCCCTTCTCGAGCGCCGGGCGAGCCTCGGCGATATAGCGCTCCAGCCAAGAGCGGGCCTCGTCGCCGAAAGGCAGGAGACGCTCCTTGCGGCGCTTCCCGACCACCCTGACGAAGCGCTCCTTGAGGTACAGCGAGTCGAAGCACAACGACGATGCCTCGGATATGCGCAATCCGCACGAATAGATCAACTCGAACAGGGCGCGATCGCGGAGCCCTCCCGGCGTGGACAGATCGATGGTCTCGAGCATCAGGTTGACGTCCTCGGCGCGGATTACGTCCGGCAGGGTCCGTTCCTGACGGGGGCTCTCGAGAAGCTCTGTCGGGTCGTCCGCGCGAAGGCCCTCGAGCCGCAGGTACTTGAACAGGCCCCTGATGCTCGACATGATCCGCGCCATCGTCCTGGCGGAAAGCCCGGAAGCGCGCCTATAGGCGAGGAATTCGAGGATAGCGGACACGTCAGCCGACTCGAGCGTCTCGCCCCGCTCCGAAAGCCATGCCGAGAGGCTCCTCGCCTCCCGGACATATGCCTCGAGCGTCAGGGGAGAGCGTCTCCTGGCGGCGAGAAGCCACGCGCCGTAGCGTTCTATCGAGTCCCGTTCGGCCACGGGCCTACGCCCCGTTTCGTTCCGCCGCGGGCCTGCGCTCGCGGAGTACCGTGGGAATGTCCAGCTCGTCGGCGTCGTTGCGCCCCATCAGGTAACCCTTGGTCTTGGGTTCGACGATGGTCCGCCACTCGTCCGCGGAAAGGAAATCGTCTATCTCGCGAGCGGTTTCCTTGCGGGCCGGCGCGCTCGGAGCCTTCGGCTTGATAGAGCGGTCGAAGCCCGTGGCGATGACGGTCACGCTCACCTCGTCCTGCGCGTCCGGATCGTTGACGATGCCGGCGATCACGAGCGCGTCCGGATCGGCGTTGCGCGTTATGATGCCGACGATCTCCTCGTACTCGTTGAGGGTGAAGCTCTCTCCGCCGGTCACGTTGATCAGAATATTCTTGGCGCCGTCGATGCGGGCGTCCTCGAGCAAGGGGTTCGATACGGCCTTCTCGGCGGCCTCTACGGCTCGATTGTCGCCGCGAGCGTTGCCTATGCCCATCAGCGCGTCGCCCTGTCCGCTCATCACCGTACTGACGTCGGCGAAGTCTATATTGATATCGCCCGCCACGGTTATCAGGTCGGATATGCCCTGAACGCCCTGTCGCAGCACGTCGTCCGCCAGCTTGAACGCCTCGCGGATGGGCGTGCGCTTCTCGACGACCTTGAGCAGGTGCTGGTTGGGGATGACTATCAGCGTATCAACGGCCATCCGGAGTTTCTCAATGCCTTCCTCGGCGAGGCGCATCTTGACCTTTCCCTCGAAGTCGAAGGGTTTGGTGACGACCGCGACGGTCAGCGCTCCCAGCTCCCTGGCGACCTCGGCGATGACCGGGGCCGCACCGGTTCCGGTGCCGCCGCCCATCCCGGCGGTTATGAAGACCATGTCGGCGCCACGGAGGGCCTCGGCCAGCAGGGCCTTGTCCTCCATCGCGGCTTTCTCCCCGATCTCCGGCTTGCCGCCCGCGCCGAGGCCATGAGTGACCTTGGCTCCGAGCCCCAGCTTTATCTCCGCCTCGGAGCGTCCGAGCGCCTGCAGGTCGGTGTTGGCGACGATGAACTCGACGTTGCGAAGCCCCGCCTCGATCATCCTGTTGACGGCGTTGGATCCGCCGCCGCCCGCGCCGATTACCTTTATGACCGTCGAGTTGCTCTGGTACCCGTCTTCGACGACTTTCTCGGCTACAGCCGATTCCGTCCCGGCCTCGGCCCGACGGTACGCACCGATCTCGTCAACCACCCGTAGCGTCATATTCCCCCCCCGTACGTTCGTTTACCTAATTAGATCGCTATCCGAACCTCGGAACGTGTCAGCGCTCCGTGGTCCGGGTCGGTTACTAGAAAAATTCCTTAAGCCAGTCCCCGAGACGTCTCAGTGTCGAGTCGGACCTGGCCTTGGACTGCTTGACCTTGTCGTTCCCGCCCCTGGCGCCGGATACGCCCTGCCCTCCGCCTAAGGCCTTGCCGCGAGAGTCCGGTTCGGGAGCCCCGCCCGAGCGCTCGGCGCCGAGTAGCACGAGCCCGACGGCGGTGGAGTACGCCGGATTCCGGTACGCGTCGACCAGGCCGCCGAAAGAGGACGGCGCTCCGGTCCTGACCGGTACGCCGAACACCTCGTACGCGAGGTCCGCCGCTCCCGGCATCAGCGCTCCGCCGCCGGTCAACACGACGCCGCCCTTGACGCGATGCCAGAACCCTGGCTGCTCGACCTTGTCGCGCACCAGCCTGAATATCTCTTCCATCCTCGGCTGGATGACGCTCGCCACCCTGGCCCTGGATATTTCCTGCGGGGGCCTGCCGCCGACGCCCGGGACGACGATGCTCTCACCGTCCTCCACGTGGGGCAGGTAGCACGAGCCCGACTCGCGCTTTATACGCTCGGCCGCGTCCATAGGTACGTTGAGAATTATCGAGAGGTCGTTCGTCACCTGGGCTCCGCCGGCCCCGACGCTCGCGCTGAAGTACGGTGCGCCCTCGGAGAACATCAGCACGTCGGTGGTGCCGCCGCCCAGGTCGACGAGGAGGCATCCCAATTCCTTCTCGTCGGGCGTGAGAACGGCGCGCGACGCGGCGAGGCTCTGGAGTATAAGCCCGTCCGCCTTGAAGCCGGCGCGGTTGACGCAGCGCACCAGGTTCTGCGCGGTCGTAACCGACCCGGTGATGATATGCACCTCGGCCTCTAGCCTGACGCCTATCATGTCCAGCGGATCGCGTATACCCTTCTGGTCGTCGACGATGAAGGTCTGCGGTATGACGTGCAGGACCTCGCGGTCCATCGGTATCACGATGGCCCGCGCCGCCTCGATCACCCGCTCGACGTCCGACTGGCATATCTCGCGCCCCTTGCCGGTAACCGCGACCACGCCGCGGGAGTTGATGCCCTCCACGTTGGCGCCGGCGACGCCGACGTAGCAGTCCTTGACCTCGCGGCCCGACATCAGCTCGGCGGCCTCGACGGCCTTGGTAACGGATTGCAGCGTCGCCTCGATGTTGACGACGACGCCCTTCCGGAGCCCCGTGCTCGGCGCGACGCCTACGCCCGTTATCTCGAGTACGCCATTATCATTGTATTCGCCGATCACCGCGCACGTCTTGGACGTGCCGATATCCAGCCCGACTATCAGATTGTCACCCAGAGACGGCCTCCTTTGTCCGGTATACGAACGTGTCGGTCCGCAAGTCGAGCTCGCGGATTGACGGGGACAGACCCTCCCCGTCGACGACGTCCAGGACGAGCATCATAGACTTGAGAAGCCCGGCGTTCAATACGGGTCGCATCCTGACGGGCACGAGGTAACGGGCCGGATAGACGAGCAATTCGGCCGGCATACCGTCCCTGGACACGAGCCTGAACTCGGAGATAGCCGAGACGAGGGCGGGATCGGTTTCGCCGAGAGCCTCGAGCGAGGCCATCAGGTCAAGGCATGCCCCCTCGAGCCTTAGGCCGTAGCGAAGGCCGCGAATTTCCAGTCCGGATAGCACCGGCAACGCGGCGGCCCCTGCGTACGCGGACGCCGGCGCGAATACGAATCCCTGGCCGTCGACGCAATGAGCCTCGGTACGACCGGACTGGCCCTTCGCGTACACGACGGCGACCGGGACGCGTTCAACGACGGTGGCGACGAGCGAATCGGGGAAACGGCGCTCGACCGAGACACCGGCTACGCGCGGATGGGCGGCGATGCTAGCCTCGATGGCGGCGCAATCTACCGAGAACCAATGCGCGCGGGCGGGAAGCCCGGACCAGGCCGAAAGCTCGGACGGGTCGATGGTCACGGCCCCGGTTACGGTCATCCGCCGTATCTCGGTCGCGGGCAGCAGGACGAAAGCGACAAGCGCCGTAATAGCCGCGAACGCGAGCATGGTCGCGACGGCGACTCCGGCCACCCGCGCCCGATCCTTGGCGGGTAGCTCGGGCCGGGGCCGCGCGGTCGGACCGACGTCCGAATACTCCCGCGGATACGACCTGGGAGGCGCGTAGTCGCGACTCGTCATGGCTACTTCAGACATGGCGTTCCGCCCTCTCTCCGCCGGGCGCGCCGACGGCGGCCCTCGAGACCGCGCTCCGCGATACGTTGAAGAGGAGTCCCGAGGCCAAGGCCACGGAGATAAGCGACGAGCCGCCGGACGAGAAGAACGGCAGCGGGATGCCCGTCGCGGGAGCGGCGCCGGAGACTACCATCACGTTTATCAGCGTCTGGATAGCGAGGTAGCAGGCCAGCCCGAAGGCCAGGTGGCTCCGGAATGCGTCCGGCGCCGAGAAAGCCGCCCTGAAGGCGCGCCACAGGAAGAACGTCCATAGGGCAGTGAACGCTAGAATGCCGGCGAAGCCGGTCTCTTCCGCCCATGCCGAGAACACGAAATCGGATTGCACCTCGGGGATGCTCCGGATCTTGAGGGTTCCCTGACCCAGTCCCTTGCCCCATACGCCCCCGGAGCGTATAGCGCGAAGGGAACCGTTCACCTGGTACGACAGGTCCGCGGGGTCGTAACCGGGCGCCAGGAACCCAAGCACGCGCCTGAGACGGTAATCGCTCGTCAGAACCGACAGCGATATCAGCGGCACGCCTATCGACGCCAGCGCCGCGAAGAACACGAGGGGCACGTCGGCTATCCAGAACATGATCACGGCCAGGATGACGAGGAGTAGCGCCGTAGAGAAATCGTTCTGGGCCAATACGATGAGCACGCCGGCAGCCGAGAGCAACAGCGGCGGTATGACGCCGTTGACGACGTCGCCGAGCCGCTCGGCTTTCTTGGACAAAATATGGGCCAGGTACAGCACCAGCACGGGCTTGAACAGCTCGGAGGGCTGGAACATCTGCCCGGCGAACCCGAACCACCGAGGCGCGCCGTTCTTCGATATGCCTATCACGGGAGCGAACGGCAACAGCAGCAACAGCATGGAGCCGAGCACAACGAAGCCTATCGCTCGCTGGACGTAGTCGAGCGAGGCGAAGGCGCCTACGCAGAAGATGCACGCGGCGGGAATGAGCCAGACGCACTGCCTGACGGCGAAATACGCGGCGGGCTTGCCGAGCGACATCGCGTAGCCGTACGAGGCGGAATAGAGGCTGGCCAGCCCGACGCCGACTATGAGCAACAGCGCCCCGAGCAGCGAGGGATCGCCGCCTATCCGCCCCGAGGGACGCTCCATCGCGAATCCGCCGTTCATACCCGTCGCCTACTGTATCTTCAACGTGGACAGGGCGATGATCGCGAACAATCCGCCCAGTATCCAGAAGCGCGTTACTACCTTGGTCTCCTGCCACCCGGAAAGCTCGAAATGGTGGTGGAGCGGCGCCATGCGGAAGATCCGCTTGCCCTTGGTAGCCTTGAAGTAGAGTACCTGGAGGGCTACCGAACCCTCCTCGAGTATGAATACGCCGCCTATTATAAAAAGCAGCAGTTCCTTCTTGACGACGAGAGCCAGGACGGCGAGCACGCCTCCCAGGCTCAGCGATCCGACGTCTCCCATGAAGACCTCGGCGGGATGGGCGTTGAACCACAGGAAGCCGACGCAGGCGCCGAGCAGGGCCAGACAGAACACGGTCAGCTCGCCTGAACCGCGGATGAACGGGATACCCAGGTACTCCGACCAATCCGCGCGCCCGGTAAGGTAGGTAAGGATGGAGAAGGCGATCACCGCCATGATGACGAGCCCGGTCGCCAGTCCGTCCAGGCCGTCAGACAGGTTGACCGCGTTCGACCAGCCGACGACGTACACGACGGCTATCGGGATCCAGAACGCGCCGAGGTCTACGACGGGGTTCTTGAAGAACGGCACGTACAGCAGGGTCATCTGAGTCGAGGGATCGAAGTACAGGAACAGCACGGCGACCAGCGCGACGGCGCCCTGCCCCGCCAGCTTGGCCTTCGCGGAGATACCGTCGGAATTCTTCTTCTTTATCTTGAGCCAGTCGTCTATGAAGCCGAGCGCCCCGAAGCCGAGCATGGAGCCGATGCATATCCATATGTAGCGATTGGACAGGTCGACCCACAACAGGGTCGCGGCGGCGGCCGCGGCGATGATGAGCAGGCCGCCCATCGTCGGCGTGCCCGTCTTCACCAGGTGCGACTGCGGTCCGTCGAGACGTATCGACTGGCCGAACTTGATCTTCCGGAGCTTCTCGATAATCACCGGGCCGAACAAGAACGCCACGAGCAGGGCGGTCACGGCCGCGTAGGCGGACCGGAACGTGAGATAGCGGAAGACGTTAAGCGGCGTAAAGTACTTAACGAGCGGATATATCCATTCAAGGAACATGGTGCCCTCCGGTACCGGTCAATCGTTCCACGAGGCGCTCCAGGGCCATGGACCGGCTCGCCTTTACCAGCACGAGATCGCCGTCCCGTACGGTAGCCTCGATATCCCTCTCGAGGAGCGCGTAATCGTCGAACCAGCGGACATCCTTGCCGTTTCCCGCCGCCTTCGCGGCGAGGTACGCGTCGCGAGCCTCTTCGCCGAAGAAGGCCAGGACATCCGCTCCGGACGCCGCGGCCGAGGCGCCGACGCGGCGATGCGAGGCGGCGCTCTCGTCTCCGAGCTCCTTCATGGAGCCGAGTACGTAGATCCGGCGCCCGGACGCCTCGACTGCGTCGCAGAAGCCTATCGCGGCTATGGAACTCTCGGCGTTGGCGTTGTAGCAGTCGTCGACGACCGTAAAGGCGCCCCGGACGATACGGGTCCTGCCCGATAGAGGCTCGACGGAATCGAGGCCGGCCGCGATGTCCGCCGCGCTCGCGCCGAACAGCGATGCGGCGCGTATAGCGCCGAGCGCGTTGAGCAGGTTATGCGCGCCCGGGAGCCGGAGCCGCGCCTCGACCCCGCGGTAGCGTATGACCCAGCCGTCCAGGCCGAGGTCCCTGGCGCCTTCGAAGCCGTCGGTGGAACGCGGACCGAACGTCTCGCCGCGGCCCCGGACGCCCGACAGGAGCGCGTCGCGGTAGTCGTCGTCCTCCCAGACCACGAGGGTCTGGCTGCCGTCGAACTTCGAGCATATGCGTTTCTTCTCGGCGGCTATCGCGTCGCGCGTCCCGCCGAGCACGCCGACGTGGGCGGTACCGACGTTGGTGACGAGCGCGCAGTCGGGCTCGTAGACGCCGGCGAGGATATCCATCTCGCCGGGGCGGTTGATACCCATCTCGAATACGGCGGCCTCGTGCTCCGGGCGGATGAGGAACATCGACGCGGGAAGGCCTATATCGGAATTGAGGTTTCCTGGATTCTTTACGGTAGCGCGGGAGGCGCCTACGATGGCGGCGAGCAGCTCCTTGGCGCTGGTCTTCCCCGCCGAACCGGTAACGCCGAAGCGTAGCAGCGACGGAAAACACCTCCTGTAGGCCGTGGCGGCCTGCTGGAGGGCCTGGAGCGTATCGGGAACGACGATGACGGGACAGATGGAACCGGCGAACGCCGAGCGCCCGGGGCCGGACCACCACGAGGCCGAGACGAGCACCGCCGAGGCCCCCGCGTCCGCCGCCTTGCGCGCGTAATCGTGGCCGTCGCTACGCTCGCCCTCGAGCGCGACGAAGAGCGATCCCGGGCCGGAAGAACGCGAATCGGTATCCACGCGCTCGATAGCGGCGCCGGATCCGTTCGGCAGTTCCCCTCCGGCCTCGATCGCGAACCACGCCGCGTCGCAGGCCCCGTGCTTCTCACCCATCCCGTTTCTCCATCCCGGGCCCGACCCGGATACGCAACGTAGTCTTGGGGCTGACCATACGGTAGCCCTCCGCGCCGGCCATAGTCGCGTCCACCCTGGAACGCGCCTTGGCGACGGCGATATTAGCGAGTAAGCGCCGGTTCTCCTCTACCCAATCCGCCTGGACCGATTCCAAGCGGTGCATTTCCACCGTCGCCGCGTAGAACCGGGCGCTCTGAGCCGCGGTCAACGCCAGCATGAACGGTATGGACAGGATAACGAGGGCTTGCGATAGCTTTTTCAACGTACGGCCTTCCCTGGCGTCGCTGGGACGAAAGGATCAGCATCGCGGAGGCGACGAGCGAAGAGGCGCCAGTCGCGGCGATGGCGATCTCGGCGAGGCTAGTCGCGTCGATCATGATCATTCCCTCCTACGGCTCTCGCGACCCTGAGCTTGGCGCTCCGGGACGCGGGATTGGCCGCAACCTCGTCATCCGCCGGTTCCACCGGCTTCTTGGTAAGGACGACGAGACCGCGCTCCGCCTCTCCTAGAGGTATCGGCGAAACCGGGGCGTCCTTGAAGTACGCACGCTCGCGTTTTACCGCTAGCGCGCGGAAAGCTAGCTTCACGATCCTGTCCTCCAGCGAATGGAAGCTGATGCAACCGATGAGCCCGCCCGGCGCCAGACAGCGTATAGCGGCCGAAAGGCCTCGCTCTATGCGCCCGAGCTCGTCGTTGACCGCGATACGAAGCGCCTGGAACGTCCTCGTAGCCGGGTGGATGCGCCCGTAGCGCGCCTTGGCCGGCACCGAGCCGCGCACGATATCGGCGAGGCGGGCCGTCGAGTCGATCCTGCACGCGCCGCGCTCGCGAACGATAGCCCTGGCGATGTTGAACGCGAACGGCTCCTCGCCGTACGTGGAGATGATCCTTAGCAGCTCACGCTCGTCGAGCTCGTTGACGAGGTCGGCGGCGGTACGGGGAGCGGACGCGCCGAGCCGCATATCGAGGGCCTCGTCGCCCTGGAGGCTGAAGCCCCTGCCCGATTCCCTGAAGTGGTACATCGACACGCCGAAGTCGAAGAGCACGACGCCGGGCCGCTCGGCCGCGCCCGAAGCCGCGTCGTCGGCGTATCGCATGAAGAAATCGTCGAAGTACTCGTTGACGAACCGGACCCGGTCGCCGTACGGCTGGAGCCGCGCTCGCGCTATCGCCTGGACCTCGGCGTCGGCGTCTACGCCGATGAGCCGCAGACCTTCGTGGGCCGACAGGAACGCGCTCGAATGTCCGGCCAACCCGAGCGTCCCGTCTATCATCAGGCAGTCGGGCGACGGAGGCACCAGGTACTCGAGCGTCTCGCGGAGCATCACGGGAACGTGCCCGAAGGTCGGCTTTGGGTCGCTCATAGGTTCTGTATATCCAGCGCCTCGGAGGCCGCGGCGAATTCCGCCTCCGTAGCGTCGATCCAGGCCCTGTACGCTTCGGCGTCCCAGATCTCCAGCCTCTTGGTAATACCGAGGACTACGCAGTCTTTCGATAATCCGGCGTATTCGCGTAACGATTGCGGGATGGCGATGCGGCCCGCCTTGTCGATCTCGACCTCCTGGGCCGGCGCTATGATGCGGCGCTGGATGATGCGCGCCTGTTGATGGAAGAGGCTCGTGGTAGCGAATAGCTGTTCGGAAAGCGCGTTCCAGCGCTCGGGAGTGAATAGCCACAGGCAGGAGTCCATCCCTTGCGTAACGACGAGGACGTTCTCCGGCAGTCCGGCGCGTAGCTTCGCCGGGAGAGAGAGTCGCCCTTTATCGTCTAGGGTGTTCCTGAACTCGCCAGTTACCAATTCCATTCCACTGATTCCCTTTTTCTCCCACTTTTTCCCACAATTCTCCTATATACTACCGTACGTACAACTAATGTCAACGAAATCATCACGAAAGGATTACTAGACAGAATTATTTTTAGTAAAAAGCGCTATACGCGCGTATAGTGGTCAGTAAGCATTTTAATTATAATCTCTAATATCGCTAATCAAGTCGGCCGATGAACCTGCCGATACTGCGTCGCCTCGCTTGTCTCGGTCGTTCCGTACGGGTAGAATCCGACCATGACCATAGAAACCCGCTGGCTCGTCTATCCCGACGGAGATCGCCAAGAGACGCAGAGGACGCTTCGTGTAGACGAGGTGGTGGATATGAACGGCTTTCCGATACCGATGCCGCCGCCGAGCGCGCGGATGATAGCGTACAGGGTTTACAAGATCAGGCGGGTCGAAGAGCGCGGGGAACTCGACGTGCTTCAGTACCTGGAACTCGTCCCCGCGTCCGAGCTCCAGGCGTTTCGCTATTGATCCGTCGCCCTACTTGGCGAAGACGTACAGATCCTGGAGGCGGTGGGCCGTCTGCATAGAGAACTGGCATAACGCCTTGGCCTCGGAAACCACCTCGAATTCCATATAATGGGAAAAGGCCTCGAAGCCCTCGGGCTCCGCGGTGATCGTATAGGCGAATCGTCTCCGCTCCCCCACCTTCTTGCACGGTACCGGGAACGGCCAGAACGTGAACATACCGTTGGTATTCTTGGCGAGCGGATAGGGATTGGTCCAGTTCGAGTCCATCATCTTGACGAGCCCCCCGTCATCGGCGAGCGAGACCTGCGCATCGATGATAGGCTCGAACGTGCCGCCGTTGAATAGTCGGCCCATGATGGGGCGTACGTTGAATACCGGACCCGACGGCACGTCCTTGCATTCGTCCTCCCGCATGCAGTCGTGGTTGGGCCTGGGAGCGGCGTTTATCCTGGCCCAGCCCTCCTTGACGAGCGACGCGACGTCGGCTCCCCGCTGGAGCTTCTCGCCGTAATCGGTCTCGGAGTAAGCCACTCCTCGCCCGGATAGCACGTACTCGGGCTTGAGCCTGTTGAGCACGAAGCACGCGACGTCCATGCGGCACTGCTTGCAGGTACACCATAGCCCGGTGGAACCCTTGGCCTCGGAGTCGAATAGTTCGTCTACGGTCTTTATGACGAGGTCTTCCATCAGGTTATGGATATCCATGGCTCTTCCTCCGACGGCGTCGTCGCTTTGATAATGTTCTCACGTACCAGTGTATCGATTTTGGCGAGTTCCGCAAGCACCGCCTTGTATCGTCCGCGTTGGGCCGTCGCCTCGAGCGGGCAGGTATTCCTGACGACGGGGAGCCCAAGCCTATCGGCGAGCGTCTTCAGCGCCGATTCCCTGACCATGCAGAGCGGCCTGACGAGCCTGAACGTACCGAAGAACGTCGCCGACGGCCGCATCTGGTCGATCCGGCCGTGCTTGCACAGGTTCATCAGCGCCGTCTCGGCGAAATCGTCGAGGTGGTGCCCCAGGGCGACGACGCCGCAGCCGAGGCGCTCGGCCGACTCAAGGAGCGCCTTGCGCCGTTCCCTGGAGCAAAGATAGCATGACAGGCCTCGCTCCGCTATCGCCGCTGGGATGGGCCCGGTCTCAACGGAGAACGGTACGCCGAGGTAGCCGCAGAAAGCTGCGAGCGCGTCCAGCTCGGCGGGATCGCTCGGCCAACCGTCCCACTCGACGCGGACGGCCCTAAGCGTATACGCGTCCTTGACCCTGCGGCGCCGCAGCTCGAGGAACAGGAGCAACGCGACCGAGTCCTTGCCGCCTGACAGGCCGACGAGGACGTCGTCGCCGTCGCGAACGAGGCTATGCCGGTGCAAGCCGGCTCCCGCCGCGGCCATGAAGCGCTTGACGTAGCCGGGATATCGACCTGCCACGATCTCGGAGAGAGCATCTCCGGCCTCCCAGGCATCCTTCATCGACGACCCAGGAGTTCTCCCGCAGACTCGGCGACTCGGCCTTCGGCATCGGAGAACACGCGCATCACGCGGAGCGATCGGGCGAACGAGTCGACGACCTCTGGCCGGAATACCGTAGACGATGCGGAGAAACCGGCTCCCGAGCCTATGATCGGAAGGTCCGACTCGAACGATATAGGCTCCGGCACGTCGACGACGACCTCGGATACGCCTCCGAGCCGTGCGATCTCCGCCTCGAGCGAGGGACGGGAGCCGAGGTCGGCGGCGCGGCGATGGGCCGGGTCGTTCGGGTCGAAGGCTATCTCCAGGCGGGGCTTCATCACGGAACCGTCAAAGACGGCCTTGATCAATCCGAGCCCGTCGCGGCCCTTCCTGGCGGCCATCAGCGCGTAGAAGCCCTGGTCGTCCAGCCCGTACAGATCGTCGGGGGCGAGGTTCCCCGATTCCAGCGCCATGACGACGGCCTTCTTGATCATCGCGGTCGCGGCCCTCACCGACTTATGCCAATAGACCGCGCGGTACATCTGGTATTTTGAGAACAGTACCGCTTCCACGGCCATGATGCCTCGCTCCGATATGCCGGGACGCCCGGTTTCATCGAGCCCGAGGTGCTGGAGGGTAAAGTCGACGTCCTGGAGGCCGTAAGGCACGCCGCAGGCCCACGCGTCCCGGTTGAGGTAATCGAGCTTGTCCGGATCGAGCACGCCGGACAGGAGCGACCGGTACAGCCCGAGCGACGGGCCGGCGGCAGGCGGCGCCGGCAGCTCTTGATCAACGATGGCCGCGACGGTCTCGGGATCGGCCCCCGCCCCGAGTACGGCTGTACGCAAGGGGCCGCGAACGACGTCGGCCGTCAGGCTCTCGTGGTCGCGAAGCGGTAGTTCCTTGAGCGAATGCGCGTAGGGGAAATGCCCGAGATCGTGGCACAACGCCGCGACGAGGAAGCTGCGCCCGCCGACGGCGTCTACCGTCTCGAGGTCCGAACGGGACGCCAACGCCGCCAACGAGCGTTTTGCCAGCTCGAATACCCCAAGGGAATGCGCCCGGCGCGTATGCGTGGCCCCGGGGTAGACGATCTGCGTCGGTCCGAGCTGCAGGATACGAGACAGCTTCATGAACTCGGGACTCTCGACGACGCCCGAGAATTCCCGCGGAACCATGATATTCCGCCACAGCGGATCCCGTACCGGCTCGTCGAACGCGATGCCTAAGCGCACCCAAAGATCCTTCATCTAGGCCTCCGTCGCGCCGGTTGATCGTCCGGCGCCATCCGTAGATACTATAGCACGATGCAGCGCGGACGATCTCTCCGAACCTATGCACTCATGCTCGCCGTCGTAGCGGCATCATGCTCCCGCCCTCCGGCTCCGCCCCCGGGAATCTCCGGATCGGCCCCCGCGAGCAGACCGGGCTTAGCGCCGGACGCGAAGCCGATTCCTGTTCCCGGATCGCTCCCTCCCTCCGATCTTCCGCCCGAAGAGGCGCCGGTCACTATGGAATCGACGCCGAAAGCCAAGAGAACCGCGGCGGCGCCACGCCCTTCATCGAGTCTGGGCGGCCTTGACCGACACCTCGTGCAGCGGCCTCTCGATCCGGTGACGGCTGCGGACTTCGAGCTCGGCGATCTCGTCTCGGGAGGCGAGGCGCCCGAACTGCTCGAGGCGCTAGGGTCTATCGCGGCAGGACTTGCCGAGGGGCGTCTCCCGTATGATCGCTTCTCCGCGGCGGCCGCCGAGATAGCGCGAGTGCGCTACGGCGAAAAGGCCTTCGAAGGGAGCTATGCCGCTCGCGTCTCGGCCCCCACGCTCGAGCGCGACGGCACGGCGAGCGCCCGGCTACGCGTCTTCGCCACGCGATCCGGCGTCGGCAGCTCCGCGCTCGGTCTCGCCATCCTGTCCCGGGGCGAAACCGGCGAGTGGATCGTCGAACACTTCGAGCTGGATACGGATGCGCTGAACAACCCGGAAACGCGGCCAGGAACGTGGGATCCGTACGCGACGCCGCTTTCATATTAAGTAGATGTAAAAAAAGCTTCATACTTCGACGAAAACGTTGAACAAAGTCCGCGCCTGAGGCACAATGTCTTAGGAGGCTCCTCTCGATGGCAATACTGGTCAAGAGCATCGAACGCGAATTCCTATTGTCCACGGCGATGCGCGAGCGCTCGCCTATAACGATGAACGCGGGAGGCGGCGAGTGGACGGTCAAGATCATCGCCGTCGACAGGGACAAGATAACGTTCAACCACGAACTACCGCTCGCGATGCTCAAGAAGGGCCGAGCCTACGACTTCCGGTACAACGTCCGGGGGCAGACCATCGCCTTCAAGGCGACGATGCTCGAACCCGGGGAGAAGCGCTTCGGCGCGTCGATGCCCGAGAAGGTCTACAAGAACCTGAGCCGCCGTTTTATCCGCCTGCCGCCTCCCGGAGATCTCGCGGCCTCCTTCGCGTTCGAGGGCGAACGCTA
The DNA here is from genome assembly GCA_002839315.1 of Spirochaetae bacterium HGW-Spirochaetae-3. Classification (GTDB taxonomy): domain Bacteria; phylum Spirochaetota; class Spirochaetia; order Treponematales; family UBA12059; genus SZUA-370. The sequence continues at coordinate 300,510 of PGXV01000004.1, forward strand.
CGACCTGGATTTCCCTTCCAGCGCGGGCTATAACCCGTCTAAGGAACCGGAGCCGTCACGAGACTTCGATCCGGCCGATCTCCGCGGACTGATGGCGGAATTCGAGCGCAAGGCGCTCGCCATAGCCAGCGATCGCGGCATCGTCATGTTCAAGGACCGTAAGCCCGAGAGCGCCCCTGAGCGCCTGGCCGCGGCCACGGGACGATGCTTCTATCTGCCGACGGCGATCGCCGGGCTTCCGAAGAGCGACCCGTTCGCCGAGCGAACGATACTGACGCGCGATGATTTCCTGCAGTACTTCATCGATTCCGGCATGGAACCGGAGTTCGCCGAAGACGAGGTAACGAGGCTGGAACGGTCCAAACGGTCGTCGAGCGTGCTGTCCGAGCTGATCGTGCCCATACTGTTCCAGGATTACGCCATAGGCTACGCCACCATCGTCAACAAGCAGGCGGGCAAGCCGCCGTTCGACCTTGGTTCCGTGGAGACGTTCCTCGCCTTCGCCAGGGTATTCTCGTGGTCGCTGAAGATCCACGGCTATTTCAAGGACGCTCCCAGGCTCGACGACGATTATAAGACCCAGGTCGTCGACGTATCGGCGGGGGGCTTGCTGTTCGCCTGCCACGATTCGCGGTTGATACAGGCGCTCAAGGAAGGCACCTCGGTCTCCGTCAGGTTGAACGCCAAGAAACGCGTCGTCGACGCCGGCGGCACGATACGCCGCCACTACGCCGGCTCGGGCGAAGGGTTCTTCGGCATCGAATTCAACGTGATGGCACCCGAGGACTTCAGGTTCCTGTTCGAATATCTCTACGGCAGGCCCTTCACCGACGAGGACGCCGATTCGGTGGAGGGCATACGCATAGTCAATCCATAGGGGCCTGCGGGGAAGCCCCGCAGGCGATTATCCTATCGCGTGCTTCTTCTGAGGGAAGCTCTTCAGCATCGCGACGGCGTTCCTCGAGTCATTGAAGACGAATCCGCCGTTCCAGTATTCCAGCGCCGCGAAGAGCGCGTTGCCGCCGTCGTTGTCGTCGCTCTTCTGCGTCCGGAACGATACGAAATCGGCCAGGCTCTCGAAATCCTGGGCCGATAGTATCTCGAGGCGCTTGCGGTTGAACTCGTTCCATTTCTCGAGGTCCTTGAACCCCTCGCCCTCGTCCTGCACGATCAGGTGCGCGTGCGTGGAATCGAACGAATACCAGACGCGGACCTTCTTGCCTACGGCGCACTGGTTACCGTGCTTGACGGCGTTCTTGATGACCTCGCTGATCTGTTGCTCGAGCAAGTTTATTTCCTTTATCTCGAGCGGCGCGGACTGGACGATCAATAGGGTGAAGTATCGGATCTGGCGATAATCGGAAGGGAATTCCTTATATAGCATCCCCGTCTTGTCGAATAAAGGGTTGTTCTCGTCGACGCGGATCTCTTTAATCTCGCTCAGGTATGTCTTGTCTGCCATGTGACGCGGCTCCTACTCTTCCATCTGCATGATCGCTTCCTCGATACTGTTGGTTATCGGGAAGTACCCCATGAGTTTCGTCAGTTCGATGACTTTCTTCACCGATCCGTGGATATTGGTGATGATGAGCTGGAGGCTCATCTTCTTGATCGTCGAGCAGATATAGATCAGCGCGCCGATACCGCTCGAATCGATATAATCAACGTTCTCCAGGTTGATGATGAAGCGTTCGACCTTCTTCTCCAGCATCTTCATGACGAGCTCCTTGAGCTTGTATGAATTGTAGAGATCCATCTCGCCGTTGACGTCTATTATATAGTTATTGCCGTTCTTCCGGATCTTGAGCTCCATTGCGTCGGCCCCTTTCCCCTATAGTTTCATCTTGAAAATGAGAATAGTCTGGTCGTCGTGCTGCCGAGCCCCGCCGATGAACGAAGCCAGCTCGGCCCTTATCTTCCCCGCGATATCCTTGGGAGCCAAGTCCCGATGCCCGGCGATGACCTGGCCCAGGCTCTTGCGCCCGAACTGCTTGCCCTGGTCGTTCATCGCCTCGACGATGCCGTCGGTATATAGCGCGGCAATATCGCCGTCGCCCAATCGCAGGGCCTTCCGTTGGTATTCGGTCGCGCGCTCTACTCCTATAGGAACGCTCTTGATGTCTATCGTCTCTATAGTATCGGTCGCGCGCCTGTAGACGAGTAATGGTTGATGGGACGCGTTCGCGTATTCAAGCTCGCCCGTGGCGATATTGACCGCGACGACGCCGAGGGTCGCGTAATGATCCATATCGATCTTGCCGGTAATTCCCCGGTTAACCCAGTCGAGGACCGTCGCTATGTCCTTATTGGTATTGGTGATCAGATGCAGTATGGAACGTATCATGACCATGATGAGCGCCGCCTGCACGCCCTTGCCGGCGACGTCGCCTATCACGCCCACGATCCTGTCCTCGCGGGTCCGGATAACGTCGTAATAATCGCCGGAAACGCCGCGGGCGGGCGCGGTAAACGCGCCTATCGACAGCGAAGGGAATTGGGGTAGCTTCTTGGGTATGATGGTTCGCTGTATCTCGGCCGCTATGCCCGCGGAGCGCTCTATACCGCTACGCTCGTTGGCCTCGAGGAACGAGAAGAAATTGCTTACCGCCAGGGTACCGAAGTTCGCGAGCAACTTGAAGCGATCGAAGGCGGCTTCGCCGAACGGCTCTCCATTGCCGACCTTGGCCATGGCGGACACGCCGATGATCTTGTCCTCCACCATCAGCGGCACGGCCATGAACGACGAGAGGCGAAGGAATTCCTCGTCGCCGTTTATCGCGAAGCGGCCGTCGACGGAAACGTCGGGCGCGAATATGTTCTTGCCGGTCTTCGCGACGTCGCCGAGTATGGTCTCGCCTAGCCTGAATTGGGCGTGCTTCATATAGGATTCGACCCGGGCGGGCTTCCTGGGAAGGCTCTCCGGCAACGCGAAAGGAGGCGGGAAGGTTCCTGAATAGGCCTTGGCGACGATTATATCGTCGAATTCGTCTACAAGGTATATCGAGCCTCCGTCTGCTCCCGTCTCGGAGATCATCACCTCGTTCATGCTACCGAGCACGTCCTCGGTCGAGAAGCTGCCCTTGAGCACGGTCCCGACCCGGAACGACAGGTTGTACAGCGAATCGATGGACTCTTCGTAGTACGATATCGCCGCGAGCTTCTCGTCATCGTGGATTCGAAGGTCTATGAGACCGACCATGATGAGCCATCCGTAGGATAGCGGCGCGACGACGCGGGAGAACAGCGCGTTTTCGCCGCCGAGCGTCATATAGCATACGGTGTAGACCGCCATGATCATGGATATGGGCAACCACGTCTTCGAGACGAGCCGCCGAGAGCCGTCTTCGTTGTCGCGCCCGTTGGCTATACCGGAGAACGCCATCGCGATGACGTCGACGGCGAAGACGATACCGAACGCCGAGTCGGGAACGAAAACCGCGAAAACGCCGAACGCGCGAACCGCGTAGAGTCCGAATACCGCGGTGTTGATAGCGAGCGTAGCGACGAGCCACGTCCGGAAACCTTCGTACGGCGCCATGACGAGGAAGGCGACGAACCCGAAATATACGACGTCGGAAAGAAAAGCGACGGCGGGGATAGGCATGACGGCGAGGAAAACGTCCCTGACTGCGAGAAAGGCTACCGCGACTATGAACGATCTGGCCTGGCCTTCGGCGTCTTTCTTGCGCAGGGCCAAGAATACGGCCCCGGCGCACGCGAGCACGGCGAGCTTCGACAGAATCGGCGATAGTATAACCTGGCTGAACGAATTGATGATCATAGGTTTCCCTTGAGGTTATGCTTTGACCGAAAGGCCATGGGACCGCTAGGGCGCAAGTGTAGCACAGTCCAAAAAATACCGTCAAGGTAAAAAGGGCGACGAGAAGGCGAAGCGAAGCCCGCTTCCCGATCGTAAGCGCATGGATTATACTCGAATCGATATGAAAACGTATGGAGGACTATAGTCCGGATGATATATTGTTGCGTTTCTATCGATTACCTATCGCAGCTGGAACGTTCCGGCGTGCGCGAGGTGTCCGACATGACGGGCCGGCTATACGCCGTCGCCGCAGATTTCGGCGCCGTGGTAGGCTCCAGGAAAGAACCTCTCGTCATCGCGTTCCCGACCGGAGGCATGTTCGACGGTATCCAGGTCGCGGAGGCGCTACTACGGATTGTCGATGCGATCGATCGATACAAACCGTTCCTCAGGGGCGCGAGCCTCGTCGTGCACGATACGGAGGCGGGCGAAGACGCGCTCGCGTTCGCTCAGTCGACGCGGTACAGGGACCTCGAACCCTACTCCTATACGTTCAGCCCGGAGGCGGCCGAGACCCTTTCGGATTACTTTCGCCTCGACGACGGTTTGTGGAAACCTCCCGTTCACAGTTCCACCCTGCATGACGCCGACGCGGCCCTCTTGTTCGAGCGCCCGCAACTCGCTGCTACCCTGGCCAAGGCCGCGGCCCTGGCCAAGCGGTTCGGCCCTCGGCTCGTTCAGCTGGAAGCCGGCCCCGGCGTCCGTTCGATCGAGACGCTGGCGCTATCCTTGGGCATGCCGACCGACCGCATGCTTATCCTCGACGGCGCCAGGACCAGGCCCCTGCCCTTCTCTCCCCTCGTCGAGGTCATCGCGGCCAAGGACGAGCAGGCGGAGCCGGTACCGCTTCCGGACGACGTCATGGCGTTCCGCTTCATCGCGTCGTCATCCTTCTCGGGCGGAGCGCCGGAATCGGTGTCAAAAGGATGCGCCGCGTATATCGATCGATGGCTGGATCGATTCGGGGCCGAAGAAGGGATCGTCCTATGCGACGATCCCGGGCGTTTCTCGCCCGAGGCGCTCGAACTCATAGCCCATAGACTGTCGGCGGGACGAGGTTCCGAGCGATATCTCTCCGTATCCGACGCCGGTCTCGTAGCGTCTCTATCCGGATCCTGGGCCGCGCGGGTTCCCACCGGCGCGGCCGACGCGGACGACAAGAACGCTTCTATAGGACGTGCCCTGGGCGCTACCGAGGGATCGATCCGCTCCGCCCTGACCGATCGCTTTAATGCTATCTCGGATAGGGGCGCCGAAACGGGCGCCGAAACGGGCGCCGGCTCCAGCCTCAAGCGCGTGCTCCATATACTGCCGCGAGAAGCCTCTTTGTACCTCTACGCCCTCGCGATAGTGGAAAACGAGCTATCGCCCTCAGAGCTGTCCGAATTCGTCGAAAGCCTCGGACTCAAGCCCGAGGGAGAGACTCTGCTACGGCGCCTCCTCTCGCGTACCGGTCTCGTCGAACCGCTCGCCTCGAGAACGCTGATAAGGCCGATGGACCCTGGAGCCGTCGTCCGCGCGATAGGGGCCGCCGCGGCCGAGACGATCCAGGAGCGGCTCTCGGGCTACCTTATCGGGCTCTACCGAGCAGGAAGAATACGGCCCAGCCTGGGGTTCCTGAGACGCGTCGGAGAACGCCCCGAAGAGGAACGGCTACTCTATGACTGCCTCTTCGCCGAGGTCATGAGACCGGACAGGCCTCCTCTCGCCGATCCGTCGTTCCTGTCGCAATCCTCGGCGTCGGCGTACCGTTACTGGGCGGCGATGACGATCCGGGACCGCTACGCCAGCGAGGCCGCGGCCGCGGCCGCCGAAGAGAAGATATCGGGCCCGAGGGCGCAAGCCGTACGCGCCCTCGTCCGCTCGGAGCTGGCGTATTCCGGCGGAGACCCGGAACGCTCATCGAAAGGGGCGCGCGAGGCGATGCTCGCGCTCGGGAAGGGAGCGCCGCCCAAGCTCGAGGCCAGGTCGCAACGCATGATGGGACTCTCGGCGCTGGCCCTCGACAGGCACACCGAAGCGATCGACTACCTGACCAACGCGCAGGAGCTTTCCGAGACGGCCGGCGACGATTACGAACGGATGATGGCGGCATACGCCAAGGCGATAGTCGAATTCCTTTCCGGCGCGCTCGGCAGGTCGCTTAAGGCGTTGAGATGCTCCGATGAATCAGCGGCCCGCCTCTTCAGGATGGACGCCCGCGCGGCCATCGAAGCGCTCAGGGGCCGGATAGACATGGAACTCGGAGCGTATGACGATTCCGCGCGTCGATTCGCCGCGCTCGTCGAGCTCGCCGCCGAATACGCCGTACCGGAGGCCGGACGAAGGGCCGCGATATGGCGGGCCAGGGCGCTGGCTTATACCGGAGAATACGATGAAGCGGCCTCCATACTCGACGAGGAGCGGGACGACCCCGAGGCTCGGACCTTCAGGGGCGAGATGGAGATACTCCGGGGAAGGCCGCATGACGCCGGGCCGTGGCTCGAGGCCTCGGAGGAGCCGGCTATACGACTCTTCGATCCACCGGACGCCTTCGACTGGACGAGCCTCTTCTCCGAGATCGAAGGAAGAGGCCTCGGCTTCGATTCCGCGAACGCGCCGCTCGCCGAATTCCGGACGGCTCTGTCGCTCTTCGCGCGAGGCCTCGAAGAGCGTGACCCCGGGTGCGCGTCACGGCTTCACGCGCTGACGCGCGCGGAGAGGGTCTCGAAGAATAACCCCGGCATGGGGAACTATAGCTTCTTCTGTTTCCTGCTGGAGGAGCGGTTGCAGGAGCCGCCGGTGGACAAGCAGACCGTGCTCTCGCGCGCGTTCAAGATACTGCAGCAGCGCGCCGGTCGTATCGAGGATAGGGCGCAACGAGCGCTGTATATGGAAAAGAACGCATGGAACAAGCGCCTGATCGAGGCCGCGAGGACGCATAAATTCATATGAGCGACGAACTACGGTACCTTGACGCGGCCTGCTACCACGCGGCGCCCGGCTTCACGCATCACCTCGAGGGCGAGCTGGCCGAGCCCTATCGTCGAGACGGAGACCTCCTGACCGTCATGGGACCGGAGCGGCAGGCGTACTGGGCCAGGAATGTCTGGAAGAAACCGTTCACGGCTGAATTCGGTTCCATATCGGAGGCCGCGAAGATACTCAGGGGCCTGCAGCGGAACTGGGCGCCCTACCCCACGCGGCTGGCCAGGCGTACGACGCTGATCGCGGAGGCCTTGCCTCCGTTGCCGAGCAAGCCCAAGGCCTTCCCGTTTACCGCGCCGGCATCGCCGATGGGATCGTTCACGCTGCTGGACGAGCACACGCTCATGGCCTCGGCCGAATGCTCGAGCCCGTGGCCGAACGGCGAGCTCGATTTCGCCGAGGACAAGGAAGGGCCGCCGAGCCGCGCGTACCGTAAGCTCTGGGAAGCCTTCGTGATGGCCGGGGCCATGCCCGGCCCCGGACAGCGCTGCGTAGACGCGGGAGCCTGCCCGGGAGGCTGGACATGGGCCATCGCGCGCCTCGGGGCCGAAGTCGTCGCCATAGACCGCGCGCCTATAGACGAAGGCGTCGCGGCGATGCCGGGAGTCAGCTTCCTCAAGCACAACGCGTTCACGCTAAAGCCGGAGGACATCGGTCCCGTGGATTGGTTCTGCTCGGACGTCATCTGCTACCCTCCGGCATTATTCGACTGGGTTACGCTCTGGCTCGAATCCGGTCTGGCCAGGAATTTCGTATGCACGATCAAGATGCAGGGCAAGGACTGGGACAGGCCGACGGTAGAACGCTTCGCGGCGATTCCCGGCTCCCGGGTAATGCATCTCTGGCACAACAAGCATGAACTGACGTGGATGCTCGTCCGAGACGCGGTAGCCCCCGCGCCGAAGTCATATACGCCGGTCGCTTGACTTTTAGCGGCGACGACGCTACACCGGGTCGCATGACTCTATCACGACATACCGAGGTACCGGACGCGGGCCTCGTTCCGCGCCCCTGCGGCTTCTCGTACCTACCCGGCGCGTTCAAGCCGCGGACCGGGGCGACTATCTCGACCGATCCGTCCTTCGCTTCCGAGGGAGCATGGGCGGCGACAGCCCTCGAAACCGCGTTCACGGTCAAATTCGCGCCGGAGGCGCCGGGCAAGGGCACCGTCCGCGTAACCCGGGTCGCCGGGCTCGGCGCCGAGGGATACCGGCTGGAGATAAAGCCGACGGGCGTCCGGGCCGAAGCGTCGGAACCAGCGGGCGCCTTCTACGCGCTTCAGACGCTACGGGCCCTGGCGCTGATATACGGAGACAGGGCTCCGGCCTGCCGTATAGAGGACGAACCGCGCTTCCCGTGGCGCGGCTATATGCTGGACACGGTCCGCAACTACTTCGAGCCCGCCTTCATCAAGCGCCTTATCGACCTGGCGGCCCTCCATAAGCTCAACCGCTTCCACTGGCACCTGACCGACGACCAAGGTTGGCGGATGCCCGTCCGGTCGCATCCGGAGCTCGCCGATACGGCCGCCAAGAAGGTGGACCGCCGCTACCTGCCCCATGTGGAGCGCACGCTCGTATACAGCGAGGCGGCGATAGCCGACGTACTCGCCTACGCCGCCGTTCGCCACGTACTCGTGATTCCGGAAATAGAGATGCCCGGTCACGTGACGGCCCTCCTGTCGGCGCATCCCGAATTCTCGTGCACGGGGGGTACGTTCGAGCCGGAGGATCGCTTCGGGGTCTTCTCAGACGTCCTGTGCGCGGGTAGCGACGAGACGTTCGAGTTCATCGGAGACGTGCTGTCCGAGACGGCGCGACTCTTCCCCGGTCCGTTCGTCCACTTCGGCGGCGACGAGGTGCCCATCGAACGCTGGGCGTCCTGCCCGCGCTGCGGCGCGCGCGTCGAGGCTGAAGGCCTATCGGACGCCGCGGCGCTCCGCGGCTGGTTCACGAGGAAGGCCGTCGCCATGCTCGCGGAGCGGGGCAAGCGCGCCGTAGGCTGGGACGAGGTCGTCGAGGGGGCGGTGCCGGCGGACGTGGTCGTGATGGCATGGAGGAGCGCCGAGCGAGGCGTCGAGGCGGCTCGCGCGGGGCACGACGTAGTCATGTGCCCCGGGACGAAGGCCTGCTACCTCGACCACAAGCACCTCGACTCGCCAGACGAGCCCGGGCACCTCGGCGTCAGCACGGTCCGCGACTCGTACGCCTTCGAGCCGCTGGCGGGCTTCGACGCCGAGTCCGCCAAGAAAGTCCTCGGGGTGCAGGGCAACCTCTGGACCGAGATCATGTACTTCGGCCGACAGGTGGAGTACATGGCCTTCCCGAGGCTGTCGGCGCTCGCCGAGACGGGATGGACGCCGCGGGACGGGAAGAATTTCGAGGGATTCTCGACGCGGCTCCGACACTGGGGCCTCGCGCTCGACCGGTACGACGTGGCCAGGTATCGCGGGCCGCTGGAATGACGCATTCCCGGCGCCGGGCGTCGATTACGCTTTATTCGCCCGGGGACGAAGGCGACGGCGGCGGCATGCGAAACGCCGGCCGGCTAGGTAACGGCGATATACGCTACTAGCCGGAACGGCGAGCACGCCTTCGTAGCGCCGATGTTCGATAACACCTATTTCGCGTAGTTAGATTCTATTGAATCGGGGTTCGGCTTGAGGAATTCGATTTCAATATTGGGCTTTCTTGTAATCTTGTCGTCCGCGCCGTATCTCACGGGGTGTACCACGATGAAAAGCGCTGATTCCGTCGAGACGGCATCCGTTCCGGACGGGTACAAGCGCATCGCGCTCGAGGCGATAGGCGTTTCCCTGTCCGTTCCTGCTGACTGGCGGGTACTCACGGCCGCGAGGCCCGGAGGAACGAGTTACTTCATAGGGACGATCCCGGAATATCTCGAATTCGACGAATCCGCGGTCCCGATGTATACCGAGTTCTACGACGAGCCCGGGTCGGTGCACGGCGTCAGGATACAGAAAATAGACGGTAGCGAGGAGAACGTCGAGCGCGAGCTCGCGGCCAACGCGCCTCGCTATCCCGTGGTCTCGCGGGAAGACTTCTCGAACGGCGGCGTAACGCGCATGATCGTCCTTATGAAGGACGACTATCGCGGCTACTACCTCTACTACGGCGGGACTCCCGACCATCGGTCCGGGCTAGGACCGGTCGGGAGCATCCTCGCTCGGCGCGAACATCTTGTGTACGCTGGCCCAGACGTCGACCTGCTCGTCCTCGGTCAGCGGCGCTTCTTCCTCGCGCCAGCATAGCAGCTCCTCGGGGATCTCGGCGAGGAACGGCGACGGGACGCAGTCCACCGGCATGGCGTTTCGGCGCCGTTGCTTGCAGGCGGTAATGAGCAGCCGCTTGCGGGCCCTCGTAATCGCCACGTAGAACAGCCGGCGCTCCTCCTCGACGTTGCCGTCCCCTTCCTCGAGGGCCCGGGCGTGGGGGATGAGGCCGTCCTCGCAGCCGGCTACGAAGACGACGTCGAATTCGAGCCCCTTGGCGGCGTGGATCGTCATCAGGTTGACCTTGCCCGAGTCGTCCTCGTCCTTGTCGTCGCGCGTTATGAGGGATATGCGATTGAGCCAGGTGAACAGGCTCGGGTCGAGGTTGTCGGGGTCCTTCTCCCAGGTCTCTATCCCCTTGATGAGGCTCTCGACGTTGAGGAATTTCCACTTGGCCGCCTTGTCGTTCTGCTGGTTCTCCGAGACGAGGTACCCCCAGTAATCGATGGTATCGACGAGCTTGCGGACCTTCGCCCCGAGGTTCCGGCGTCCCAGGAGCTCCTCGCGCTCGTACTCGAGAAGGGTCAGGAACGAGTCTATGTCCTGCCGGAGGCGCTCGGGGAAGTCTATCGAATGGTCGGTACGGACGAGTTGCATCGCTCCCCGCGTGGAGCAACCGTGCCGCTTCGCGATGACGGAAAGCATCTCCATCGCGCGCCTGCCGATGCCTCGCCGCGGCACGTTGACGATGCGTATCAGGTTGATGTCGTCATCGGGATTGGCTATGACGCGGAGATACGAGATGACGTCCTTGATCTCCTTGCGTTGGAAGAAGCTCGTGCCGCCCGTCACCTTGTACGGGAGGTCGGCGGCCAGGAAGGCCTCCTCGAGATGGCGGGACAGGTTGTTCGTCCTGATAAGCACCCCGAACTGGTCGTACTTGAGGCGCTCCTTGAGCTTGATCTCCTTGATGGCGCGGGCGATGAACTCGCCCTCCTCGATCTCGCTCTCGGGCGCGAAGACCTCTATCTGGGCGCCGCCCTCGTTGGGGCTCTCCAGGTCCTTCTCCTTGCGGTTCGTGTTGTTCTGGATGACGCTGTTGGCCGCGTCCAGGATGGTCGTCGTTGACCGGTAGTTGCGGTAGAGCGTTATCTCCTTGCGCGCCGGCCAGTCGCGCTCGAAGTTGGTTATGTTCTCGAAGTTGGCTCCGCGCCACGAGTATATCGACTGGTCGTCGTCGCCCACCACGCATATGTTGTCGCGCGACAGGAGCTCCATCAGCCGGTACTGCTGCAGGCTGGTATCCTGGAACTCGTCGATCATGATGTAGCGGTAGTGGTCGCGGTACTCCTCGCGGGCTTCGGGGAAGTCCTCGAACACGGCGATGGGCAGGCCGATGAGGTCGTCGAAGTCGACGGCGTTATAGGCCTTGAGGGCGGCCTGGTACTCGTCGAACACCTTCTCGTAGCCGTCGTCGACGCCCTCCCAGTTCTTGCGGCCCGTCTTGACGTCGGAGAACACGAGTCCGGCCTTCTGCGCGTCGAAGGCCTCCTGCTTGAAGCCGACCTCGCGGGCGCAGTCCTTGATCAGCTGGGTACGATCCACCTCGTCGTATATGGAGAAATTGTCGCGCCATCCGAGGCGGTGTATCTCCTTGCGCAGTATCTTTACGCCGAACGAGTGGAAGGTGCTGACGGTCAGGTTCTGGAGCTTCTTGCCCGTCACCGCGCGCACGCGCTCGGACATCTCCTTGGCGGCCTTGTTGGTAAAAGTCAACGCGAGGATCGCCGACTGCGGGATGCCGCGTTCGAGCATGTACGCGGCCCGGTAGGTGATCACGCGGGTCTTGCCCGAGCCGGCGCCGGCTATGATCAGCACGGGGCCCTCTATCGCCGTGACGGCCTCGTACTGTTCCGGGTTGAGTTCTGATTCGTAGTCGAGGTGCATGGGGGAGCGCTAGACGGTCTTCGTGAAGACGGACAGGGCCTCGACGCCGAGCCCTACGACAAGCGATACGACGGTCCCGGCGACCGCGACGCCGGCCGCGACGGCCAGCATGGTCTTCTTCCTGTCCATGCCGAGTATCCAGGCGCCGAGGGTTCCGGTCCATGCGCCGGTCACCGGCAACGGTATAGCGACGAACAGCATAATGCCGAGATAGCCGTATCTTTCTACCTTCTCGTGCACCTTGGCCCTGGCCTTGGCGACGAAGCGGTCGAAGGTACGGGCATAGAATGCCCAGCGATACAGTAGCTTATGGAAGGTCTCGAGGAACGCGAAGGCCACCGGGGCGACGAGGGCGTTGCAGGCCGTGGCGACGAGCGCCGCCTCCAGGAGCGGCACGCCGCGCGCGACCGCGAACGGTATGGCGCCGCGGAGCTCGGAGATCGGGAGAAACGAGAGGCCTACGGTGACGAGCGCTGTGGTGGGATCCATGTGGCCGGAGTATAACCGGAAGCCGTACCGCCGAGCAAGCGCCAGGAGTCCGGGCTTGAGCGCCCTTCGCCCATGGCGTACTATGGGCGCATGATCGATTCCACGCCCGGAGCCTTCCCGGGGTCCTTCCATCCCCTCGTCTCGTCATGGTTCGCCGCGCGCTACGGCGACCCGACGCCGGTACAGGCGGCCGCGTGGCCCGTCATAGCGTCGGGCGCCCATATGCTCGCCTCGGCGCCGACCGGGTCCGGAAAGACGTTGACCGCGTTCCTTGGCGCCCTGTCGCGCTTCGCGACGGGAGAATATCCGCCCGAGGGCCTGTCGGTGCTGTATATATCGCCGCTCAAGGCCCTCAACGAGGACGTGAGGCTCAACCTCGTCGCGCCGTCGCACGAGTTATCTACATGGTTCTCGTCCCGGGGGGAGACCTTCCCCAAGATACGTATAGCGTCGCGGTCCGGCGATACGCCTCAGTCCGAACGGCGGAGCATGCTGTCGAAGCCGCCAGCGATCCTGTGCACGACGCCAGAGAGCCTGGCGATCATGCTGTCGTCGCGATCGGGTCTGGGCCTCCTGTCGACCGTGCGATTGCTTATTCTGGACGAGGTGCACGCGGTGCTCGGCACGAAGCGCGGATCGACGCTCGCCTGCTCGGCCGGGCGGCTGGCCCTACTCGCGGGCGAGTTCCAGCGAGTGGCGCTGTCGGCGACGGTGAGGCCCTTCGAGGAGGCCGCGCGCTTCGTGGGCGGCGCCCGCCTTACGCGCTCGCCCGACGGAACGGCGTCATACGAGCCGCGGCCGGTATGCGTCGTAGCGCCACCCGCCGACAAGCGGTACGAGCTATCGGTCGCGTGGCCCGCGGCGCCTATCGGGATACGTCCGCCAACGGCGGGGCCCGACGACCGCGAGGCGGACGAGCCGGCCGGCCGTTACGACGCCGTCGTCGGCGACCTGGCCGAGCGGATCGCCCACGAGCGTTCCACGATCGTGTTCGCCGACTCGAGGCGCCGGACCGAGCGGCTCGCCGCGATGCTCAACGAGCGATCCGGGGAAGGCACGGCGTGGGCGCACCACGGGTCCCTGTCCAAGGACGTGCGCAAGGCGGTGGAGACGCGGCTGAAGGAAGGCCGGCTCCGCTGCGTCGTCGCGACGGGCACGCTGGAGCTGGGCATAGACGTCGGAGCCGTCGACCTCGTGGCGATGGCGGGCGCCCCGTCGAGGGCCGACCAGCTGCTCCAGAGGGCCGGCCGGGCGGGCCACGGCGTCGGGCTATCGAGCCGGGCCGTCGTCTACCCCTTCCACGGGCTCGACCTGCTCGCCGCGGCGGCGGCCGTCGGCGCGGCTCTCGAGCGGGACATCGACCCGGTCCGTCCGCCGCGCTGTCCCCTCGACGTGCTCGCCCAGACGCTCCTCTCCATGGCGCTGTTCGAGGAACGCCGCCTGGACGACCTATACGACGATGTACGGTCATTCCGCCCGTTCGAGGGGCTACCGAGACGGTCCTTCGACGCCGTGGTCGGCATGCTGTCGGGACGATTCGCCGGGTCGCGGCTCAAGGAGCTGGCGGGCAGGGTCTACCTCGACGCCGAGCGCGGCACGATACGCGCCAAGGAAGGCGCGGCGATGCTCCTGTACTCCTCCGGCGGTTCGATCCCGGACCGCGGCTACTACGCGATGAGGATGGCCGACGGGGGCGCCAGGATAGGCGAGCTCGACGAGGAGTTCGTGTTCGAGCGTCGCGTCGGCAACAGCTTCAGCTTCGGTTCGCAGGCCTGGCGCATCGTATCGATAGGCGACGAGGCGGTGACGGTAGCCCCGCTCGACCGGGACGCCGACTTCATGCCGTTCTGGAAGGCCGACAAGGCTCCCCGCGGCGCGTCGGTGTCGCGTCGGATGCTGTCGGCCTGCGCCGAGTACGAGTCGTTCCCCGAGGGATTCGCCGCCGGGCTCCGCGCCGGGCTCGGGTTCTCGGGCGACGCGGCGGACGCGCTCTCGGCCTTCCTCGCGTCGCAGGCGCGGGCCCAAGGCGGAGCCCCGTTACCGTCCGAAACGGTCGTCCCCGTCGAGCTCTTCGCCGACCCGGGCAGGAAGGCCGGCTCGACGACGCTCGTCATCCATACCCTGCGCGGCGCCGCCGTCAACGAGCCGCTCGGGATAGCGCTCGCGGCGGCCGTAGGCGGCAGGCTCGGCCTCGTCGTCGACAGGCTTTCCGACGACGACGCCGTGTCGCTCGCGCTGCCGCTCGCCGACTCGATCGAGACGGAAGCGGCCGTACGCGCCGCGTTCGCGGAATTCGCCGATCCAGCGAGGCTAGCCGCGCTCATCCGCGACGGACTGCCGGAGACCGCGGTCTTCGGCGCCTCGTTCAGGGAGAACGCCGGGCGGGCGCTCCTCCTGCCGCGGTCCGGGTTCGGCAAGCGCACGCCGCTGTGGGTAACGCGGCTGCGAGCCAAGCGCCTGTACGAGAGGACCATCCAGTACGAGGATTTCCCCGTCGTCGAGGAGACGTGGAAGAGCGTCCTCGAGGGGCGCTTCGACCTGGGGGCCCTCGAGGACCTGTGCCGCGGCATCGTCGACGGGACGACGCGGCTCGCGTTCTTCCGTTCCCGCGCGCCTAGCCCCTTCGCCAGGCAGTCCGGCTGGGCCGAGACGAACCGCTACCTTTACGAAGGCGACGGTATGCCGGGCGCGGGCGGGCGGGCGGCGGGAGCCTCGGCTTCTCCGTCCGACGCGGCGATAGAGGATGCTCTGCGCGCGATGGCCGATCACGACGGCGCCGCGCGCCCGCGCGTACGGCCCGCGCTCGCGGCCGAGTACGGGCGCAAGCTCAGGCGAGAGCTGCCGGGATGGGCGCCCGAATCCGCCGACGCGCTCGCGGATTGGGTAGACGAGCGCGTCGCGTTGCCGCTGGACGAGTGGGAGGCGCTGCTCGAGGCCTGCCCGGGAGAACTCGCCGCGGCCGCGCGCCTGGCCGTAGCCTCGCCCGGGACAGCCGACGGGCTACTCGGAAGGCTCGTCGCGGGCCGCGTACCCGGAGCGTCGACGAACGCAGTGCTACGGCGCGAACGGCTGGCGGGCGCTGATACGGCGATGCCGCCTGAGGATCGCGCCCGTCTCGCAGCGGAATGGCTCAAGTCCACCGGCCCGACGCCGCTCTCCGTCATCCGGGCGCTCTTCGGCCTCGTCCCGACCGGCGGCGAAAGCCCGTCCGCCCTCCTCGAGGCGACGGGCAGCGTCATCGCAGGCGATCTCGGGTTCATGGGCGGCCCCGACGGCGTCGCGGGAGCCTGCGACAGGGACGTCCTCGAGTCGCTGCTTCGCCAATCCCGCAAGGCCGCGAGGCTCGCCGTGCACGCCTTGCCGGCAAGCTCCCTCCCGGCGTTCATAGCCGGAATGCAAGGCGTGCGGGATAGGCTCGGTTCCACGGATCCGGTAGGCTCGGCCGACGGTATCGCCGCGACGCGGCGCGCGCTATCGCCCCTCTCGGGCTACCCAGCCCCCGCCGCATTGTGGGAGACGGAGATCCTGCCCGCCCGGGTCGGCGCGTATCGTCCCGAATACCTCGACGCGTTGCTCGCGAGCGGTGAATTCCTGTGGTTCGGCGCGGGCAAGGAGACGGTCGCCTTCGTTACGGCCGACGATTTCGAGGCTTTCTCGCCCGAGGTCGAAAGCCTCCTCGTCGGCACCGGAGAGCCTCCTATGGACGCGTGGGCCATCAAAGACAGGATGGGCCTGTCCATAGCCGAGCTCGAGGAGCGGATATGGGGCGATATATGGTCGGGGGCGATTAGTTCGACCGATTTTACGGCGGTCAGGCAGGCCGCCGCCGCGGGATTCAGGCGGGTATCCGTCTCGGGAGATGACGCCGCGAAGGCTACGGGGCGCCCGGCCGCTGGGCGCAGAGGGCGTATCCCCCTGGCGCTGAGCCGCCGCTGGAAGACGGGGGCCCCGGTCGCGGGATCCTGGTTCTCGCTGGCGCTGGAGGACGCAGGGCGCGACGAGGCGGACAGGCTCGAGCTCGCCGTCGCCGCCGTCCGCGCGATCGCGCGGCGCTACGGGCTCGTATGCAAGGCGACGATCGACCGGGAGCTACCGGCCATTACGTGGTCGTACCTGTCCCGCGCCGTCCGGAAGCTTGAGTTGGCCGGGGAGCTCTCGTGGGGAAAGTTCTTCGAGGGCGTCGACGGGCCTCAGTTCATGAGCGCCGAGGGCCTCCGCGCGTTCAGGGCGGGCGGCTTCGACGATCGCCTCTGGTCCGTCAACGCCTGCGACCCCGCGAGCCCGGCGGGACTCGCTATCGACGGGCTCCCCGCCGGCATTCCGTCCCGGCTTCCGGTCAACAGGCTATCGATGCGCGCGGGCATGCCTATCTGCGCCTCGAGGCGATCGTGGCGCGACCTCGAGATACACGCGCCTCCGGAGGATCCCGCCGTCGGCCCCGCGCTCGCCTTCCTCGTCGAGGCGAGACGGCGCGCCGTCGCCCCGGAGCGTCGCGTGGCCATAGCGTCGATCAACGGCGATAGCGCCGCCGCCTCGCCGTACGCCGACATGCTGCTCGGGATGGGATTCGACGCGGACAGGGGAACGCTGACGCTCTGGTGAACGCGTCGATGTTCGCCGTGACGAAAGTTACTCGCGAAAATGACTAAAGACTCGCGGAATACCATCGTTCGGCACGAGGCCGAGCCCTTGGCGGAATGCTAGTATCCCTCTTGGCGATGGCCCTTCGAGCGATCGTCGAGGAGGACTAATGAACAGGATTACGCCCATTATCGCGCTGTCGCTGATGACGCTCGGCTGCGCGGCCCTTCCCGGGAATCGGATACTGGACCTCGCGGCCTCCGCCATGACCGAGGACCTGGCGGGACGGACTACGTCGGCGGGCGCGGCGGGACATGATCGATCGAAGAAGGCCGTTCCGACGAAAGAGACCGTAGTCGCCGCGGTCAAGGCCTACGACATGGAAGCCCTGACGGGGCTCCTGGATTCGGTTGACGACGTCCGGCCTATCGTCGGCCCCGACGTACCGCTCCTGCACCTCGCGGAAGAGGCGATGGGTTACGGCGAGGCGGCTAACCCCATGGTCGAGTATCTCGTATCGAAGAAGGCCTATACCCTGCAATACGACGACGCGGGGAGAAGCCTGGAACGGGTCATCATCTCCATGGAGATAGGCGATTCGCCGCGCATGGACTACGTACAGGCATTGGTCGGGGACAAGCTGGCCCGATACGCGGGCGCCCTCAAGACGGACGACCGCAGGGAGTTCGAGGCCTTGCTGGAGTATATGCCCCTCCGCCCGGCGCTGCTCCTGGAAGCGGCCAAGTACAAGGCCGCCCGTATCTCCTCCATGCTGCTTTCAAGGGACATTCCCGCGGCAACCGTCGATCCGAAGACCGGAGAGACCGCCTTGCATAAGGCCTGCGATAGTTATCCCTACGATCTTCGCTTCGATAGCCGGGCCTCGCTCGTCAAGCTATTCCTGGACAACGGCGCGCCCGTTGACGCGAAGGACGGAGCGGGGCGTTCGCCCCTGCTAACGCTCCTTGCGTCGGCCAGGTCTGACGGCGCGCGGAAGCTCGGTAGCCCCGAATCCTTGGCGGCCCTCCTCCTGGAACGCGGCGCCGACCCGAGCGCCAAGGACGGACAAGGCTCGTCGGCGCTGTTCCTCGCCGCGGAGATGAAGTTGGCCGATACGGTCTCCCTGCTCCTCGATAGGGGTGCGGCCCTGGATGAGAAGGCCATCGGCTCGTATAACCAGAGCGTCGCCATAATGGGCGTTTTCATGGACCATGGCGCCGATCCGGCCCTGTTCATCAACCCTCTCGGCGTACTGGGCGAAGGCGAGCAACGAGAGCTTATCGACCTGTTGCTGGCCAAGGGCGTGCCCGTCGCGAGTATCGACCCGCAGAAGGTATACGCCAACTTCGAGAACGTGCGGTACCTCGTAGAACGCGGGGCCGAATTGAAGGATAGCAATATACTGTTCAACGCCTTGACGCAATCCGCCGGGGTCGACCGGATCCGGTACCTCCTCGACCATGGCGCCGACGTGAACAGGACCTATTTCAAGGGCATGACCATACTCCACTACGCCGTCAAGAACAGCGACCTGGAAGCCGCCCGGGTCTTCCTTGAAAAGGGCGCGAGCGTAAACGCCAAGGACGACGACGGGAAGACGCCCTTGGACTACTGCTTCCCGAGCCGCACGGAACTGATAAGGACGCTTAAGGCGGCAGGGGCCGTAAGCGGCTCGTGAGGTAGCCGATCTAGCGCTACGTCCCCGGCGATCCCGGGGCGTTCGGCGACGAAAAAAGGGCCGCCCCTAAGGGCGGCCCTCGTCATGCCTGCATCTACGCTTCGGCCCTTAGTCTTCCTCGGCTTCCTGTATGCGGAACGCCGCGGCGGCCTTGGCCACGTCATCGGCTATCTTGCCCGATATCGGCGCGTAGTGGTCGAACTCGACCTCGAATCCGCCGGTACCGCTGGTCATGGCCTTGAGGTCTATCGAGTATCGTAGCAACTCGGCCTGCGGCACCTCAGCCTTGATATCGACTATCCCGCCGCCCATCGGCTCCTGGCCGGAGATCCGGCCGCGCCTGCCAGAGAGGTCAGACATCACGTCGCCCAGGTACTTCTCGTCGACGAATACCATAAGCCTCATGACGGGCTCGAGCAGGGTGGCGCCGGCGTTCTTGCACGCATCGCGGAACGCGCCGCGGGCGGCGATCTTGAACGCCATCTCGGAGGAGTCCACGGGGTGCTCCTTGCCGTCGGTCAGTATCGACTTTACGTCGACGACCGGGTAGCCCGCGATGGTACCGAACTCCATAGCCTGGTGTATGCCCTTCTCGATACCGGGGATGAAGCCCTTGGAAACCGCCCCGCCGAATACCTTGTTCTCGAACTGGTACCCCGTCCCTCGCGGCAACGGTTCGACCTCCATGACGACGCGCGCGTACTGGCCGTGGCCGCCGGTCTGCTTCTTGTGCGTATGCTCGCCGCCTGAATGCTTGGAGATAGTCTCGCGGTACGCGATACGCGGAAGGCGGGTCTCTACCTCTATCTTCTGAGAATGGCGCACCTTATCGAGGAGGATATTAAGGTGCAGCTCGCCCATGCCGGCTATGACCGTCTCCTTGGTCTCTCCGTCGAAGTGTATGGTAAAGGTCTTGTCCTCCTCGGCGGCCTTGTGGAGGAGCTCCGATAGCTTATCCTCTTCCTTCTTCGATACCGCGCTGATGGCGACGGCGTGGATCGGCTGCGGCAGGTGTAGCGGAAGGAACGACAGCGGCGTATCGGGAGCGGTGATGGATTCGTTGGTCTTCAGCGACGCGCTCTTGGTAAGAATGCCTATATCGCCGGCGCGAAGGTCATGGACCTCCTCGAGCTTCTTGCCCTGAGCCGTATATAGCTTGCCTACCTTCTCCTTCTTGTTCTCCTGTACGTTGAGTATCTCCATGTCCACGGATAGCACTCCGTGCACGACCTTGACGTAGGAGAGGCGACCGGAGAACTGGTCTATCTGTGTCTTGATGACGAGGGCCGCGAGCGGCGCGTTCTCGTCGACCGAGAGGACGGACTCGGTTCCGTCGGCCGCGGTCACCCTCTCGGTGGAGAGCTGCGACGGCGCTGGCGCTATCATCGCCAGGAAATCGAGTAGCGCGGCCATGCCCGAGTTCATGATGGCGGCTCCGGCGAACGCCGGTACTACGTGATTGGACGCGAGCGCCTCCGAGAGCCCCTTGACGATCTCGGCCTGCGATAACGTCCCCTCGGACAGGTATTTCTCCATCAGCTCATCGTCGCCGTCGGCGGCGGCCTCTGACAGCACGGCCCTGGCTTCGGTCACAGCGTTGGCGAATTCGGCCGGAACCGGCGAGGCGACCTCCTTCTGATCATGAGAGGCCGGCAGTAAGTACGCCTTCTGGTTCAATACGTCGATGACGCCCTTATACTCGGCGCCCTCGCCCATGGGTATGGTAATAGCCGCTGGGGCCAGCTTGAATTTCTCTTTAATATCGTCGAGGGTGCCCTGAAATGATGAGCGATCCTCGTCGAGCTTGTTGACGAATACCATCCGCGGCTTGACGCGGGATTCCAGGTTACGCCAGATCTTTATCGTCTCTATCTGCACTCCGGCTCGAGCGTCCACCAACACCAGGGCGGATTCGCATGAGCGCAAGGCCAGGATGACGTCACCGATAAAATCCGAGGAACCGGGAGTATCGATGAAGTTGATCTTCTTCTCGCCAATACACGCGTGCGCGAGCGAGGCGTGTACCGAAATTTTCCGCTCGATCTCCTCTTCCGCGTAGTCGCTCACCGTCTTGCCGAACTCTATGGTCTCTGGCTTCTGGATGGCGCCCGCACTGAAGAGGAGATGTTCGAGCAGGCTTGTTTTACCCGTGCTACCGTGGCCCGCAAGGGCCACGTTCCTAATGAGATCGGTCGTGTAGGTCATTGACGCGCTCCTTAAGGAAGTTTCGAGGTCCGTCGCGCCGAGTACTATCCGGAGCCGGGCCTCCTGACGGAACAGTAGAACCGTTTCGTACTGATTTTCGAATGATGGAACCTATTTATCGAGTTGTCAAGAAAAAGCAGGCTACGCGGAAGGGAAGGATGGACGGATCGATTGACAAAGGCTGATATCGCGGCTTATACAATAGCACTATTCGGGACGTAGCCTAGCGGCTAAGGCGCCAGCTTTGGGAGCTGGATACCGGGGGTTCGAATCCCCCCGTCCCGACGACGGGATCATAGCTCATCTGGATAGAGCAACGGCCTTCTAAGCCGTAGGTGGTGGGTTCGAGCCCCGCTGGTCCCAATTTTCCTTTATCTGCGATCGCGTTTCAGCCGCTTGACGCCGAGGATGGCCGCTCCCGCGACGTAGAGCGCCGACAGTATCGCTCCGAGCCATTCCATCCGCATGAAGAAGAGCGCGACTCCTAACGCCGCGACGATGAAGCACGCGATGGCGATGGCAAGGTACTTCATGGCGCCAGGCATGCCGTCCTTGACGGCCTCTTCAAGCAGGACAGGATAGGCGACGGCGCTGGCGGCCAGCATGGCCGGTATCAGCAGAGCATAGACGCGGTTAGAATCGCCCCACGACAGCACGGTATGGGCCAATCCGAAGACAGAAAGCGACCCGGCCATGAACGAGACCAGTCGCTCGTATTCCATGCCCCGCGCGAGGCCGTTGAATCCGACGGCCACGTAATACGTCGCGGTGCTCAGACCGAAGGGCAGCAGCCAATAGCGGGCGAAGAAAGATAAGACCAGGAGCGGAGAGCCCCACGTCGGCGCCAATATCGGCCGGAACAGGAGCCAGACGAGAACGGCTGGGATTCCGAATAGCAAGCCCCTGGCGAAGGGACGTCCCCGCCATTCACCCGACCGAAAGGTCCAGGCGGCGACCGTGAAAAAGCATAGCGGCATCGATAGCAGTGAAAAAGCATACATAAGGCCATAAGGCTACCACGGCGGAGCCGCCGAGGCAAGAGAGGGGCGAGGATCGGAGAGTCTCGCCGCTAGAACATCGAGAGCAGGTCGATATGATCCTGGGCCCAGCTGGCGAATTTCCTGCTCGCGTCGGCCAAGGCCTTGACCGTCTGCTTCGGTTCCTCGTCCTGTATGGACTCCGAGAACGCGTCCAGCGACGCGGCGAAGGCCCTTTCATGGGAGACGAGGGCCTGAAGCAATTCTTCCGGTCCGGACCCGGCCGCAATCTCAATGCGCGGGACGACGCCCGTATAAAGCGCGTCGAGGGGGCGCAATACCACGATATGCTCGATCTTCTGTCGTAGTACCGACTCGATAACCTTACGTATGGCAGGAGCCTGTACGGCCTTTCCCGATTCTCGGTACGCTAGCACGGCCTCTTCGCAGACAGCGGATAGAGTCGAAGAAGCGGATTGGACTTTTTCATTCATAATGTAACGATAGTATTAACATTCGCGCATGTCAAACATGATTTAAGATAGATCGTACGACCCTTTGACGCGACGATGGTCCCTATGCTAGAATGACCGCAACAATAGAAATTTGCAGGGTAAACCGAAGGAGGTCCATTGGCGGACAACAAGAATCTGCGGACCAATGATCAGATCAGGGTCCGTGAAGTGCGATTAATTGACGATGCCGGAGAGCAGAAGGGCGTATTACCCACGGCGGAGGCCCTTCGCATGGCCAAGGAGCTTGGCCTCGACCTCGTCGAGATAGCGCCGCAATCGATTCCGCCGGTGTGCAAGATCCTCGACTACGGTAAATTCAAGTTCGAGCAAGAGAAGAAGCTGAAAGACAACCGGAAGCACCAGAAGATCGTCAAGATTAAGGAAGTCCGGATGCAGCCGAAGATCGACGATCACGACCTGGACTTCAAGTCCAAGCACGTGCGCGGGTTCCTCCTCGAAGGGAACAAGGTCAAGGTTACCATACGCTTCAGGGGCCGCGAGTTGGCCCATACCGAGATCGGCGAGGAAGTGCTCAAGAGCGTCCTCACCAAGATCGAAGGACTTTACGTCATGGAGAGCCCCCCGAGGATGGAAGGGCGATTCATGTCGATGATGCTTATACCCAAGGCTCCGGTTATCAAGAAACCGGAAGCACCGCGGCCCCAAGCGGACGCCGCGCCAGAGACTACAGCCTGAAGGATGGATTGTAATGCCTAAGATGAAGACGAAGCGGGCGGCCGCTAAACGCTTTACGCTAACTGCGGACGGCAAGGTCAAGTACAAGAAGATGAATACTCGTCATATCCTTACCAAGAAGACGTCGAAGCGCAAGCGCCATCTCCGTAAGGCCGGTTTCGTAGCGGCCGGACCGGTGCACATGATCAAGAAAAAGCTCCTTCCGTACGGTTAAGACCGCAAGCGGCTCTTCGCCCCGTTAGGGCCGCCTGAAGGATAGCCGAAGAGGACGTACAGCGCCCGAACGGGCGTGTTGGCGGCGGTATTCGTATACCGTCGCCTGAGTTTTTATACTATCAAGGAGATTTATCATGCCCAGAGCAGTAGACGGCACCAGGCGAAAGGATCATCGCAAGAAGATCCTCAAGCTGGCCAAGGGATACTACGGACGCAGGTCCACCAACCATAAGACCGCCAAGGACGCCGTTGCCAAGGCGCTGATGTACGCGTATCGCGATCGCCGCGACAAGAAGCCGACCTTCCGCGCCCTCTGGATCACGCGTATCAACGCCGCGTGCAGGGCCGAGGGTATCAGCTACAGCCGCTTTATCGAAGGCGCCGCCAAGATCAACATGACCATCGACCGCAAGGTCCTCTCCGATATCGCCATCCGCGACCCCGCCGCCTTCAAGGCGATAGTCGAGCAGGTCAAGGCGACGACGGTCAAGGCCTGACGGAATGATAAGCCTCGAGCAGGTACGCGCCCTTGAATCGCGCGTCGAGAAAGCCGTAACGCTGATCGCGTCCCTCCGCGCGGAGAACGCCTCTATGCGTTCCGGACTCGCCGCCGCCGAAACGCGCGTCGCCGAGCTCGAGGGCCTCGTCGCAGACTTCCAGAAGGACCAGGCGAGGATAGAGGAAAGCATCGTCGAAGCGCTCCACAAGCTCGATTCTTTCGAGGACGCGGTGCACGAAGCTTCGACGAAGCCCTTACCCCCTCCCGTCAAGCCGGAGGCGCCCGTAAAGAAGCCGGACGCGATAGAGCCGGTAGCCCAAGAGGAAGACCTGGCCGCCCTGGAAGAGCAGACGCGTCCCGACGAGCCGTCGGACGCCCTCGATATATTCTAGGATGGCCATCGAGACCGTGCGCGTAGAGCTGCTCGGAACCTCGTTCGTCATCCAGACCGATGAGAGCAGGGAATACGTCGAGTCTCTACTGGCGTACCTGGGATCAAAGATCGAGACCGTGAAGGCGTCATCCAAGGTGGACGATCCTTTGAAGGCTTCAATCCTGGCAGGCGTCTTCCTGGTAGATGAGCTGTACAGGGAACGGGTAGACGCGTCGGTCCGTTCCGGCTTATCGACCCCCGATATAGACGTCGGGGCCGTGGCCGAGCGGCTTATCACCAGGATCGACGATACGCTGCGAGAAGCTCCGGCGCAGGATAGCCCGAAAGACCGAATCGGAGGGGAACAATGAGCATGCCGCTAGAGGATCTTTTCGAGTACGACGGCAACGCGTACGAATTCACCGTCGCCGTAAACAGGCGCGCCTACCAATTGGCCGTTCTCAAGACCCCCGAGGTCGAGAAGAACAACGGCAAGGTAGTATCCCTGGCGATGCGCCAAGTTTTCAGCAAGCAGATTGAGTACCGCTTCGAATAAGGTACTGATACTCTTCGGCCCGACCGCCGTCGGCAAGACGGCGACCGTGGAACGACTCGATGCGGACGACCGGCTTCCCAGGAGGCCGGTCGTCGTCGTATCGGCCGATTCGGTCCAGGTCTATCGCGGCCTGGACATAGGCTCGGCCAAGCCGAGCACGGCCGAACGCGCGAGAATACACCATGAGCTCATAGACATACTCGATCCGTCGGAGCCGTTCTCCGTAGGGGACTTCGTGCGCCTGGCGGACGGGGCATGCGAGAGCGCCGCGGCGACGGGCGCCCTACCCGTCCTGTCGGGCGGTACGGCGTACTATGTACGGGCGTTCCTGTACGGCCCTCCTCCCGCGCCTCCGTCGGATCCTGCCGTCAGGGCCGCGGTACAGTCGGAGCTGGAATCGCGCGGCCCCGACGCGCTGAGGGCGGAACTAGCGCGCGTCGATCCGGATAGCGCCGCTCGTATAGCGCCGGCCGACCTGTACAGGACGGCGAGGGCGATCGAGGTGTACCGCTGTTCAGGCAGGCCGCTGTCATCCTTCACGCCTCATGCAAGGCCGCGTACGCGCTGGGACAGCCTCGTGATCGGCCTGGACAGGCCGCGCGCCGAGCTGTACGCGCGCATAGACGCCCGCGTCGACGCGATGCTGTCGGCGGGACTCCATCGCGAGGTCGAGGCGTTGGTCGCCGCCGGCTTCGGTCCTAACGACCCTGGGATGAGGGCGATAGGCTACGCTGAATTCCTGGACGCGGATTCGGACGAGGACGCGGTTCGCGCGGCCATTCAGATGCATACGAGACGATACGCCAAGCGCCAGCTTACCTTCATGCGCGGCATTCCCGGCGTCCGGTGGTTCGACGCCGACGATTACGAAGGCGTCCTCGGGACGACGGCCGCGTGGCTCAACGAAGGCATTACAGCCCCCTGATCCTCGCCTGCGGCGCCTTGCGGCGGATTATCCCGAGCAAACCACCTAGTCGATCCTCGGTATACGGCGACGCGCCCGATGCCCAGTCAGGATCGAGCACGCGACCGGGGCGGTACCGTTGCAGGAATACCGGGTCCTCGGGCTCGAGCAACCCGGCCATCTCCTCCGCGTCCTCCTCGGTGAATAGGCCCGGCGCGCATGTTATCCTGAATTCGTACTCGGCGCCCGAAGCCCTTACCGCGGCGACGGAGCGACGTATCCGATCGGCCGCGTCCGAGGGAGCGCCCGGCCATAGTTCGGCATACCGCGCCGGAGACGTCTTCAGATCCATCGCTATGTAGTCGGCCCCGACGGGAGCGATGCGCTCGGGCAAGGTGCCGTTGGTATCGAGCTTGACCAGGTAGCCGAGACTCCGGATCTCGCCGGCCAGGGCCGGCAGGTCGGGATGCAGGGTCGGCTCGCCGCCCGACAGGACGACTCCCGACAGCAAGCGGCGCCTCCGCTCGAGGAACAGCAACGCGTCCTCGACGGACGACAGGCCGTGGTCGTACTCGCCCGACGCGTCTACGAGATCCGGATTATGGCAATACGGACAGCGCATATCGCACCCCGCCGTGAAAAGCACGGCGGATACGCGCCCCGGGTAGTCGACGAGGCTGGTCTTCTGGATGCCGAGGCGCACGTTATGCTATCGAGGCCTCGAGCGCGCCCTTGACAACCGGCTGGATGAGCGGCTCGAGCTGTCGGCGGGAATGAGCGCGCGACACCTGCGATCCGTCCGCGCCGAGCAGGATGGCGGTCGGGGTAGACAGCACCTCGTAGCGCCTGGCGAGATCGAGCCCCTCGTCGGTATCGACGTCAACGACGACGCCCGGCAGGCCGCTCGCTCCAAGATACTCCTTGACGGGCGGGCAGTTGGGACAGGCCGCTCGCGAGAAGAGCATATACGAGACCGTATCCCGCGTCTCCGCGGCGCGGGCGGTCGACGGGAACGAAAATTCCTTGCGCTTGCCGAATTCCTCGCGCTTACCGGCGTTCCAGTTCCTGACGGACCGGTAATAGCCGACGATACGGCTATAGACCTCGGTCGGCGTTCCCTCGACCGTCAACAGCTCGGCCTTGAGCTGCGCCAACCTCGCCTCTTTCGATTCAATCGCTATCATCGTTCCTCCCCTGGATTTTAGTTCTGCGGTCCCGTACTCGTTGGCCCGGCACGTATCGGTCCCGTTCAGGATATTCCTATTCGGTCCCCGCCAATTCGTTTTCAAGAGCGACGATCTCGTCCCGTATCCTGGCTTCCTTCTCGGCCTTGCACTTGGGGCACGAGAAATGCTCGCCCGACACGTAGCCGTGCACGGGGCAGACGGAGAACGTAGGCGATATCGTGTAGTACGGGATGCGATACCGACCCGCCAGGGTCCTTACGAGATCGCGCAAGGCCCGCCAGTCGTCCACGGCCTCGCCCAGGAACACGTGGAAGACGGTCCCGCCCGTATACTTGGACTGTAGCGACTCCTGATGATCGAGAGCGTCGAACAGGTCCTCGGTATAGTCGACCGGCAGCTGGGTAGAATTGGTATAGTACGGCTCGCCCGAACCCGCCGATATGATATCGGGGTACCGCTTGCGATCGTGCTTGGCGAGGCGATACGAGGTACTCTCGGCCGGCGTCGCCTCGAGGTTGAACAACTCGCCCGTAGCCACCTGGTATTCCTGGAGCCGCGCGCGCATGTGGTCGAGCACCTCCTCCGCGAAGGCCTTGCCTTCGGGGTCCGCTATGCTCTTTCCCATGAAGTTGAGGCAGCACTCGTTCATGCCGACGAGGCCTATCGTCGAGAAATGATTATCGAAGGTCCGCAGGTAGCGCTTGGTATACGGGAAGAGTCCGCCGTCGAGCAGCCGCGAGCATACCTTGCGCTTCATGGAGAGGCTCCGCGAGGCAAGGTCCATCAGGCGGTCCAGCCTACGGTAGAACTCGCCCTTGCTATCGGAGAGGTAGCCGATGCGCGGCATGTTGAGCGTTACGACGCCGATCGATCCGGTAAGCTCGTCGGAACCGAAGAGTCCGCCGCCGCGCTTGCGGAGCTCGCGCTTGTCGAGCTGAAGCCTGCAGCACATAGAGCGGACGTCTCCGGGATCGAGATCGGAATTGACGAAATTCTGGAAATACGGAGTACCGTACTTGGCGGTCATCTCGAAGAGGAGCCTGGCGTTATCCGATTCCCAGTCGAAGTCCCGGGTGATGTTGTAGGTCGGTATGGGATAATGGAAACCGCGGCCGTCGGCGTCCCCGCCGAGCATCAGCTCTATGAACACGCGGTTTATCATGTCCATCTCGCGCTGGCAATCGCCGTAGGTAAAGCCCTGGTCCTTGCCGCCGACGACGGCGGGCCGGTCGCGGAGATCCGCGGGGCAGGTCCAGTCGAGCGTGATATTGGTGAAGGGGGCCTGGCTTCCCCATCGGCTGGGCGTATTCACGCCGAATATGAAGCTCTGGATGCACTGCTTGACGGACTCGTCGCCCATGCCGTCGATCCTGACGAAGGGGGCGAGATACGTGTCGAAGCTGGAGAAGGCCTGCGCGCCCGCCCATTCGTTCTGCAGTATGCCCATGAAGTTGACCATCTGCTGGACGAGCGTCGAAAGGTGCTTGGCCGGGGAGCTCGTGATCTTGTCGGGAACGCCGCCCAGACCTTCGGCGATCAGCTGACGCAAGGACCAGCCGGCGCAGTAGCCCGAGAACATCGACAGGTCGTGAATATGGAAATCCGCGTCGCGGTGGGCCTCGGCTATCTCCTCGGGATAGATATTCTTGAGCCAGTAATTAGCGGTTACCGTGCCCGAGTTGTGCAGCACGAGCCCGCCGAGCGAATAGTTTACGTTCGCGTTCTCCTTGACCCGCCAGTCCACCTGGGCCAGGTAGCCGTTCATCGTCGTATTGATGTCGAGCATCAACCGCTGGGCGTCCCTGACCGCCTCGCGCTTGGCGCGATAGAGTATGTAGGCCCGGGCGACCTGCGCCTCCCTGGCCTCGATGAGGGCGGTCTCGACGAGGTCCTGGATCTCCTCGATGGCGGGTATGGAATTCGGGTGGCGGCCCGAGAGCAGGAGCTCCAGGCGCGACTCGACGTCGGCCGCGATGCGTTGTACCTGATCCTTGTCGGCGACGCCCTTGACGGCCTTGAAGGCCTTGTCGACGGCCGATTCTATACGGTTCCGATCATAGCGCTCGACGCTGCCGGAGCGCTTGGCGACGAAACGCCCCGGACCCTCCTCGGTACCGAGGAAATTACTCCATTCGGGAAAGACCTGCTGGGTTTCCGCCATTCTCATTCTCCCTCGCGAGCGTTCTCTAGGCGCTCGATTTCTTGCATGAACTCGTCCATGGATTCGAATTTCCTATAGACGCTCGCGAAGCGGATATACGCGACTTTATCCAGTGCGTACAGCTTGTGCAGCGTCATCTCCCCGAGCGACGAGCTCTGGACCTCGTTACCGCCCTTGCCTAGCATCGCGGCGTCGTCCTCTATCTCGTTGAGGATGTTCTCGATCGTCATCTGGGAGACGGGTCGCTTCTCGAGCGCGCGTTGCAGGCCACGCTCGAGCTTCTGCCTATCGAACGGCTCCCGCCGGTCGTCGCGCTTGACGACCATCAGCGGCTTCTCTTCTATGCGTTCGTAGCTCGTGAAACGAAACCCGCACGACAGGCATTCGCGACGACGCCTTATGCTCTCGCCATTCGCGAGCGTCCGTGAATCGGTCACGCGATCATCCATCGAGCCGCAATGAGGGCATCTCATTTTTTAAAAACCTCCAAAGAATCGGCAGGAAGAAAAGAAGGCGGAGCACAACTTGGTACGATTAGTGCAAAGCCACATATACTAGTTGTTGTATCAAGTATAAATACGACGACTAGATATAGTGCCCTCTGATTACTTTGTCAAGATATCACATGATCCAATATTCGTCATTGCTTTTTTTATGGATAGAGACGATTTTCTATATTACCATTACTCATCTACATGGAGGACAAGACAATGACGTTTTCCGAAAAAATGAAGAACCTCGTCGACCAGGGTATCAGGTCGTCCAAAGACATCGTCAAGCAGGCGGGCGACAAGGCCCAGCAATGGGGAGAGATGGGCGTTCTCAAGCTCGAAGTAGTCCAGCTCCGGAACCAGGCCGAGAAGCTTACGGCCAGGCTCGGCGCCGAGGTCTACGAGGTGCTCGTAGAGAAGGGCCAGAAGACCGTAGGCAAGGACTCGCCGGCGGTGCGCGAGACGATCGACGGCATCGAGGAGCTACAGCGCCAGATCGAGGAGAAGGAAGCGGCCTTCAAGAAGGCGGGCGGCAAGGAAGAGGACCTCAACCAGCAGTAGGGCGCTTGGTTACGCGGGCCACGTAGAGAGGTCCGGCTCCGGCCGCGCGGTCGGGCAAGTAATGGACGCCGTATACGGTCCGCTCCGCTCCGTCAGCGTCCGGTAGCGGGTCCAACAGGGCGTCGTCGCCGTACTTTTCGAACAGGCGCCGCACGGGACTGTCATTCTCCTCCGGAGACAGAGCGCAGGTCGCGTATACGAGGGAGCCGCCGGGCGCGAGTAGCAGGAATGCGCTCGACAGCAGCGACCATTGCCGGCGCGACAGGAATTTTATCCTCGCCGGCATCCACGCGCCGAGCGCGGAGGCGTCCTTGAGCACGTGGCGCTCGCTGGAGCACGGCGCGTCGAGCAGGATCGCGGCGAAGCGGCCGCGCTCGCAGACGCGCCCGCCCGCCGCGGCCGCGTCGAAGCCGGAGACCGTCACCCGAGACCTCGTCCCGGGCGACAGGTGACGGTCGAGGACGTCGGACAGGCGCCTCCGCCTATCGCTCGACAATTCGTTGCACAGCATCCGCGTTCCTTGGCCCATCCTCGAGCCGATCACCAGGCTCTTGCCGCCGGGCGCGGCGCATGCGTCGAGTATCTCGCCGGACTCCGGTAGCCGGAGCGCCTTCGCGGCTACGACGGACGCGGAATCGAGCCGATACGGTTCCAGGAGGCCATCGCCGAAGTCGACCGAATCGCCCGGCTCCAGGAGCGCGGCCCGCAAGCCAGGCCAGCGCTCGCCGAACAGGCCCGCGAAACGCTCGTCGAATTCACGCTCTCCCATGATCTTGCCGCCTTTCAGGACTCGCTCGGTTGACCCGCCGCCCGACTTATTCGTACTCTAGCCATACACCTCATGACAAGGATACCACAGCTATGATCAAGGCCTTCCTATTTGACCTCGACGGCACGCTCGTCGATACACTCGGCGACATCGGGTCGATAATGAACCAGTTCCTGCGTTCTAAAGGCTGGCCGGAGCATTCGTTGGAGGCGTACCGGACCATGGTCGGTAGCGGCTTCCTGAACCTTATCAAGGCGGCCGTGCCGCCGTCCGAATCGCGGAGGGCAGACGAGCTGTATCCCGAAGCCTACGCGCTATACGAGTCCAAGGGAACGGGAGACTCTAAGCCGTATCCAGGCGCGGAAGAGGCGCTCCGGGCCCTGGCCGCCGCCGGAGCCGGGCTCGCGGTCGTGTCGAACAAGCCGGACGCCATCGCCGTAAAGATGGTACGCGGCCTCTTCAGCGGAATTCCGTTCGCCCTCGTAAGCGGCGCGCGGGACGGGGCGCCTCGCAAGCCGGATCCGGCCGTCGCGCTGGAGGCGGCCCGGGCCTGCGGCGCCGAACCGCGCGAATGCGCCTTCGTCGGCGACTCGGACGTCGACATGAGGACCGCTATAGCCGCGGGCATGCTCCCGGTCGGCGCGGCGTGGGGCTTCAGGGGCGAGGCTGAACTAGCGGCCGCTGGCGCCCGCGTGATGGCGGCGTCGATAGCCGACGTTCCTCCCCTCTTCGGATCGTCGCCGGATCGGGAATGACGCGTAGGCTTCACTTCCGTCATCCAAGCCGATATACTGGAACCATTGAATCAAGGAGGTTTTCATGGACAAGCACGATATTCTGGAGCGCGCCCGCGATTATATAGCCAAGGAAAGCGACCCCGCGTTCAAGTCGGAGGTCGAAGCGCTCATAGAGGCCGACGACATGAAGGAGCTCGAGGATCGTTTCTACCGAGACCTCGAATTCGGCACCGGCGGCCTTCGCGGCGTCATCGGCGGCGGATACAACCGGATGAATTCCTACGTCGTCCGCCGCGCCACCCAGGGTATGTGCGACTACCTGAAAGCCAACGTAACGGGCAAGAGCCTGTCGGCCTGCGTCGCCTACGATTCCAGGCACTATTCCGACGTGTTCTCGCTCGATACGGCGCTTATCTTCGCGGCCAACGGCATCAAGGCGTACCTGTTCACGTCGCTCCGCCCTACCCCCGAGCTTTCCTACGCCATCAGGAGGCTCGGCGCCGATACCGGCGTCGTGGTCACCGCGAGCCACAATCCGCCCGCCTACAACGGATACAAGGCCTACTGGAACGACGGATCCCAGGTCACCGAGCCCCATGACGCGGGCATCATCGACAGGGTCAACGCCGTCAGGCTCATCAAGTCGATGCCCAAGGACGAGGCGATAGCCAAGGGGCTCCTCGTGATGATCGATAAGGATATAGACGATGCGTACGTAGCGATGGTCAAATCGAAGCTGTTCAGACCGGACCTGATAAAGGCGATGGCCAAGGACGTCAAGGTCGTCTACACCCCGCTGCACGGTACCGGCGCCATGCCGTTCGAGCGCGTCATGGGCGAGCTCGGCCTGACCGTCGTCACCGTACCGGAGCAGCGCGAGCCGGACGGTGATTTTCCGACCGTATCGTACCCCAATCCCGAGGAGGCCGCCGCGCTCAAGATGGCGCTGGAACTAGGCGCCGAGGTCAAGGCCGACGTCGTGATGGCGACCGACCCCGACGCCGATAGGCTCGGCATCGCGGTCCCCGACGGCTCCGGCGCCTATACGCTCATATCGGGCAACCAGCTCGGCGCCCTTCACGCCGACTACATCCTCCTGTCTCTCAAGGAACTCGGGCGTATGCCTAAACGCCCCGGGCTCATAAAGAGCGTCGTCACCACTGAGCTTCAGTCGCGCATCGCGAAAGCGTACGGCGCCGAGTGCTTCGATTGCCTGACCGGCTTCAAGTGGATAGCCGATACCATGCGCGGCTTCGAGCGCGACGGCGTCGACTTCGTCTACGCCACCGAGGAAAGCTACGGCTACCTCGTCGAGGACGAGGTGCGCGACAAGGACGGCATATCCGCGGCCGCGATGACCGCCGAGATGACGATGTACTGGCGCTCCAAGGGCAAGAGCCTCCTACAGCGTCTCGACGAACTCTTCGCGGAGCACGGCTTCCACGAGGAGCGCGGGGTCAACAAGTATTTTCAGGGTCCGACCGGCATGGACGTGATGCGCGGCATCATGGACGCCTACCGCGAGAATCAGCCCGCGACGCTCGGCGGCATCGCGGTAGAACGCATACGCGACATAAAGACCGGCAAGTCCTGGCGCATCGCGTCTCCCGGAGCCGCTTCGAGCGTCGACCTGCCCGCGAGCGACGTCATCCAGTGGTACCTGAGCGACGGGACCCTGGTGACGGTACGGCCGAGCGGCACGGAACCGAAGATAAAATACTACGTGCTGGCCAGGACCGAGGTCGGCGCCGGAGGTCTGGACGCCGCGAGGAAGGCGAGCTCGGCCAAGGTCGACGCCATCCTCGCCGATATAAAGAAAGTCATCGGGTGAGCCGCGACGGCGGTCCGTTCGGATCGGGATACGGCCCCGGCGAGCGCCGCGCTTACGGTCGACGCCGCGGCGCCGGCGCCCGATCCGGCGGGAGCGCGCCCTCCCGGCCCGGTTACGGCGGCCCCAGGGCGGCGAGGCTCGGCCCCGACGAGATAGACGCGCTCTTGTCCGTCGTTGACCGCGTCAGGTTCGTAGCGTTCGACTTCGAGACGACGGGCCTGTCGGCGGACCGCGACCGCGTTGTGGAGATCGGCGCAGTGGCGTTCCGCGTCCGCAAGGACGATGGAGGATGGGTCGGCGTGGCGGATGGCGCCTATGAGACCCTCATCAATCCGGGGCGTCCCATTCCGGCCGCGGTCAGCGCCATCCATGGCATAGACGACCTGGCCGTCTCTTCGGCGCCGACTTTCGCCGAGGCCGCGGGTGAACTGATCGCGTTCATCGACGGTTCGATACTCGTAGCCCATAACGCTCCCTTCGACATGGGCTTCCTGCGCCTGGAAACCGCACGCGCGGGCCTTGAAAATCCACCCAATCCGGCGTATGATACTATCGCTATAGCGAAGACCGCCATATCCGGCCTTCCGAGCTATTCGCTCAAATCATTGGCTTCTTGCTTCGGCATCGTTCAGAACGCCGCCCACCGTGGTGGAGATGATGCCAAAGTCTGCATGGAATTGTTCATTAAGTGCATAAATCTAATCGACACAAACAAATAAACTAATTCGACAAATATGTCGACTCGACAAATTTGTCGAATATTTAAACACGCGCCATTGTCGGGGCGTGTTTTTTTTGATTTTTTTTGCTCAAAAAATAATTGTATAGATCGCCATTATTGTCGATATCGACATTTTAGTCGCAGTGTGATATATTCAAGTACATAGATGTTGCCTTATCATCATAAGTATTCCCTTTTCCGATAATGAAACGGGCGCATCCGCGCCGAGACTGAGCCTCGAGGGAGCACTATATGACGATCGAGTCGAAGAAGCTGACTACCCTGCTCGCTCTGTGTACAATCGCGGCGAGCGCGCTCGCCTTCTCTTGCAAGAGCCCGTTATTCGGGCTCGGCGGCCAGGTGGACACCGCGATCCCCGGGATTTCCGTTTCGGAGCTGGAAGAAGGCGGAACGCCCAGGGCGCTTATCAACGGCGACTACGTAAGGGGATCCATAATCCTGCGCGGTAGCGTCAGCGACGACCTGGGCATCGCCTCCGTCTCGTTGACTTTCTTGGATAGCGGCTCGACCATCACGATCGATGCCGCTCTCGACGCCAAGGCCCAAAGCTGGGAAGCCACGATAGAAACGGCGGATTTCATCGACGGCAGCAAGGATTTCGTCGTTACCGTAACCGACACGGTGGGCAAGACGTCCACGACGCGGTTCGTCCTCTACTTCGACAACAAGCCGCCGACGGTACTCCTTACCGTCCCGGCCGCCGACGAAGGCCTGGCATCGGACTCCCTCTACGGCACCGTCGCGATCAAGGGTAGCGCCGCCGACCAGTTCGGTATACGCAAGGTTCGGGTATTCCTATATAACGAGGCCGGAGCGCTGCTCTACGCCTCGCCAGACGACGCCTCCATCGGCACCAACTCCTTCGCGCTGCAGCTCGACACCAGCTCGCTGATCGGCAAGACCGGCAGCGAGCGAGGCTACGTCTACGTACGCGCCTGGGATCGCTCCGGCAATACCAATACCCAGTTCTACCGCCTCGACGAGATCAAGGCGCTCAACGCCAACCTCGGCGCCACCGTAGAAGAGCTCCACGCGCTGGAAACGGGAACGTCATCGACGATCAACGACCTGACGCTGGCCGCGCTCGTCGGCACCAGGCGCTATGAGCCGGGCACCGGGTACGACGACGATCACCTGATATCCTACTATTTCGACCAGAACTCCAATCTGCCCATCATCACGATATCCAACCCCGAAGAAGGCAAGACGGCGAGCCAGAACCTCCTGTCGACGAACGCCAAGGCCATGGGCCTCGTCCAGGACGCCAACGGCGTCGACCTGGTAGAGATACAGTTCAGGCTCGTGGATTCCACCGAGACCGATTGGTACTACGATGCCCATCCCGCCGACGACAGCGCAGGCGACGATATAGAGGCGAGCGGTACCGGGCGCGTCGTCAATTGGTATACGAAGCCGCTCTTCGAGAATTACGGCGGCCTTATCGCCGACGTACAGAACATCCGCGTCCGGGCCACCGATTCCGACGGCAACGTCCGGACTTCGGAATGGGTTCCCTTCACCATCGACGCTAACGTCCCGGACGTCACGATAACGAGCCCGTTGCCCGGCGATTACCTGAACGGCGATCCGATCACCATAGAGGGGACGGCGAGATCCTACGGTACGGCGACCATCGGCAGGGTCGATCTATCGGTCGACGGCCAGTTCGACTACGCGGAGGCCAGTATTACTTCCGGCGCCGGCACGCAGAACGTAGAATGGAGCTTCAGCATATCGAGCGCGCTCGTGCCGACCGACGGCACCTACACGATAAAGGCCCGCGTCACCGACTCCCCCGGCAACAAGCAGGCGCTTTATAACATAGTCGCGACCATAGACCGGACGGCCCCCCACAGCCTCGCGTTCATATCGCCGTCCAACGGAGCGAGCGTCAACGGCTATCCGACGATCATGGGGCAGGCCAAGGATAACGTGCTGCTCAAGGAAGTCTACCTGGTCTTCGAGAAAAGCGGAGAAGAGCAGAAGCTCGCCGACGCATACAATTGGACGTATAACCTCGACGCCGGGATGTCGGCTAATACTACCGACGGATACGACATGGGCAACAACATATTCCGCGTGCCGTTCCGGATAAAGGCCGTCGACCAGGCTAACAATATCGCCCTCAGCCCGGCCTTCGGTACGGATCCGGACGATCCCGGCGTAGGCTCGTACTATCTCGACGTCGACCTGGACGGAGACAAGCCGGAGATCACGAACATAGTCTCCCCGGGAGCCGAGAACGTTATCGGAACTCCATACGTTATCACCGGTTCTATCAAGGTCCAGGGCACGGCGACCGACGACGACAGACTGCACTCCATCGAGATGGCGCTGATAGCGATATCGGGCGCGACCGAGAGCTGGCGCAGCCTCGACGGCGCGACGGCGGTCGCCGAGGGGACGTTCTACCCGGTAAACGGATTGACCCTGTGGAGCTACGTCCTCAACGACTTGGGCAACCTCTACGCGCTGTCCGATCTAGCTGGACACGCGGGGGACTTCAGGATCATCGTCAGGGCCGTCGACACCAAGGACCTCGTTTCGACAACGCCAGTAGCCGACGTCACCGGCGACGAGCATACCGTCTACGTACGCTTCGACAACACGCTTCCCGGCGTCATCGACCTATCGCCCGAAGAGGGCACGATGCAGAGCGGCACGTTCCCGCTGACGTTCACCGCGCAGGATAATTTCAGCGTCGTGCTCGCGCAGATCAGCTATAATAACGGGTCGAGCTATGCCACCTTGCCGATCACGGCGGGCTCGTCCGTCCCGCTTAGCGTCAGCGTCAATACCAAGACCGTCAACGCCGGGGCACTGGCCTCCGTGTCCGGCACGCTCTACATGCGCATACGGCTCAAGGACGACGGCGACAACATAACGGAGAAGAGCTTCAAGTACCTGATCGATAACATCGCGCCCGTCGACGTCACGGCGCCGTCCGCCGTAACGATGTCGGCTATCAGCAACCGTATGTATACCGAAGCCGGAGCCAGCCTCGCGGAGATACTCGGCGTCGTCAACGACACGGGTACCGTCCGAGGCATAGACCGGGTCGAGGTATACTTCGAGCGCGGCGGCGCCATCTATAGGTTGAACCCGGACAAGGCGGCGTCGAGCGTAGCCGGCAAGAGCTATACCTTCTCTAACGGCGTGACCGCGCTATACCCCTACGATACCGAGCCGGACGATCTCGACGACTATAAGGTAATCGTCGATAAGGCGGAGAATTACGTAGACGGCGACGCGGACGGATACCAGGAAAGCCTTACCCAGGGCTCGACCGGATATACCTGGGGGGCCCGCTACGATTCTACCAAGATTTACGACGGCGACGTCACGGTGCACTACGTCGCATGGGACGACGCGGGCAATTCGTCGCATTTCCAGGCGGCCGGGATAATCACGAACAATCCGCCCGTCCTCGCCGCGATGACGCTCGGCACGAGCCTGAACGGGGATACGGACGCTACCGACGACGGCGAGCGCGTGAGGCTGACGAGGCAGGCCGACGGCACGTGGCGGGGATACACGCTCAAGGCCGACGGCAGCCAGTTAGGCGCGGAACGGGTCTACGACCTGGCGGATCCCGTCCTGACGATAAGGAACAACCTGTTCACCTTCAGCGCCGCGGTATCGGGCGGTAACGCGCCCCTGTCGTATAACGCGCTCGCTCCCGACGGCTCTACGCCTCTGCTCGGATGGGACGCCGCGTCCGCGTACGCGGTCACGGCCTTCGGGACGGCGGGATGGGTCGAGGACTCCGTCAATACGCTGACGATCCATGCCAGGGACACCGCCTACGGCACGCCGCTGGCGACCGCGGCGCTATCGTTCAAGGTACGGGTGGACAATACCGACGGCACCGCCCCTGAGATCGGCCTGGCTCCGGTCGGGTCCCGCTACGCGGCCCCTGAAGACGGGCTATCCCTGTCGTACTCGGCGCGCGCGGAGGAGGCGGTCGAGGGCTATTCAGACAACCTGCTCTGGATCGACGAGGACTTAAACGGCGACTGCTCCTGGGACGAGCGGCTCGGCCACGTCGAGCTACCGGCCGACAGCCTCCACGACGGGCTCGACGCCGACGTCTCCGGCGTCGTCAAGATGCGAGGCAAGGTCTACGACGACCAGCGCGTCTCCAAGCTCACCGTCTCGTTCAGCGTCGGATTCGACACGAACGGCTCGGCAGCCGGCGGCGCCGTGGCGGCCGGGAACGAGATCGATCTGGCCCTTTTCAGCTCGGGCAACCTGTCCGTCGTCGCGGAGCGCCAGGCCGCCATGGACGCCGCGTCCAACGCGCTGTCGTTCGCGCTCGACGGGAAGAACACGCCGGAGCTAAGCGACGAGCTCGGACACGCGATGGGTTACGAACTGACATGGAACACCGCGTTCATCACCGGCGTCGCGTCCGACAACGTCATCGTCACCGTCAAGGCGTACAACGCCGACGGAACGCTCTCCAGCTCGGCGACACAGACCGTCGACGTGGTGCCGTACATCACCTCCATCGCGCGGAGCGGCGATTATAACACTATCCGCTCCAGGCACGGGCGATACGCCGCCTCGCTCG
Source organism: Spirochaetae bacterium HGW-Spirochaetae-3 (assembly GCA_002839315.1). Taxonomy (GTDB): domain Bacteria; phylum Spirochaetota; class Spirochaetia; order Treponematales; family UBA12059; genus SZUA-370. The sequence continues at coordinate 339,217 of PGXV01000004.1, forward strand.
GCGAGACGATCACGATCTACGGCTTCAATATCCGGAATTCAGCCTCGGACACGATATCGTTCGGGACCTCGGCGCCGGTCGCGATATCGTCCGGTGGCATCTCGTCGTTCGGGATCGCGATCCCCGCCTCCGCGAAGAGCGGCCAGGTCACGGTGACGGTAAGCGGTATCGACTCGATAAACAACGTCAACGCCGACGCCGACTATTCAAGCGAGGCGAGCGCGGCCGCGTCGCTCGACGGCTCCACGCTCTGGGGCGACGATAGGTCCATGCATCTATGGAGGTCGGACGACGCCCAGGCAGGCTCGGACCGGGGGTACTTCACCGGCAGCGCCGATCCCGAGTACCCGGCCATGAGCATGGATCCGGCCACCGGCGTCCTCTACGCCAGCTGGAACAACTACGCGCTTTCCCGCATCTACTGGGGCACGAGCGCCGGAGCCTACTCGACCATATTCACCGGATACGACCCGTCCGAGCACACGGATATCCACTACGGCAGCAGGCCGACGGTCGTCTGGAACGCGAACCTCTACGGCAACAATACGTGGAATTCGACCGGCGCCGGCGGCGTCTACGTCTGGGATCAGTACGCGAACTCGGCGCTGACGGGCACCGGCAACGCCTACGAGTCGGAGCTGCTGTACCACGACCAGAAGCTGATGCAGTTCATCAACCAGCGCGTCGTGACCTCGGGGTCCGACATCCATATCAGCTACTACGACACCGATACGAAGGCGCTAAAGTACTGGCACCATACGAGCAACACCAACCCGGCGTACGCGATGGACTGGATCAACGTCGACGGCGGCATGGACGAGCACGATGGCAATTCAACCACCACTATCACCTACGCTAGCGCTACCGCCACAAACGTAACGCACCAAGCGCCGTCTAACGGCGTTACCGTTGCAAGTCACAATGTCGTTCTTGGGCAAAAAGTAGCCAGTGGCACGATATTGGTAACATTGTCGAACGCCACGCAAATAACAGCGACGCAGAACGGTTACGTTTCATACCTATTGGATATAGGGGATGCAGTTTCACGCTGGTCAGCAACCACGGTAGCAACGCTTGCTTCACATAGCGTGTACTCAAGCTCTACGAATGTCGGAGAAGCTGTTGTAACCGCGCCCACGGCTACGGTTCTATTGACGCTAACAGACTACGCAGGGACAAATACAAATATTACAGCAAGCGTAGCTGGACTTATTAGCTACCGCAGCCCCGTAGGAACACCAGTCACCGGAACCACGACTCTCGCTAGCATAATGACCGATTATTCGCGCATCGTCTCTGCCAACCGTTCAGCCTCCGCGGGCGAATTCAGCGCCATCGACACCAACCCCTCCGGGTACCCGGTCATCGCGTACTACGATATGTCCAACCAGACGGTAAAGATAGCCAGGGCGAGCGCGGTCAATCCGAGCGGCGCCCAATGGGCCCTCCAGACAGCGATGGTGGTCACGCCATGGAAAGACACCAACTTCAAGTACTCAGGCAAGTACATCACGATGAGGATCGACGAGGCCGGCTACCTGCACATGGCGTTCTACCGTAACTCGACGGGCGACCTCCTCTATATGAAGTCGACCAACAAACCGTCCGACGGGACGACAGCCTACGCCTTCGGCCCGAGCGTGATCGTCGACGACCTGGGCTCGGTAGGAGTCTGGGCCGACCTGGCGATATACGAACCGACGCCCGGCTCGACCGCCGAGGACGACGCCAGGCCGTACGTCTCGTACCTGGACTCGTCCCTGGCGAACACCTTCGACGGTATCAAGGTAGCCTATTGGGACCCTGGCCTGGAGCGCTCGTCCGACGGCCTGCCGTCGGGAGGCATCGATTCTGACAGTCAGCCGGACTCCCCGGACGGCTGGGAGACGATCAACGCCCCGATGCTCTACGAGGTAGAGAACGTACGCACCGGCGTCGAGTATTATAATGACGCCGGGGCTCCCCCCGATTCCGACTACTCGATCAGGATAGGCTATTCATCGACCGATTATTACCGCGTCGGCTACTACGTCAAGGAATAGCCCTCGCTTGACCCCCCCGCCCCCGCCCCGCTAGACTGATCGTCCCGGCGGCGCCGGGAGCCTCGGGGCGGCCGGGAGAAAGGGGGAGCGTATCGGGAAGCGCGCGTTCTATACGACGGTCATCATCGCCGCGTGCTGGCTCCTCGTCTTCGCCGCGGTCGCGCTGGCTATCGGCCCCGACAGGGCCAGGGCCGGACGCGGGGCGGCCGTCGCCGGGGGCCTCTCGCTCGTCGATCCTGGCAGTACGACCCCCCTTACGACAGCCTCTACAACGCTCGCCGAGACCTCGGTCCGCGGCCTGAGCGGTCTGGAGCGCATACGTTTCTCGTCGGCCGTCCTGTCGCCTAAGGCCCTGATCGGCGTCGAACCCGAACTCGCCAAGCAACGCGCCATCGACTGGGTAGACGCCGTAACGTCGGAAGGCGGTTCCCCCATCGACGCGATAGGGGAAATCCTGCCGCCCTCGCTGTGGTTCCAGGCCCGCCTCGTTACGAAGCGCGACGAATCCGACCTCGCCGCCGACGCGAAGGCCGAAGGAGAATACGGCAAGGCCTATGCCGCCCTGTCGGGCGCGCTAGCCGGCACCAAGTCCGCCTCAGGCGCGCTGGAAGCGGCTATCGACGAGATATGGCGCCGTTCAGGGGTAGCTGCCCGGCTTAAGCGCGGCCCCGCGACTCCGCTCAAGCGTTCGGACCGATGGATCCCCGCCGCGTCCGCCCTCAAGTCGTCCCACCAATACGCCCTCGACATATTCTTCACCGGCTTCAAGCGCCATGGCGCCTCCGAGGTAGGTCCCGTCATCCATAGCATGAGCTCGGGAGTCGTCGTCTCGGTATCAGCGGACTGGTCGGGCGGCGACAGGCCGTCCCAGTACCGTTCCGGCGGTTTATCGCCCAAGGCCGGCAACGGTGCCGTCGTCTATTCCCCCGACGAACGACGATACTACGCGTACTTCCATATGAACGACGTAGACGTGCGCGCGGGGCAGATCGTCGAGGCCGGACAATCGCTTGGGCGCGGCGGCAATACCGGCGTCAACGCGCGCAAGAGAGGCCACGGCGGCCATGTCCACGTGGAAATCCACGACGCGGACGGCAGCGCGCTGACATCGTACGCCATCCGCGACCTAATTTTGTCCATTCGCTGAACAACTATATTGTTTTCCGCTCCGCAAGCGTTATACTTCTTACGAGGGAAGCGGAAGAATACGTTCTCCGCCTTCTTTTAACGCAGGAGGTACCATGAAACGTTTCATACTCATATCTATGATGGCTCTCGTCGCGGTCGGCGCGTGGGGTCAGGATCTGGCTACATTCCAGACGGGGTTCACGACGTTCTCGGCCGACATGGCCAGCACCCTGTCGTACAACGCGACCGTAGGCAACAACTGGTCCGACGCCTACCTCGGCTCGTTCCCCCACTTCGGCGTCGGGCTCGCTGGCGGCGTCACCGCAGTGCCATCCGCTAGCCTCGAGGCGCTCTTCACGTCCATGGGCGTGACTATGCCCTCCTCCGTCAAGGATTTCGGCCTGCCCGTGCCTGCGGCGGCCCTGAGCGCCAAGATAGGCGGGCTGTTCCTGCCCTTCGACGTCGGCGTCAAGGCTATGATACTGCCCGAGGCCGTCGCCTCGTCGCTGTCGGCGTCAGGCATCACCGCCGACTACCAGCTCTTCGGCGGCAATGTACGCTTCGGACTCGTCAAGGAAGGATTGCTATTCCCCGACGTTTCCGTAGGCGCCGGCTATAATAGGCTGAGCGGCTCCATATCCATGCCGCTTGACACAGCAACCCAGACTTATACGTTTAACGATGGATCGACCGATCAGTCCCTAACGGTAACCGATCCAGACCTGAGCATGGAGTGGACGACCGACAGCTTCGACTTTACGCTCCAGGTCTCCAAGAAGTTCCTGTTCATACGCCCCTATCTCGGCACGGGCCTTTCCGTAGGGAAGTCTACGGTCAAGGGCGGTATGGCTGCATCGATGGTGTATGACCCTGATACAGCTACAGCGAGCGATGAATACATACTTACCGATGCAAATCTCGCAGCTATCAAACAATCATTAGCCGACGCCGGACTCGACGTACCCGACATCAGCGCCGACGGCTTCATGTTCGGCTCCGAGAACTCCGACCCGGTCATCCGCCTCTACGGCGGCTTCTCGCTGGAGTTGCTGATCCTCAGCCTCGACCTGCAGGGCACCTACGTACCGTCGACGAAGAGCCTCGGCGCGTCGGCTATGGTGCGCGTAGAGCTGTAACCGTATCGCCCGCGCTTCTACACAGGCCCGCCGGCTCGCCCGGCGGGCTTTTTCTATAGCATGCGGCATCGTTCCCTTGCCGTCGACGCCGCCATCGAGTATTTTTATCGCTACCCCATGCGGGGCGCTGAAAGGATACTTACCATGTATACGTGGTTCTCCAGCCTCGACCATACTATGCAGGCCCTGCTCGCTACGCTATTCACCTGGGGCGTCACCGCGCTCGGCGCCGGCATGGTGCTGTTCTTCAAGACCATCAATCGTAAGGTCCTCGACGCGATGCTCGGTTTCGCCGGCGGCGTCATGATAGCGGCGAGCTTCTGGTCGCTCTTGGCGCCGAGTATCGAGATGGCCGAGTCCATGGGCCTGCCCGGCTGGCTACCGGCGGTCGTAGGCTTCCTCGCGGGAGGAGGGTTCCTGAAGATAGTCGACAAGGTGACGCCTCACCTGCATATCGGCATGAAGACCGAGGACGCGGAGGGCCCCAAGACGACATGGAAGCGCAGCATCCTGCTCGTGCTGGCCATAACGCTGCATAATATACCCGAAGGGCTGGCCGTCGGCGTCGCGTTCGGCGCCATCGGGGCGGGACTGGGTTCGGCGACGCTCGCAGGCGCCATCGCGCTGGCCCTCGGTATCGGCCTGCAGAACTTCCCGGAAGGCGCGGCGGTATCCATACCGCTACGGCGGGAAGGGCTTTCGCGCGGCAAGAGCTTCTGGTACGGCCAGCTTTCCGGTATCGTCGAGCCTATAGCCGGCGTCATCGGCGCGCTGCTCGTCGTCTCCATGAGGCCGCTCCTGCCCTACGCGCTGGCGTTCGCCGCCGGCGCCATGATCTACGTAGTCGTGGAGGAAGTCATCCCCGAGTCTCAGGGCTCCGGCAATTCGGACATATCGACGCTGGGGGCGCTCGGCGGCTTCGCGCTGATGATGTTCATGGACGTCGCCCTCGGCTAGACCGCCGGAGCCGTCCGGCGCTGGCTCGCGCTTGACAGCTGGGGCGGCTCGGCATAGTATTCATTACCGTGAAGAACGAAAAAACCAAAGTACTGGTGGTCTTCGAGGACGGTCGCGCGTCACTCGAGGCCATCGCCAAACGCATGAAGACGTCACTGGTCGACGAGGCCGCGATCAAGACGCGTTGCGCGTCGGAAGTCGCCGTCGCCGAGATACTCGCGGCCGACGCGTACGCGTTCGGCGTAAACGACGCCTCAGCCCCGGCCTGGACCGAGATAAAGCGCCTGTTCCAGGGCATGAACCTGGCGGGCCGCAAGGCGGGATTCTTTTCGGAGAAGAGTAAACAGGCCGACGGCCTTAAGGCTTCGTTCGCCCCGACAGAGCTCACCGTTCATGGCGATGACCTCGTCGCCGCCGGAGCAGACGTAGCCGCGGCTTGGGTTCATGCGCTCATCGCCGCGAAGTAGCGGCGAACCTTCACCAACATCGACGATACGAGGTGCTTATGTCCGCAGGTTTCAACCTAGACGACGCCATCAGGAAGGTGCCGGATTTTCCCAAGCCCGGCATCCTGTTCTATGATATTACCAGCGTCCTGACCAAGCCGGCAGCGTTCCGCTATTGCGTCGACGCCATGGTCAAGCTATACAAGTCCGCCGACCTCGACGCCATAGCGGCCATCGAGTCGCGCGGCTTCCTGTTCGCGGCCCCGCTGGCCGACAGGCTTGGTATACCGCTCATCCTCGTACGCAAGAAGGGCAAGCTGCCCGGGAAGACCATCAGCCGCAGCTACTGCCTGGAATACGGCACCGCCGAGATAGAGATACACGAGGCCGATATACCCAAGGGAGGCAAGGTGCTCCTCGTCGACGACCTCATAGCCACGGGAGGCACCCTCCGGGCGGCCGCCGACGTACTGATACAGGGCGGCGCAGAACCGACCGGCGTATTCGGCGTCATCGGCCTGCCCTTCCTCCATTACGAAGAGGCGCTGCGCGGCCTCGAAGTCCGGACGCTCATCGAGTACTTCGGAGAATAAGGAGCCCACATGTCCATTTCCCTCGTTAAGAACAACGCCTGGCACCCCAGGCGAGGCCCCGTCGTGCTCGTTATCATGGACGGCGTCGGATACGGCAAGTACAAGGAAGGCGACGCCGCCGCGGACGCCGACATGAGGCATCTCCGCTCCATGGAGAAATCCTGCCCCTCTACGAGGCTCAAGGCCCACGGCAAGGCGGTAGGCCTGCCGTCCGACGACGATATGGGCAACAGCGAAGTGGGACATAACGCTATAGGCTGCGGACGGGTCTTCGCTCAGGGCGCCAAGCTCGTATCAGCGTCCATAGAGTCGGGCGCGATGTTCCGCGGCGACACGTGGAAGAAGCTCGTATCGAACGTCAACGCGGGCGACGGCCGCGCGCTTCACTTCCTCGGCCTGTTCTCGGACGGCAACGTGCACTCGCATATAGACCACCTGAAGGCGATGATATCCCGCGCCAAGGAAGACGGCGTCAGGCGCGTCCGCGTCCACGTCCTCCTGGACGGTCGCGACGTCGGCGAGCAGAGCGCCCTCGAGTATCTGGAGCCCTTCGAGTCCTTCCTGTCAGGGCTTTCCGGTGGCGGCTACGATTACCGCATAGCGTCCGGCGGCGGGAGGCAGTACATAACGATGGACCGCTACGGCGCCGACTGGTCGATGGTGGATCGCGGTTGGAAGGCCCACGTGCTGGGCCAGGGCGCCCGCTTCAAGAGCGCCAAGGAAGCCGTGCTCAGCTACCGCGCGGAGAAGCCGTCGCTGATCGACCAGGACATGCACGAGTTCGTCATCGAGGAGAACGGGACGCCTATCGGAACCGTCGAGGACGGCGATTCGTTCGTCTACTTCAACTTCCGAGGCGACCGGGCGCTCGAGATAACGGCCGCGTTCGAGGACGACGACTTCGACCATTTCGACAGGATACGCCGACCGAGGATAGCCTACGCCGGCATGATGGAGTACGACGGCGACCTGCACGTGCCCTCCGCGTACCTCGTCAGCCCGCCCTCCATAGACAGGACCGCCGGCGAGTACCTGGCCGGGTCCGGCGTACCGATGCTCGCGATTTCGGAGACGCAGAAATACGGCCACGTCACCTATTTCTTCAACGGCAACCGACAGGGCAAGTTCGACGAGAAGCTGGAGGACTACGTAGAGATAAAGAGCGACGTCGTCCCGTTCGAGCAACGGCCGTGGATGAAAACCGCCGAGATAACCGATACCGTACTCGCGGCGATAGAGAGCGGGAAGTACCGTTTCATCCGCCTGAACTATCCTAACGGCGACATGGTCGGCCACACCGGCGTCTATCAGGCGGTCGTCTGCGGCCTCGAGGGCATGGACCTGCAGCTAGAGCGGCTCAGGCTGGCCGTGCTTAAGGCCGGCGGCGTGCTTATCCTGACCGCCGACCACGGCAACTCCGACGACATGTTCGAGCACGACAAGAAGACCGGCGCGGTCACGATCAAGGCCGACGGCGAGCCCCGCGCCAAGACGAGCCATTCGCTCAATCCGGTGCCATGCGTCGTATACGACCCCGAGTGCGGGGGCGAGTACGAGAGCGCCCTCCGCGAAGGCCTCGGCATCAGCTCGATCGCCGCGACCTTCATAGAGATGCTCGGGTTCGAGGCTCCTGAAGGCTACGACCCGTCCGTGCTCGTCCCCAGGAAATGACGCGGCGACGCCCATGATGGAGATAGAGCTGAAGGCCAGGGTACGAGATCCGGTAGCCGTCGAGGCCAAGGTCGGATCGTTCGCCCGATTCGTCAGGAGCTTCGATAAGGCCGACGAGTACTGGCACGGCCCCGAGTGGCGCTTCGCGCGGGGGACAAAAGGCTTCAGGCTCCGCATGGACGACGGCAAGGCCGTCGTCACCTTCAAGCAGAAGCGTAACGACGGCGGCATCGAAGTGAACCGGGAGACCGAGTTCGAGGTCTCCGACGCCGCGGCCTTCACGGCGCTCGTGGAACGCATCGGCTGCGAGCCGTTCTACCGAAAGCGCAAGCGCGGCAACGCCTACGAGCACGACGGCTGTACGATAGAGATGGTCCGCGTCGACGGCCTAGGGGACTTCATAGAGATAGAGAACCTGCTGGAACGGGACGACCCCGCGGCGATCGCGCTGGCGCAGGGGACCATACGGACCATCCTCGCCATGGCAGGAGTGCCCGACGGCGAGATAGAAGGCCGCAGCTACTCGGAACTCGTGCTCGGAGACGCCGCGCCGGGTCGGTCGCCGAGCTCGATATAGCGCATCGACGCGGCCTCCGGCTCGGGATAGGCCCCCCGCTGGCGATCCGGCAGCAGTAACGCGAGCCGGTTCATGACCGCGTCTGTCATCTCGGTGCGTACGCTGCGGGGAACGCTACGCCCTCCCCCCTCCGGAGGGACGAGCCTGAAGACCGGCCCCACCCTCACCGTAAAGCGCGTACGCCGGCACGACTTGAAGTTCTTCCAGAAACGCTCGCCTCCAGAATGCGCTACCGGCATGATGGGAGCGCCGCTCCTCAAGGCGAGCTGCACGACGCCGCCATGCCCCCTCTGTAGCCTGCCGTGGCCGCTTCTCGTACCTTCCGGCGCGACCATCAGTATGCCGCCCCTATCGAGTACGTCCAGCGCCTTCCTCATCGCCGATATGTCCACGCCGTCGCGGTCGATCGCGATGGCCTCCCAGGAATCGGCCAGCGCCCCGAGCACGGGATTATCCCAGGTCTCGCGCTTCACGAGGCCTACTGCGTAGCGCGGGTAGAGAAACGCGTAGATCAGCGGAACCTCGAGGAAGTTGACGTGGTTGAGCACGACGATAAGCGGTCCGGCGTCCGGGATGCGCTTCATGTCGACGGCGTCGATCCGGCAGATCATCGAGAGGATGAACCTGATGACGGGGGTCACGATCCTGGACGAGGTCGTCATGCTATCGACGAGGCGCCTTCAGGCGAGCGACCCGCCCGGGATCGCAGATAATGGTCAGGGCGCCCGCAAGGCATTCCACCTCGAGGGAGCGGCCGTCGACGCATACGGTCTCGCCGTCGGCGTGAACGATCAGCCCGCCGTCGGGGGCGGTAATCGTCAGGCTGGACGCGCTCATCATCGTTATCTTCGCATGGCCGGCCTGGGTACCCTTCGTATAACGCACCATCAGGTCGATCATCTCCCGCCTATTAAGCCTCTCGGCCACGCACAGCTCGAACCGGCCGTCATGGTTCTCGGCGTCGGGCGCCATGAAGAAGGTACCGCCCATGCGCTTGCCGTTCATGATCGATACCTGCGTGCTACGCTGCTCTACCGCCTGGCCGTCGTAGACGAGGCGGATGAACGGAGCGTCCGGGAATATCAGGAAGGTCTTGAGCGCGCCAAGCACGTAGGCCATGAAGCCGTGCACGCGCTTCATCTTGGCCGCTTCCAGACCTACGATCGTGTCGAATCCGACGCCGATCCCGTTGGCGAAGTACTTACCGCCGGGATAGTCGCCGCCCTTGACGAGGCCTACGTCCATGACCCTGCGCTCGCCGGCTACGAGTACCGCTACGCACTCTTCCAGCGTCCCCGGGAGGTCGGCGCCGTAGGCGAAATCGTTGCCCCTGCCGACGCTGAAAGCCGCGAGCACCGGGACGGGACGGCCAGTCGATCGCGCGGCCATCAGGCCGTTGACGACCTCGTTGACCGTTCCGTCGCCGCCTGCGGCGATAACGACGTCGTAGCCTGCGGCTCCGGCCCCCGCCGCTATCTCCGTCGCGTGGCCGACCCTCTCGGTCAGGCTAATGTCGAAGGCTAGTCCCGAGGCGCTCATCAACCGCTCTATCTCGGGTAAGCGTTCGCCGGCCGTGCCTTTGCCGGCGACGGGATTGAGAATAACCAGTATCCTGTCTTTTTCATTCATATTGATATTACTATAAACCGTTACGCGTGCCGGCGCCAGACGTAAAACGGTGGGGGCGCTCGCATTGGATGGCTACGGGTGCCGGTCCAGGTAGTCCAGGAAGACCGCGACCCGCTCGTGGACGAAGAAGTCCCGCGCCCGCGGCCGAGTCCTGAGTACGAGGCCCTCGAGCTTCGTGACGCGTGAGATGGCGACATACGCTTGTCCGGCCGCGAAGGCGCCTCGCGAGAGGTCGACGAAGACCCGCTCGAGCGTTCTGCCCTGGGCCCGGTGTATCGTCAGGGCCCAGCCGGGCTGAAGCGGTAGTTGGCCGTACTGGTCGGTCGCCTCCTCCTCTATACGCTCGCCTCGAAGTACGTACCGAACCCGCCGCCAGACGTGGAACCCGACCCTGAACTCTCCCGAATCGTCTCGGAGCGTAGCGCCCGCCTCGTCGAGCCCGGTAACGATAGCCAGGGCCCCGTTGGCCCAGCGCCCGCCAGGGTCGTTGGCGGTGAGGAGAACCCTCGCGCCTACCTTAAGCTCGAGATCGCGCGGCACGGGCAGTTCGTCTTCGTCAATATCCTTCGCGAAGCGGCCGTCCGCGCTCGCGGCGTAGATGCGCGACGGCCCCGGTAAGGCCGCGAGCCTGTACGCGTTGATCCGCTGCGCCTCGGCCCGGGTGGAAGTAAGCACGAGGTGATCGGGAGGCGGCTTCCTTCCCTCGGGGAGGACTCGGGATGCCAGGAGCCGAAGGTCGCCGTCGGAAACGTCGCCCGAGCGGCATCGGTCAAGGGTCGAGAGGAATTCCGCCTCGCTCTGCCTGAAGACCCGCGTGAAATCAACCCGCTTCATCGTCCGGGAACGCGTCCGCAGGACCTTCGACGAGAAGAAGAACGGGCTCTTGTAACGCTCCTCGAAGAGAGCGCCCGCCCTGCTCGCCTCGTCGGGCTCGACGGGAGGCAGCTGGTACGGATCCCCGAATATAATCAAGCGAGCGCCGCCGAAGGGCAGCCTCGCCGCGCGCTTCGCCGCGCGCTTCGCCCCGCGCATCCGCCGGTCGATCTCGTCGAGGAGGTCGGCGCGGACCATGGATATCTCGTCGATGACGAGCGTCTCGACCGTGGCGAGGAGAGGATAGAGACGCCTCTCCCGTTCGGCGTCGAGCTTCGTCTCCAGGTAGACCGGCGCTCGTGGGTCTATCCAGAAGAAGCTGTGAATCGTCTGCCCTCCTATCGAGAGCGCCGCCACGCCAGTCGGCGCAAGGTAGACCGCGTTCCTCGGCTTCAGCTCGGTCTTGAGATGGGCGAGGAAGGTCGACTTGCCCGTTCCCGCACGCCCGGATATCCAGACCAGGCGTTCACTCTCGTCGGCGATCAAGGATATCGCCGCCTTCATTTCGTCCGTAAGCATCATCGTATCCACAGCAACTCCACACGTATCAGGGAACTAATTACAACCGAATACCGGCAGGCGTGGCAATGGGGAATCGTATATCGGCGGGAGCTGCAGGATCGGATCAAATCCCGCATCGCCTTGATATTTAAAAAGCCCTGTCCGCGGTAACGGGCAGGGCTTTTCAAATGGGCGCTGCAGGATTTGGCTTCCAGTCGCGCGCTTCCTGCGCGCTCTTTCCAGCCCGCCTTCGCCTCTTTCGGCGCATCCATGCGCCGAGCCCTCGCGGTCGCTCGGGACGTGGCTCGGATCAAATCCCGCATCGCCTTGATATTTGAAAAGCCCTGTCCGCGGTAACGGGCAGGGCTTTTCAAATGGGCGCTGCAGGATTTGAACCTGCGACATCCTGGGTGTAAACCAGGCGCTCTGACCAGCTGAGCCAAGCGCCCCGGAGCGCTTACAGTACCATGCAGGGGGAGCTAGGGTCAAGAAGACGCGCGATAACGCTAGACGTGGCGTTCTTTCAGGCTTCATGGTAGAATAAGCAATGGGAACGAGGGAGAAACGATGAGGTTAGCCTGCGTCGGCAACGCGCTCTACGATACCGTCGCGTTCGTCGAGACGGATTTCGCGTCGCGTCTCGGTTTCCACGTCGGATCGACCGTCCACATTGGGCCTGAGGAGCTCGCCCCCATCATCGCGACGCTTCCGAGCGCTGCGCGCAGCGCAGGCGGAGGAGCGGTCAACACCGCGAGGGTATTCGCGTCGCTAGGGCACCGTGCGTCGTTCGCCGGCATGACAGGAAGGGACGCGATCGGCTCTCTCTTCAGGTCGGATATCGCGGCGTCAGGCATCGAGGCCTTCCTGCAGGAAGGAAACGCGCCGACCGGCGAGTTCTGCGCGATGATAGCGCCGGACGGCGAGCGCACGATACTCGTAGCGCCCGGCGCGGCCATTCATCTCGACCCTGAGGCCATTCCCCGGGCCTTCTTCCGGCCCGAGTCAACGCTATACGTGGACGGATTCCTCGCCGCTCATCCCGAGACGATAACGGCTATCGTGTCGCGCGCCAAGGCGGCCGGCATGAGGATAGCGCTCGACATAGCCGGATTCCGCATAGCGACGAAGCACCGCGACTTTTTCCTCGATCTAGTCCGGACGTCGTGTTCCTGGATATTCATGAACGAGGACGAGTTCATAGCGCTCGCCGAGGCGGGCGTCGACGAGGCACTACAGCGCTTCTCCGTAGCCACATCCGGCGTAGTCGTGGTCAAGCGAGCGGAGACGGGGGCCGTCTGCGTCAGCGACGGCTCGGTGCTGGAGAGCGCGGTCAGACCGATACGGGCGACCGATACTACCGGCGCGGGCGACGCCTTCGCCGCCGGATTCATGTCGGCGGCCCTGTCGGGAGCCCCTCTGGCCCGCTGCCTTCGCCTGGGAAACCGCGTCGCCGAGCAGGCGATTCAAGTTCCGGGATTAGCGCTGGACGGAGTTAAACTGCGTCGAGCCGCATCGACGGTGCTATAAGCCGTAAAACGATCACTTTCACCCGCAAATCCCTTGCCACGCCTGCCAAAACCTCTATATTTTAAACCGAAACCTAGCGAAAGGACGGCGAAAATTGCCCGACAACCAGATAGTACCGATAGACATGATACTCCCGAACAAGATCCCTATTATTCCGCTCAACGGGAAACCGATATTCCCCGGCATCTTTACGCCATTGATGCTCGGCAGTCAGGATGATATCCAGACCGTCGACGATTCGATGCAGACCGACGGCATGGTCGGCCTCGTCCTCGTACGGGACGACACAGAGAAACCCAAGGCGAGCGACCTGCACGAGGTCGGTACCGTAGCCAAGATAGTCAAGCGCATCAACCTTCCCGACGGGTCGGTCAACATCTTCATCTCGACGCTCAAGCGCTTCAAGATCAAGAAGGCGCTGTCAAAGGAGCAGCCGATCATGGCGGCCGTCGAGTACATCGACGACCAGGGAGAGGGCCCCGACGAGATAAAGGCCCTTACCCGCGCTCTTCTGTCGGAGATGAAGCAGGTCTCGGAGAACAATCCGCTGTTCTCCGAGGAGATGCGCCTCAACATGATCAATATCGACCATCCGGGCAAGATAGCCGACTTCATCGCGAGCATCCTCAATATCGACAAGGACGAACAGCAGAAGATCCTCGAGCTCTTCGACATCCGGGAGCGCATGGAACGCGTGCTCATGTCCATCAAGCGAGAGCAGGAGCTGCTCAAGATACAGAAGCGCATCCAGAGCGAGATCAACGAGAAGGTAGAGAAGAGCCAGCGGGACTACTTCCTCCGCGAGGAGCTCAAGGCCATCAAGACCGAGCTCGGGATGCCAGCCGACGCCAAGGGCTCGGACCACCAGCGCTTCAAGGAGAAGCTGGAGTCGTTCGGGTTCTCGGGCGAGGTCAAGGAACTGGTCGACCAGGAACTCGAGAAGTTCGGCCTGATGGACCCTAATTCCAGCGAGTTCATCGTGACGCGCAACTGGCTGGAACTCGTCAGCAACCTACCGTGGAAGGCGGAGACGAGCAACGAATTCGACATGAAGGCCGCCCGCGGCATACTCGAGAATGACCACTACGGCCTCAAGGACGTCAAGGACCGAATCATAGAGTACCTCGCCGTACGCAAGCTCAAGCGGGACGCCAAGGGCACGATACTGTGCCTCGTCGGCCCGCCCGGCGTCGGCAAGACGAGCGTAGGGAGGTCCATAGCGCGGGCGCTCGGCAAGGAATTCTTCCGTTTCTCGGTCGGCGGCATGCGCGACGAGGCCGAGATCAAGGGCCACCGACGTACCTACGTAGGCGCCCTGCCAGGCAAGATCATCCAGGGGCTCAAGATCACCAAGAGCCGAGACCCGGTGTTCATGATCGACGAGATAGACAAGATGGGTTCGAGCTACCAGGGCGACCCGTCGAGCGCCCTGCTCGAGGTGCTCGATCCCGAGCAGAATTTCTCGTTCCGCGACCATTACCTGGACCTGCCCTTCGACGTTTCCGGCGTGTTCTTCATCGTGACGGCCAATACCCTGGACACCATTCCCGGCCCGCTTCGCGACCGCATGGAGATCATCCAGCTTTCCGGATACGTCGACTCCGAGAAGCTCGAGATAGCCAAGCGCTACCTGATACCCAAGAGCCTCGAACGGGCGGGCCTCAAGAAGGCTCGCGTCAAGTATACGCGGGACGCGCTAACGGCGATCGCCGAAGGCTACGCGCGCGAGGCGGGCGTAAGGAACTTCGAGAAATTCCTCGACCGTATCCATAGGAAGATAGCCTTGCAGGTCGTCACCGCCATGGACGACGGCGAGGAGGCCAAGAAGTACGAGGTCGACAAGCCGTCGCTGGAGAAGTACCTGGGCAAGCCGCGCTTCGACCCGGACGAGATCAAGCGGGCGACCCTACCGGGCATGACTGTAGGACTGGCGTGGACCAGCATGGGCGGCGACACGCTCATCATCGAGGCGGTCGCCAATCCCGGCAAGGAAGGCTTCAAGCTGACCGGCCAGATGGGCGCGGTGATGCAGGAGTCGGCGGGCATCGCGTACACCTGGGTACGGCACCACGCGGCCGAGGCGTTCGAGATTTCGGCCAAGTACTTCGAGGAGCGGCAGATACACCTGCACATTCCCGAGGGCGCAACGCCCAAGGACGGGCCGAGCGCCGGCGTGACGATGGCGACGGCGCTGATGTCGCTCGTTCTCGGCAAGCAGGTCAAGGATCGCCTCGCGATGACCGGGGAGCTGTCGCTGACCGGCCAGGTCCTGCCGATCGGCGGACTTAGGGAGAAGACCGTCGCCGCGAAGCGGAACAAGATCCGCGACATCATCATCCCGAAGGCTAACGAGAAGGACCTCGACGATATTCCCGACCACGTCAAGAAGGGTATCACCTTCCATCCGGTCGAGCGCATGGAAGAGGTGCTTGAGATAGCCTTGCACTAGGGCGTAGACCAGGAGCGTACGGCCCGGTATCCGCGAGGCGCGGAGGCCGGGCCGTTTCTCTACGCGGGAACCCAGGCTCCGCCGTCGATCCGGAGGCCGCAGGGGCCCGCGAGCATCGACCGCAGCCCGTCCGACATCATGCGCGCGGTCGCCGCCACGTCGTCGGGCAGGCCGTCAGATACGGCCCCGCTGGCGAGCACGGTCTCGGCCAGCAGCTTGGCGGCGATGAAGCGCTCGCCCTTCTCTACCGCGAACCCGAGCGGCGCGTCCAGGAGGCCGACGACCTCCCAGGTGGACTGCTCGGCCTGGCTGTACCGACCCGAGTCCTTGTCCTGGTCCGATACGCGCACGGGAAGGCGGCTGGATATCTCGTCGAGCCTGGGTACGAGCCTGGCCAGGTCGAAAAGGCCGGTAGCGCAGTTGAACAGAACGCGCTCGCCGGAAGCCTCGAGGGCCCTGACCCGGTCGAACGATATGGCCTGGCCGATGTCGGCCACCGTCCGCCTGCCGTCCGCCGTCGTCACGAGCACGCCGCCCTTGATATCGACGGGCGTACGGTACGCGAATTCGAACGCGGCCTCCGCGCCGGACAAGGCCATGACGGCGAGCTCGGCGGGATCGGGATAATACCCGATGTTATCGACGTTACCTATGTACGCGTAGCGATAACCGTCGGCTAGCAAGCCCCGGTACACGTCGCCGAGTACCCTGAAGCCCTGACCGTGGCCTCCGGGCAGGGCTATGGCACTATCGGGTTTGCCGTACGCCGCATCGAAGACGCGTCGCGGACGTCCCTCGGAGGAATGCGTGAACGCGGCGAGCAAGGGCTGCTTGGCCGAGCGCGGCCGCGTCGGGTCGGTACCGGTCCTCCTGATGAGCGGAGCAAGCCAAGGATGGCCCGCGTACTCCGCGTACGCGGACCTCAGCGGGGCGTCGGTAGCTTCGCTCGTCATCTGGAAGAACGGTAACGCCGGCCGTTCCGGGGCACCGAAACGGTCGACGTACCTGGAGGCCCGAAGCAACGCCGCGCGCATCTTGAGCACGAGGAAACTCTCTCCCGGACTGCCGTCCGGGTTGACGTAGGCTGGGCTGACGCCTTTGGGACGGCCGTCGCACAGGGGAGCCAAGAGCTCGAACCCGGACCGTATGGCGTCGAAAACGCCCGGCCCTAGCGAACCGTTCTTCTTGCGGTCGGCATAGCTCGTAGCCGAGCCTCCGTTGAGTACGCCCCACGCGGTAACGGGATAGAGCCGCTCCCCCAGGTCGACGAGCGCGTTACGGTCAAGGACCACGGCGTCGCCCTCTACGACCGCGCCTTCGGGCAACGCGAGGCCTAAGGCGTCAAGGCGTTCCCGCGCGACGGATAGCGGCGTGGAGTAGCGCATCGCCGCTCCGGCGGGCACGAGCGATACTCCGTCGACGGGAGGGACGCCCGCGGCTTCCACGGCCTGGACGCCGTCGTACAGACCGGCGTTCAGGCCGGCGAGGATGCTCTCGGTCAGCTCCAGGTCGATGCCCTTGGCCTCCATATCGGCCTTCAACGTCTCGCTCAGCATCGCGTCATCCTTCCCGCCTAGCCATGTGCAAGGCCGCGTTTGCGGCGCCGTATATCGATATGGCGTAATCCTTGACGACGAACACCGGCGTGCGGGCGGCGATGTCGCGGACGTGCTCGCGGTAGGCCATGCCGAAGGTCCTCATGAATCGATCGCCCTCGGTGAATCGCGATAGGTTCTTGGCCGCGACGCCGCCCGCCAGGTAGACGCCGCCGGTGGGGAGGAACACTGCCGCGGCGTCGCACGCGACGCGCGCGTAGAGACGGACGAACATGTCCATGGCGCGGGCGCATAACGGGTCGCCCGAATCGGCGGCGCAGGAAATCCTCGCCGGACGATCGTCCTCCGGCAGGTCGAGTATGGCGCGGGCGGCCGATGACGGCGCCGGCTCGCGTGACGCGAAGAACGCGAAAAGGTTCGCTATGCCCTGACCGGAGACGCCCGCCTCAGCGCCTGCGGCGAATCCATATTTTCCTTCGAGCCATACGGAGAACGCGCGCGAGTCGGCGTCGTAGACAGGCAGGCATACGTGGCCGCCTTCGGACGGGTAGACCTTCGTGCCGGATTCGTCGCGCAGCGCGTACCCGAAACCGAGGCCGGTGCCGGCGCCGATTACGACGACGGGCCCCGAATCGGAGAGAGCGGTCCGCGATCCGCCGGGGGGCATCAACTGCACGAGCTCGTCCGGGTTATCCGGGTCGAGAAGCAGGACGCCCCAGGCTATGGCGCTGAAGTCGTTGATGACGGCGGTAGGCAGGCCGAAGCGGGACTCGAGCTCGTCTCCGTCTATGCCCCACGGCGCGTTCGTCAGCGTTATGGATCGGCCGACGACTGGTCCCGCGCCGGAAACGCATATCGACGATGGCGACGGGGCGCCCGAAGTCGTAGCCTCGTCCATGAAGCGTCCGAGCGGCGCCAGGAGCGAAGGCTCGGCCTTGGTAGAGTATCGCCGCTCGAAACGTCTGATGAAGGCACCGCCCGTCGAATCGACGATGGCGCAACTGGTATTGGTGCCTCCGACGTCGACGGCCAGGACCGTCGCGGACGGCAAGTTTATGGGTGCGTGCATAGGGGAGATAGTACAGCGACGCCGTCGTTCCTGTTAAGTACCCCTATTCGAGCCGTACCCGCCATACAAGGAACGCGTCGAGGGCGCCGAACGCGACCGAAACGCCGGCGGCGGTCAGTACGCTCCGCCATTGTTCGGCGTCGCTCGGCTCGTACGAGTTCTCGTTCTTGAACGGCCACGGCACGAATTCTCCCTCGAAGCCGTTATCGGCGTAGCGCTTCAGGTCGAAGGCGAATCTCGTGTAGAACAGGATAATGGGAAAAGCGCCGAGGCTTACGATCTCGAAACGGCGCAAGCCGTGGGCCCATGACGGGAATTCGTCCCGGGTATAAGGCTCTGGCAGGGCGCTGACGGCCGCGGGAGCGGATACCGACTGGGACCAGGCCAGGCTCGCGGAAACGGAGAGCAGTACGGCCGCTACTACGAGACGAGTCGGTCTCATGCGTAGCTCCTCGCCCCGAAGATGGCCGTGCCGACGCGGACCATCGTCGAGCCTTCCTCTATCGCCGTCTCGAAGTCGTTCGTCATGCCCATGGACAGTAAGTCGAAACAGGGAAAACCGAACGTACCCTTGGCCTTGTCGAAGGCCGCGGCGCAGGACTTGAACGACGAGCGCACGACGCCCTCGTCGTCCGTGTAAGGCGCCATCGTCATCAGGCCCCTGGGCCGCAGCGACGGCAGCGCGGCGGCCGTCTCCAGCGCCCGGAACAAGGCGTCGGCGTCCGGGAAGCCGCTCTTGGATTCCTCGCCGGTATGGAGTTCGAACAGCACGTCGAGCGTCTTCCCCAGCTCCGCCGCGCGACGCGCCAGGTCGGCCAGGATCGATTCCGAGTCGATCGACTGCACGCAGTCGAAGAGCGATACAGCCTTCTTTGCCTTGTTGCTCTGCAGGTGGCCCAGCAGGTGCAGGGCCGAACCGGGAATCGATCCGGCCAACGCGGAGAACTTCGCTTCCGCCTCCTGCACCCTATTCTCGCCGAAGCTCCGAACGCCCGCCTTCCAGGCGGCCTCGACGGCGTCGGCGGGATTGAACTTGGTGACGGCGAGCAACTCTACCGACGCGGCGGGCCGACCGGCCCTGCCGCAGGCGTCCGCAATGCGCTCCCGTATCCCGGCTATCCTCGAAGCGACCTCCGTCGCGTACTCCTCGGTCACAGGAACTCCCTGAGCGATTCGTCTATGCCCTTGCGGACGTCGAACCAGAAATCGAGGGCCGCCTCGCGCGGGTCCGCGTCGAAGGCCGCGATCCACGAAGCCAGCGCCGGGCCAGAATCGCCGTCCACGTCCCTGGCCCGCGACAGGAAGCTACGGACGAACGCTATATCGCCGTCGCTCTCCCAGAACACGCCGGCGTTACGGCTGTTGATGCGGCTGGCGGCTACGGCGACCGAGCGTAGGTACGCGTCCTTGCGCCCGTACAGGGCCTCCATCGCCTCGGGC
Source organism: Spirochaetae bacterium HGW-Spirochaetae-3 (assembly GCA_002839315.1). GTDB lineage: Bacteria > Spirochaetota > Spirochaetia > Treponematales > UBA12059 > SZUA-370. Next base: position 358,811 of record PGXV01000004.1, read on the forward strand.
ACCATCTCCTCGGCCCAGCCGCGATGGAAGCGGCAGACGCCGGCGTTATCCATCACCAGCTCCTTCTTGAGGCGCTCGGCGCAGGCTCGACCGAGCGCGCGAGGCTCGAGGAACTCGGCCCCGTAGTGCATATAGTACTTGCCCATGATGGCCATAGGGGCCAGGACGCCGGGCGTCCAGTACTGGTTCGGGACCATCCAGCCCTTGCGGCCGTGGGCCGTATAGACGAATCGATCGAGTACGCGGACGCCGGTCGTCGCGCGTACGCGCCGGCCCCATTTCCTGGCGCCCTCGGACAGGTCGACGACGCCGCGCTTGGATACGATGGATTCGAGGAGCCCGATCGCCAGGTCGGCGTTATGCATGGAATCGGCGACGACGTCGAATCCGTCGAGCCCCCATCGCGGCATATCGTCGACGCCGAGGTCTCGCGGGGCGAGATCGCCCGAGTCGAGGCAATCCATCATCCACGCTACGACGCCCCCCGCGGAGATCGCGTCGAGGCCGGCGGAATCCGAGGCCCTGTTGACGAGCTCCGCGGCGCGCTGATCGAAGATGCCGCAGAGGGGGCCGAGCGCCTGGTACGGCTCGTAGTCCTTCTTGTAGTCGCCGTTCATCTTCTTGCAGACAGCCGAGCACGGTTCGCCGCAGGTGGCCTGGTTCTTGGTCGCTATCGTCTCTTCATTGAACTGCTTCAGGTAATGATCGAGCACGAGCCGCCGGTGCGCCTCCACCCTCTCGGCCTCCGTCCACGAAGCGCTCCGGTAATTCAGCGCTATGAAGCGCCCTCCGACGGTCGCGTAGTTGACGCCGAGGGTGCCGCCGGTCTCGAACTTGGGATCGAAGCGGTACTTGGTCGTCGCCTCGAAATCCTTGACAGCCAGCTTCTTCTTGTAGCGATCCTCGAACCACGCGTCGGCGACGCTCCTGTCGCGGAAGTCCTCGTCCACGACGGTACCGCCGTAGACCACGGCGGCGATGCCGTGGTCCGATAGCATGTTGGATCCGAGGCCCCCGCGGCCGGCCCAGGTATCGACGGCGGTCGCCTTGCCGTCCTTGACCGGCGCGGACAGTATGCCGCCGAAGTCCGTCGACTCAGCCGCCGGTCCGACGGCCAGCGCCCTGTAGTCGCCGGAATAACGCCCGGCGAAGCGCCCGAGCGCTTCGTCCATCATCGCGTAGGCGCCCTTACGATCGCCGCCTGACGACCAGATAGAGCGCGCATCGACGGGAACGACCTCGACTTCCACCTCCTCGCCGTGCTCGCGGTTCAAGTACAGGATAGACGGCCGGGCGGCCTTACCGACGATGGACACCATATTGATGCCGAGGTTATCGAAGACCAGTCCCGCTCCGCCCATGCTCGATATGAAGAAGCCCCGCCAGCACGGCGAGAAACCGTTGATGACGAGCCTATTGGAACCGGGCAGGATGGAACCGGAGAACAGGCCTGTACCGATATTGAGGCAACGCTCGCGCCCCGTCAGGTGCAGGCCTAGGTCTACGGGCCCGAAATAGTCTTTTAACGGATACCGCCTCATCCGGTAATATCCGGTAGACGCGTCGATGGACAGGACCTTCTGGCAGGGTTCCATATCAGCCTCCTATCGCGGCGTCGCGCCGCGGCACGGCGCGAATGACCATCACGTCCCCTTGGCCCGTCAGCTTGGCGGCGGCGTCGACCGGTCTTTTAAGGAAAGCGGGACGCATGCCCGCGGGCCATCCGCCCCAGGTTCCAGTATACTCGACGGACATTCCCTCCGAACGCAGCATCGCGCGCAGGGTCCTGACGGAGAAGAGGTACAGGTGGTCGCGTATGGCGCTCCGCCATCGGGCGCCCTTCAGTCGCGCCTGGAATCCGTCGGCGTTAGGCGTGACCAAGTATAACCTGCCGTCGGGGCGCATGGTACGCCTCGCTTCGGCTATGAACGAGCGAGGATCGTTGAGGTGCTCGATCAGGTGCGTCGCGATTACGACGTCGTACCGATCTGCGGACAGGTCGGCCGCCTCGATGGTCCCGGCGGTTACGTCGAGGCCGAACGTCGCGCGCGCGTATGCCGCCATCGACGCGCCTACCTCCACGCCTTTGGCGTTCCAGCCAGCCTCGGCGAACGACGAGAGCAGGGCGCCTGTCGCGCAGCCTATCTCGAGTACCGATCGGGCGCGGCCGTCGGACGCTCGCGAGTCGACTGGCCTCAGTCCGGCCTCGGCGAGGCTACGCAACGATATAGTCCGATACTCGAGATGCCGCGCCGTCTCGTATTCCAGGTAGGTCTCATCGTATCTAGCGACGACGGCGGCGGCTAGAGGCTGGGGGTCCTGCCGCCAGAGGCCGCAGGACGCGCAACGGATGAATACGACGCCGTCTGAACGCCATTCGCTTGACGCCCCTTCTCCGCCGCACAGAGGACAGGGCGCCGAGCGCGAAGGCTCAGGCCGCGCGGCGGTCGAGAACGTCCGTATGGTTTCGTCACTGAACCGTGATTGAATACGTCTGCTCCCTCTTGTTGCTCGCGTAGTCGCTGACCGCGACGCTGATAACGACGCGTCCCCTCGAAAGCGAGTACGGGCCGAGCCGGATACGGCCATCGCCCGCCAGGTAGGAATCCTCGCCCCGGCTTGCGCCGCCGAACAGGTTGGCCTTCCCTGCAGAGGCCCATGCCGCGTCGTAGACCACGCGCTCGCGCTCCGATCCGTCGATGAGGACTCGAAGGTCGAACGGCGAGCTCGCCTCCCCCGCGGGGGACGAATCATACGCGTCTATGAGGAAGTAGTACGATCCCTGCCTCACGGCTTTTGATTGATCGAGGCGCGTCTCTGCGCCTTCCATGGACAACGATACGGATCGTATAACCGGAGGTTTGTCGTCGATGAGCGTCGGCATAAGTATCAGCGGGTTGATGAAGCGCCGCTCCCTCGCATCGAAGGCGTAGAAAGTAGCCCCGCGAGACGCGCCGGCAGAGGATGAACGGCCGAGGATGTCACCCTTGCGGACGTTCTTCAGGTAAGACGAAACCGAATCGGGTCGCAGTCCCGCGTAGATGGTCATCATGTCCGCCGGGTGAGCGACGGCAATGAGGGAGCCGCCGGGCAACGGATACCCGCCCGGAAGGCTCGCGCCGACCGCGGAGAAGGTCATCTCGCCGTCGTCGGCGGCGAGCGCGAGACCGTCGTTCGAACCGAATTCAATGCCGCGGAGGAAACCGTCTCGCGGAGTGCCGAAACCGTAGCGGAATTTCCCCGCGTCGGCCGGCCATTCGAAGGCGAGCGCCGAAACGGCTAGCAACGCGATGGCCGCTATCGCTATCGCCCCGGCTCGTACGATGGTCCTGGACACGTTATTCCTCCACAAAATCGAATCGAGCGAGCCACGTCCTTCCGCCAACGAAGGCGGATGAACCCGAGAAGCGGATATATTCGCAATTATCGGGGAGAGAGATCCTGCCTAACAGGGTATCCGGGAGCCTGAAGGCGACGATCTCCGATTTATTACCGCGCCTCGCGGATAGATAGGCGACTCCGGTGGCCTCGTCGATCGCGGCGTCGAAATCGTCAGCCTTCACCGGGAGTAGACCGTCCACGGATCCGTCCACCGACCATACGCCAATACCGTCGGGACGCCTGTACAATACGTGCCGTTCGTCGTCCATAACGATGACGCGAACGGGCTCACGATAATCCGATTCCAGGTAGCGATGACTCGAAACCCTGAAATCGGTACCTCCGCGACCGAGCACGACCAGGCGCTGCCTGTCTATGCCCGAGACCGCGGCGATCCAATTGCCCGATCGGGAAACATCAAGGCCCAGTATCACGGGTAGCCGCGATCCGCCGGGGGCGAACGAGAAGGCCCTGCCGCCATCGGGGGAGATCCCCTCGAGCCAGCCGTCGACCGTACCTCCGACCACGAGGCTCTCTCCGGCTGAAAAGGCGCTCAGCTGGCACGGGAAGGCATAGGTCCATAGCTTCCGTCCCCGCTCGTCGTACGCGGATACGCCAGTACCGTCATTCTGGGCCGAGAAGAGACGGCCGGAAGTATAGAACGGATACGCGGCGTCGATAGCCGCTATCGTTCGATCGTCCGGTTTCTTGAGCATGAACCCGGCACTTCCCGCGGCCGAGGCTCGGTACAGATAGGATGCGTCTGAAACGGGCGCTCCGCCCGGAATCTCGGCGACGAAGGCGACGGTCCCGTCGAACGAGTAATACCCGTACCGGTCGCCCGCCGCGAACGCTAACGACGCGGAATCGGCGGAGTCGAACGCCGTTCCTGGGCCTACGGCGATATCGATCTTCCATTTCGGGATAGCGGACAACTCTGGCGATAGCGGTTCGGCGAATACGAAAAAATATAGGAGTATGACTACGATTACCGCTAGAACGGAGAAGGCGATTCTCCGTCCCTTTACTTCGCCCATGCTACCCTCCGCGATTTTTGATCATACCGAACTCGCCGCCATTGGCAATACCTTTCAAGATGGTATATAGTATCGTCCCATTCCGTCAATACAAAGCGACACGCCGCTATGGGAGAAAGAGGGGCATAATGGAATTCGCCGAGCTCTTCAAGATGGCCACGGAAGCAGCGACTAGGTCCTACTCGCCTTATTCAAAATTCAGGGTAGGGGCGGCCCTGCTATGCGAGGACGGGACGGTGGTTTGCGCCGCGAACGTAGAGAATAGATCGTACGGTCTAGCGATCTGCGCCGAACGATCGGCAATGGTATCGGCGATCGCTCAAGGCAAGAAGGAGTTCAGGGCCCTCGCGATCTCGTGCCCCGACGCGGCTTATCCCGTCAGTCCCTGCGGCGCCTGCAGGCAGTTCATAAGCGAATTCGTCGGGGCGGAATTCCCTATACGCTTCGGAGGGTCGGGAGGCGGCTTCGTGGATACGACCATGGGAGAGCTCCTTCCCCATGACGCGTTGCACGAGCTGGCGTCGCGGCCGTAACCGCGTCGCGGCCGTAACCGCGTCGCGGCCGTAACCGCGTCGCGATAGGATCAACGCTTCTTGGATTCTTCTTCCCTTTTTTTCTGATCGCTCTCCAGCTTGGCGGACCAGATCTCTATCTTCTTCTTGAGGTCTTCCGCCTCGCTGCGCTCCCCGAATACGACGTGGATTCGGCGGAGCGCGTTGAGGAAGAGAATCGCCTGCTTGAAATCGTCCATCTTCATGGACGAAACCTCGTATTTCTCTCGATACCTGTCGGCGGTCGTCTGCAACTGTTTCTTGACGAATGCGAGATACGAGAACGTAATCATCCTGTTAGGCGAGGCCAAATCCATATCGAGGTACGCCCTTTTCAGGTCCAGGCAATTCTTGGCGACGGCGGCCAGCTTTCCCCAGAGTTCGACGAACGACCATTTCCATTTGGAATTCGCTCCATAGGCTTCCTCGATCTCACGAATGGCGAACCCGATCTTCCGTAGGTGCGCGTACCGTTCCTCGTACGTCACCTCGGAGATTGCCTCAAGGTTCTGCTCGTATTCCGAGAACGCCGCGTCGACGTAACCGGTCACGATATCCTCGAGATACTTGATGCTCCTGCCTATGCTCTTCCTGGCATCGGCGAGCGAATCCTCGTTCTTTATGCCGAGTAGCGATACCGAGAGGCTGTTCACGAGGACCTGGTACGACGTCAGCGCTAGCGTCTGCTCCGACAGCTTCATCCGAACGTAACCGAGGCCCTGCCCGCCCGGCTGCTTGAGCAGGTTCAGGAATGACTGTTCCTTGGCAAGTATGGCGTCGGTCATAGTCTTGTATTCCTTGACCTTGGAAGCGTACCGATTGCGCTGTTCCTGCGTTATCTTTGCCATCACGTTCCTCGCGAACTGCCGAGCTTGGCTACCAGATCGGCTGCATGGTCGAGAGACGTCTTGGACGAAGGATCGCCCGATAGCATTCGCGCTATCTCGCGAACCCTCCGGTCTCCGCCCAACCGAGAAACCCCTGTCACCGTCCTGTCGCCTTCGACGTGCTTCTCTACCATAAGATGATTATCGGCGCGTGCGGCTATCGAGGCGAGATGCGTAATGCAAAGTACCTGCTTCGTTAAGGCTAATTTCGCCAGGTGCAGTCCGACCCCGAGCGCGACTTCGCCGCCTATGCCGGTATCGATCTCGTCGAACACCATGGTAGGCGCGCCACCGTCCTCGGCCAAGGCGGTCTTCAGCGCCAGCATGAACCGTGATAGTTCGCCGCCGGAGGCCACGTCCGCGAGGGGGCGGAGCGGTTCTCCCTTATTGGCGGAAACATAGAATTCGAGATCGTCGGCACCGGTCGGCCCGACTACGACCTTGCCTCCGGAAGGAGGGAACCGACCTATCCGTACCGCGAAGCGAGCGTTAGGCATGCCCAGGGTCGCGATGATAGCGAGGGCGGCCACCTCGAGCCGCCTGGCGGCTTCGGTACGCAATTTCGTAAGCCGTTCCGCCTTGGCCAGAACATCGGCCTCTATCGAGGCGACCTGCTTCTCGAGGCCCGTCCGATCCTCTTCCCAGTTTTCGAGGCTCGCGAGCCGCTCGGCCGACTCGGCCCTGTATCCGATGACGGCGGACAGGTCGACCCCGTACTTTCGCTTGAGCCTCTGCAGCGTCGCCAGTCGGGTCTCGATGATCTCGAGCCTCGCCGGATCGAAGAGGAGGAGGTCGGCGTAGCTCGTCAGCGACTCGCCTAAGTCCTCCAGCTCGTAATACGCGTCGTCGAGCCGCCTCGCGTGGTCGGAAAGCCGAGAATCTATGGTCCCGGCCGTCTCTAGATACGTCCGGGCCTTCCGTATCCTCGCGATGGCGCCATCCGCTTCCGAAAGGAGCTCGCGAGCCTGCGAAAGCGACGCGTATAGCTTCTCGTGCTGCGAAAGGCGACGCTCCTCGTCGGCAAGCTCGGCTTCCTCGTCCGCGCGCGGGGCGGCTGCGTCTATCTCCTCCACCGCGAACCGTAGCAATTCAATCTCGCGGGCCCGCTCGGCATCGGAACCGGCCATCGTCTCGAGGGCTTTCCGCTTGGCGCACAACTCCGCGTACGCGCTCGCATATACATCGACGTCGGCCCCGATCCCCGCATAGCGGTCGACCAATTCCCGATGCCGGTCCTTCTTGAGCAGCGCGTGCCCGTCTCTCTGACCGTGAACCTCGACGAGCTTCGACGCGAAGTCCTGCAGATCCTGCCTGACAACGGGTACGTTCTGGATATACGTAGAGCCTCTTCCGGTACGCTTGAGTCCGCGCCTGATTATTACCGCGCCGTCCTCCGCTTCCATGCCGTGCTCGGCTAGCCACGCGACGGCGTCCGCGTTGCCCGTAACCGATACGACTCCCGTTACCAGCGTCTCCTCGGCCCCAGACCGGATGATCCCGGTATCCGCCTTTGCGCCAAGGATGAAGCCCATGGCGCCTATCAGTATCGATTTTCCAGCGCCCGTCTCTCCTGTCAGCAGGTTGAGCCCTAGCTCGAATCGGACCGACAGCCTGTCGATGATAGCGAAATCCCTGATGGACAATTCCTCAAGCATCGAGGCCTCCGGACCAATTTAGCTTCGCGCGAAGCACCTGGAAGAATCCGTTGCGCTCGCACCGGAACAACCTGGCCCTGAACGCTGAACGGCGGAACGTAACCCGGTCGCCTTCGGCGAGGTCGAAGAAATCCTGCCCGTCGACGGTAAGCATGGTCCTCTCCCTTTGGCCCGGCTCGACGAATAGCTCAAGGCTCTCGCCTCCCGGGAATACGAGAGGCCTATTCGACAGGGTAAACGGGCATATAGGAGTGAATACCATCGCGTCCATGTCCGGGTCGAGCACCGGGCCTCCGGCCGCAAGCGAATATGCCGTAGAGCCCGTGGGCGTCGATACGATCAGGCCGTCCGACCTATAGCGGCCCAAGGCGGTGCCGTTAACCGATACGCTTAGAGAGACGATCTTGGCCGGTCCCGATCCCGAGACGACACCGTCGTTGAGCGCGCTGAAGGCGGCCACGGGACGCCCTTCCCTCTCTACCGTCACGTCCAGCATGAAGCGCTCGGATACGGCCAGGCTCCCCGATACCGCCTCGTCGAAACGCAAACGCCATTCATCGCGCTTTACCCAGGCTATGAAGCCGAGCGTCCCGAGGTTTATAGGCAGGATTGGTACGCCGAACGGCGCCGCTGCGCGCGCGGCGTAGAGGACTGTGCCGTCTCCGCCCAGGCTGATAAGTATAGTAGAGCCCTCAATAGGCGAAACGTCTCCGCATTCCTGACCGAATGGAACGAAACCGGTGGTCCAGGAAGCCTCGCGTAATCGGGCGTCTATTTCACGGGATAGCCGCTCGGCGTCTTCCTTCTGCGAATTTACGAGAATCGAGGCGTGTCCACGGTTCTTTTTCAAGGCATCCCTTCCGATTACGGTAAGGTAGCTAGTACCTTTGCTATCTTCTGCGCGGCGGTCTTCCCTATTCGCTGATTCAACGGGAACGCGACAGATCTATTGACGAGGGACGCTGCGAGGGGGCAGGATCCCTCCGGCACCATCCCGGCCGCGGCGCAGGTGTCGTCGAAAGCCATTACGGTATTAACGTCCTTCTTTTTCGCGTATGCCCTGACGTCCTTGACCGCCGACTCCAATACGACGACGCATCCGAAGCTCGCCGATTCGCCCTCGCACGCCGGTGCCAGGGGACGGCGATGAGCTCGCGCCAGGGATTGCGCGTATAGGTCGGACAGCTCTCGCCGCTTCACGATGAATTTTTCAAGATCCTTTATCTGTGATAGGGCAAGCGCCGCGTTGACGTCGCTCATTCGTTCTTCCGCTACGAGCGAATCCGTAGAGTTCCGAAGCGCTTGCGAGTCCCTTCGGCCTGGCGCGTACAATAGAGCCCCGCCGCCAGCGGTAATCGAGGAAGCGTGCTCCAGGCCTATTATAGTGAATGTACCCAGGAAGCCGGCCTTGTGCTCTCCCGAGATAGAACCGATCGAGTACGTCGCGTCCTCTATTATAGGTATGCCGAGTTCTGAGAGATGCTCCGGATCAGGCATTATTCCCCAAGGCTCGGCCAAGTACAGCGCCTTCACGGGAGTCGACGCGAGCCTTTCAAATGAAGCCTGGTTAAGCGATGCGCTCGCCTGATCGACGTCGAGCCATACAGGAAGCAATCCCTTGGCGATCAGCACTTTGTGTACCCAAGCTTGTGAAAGCGCAGAAAGGGCGACGGCGTCTCCGGGTACGAGCCCAAGAGAGCCCAGCGCCGCGTCGAGCGCTATCATCGGACTCCGTAACGCTATACCATAATCGAAACCGAACCGTTCACGAGCGGTCTTGACGAAGCGATCGCAGAATTCTCCCGGCCCGAGGCTATCGGTGACGAGGCAATTAAGCACCGAATCCATATCTTTTCGGCGAATATACGAACTACGAGCCTGTATGTCCATGAAGAGGAAGCCTACTTCCTAATCTCGTCGATTTTTTGCAGTTCCTTGGCGTTGAACAACTTACGAATATCCAAAATTATTAGGTATCCGGTCTTTTGATTAGCAACGCCCTGAATGTATTCTGCTCCGATGCCGGTAATCATCTGAGGCGGCGGTTGGATTTCCTTATAATCAATAGAAATCACTCGTTCAACCTTATCGATTATCACGCCAAGCTTCATACCGCCCAAGTCGATAATTATGAAGCCGGACAGTAACGCCTCATCGTCGCCCAACTGGGCCTTCTTCAGATGGAAACGCTTATGAAGGTTGATAATTGGAATAATATCACCGCGAAGATTATACAATCCTTCTACGAATGAAGGCGCATTAGGGATCGTGCGTATTTCCTGAAGCGTAACGATCTCTTTAACATCCATTATATCTATTCCATACAGCTCTTCACTCAACTGAAACGTAACGAGCTGCAGTAAAGATTCACTCTCGACCATGCGGTCCTCCGCCAATTCGTTTAATGGATACCCGTCAAGCAAGTTTAGCATCTTTCCATCCCGCGAGCAACAGGTACCGATATTTGTTCTAAGCTAGTCGCCAAAGCGCAAAACGCCTTCGTCTGGCACCTGAAGGCCTGCGAACGCGCGACCAGGAAACCTTACGAAGGCGTAACGAATAAAAAAAAGCCCGGCGACGTCCTACTCTCCCACCACGAAGGCAGTACCATCGGCGTTAGAGAGCTTAACTTCCGT
>PGXV01000005.1 GCA_002839315.1 Spirochaetae bacterium HGW-Spirochaetae-3
CAGAAGCGGAACGCGAAGCGAGGACTTGCCACGCTGTGCATAGGCGGCGGCATGGGCATCGCGATGTGCGTGGAGCGCTGATCCGAGGCGCGAGCAGGTAGCATCGCGCCAGAGAGCCCGGTCGGACCATGCCGTAGTCCGACCGGGCTCTCGCCTCTTCCCGACTAGGTCCGCGGCGCCCATCGACTTGGTTCGAGGTCTTGCCTGACTGGGCGGTCGGTCGTTTCCTACTGGAAACGACATCGTATCTAGCCGGATATGCGCCGTATCTAGCTATATACCCGGCGTATCAGGCTAGATAACCCCTTTATCAAGCCGGTTAAACATAGTTCCCGGGCATATAGGATTCGGCCCGCGGTCTACGTCCAAAACGGCGAAACGCGGATCCCGCCGGCGCAGGCGATACGTCCGGACCCCCGCTCCCCTCGTCTTTTTCTTCTTCCCCCGCCGCGGTATACTCCCCGGCATGGATTCCGAAGGTACGATTTTCGAGATACAGCGCATGAGCACCGAGGACGGCCCCGGCCTGCGCACTACGGTGTTCCTCAAGGGCTGCTCTCTACGCTGTAGGTGGTGCCATAACCCCGAGAGCATAGAGGCTAGGCCGCAGCCCCGCTGGACTCGCGCGCGATGCCTCGGTTGCGGGGCCTGCATCGCCGTCTGTCCGGAAGGCGCGCTGTCGATCGGCCCCGACGGCGTCGCGATAGATCGCGGCTCGTGCGTCGGCTGCGGCGCCTGCGCAGCCGAATGCCCCTCCGCCGCGATAGAGCTATGGGGCGTCCGCTGGCGATCCGGGAAACTCGTCGCCGAGCTGCTCAAGGACGAGCCGTATTTCGGCGAGGAAGGCGGCGTCACCGTCTCCGGCGGGGAGGCCTGCCTGCAGGCGCCGTTCGTACGCGAGCTTCTGTCGGGGTTACGGTCCGCGGGAATCGGCACGGCGCTGGATACCTGCGGCGTATGCTCGCCCGAGCAGTTCGAGATGGCATGCGAATACGCCGACTTGATCCTGTACGATATAAAGGACGCGGATCCGGAGCGTCATCGCGATAACGTCGGGGGCGACCTGGGTACGGTGCGCGCGAATTTCAGGCGCGCCGTAGATATGGTGCGCCGCTCGCTGGCGGATGAAGGCGGTCGCCCGAAGCGGCTGTGGGTGCGAACGCCTATCATACCCGGCCTGACCGATTCCGAGGGCAACGTGCGCGGCATAGCGCGATTCCTGCTAGCCGAGGCGGCGGGATCCGTGGAGCGATGGGAGATGTGCGCCTTCAATAACCTGTGCTCCGGCAAGTACCGGAGCCTGGGCCGGGTCTGGGAGCTGGAAAGCGCCCCGCTGAAGAGCGCCTCGGAGATGGACGCGCTCGTAGCCGCCGCGGTATCCGAGGGCTGGCCTTCCGACGGGGTGCGCTGGATCGGCATGACGAAACGCGAGCCGTGACGGAGAGACGCCGCGCGTCCGCTAGGCGTCGCCGGGGAGTCCGGACGCTATAGCCGCCTCGACCAGACCCGGAACCGCCCTCTTCTGGTCGGGGTCGAGCCCCGCGGTCCGTATAGGCGGGTGCACGACGATGCGGACGTCCGCGGATTCGATTCTATTGTGCAGCTCCCAAACCTTGTAGGCGCCGTCTATGGTAACCGGCACTATAGTCGCGCCGGGCCTCGTGGCCAGCTTGAACGCGCCCTTGTGGAACGGTAGCATCGACGGGCCCCGGCTCCTCGTGCCTTCCGGGTATATTACCATCGCGTGTCCTCGTTCGATGCTGCGCACGCCGCGGTCTATGGCCTTCTTGCCCTGCCTTGGGCTCTTGCGATTGATGAACGACGATCCCAGCGCGGCTATCCAGAGGTTGACGAAAGGAAACCACGCGGCCTCGCTCTTGGCTATGAACCCTACCGGCCTCGGCATGAACGCCATTATAAGGATGATGTCGAGGTCGCCCTGGTGGTTGGCGACGAAGCATAAACGGTCGTCGTCCGGTACGTTCTCCAGCCCCGTCACCGTCGTCCTGGCGCCTACTGCCCAGAGAATGCTCTTGGCCAAGGCCCTGGTCCCGGCGCCGAGCGCCGGGCGGAACGGCCGGCCCAAGCCTATGAAATCGATAAGCATATACAATACGGCCAGCGGGGACAGAACGGCCGCGCAAAGCCAGAAGTAAGACAGGACGACGATCGACTTGAGCATCGAGTTGAACCTCCGGAAAAGTAGCCTATCATTACGGATTTTTTCCCGGATGCCAAGGCGCAATCGCGCGGTTTACGGCTATTCGCGGGCGTCAGGGTCGTTAAATCCTATCCCATCGGACGATCGCTTCGTCTTTTTCATGGAGAGGTCTTCCGGAGCGGGCTCGTCGCCCGCCCCGGGACGGGTAGCGACAGGTCTATTCAGCGGCGGCCGGTAGCACGCGTACGCGGTCCTCGTTGAAGGATACCGACACGCGCTCCCCCTCGGCCGCGACGCGCTTGCCGGCCGGATCGTCTATCTGCACGAGCAACTCGCCGTATTCGGTAGTCACGAAGGACTCGACGCTGGAACCCAGGTAGACGTTCTGCCGCACCGTGCCGTCCACGACGCCCTGCTCCGGAGGCCCGAGCCTCAGCGACTCGGGGCGCGCCATCAGCACGGCCGGCTTGCCGACCGCGACCGCGGGCGCGTGCGAGCCTGCGCGTACCGTCTTGCCCCTGATAGCGCATGCGCACGACCCGTCGTCGACGCCTTGGACGTCCACCGGGAAGAACGCCACCTTGCCTACGAAGCCGGCGACGAAGACCGAGTCCGGCTGTTCGTATATAGCGCTCGGCGAACCGACCTGGCGTATCCGGCCGTCCTTCATCACGATGACGCGGTCCGAGAGGCTCATCGCCTCGACGCGGTCGTGCGTGACGTAGACGGCGGTTATGCCGAGCGACTTCTGGATGCGCCGTATCTCTACGCGCATCTGCTCGCGCAAGAGGGCGTCGAGGTTGGATAGCGGCTCGTCGAGCAGCAGGACGCCCGGCTCGACGACGAGGCTGCGCGACAGCGCGACGCGCTGCTGCTGCCCGCCCGAGAGCCGCCCCGGCGACCGATCGGCCAGGTCCGAGAGCCCGGTGAGCGCCAGCGCTCGCTTGACCCGCTCCTCGGTCTCGGCCTTGGACACCTTGCGTATGCGTAGCCCGTAGGCTACGTTCTCGGCGACGTTCATGTGCGGGAAGAGGCCGTAGCTCTGGAACACCGTCGCCGTGTCGCGCTTGTTCGGAGGCAGCGAGCTTACGTCCTCGCCGCCTATGCGTATCGCGCCCTTGGTCGGCAGGTCGAAGCCGGCGATCATCCTGAGCGTCGTCGTCTTGCCGCAGCCCGAGGGGCCGAGCAGGGTGACGAGCTCGCCGGGGGACACGACGAAGCTGGCCTCGTTGACGGCGACGACGTCGGCGCGGCCCTTCACGTTCTTGTATATCCTCGTTACGCGGTCGACCGTGACCGCTACTGGTTCTTTAGCCATGCTACGCTCCGCCTATCGGCTTATGGTCTTGTCGAAAGCTCCCGTGTCCCGCACGAGGAGTCGCATGAGGCCGAAGGCGCTCATGACGATTATTATCAGCGTGGTCGCGAGTACGCTCGCCAGGCCGAACCTGATGTTCTCAGAGAAGTTATATATAAGCACCGTCATATGGTACCAACGGGCGGAGATCAGGAAGATCACCGCGCTGACGGCGGTCATGGACCGCACGAAGGTGTACGACATGCTAGAGATGAAGGCGGGCCTGACGAGGGGCAGTACTATGCTCCTGAATACCATGCCCTCGTCGGCGCCGAGGTCGCGCGCGGCTTCCTCTATCGACGGGTCTATCTGCCTGAGCGAGGCGACGCCGCCCTCTATGCCGACCGGCAGCTCCCGCACGATGTAGTTGATGACGATGATGGCTCCGGTCCCGACTATCAGTATCGGCGCCTTGTTGAAGGCGAGTATGTACGCGATGCCGAGCAGCGTTCCGGGTACCGCGAACGGCATCATCATGACCGCTTCCAGGGCCTTCTTGCCGACGAAGCTCTTGCGCACGAATATCATCGCCGAAGCCATGGCTATGATGCCGGCTATCGGCGTCGCGACGGCGGCTAGCGTCAGCGTCGAGCGTATCGCGTCCTTGCCGCGGGACAGCGCTTCTCCTATGTTGGCCAGCGTGAAGCTGTAGTCTATGCCCCAGTTCTTGACGAAGCAGCCGGCGACGATCGTCCCGTACAGCGATAGCGTGAACGCGACGATCAGCCATACGCCGACGGTCATCGCCGCCTTTACGGGTGGCGACGCTATCTCTACGAGCTTGAGGTTGGGCTTGCCCGTCACCGTGACGTACGATCGCTTGGAGACCCAGTTACGCTGGATGAAGAAGGCGGTCAGCGTCGGCAGGAGGAGCAGCAGAGACAGGGCCGCGCCTCCCCCGAGGTCGTTGCGGCCGGTCACCTGTATGTACGCCTCTACCGACAAGACGCGGTAGTTCCCGGCGAGGAGCAGCGGGTTGGCGAAGTCGGCGAGCGAGTTGGTGAATACGAGGAGCCAGGCCGACAGGATGCCCGGCACGGCGAGCGGTAGCGTCACCGAGCGGAATACCTGCCATCGGCTGGCGTTCATGTCGAGCGCCGCTTCCTCGAGGGTCGCGTCGAGCCCCTGCAGCACGCCGGCGAGCGTCAGGTACGCTATCGGGAACATGCCTATGGTCTGCACCAGGACGAGGCCGCCGAGGCCGTAGATGGAGAAATTATCGAGCCCTAACAGCTGCTTGGTTATGAGTCCGTTGTTGCCGGCGAGCAGGATGATGGACAGGGTCAGCGAGAACGGCGGCGATATGACCGGTAGCTGCGCTATAGCCGAGAGGAATTTCTTGCCCCGGGCGGTGGTTCTGTATATCACGAACGCGAACAGGAACCCGACGATGGTCGACGTCGTGGCGGTCCACATACCCAGCCGTATAGAGCCCCAGAGCGCCTTTAGATGGGCCCCCGACAGAGCGCCCGCCCAGGTCGCCAGCGAGAATCTGGCGCCGTCCGTGAACGACAGCCTGAAGGCTTCGAACAGCGGGAAGATGATGAATACGATCCCCAGGCCGGCGAGAGTGAGTACCGCGTATCCGACGGTCGAGTCGCGCGAGAAGCGCGATATGCCCGACAGGGCCGCGAACAGGATGAACGCCCCGACGGCGAAGATGCCGAGCAGGCGCTCGATGCCGGGGTCGGCCGTCTCCGGCGCCATGAAGACCGCGATGCCGAGCAGCTCGCCCTGGGAATCATCGGTGATCGGAGCGTAGAAAAGGCGTACCGGCGTATTTGAGAGCGTCGCCTTGACGGGCGACGCGTAATTCTCGAAGTAGTAAGCCGACTCGAGGCCTTTGACGGCGTCCTCGGACGATTCGAGGCTTTGCCAAAGCGCGAGGGCTTCCTCGTCCGTGGCGAAGCGCTCGTAGACTTCCGGATCGTCCTCGGCGGGGACCAGGTAGACGGCCGCGCCTCCCGGAAGGGTCTCGGAGACCGACATTAGCCAGTCTTCCCTGAGGTCGGGATTCTCCGGCGCGCTCTTCGCGAGAAGGCCGAGCGAGGCGCTGCGGTTCGAGGCGGCGTCGGCGCGAAGCGATGTTCGTATCGTGGAATATATCCACGCGTCGGCTACGACGAACACCGCGAGCACTAAAAGAAATCTAAGCAACTTGTCCTTGGTGAACACGGTGGGCTCCGGTAACGGTACGGAATGGGGCCGGCCTCGCGGCCGGCCCTCGAATGAGAGAGGAGGACGTTATTATCTCTTGGAGCCTATCTCGTCGCTCCAGCGCTTGAGGAGAGGCGCCTTGTTGGCGGGATCGCCGTCCCAGATGAAATCCTGCTTGACCGTCTTGATTTCCTTGAGGGACAGGGCGTCGGGGTGCTTGGCCGCGCCGGGCGTGACGAGCACGAGATAGTAATTCACGAATTCCGTCTGGGCCGTCGGGCTGGACAGGATCCAGTCGTAGAGCTTCTTGGCGTTGACGGCGTCCTTGCCGCCGGCGACCATGGACATCGACGCGAGCTCGTACCCGGTACCCTCGCTCGGTGCCGTGATGACGACGGGCGCGCCGCCGGCCTTGAGCTTGACCTGGTCATGGGCGTAGCCGATCGCTATCGGGATCTCGCCGATGGCGACGCTCTTCCCGGGGGCGGAGCCGGAGCGGGTGTACTGGTCGATGTTGGCGTCGAGCTTCTTCAGGTAGTCGAATACCTTCTGCTCGTCGCCCTTGTAGATGTAGCGTAGCGTGGTGATTACGTTATAGGCGGTTCCCGAGGTGTTCGGGTTGGCCACGCGTATCATGCCCTTGTACTCCGGCTTCAGGAGGTCGGCCCAGCTGGTCGGCGGCTTGATGCCGAGCTCGGCGGCGCGCTTGGTGTTGGTGACGAAGGTGAGCGGACCGACGTAGATGCCGACCCAGTAGTTCTCCTTGTCCTTGAACTCGGTGGGCGTCTTGGACGCGGCCCTCGACTTGTAGGGGGTCGTCAGGCCCTTGCCCTTGGCGGTGATGTGGTCGAGGCCGACGCCGCCGACCCATATCGAGACTTGCGGGTTCTCCCTCTCGGCCTCGAGTTTCGTAACGACTTCGCCGCCCGACAGGCGTACCCAGTTTACCTTGATGCCGGTCTCGGCCTCGAACTTGTCGAACAGGGCCTTGGCGAGCGGTTCCTCGAACGTCGTATACGCGCTGACGGCTTGTTGTGCGGTCGCGAACGAGACGACGAGCGCCAGGAGCGCTATCAATACTACAGGACGCTTCATGTTTCCTCCATGCGCGGACAATACTTCCGCGCGTTTATATAGAATATTCTAAGTGCATAGTCGCGTATCGCGCAAATCAATTAAGGTCGATATTCCCGATATCTTTTCCGGAATTCCGGGGTCTACGGCGCGCTTCTTGACCCGAAGGCGATCGTGCGCGTACGATTCCCCTTCGGCGCTCGGACGATCGGATCCGGGGCGGAAGGGTTGGTATGAGCGAATCGGTCGGCGAAGACGGCAAGGGCAAATTTCACAGGAAGACCTTCGACAGGATAGATCCCGAGCGTCGGGCGACGATACTGCGCGTCGCGGTCGCCGAATTCGCGGCCAAGGGCTATTCCGCCACCGGCATCAACGACTTGGCCCGCAAGGCCGGAATATCGATAGGATCCCTGTATTCCTATTTCGCGTCCAAGGAGGACCTCTTCCTCGCGGTCATAGATACGGGCTCCGAGACGCTCGCCAAGGAGCTCTCGGACGTCGATCCGTCGTACGGATTCTTCTCGTGCCTCGAGTCCTTGCTCAGGAAGGCGAGGGCGGCGGCCGACCGATACCCCGAGCTGAACCAGATTTACCTCGATTCGACGACCCAGGGCCTGGCGTCGCTCGCCGCCAGGCTGTCCAATCGCCTGGAGGCGGTGACCGCCGACCTGTACCGCAGGATGTTCGACGCGGGCAAGGCCTCCGGCGAGCTGCGTCCGGGCGTCGATCCGGGCTACGCCGCGTTCTGCGTCGACAACCTGATCGTGATGTTCCAGTTCTCCTATTCCAGCGACTACTACCGCGACCGCATGCGTATCATGCTCGGGCTGACCGACGACGAGGCCGTCGACGACGAGCGGCTGATCGCGTGCATCGTCGGCATGGCGCGGGACTCCTTCGGGGCGAGGGCATGACCGGGCCGGGGAGCGGCGGGCGCAACATCCTCCTCGTCCTTTCGTACGACGGTTCGGGGTTCTCGGGATGGCAGCGTCTCGGCGGAGGGGCCAGGACCGTCCAGAAGACGCTGGAGGACGCGTTGTCCGGCCTATGCGGCGAACGCGTCAACGTCGTCGGCTCGGGACGGACGGACGCGGGGGTGCACGCCGACGGGCAGGCCGCCAACTTCTGGACGTCATCGACGCTGTCCCTTCCGGAATTAGCCAGGCGCCTGGACGACGCGTTGCCGCCCGACCTGGCCTGCGTCTCGGCGAGGGAGGCCGCCCCGACCTTCCACGCCCGCTATCGAGCCGTCTCCAAGACCTACGCCTACCGTTTCCACGACGGACCGCGTCGCGACCCGTTCGAGGCCCGATGGTCGCTGCACGCGCCCCGCCGCCTCGACGAGCGCGCCATGTCCGCCGCCTGCGGCGCGCTCGTCGGCGAACGCGATTTCAGGGCGCTGTGCAACGCGAAGGAAGACGCACGCGATTTCGTCCGGAACCTCTCGGGCGCCAGCGTCCGGCGGGTCGGCGACCTGGTCGACGTCTCGTTCACCGCCGACGGCTTCCTGTATAACCAGGCCCGCGTCATGGCGGCCTGCGTCCTCGACGCGGGACTCGGTCGCCTGTCCCCGGCGCGGATTTCCGCCGTCCTGGAGTCGCGCGACAGGGCGGGCGCCCCGGGGGCGCTCGGCGCCTACGGCTTGCGCCTGGTACGCGTCGAGTACCGCGAAGAGGATTTCCCCGGTCCGTCGCCGGATCCCTTCGCGCCGGGACGACCGGCTCGCGACGACGGTCCTCCGCCCGGCCAGGCCCTCGACTTGTCCACAGGGGCCTCGGGTCGCCCTTCGGGCCGCCCTTCGGGTCGCCCTTCGGGTCGATCGCCGGCGGGGCGGCGCGACGGACGCGCGTCGGGCGAGCCCCGCGGGCGCCCGCGCCGAGACGCCTGAGGATCGCTACCCTTGAGGGCGGCCGCGAACGACGGGGGCGCCGGACATTCCACCCGTACCGGGGCGCCGTCCGACGGCCTGCGCACGACTATGAGCGACGCGTGCAGGCCGAGCCTGCCCAACGGGTCTCGGCGCGACCCGTAGCGCTCGTCGCCGGTTACCGGACAGCCCGCCGCGGCCAGCTGCACCCTGATCTGGTGCCTGCGCCCCGTCTCCAGCGACAGCTCCACGAGGCTCAGCCCGTCGCCCTCCGCCTTCACCCGGTAGCGCGTCACCGCGCGCAGGGAGCCCCTCGCGCCGGCGGGAACCTGCCGTACGCGGTATGGGTCGACCTCTGACAGCCAGGTGTCGAGGACGCCCTCGGCGGCCGGTAGTCGTCCCTCTACGAGCGCTACGTACACGCGCTCGTCGACCGATTCGTTCCACGTGGACATGAGCGCCGTCTTGGCCGCGGCGTTCTTGGCGAACACGATGACGCCCGAGGTGTCCCTGTCCAGCCTGTGCACGACGGCGGCCCGTCCCTTGGGATTGCGCTTGCGGATATGGATCGTCACGATGTCGTACAGGCTCCTGGATCTCGAGCCCTCGGGCGATATGGTCGGGAGGCCGCCCGGCTTGTCCACCGCGACGATGTCGTCGTCTTCGTAGAGGAATTCGACCCGGTTACGATCGCCGGCGGGACCTCGCCCCCTGTTCACAGTACGGCCTTGACGCCGGGCAGCCCGCCGATCGCGGCATACGCCGCATAGAGGCCGTCCTTGTCTTCGAACCGTACGCGGCACGCGAGCCTGCCGTACTTGGCGCTCGACGACGGCAGCGCCCTCGGGGTCTCGAGCGACGCGCCCCGCTCGGACAGCAAGCGTGCCAGCTCTGCCGTCAGGGCCGGGCCCTCGGCCAGGACGTGGATCACCCTGAGCTCGAACTCCACCGGGTACTCGAGACCTTCGGTTACCTCCGTCATCGTCGGTATCGCTCGCTTCTCTTCCATCTTGTCGATCTCCTTCATACGGTAACGTCGTTAAGCCATTTCTTCGTCGCGAGGCGCCATAACCCGAGGCCGCTCTTGGCTATCTCCTCGAAGGAAAGCAACGCGAAGACGATCCACGGCTCTACGCGGAATACGAACGCGCCGAGCAGCGCCAGCGGTACGCCCAGCATCCATACCCCGAATATATCGAAGAACGCGCCGAATCGGGTATCGCCGCCCGCGCGGCATATCCCGACGACGACGTGCAGGTTGAATACCTTGAACGGGAATACGCAGGCCATGACGAGCACCATCAGGCGGGCCTGCCTGAGCGGCTCCGGCCCGAGCGCGAATAGCCACGGTATCGCGAGGGAAACGGGGACGAGGGCCGCCGCGGTCGCCACGCCGATGAGCGGCGACATTACGGCGAAGCGCCTGGCCCACGCGAAGGCCTTCGCCCTGTCCCCCTCTCCGATACGCGTGCCGAGCATGACCGCCGCGGCGTTGGCCGTGCCCATGAACAGCACCATGGCCAGCTGGCTTATGGTGTTCGTCACGTTGTACGCGGCTATCGCGTCGGTGCTGACGCGGGCCAGGATAGCGTTGTAGCTCGTGATGCCGAGCGACCAGGCGACCTCGTTGAGCACGACCGGCGCCGCTATCCGCGCGAACCGGGGCAGGAAGCCTCCGCCCCATGAACGGAACTCCGCGAGCGAGCCGGCGGGGGGCATCCTCCGCGCGTAGGCGACGGCGAATACGATGGCCGCCTCCACTATCCTCGCGCAGACCGTCGCGATGGCCGCGCCGCGCACGCCGAGCGCCGGAGCGCCGAATTTCCCGAAGATGAGTACGTAATTGAGCGCGGCGTTTATAGCGAGCGATACGATAGTCGCGACGAGCGGCAGCTTGACGTGCTCGACGCCCCGAAGCGCGAGGGAGAACGCGAAGCTGGCGGCGGCGAAGGGATAGCTGGGCGCGACGAGTCTAAGGTATTCCGCGCCTATCCTGATGACCTCCGCGTCCCTGGAATAGAGGCGTAAAAGGAATTCGGGGAACGCGAGCGCCGCGCCCATGAAAACGAACGCGGCCGCGAGCGCGAGCGTCATCGATACGCCCGTCGTCCTACGTATCCCGGCGATATCCCGCTTGCCCCAGTACTGCGACGTGAAAACGCCCGAGCCGGTCGACGTGCCGAAGAGGAGCAGCATCAGCAGGAACCATATCTGGTTGCCGAGGCCGACTGCCGCCAGTTCCGTCGCGCCGAGCCTCCCGACCATGATCGTGTCCAGCATGTTGACGCTGGATACGATAAGGTTCTGGAGAGCGATCGGCACGGCGATACGCAGGAGGTCCTTGTAGAAGTGCTTGTCGTCGTTCGTCAGGATAAGCATGGTTTCCTTTAGCGTAGCAAAGAATCGGGAGATCGTTAGCGATCGCGAGCGGAGGCGGCCGGGTCCTTGGCGTAGGAGAGTATTTCCCGTTCGAGCGTCCCGCGGTACTCGAGGAGCTGCAGGAGCATGGGCTTGTCCTCCGCGGGCGTGTCGAGGTTGGACAGGAGCGATTCCACGATCTTGGTGAAGCCGGCGAGGTCGGTAGCGCCTTCTATGCGGGGGCAGAGCAACCGCCCCGCGCAGAATGAGCGCCAGCGCGCCGCTTCCGTCCTGGACAGCGTACCCGGCCAGTTGCGAGCGAACAGCCGCCGCACGAGCTGAGGCAACCGCTCGTCGATGAACGGCATGCCGTAGGACTGGGGCCTGGCCTCGGCGGGCCCCAGCGTCGCGATGGTCTCGTGGACGGCCGCCATGGCGTCCTTGTCCTCGTCGCGGAAGAACCCGCCGGAGTATATGCGGTATTCCGGATCCGGTTCTACGGCGTCCTGGGGAGGCTGCGAGAAGACTGCCTGGAGTTTCTGTATGAGTTCCGGCTCCCGCGACAGGCTCCTGGCGCGTTCCGTCGCGAGGTCCGGGTCGAGTCCGAGGCGGTCCGCGGCCTTGGCGTCCATCGTCGACATCGGCGCGAGGAAGGGACAGCGGCCGAGCCGTATGTTGACGATGGGGATACGCTCTCCGTCCTTCAGCTCCGTCTTCCTCGTGAACACGCGCCGGCGTATCTCGTCGACCGTCAGGTCGACGAGGGGCGAGGGGTCGTGGCGGAGGTCTATCGCTACGAGGCCGTCGCGGCGGCCCGGCACCATGCCGACAGGCGCTACGATCGTGGAGCATCCGCGGGCGCCGGTATAGGACGCCGCGGTATGCACGAGCGGCTCGTGGTCCGCCAGGTTGACGAGCGGCCGCAGCGAGTCCCGGGTCCGATGCTTCCAGTACCAGTCGTAGAGCCGCGGCTGCGCCTCCTTGACGAGCTTGGCGAGGCGTACGGTCGCCGTGATATCGTGGAACGCGTCATGGGCGGACTCGAGCGGAACGGCATTGGCCGCCGCCAGGCTGCCGAGCCTGAAATCCGGCTTGCCGTCTATCCCGTCCGGCCAGATTATCCCGTCGGGGCGCAGGTCCCGCGTCGCGCGGAACAGGTCGATGACGTCCCAGCGCGTATTGCCGTCGGCCCATTCCCGTTCGTACGGGTCGAAGAGGTTGCGATAGAACAGGTTGCGGATGAATTCGTCGTCGAAGCGAATAGAATTGTATCCGGCTACGCAGGAGCCGGGCGCTAGCATCTCCGTGCGTATCGCCTTGGCGAATTCGTATTCGGGAACGCCCTTCTCGAGCGTTTCCCGCGGCGAGATGCCGTGGACGAGGCAGGAGTAGGGGCTTGGCAGGTAGTCGGGCGTAATCTTGCTGTAGAGGACGAGCCGATCCGATACGGGTTCGAGCTCGTCGTCGGTCCGGATTCCCGCGAATTGAGCTATCCTGTCGTGACGAGGATCGAGTCCGAATGTTTCTAGGTCGTACCAGAGAATGCTCGCGGCCATGGGCCCGAGTATACCCCGCCGCTTCGTGAAGCGTGAAGGGCCGAATCGAATAACCTTGACAGCGGGCGCCCGTATTGATGATGATTATCGATACGGCTTCGGACGGCCGTCATGGAGGAACGGGTGAACGGTGACGAACGGGCCATACTGGAACGATACCTGCGGAGTCGCGGACTCAAGATGACGCAAGCTCGCGAGACGGTGCTGACCGCCTTCCTCGGGCTCGAGTCCCACGTGAGCGCCGACGCCATATACGAGGCGGCCAAGCGCCTCGATCCCGGGATAGGCCAGGCTACGGTTTTCCGCACCGTCAAGCTTCTCGCGGACGCCGGCCTCGCGAGGGAAGCCTGCCGCGACGACGGGGCGAGGCGCTACGAGCATGCCTACAACCACGCCCACCACGACCACCTGACCTGCGTGGAGTGCGGCGCCATCGTCGAATTCGTCGACGCCGACATCGAGCGCGCGCAGGAGGCCGTATACCGCCGGTACGGCTTCGCCTCGAGCGGCCACCGCCTGGAGCTGTACGGCCTCTGCCCCGACTGCGCGCCCTTCGACGAGCCTTGAGGCCGAGCGGCGAAGCCGGGGCGCTCGTAGCCCCGCGCGGCTCGCCCGTGATTCCCGGTAAAAGGTGCGGCGCCGCGGAAACTCCGCGGCGCCGCGTTAAGGAGGTAGAAACGTAACGCCTCGGCCGTTCGGGCCTAGCGCTTGTTCAGGTATTTCCTGATATCGAGCGCGACCGCCGCGATGATGATCGCGCCCTTTACTATCTGCTGCCAGTACGGGGACATATTCACGAAGGTGAGGCCGTAGTTGATGACGCTGAAGATCAGCACGCCTACGAGCATGCCCGGCACGGTGCCTATGCCTCCGGAGGTCGATACGCCGCCGACGACGCAGGCCGCTATCGCGTCGAGCTCGTAGCCGTTGCCGTAGTTGTTCGTAGCGCCGCCGGTACGGGCCGCCTCGAGTGCGCCCGCCAGGCCGTAGCAGAGGCCGGCTATCGTATAGGCTATCAGCAGGTTCTTCGTCACGTTGACGCCGGACACCTTGGCGGCCTCGGGATTGCCGCCGATGGCGTAGATGTTCTTGCCGAACGTCGTCTTGTTATGGAGCACCCACACTATCAGCGCTATGCCCAGCGCTATCAGGACGATATACGGCAGCGACAGCCGGCCGTCCAGGCCGAGCCAGCCCGAGCCCAGGTTCGTGAAGCGCTTGTCCAGGCCGCCTATAGGCTGCGCCCCGTAGGGCGGCCTGTCGAAGTACAGCGACGTCGCTCCGTACACGGCGACCATCGTGCCCAGGGTCGCTATGAACGGCGGTACGCGGAGCTTGGAGACGATGAGGCCGTTGACGAGGCCGACCGCTCCGCATACCACCATGGCCGCGATTATCGGCACGATGAGCGGGAGCTCGCCCAGCTGCGGGTACATGCGGCGGGGGTAGTCGAGCGCCTGCAGCATGGAGCTGGAGATGACGGCCGCCAGCCCCACCATCCTGCCGGCCGACAGGTCGGTGCCGCCGGTGATGAGGATGCCGCCGACGCCCATCGCGATGATGATGCGGGTAGCCGACATCGACAGGATGTTCCTGAAGTTCTCTATGGACAGGAACGTGGGCTCCTTGAACGTAATCGCGATTATCAGGATCACGAAGACGAAATAGATCGCGTACTTCAGCATGAAGTCGTTGACGGCGCGCCTGTTCAGCCGTTCGCCCAGCGCCGTGGTCTCTTGGTTAGCCATCTGTTCTCCCTTATTCGAAAAGCGCCGCCAGGCGCATGATCTCTTCCTGGGTCGCGGTCTTGCCGTCCAGTATCCCTGTCTTCCTGCCCGCGCACATCACCATGATACGGTCGGACATGCCCAGGAGCTCGGGCATCTCGGAGCTGATCATGATGATGCTCTTACCGCTCGCCGCTAGCTCGGCGATGATCGAGTAGATCTCGTACTTGGCGCCGACGTCTATGCCCCGCGTCGGCTCGTCGAGGATAAGGATATCCGGCTCGGTCAGGAGCCATTTCGCGAAGAGCACCTTCTGCTGGTTGCCCCCGGAGAGGTCCTTGATCAGGGTCCGGTAGCTCGGCGTCTTGATCCTGAGGTCTGCGATCTTCTCCTTCGTATCGCTTATCCCCTGTTTCTCGTTGATCAGGCCGGTCCTGCCGACGTACCGGGATAGGTTCGCGAGTAGCATGTTCTCCTTGACGCCGAGCATCGGCACGATACCGGTAGCGCGCCTCTCCTCGGTCAGGAGCGCGAATTTGTCGCCCATCGCCTGTACGGGCGACCGTATCTTGATCTCGCGGCCGTTGAGCGAGATGCGTCCGGACTCGAGGAACCTGAGTCCGAATATCGTCTCGACGAGCTCGGTGCGCTTTGCCCCGACGAGGCCGCCGATGCCGAGTATCTCCCCCCTGCGCAGGTCGAAGCTGACGTCCTTGAACGAGTGCCTCTCGGCCGATGTGAAATTATCGACCCGGAGGACGACCTCGCCCGGTACGTTGGCGCGGGGAGGGAAGCGGTGCGTCAGGTCGCGGCCGACCATGCGCTTTATGATCTCGGCGGTGGTCAGCTCCGACGACCGCCAAGTCCCGACGTGCCTGCCGTCGCGCATGATCGAGACCTCGTCCGCGATCTCGAGGATCTCTTCCATCTTGTGGGAAATATAGACGATCGCGGCTCCCTCGGATCGGAGCCTGCGTATTATGCCGAACAGGTGGGCGACCTCGTGCTCGGTGAGCGAGCTGGTCGGTTCGTCCATGATGATCACCTTGGCGTTGTACGATACGGCCTTGGCGATCTCTATCGACTGGATCTTGGACACCGACAGGTTGCGTAGCCAAACGGCCGGGTCGATATCCATGTTGAGCTTCTTGAACAGCGCCTTGGTATCGGAGCGCATCTTCTTGGCGTCGATGAGCCTGAACGGTCCGGCCCCCATGAGCGGGTACCGGCCGAGCCACAGGTTCTCCTCGACGCTCCGGTTTGGGACCGACAGGAGCTCCTGGTGTATCATCGATACGCCGCCGTCGAGCGCCTGCCTCGAGTTCTGGAATTTCACGGGCTTCCCGTCGAGGAGTATCTCCCCCTCGTCCGGGGCGTATATACCGAAGAGGCACTTCATCAGCGTCGACTTGCCGGCGCCGTTCTCGCCCATAAGGGCGTGCACCGAGCCCGGCCGGACCTGTATGGACACGTCGTCCAGGGCCTTGACCCCCGGGAAGCTCTTCGACATGTGCCGTAGTTCTAATACGTATTCGGCGCTCATAGGCACTCCAGGTAAGTTGATCGGGGACTGGTACGAAAGACCGACTAAGAGAAAAAGAGGATAAGCCGGGGAGGAGAATGAGGAGGGGGGGAAGTCTCCCCCTCCTCCGAAGGTCGCGCGCTGCGCTCGCGCCGCGCTTATCCTCTTCGTTCGATTCGAGCCGTTACGGCTTACTTGAACTGGGTATAGTTGTCCTTGGTGACCTTCTGGTACGGGACCCAGACGTACTTGCCGTCGGACAGGGTCCAGCCGGCCTGGGCGGGATCCTTGCCGGTCGCGAGGGCGAACGCTATGTCGAAGGTGGCCTTGCCCTGGTTCTTGGCGTCGTTGAGCACGGTGCCGAGAAGGGTTCCCTGCTCCAGGGCCTGGAGGGCCGGGGCGGTAGCGTCGACGCCGACGACGGGGAGGTACTTGGCGCCGTCGAAGAAGCCTTCCTGGCGGAGGGCCTCGATGACGCCGAGGGCCATGTCGTCGTTATTGCAGAGCACGACCTCGATGCGGTCGCCGAACTTGGCCCAGAAGGCCTTCATCTTCTCGACGGCCTTCGGGCGATCCCAATAGGCGGTGTCCTCGGCGAGCTTCTCGACCTTCATGCCGGCGGCGGTGATCGCCTTGATGGAGTACTCGGTGCGGAGCTCGGCGTCCTGGTGCCCCGGCTCGCCCTTGAGCATGATGTACTGGATGACGCCGTCGCCGTTCTTGTCGGCCGAGGGGTTGGCCTTGAAGTAGTCGACGACGATCTCGCCCTGCATGGATCCCGACTGCTCGGCCTTGGCGCCGACGTAGTAGACCATGTCCCACTTCTTCATGTCCTCGGGGAGGGGCTCGCGGTTGAAGAATACGACGGGGGTCGAGCGGGCCTTGGCCTTGTCGATGATGGCGGCGGCGGCGGTGCGGTCTACGGGGTTGATCGCGATGACCTTGGCCTTCTTGGACAGGAACGCGTCGACCTGATCGTTCTGGGTCGGCTGGGCGTTCTGGGAATCCACCATCTCGATCGTGGCCTTGCCGGTGGCGTTGGCGTCGATGGCGTTGCGCACGTAGGACATGAACGTATCGTCGAATTTGTAGATGGCGACGCCGATCCTGGGCGTGCCGCTCGCGGCGGTCGAGCCGCCGCAGGATACGAAGAGAGCGCCGATCACGACGAGGGCGGATAGTATCGCGAGGGATTTCTTCACGATTGAGCCTCCTTGATTTTTTCGCGGACCGTACGGCCCGTATAGCCACCCTACACCGGGACCCCGAAACGCGATACAGGACTGTTTTTCTATCTGCTGGACAATGCCTCGCGGAGAGCCGTGTTTCTATCTATAGATAGCATGAATCGGCGCGTCGGCGCTCGATCAGTCCAGATCCCGCTTGAGGACATTCCTGTAGACGTCTTCCTCGAGGTGGAAACCGTCCTTTACTATGGTTCCCATGAGCGCTTCCGCGGTCACCGATACCGGTTCCAGTTCGTAGAACGGGACGCGGAACGAGCCGTCCCAGATCGCGTTGTGAACCGTGACGCGATCCCCCCTGGCGAGATAGACCGCCAGCTCGGCGGCCGTCGCGGCTATCTGGTCTATGGGCTTGTAGACGGTCATGCTCTGCGTCCCCTCGGCTATGCGCTGGCAGGCGGCGAGGTCCGCGTCCGCCCCCGCGACGAATACCGATCCGGCGAGCCTCCGTACGGATAGCGCGCGTATGATCGCTTCCGCCGCCATGTCGTCCACGGCGAGTATCGCGTCGAATTCCGCGCCCTCGTCGATCAGCGCCTCTACGAGGGCGTATGCCTCCTCGCTACGGCGCTCGGCGGCCTGGTAGTCCGCGACTATGGACACGTCTCCGCGCTCTATGGCCGGGGCGAGCGCGTTGAGTATGCCCGTCCGCATCGCCGCGGAGTTGGGGTCGGAGGCGCGGCCGTTGTAGAGCACGACGCTGCCCGCGCGCCGGGCAGCCAGGAAGGCCTCCGCCTGCAGCTCGCCCGCCCGCTCCGCGTCGAAGGCGAGGAACAGGTCAACGTTGGCGCTCTGGATAAGCCTGTCGTAGGCGAGTATCGGAACGCCGCGGCGATCGGCCTCGGCGACTGCCCGCTCGAGCCCGGCCGGGTCGCTCGGGATCACGACGAGCACGTCGACCCCCGATTCTAGCAGGAACAGGATCTGCGCTTCCTGTATCTTCGGATCCTCGTCCCCGATCTGGACGTTGACCGACGCCCCGAGCTCCTTGGCGGTCGCGACGAACGCGTCGCGGTCGCGCGCCCGCCGCTCCTCGACGAAGGAGTCCATAGAGAAGCCTATGTAGACTCCGTCGCCCGCCGGGGCCTCGGCGCGACCCTCCGGACGGAGGTCGGCGCGCGCGGCGACGAGCGGCGCCGCTATCAGCGCGACTATCGCTATGACGGCGGCCGAGATCACCGTGGTAATGGCGATCATGGCGACGGGCCGGGGTTCTCGCGCGCTCATGTATCCTCCCTGTCGGCCGCGCGCGCGTATTCGGAGGGCGTCATGCCCGTCTCGCGCTTGAAGGCCCTGCTGAAGTAGTTAGGATCCGAGTATCCGACCGCCGCGCCCACTTCCTTGACGCTCAGGCGCCCGGACGCGAGCTCGGCCTTCGCCTTGGCTATGCGTATCTCGGAGAGGTGCTCCATGAACGACTTGCCCGTCTCGCTCGACAGTACGCGCGACAGGTGGGCGGCCGATAGGCCCACCCTGTCGGCGACCTCCTCGAGGGACAGCGGCTCGGCGTAGCGCTCCTTGACGACGCGCATGGCCTCGATGGCCCGGCCGGCGGTTCCGTATCCCGGACCCGGCTTGCCGGAATTGAAGGCCGCCCGCGGTACCGCGCCCGAGGAGACGGCCGCCGCCGCCTCGACGACCGCTTCCGCGTCCCCCCGCAGCGACCAGGCGACGGCGCCGGCTACCGCCGCCTGCAGGATCCTGTCGTCGGGCAAGGACGCCCAAGCGGCGGCGGCCGCCGCCGGGTCGCCTATCGACGCGGCTGATAGCGCCGCCGCGATAGCCGGTAACGGCTCCAGGGGCCTCTCCGCTCCGCCCGGGCCGCCGGCGATGGCGACGCCCCCGGGCCCGGCCTCGCCGAGGGCGGCGAGTGCGGCCTTCCAGGAGTCTCCGAGCCTCTCCATCGACGCCTTCGGCCCTACGCCCGCCGACATGCCCTTGAGCCCATCCTCGAGCAAGGCCGCCTGGGCGGCCTCGGCTATCGCCCGGGCGTCGGCTCCCGGGAAGAATACCGGCACGACGCCGTGGAACGGTACGCCTACGGCGCAGTCGGCCCGGTAGGACAGGACCGACCTGAGGCCGTCCTCGTCCGCACGAGGATTGGCGCCGGGGGCGACCACGCGCCGCCGGAAGGCCGCGAAGCCTCCGTCCCAATGGGCGAACGAGAGAGCCGATGCGTAGTCCCGTATCCTCGACCCATCGCAATCGCCCGCGAGGGCGGCGAAGACCAGTCCCTCCTCGAGGAGAGGGCGCCGCGCGTCGAGCGCCTCTATGGCGTCCATCGCGCGGATAGCCTCCGCCTTGCGGGCCGCCGCGGCGTCAGCCGCCCCTCTGATTGCCTCGACGAGCAGGTCCTGGTCGACGGGCTTGACGAGGTAGTCGTAGACGCCGAGGCCGAACGCCTCCTTCGCGACGTCGAAGCGCTCGTAGGCGGTGAGGAGTATCGGGACCGTTTCAGGAGCCGAGGCGCGTAGCTCGCGGAGCGCGTCGAGGCCGCTCATTCCGGGCATGCGCACGTCCATCAGTATGACGTCCGGCCGTTCCCGAATAGCCCCGTCGACCGCCTCGCGGCCCGTGCTGGCCGTACCGCATATCGCGACATCGGGAAGGCGCTTGCGGATCGCGGCGGCCACGCCCTCGAGCACGGGCCTCTCGTCGTCGGCGAGGAATATCCTGGCTATCATCAGAAGGCCTCCTTGAAGGGCACCCGCAGTACGATCAGGGTGCCGGGGTTCGCGTCCCGGAACTCCACGACGTCCTGCCTGCCGGCGAAGAGCCTGAGCCTGGCTATGACGTTGGCCATGCCCAAGCCGCCCTCGGCGTTGCCGAGCTCGCGGCCCTCGTCGGCCGCGTCCAGTATCTCCTTGGCCCGGCCCTCGAGCAGGCCGGAGCCGTTGTCCTCTATGGTCACGACGAGGTCGCCGCCGTCGATACGGGCCGAGACGCGCACGCGCGCTCCCGACGGCTTGTCGGCGAATCCGTGGCGTATGGAATTCTCGACGAGGGGCTGGACTATCATCTTGGGCAGCGCCGCCGACTCCGCCCCGGGCTCCGCGGCTATCTCGAACGTCATCGAGTCCGAGAAGCGTATCCGCATGAGGTATACGTAGTCGCGCAGGCAAGCGAGCTCGTCCCGGAGCGCCACCGGGGCGTCGAGGTCCCGGAAGGAATAGCGCATCAGCCCCGCGAGCCGCTCGAGGAATACGCGCGTCCTGTCCGCGTCCTCCACGGTCGCCAGCTGGATGCCGGTGTTGAGGGTGTTGAACAGGAAGTGAGGGTTGATCCTCGACTGCAGCGCCTTGAGCTCGGCGCTCCGTAGGTGCCCTTCCATCTCGAGGTTCTTGAGGCGCTCCTCCATCAGCGAGGCCTCGACCGCGGCCTTGTTCTTTATCTCCTCTATATTGGCCTCTACGCTCGCCTGCATAACGTTGAACGCCTCGGCCGTCTGGCCGATCTCGTCGTCGCCGTAGGCCGACAGTGGCCCTCCCGAGAAGTCGCCCTCCGAGATGCGGACCGCGGCGGCGGCGAGCGCGTCCAGCGGATCGGTCAGCTTGAGCGAGAATGTCGAGACGACCGCCGCCGCGAAGATCATCGCCGAGGCGAGCATGGCGCCCAGGAGCGCCGCGGCCCGGCCGCTCTGTTCGTCGAGCGTCGCGAAGGCGTCCAGGTTCAGCTTGAGGCGCTCGAGCGACAGCGCGTCCGCCCGGTCGTGTATGAAGGACGCCAACAGCCTGACCTTCTGGTACCTCGCGCCGTACTCGGGTATGTTCCTACCGCGCCTGGCGCGGATCGCGGCCTCGCTCTCGGCTATCATCCTCCGCGTCAGCACCGCGAGGTTGCGCTCCAGCATGGCGTCCTCGCTGTACGACGCCCCCCCGGAGAGCGCTCCGACCTTCTCCGATAGCGCCTTGGTGTGGTGCATGCACGCCCGCAGGGCGTCGGAGTTCTTCGTGTCGATATAGACGGCGAGATTCTCGACCACCGCGTCGACGCTGGATAGGGTCTCCTCCATGAACAGGTCGAGCGAGAACAGCTGCGATACGCGTTTCTGGTTCGTCGCGGATATCGCCGAGTCGAAGGCCGCGGCGACGCCCATCAGGATGATAGGCGCTATGCCCGCCGCGACGAGCCGCGAGCGGAACGAGGAGAGGAGGCGTCGCCTCATCGGTCGCTTCCCCCGCGGCGGATGACCCGTAGCCCGGGGTCGATATAGGCGCTCGTCCGGCCGCCCCTCGCGAGCGTCATCGCGGCCAGCACCGCGTCCTCGCCCGATCGTTCCGGCGACCTCGCTATAGAGGCGGCAACGACGCCGAGCTGCACGAGCTCGAGGAGGGTCGGGTCGTCGTCGAAGCCGATGATCGACAGCTCTCCTACCTTGTTGTACTCGATCAGCGCCCTCGCGGCTCCCTCGGCGTCCCTCGCGCCTATGAAAACAGCGACGCTGATATCTCCCCGCTCGGCGAGCAGCTCCCTGACTATCTCCTCGCTCGCGGAGGGGCCCTCGCGCGTCGTCCTCGTCATAGCTAGCCTGATGTCGTGCCTGTCTCGAGCTCCGTAGTTGAACCCGGCCGCGATCGAGGCTCCCCTGGGACTGCCGTCGGCGAAGTCCCTGGACAGTACCAGCGCGACCTCCGCTCCGTTCGGGAATGATTCGGCTACGGCGGTCGCGGCCAGCGCCCCTATACTATACGGGTTGGTGCCGACGAACGCGGCTCTCGCCGATCCCGGAAGGTCCGATTCCAGCGCTACGACCGGGATCCCGGCGGCCGCGAGCGCGTCCACGGCCCCGACGACGAGCGGGGCGAGAGGCGCGCTTACGATTACTCCGTCCGGCTCGAGCTCGGCGGCCAGGATCAGGAGCCTCGCTATAGACTCGGGCGCGTCGCCCTGCGCGTACGTCAGGGGTTGGAGCGCGGCTCCCGCCTTCCTGGCCGCCCGGCCCATCGACTCTAGCGCTCGAGCGTAATACCTCCCCGCGTCGGACGACGGCACGATGGCGATGAGGTGGAACAGCGCGTCGTCGCCCGGCTTGGTAGGCCGGGCCGCTATGTCGCTACGAAGGCGAGCGGTAACGGCTATCGATGCGGCGAGCGTGACGGCGAACGCGGCGCCGGATATGGCTAAGGCGATTTTAAGGAATCCACGCACGCCTCCAGCATACCCGCTATCCGACGAATCGCCTAGGAGCGCGTTCCGTGTACGGCTTGACTAGATCGCCTACTATGTGATAATGATAATCAATATCGATTGCTGGAACGCGGTGGCGTACCGCTCTCCGGTCGTTGACTCACATACCCCTTTCGATCAGAGGTCGCCCCTTATGGTGCTATCGTTACTATTGCCGCGGGACCACTTTATTATCAGGTCCGTAAAGGTCGGTCGCGAGGTCGGTCGAAGGCTGGCCGATATGGGATTCGCCGAGGGGACCGACGGCACGGTCGTGAGGAGGGGCGGGTTCGGAGGCCCGATGCAGGTAAGCATCCATGGCTACCACCTTCTCCTGCGCAAGGAAGAGGCGGCTCAGGTCGAGGTTGATCTCGTCGAATCGGGGCGCCCGGGGCCTCGGGGGCATCGCCATCGCCGCCGTTTCGGCTTGCGGTCGGAGTTCGAGTAACGGGGTCAGGCGTACGGGAAGGAGAGCCGGAATTCGGTCCAGCCGGAGTCGCGGCGATAGGCGCCCTCGCCGCCGAGCTGCGATGCCATGAGGTCGAGCAGCGTCAACCCGAGCTTGCCGGTATTCAGGACCGCGGCCTCCTCGATATCGATGCTCTGCCCCGCTTCGAGTCCCTGGAACCCGCTCCCGTCGTCCCGCACGGTCAGGATCATCCCGCCGTCGCCTGCGGCGAGCTCGACCGATACGTGCAACGGACCGTCGCCCGGTCTACCGTGCTTTATCGCGTTCGTTACGAGCTCGTTCGTTATCAGGCCTATCGGTACGGCTATATCCATGGAGACTAATCTCGGAGCCAGCGCGAGCGATACCGTCGGAGGCGTCTCCGAACCGCTCGCGGTCATCTTGATGGCCCCGACGAGGTTCTCGATGTATTCGTCGATCGCGACCGCCGAGAGTTCGGCCGTGCGGTACAGCCGCTCGTGCACGAATGATATCGATAATATCCGGCCCATGAGGGCGGCGGCGGCGTCCTTGAACGCCGGATCATCTGATCGCCTCGCCTGCAGCCCTATGATGCTCTTTATCAGGTTGAGGTTGTTCTTGACCCGGTGGTGAACCTCGC
The DNA here is from genome assembly GCA_002839315.1 of Spirochaetae bacterium HGW-Spirochaetae-3. Taxonomy (GTDB): domain Bacteria; phylum Spirochaetota; class Spirochaetia; order Treponematales; family UBA12059; genus SZUA-370. The sequence goes on from PGXV01000005.1 coordinate 23,263, forward strand.
GGAACAGCGTTTCCCTGTCGCTGAGCGCATGCCGGAGATCGTTCTCTATCTGTTTGCGTAGCGCGCGCTCGGCGTTCAGCTTGCCGTGGTAATCGGAAAGATAGCCGAGCACGGTACCTATGATGATGCCCGAGACTTCGGCTATCGGTTGCGATGCCGGTGAATATTCGGGATGCCGAAGCGCGGCGTAGAGCGCCAGGTTCACGGGAAGGCCTAGCGCTCCGGCGATGATCCCCCCGGGAAGCCCGTAGCCGATAGCCGCGCAGATGACCGGCAACACTACGAAATAGTTGGTCGATACGCCCAGTCGGGAGCCGAGCGCCAATACGGCGATCGCGTACGCTATCGTGGAGACGGCGACGGATGCCGATCGGTGCCGCTCGAAGAAGCGTTCCCGCAAGGCGCCGAGAGCGCGGTCGAAAGGCGAAAAAAGCTGCTCTGGCTCGAGCGACGATCGCTCGGCGGCGTTATCTTCCCTGTCGAGGACCGGTCCGGGCGCCACGCCGGTCAGTCGGCGTCCTTGCCCGCGCCGAAGATACGCTTGATCCTGTCGAATAATCCCGGCTTCTTCGCCGGTGCCTTGGGGGCCGCGGACGCCTGCTTCTGCGGCCTCGCCGCCGGTCCGTTCCTGCGCGCTTCGCCGTTGCCTCGCGGCGCCTTGCCTCCCTGGGCGGGCTTTTGGCTACGAGGTTCGGGAGATCCCGCGTACTTTTCCTTGTATCGCCTCATTCGTTCCTCGGAGCTGACCGCGTACGGATCGCGTCCGCCCTGCCTCGGCTGTTCCGCGGGCCGCCGCTGATCGGAAGGCCTGCGTTGTTCCGGGGGCCTGCGCTGCTCGGGAGGACGACGCTGCTCGGGAGGACGACGCTGCTCGGGCCGAGTTGCCTGGGGTTCCCTGGGAGCCTGGCTCCGCTGGCTTTGACCCTGTCCGGCGCTACGCGGCGCGTACCCGGCGTCGTGACCGCCCGGAGCGCGCTCGCCCCGCGGCGCCGACCCGTGATGCTGGCCGCGGTCCTGCCCCGGCCGACCGCGACTGGAACCGGAACCACCGCGGCTCGAGCCGCCGTACGAGGATCCGGCCCTGCCTGCCCCGCGATCGCTACCCGGCCTCGCCCGGTCGCGCGCGTGCCCGAAGCGTATGCCGGCGCTCTTGTCCTCGCCGAACAGCTCCTCGGTCACGGGGAACACGGGTAGCTTCGTCTCTATGTACTTCTCTATGGCCGGGAGCCCGTAGACGAATTTCTCGCAGGCGAGCGTGATTGCCTTACCGGCGGCGCCCGCCCTCGCGGTACGTCCGATACGGTGCACGTACGATTCCGGGTCCATCGGCACGTCGTAGTTCACGACGACATCCAGCGCGTTGACGTCCAGCCCTCTGGCCGCGACGTCGGTCGCTACGAGTATCGCCAGGTGACCGGCCTTGAGCCGCTCTATCACCTGGAGGCGCTTGGCCTGGGGCAGGTCGCCCATGATGTACTCGCACTCGTAGCCGTTGATGCCGAGGCGCCTGGAAATTTCCTCGGCCATGAATTTCTGGTTGCAGAAGATAAGGGCGCTCTTGGGCTTGTCCCGCGCGAGTAGCCCGAGTAGCACCCGGAACTTCTCGTTGCTTCCGACGTGATAGAGCTCTTGGGATACGAGGTCTACGGTGACCGTCTCCGCCTCTATGACTATTTCGACGGGCTCGTCCATGTACTCCCACGCCAGGTTCTTGATACGGAAGTTGAGCGTGGCGGAGAAGAGGAACGTCTGCCGATCCTTGGGCTGCGGCAGATAGCGTAGCAGTTTCCGGAGATCGTCGATGAAGCCCATGTCGAACATGCGGTCCGCCTCGTCGACGACGAGGAATCCTACGTCGCGGAGCAGCATCTTGCCCTGCTCTACGAGATCGATGATGCGCCCTGGCGTTCCGATTATCATCTGTACGTTGTCGCGGAGCATGTCGAACTGAGGACCGTAGGCGACGCCGCCGTAGAAGCAGCCCATCGATATCGGCAGGTGCTTGCCCAGCTTCCGGGCCTCGTCCTCGATCTGGGCCGCGAGCTCGCGCGTCGGCGCGAGGATCAGCACCTTGCGATGGCGGCTGGCGGGATCGCTCATGATCCGCTGGAAAATGGAGACGAGGAATGCGGCCGTCTTGCCGGTGCCCGTCTGCGACTGGGCGTAGATGTCCTCGCCTGTGAAGGCGTGGGGGAAAACCGATGCCTGCACGGGCATGCACGATACGTAGCCGGCCTCGGTGATGCCCTTGGCCAGGTCAGGGTGCATGCTTAATTCTGAATAATCCATTCGTTACACTCGATCCTTGAATAAAGTACTATTAGGATACACATTAAGGGCGGCTCTGTTAAGTCCTCGCCGGGCTTTCCTTCAGGGAGCCTGTCTCCTATACTTGCGGTATGGCGGGCAAGGGTCGGTCGTCGCTCAAGGAAGTCATTCCGCTCAACATGGCTGTCGGCACGATGGCCTTCTGCATGGTCGCCGTCCTCTCGGCGTACCTGCTGGTGGCCCGCGGCTTCTCCACGCTAGAGCGGACGGACATGGAAGGGCGCATCGCGCAGTTCGGGGTGCTACTGCGGAGGGAACGCGAGTCCCTCGGCGGCTTCGTCATGTCGTACGCGGAATGGGGGGACAGCTACGACTATTTGGCCACGCGGGACCCGTCCTATATCGAGGACAACTACCCGGCCTCCTGGATGCGCGCCCAGAAGATAGACGCGGTGCTGATCGTGGCCGACGACGGGGAGATACTCTGGTCGAGCGTCGCCGTGCCGCGGGCGGACGCGTCCTCGGGCGTCCCGCGCCTGCGGTACCGGTCTCCCGCTCTGTTCCACGAGGCGTACGGTGTCGAGCCGTCGCGGGCCGTCTACGGCTTCTCCGTGTTCGATGGCGTCCCGGCGATGTACGTCTCCTGGCCCGTGACCGACGACCTGGCGACGCTGCCGCCGCGCGGCGTGCTCGTCTTCGTGAGGATGCTGGACGACGAGGTCCTGCGGTCCTACGCTCCCGGCGACGATTTCAATGTATCCTGGCTACCCGCCTCCGAGACGGAGAAGAAGCCCGTCCCGGGCATCCATCCCGTCAAGGTAGACGGCCGCGACGAGCTCGAGGCCTGGGACCCGGTAGCCGACGCGGACGGGACGGTCATCGGCTACCTCGGCTACCACAAGGATCGCTCCTGGCTCGCGGCGCTGAGGGTCATGCTGCTCCAGTTCTTCGTCATCGGCGCGGCGGCGGGCCTGTGCGCCTACCTGGCGTCGTACTTCTTCGTAAAGCGCCAGCTGGTCGATCCTATCCTGGTCATACGGGATTACCTCGGCTCCTTCTCGAGCGCCCTCGAGGCGGGCGCGGCGCTCGGGACCGACCGGCGGGACGAGCTCGGCGAGCTGTCGGCGCACGTCAACTCGCTCGTTGATCGGGTCCGCGTCCAGGCCCGGGAGCTCGATCGCCTGGCCTTGACCGACGGGCTGACCGGCCTGCCGAACCGCCGAAGCCTGGACAAGACCCTGTCGCTCCTGCGCCTCAGGAGCCTGTCCGGATACCCTGTCCTGGATTCCCGCTCCTCGGACGAGCGCGGATCCGTAGCCTGCGGCATGATAGACGTCGATTTCTTCAAGAATTATAACGACCTGTACGGGCACGCAGGCGGCGATGCCGCGCTCAGGTCCATCGGCCTGGTAATAAGGGAGTGCGTCATGCGGCCCGACGACCTGCCGAGCCGCTACGGCGGCGAGGAATTCGCCGTGCTGCTACCCGATACCGACGAGGCCGGGGCCTTCACGGTGCTGGAGCGCGTCAGGCGGGCGGTCGGGGCGCTCGAGCTGCCGCACGCAGGCTCCGCCGTGTCGGTCGCGGTCACCGTCAGCTGCGGCGTGGCGGCGGTGAGGCCGGGCGACGCCGGGGCGGATATGGACGCGTTGATGGCGATGGCGGATAAGGCGCTGTACGCCGCCAAGGCCGCCGGTCGCAATCGCGTGACCGCCTATTCATCGCTGGCGGCCGACGCCCGTTGACTCGACTCGCTCTATCTGGTCCGCGAGGTCCGTCGCCTCCGCCGCCCAGAAGGCCTTGGAGCCCCAGCCGTCCCAACGCTCCGAGAAGCCCCGGTCAGAGCGTTGCCTGGCCTGCCACGCTATGAAGTGGATCATCCTGAGCAGCCTGAGCGGCTCGACGAGCGCCAGGCTCCGGCGGTCGAAGGGCATGAAGGCCTCGTAGCCCTCCACGATCAGGCCGAGTTCCCGCCGGCACTCGTCGGACGGTCCCGGCAACAGTAGCCACAGGTCCTGCACGGCCGGGCCGGACGTCGCGTCGTCGAAGTCTATGGCCAGGAGCCCGCCGTCGGACCGGTCTAGCACGTTGCCGCGGTGGAAGTCGCCGTGGAGCCGGATGGGCGCGGGACTCCGGGAGAGCGCCTCGTCCACCAGCTCCGTCGCGCGCTCCAACAGCGGCGCGACGCGGTCGGCCGCCTCCGGGTGAACGGCGCCTCCCTCGAGGATCTCGCCGACGTACCCTGCCGTCAGCCCCGGCTCGATGCGGACGCGTAGCCCGAACGGGCGGGCCGCCCCCACCGCGTGGATCCGCCCCGCCAGCGCTCCGAGCCGCAACCAGTCCTCGTCGCGCTCCGCGTCGAAGAGGCGGCCGCCGCGCTTCGGGAACAAGGCGAACGGGAACTCGGTCTCCCCCCCGTCGTCGCCTACCGCGAGCACGGGCAGCGTGTCTCCGTCCGCGGAGGCGATGGGCGCCACGACCGGGATCTCGGCGTCCGCCAATTCGGCTACGAACGCGTGCTCCTCCAGGATAGCCTCGTGCGTCCAGCGGCCGGGACGGTAGAATTTGGCTACGTACTCGGCGCCCGAGTCAGCCTTGAGGCCGTATACCCGGTTTGCATAGCTCGGGTACGCGAAGAACGAGCCGTCCGGCTCTATGCCGAAGGCCTCGCTGACCGCCGAAAGGGCGAGCTCGGGGGAAAGGTAGTCGAAAGAGGCGATCGGTCGGTGCATCGTTCCAAGGTAGCGGTTTTAACGAGGTCGCGGCAAGGAGATCGGCATGGACCATGCCGGGCTCTCACGCGGGAAGCGCCTTGTCCACGGACTCCGTTCGCGGCTATAGTCCATGCTACGCATGAACATAGTATCCCTCGACGGCGTCTCCAAGACGCTCATAGGCACGCCGCTGTTCCAGAACGTCTCGCTCGGTATCGAAGAAGGCGAACGCATCGGCCTGGTGGGGCGCAACGGCGCCGGTAAATCGACATTCCTCCGCGTCCTGTCCGGGGCTCTCGAGCCCGACGACGGCGCGATAGCGCGCAAGCGCGGCCTCAGGATCGCGGTCCTGCCGCAATCGCCGGTCGCCCCCCCGGGGGCCAAGCTGGCGGAATTCCTCTACGGCGGCGATTCCGACCTCGTGCGCCTCGTGAGGGACTACGAGGCCGCCGTATCCGGGCGCGCCGCGACGGACGCCCGCGCCGTCGAGGCGTTGCACGCGAAGATGGAGTCGGAAGGGGGGTTCCTCCTCGAGAGGCGCTTCGCGTCGCTGTGCACCGAATTCGGCCTGCCCGACATCGGAGCGAGCATGGACGGGATGTCCGGCGGCATGATCAAGAAGGCGGCGCTAGCCCGCTGCCTCGCCGACGCCGCCGACCTCGTGCTGCTGGACGAGCCGACGAACCATCTGGACCTGGCCGCGATAGAGCTCCTCGAGCGTAAGCTCGAGTCGTCCGCTTTCGCGTTCGTCGTCGTGACCCACGACCGCGCCTTCCTCGACGCCGTGGCCGGCCGCATCCTAGAGGTAGAGTGCTCGCAGGTGTTCTCGTATCCAGGCGATTATTCCACCTTCATCGAGATGAAGAACGAGCGCTGGAACTCGCTCGAGAAAGCCGACTCCAGGCGAGAGGCCATTCTCAAGATAGAGATGAAATGGCTGATGCGCGGCGCCCGGGCGCGCGCGACGAAGAGCGAGCGGCGCAAGGGCGTCATCAAGGACATGCAGGCCGCCGCGCTGGAACGGCCGGTCGCGATGGGAGCCTTCTCTTCCAAGTCCAAGCGGCTCGGCAAGAAGGTCCTCGGCCTCAAGGACGTCGCCAAGCGCTACGGGGAGCGCCTCGTCTTCGAGCCGTTCTCGTACGAATTCGTCAAGGGCGACAGGATCGGCGTCGTCGGGCCCAACGGCTCCGGCAAGACGACGCTGCTCGGCCTGATAGCGGGCTCGCTGGAACCGAGCGAGGGCTCGGTAGACCGCGGCGCCAACACCGCGTGCGCGTATTACGGGCAGACGACCGCCGGTCTGCCGATGGACGCGTCCATGATAGAGTTCATCCGGAGCAAGGCCGAGCTGACGAGCATGGGCGACGGCACGACGCTCGATCCCGAGCGACTGCTCGAGCGCTTCCTCTTCGACCGCACTATGCACGATCAGCGCCTGTCGACGCTGTCTGGCGGCGAGCTTCGCCGCCTGCAGCTCGTCTCGGTGCTCGCCGAGCATCCCAACCTGCTGATCCTCGACGAGCCGACGAACGACCTCGATATAGATACGATAGAGTTGCTCGAGGAATACGTCGAGGGCTTCGACGGCTGCGTCATCGTCGTATCCCACGACCGCGCCTTCCTCGACGGGGCTACGACGACGACCATCGCCATCGACGGCTCGGGGCGGGCCGTCCTGTATCCGGGACCGTACGGGGAGTACCGCGAATACCTCGACGCCGAGGCGGACGCGAAGGCCGACGCGGAGAAGGCCGAAACCGCCAGGCGGCCGAGGGAGAGGGTCGACGCGGCGGATAAGTCCCGCAAGCCGACCTGGGCGGAGCGCAAGGAGTACGAGGGCATACTGGACGAGATACAGGCGCTCGAGGACGAGAAATCGTCGCTCGAGGGGCTATTCTCGTCGGGCGCCTCCGGCGAGGAGCTGGACAGGGCGGGGCGCCGCTACGCGGAGCTGTGCCCCCTGATAGAGGCGCGGACGTCCCGGTGGGAAGAGCTCGCGGCCCTGATAGACGCCTGAACATAATCCGACGATAGAGGAGCGGTTCCCATGAGCGATACTAGCGCGGAATCGATAGAGACGAAGATAGCGTACCTGGAGAAGACCGTGTCCGACCTCGACGGCCTCGTATATGAGTACGGGCGCCGGACGGAGCGTCTCGAGGAAGCGATGAGGGCGATGGCCAGGCGTATCTCCGAGATGGGCAGCGACAAGGGACCGGGCATGCCGGCCGGAGAACGGCCGCCGCATTATTGAGGTCGGCGGTCCGTAATGAAAGAGGCCCCGCGCCAGAGGCGCGGGGCCTGATATTATGGCTCATCGGCCGGGAGGACGGCCGATACCGTATATCAGAGCGTGAACGAGAGCCCGTCTACCAGTAGCCCGGGCAAGAGACTGCCCCCTACCTGCCTGTGATCGTACGTCATTGATTCCACTATCAGGTGGCGTTCCCTGGTGACGGCTTCGAGTTTGGCGCCGAGCATGTTATACAGCGATTCGTCCCATCGCATGTCCTTGATGGGGCCTACGACCTCGCCGTCCTCTACCCAGAGGCACGAGAACCGCGTCATGCCGGTGATCCTGGCCGCCTGGACGTCGCTCCAGTTCAGGTAGTGGAAATTGGATACGTAGACGCCGGTCCCTATGGCCTCGAGCGCGTCGGCCTCGGGCAGGTCGCCCGCGTCGATCGCGACCGAGCGCGCTTCCTCTTCGTCGCCGGCTCCGTTGGCCGGTATCCCGTACTGCTTCGCGGTCCGGGAGCAGACGATCGTGTTGCGTATCCTGCCGCCTTCCACGACGACGAGGCGATCCGGGGCGAGTTCTCCGTCGTCGTTGAACGCCGGCTGCACGCCCAGCGAGAAGTCCTGGCTGAAGCCGAATAGAGGCGACATGGATTCGCGGCCCTCGCGCATCGCGATATAGGCGCTTTCGCCCTGCCTGAGCCCGCGCTCCCCGAAGCCGTTCCACGAGAAGAACGTCACGACCTCGTTGAGGGCGTCGGCGGTGATGAACGCGCGGTACTTGCCCGGAGTCAGGACCTTCTCGGGCTTGGACAGGTTCTCGAGCGAGCCGCGGGTCGACGCTATGCGGGCCGCGTATTCGCCGTCGCTCCAGTCGCGGCCGGCGTACGACGACTTGACCGCCCGGCCGTTGGGTAGCCACGCGGAATAGTCGACGAGGAAGGTCTCGGTCTGGAACCAGTGGTCGGCGCCAGCCGAGTTGGCCGCCGCGCGGCAGACGAGGCCCTGCGAGTAGATGCCGGTGAAGTCGAGCCCCGCGGCCGGATCGAGCACCCTGGCGGGTATTTCGCCTTCCGGTAGCAGCTTGCCTCCGTAGCGCGCGTCGGACGACTCGGCGGCCTCGGGCACGGCCTGGTACGGATCGTCGGGCAGCAGGGGCAGTAGCGCGCGGGCCGAACCGATGGCGTCGGCTACGCGCTCGTCGTCGACGTCGGCGTCGCAGGACAGTCCCAGCTGGAACGAATAGGACTTGGCGCCCTTCCACAGCTTTATGCTGAGGTCGGCCTGCAGTACGGTGCCCGATTGGCGGACCTTGCCGTTATTGAAGCGCATGTACGCGGAGCGTTCGGCCGAGTAGCTGATAGCGGCCCGTTCGCCCGGCAGGAGCTCGCCGAGCGCGCGCGCCTTGATCGCGTCGAAATGCGCCTTGAAGTCGTTCGTCATTTTCCGCCTCCGAATACTTCTACGTCGGAGAACGCGCAGACGGGGCTGGCGTGGCCGACGAACATCACCTGGTTCGGCTCGCCCTTGCCGCAATTCGGCGTACCGTAGGCCGCGAACGTGCCGCGGTCGCCGACCGCGCTCAGGCTGCGCCAGAACGTGCTGGAGACGCCGCGGTAGTTTGGGTCGCGGACCGTCTTCGTCAGCTTGCCGTCCTCGATGAGGGTGCCGTACTCGCAGCCGAACTGGAACTTGTTGCGGTAGTCGTCTATGGACCAGGAGCGGTTCGTCCTCATGAGGACGCCCTTCTCCACGGACGCTATCATGTCCTTGAGCGAGGTAGAGCCCGGCTCGAGGTTGAGGTTGGCCATGCGGTCTATCGGCGGCCGGTTCCACGACGTGGCGCGCTGGTTGGCGACGCCCGGGACGCCGGCGCGGGCCTGGCTCTCGAGGCTACCGAGGCCGCGGACGAGTATACCGTTCTTTATGATCAGCTGCTTGACCGCGAGGTTCCCGATCTCGTCCGCGCCGTACGACGCAAGCTCGCCGGGAACCGTCGGATCGTAGCTGATGTTCATCAGGTCGGAGCCGTATCGCAGCGAGCCGATGTCGGACGCCTTCACGAAGCTGCCGCCGGCGTAATTGCGCTCGTCGCCGAGTATACGGTCTATCTCGAGCGGGTGCCCGACGCTCTCGTGGATCTGCAGCATCATCTGGTCGGGCATGAGGACGAGCGTTCGCCTGTCGCTCGGGCAAGTATCGGCGCCGAGCAGCTCCACCGCTTCCGTCCCGACGCGCGACGCCTCCTTGAGGAGCGTCTCCGTATCGAGCAGCTCCCAGCCGCCCTGGCGCGTCAGGCCGCGAGGCCCGTTGGCCGTCCTTAGCTGAACGACGTCTCCCCTTCGGGCGACGGCTTGCAGGCTGGTGCCCAGGTAGTAGAGCGTCTGCTCTATGTCGGCGCCGTTCGTCGATACGATCTCGTAGTCGTAGCGACCGGCCTCGACGAGCGACGTGGTCTGGATGATCTCGTCGGAGGACTTGAGCGCCCCGCACGACGCGAGGAGGAACCCGAACACCCCGTCCGGGGCGGTCGCGGCCTTACGGACTCGCGGCGTCTCGTAACGGGCGCCAGTCGCCGGCCTGACCGACGCGTCGAAGCGATGGACGCCGCGGCCGGCCGCGGCCTTGGCGCTCGCCAGCGCCGAAGCGGCCGCCTTGGCTACTCCTTCGGGCGTCATGTCCGGGGTAGCCGCGTACGCGAACTGCCCGTCGTATAGCGCCTCTACCATGATGCCGTCGTCTATTCCCCCGACGGCCTGGTCGAAGGATCCGTCCCTGGCCATATAATAGGTCGCGCTCGTCCTGCGGCGCCTGAGCCCTAGCCACGCGGCTTCTTTGGCCGCCTGCCCGGCGGCGTCGAGAAGCCTGCGCAAATCACTTCGCATTGGTGCCCTCCCTTTATGCTCTTCGCTTGACGGATTGTAACGTTCAGATAAATTGAACGTCAAGATGAAACATTTATTATAACGATCGCGCAGTCTGCGCTCGCCGCGCTGGAAGTCGTGATAACCGGAGCCGGCACGAGAGGCATGCATATAGCGCGCGACTTGCTAGATGAGCGGCGCGCAGGGCTAACGACGGACGCGATTGTATAGTATTGAACGAAGGCGGTAGCCGGACGGAGACCTTACGAAAGGCCGGTACCGCCGACGCCGATTGGTTCCCGGCGCGTACCGGGACGGACGAGGTGAATATCGTGGCCTGCGGGCTCGTCGGGCGCCTCGAAGCCTATACGGTGCTCGCGTTGTTCGTCCGGGCGTTCTTGCGGCGCTGAGTTTTTTCTCGTACGCGTTCCTAGGCGCCGTGTTTTATATGATACATGCGCCGATCGGCCTCGGCGAGCACGGCCTCCACGTCCGGTCCGTCTTCGGGGAACAGGGCGCATCCTATGCTCGCCTTGGCCGCGCGTGAGACCGTGCCGAGGTCGAACGGTTCAAGGAAGCAACCTTGGAGACGCACCCGCACCTCCTCGACTCCCGACTGATCGGCGACAGAGGCTATCACGGCGAATTCGTCGCCTCCGAGCCTCGCCACGGTATCGCTCTTCCTGATCGCGACGCTTATCCTCGAAGCTACCTCGGCGAGCAGGCGATCCCCCGCCTCGTGACCGAGATCGTCGTTGACCGCCTTGAATTCGTCCAGGTCGACCATGCACAGGCAGACGCACGTTCCGTCCCGTTCCGCCCTGTTCGCCTCGACCCGCAGCCTGTCCCAGAACAGGGCCCGGTTAGGCAGTTCGGTCAGCTGGTCGTGGTAAGCGAGCTCCTTGAGGGCCGATCGCGTCATCAAGAGGCCCCGGATGGCCGTTCCGGCGAGCGCGGCTATCGCTATACCGATCGCCGAAATAGCGGCGGCCAAGCCGCGGAACGTGTTCCATCCGCTCCTGGGTATGGCCGCGAGCGACCACGTGACGCCGGGCAGTACGACGTCCAGTACGACGGGATCCCGATCGAGGATGGACGGATCGCCGTATAGTATCGAATATCCCATACTGGACCCGGGGCCGGAATCGATAAAGAAAAGCAGGGAAGGGTGATTGGCGACGCCAGTTCGCTCGAGTATGGCCTCGCTGTCTAGGACGATGCTGGCCTGGCCCCAATACTCCGGCCCGCTCGGACCGATGGGGAAGATGCCCATGCGGCTGATGAGTCCGACTCCGCCCTGGACGAGCGCGTGCGGGCCCGAGACGATGGGATCGCGGCTCGTCATCGCGCGCCTCACGTCCTTCGCCTGGGCGGGCATGGAGATGAGGTCGACTCCCAGCGCGGCCTTATTGGGCTCGTATGGATAGACGAACCGAATGGTCGTTCCCTCGAGAACCGTCAGGTTCTTGATGATGGTGTCGTCCATGATGATCTGCCTGGCGAAATCGGTTAGCTTCCCGTCGTCGATCCTCGGATCGGCCGCTATGAAGGCGACGACGCCGCGTTCCAGGCTGATGCGCTCGTTCAGGCTGCTCTCTATCGCTACCCTGACCGTCGACGCCTCGAGCAGGGCCCTGCCTCGCTCGTACTGCGCCAGGCGGGAGGTCTGCGAGAGCCCGGCTACGATGAACAGCGCGGAGACGCCTATGAACGCCAGGAGTCCCGCCATCGTGGCGTTGTTACGCGGAGGATTTTCGAATGTCCGAATCGGCGTCGAATCATGATGCATGCACATTAGCCTAGATTGGAGACTCGATCGGCGCAAGAGTGGCGAGCCGATTTTTTAGAAAGATGGTCTTACGCATAGAAACGATCGGCATGATTGACTCTACGAGCGCGTAAGGGTACTCATTATACCACTTACCTTCGAGAGGGCGCCTGGGGGTTCCTCCCGTTTCCTGTGCCGATACGGCGGGGAACGGGGACGAGACCGAGCGGCGCCGGCGGCTGCGTGACAGCCGAGACACCCACGGGATAAAAGCCCGAGGACGGAGTCTCGATCGATTTCGGGGTCCGTCCGTCCGCCCATTCAAAGCGCTCGCCGCAGGCGTCGTCCGGCCCCGTATTCTCGGGGGCTTCATATGGCAGCTATCGTCGCCAATCGTCTCACCAAGACATTCACCGCCAGGGTCCGTCCGTCGGGGCGCCTGTCCGCCATCCGCTCGCTCGTCAGGCCGGAGCTCCGGGAGGTGGAGGCCGTAAAGGGCGTATCGTTCGAGGTGGAGGAGGGCGAGCTCGTCGCGTTCCTCGGGCCGAACGGCGCGGGAAAGTCCACGACCATCAAGATGCTCATGGGGATACTGCAGCCTTCCGGCGGCGGGGCGAGCGTCCTCGGGCTCGATCCGTCCCGCGAGCGCGTCGAGCTGTCCCGCTACGTCGGCGCCGTCTTCGGGCAGAAGAGCCAGCTCTGGTTCCACCTGCCGCCGTCGGACTCGTTCCGCCTGCTCGGCGCCGTCTACGAGATAGACGAGGACGACAGGAAATGGCGCGAGGCGGAACTGATAGAGCGCTTCGGCCTCGCGCCCTACTGGGACGTGCCGGTGCGCAAGCTTTCGCTGGGGGAGCGCATACGATGCGAGATAGCCGCCAGCCTCCTTCCCGCGCCCCTCGTGCTTTTCCTCGACGAGCCGACTATAGGCCTCGACGTGGTCGCCAAGCGCGAGATTCGCCAGCTCCTAGCCGAGGCCGCCAGGGTGGACGACACGACCATCTTCCTGACGAGCCACGACATGGGCGACATCGAGAAGGTCTGCAAGCGCGCTATAATCATCCATCACGGCGAGGTCGTCGTCGACGAGTCGATGAAGGACCTGCGGCACCGGGCCCTGTCGCTCAAGCACGTGGGCGTCCGGTACGCGTCGCCGGTCAATCTCGACCTGCCGACCCTGTCGCCGGTGAAGCGTACTCCGACGGCCGCCAGCTACGAGGTGGACACGCGCAAGCACTCGCTGGCCGAGGTGGTCCGCGCGCTGGCGTCCCGCGGCGAGCTCGAGGACATAACGATAGAGGATGAGCCGTTGGAGAGCGTCATCGCCGCCATCTACAGCGCCGGTTCCGGCGCGGAGGCGCACGCCTTCGGTTCCGGCGACGGGAGCCTCGAACGGTTGGACGAGGCTTCCTCCGATGCGTAGCCTCCGTCGAGGATCGCGCGTCTACGCCGTGGCGGCCTCTACCGCGATGCGGGAGAAGCTCGCGTATCCGGGCAACTTCGCGGGGTCCATGTTCACGTACGCGCTGTTCGTCTTCATCTTCTCCCGCGTGTGGGCCGGAGCCTACTCCGGGACGACCGAGATCGCGGGATACACCATGCGCATGTCCGTGTGGTACTTCATCGTCGCCGAGGTGCCGAGCTTCGGGTTCGGGCGCTTCTTCTGGACGCTGTCGCGCGATATGAAGAGCGGCCAGGTGGCGTACTTGCTGGTGCGACCGTACGACTTCATACGGTACAACTTCGCCGAGAAATTCGGCGGGTCGCTCGTAGAGGCCTGCGTCATACTCGCCGAAGGCCTCGCCGTGGGGCTCATGCTCGTCGGGCCGCCTCCCGCTACCGCCTCCGCCATGGCCGCGATGACCCGCCCGCTGTTCCTCGCCGCGTCGTTGCTGATGGCAGGGACGCTAAACTACCTCCTGCAGATGACGATAGCGATGACGGCGTTCTGGTTCGAGGAGAACGAGGCGTTCTTCTGGATATTCCAGAAATTCTCGCTGGTCGTCGGCACGCTGATGCCGATAGAGTTCCTGCCCCGGGCCGCCGCGCGGATCGCCGTCTGGACGCCGTTCCCATACCTCTCGTACGCGCCGGCGCGGATCGCCGTGGCGTTCTCCTTCTCCGATGCGCTTTCCCTGCTGGCGCGCCAGGCGCTTTGGATAGCCGTCGCCCTGTGGCTGGCCAGGATCGTGTTCGCGTCAGGGAGCCGGCGGCTCTCGGTTAACGGAGGCTGAATATGATAGGACGAAAGCGCCTTTCGCCGACGATGCGCCCGCTAGGGCGGATACGGGCTTACGCCCGCTTCTTGGCCGCCGCGTTCGCGGTCAACGTCAAGTCGACCCTCGAGTATCGCGTCAATTTCCTGCTGCAATTCTTCGGAATGATGCTCAACAACGCGGCGTTCGCCGCTTTCTGGGTCGTGCTCATAGCGAGGACGGGGAACGTCGGCGGCTACGGTTTCTCAGACGTCATGCTCGTATGGGCCTTCGTCTCCACATCGTTCGGGCTGGCTCATATCGTATTCGGGAACGTCCGCCAGCTCGGCCGTATCATCATGGAGGGCGGCCTCGACGTATACCTGCTCCAGCCCAAGGACGTATGGATAAACGCGCTCGCGTCGAAGACGATCGTGTCCGCCTGGGGGGATTTCGCGTACGGGTTCATCGTCCTGGCCATGACTACGGGCGCGGATCCCGAGCGCTGGGCCCTCTTCGTGGCCCTCGTCATCCCCGGGGCGCTTATATTCGCCGCGACGTTCGCGGCCGCCGAGAGCCTCGCGTTCTTCATCGGGAATTCGTCGGCGATATCGTCCGCGCTTACGGAATTCATGCTGTCGTTCTCGCTATATCCCGAGGGAATCTACGGCTCGGGCATGCGCTGGATGCTGTATACGATAGTGCCGTCGGGATTCGTCGCCTTCATGCCGCTACGGATATTCAAGGCGCTGGACTGGCGGCTCGCGCCGGTCCTGTTCCTGATAGCCGTCGCGTACGTATGGCTGTCGTACGCGCTTTTCAATATGGGGCTCCGTCGCTACGAGTCCGGCAACCGGATGGACGCGCGCGTCTGATCCCAGCTAGAATCCGTTTCCGTCGCCTTCCCGAAGCTCGAAAGGAATCCTGAGATGCGTCTTAAAGCCCCGCTCCAGGCGGGCCTGCCCGCAGAGATATACGCGCTGTTCGCGGTTCGCCTCGTCGTATCCGCCGGCTCCTTCGTAGGGCCGTTCCTCGCGATGATGCTGACGATGAAGCTGGGCTACGACGAGGCCCGCGCCGGGCTCTTCATGTCCATCGTCGCGGTAATGTCGGCGCTAGGCCTCGTGGTCGGCGGCAAGCTCGGAGACGCCTTCGACAGGCCGCGCGTGCTCCGGACCCTGCAGTCGATAACCGCGGTCGCCTATATCGTCTGCGGCGTCATCGGCTTCAACGCGGTCACGCCCTTCGTCATAGCGTTCGCGATGGGGACGCTCAACGGTACCTGGCCGATCATCAACGCTATCGTGGCCGACGTAGCGCCGGCCGATCGTCGGAAAGAGGCCTTCTCGCTGATTTACTGGGGTAATAACATCGGCTTCTCCATAGGGCCGTTCGTCGCGGGTATGCTCTTTACGAGGGCGCCTTCGGCGCTGTTCTTCGGTAACGCCGTCGTTCTGTTCGCCGCGGCGCTGATCGTCGCGCGGTACGTCAGGGGCGTAGCCCTTCCGGAAGCCGTCCCCGATCCCTCCATACGGACGACTGCCGCCGTCGCGCCCGGGTCGGTCTGGGCTGTATTCAGGCAGAACCCCATACTGCTCCTGTACTCGGCGGGATCCGTCCTGACGGCCTTCGTCTACAACCAGCATACCTTCGCGCTACCGATCTTCCTCAAGGACGTGCTCGGCGATACTGACGGCCCCAAGGTGTTCGGAGCCGCGATGATGACCAACGGCCTGACCGTCGTCGCGTTGACCGCGCTCGTCGTCCTCGCCTCCAGGCGCCTACGGTCGCTGACTTCCGTGGCGATAGCGTCGTTGTTCTACGCCGTCGGCTTCGGAGGCTACTATTTCGTCGGGGGAATCCGATCGGGCGCCCCGCTGGCGTTGGGAGCCACCGTCGTATGGACGATCGGCGAGATCCTCGGCAGCACGAACGGCAACGCGTTCATAGCGGAGAGCGCGCCTCCCGCTTTCAGGAGCCGTGTCAATTCGGCCGTTTCGTTCTGCTATATCGGCGGCAACGCGCTCGCTCCGTTGGTCGCCGGCCCCGTCGCCCGATCCTACGGCAGCGCCGCCGTCTGGCCGTTCGTCACGGTCTGCGCGCTAGCCTCCGCCGCCTACATGTTCGCGGTCGATCGGATCGACCGGAACCGCGCGCGGCGGGGCGTCTAGCGAGCGTTACTTTTTCGCGTCCTTAGCCTGCTGCCGCTTTACGTACCGGTTCAGCATGCCCTGCACGAACCCCGGCCTGGCGCCGGCCTCCTCGGAACCGGACCCGCCGCGGCTTAACGACTGGCTGTCCGACAGGTCTATCTCGCCCGCGGATAGCCGGTACGACTCGGCGAACATGTCCAGTACCTGCTTGCGGACCATGCCCCGAAGCGGAATATGCGAGATCATGCCGTACGTAGCGGCCTGACCGCTTTCGGCGAGCTCGGGATGGGCGCGCACGTGCGTTACGGCCTGGGCGAGGTCGGCGAGGTATCGGTCGACGACGCGGTCGTGGGACGCGGTGACCATCGCGTGCAGCGCGTCCGGTCGCTGGAGCCGGTCGATGTGCCAGCCTTTCTTCTCCATCTCGTCGCCGACCGCGAAGATGTTGAGCCCGCCGTCTACGGAGCGGTACGAGAAAAGGCTCGCCTTGGGCTCGCCTATGATCGCCAGTCCCGGTATCGCGCGTATCCCGTCGATCATCCGCTTGGTAGCGTCCATCGTGCGCCTCGCCAGCTCTACGTAGCCGTCCTCGCCGTTAGCCTGGATCGCCGCCCACGCCGCCGCGTACGCTCCGCCCGGCCTGGTCCCGAGCAGCGCCGGTGACGCGAAGATACCGCCCGGCCAGTCCTCATAGACGAATACCTGGTGGCGGAACGTCTCGAGCTTCCTGTACAGGATGCAGGAGGCGCCCTTGGCGGCGAATCCGTACTTGTGGATGTCGGCGGAGATGGAAGAGACGCCGGGTACGCGGAAGTCCCATAGGGGCAGCCCGACGCCCAGCCTCTCTATGAACGGGAGCAGGTAGCCGCCGACGCAGGCGTCGACGTGCAGCGGGACGCCGGCGGCGAGGGCGATCTCGCCGAGCTCGGCGATCGGGTCTATGGCGCCGTGCGGATACTCCGGCGCCGAGCCGAGTATCATTACCGTATTGCGGTTGACGAGCCTCTTGACCGCGTCGACGTCGACCCCGTAGTCCGCGGCGAGCGGCGCCCGCCGTATCCTGACGCCGAAATACTCCGAGCCCTTCTCCCACGCGACGTGCGCGGTCTCCGGCAGGATCATCTCCGGCTTCCTGATCCCCTTGGACCTGCCGAGGTCGCGGTACGTCTTGACCGCCAGGAGGCAGCTCTCCGTGCCGCCGGACGTCATGACGCCGCACGCGTCGTCGTCGCCGTGGAACAGCTCGGACGTCACGCGGAGCACGTCCCTCTCGAAGCGCTTGAGGCTCTTGAACGCCGTCGGGTTGAGGCCGTTGGCCGAGAAGTATTTATCGTAGGCGGACTCGAGAAAGCCCGTGTACTCCGCGTCGAGGTAGTACACGAGGCTCCAGGTCTTGGCGTCCTTGTACTTCGGGTCGTCCGCGCCGAAGCCGTCGAGGTCGGCGAGCACCTCGTCGTACGGCCGGCCTTTTTTGGGAAGATACGTTTTCATCGATGGGCTCCTTGCTGTAGCGGCCGTCAGAACGGCAGATTCTTGAAGAGATACGCGACCGAGATCCCGAGGTAGTTGCCTATCGCGTAGCCGACTATACCGGTGGTCAGGCCGGAGATGAGGATAGCCTTGTTCTTGAGCGCTCCGGCCACGACCGGCACGAAGGGCGGCGAGCAGATCGCCGAGACCGAGGTGATGATGAACGTGTCGGCGTCGATCTTGGCGAGCCTGCAGAACAGCGCGTGGAGGAAGAGGCTGCCGAATATCGATAGAGCCACGTAGCCGAGTATCGCGTAGTCGATGTGGATGAGGCTGTCGAGCCTCGTCATCGACGCTACGACGAAGCAGAATACGTATATAACGTACATGCCCGCCTGGAAGGTCTTCCTGATACGGCGCACGGGCTTGATGAACGAAGCGGCGATGCCGAGCGTCGTTATGGCCAGTATCGTTACCGCGGTGCCTGCCGTCGGCGGCAATAGCCCGCCTATGAACGCGGATACGCCGACGATGGCGCACGATAGCAGTACGGCGAGGCCGAGCCTGCCTAGTATTCCGGGCTTGAACAGACCCGCGTATGCGTCGATGGATTCTTCCTCGTCGTCGGTGACGTCATCCGTCCCCGACGTCGCCGGCGCCTCGAACGGCCGCAGGCGCATATAGCGGACGAAGAAGGGCCTGGCTATGGACGACATCAGGAATATATAGAGAAGCGATAGTACCGTATCGTAGGTGTGGAAGAGGATGTATGTGTCGTTCCTTATGCCGAGCGCCGACTTGATGGCCGCGAGGTTCGGCGTGCCCCCGGTGTAGACGCCTATCGCCAGCCCGGACAGCTGCCACGCCATGGGGTTGGAGGAGCGTAGCCATAGCTGTAGCGCGAAGGCGACGATGACTATCGATACGACCGCGAGCAGCATGCAGAGCATGCCTTTCCCCGCGACCCGGAACCATTTCCTCACGTCCAGCGAGAAGAGCAGCAACGGTAACGCGATCGCCACGCTCATGTCGGCCATCGTCGACTGGACCGGCGCGAACCCGGCCGGCAGGACGCCTATGTTGCCGACGATCATGCCCGCTATATAGCATAGCAGCACCGTCCCTATCTTGCGGAACGCCGCGAAGCGGTAGCAAAGATACACGAGCAACGCCGGGAACGCCGCGAATAGTATCGCTATCGAAATATTCATGATACTTCCTCCTGCATTAACATGCATAATAATACATCCTGTTGAAATATGTTGCAATCAATATCGGCTTGCCGTATTATCGTGATCATGGATACAGCGGAGCGAAAGCGGCTAGATCGCGAGAGACGAGCGGAATTCATCCTGGACAAGGCCGAGTCGCTCGTTTTCGAGCGCGGATTCCAGGCTACGACGATGGACGATATCGCCAGGGAATCCGGCTATACGAAGCGTAGCGTCTACCTCTACTTCAGCGATCGCGACGAGGTCTTTTTAGCGTTGACGCTTCGGGGACAGCGCCTGCTCTTTTCCGCCCTCGGCGAGGCTACGCGCGACGCGAAGAAACCCTCCGCCCGCGCGTCGACCATTCGCGCCTTCGGGACGGCGTTCTACCGCTTTTCGCTGGCCCATCCCGGATATTTCGACCTGATCATGGCGTACGAGGCTAAGCGCCACGCGTACTCGCGGGGCCGCATCGATGGCGATACGCTCGCGGCCGCGTGTCAGAATATCTCCGTGGAGTACGGCTCGCTGCTTTCCGACGCGCTGGCCCGCGATATCGCCGTCGGCCGCCTGCGTTCCGGCATGGACGCCAGGCAGACGATGATGCTGCTATGGGGGCAGATGTTCGGCGTCATGCAGATACTGCTGATGCGCCGCGACGGATTTACCGAAGTATACGGGATCTCTCCCGTCGAGTTCTTCGAGCGTTTCCTCGACCAGCTGGAGCGCGCGTACCTGGCGTAGGCCGGGGACTTGCCCAATGCCCCGGACCGTGCTACCACTCTGCCATGCCTAGTGAACGATTCACCTTTCGCCCGCTACGCGCGTCCGACAAGGACGCCGTACTGGCCATTAGCGCCAAGGTATGGGACGGCGACGATTACCTTCCAAGCTCGTTCGATTCTTGGGTCGACGACGGCGAAGGCATATTCAACGGATGCTTCGTCGGCGACAAGCTCGTCGGCTGCGGCAGGGTCGGCTTCGTGGCGCCTGGCCACGCGTGGCTGGAGGGCCTCAGGAAGGACCTCGACTCGGGCGTCTCGGGCGTCGGCCGGGCGCTATGCCTGGAGGGGCTCAGGTATCTGTCCGGCGTCCCCGGGCTGAGGTCCATACGGTTTAGCACCTATGTGCAGAGCGCTCAGTCGATAGCCCTCAACGAGGCCATAGGCTTCAGGCGGGTCGGGACCTATACGATCAAGTCGAAGCGCCTGCCCGGCGAGCCGTCGCCCGGCGAGGATGCCGGCGGTTACGTCGCCCGCGCGGCTACGGACCGCGAGGCCGCCTTCCGCCGTCTAGAATCCTCGTACCCCTTCGACGGCTTCCGCATCGAATCGTGGAAGGCGTATCCGTTGCCGGACTCCGCCGCGCTCCGGCCCGACGACGTGCTGATAGAGGTATCGTCGCCCGCCCGTCCATCGGCGGCGAGCGTCCTCGGCTCTCTAGACCCGCTCAAGGCCCAGGGCAACGTCGTAGCGTTCTTCGCCGAGGATCAACGGGCCGCCAAGGTCGCCTTCCTCGCCTTCGAGGAGGCCGTACGCTCGGCGGGTTATTCGTACATAGAAGCCGTCGTTCCCCGGAGCGGCTCGCTGCTCGCCACGCTCGACGCTTGCGGCTACGCCAGCTGGGAGACCGAGGACGATTTCCTCCTGTACGAATGGCCGACCGACCGCCTCGGGAGATTATCGGAGGTCGCGGCGGGCTAACGGCCCTGGCCGCCGGAGAAGAACTCCCGTAGCAGCGAGAAGACGGCGGGATACGCGCGCTCCAGCCTCGCCGGGGCGTCGAAGAACGTCTCGCACGCCACGGCGAAGAATTCCTCGGGGCTCTCCGCGGCATATTCGTCGAGCGGCAGGCGCGACGAGCGCTTCAGGCGGGCCCGCTTCGCGCCGCGCTCGACGCGTCCGAGGAAGTCGCCATAGGCGGCTTCGAACGCCTCGCGCCACGCCCGGCGCCCGATGGATCGGGGCAGCGGCGGGCAACCGTCGAGGGCGCCGTCGCGCTCGTCCAGCTTATGGGCCATCTCGTGCACGACGACATTATACCCGTCTCCAAAACCGGATCCCAGGACGTCGGGCAACGACAGAATCACGGGGCCGAGCTCGGTGACCCTTCCCGACAGCTCGTCTTCGTACTCGGTCACCACCCCAGCCGCGTCGACGCTCGTCATCGAATGGACGAACCCGTCGGGCGCGACGAGTATCGTGCTCCAGTCGTCGTACCAGGCGGCCCCGAGGCGGAGGATCGGTAGGCAGGCGAGCACGGCTATGGTCGCCGCGTCCGACTCGCGCAGCGACGAGCCGCCGATCGGGACGAAGTCCTTCGTATCGACGAACCAGGCGGCGAGCCTCCGGAGCGCGGCGGCGTCATCGTCGCCCAGCGAAGACAACGCCGGCCGGCCCGAACGAGCGGATTCCCAGAGCCCGGGACCGAGCTCGTCGTAGTCGTCGGCTCTCTTCCGTCGCTTGAACGGGAAGAAACCCATGGGTCCCGTTACTTGATCCTGATGAAAACGAGCTTGGCCAATCCCAGGTAGCGCTCCAGCGGCTTCTTGGCGGGCCCGATGGTGAAGGTGCTGAAGAATTTCATGTCGGTCCTGGTGGAGACCAGCTTGGCGACGAAACCGACGCCGTTCTGCTTGCTTTGGTAGTACGTACCGAAGTCGTCTTTCGTCGGATTGGTGAAATAGAGAGCCGCCCCGATGACCGCGACCGTAACGATGGTCCTGATGCCCTTCATAGTCGATCCTTTCTGGTTATTCGTATGGAACCATAGCCGGGCTACGACTCAAATGCAAGTTCATCTTGACCCCGGCAGGATCGGGCCGTAGGATGGGCGACGACATGAAACGATTATTGTGTGTGTTGACAGGTTTGTTATTGGCCGGATCGGCGTTCGCGCAGTACGTCGACTTGGACGACTCCATGCTCTTCGCCCGCGTCGGGTTCGAGGATTCATGGACTCGGACGCTACCGAAGGTCGACGACGAACTCTGGTCAGTCGTCGCGCCGGCCCGCGGCGGGCGGTCGCTCGTTATACGCGATCTCGGCTTGCCCGGCGTGCCCGAAGGCGGCCCCTTCAGTTTCTTGCCCGGGCCCGTTATGGAATTCACCATACTCTTGCCGTTCCAGGCCGACTTGACCCTCATCAACGCGAGCGACCCGGCGCTGTTCCTGAACCACGTCGGGCAGGAGTGGGCCGTGTACCTGAACGGCGTCCTCCTGCGTAACGAGTTCGTGCGTTCCGGTTCCGGCTCCGGTTACGTCGAACGATCGTTGCGGGACGTCGTCGTGCCGCTCGATAAGCGCCGTCTCGTCCGGGGAGAGAACCTGCTGGCGTTCAGGCTCAAGGGCGACCCCGTCGACTACGAGACGGGATTCGATCGCTCGGGGCCTTACGTCATAGACTCGTACCGCGCCCTCGCCTCCGGCAATAGCGAATACCTCGACCTGATGCTCATCGGCGTGTACGCGTTCTTCGCTCTATACCATTGCGTGCTGTTCGCGTTACGGCCCAAGGATAAGGGATACCTGTTCTTCGGCGCCGTTACGCTACTGCTCGCTTCGTATATGACGTGCCGTACGAACATCGCGACCTCGCTGGTGACGGATACCGACCTTCTACGGCGCGTCGAGTACGTTTCGCTGTTCCTCTCGTTGCCCGCGCTATTGGCATTCCTCGAGTCCCTGCTTCGCCTCGGGCGATCCAAATTCGTCATCGCGGCGACCGCGTCCTGCGTCGCGCTCGCGGTCGCGGGGCAGTTCCTGCGCCTGGAACCGCTCTTGATCATCTGGTTCGGCGCCGCGAGCGTCTCCGTCGTATACGCCGTCGTATTCTCGCTCGGCAAGGCCCTGGCCAGGGATTATCGCGAGCTGAGCGGGAAAGCCGCGGGACGCCGTCTCCCGGCTCTCATATTCCATAGCGATTCGGGAAGGGTAGCGATAGGAATAGCCGTCATGGCCGTGGCCGTCGCCCTGGACGCGATTTCCGGAGGCATGGCCGTCTCGTCGATGACCTGGTCGAAGTACGCATTCTTCTTCTTCACGCTCCTGACGTCCTCCGTGCTGGCGGGTCAGTTCGCCAAGGTCTCGGCGCGCGCGGAATCCATGAACGCCGGCCTGGAGGCGGAGGTCGAGGAGCAGACGGCCGAGCTTTCCGCGGCCGCGTCCGAGAGCGTACGGCTCAACGAGGAACTATCGTCGGCCAACGCACGCCTTATCGCGTCGATGGGAGAATCCGAGCGCGAGGTTCAGATCGCCACTTCCGTGCAGAAGGGGTTCTTCCCGACGAAGCCGCCCGCGGCGACCGATTGGGACCTCTCATACGTGTTCGAGCCCGCGGCCGGCGTATCGGGCGATTTCTACGACTACTACGAGAAGGACGGATCGCTGACGGGCGTCGCGATAGGCTCGGTCTCCGGATCGGGCATAGCGAGCGGGCTCGTGACCGTTCTGGCCAAGAACGTCTTCAGCCGCGTGCTGGCCGAGACCTTCGAGGAGCCGATAGGCGCGGCGCTCGTCGCCGTAAACCGGGCTCTCGTCAGAGAGCTGGCGGCCGTCGGCAATACCGTGTCCGGGACCTTCTTGCGGATACGCGGCCCCAGGGTAGAGTACGTCAGCGCCGCCCATACCGACGCCGTCCTGCGCCGGGAGGGCCGCCGCGACGTGTCGCTCGTAAAGGCGAAGGATGAGCGGAGCCGTACCCCGCCGCTCGGTCGCGACGACTTCGACGCAGGGGTAGGCGCGCTCGGCTTTTCCGCGGCCCGAGGCGACGCGATACTCGTCTATACGGCGGGGCTCGTGTCCAGCGTCAACGCGAGACGGGAACCCTACGGCGTCGAGCGCCTGGCCGAGGCGTTCGGGCGCGCCGATCCGGAGAACGCAGAGTCGATGCTGGCGTCGGTCATGATCGATTACCGTAACTTCCTGTCCGGGGCCAGGCGCTCTGGGGACATCGCCGCGATCGTGCTCGTCAAACGCTAGGCCGCCTCGGCTTCTGCCCCTTCGTAGCCTCCGCGACGAGGGGGTCCTCGGGCCAGTAGTGCCTTGGATAGCGCCTCGCCATCTCGGGCCGTATCGACGGATAGGCCGATCGCCAGAAGCTCGCCAGGTCGCTCGTCACCTGTAGCGGCCTGTCGGCCGGAGACGCGAGCTCGAGCGTCATCGCCTCGCCGCAGGCACTGGGGCCCTGGGCCATACCGAAGAATTCCTGGATGCGCCCGGCGAGCCTGGCCGGGCCGGACGCCGGATAGGTCGGCCTCCGGCGTCGGCCCCCCGGCGTCGTGACGAACGCGGGAGCGAGCTCGTCGAT
This sequence comes from Spirochaetae bacterium HGW-Spirochaetae-3, assembly GCA_002839315.1. Lineage (GTDB taxonomy): Bacteria > Spirochaetota > Spirochaetia > Treponematales > UBA12059 > SZUA-370. The sequence continues at coordinate 47,451 of PGXV01000005.1, forward strand.
CCTTGATAGCGTCTCCCCGCCGATCGCCTCTCGAAGCAGGCCGTACAACCCGGCCTCGTCGAGGACCGGTCCCTTGGGTCGGAGCAGGTAGCGCGCCGCCTCCGCGACGCGATCCATGACGGCCGCGTCGCCCCAGTCGCCCTGGACGGCTCCGCGGACGGCGACGAACCTCGCCCTGTCTATCAGCGACCTGGAGTCTTCGCCCCAAGGTAGCCACCCGAGGCCTTCGGCTCGTAGCCTGTCCGAGAACGCGGCGGCCAGCATGTCCTCGGGTACGGCTTCCAGCCTGCGCTCGCCGAGCGTGAAGGCTCCCGCCTTGGTCCGTTCCCACGCGGCCGCCGCGAGGCCGCGCCACTCGACCTCGAGCTCGGTCGCCGATCCAGGCAGCAACGCCGCCTTCGCGGCCTTGGCCCCGACGGGCGCGGCCCGCCGGATATACCCGAGCGGATCGCCGGCGTCCGCGTCGATAGCCAGCAACCAGTCGACCCGGGGCGGCGCGAAAGCCGACCTGGCCCGCCTGCCGGACGGGAACTCCCAGGTATCGTCCGGCAGGCGCCTCGCGAGCCTGTCCGGGAAGCCGGGCGCGAGCAGGTCGCCGACCGATTCCATGCCGGCCTTGGCGGCCGACGCGTCGAACGCCGCGCGCCTACCGCCGACTCGCGCGCCGCGGTGCACGCCCGAGACGACGCGCGCTACCAGACGGCCGGCCTCGTCGCGGATTCGGTTCGTCCCGGCCGACGACAGCGCCCGCTCGAGGCCGGAACGGAAGTCACCGTCGGAATCCTGGCCGTCGCGCTCGGAGAGGGCGGCGGCCGCGAGCGCCGCGGTATGCAGGGCGACGGCATCGGTACCCGCCGCCAGCAGTGCCGCCGCCGCGCGCGGGTCGGCGCCGATGGCTACGGCGCGTTTCCCGCGATCGGTCGCCTGCCCCGAATCGTCCACGAGCCCGATGCCGCGCAGGACGGCGGAGGCCGCGTCCCACGCGCGGCGCGGCGGCGGATCGAGCCAGCGGACTCCTTCCGGCGACCTGGCGCCGCGTACCGCGCATTCGAGGACCACGGAGGACAGCTCGATCCTGTCGAGTTCCGGTCCGCGCGACGGAGGCAGGATGTCCGACTCGTCCCAGCATCGGAAGCAGACGCCGGGCCCCGTGCGACCGGCGCGGCCCCGCCGCTGTCCCGCCTCCGCTACGGAGGCTCGCTCGGTGACGAGCCTGTTGAGGCCGCTCGGCGCGTGGAAGCGTATGAAGCGCGACAGCCCCGAATCGACGACGGCGCCTACGCCGGGCACGGTCAGGCTCGTCTCTGCGACGCTCGTCGCGAGGATTACCCGGCGGCGCCCGTCCGGGCGTGGCGAGGTTATCGATCGCTGCTCGGCGAGGGACAGCGAGCCGTGCAGGCTCAGGACGTCGGGCGCCCGCTTCGCCGGTACCGCGCCTCGATCGAACCGGTCGCGCAGTAGCGAAGCCACGGTAGCGATTTCCCTCAGGCCGGGCAGGAACGCGAGCACGTCGCCGCCCGCGGTATCGAGCGCTTCCAGTACGGCGCCGGCCACCGCGTCTTCCGGCCGTTCGCCTTTTTTCGGGGGGCTGTACCGAGTCTCGATGGGGTAGAGGCGCCCAGGCGACTCTATGACCGGGCACGAGAGGTACGCGGCTACGGCGGCGGCGTCCATGGTCGCCGACATCGCGAGCAGCGACAGGTCCCCGCGCGCCTCGCGCGCCTCCGAGGCGAAGGCCAGGCCGAGGTCGCTCGCGGCGGAGCGCTCGTGGAATTCGTCGAACACGACGAGCGAGACGCCTGATAGTAGCGGATCTTCCTGGACGATGCGTATGAACACCGCCTCGGTGACGAACTCGACGACCGTGTCCCCGCTCGCCCGCGAGTCGCCGCGGACCCGGTATCCCGCGGTCGTGCCCAGTTCCGTCCCCAGGAGCTCCGAGACCCGCGCCGCGGCCGAGACGGCGGCGATCCGCCTCGGCTCGAGGACTATCGCCTTGCCCTGTAGCGCGCCGCGGCTCGCCAGCCACGCGGGTACCGCGCTCGTCTTGCCGGCCCCCGTCTCCGCGGACAGCGCGAGCGAGCCTGCGCGGAGCGCGCCCTCGATCGCGGGGAGCATAGGGAAGATGGGAAGGTCGTCGAGGCGCATGGCGGCATTGTGACAGAAGCGGCCGGCCGTGGACAAGCCGGATCGCGATAGGCGACTGACGCGCGGGCTTTCCACCGGTATACTCCAGGACGTGGATAGCGAAACCGACCCCTCGTCCGGATTTTCCATCATCGCCGAGTCGCCCGGCATCGGGCTCTACGCGGAGCGCGGGCTCCACGCCGCCCTCAAGGCCGCGTACGCGACGGGGCCGGGGGCGAGGATGGAGGTAAAGGTAGCGGGCAAGGTCGTCGACGTCGCGCTCCCGGACGAGGTCGTCGAGATCCAGACGCGCAATATCGGGTCTATCGCCGAGAAGGTGCTGCACCTCGCCTGCATTATCCCCGTCCGCATCGTGCACCCCGTCGTCGTCGAGACGATCATAGAGCGCCTCGATCCCGCCGACGGTTCCGTAGCCTCGTCCCGCAGGGCCAGGACCAGGAAGGACCTGTACAGCGTGTTCGACGAGCTCGTCCGCGCGCCGCTCGTCGTAGCCTCGCCCAACGTGCGCTTCGACGTCGCGCTGGTACGGGCCAGGGAACTGCGCGTGCGCGACGGCTCGGGCTCGTGGCGCCGTCGCGGCGATCGCGTGCTGTCGCGCGACCTGGACTGCGTCGTCGAGACGACGAGCCTGGATACTCGCGACGATTGGCTCGCCTTGATACCGGCTTCGCTGCTCGAACCGTACGATTCGGTAACGCTCGGAGCCGCCCTGGGCATCCCCGCTGCCAGGGCGAGGAAGATCCTCTATACCTACGCGCGCGCCGGCCTGCTCAGGGCGGTCGGGAAGGCCGGCAACAGGAAGCTCTACGGGCTCAAGCCGTAGAGCCTCCCGGTTCCCCGTCTATCGGCCCGCGTCGTCCAGCCAATCCTCGAGCCGCCGTAGCGCCTCGGGCATGTTCGCCCTGCCGAAGCCTATCCTGAAGTACGAACGGTCGTAATCGTAGTAGGCGCCGGGCAGTAAGAGCACCCCGGACTCGGCTACGAGGCGGTCGGCCAGCGCCTCGGCGTCCGAGCCGTCCGTCAGCCGCGGGAAGGCGATAGAACCGGCCAGGGGCGGAGTCCATCGGGCGAACGCCGACCGCCGCTCGAAGAAGCCGTCGAGGAGAGTCAGGTTCCCGGCGACTATTGCCCGGTTCCTCTCGGCTATGGCCTCCAGGTTCTTCACCGCTATCTCGGCCAGCGCCTCGCTCGGCGCCGACGAGCAGATCGAGTTGTAGTCCTTGACGACGGCGACGGCGTCGAGCACGTCGGCCCGTCGCGACGCCAGCCAGCCTATCCTCAGCCCCGCCAGGCCCGAGTGCTTGCTGAGCACGTCGAGAGCCACGCCGTTCTCGTAGACCTCGCAGACCGAGGGTAGCCGCGTGGCCTGGTCGCGCTCGATCCGCCTGTATACCTCGTCGACGAGGAGCAGGGCGCCTGTCTTGCGCGCGTACGCTACGATAGCGTCGAATTCCCGCCTGGTCGGCAACGCCCCGGTAGGATTATGAGGCGCGTTAAGCACTATCATCCTGGCGCCGTCGCCGCAGAGCCGCGGTAGCTCGTCCGGGTCGAGGAACCAGCGGGCGCGGCCGGCGCCGTCGACAGTTTCGCGTAGTTCCCAGGGTACGACCTCGCAGCCGAGCGACCTGGGAATCTCCGCGAGCGACTGATAGCACGGGTAGTTGACGACGACGCGGTCGCCTGCCTTCAGGGTCGCCAGATACAGGTTGAGGATAGCCTCCTCGGCTCCCGAATGCACGAATACCGAGTCGGGCGCTAGCCCCGCGTAGTGATCCGCTATCGCCGCGCGCAGCGAAGGCGCGCCGCGCGTCTCGGTATAGCCGAGGCGCAGGTCGAGCAAACGGTCGATCGAGCCCTCGTCCATCGCCAGGAGCTCCCTGACGGGCAACGATTCGCAATCGGATGAGCACAGAAGGTATTTCGCGCTGAACTCGTGCTTCGCGAAGAAGCGTTCCAGCGCGAACGGTACGAAGAAACTCATGGTCGATCCTTTCCCGGCGCCCGCGTCCGCGCCAGCGGCCGCGCTACGCGCCATACGAATATACCATACGGCGCGGCCTTTCGATATCGGGCTTGACGTTCCTGAAATGAGTGGGTACTATATGACCGAATTGTATTAAATAGTCATACACTGATCCTGGATCATGGCGAGGAGGTTCCATGCCTACGGCATTCGACGAACGGGAACGGGAAGCCATCAACGCGCGGCTCGTAAGCGCCGCCCTGGACGCGCTACGGCGCGGCGGGCTCGGCGCGGCCAGCGTGGCGGATCTGGCAGCCGCCGCCTCGATAGCCAAGGGTTCCTTCTATAGTTTCTACGCCTCCAAGGAAGAGCTGTTCATGGAGGCGCTCGAATCGATAGAGGGCGAGTATCGGGCCATCTTCGAATCGGCCGCGGATGGCGACGGTCCGCCGGCGGAACGACTACGCAAGGCGTTCCGGGCTGCCTTCGACCGCGTACGCGACGATCCGGCCGTACGCTCCATAGACGGCTCGACGATGGAGCGGCTCGTTAGGGCGCTACCTCCCGAGCGCGTGGCGCAGCACGTCGCGCGCGACGCCGCGGAGATGACGCGTATCTCGGCAGCCTGGCGGGCGGCCGGCCTGCTCCGGGCCGACGCCGGCGACGACGAGCTGGCCGGCGCCGGGTACGCGGTGTTCGGCGTATCGATGAGCCTGCGCGACCTGCCGGAGACGCTTCGGGAATCGACCGTGGACGTCATGGTACGCGGGCTCGCGCTGGCGTTGACCGAAGGCGGCGCCTCGGCGTCGAAAGGGAAAGGCAAGGGAAAATGATACAGGTAGAGGCGCTCCGTTTCTCGTATCCGAGGTCGAAGAACGAGGCCGTCAGCGGGATAGACTTCACCGTCGGCCCGGGCGAGGTCTTCGGTTTCCTCGGCCCGAGCGGCGCCGGCAAGAGCACCACGCAGAAGATACTCCTGGGCTCGCTCCGCGGCTATTCCGGCCATGCCTCGGTATCCGGCGTCGAGTCGTCGAAGGCTAACGGCGCGTACAGGGCCGCGATCGGCGCCGCCTTCGAGTTCCCGTGCTTCTATCAGAAGCTCTCGGGCCTCGAGAACCTCGAGCTGTTCGCGTCGTTCTACCCGGGTCCCAAGGACGACCCGCTCCCGCTCCTCGAGCGGCTCGGCCTAGCGGACGCCGCGAACAGGCGGGTGGGCGAGTATTCCAAGGGCATGAAGATGCGCCTGAACCTCGCCCGCGCCGTGATACACAGGCCGAGGGCGCTGTTCCTGGACGAGCCGACGAGCGGCCTCGACCCGGCCAACGCGCGCGTCGTGCGCGATATCGTCAGGGAGCGGGCCGCCGACGGAGCCGCGGTCTTCCTGACGACCCACGACATGGCGGCCGCCGACGCGACCTGCGACCGCGTCGCGTTCCTGGTCGACGGGCGCATCGCCGCGTGCGACGCCCCCGACGCGCTCAAGCGCCGCTACGGCAAGCGGGCGGTCGTCGTCGACCGTTCCGGCGAACCGGACGGGGCGCGCGCCGAATTCCCCCTCGACGGGCTCGCCGACGACGAGGCGTTCCGCGCCGAGCTCAGGAAGCCCGGCGTCCTCGGCGTACGGACGCTCGACTCCAGCCTCGACGGCATCTTCCTCCGGCTGACCGGAAAGGAGCTGGCATGAACTCGCGGTCGCTCGTCGCGAACGATTTCCGGCTGCTTTGGCGGCACGGCTTCGCGATAGCGTATATCGTCGTAGCCGCGCTCTACGCCGCCGTGCTGTCGGCGCTACCGAGGGCCTGGGCCGACGCGGCCCTGCCGGTCCTCGCATGGAGCGACCCGGCGTTCTTCTGCTTCTTCTTCGCGGGGGCCAGCGTCTGCCTCGACCTGTCGCAGGGAACCTTCAGGGCCCTGTTCGCGTCTCCGCTGCGGCCGGCCGCCTACATGGTCGCCAAGGCGCTCAACCTCGGGCTGCTTTCGTTCGTCATGGCGGCCGCGGTATCGGCCTCCTCGCGCGGTTCCGACTTCAGGCTATGGCCGCTGGCCGCCGCCGCCATCGCGGGCGGGGCTCCCGCCGCGGTACTAGGGGCCGTCGCGGCGCTACGCCTCAGGAGCGTCAACCGCTTCATGATAGGCTCCGTCCCGTTGTTCCTGCTACTCGCGTTGCCGGCGGCGGAATACGCCGCGGGTCCGTACCTGCCCGCGTGGTTCTCGGCGTTGGCGCGCCTGACGCCCGCCGACGGCTCGCTGCGGTTCGCCCGGGCGGCGTACTCGGCCGTGCCGTGGACCGACCTGGCCGCGGGAGCGGCGTCCGCCGTCGCGTGGACCGCGGGCGCGTCCGCGCTGGCGCTGGGACCCGCGGTACGCGCCGCGAGAGGAGACTGACATGAGAACGAACGCCATGCGGCTCGCGGCGGCCGATGTCCGCCTCGTCGTCCGCGATCCCTTGCTGCTCTTGATGCCGTTCGTACCGTTCCTCGCGGCCGCGGCGCTCCGTTTCATACTCCCGCCCCTGGCGGCCTTCATAGAGGGCGCTACCCGTTTCCGCCTGCTCGACTACGCGACGCTGATACGGGTCGTGCTCGTGCTGTTCCCCGGGACGTTCTACGGCATGATAGCGGGATTCCTGCTGCTCGACGACAGGGACGACGGCGTTTCGTCCTACTGGGGCGCGACGCCCGTCGGCAGGTCCGGCTACCTGGCGGTCAGGCTCGCGCTGTTCTCGGTCGCGGCCTTCGTCGCCGGCCTCGCGGTCGGCCCCGTCTTCGGGCTCGGCGGCCTGCCCCCGCTCCGCGGCGCGGCCGTCGCCTTGATAGGCGCCGGCCAGGTCGGGTTCTTCGCGCTGTTCCTCGCGGCGTTCGCGGCCGACAAGGTCGAGGGCCTGGCCGTACTCAAGGCCATGAGCGGGCTGGACCTAGCCCCGCTGGCCGTGCTACTGCCGCTGCCCGTCCGCGCGGTCGCCTGGCCGTTCCCGCAGTATTGGGCCGCCGAGGCGGCGCTCGGCCGGTTCGCCCGGCCGCTTCCGGCCCTGCTGCTCGGCGTCGTCGCGAGCGCCGTATGGATAGCGGCCCTCGCCGCGCGGTACCGGCGTCGAGTCGATTAAGGGTCGTACCTAAATCGAGTAGAGTGGTCCGCTCCCCATTGTCGATGCGGGCGCTTTCTACTATACAGATGTTATGAACAGTATGCCGATGCGCCGCTCCCTTTTCGGGCCGGCGAGCTTCTATCGAGAGGTCCTCGCCGTAGCGCTTCCCGTGATGGCGCAGCAGGCCATCCAGAGTCTCGTGTCGCTCATAGACAATTTCATGGTTGCCGGCCTCGGCGACGCCAAGATGGCCGGCGTCAACGTAGCCAATCAGGTCAACTTCGTATACCTCGTCATCATGATGACCCTATCGAGCGCGGGCGGCATATACATGTCGCAGTACCGCGGCGCCGGCGACGAGGAGGGCATGCGCCAGGCGTACCGCTTCAAGGCAATCACGACGATGGGCCTGTCGGCGCTGTACTTCGCGGTGTGCCAGACGATACCGGCCGCGCTCATAACGGTGATGACCCAGGGCAACGCGGCCCAGGCCGAGATCGTCGCCCACGGGGCGGCCTACCTGCGCGTCGTATCGTGGATGTTCATCCCGATGGGCCTGTCGCAGTCCATCGGCGCCGCCTTCAGGGAGATAGGAAAGCCCAACGCGCCGCTGGTCATATCGGTGTGCGCGACGCTTATCAATACGTTCTTCAACTGGGTGCTCATCTACGGGAACCTCGGCGCGCCGAGGCTCGAGATATCGGGCGCCGCCATAGCGACGAACATCGCGCGCGGCGTCGAGGTCGTGGCGTTCGTCGTCTACGCCCACTCCGGCAAGGCCCCGTTCTACGTACCGCTCTCGAAGCTGCTCAAGGCCAGGTGGTCGCTGTTCCGCGAGATCCTGGGCAAGTCCAGCCTGATGCTGCTGTCAGAGACGAGCTGGGTGGTATCCGAGACGGTGACGACGGCCCTATACAACGGCCGCGGCGGGGCCGAGGTCGTCGCCGGCATGTCGGCCGGCTGGGCCATAGCCAATATCTTCTTCCTCGTCTTCACCGGCATCCACGTGTCCACCGGCGTCGTCGTCGGCGGCCTCCTGGGCGCGGACAGGCTGGACGAGGCCCGAGTCAGGGCGCGGTGGATCATGAGCGGCTCGGTGGTCGCGGGAACGGCCCTGGCGCTGCTGCAGGTAGCGAGCATAGCTGCCGTCCCCTTCGTGTTCATGAACCTGACGAAGGACGCCACCAAGGTGACGGGCGGTCTCCTCCTGGTCATATCCCTGTACCTGCCGCTATGGAGCCTGCTCAACGCCCAGTTCGCGGTGTCCAGGGCCGGCGGCGACACGATGATGGGCGTCGTCGTCGACGTCGGCGTTACCTACGCGCTGTTCATCCCGGGAGCCTTCGCGCTGGCCTTCCTGACGCCTATCGGCCCCGTGGCTATGTACGCCATCGTCAAGCTCACCGACTTCGCCAAGTGGTTCATCGCCCACCGGTGGCTCAAAAAGGAGCGCTGGCTCAAGAACCTGGCCGCGCCCGTCGCGCCGTAGGCGGGAGCCTAGACAAAAGGGAATAAAATAGTTACATTACTGAATCTTTTATTAATTATCGGAGGAATAATGAAAAAGCTTTTCTTGTCGTTGATCGTCGCCTGTACGCTCGTCGGTGCGGCTGCCGCCCAGGAGTATATGAGCATCGGACTCGGCTACGCGTCCGATACGTATAACTGGACTTATTTGGGCGAAGACCAGTCGTATAATTTTCAGTCTCTAGGTATCGTTGTCGAAGGATTTTCCGGCGATCCTCTGGGGTTGTATTCTGCGGTTTCGATAGGAGCCATTACGAAAGGCACAGGGAAAAGCGGGGCGGTTTCAGCTGATTTCTCTTTTACTCCATATGAGCTGAAGGTGCATTTCGATGCCCTGTTAGGTCTCGGATACCGTTTCATCTCCGGTGATTTTGACCTTATCCTCGCGGGCGGAGTCGGTTTCGCATCTACCTACCTAATCCCGTCTGATGACTATGCCTATTATTACAATTCCATTACTTATATGACTTTGGGGCCGGGAGCGACGGTATCAGCCGCGTATAACCTCTCGCCTAAAACCGCGCTTTATGCCTCGATGCGGGGTTTTTACGGTGTGGCTCAGATTACTGAATACGTTAGCACCTTTACGAATTCCGTCGTCATCTCTCCCTCCGCCGGGCTCAGGATCAAGATCCGCTAAGTCGTCGGTTATACCTGCCGTTCTTCTAGGAGCCGCCCTCGGTCGAGGGCGGTCTTTTTTTGTCTCTTCTACGCCGAATTCTTCTTCAAGAATAATTTATTGACAGGATAATAAATTCTCAATATGCTTTACGCATCGCTACGCGAAGGCGTTCTCGCGCGCGATCGGAGCCGTGACGATGAATCCCTATCTACAGCGCTTCCTTCCCATGGTCGACTTCCTCGCCGAGGTGCTCGGCAAGGACGCCGAGATCGTCCTGCACGACGTGCTGGACATAGACAAGTCCATCGTGGCCATACGCAACAGCCATATCAGCGGCCGCGAGGTCGGATCGCCCGCTACCAACCTCGTGCTCAGGATCCTCAAGGACGGGAAGCCCGACGACAGGGATTTCCTGTCCAACTATCGCGGACTGTCCGCGTCCGGCAAGGCGCTCAAGTCGTCGACCTTCTTCATACGCGACGAGAAGCGCCGCGTAGTCGGCCTCCTGTGCGTCAATGTGGACAACGAGAAATTCGTCCAGTTCCGCTCGTATCTCGACGCCATCATACAGCTGCCCGAGGAGGCGGACGGGGAGAGGACGGTCGAGCGCTTCAGCCGGACGGTCGAGAGCCTGTCCTCGGACAGCATAGAGAACGTTATCGGCGAGGTCGGCATAGCCCCGGAGCGCATGTCTCCCGAGGAGAAGATGGATATCGTCAAACGACTGAGCGACGAGGGCGTATTCCTGCTGAAGGGCTCCGTAGGCAAGGTCGCGAGCCGGTTGAAGGTCTCGGAGGCTACGGCCTACCGGTACCTCAATACCGTGAAGAAAGATTCCTGAGGTGCATATGAACGAGAATGCGGACGTGGCCTGTATCCTGGACATCCTCAAGGCCGAGATGGTTCTGGCCACGGGCTGCACCGAGCCGGCCGCGATAGCCTTCGTCTCGGCGGTGGCCGCCGGGCACCTGAACGGCGAGCGGGCGGAGGGTATAACGGTCCGCGCCAGCGGGAATATGCTGAAGAACGCGATGGCGGCGGGAATCCCGGGGACGCCGTACACGGGCGTCGCCTACGCGGCCGCGATCGGCGCCTCCGGCGGAGACGCGGATGCGAAGCTTCAGGTGTTCGACCATATCGCTCCGGAGGCCTTTACGGCCGCAGAGGCCATGGTAAACGGCGGCGACGTCGAGATCTTCCTGGCTGATCAGCTGGAGAAGCTATACGTCGACGTGACGCTGCGCGGCCCGACGCATACTGCCCGGGCGGTGATCTCCGGATCGCACACCAACGTCTCGCTTATAGAGGAGGACGGCCGGCTCGTCTTCGGCGGAGGGCCCGCGCCGGGGGGAGCGGAGCGCGTCGACGACGGCCTGACCGAGAAGGAATCGAGCCTGTCGGTCAGGCGCATCTTCGAATTCGTATCTGGCCTCGACCCGAGCTGGAGCGGGCTCCGGATTATCCGGGACAGCATAGCGATCAATAGCGCTATATCCGAGGAGGGTCTCAAGAACGATTACGGCCTGATGATAGGTAAGATGATGCTGCGCGACCTCGAGTCGGGCGTCGCTTGCGATGATATGATCGGCCGCGCCGTACGCGCGACGACCGCGGGAGCCGACGCGAGGATGGCGGGCGCTCCTTTCCCCGTGATATCGAATTCCGGTAGCGGCAACCAGGGCATCACGGCGACCATGCCCGTCGTCGAGGTCGCCGCATGGTTGGAATCGGGCGACGATAGGCTGATCAGGGCCGTAACCTTAAGCAACCTGATCGCCATCTACATCAAGTCGCGGTTCGGCAAGCTCTCGGCCCTGTGCGGTGCGACCGTAGCGGCCACCGGCGCCGCGTGCGGCGTCGCGTACCTGCTGGGCGGCGACCTGCGGGCCATAGAGTCGGCGATCCAGAACATGGTCGGCAACGTCAGCGGCATGATATGCGACGGTGCCAAGGCCGACTGCGCGCTCAAGATCTACAGCTGTACGCACGCAGCGATGCAGGCGGCGATCATGGCCTCCCACGGGATGCGCGTTCAGAAGACCGACGGTATCAACGACGAGGACGTGGAGAAGTCCATAGCCAACTTCGCCGCGCTGAGCTCGGGATCGGGCGCGATGGACGCGATGATCCTGGATATGATGCTGAGCAAGGACAGAAAGTAGCGTCTTAACCGATCATACGGGCAAGCCTGCCCAAGTATCCGCCGTCCTTGTGATACGCCGCGACGTACCGCGGATCCGGCTCGATGAGCCGCCCGCGCCCGGTCACCCCGGCGGCGAGGGCCGACGCGCGATCCCCACGTTCCGCCTCGGGGACGAGGGCGACCGCGGCCGCGACCGCGGCCCCCGCGGCGGCGCCCGCTTCGTCTATCCGCGCTACCGGGCATTCCCATATGGAGGCTACGCGCTTCAGGGTCCCCTCGCTGGCGGACGCTCCTCCCGTGACGGTCAGCGCTTCACGGGATGCGGCGCCGCCGGAGGCGGCGAACGGCCTCGATCCGAGCCACAAGAGCCCGAGCGACGAGTCCACGACGCCCGCGTAGTCGCGCGCGAAGTCCTCACTGCGACCGGTATCCATGGGGGGGGATTCAGGGAAGGACTCTCGCTCTGCCTGGAGGACCCGCAGGACCGAACCGGGCTCGCTCGAGGCTAGCGCCCTCTCCGAAGCGGCGAAGTCGGCGGCCGCGAGCCCGTGGGACAGCCTCACGGATTCCCACGCGAGGGCGCCGTTCGTCCTACACCCGAAGAGGAAGGGCCGCCCGAGGCCGTCGTACATGGCGTTGGCGCTCCGGTGCGGCCTGCGGCCCTCGGCCATCAATACGAAGCTCGTGCCCAGGGACAGCAGCCCTCCGGAGGCCAGGACCTTGGTCTGCGGGTTGTCGCCCGAGCCCGCCGCGACTATGGCCTCGGGCGGTATCCCGTATCGCTCGGTGAAATAGCGGGCGATCGGGCCTACGGTAACGAGCGGGCTGGCCAGGGAGGGTAGGCGCGACCGAAGACCGTCGGCTCCCCCCGCCAGGCCATCGGAGACGGCCCGGACCAGTACGTCGCTCCATCGCCGCTTCTCCCAGTCCATGAGGCTGGTGCCGGAGCCGTTGCCCCAGTCTATGGGCGCGTCCTCTCTCGCGGAAAGGACTGATGCCAGGAAGGAGGAGATCAGGTGGACGGTCCTGCATGACGCGTAGGCCTCCGGCTCCCGCGACGCCCTCCGCCTGAGCACCGCGCCGGTAAAGCGAAGCGGACTGTCCGAGCCCGAGACGGCCGTCATCGCGTCCGCCCCACCGGCGGCCGCGCGTATATGGTCCGCCTCTCGCGCCGTATTGGCGCTCATCCAGATGGGCGATCTATCGCTGGCGAGCGCGCGGGCGAAGCGCTCCGATAGGCGGGGCGAGCCTGCCAGGCCCGACCCCTCCATCCCGAGGCCGGCGTAGGCGGCTCCCGCCCCGCCGGCTAGCCAGACCTGGCCGTGCTGCTGGGCCGAGACCGCGACGGCCCGAACCCGACCCAGGAGCTCGCGGGGGAGGTCGGAGAGGACGGCGTCGAGCGCGGCCAAGAAGAGCCCGACGGGCTGGTCCGCCTCGCCCCGCTCCCGAGGCGGGAGGAGCGGCTGCGCCTCCGCCAAGCCGAAGCCCGCAAGGCGCCGGTCGTCCCGGTAGCGGACCCTTCCCTGAGCCGCTATCGTGCGGGACTCGAGGTCGACGACGACGGCCGTCGTGCCCTGGGTGCTCGAGTCTATGCCGAGCGAGAAGCCTTCCGTACCCATTCTACCGTCCCTCCGCCGATTCAGGCCCGACCTAGATATAACGGTTGACGACGGATTCGAGGAACTCCTGCCTTCCAGACGACAGGGCTATCCGTTCCATGTCGAGGGCTATGGCCTCGAGGCTCTCGAAGTCCTGCTCGCCGGCCTCTATCGAGGCGCCGATGCCGCTTCGCCAGCCGGCGTAGCGCTCGGCCAGCGGCGCGTCCAGGGCCCCGTCCGCGATCATACGGCTCGCCGCCCTATAGCCGCGGGCCATGGAGTCCATGCCCGCTATGTGCGCCGCCGCTATGTCCTCGGGCCTGAAGCTGCCGCGCCGTACCTTCGCGTCGAAGTTGAGGCCGCCGGAATGCAGGCCGCCGTTCTTCAGTATCTCGTACATCATCAGGGTCGAGACGTAGAGGTTGGTCGGGAACTGATCTGTATCCCAGCCCAGGAGCTCGTCGCCCTGGTTCGCGTCGACGGAGCCGAGTATCCCGCGCTCGCGCGCGAACCGCAGCTCGTGCTGCATCGTGTGTCCCGCGAGGGTGGCGTGGTTCGTCTCGATGTTGAGCTTAAAATAGGGCAGGAGCTCGTATTCGCTCAGGAAGCCGTAGCAGGCCGCCGCGTCGAAGTCGTACTGGTGCTTCGTCGGCTCCTTCGGCTTGGGCTCTAGGAGGAACTGGCCGGCGAAGCCTATCTCCTTCGCGTAGTCCACGGCCATGCGGAAGAAGCGAGCCAGATTGTCCTGCTCCCGCTTCGTATCGGTGTTGAGGAGCGTCTCGTATCCCTCGCGCCCTCCCCAGAAAACGTAGTTCTGGCCGCCGAGCTCCTTGGTGACCTCGATGGCCTTCTTGACCTGCGCAGCGGCGTAGGCGAAGACGTTCGGATCGGGGCTCGTCGCCGCGCCGTGCATGAAGCGCGGGTCGCTGAACATATTGGCCGTGCCCCAGAGCAGGCGGGTCGGGCTCGTCTTCATGAGCTCCTTGGCGAGGGCGACGATCTCGTCCAGCTTGCGATTCGTCTCCCGGAGCGTCTCCCCCTGGGGCGCGATGTCGCGGTCGTGGAAGCAGAAGTACGGAATGGAAAGCTTCTCGGTGAGCTCGAATAGCCCGCGCATGCGCATCCGCGCCGCCTCCATGGGATCGTCCACTCCGTCCCAGGGCCGAACCGCGCTCGGGTCGCCGAAGGGGTCCTTACCCTCCCCGGTCATGGTGTGCCAGAAGGCCATGGAGAAGCGCAAGCATTCCCTCTCGGTCTTCCCGTCGACGGCCGCCTCCGGGTCGTAGCGCTTGAACGCGAGTTCCTTGTCCGAGTCCGGGCCCTCGTAGTCGATCTTGGGAATCATGGGGAAAAGCTCTTTCACGGTGTCCTCCTGGCGCTGATAGCCTATGCTCGGAGATTCTATGCCGTCATCGCCCGGAGTTAAAGAGCGTAATTTGACCGTATATACCTAAAATTGATGTTATACTCGAATTCCGCCATGCGGCGGGGGAGGTGAGTGTTGCGCTTCGATGATATCGTCTTCGTCTACCATCTTCAGGACGAGCGCCAGATCGCCTGGCACGGGCGGCGGCACTCCCATGGCGAGGGAGAGTTCGAGTTCCATTACTTCATCTCGGGCGAAGGCAGCTTCAAGAACGGTTCCTCGACGTGGACGATACGCCCCGGCAGCCTCCACCTGACGCCCCCCGGCTCGGTCCACCAGATACTCGCCACGAACCTACGCAGGCCTATCACCTACTTCGCGATACTCTTCAGCGCCGGAGCGGACGCCGAGATCGGAACGCTCCTGGAGCGCCTGGTCGCCTCGATGGATCGTCCCGCGGATATCGGCACCTCGCACCGGTTCTTCTTCGCGGATCTCCTGGAGCGAAACTCCTCGTGCCAGGCCGACCTCGTACAGGCTTGCCGCCATTCCTTCATGTCCTTCCTGTACGGCCTCCTGGCCGGGGCGCCCTCGGCGTACGGCGCGCCGGAGAACGCCCACGTAGAGAAGGCGATAGCCATTATGCAAGCCTCTATAGAGGATAGCATCGACCTGGACGTGCTCTGCGGCAAGCTGGGTCTCTCTCGCGAGCACTTCGTCAGGCTATTCAGCATGCGCATGCGCATACCCCCGATGCGCTACTACTCGAGGCTCAAGATAGAAGCCGCCCGGGCCATGCTGTCGAGCACCAACCTGGGCATCGGCGCTATTTCCGAGAAGCTTGGCTTCGCGAGCCAGTTCGGGTTTTCCAGGGCCTTCAAGAGCGTGGCCGGCCTGTCTCCCTCGGGCTATCGCGCGAAGTGCCTGCAGAAAGCAGACTTCACCTGATCCCGCCCGGTTCCAGCGCGACGCGATCGGTTCCGGTACCTTCTATATCAATTTTCGGTATGGAAAATCAATCCTTCCCATAGTTCATATTCCTGATGCGCTCCTATCATCTGCTTAGCTTACGGTTTCTATCTTTTTCGAGGAGGCATCTGTGATGAAGAAAGTCTTACTCATTGTCCTGGCCTTCAGTGTCGCGGTCGCGTCCGCGTTCGGCCAGGGACAGCTCATCGGCGTGGCCATGCCGACGCAGTCGCTCCAGCGCTGGAACCAGGACGGCGCTAACATGAAGGCCCAGCTCGAGGCCAAGGGCTATCGGGTCGACCTCCAGTACGCCAACAACGACATCAACACCCAGATCCAGCAGCTCGAGAACATGATAACGAAGGGCTGCAAGGTCCTCGTCATACGACAGGCTCATCATGAACACGCCGAACGTCGACTATTACGCGACCTTCGACAACTTCAAGGTCGGCGTTATCCAGGGCCGGTACATCGAGTCCGCCCTCGGCCTGGCCCTGGGGAAGGGCCCCTTCAACATCGAGCTCTTCGCCGGATCCCCCGACGACAACAACGCCGTCTTCTTCAACAAGGGAGCGATGAGCATCCTCCAGCCCTACATCGATTCCAAGCAGCTCGTCGTCCAGACCAAGCAGACCGAATTCACGACCATCGCTATCCAGAGCTGGAGCTCCGAGAAGGCGCAGGCCAGGATGGATAACCTCATCGCGATGAAGTACTCCCGCAAGACCGTGCTGGACGCCATCCTCTCGCCCAACGACAGCCTGGCCATCGGCATCGTCGCGTCCCTCAAGAACGCCGGCTACGGCACGGCGAAGAAGCCCTACCCGGTATTGACCGGCCAGGACTGCGACAAGCCCAACGTGAAGGCCATGATCGCGGAGCAGCAGTCCATGTCCATCTTCAAGGACACGCGGACCCTGGCCGCCCAGGTGGTCGCGATGGTCGAGGCCGTCATGCAGGGCAAGGAAGCGCCCGTCAACGACAAGAAGACCTATAACAACGGCGTTAAGGTCGTGCCGTCGTTCCTCTGCGACCCCGTCTACGCCGACAAGTACAACTATAGGGCCCTCCTCATCGACTCGGGCTACTATACCGAGGCGGACCTGCAGTAACGCGGGACCAGTCCCGGGACCAAACCAAAGCGCCGGCCCGCGAGCCCATGCCCGCGGGCCGGCATCCAATAGCGTTGAGCGCGAGGAGAACGCGGCAGTGGACGATACGATCCTCGAGATGAGGAACATCACGAAGCTTTTCCCTGGAGTACGGGCGCTGGACGACGTCAGCTTCTCCGTCAGGCGGGGCGAGATCCACGCTCTCGTCGGCGAGAACGGGGCCGGCAAGTCGACGCTGATGAACGTCCTTGGCGGCGTGTATCCGCACGGAACCTATTCGGGGCAGCTCGTCTTCGACGGCGAGGAGTGCTCCTTCAGGACGATCCACGACTGCGAGAAAATGGGGATCGTCATCATCCACCAGGAGCTCGCCCTGATCCCCTATCTATCCATCGGCGAGAATATATTCCTCGGGAACGAGCGCGCCAGGCGCGAGGTGATAGACTGGAACGAGACCCACCGGGACTCTGCCAAGCTCCTCGACCTCGTAGGGCTGAAGGAGAGCACCCGTACCGCGGTCAAGGATATAAGCGTCGGGAAGCAGCAGCTGGTGGAGATCGCCAAGGCGCTGTCCAAGAACGTCAGGCTGCTCGTATTGGACGAGCCCACCGCCTCGCTCAACGAGGACGACTCGGAGCACCTCTTGAGGCTGCTCCTGGAGCTGAAGGCGAAAGGGGTGACCTCGATCCTCATATCGCATAAGCTCAACGAGGTCGTCGAGGTAGCCGATACGCTGACCGTACTGCGGGACGGCGCCACCATAGAGACCCTGGACATGGCTTCCGGCGGCGTCGACGAGGACCGAATAATAAAGGGCATGGTGGGGCGCGACCTGGTCGATCGGTTCCCCAAGCGTGAGCCGAAGATAGGCGGGGTCGCTTTCGAGATCCGGGATTGGAACGTGTTCAGCCCCCTGAATCCCGAGCGTAGGGTTATCAAGGACGTTTCCCTCAACGTTCGCAAGGGCGAGGTCGTCGGGCTCGCGGGACTCATGGGCGCTGGGCGGACCGAATTGGCGATGAGCGTATTCGGACGGTCATACGGCCTGCGCATCAGCGGCCGAGCCTTCAAGGACGGCAAGGAAATCGAGCTGAGGCGCGTCCGCAAGGCGATCGATCAGGGCATCTCCTACGCCACAGAGGATCGCAAGTCCGCCGGCCTGAACCTCATAGGCGATATCCGGGAGAACATCACCATCGCCGGGCTGCGGAAGGTGGCCAAGCGCCTGGTCCTGGACCACGACCTCGAGGCGGGGGTCGCCGAGGAGTATCGCGCCAAGCTCAAGATCCGCTCGACGAGCATCAGGCAGAAGGCGGGGAACCTCTCCGGCGGGAATCAGCAGAAGGTCGTACTGTCGAAGTGGATATTCACGAAGCCGGATGTACTCATACTGGACGAGCCGACCCGCGGGATCGACGTGGGAGCCAAGTACGAGATTTACACCATCATCAATCAATTGGCGGACGAGGGCAAGTCGGTCATCTTCATCTCGTCGGAACTCCCGGAGATACTCGGGATCAGCGACCGCATCTACGTCATGAACGACGGGAGGATCGTTGGCGAGTTCGCGCGCGAGGAAGCTACGCAGGAAGGCATCATGAAGTGCATCATGCAGAGCGTTAGGGAGAACGGAAATGGGAAGCATTAAGGATTTCCTCCGGAATAATATCCGGCAGTACGCGATGCTCATCGCGCTCGTATTCATCATGCTGTTCTTCCAGGTAAGCACGGAGGGGATACTGCTCGTTCCGATGAACGTGACTAACCTCGTCCTACAGAACGCGTACGTGTTCATCCTGGCCATAGGCATGACGCTATGCATCCTTACCGGGGGGAATATCGATCTCTCCGTAGGGTCCGTCGTGGCTTTCGTCGGGGCTCTATGCGGTACGTTCATCGTGACCATGAAGATGAGCGTCGGGCTCGGGATCGTCCTTGCCCTCGGCGTAGGCCTGGCTATCGGGGTTTGGCAGGGCTTCTGGATAGCCTACGTGCGCCTCCCCGCGTTCATCGTCACGCTCGCCGGGATGCTCACCTTCCGGGGGCTGACGACGTTCATGCTCAAGGGGCTTACGATAGGTCCCTTCCCGGAAGTATTCCAGCAGATCAGCTCGGGCTTCCTGCCTGACTTCTTGGGTAGCGAGGAGTCCGCGTTCAACGTAACGACGTTGTTCGCGGGCGCGGCGCTCGTTTTCCTGTACGTCCTGATGCAGCTCCGACAGCGCGCCAATCGCAGGCGGAACGGGTACGAGAGCACGCCGCTCGCGCTGTTCGCGATCAAGCTCGCCCTCGTGGTCGGCGTCATCGCCATGGCGTCTTTCTGGCTCGCTTCCTACCGCGGCGTGCCGATCATATTCATCATCATCGGCGTGCTCGTTATCGCCTATTCCTTCCTGACCTCAAGCACCGTCCCCGGCAGGTATCTCTACGCGACGGGAGGGAACGAGAAGGCCGCGCAGCTTTCGGGGATCAATACCAACAAGGTGCTCTTCCTGGCCTACGTCAACATGGGCGTGCTTTCCGCCATAGCGGGCATCGCGGTGGCTTCGCGCCTGAACGCGGCGTCTCCCCTGGCCGGCCAGAACTTCGAGCTGGACGCCATCGCGGCCTGCTTCATCGGCGGCGCGTCCGCCACCGGAGGCATCGGCACCATCGGAGGCGCTATCATAGGAGCCTTGGTCATGGGCGTGCTCAACAACGGCATGTCCTTGCTCGGCATTGGCAGCGATATTCAGCAGTACGTGAAGGGTATGGTGCTTCTCGCGGCCGTCGCATTCGACGTCATATCCAAGAGGAAGGCGCGGTAGCGGCGGTCACAGGCTCCCGACGCGCTTATTATCGCCCCCGGCCGTATCGAGTACGGTCGGGGGCGTCGTTTTTTTAAACGACGCTAATGCGGAATCCTCACCGAGCGGCTTCAAAATTTCTATAAAATATCAATTTCCAATTGACCTTGAAGCCACTTGAGGCTTTATCCTCCATCGCTTAGCCCGGATCGGCCGGGTGTGCCGAGAAAGCATATTCACTAAATACGGAGTCCTTAATGCGCCTACATAGCTTGGCTTTTCGCCTGACATCAATCATGAGCCTCCTTACGGCCGTCGTCCTAGGGAGCGTCGGCGTCTTCGTCGGGAAACGGCTGGAGTCGGACCTTCGGACCGTTATTACCGACGATTACGGTCGCGTCGTCGACGCCCGCGCGGCAGAGGTCGGCCGTCTCCTACAGGGGCACCGGAACGAGTTGGCCATGCTGTCGGTAACCGCCGCGATGACGAGCGGCACGATGGAGGAGGCGCTCGCGCTCATAGCGCCCATCACGACGTCGGGGGTCGTGTCCGAGGTCATATCGCTCGCGGTTATCGACGGCGCGGGGACCATACGCCTGGAATCCGGCAAGCTGATAGACGTCTCCGGCCGCGACTACTACAAGGCCATCTTCGTCGAGGGCAAGGACTGGTACGTCAGCGACGTGCTGATACCCCAGAGCCGGGACAAGCCGGCCGTCATGCTGACGAAAGCCGTGGCGCGGCCCGACGGCCATAAGCTTGCCGTCGTCATGCAGATATCGCTCGAGAAGCTGTCGGAGATCGTATCGGAGATGGACGTCGGCAACGGGGGCTACGGGTGGATCGTGGACCAGCGCTCGACCGTCATCGTCCATCCCGTGGTCGAGAAGATCATGAAGTTCAGGCTCTCCGAGGCGGAAGGGGACGGCGCCTACGCGACGAGCATGCGGGCCCTGGCCGAGACGATGCTCGCGGGGCAGCGCGGCGTCTCGGGCTATACCTCCGAGGAGGGCGAGGACGTCATAACGTTCTACGGGACCATACCGGATTCGCCGAACTGGAAGATAGGCATCAGCGTGCGGGCCCACGAGGTGTACGCGGCCGTCGCCCGGCTCCTGTCCGTACTCGTCATCGTCTTCGCCTTGGCGCTCATCGCTACCGTCGCGCTGGCTATGGCCGTAGCCAGGTCCATCAGCAAGCCGATGAAGCTCGCCGCCGCCGAGTTCCGCGAGCTGGCCGGCGGCGAGGCCGACCTGACCAAGACGCTGGAGGTCGCTTCCAAGGACGAGATAGGCGAGCTGTCCTCAGACTTCAACCTGTTCATCGCGAAGCTGCGCGAGATGGTCGTCGAGCTCAAGTCGACCCAATCCAGGCTCGGCGTCATAGGGGACGAGCTACGGTCCAACGTCGAGAGTAGCGCCGGGGCCGTCGACCAGATAGGCGAGCGCGTCGAGCATATGCGCGTCCAGGCCCAGGCCCAGGGCGAATGCGTCTCCGAGTCGTCGGGCGCCGTCGAGGAGATAGCCAAGACGATCGAGAGCCTCGACGCCCTAATAATAAGCCAGACGGCCGCGATCACCGAGGCGTCGGCGTCCATCGAGCAGATGGTAGGCAACATCTCCGCCGTGTCCGCTTCGGTAGGGAGGATAGGGGAGAACTTCGCCGCCCTTTCCGCGGCTTCCGAGCGGGGCGTCGCGATGCAGGACGAGTCCGGAAAGCGCGTGCTCGAGATATCCGCGCTTTCCGATACGCTGCTGGAGGCCAACCAGGTCATCGCCAACATAGCGTCCCAGACCAACCTCCTGGCCATGAACGCGGCCATCGAGGCCGCGCACGCCGGGGAGGCCGGCAAGGGATTCTCGGTCGTGGCCGACGAGATACGGCACCTGGCGGAAACGTCGACGGAGCAGTCCAAGTCCATAGGCGCGGGCCTCAAGAACGTCCAGAAGGCGATAGCGAGCGTCGTGGATACGTCGAACGGCACCGGCGAGGCTTTCGGCCGCCTGGCCGAGATGATAGGCGTTACCAGCGACCTCGTCCGCGAGGTCGGATCGGCGATGAGCGAGCAGAAAGAGGGCTCGTCGCAGATACTGTCGGCGCTCAAGGCCATGAACGACATCAGTTCCGAGGTGCGCGCGGGCTCCTCCGAGATGAGCGCGGGCAACGCGACGATCCTCGAGGCCATCGCCAGGCTCAAGGCGAGCGCGCAGGAGATAGACCGTAGCGTCGGCGACGTAGTGCTTGGCATAGCCGACGTGGAGCGCAGCACGGCCGCTATCGCCGGCGTCACCGATCGTACCGGCGAGCTGCTGTCGAGTATGGACGCCGCCGTGGGGCGCTTCCGCACCTGATGCGTTAGAGGGCGTGCGGCTACTCCGGATCAGTCGCATATTCGCGCTCCCGTCCTTTTTTTTCGATGCTATACTGTCCGGAGGATGAAGCGAGCCGCATGGATCCTGGTCGCGCTGTTCGGCGCCGCCTTCTTGGGAGCGACTCTCATGAACGCGAGCCTGGTCGAAACGAGCAGGCGGGCCTTGGCCGGAGGCGTATTCCGCGAGACGTCCTCCGTCCCGCCCGCCCGGTACCACCTCGTGCTCGTGGTGCCGGACGACGACGACTCGTTCTTCTCGGGGCTCGTAGAGGGCGTGCGCGCCGGCGTCGGAGAGGCCGACGCGGCGCTGCAGGTATTCAGGCATTCCGTATCGTCGCCTTCGGAGGTCGAGCGCTTCTTCGAGATAGCGCTCGGCGCCGGCGTCGACGGACTCATCATGTATTCGCCCCGAGGCGACCCGGTCATGGACCGAGCCCGCCGAGCCGCCGCGAACGGCGTCGTGTTCGTGCCCGTCGGCACGGATCTGCCCGAGGGAAGCCCGCCCGGCTTCATAGGCTCGGCCTCGCTGTTGCAGGGATTCGAGGGCGGCAAGCGCATCTGCGCGGCTCTCGGGGCGTCCGCGCGCGTCGGCGTCATCCTGCCCGCGAACGGCGCGGGGCCCGAGGAGGAGGAACCGCTCTTCCGCGGGCTGGTAGCGTCGCTGCAGGCTTTCCCCGGCGCCGTCGTGTCCGCGCTTACCCGCGCACGGCCCGGCACGCTCGCCGGAGAGGAGGCCGCCACGGCGATGCTGGCCTCCGTCCCCTCGATCAACGCGATCTTCTGCGCTAACTCGCGCGATACTATGGGCGTGGCCCAGGTGCTGGTGGACATGAACCGGGTCGGCAGCGTATTGGTGATAGGCGCCGACGAGACGCCCGAGATACTCCGCTATATCGAGAAGGGCGTGGTGGCCGCGAGCGTCGTCCGGGACTCCAGGTGGATAGGCCGGGAAGCCGTCCGCGCGTTCATGCGCATCAAGGACGGCGAGCCGCCCGCCCCGCCCGTCGAGGCGGGGTTCTACGTTCGCACCGCCGAGGGGCAGACGCCGTGAGGCGGGCTCCATGAGGCGAGCGGGCATCCGCGGCAAGATCATACTGAACTCGGCCCTCATCCTCCTGATCGTCGCCTCCGCGGTGCTCTATACGGGCCTGGCCTCCGTCGAGCTGGCGCGCAGCGTCGAGATACTGTTCCGCAACAACATGCTGATGGATGACCTTCGCGTTTCCATAGAGGAGACCGAGGCCAGCCTGACGGCCTATCTATCGATGAAGAGCTCCGACGCGCTCAAGGATTATATCAAGTACTCTACCCGGCTGGCCGAGTATTCCCGGCGCCTCAACCGCGAGATACGCGCGGACGAGCTGCTGTTGCTTCAGCGGGACCTCGCGGGAATCCTCGACGGATTCCTCGCCGACGCCGAGGCGAGCGTCGCGGCCAAGCGCGGGCGCGACGTGTCCGCGTACACTGAGCGCTTCGAGAGCGCCGAGCGGAATCTCCAGCTGATCGGATTCCTGATCGACCGGATCGACGGGATGTTCATATCCGACTCGCTGGCGGCCTTCTCGGGCTTCAATTCGCGCGTCAGCTCGGTGCTGGCGACGAACGCGGCGCTCGTGGTCTGCGCCACGCTCATGGGTATGTCGGTGCTGGTCAGCGTATCCTATAAGCTGACCGAGCCTCTGGCCAAGCTGGCGAAGGCGGCGGAGGCGCTGGGACGCGGCGACTACGACCACGAGCTGCCGGAAGCGGGCGACCATCCGGACGAGATCAGCGTGATGGCCGCGTCGTTCTCGAGCATGCGCGACGGCGTGCGACGCGCGTTCGAGGAGCAGAGGGCCAAGTCCGACCTGGAACGGAAGCTCATGGAGGACAGGGTCCGCCTGCTCGACATGGACCACAAGCTCAAGGACGCCGAGCTGCTCGCCCTACAGACGCAGATCAACCCCCATTTCCTCTTCAACACGCTTACGGCGGGGCAACAGTTGGCCATGTCCGAGGGCGCCGACCGCACTGGCGACTTCATGGAGAACCTCGCCGCCTTCATCCGCTACGCGCTCAAGCCTCCTTCCCGCTCGGTGAGGGTTTCCGACGAGCTGGAATGCGTGCGGCTCTATATCTGGCTTCTCCGTATACGGTTCGGCGAACGTTACCGATTCGAGGTGGAGGCGGACGACGCGGTCATGCGCGTCGAGACGCCGGCGCTGGTGCTCCAGCCGCTGGTGGAGAACGCGGTCGGCCACGGCCTGCGCGGCAGGGAAGAGGGCGGTAGCGTGCGGGTCCGAGCCAGGCTGGACGGCGGCGAGGCGGTACTGTCCGTAGAGGACACGGGCGACGGCATGAGCCGGGAGGAGATGGACCGGGCGCTCGGGGAAGGCCGCGACGACGAGCCCGACGGCGGCGGCATCGGCCTCCGCAACGTCATACGCCGGGTGACGCTGGCTACGGAGGGGCGCGGACGGGTCGAACTCGAGTCTACGCCCGGAGCGGGTACCGTCGTGACGATACGGTTGCCCGCGGAAGGGAGCGCCCGATGAAGCGCGTGCTGGTGGTGGACGACGAGCGTCCCGTGGTGGACGCGGTGGAGCTGATGGTCCGTCGCGGGCTGTCCGACGAGTTCCAGATAGTCGGCGACGCGTCGTCCGGTCGCGACGCGGTCGAGAAGGCGATGGCGCTGTCTCCCGATATCGTGCTGATGGACGTCCTGATGCCCGGCGTGTCGGGTTTGGACGCCGTACGCGAGATACGGGCTCGCGGTCTTCCGTGCGTCTTCATCATGGTTACGGCATACGAGCGATTCGATATTGCCAGGGAGGCGATGGAGCTCGGCGTGCTCGATTACCTGCTCAAGCCGGTCTCCAGGGACAAGCTCGCCTCCGCCCTACGGGCCGCCGCCGGGTTCGTCGACCGACGATTCGAGTTGGAGCGGCGCGAGATGGCCCATCGCGAACACGAGGAGCGACTCCGCTCGTTCGTAGAGGAGGCCTTCCTCAGGGCCTTGATGACGGACGGCCGCGCCCACTTCGACGCGGGGCGCTATACGGAGGCGCTGGGCATATGCGAGACGCGGGCGATCGTGGCGGCCTTCACCTTCCTGCCGCTTCCCGGCGCTCCCGATCCCGAGTCGGAGAAGCGCGCCATGTACGAGCGCTTGCGCTCCACCGTCCGATACAAGACGCGGGCGCTCGCCGGTCCCTTCGTGGCGGGCTTCATGGTAGCCGTCCTGACGTTGCCTGATTCCGGCGACGACTGGAAGAAGATCCAGGCGTTCCGCGCCGTCGTCGAACGGGAGCACGGAGAGGAACTGTCCCGCGACTCGCTACGCGTCGGGTACTCGGCCGCGGTTCCGCTCGCGGAGGCTACCTCGGCCTGGAGCGGCGCTCTTATGGAGGCGCTATCGCGGCGAAGCCCCGTCGGAGACGGCGAGGACGGGGGGATCGCCGGGGGCGGCTGGGAAAACGTCCATGCCTTCGTCGCCGCCCTGGTGAGCGGCGATACGGGACGAGCCCGGGTAGCCTTGGACAGGGCCCTGGAATCTCTTCCGGGGGAGGCCGTCCCGTTGCCTGACCGGTACGGCATCATCGCCATGTTCGCCGAGGCGTACCGGGATTTCGAGCGAAGGGGGTTCCTGAGCCCGGGCGACGCGCGCGAGGCGATGAACCTCGACGACATCCGTACCGCCGAAGGCTCCGCGGGCCTGGCCCTGGCGTCGAGGTCGCGCCTCGACGCTCTCGCCGCGGTTTCGCTACGGGCGCCGCGCTGGTCGGCGCCGCTGGCTCAGGCCATCGCCTTCGTCAGGGGGAACTACGGCAAGCAGATATCGCTGGAATCGACCGCCTCCGCGACCATGCTGTCTCCTAACCGCCTGTCCAGGCTGTTCGTAGAGGAGACTGGCCGCGGGTTCTCCGATTTCCTGAACGAGGTCAGGATGGAGCGGGCGAGGGAACTCCTGTGCGAACCCGGCGCCTCCATCAAGCAGGTAAGCGTCGAGTGCGGGTATCCCGATCCCAATTACTTTTCCCGCCTGTTCAAGAAGGCCACGGGCATGACCCCTACCGCCTTCTCGTCCGGGCCGATGGAGGAACCAGATGCGGAACCATGAGGCGCGAACGCCGGCCCTCCCTGCCATCGCGGCGAGCATGGCCATACTCATGCTGTTCACGTCCTGTCACGGGAACCGCGGGCGAGCCGAACCGGGCCAGACGCCTCTCATCGGGTTCTCGCTCGACTCGCTGGTCGTGGAGCGCTGGAGCCGCGACGTAGACATCTTCACCCGCTCGGCGAACGAGCTCGGGGCCGACGTCCTGCTCCGCGTAGCAGACCAGGACCCAGCGGTACAGGAGCGGCAGATACGGGAGCTGGCGGACGCCGGCATCCACGTCCTGGTCGTGGTGCCAAACGACGCCGATCGTCTGTCGGCCGTGATCGCCGAGGTCCGGGCCCGGGGTATACGGGTGCTCAGCTATGACAGGCTCGTACGCAATGCCGACGTCGACCTGTACGTATCCTTCGACAACGAGAAGGTCGGCCGCTTGATGGCCGAGTCCGTCGCTCGCGCGGTTCCCAGGGGCGGCTTCGTTATCATCAACGGCGCGAAGACGGACAACAACGCGTTGATGCTCAACTCGGGCATCCACGGGGTGCTGGACCCGATGATCGCTGCCGGGGCGATTCGGCTCGTCGGCGAGATATGGCCCGATTCCTGGGACAACGAGGTGGTAAAGGCGGCGTTGGAACGGGTGGTCGAATCCGACCGCGGCGTAGACGCCGTCATCGCCGGGAACGACATGCTGGCAGAGGCGGCGATATCGGTGCTTTCGGAGAATCGCCTGATGGAAGGCGTACGGATAGCCGGGCAGGACGCCGACCTGGCCGCCTGCCAGCGGATAGCTGAAGGCTCCCAGTACGCCACCGTCTACAAGCCTATAGAGCGGCTGGCGCTGAAAGCCGCGGGGTACGCGGTCATGCTGGCCCGCGGAGAGGAGATACGTACCGACGCCGTAATCGACGACGGCCGCTACGAGGTTCCGTACGTACGCCTGGAGCCCATACTCGTCACCCGCGACCTCCTGGAGTCCACGGTGATAAAGGACGGGTTCCACGCAGCGGAGGACGTATACCGCAATCTTCGAAAATAACGCCGCCTGATCTGGATTCTGCCTTCTCCGTCGCGCGGCAGAGTGCTAGTCCGCGCGTGGGCGGCTATCGCGTGGATAGAGTGAAGAACTTCGCGTGATGTTTCCTGACGACTGATTCCCGATAGGCGCCAATACTATACCCTAGTAGCCAGCATGGCCGCTAATCGAAGTTAGGGGGGTATATATGAAGCGTTTGATTACGTTCCTGTGCGCATTCCTCATGCTGACGGGCCTCGTCACCGCAGCCTTCGCCCAGGCCGGTAGCCTGCCTGTAGGCATCGTGCTTCCGACCAAGGACGAGCCCAGGTGGCTCCAGGACGAGGCCAGGTTCAAGGCCGCGCTCATCGCAGCCGGGTACAACGTGGAAATCCTGTTCAGCCAAGGCGACTCGGCCAAGGAGAAAGCCAACGTCGAGTCCCTGATCACCAAGGGTATAAAGGTCCTGATCATCTGCCCGCAGGACGGTACAGCCGCCGCGGCCGCCGCCGACGCCGCGAGGAAAGCTGGCGTCAAGGTCATATCCTACGATCGGCTCATCCGCGGGACCGATTCCGTAGATTACTACGTGACCTTCGACTCCTTCGCCGTAGGCGCCGCCTGGGGCGATTATCTCGTGAAGAACGCGTCAGGCAAGGGCAATAACCTGTATCTGTACGCAGGAGCGTCCTCGGACAACAACGCCTTCATATTCTTCGAAGGCGCCTGGAGCGCTCTGCAGCCCAAGATAGCGGACGGCACGTTCGTCGTACGCAACTCCACGGAAGCCGTCAAGCTGATGGGCAAGGCCAAGCTGAGCCGCGAGGAATTGGGCAAGATCATCGGCCAGGTCACGACCGACTGGAATTTCGGCGTAGCCAAGAACAAGGCCGAGGCCGACCTGACGAAGAACAAGCGTTCCGCCAAGGGCACCGTTTTCGTATGCGCCCCGAACGACGGAACCGCCCGCGCCATAGCGGACGTCTTCGCTATCGACCGCGACGTCAAGAAATTCTATATCACCGGACAGGACGCCGAGGTCGCGTCCATCCAGTACATCATCAACGGCAAGCAGTCCATGACCGTGCTCAAGGACGTCCGCGTCCTGGTCAACGACGCCATCGCCGCGGCCGTCGCCTATCTCAAGGGCAGCACTCCAGCCAAGACGACGACCTACAACAACGGCAAGTTCGACGTTCCGGCCAAGCCGTCCGCCATCACCACCGTCACGAGGGACAACGTGAAGGCGGCCATAGTCGATTCCGGCTACTATCCCTCCAGCTATTTCTCCGGCCTGGAGTGATCGTTAGGATAGATACTCGTTGAGAAGGGGGCGCGTGCGGTCCGGCCGTCCGCGCCCTCCTTTTGACCTCGCGCGATTGAACGACGATGGAGGCCGGAACGATGAGCACTCCCATTCTGGAGATGAAGAATATTACGAAGACCTTTCCGGGGGTCCGCGCGCTCAGCGACGTCAGCTTCCGCGTAACCCCAGGAGCGATACACTGCCTCGTCGGTGAGAACGGCGCGGGCAAGTCCACCCTTATGAAGGTATTGAGCGGGGTGTATCCGTACGGTGATTACACCGGCGACATACTCCTCCGTTCGGCGCCCCAGAAATTCCGGGGTATAGCGGATAGCGAGCGGGCCGGCATAGGCATCATCTACCAGGAGCTAGCCCTGGTCCCCGACATGACCGTGTTCGATAACATCATGCTGGGGCACGAGATAAAGAACGGATTAACCGTAGATCTGAACGAGACGATAAAGAAAGCCACCGAGATGCTGAAGAAGGTACGGCTCGACCTGAATCCCTCGACCAAGGTCAAGGATCTCGGGGTCGGCAAGCAGCAGCTCGTGGAGATAGCGAAGGCGTTGAGCCGCGACGTGAGCATACTGATCCTGGACGAACCGACGGCGGCGCTTAACGAGGACGATTGCGACAATCTCCTGGACATACTCCGAGCGCTCAAGCGCGACGGGGTCACGTGCATCATGATCTCCCACAAGCTCAAGGAGGTCATACGGATAGCGGATACCGTTACCGTGCTGCGCGACGGCCAGACCGTGTGCACGCTGGACGCGGCGAGCGGGGAGGTGTCGGAAGGCGTGCTTATAAAGCACATGGTCGGCAGGGAGATAGACGACGTCTATCCAAAGCGCGAAAAGAAGATCTCCGACGAGGTCGTGCTCGACGTCAAGGATTGGACGGTATTCTCTCACGGCCTCGGCCGGACCGTCCTCAAGGACGTCAATTTCCACGTCAGGAGGGGCGAGATCGTCGGCTTCGCCGGGCTGATGGGCTCGGGCCGGACCGAGCTGGCCAGGAGCGTGTTCGGCAATCCGGACGGCTATCGCATAGCTGGCGAGGTAGCCGTGGAGGGCGTGCCGAAGCGCTTCTCCGAGCCGAGGGCCGCGATAGACTCGGGCGTCGCCTATGTCACCGAGGATAGGAAGAAGAACGGGCTGATACTGATACAGGACGTCAAGCAGAACGTCACGCTGGCTAACCTCCGCTCCCTGGCGAGCCGAGGCGTCGTCGACGCGAACGGCGAGACTAAGGTGGCGGAGGATTACCGCGCCGCGCTGGCTATCAAGACGCCGAGCATCGGCCAGACGGTCGTTAACCTGTCCGGAGGCAATCAGCAGAAGGTGTCGGTGGCCAAGTGGCTCTTCGTAAAGCCCAAGGTGCTGATCCTGGACGAGCCGACGCGCGGTATAGACGTCGGCGCCAAGTACGAGATCTACACGCTGATGAACCGGCTGGTGGACGAGGGGATGAGCATCGTGATGATATCGTCGGAGCTACCCGAGATCCTGGGCATGAGCGATCGTATATACACCGTTTCCAGCGGCAGGATTACCGGCGAGCTGGCGATCAAGGACGCTACCCAGGAAAAAATCATGCAACTGGCAACGAGCTGAGGAGGAACCCGTGATATTTAAGGATTTACGTACCGCCGTGCGGAGCAATATCAGGGAATACGGCATGTACATAGCGCTCGTGGTCATCATGGGAATTTTTACCATTACCACGGGCGGCGTGTTCATATCGTCCCGCAATATAGCCAACCTGCTGAACCAGACCGGTTACATAGCGGTGCTCGCTATCGGCATGACGCTGGTCATCGTGATTCGCCATATAGACCTATCGGTCGGCTTCCTGTCGGGATTCCTCGGCGCGATAGCCGCCATAGCGATGACCGCATGGGGCTTTCCCGCGTGGGCGGCTATCCTGGCGGCGCTGGCGATGGGTACGCTCGCGGGCCTGCTGACCGGATTCCTCGTCGCGAACGTGGGCATCCCCGCGTTCGTCGCGTCGTTGGCCGGATGGCTCATATACCGCGGAGCCCTGCTGCTCGTGACGCTCAAGACGGGGACGATCATCATTCCCAGCAAGTTTTTCAATGCGATAGGGAACGGGTACCTGCCCGATATTTTCCCGGTGGACAGCACGTTCCTGCCCGACCTGCACAAACTGACGCTGCTGATCGGTATCCTGGCTATAATCCTGTTCAACTTCCAGTCGCTCCGCGATCGCAAGAATCGACAGACCTACGGCTTCGAGGTTCCGCATTCTGATATGTTCGTTATGAAGCTCGTCTTCATATCGATCGTGTTGGGCCTTATCACTTGGGTAATCGCTGGATATAACGGCATGTCGTGGACCCTGGCCATCGTGCTCGTCGTAGTGATGGTCTACCATTTCGTCACGACCAAGACGGTGCTCGGGCGGCACATCTACGCCGTCGGCGGCAATCCGGAGGCGGCCGAGCTCTCAGGGGTAAGCGTCAAGAAGATAACGCTAATAGTATTCGGATCCATGGGGCTCATGTGCGGGCTCTCGGGCATCCTCTTCGCGTCGCGGCTCCAGTCCGCGACGACGACGGCGGGGACGCTGTTCGAGCTGGACGCGATAGCCGCGGCGTATATCGGCGGCGTATCGGCGGCCGGCGGCGTAGGCAAGGTGACGGGATCCCTGATAGGCGCCATCGTCTATATGTCCCTGACGAGCGGCATGAACCTTATGGGTACCGATATCTCCCTGCAGTACATCATACGCGGCGCGGTGCTCGTCGCCGCCGTGGTGTTCGACGTGACGACGCGCAGGGCCAAGTCGTGACGGGAGCGCGCAGATAAGGAGACGGGCCCGCGTCGTACTCGGCGGTACGGATTAATCGCCGGGGCGCGAGCGGGCCTTCAAGCCGCGCTTGTCCGGGATGGACGACCGCGGGGAGCCCGGCTGGGACGCCCCGATAGCGGCGCCCGGCCGTTCCGATTGACCCGCTCGCCGCTTAGCGCTAAGCTCCCGCGGTGAATACGCTGCGCCGCATCTACGAAGATTACAGGGAAGCCTTCAAGTCTTTCAGTCCGAACGCCCGCCGATTCCTCGCGGGGATGTTCCTGTTGGGCATAGGGGCGAACCAGATCAGCCTCCTTTTCAGCCTGTACCTGAAACGGCTGGCGTATACGGAAGCCGGCATAGGGGCGGTGCTATCGACCCGCGCGCTCGGGTCGACGCTTATCGCGCTGCCGGCGTCAATGCTCGCCGCCCGCTTCGACCCGCGCAGGCTGCTACCGGTCGCCGCCGCGATGACGGCCGCGGCCTACGTCGCGCAGTCGCTGTCTACCGCGGGGGCCGCGATAAGCGGGGCCGTATTCCTGGCCGGCGCCCTGTCAACGATATTCCAGGTAAGCGCCGGGCCGTTCTTCATGCGCAACTCGGGCGAGCTAGAGCGCCAGCACCTCTTCAGCCTGAACGGCGCGCTGGTAATGGGTACGGGCCTCGTCGGCTCGCTGCTCGGCGGCGGGCTCAAGGACGGCCTCGTGGCCATCGGTTTCGACGAGATACTCGCGTACAGGGCGGCCCTCCTCGCCGGCGCCGCTTTCGTATTAGCCGCCGTCGTTCCATTCTCGCGTATAGCGCCGACACCCCTCGCGCCGCGCGCCCCCGGCGTTCGTGTCGGGCGCCTTGACGGCATAGACGTCGCGCTATGGGCGAAGCTGATCATACCGAGCTTCCTCGTCGGCATGGGGGCGGGCCTGACCATCCCGTACCTCAACCTGTACTTCAAGGACGTCTTCGGCATGAGCGACGCCTGGATAGGCGCGGCGGTCGCGGCGGGACAGATCTCCACCTTCGTCGGTATCGCCGCCGGCCCGCTCCTGGCCAAGCGACTCGGCAAGCCGCGGGCGGTATTCTGGACCCAGATCCTGTCCGTGCCGCTGATACTCGTCCTCGGCTGGGTCCGCGCCCTGCCGCTCGCCCTGCTCGCGTACTTCGCGCGGCAGGTGCTCATGAACATGTCGGCGCCGATACAGGATAACTTCGCGCTGGAGCTGGTGCCTCCGGAGCGCCAGAGCCTGCTCAACGCCGTCAAGATGCTCTCGTGGACGGGTAGCTGGACGGTAGCGGCCAGGGTCTCAGGCGAGCTCATCTATAGGGGCGGATTCGCGACGTCGTTCGCGTTGACCGCGGCGCTCTACCTCGCCTCGACCGTATGCTACCGGGCGTTCTTCATTCCCCGCCGCCGCGTCGGCCGGAGCGATTAGGCGCCTCCGTGCCTACGGCGCGGGATCGAGCATCGTTATGCCCGGCAGCGACATACGCTCCATGTACTCGAGGAAAGCCCGAGGCCCGGAAGACAGGTGAAGCCTGGATCCCGGCACTCCGGGACGATACCGGTCCTCCTCGCTGCAGACGACGGTAAGTACGCCGCGATCGATGGCCCGCCTCAGCGCGGCCTCTCCCTCCGTCGTCGCTCCTTCCGCGATATGGGCGGGGCCAGCCCATAGCACGGTACCCGCGTCGTCCAGATCCCGGGAAAGGTCCCCCTGATCCGGTTGAAGTACGAGTCGGTCGGGGAATGTCGAGCTGAGCGACTCTATCATCGCCGCCGTCGCCCGCGGATCCGCGCGCGGCCTCCGGTCGAGTACGGCCAGCCTGGCGACGCGCGGCAGCAAGGCCGCCATCACCCCGAACTGGGCGCTGATATCGTCGCCGCAGAATACCGCGACGAAAGGGGCCGCGGGTTCGTCGAGCAGCGTCTCGAGGACGGCTAGCTCCCTGGCGACCAGAGGGCCGGCGAGCCTGCGCTCGCAGAAGCGGGGAACGCCGGTGATGCTCGCGTGACGCCGGTGGCAGACGTTGAAGGCGTCGTTGATGAAACAGCCTTCGCCCAATTCAGCTAGCGAGCGCGAGAAGGTCTCGTCGTTGTCCTTCTCTCCGGTCGCGAAGCGCAGGTTCTCCAGCAGATTGACGGATCCCGCTTCCATGTCCCTGCCAGAGACGAGCAGGCCCGAGGAACCGACGCTCGTCTCGTGGAACGCGAATCGCCCGCCCAGCTCGGCGCTCAGTATATCGGCCGCCGGCCTCAGGCTATAGTCGTAGTAGAGTTCCTCCCGCGATCGGAGAGAGCCGGGAACGGCTCCGGGGTCCCCGATATGGGAGCAGACGACCGGCGTGGCGCCGCGATCCAACAGCATGCGCAGCGTGGGCGCCATGCGCCGGACGCTCTCCGGATCGACGACGCGGCCGTCGGCTATTCCCACGTTGGCGTCGACGCGCACGAGCACGCGCCTCCCTTCCAGCCCGCGGGCGTCTTCGATGCCCGCCCGGCGAAGGTTCGTCTCGCGGCTCAGTCCGGACATCCTGTCGGCTATCAGCGCTCGGACCGCATCGGCGACCTCGTCCGCCGATGCGCCGGCGCGCGCGGCCGCCGAAACGGACGATATCGGCAGGAAGAATTCCGATATCGGGGCGAGCCCGCGGTAGACGGCTCCGGTATTGCCGTCGGCCGTGACGCGCTCGCCTTCCCGCACCGGAACCGAACCGGCGGAATGGAAAACGACGCGCCTGCCCGCGAGGTCTATCTCGGCGTCGTCGCAGCCGACGATGCACGGCTTGTTGATTGACATAGCGGTTATCGCCGCGTGCGATGTCCTGCCCGGATAGACCGTTACTATGGCGTGAGCCCCGTTCATGATGGTGAAATCCGTCGGCTTCGTGGTATGGGCGAAGTAGACGACGCTCTCGCGTCGGCGTTCGGCCTCTTGTAGCCGTTCCTCGGTGAGCACGAGCGTGCCCGATACGACGCCGCCGTTTATCGGCACGCCTACGGTAAGCGGCGGGTTCCAGCGCCTGGACCGGAAATCGGCGCGGGGAAGGGCCACCGAGGCGTTGGCTAGCTCCAGCCTTTCCAGGCGATTGCGGTAGCGCCCCAGGTCTATGAGGCCGCGCTTGAGGAAATCGGTGTCCGCGACGAGCTGGGCAAACGCGCCGAGCCTGGCCGCCCGGGTCTGTAGCAGGTACAGCTCCCCGTCCTCGACGGTGAATTCCAGGTCGAGGTCCTGCTTGAAATGCTCCACGAGCCTCTGCTTGCATTCGTCCAGCTTGACGGCGATACCGGGCTCGATACCGGCGATCGACTCGGTGCCCGCGCTGCCCATCACGACTTCCTCGCCTTGCGCCAGCCATTTGAAATCGCCGAATAGACAGTCCTCGCCGGTGATGGGATTGCGCGTAATTACGACGCCGCTCAGGGAATCCTCGTTCAGGTTGCCGAAGACCATGCGCTGCACGGTCACCGCCGTATCCGCCCTGACGTTCGTCGCGAGCGTCCTCGAGAACGCGTCTACCGCCCGCGATTTTCGGGAGGCGTATACCAGGCGTATAGCCTGGAGAAGCTGGGCCCGCGGATCGGAGAGGAAGCCGGGGCCGAGCGCGGCCGTCAGGTAGGCCTCTAGATCGTCCGGGAGCGCGCCTGCGTTATCCGCTTCCCCTGCCGCCCGGGCCGCCACCGCGCCCGCGCAGTTCTCGAGGAATCGGCGATACAGCGAATTCGCGAACGGCGCGCCGGCGCGCCTGCCCAACGCCTCGCGGACCTCCGGTACGAGCCCCACGTTAAGGACGGTGATCATGACGCCGGGCATCGATACCGGGGCGCCCGACCGGACCGAGACGATCAGCGGGCGCTCGGGGTCGCCCAGCCTGCGCCCGCAGCGGCGCTCGAGCTCGGCTAGCTGCGCATCCACGATGGATACGAGCGTCTCGTCGAGCGGGTCGTCGGCTTCGCAGGAGGCGAAGAGGGGGAAGCCCAGGATGAAGGCGGGCGGTACGCGCAGCCCGAGCCTGGCCATATCGATAAGGCCGTTTCCCTTGCCGCCGAGGGTCGGCCGTACGCGGTCGTCGACGTCGCGCCAGGTAGCCGCGACGCAGTATTCACGGGCGGGCTTGCCTCCGTCCCCCGGCTCGCGGTAATCGGCGTACAGTTGCATGCTGGCGCTCTGGCGCTCGAGTTCCTTGTCCACCGCGGCGGTCACCTTCTCCACGAACTCGGAGAGTACGTGTATCTGGGTACGGCGGATGAAGTTGTTGAAGAAACGCGTCTTGATGGGCGACAGCCTGGAGGTAGGCACCTCGTAGGCCTCGAGTACGCGGTTCAGCGTGCCGCTCATCTTTCCTATGATGTCGGACTGCAAGTAGCGTTGCACCTCGTCGCAGATGGAGCCGAGGCAACGCTTCGCCCGGATGTATTCGTGGGTAGACCGCTCGCATATATCCTCGAGCTCCCGTTGGCGCCGTTCGACGTCGCCTATGGCCAGGCCCTTTACCGTAGAAATATTCAGGAGCTCCCCGATGACCCCGAGCGCGGCCTTGCCGTTGCGCGGCGTCACTTCGAGGAAATGGTTATTGGTCAGGTCGTTCGCGAGCAGGAAGATGAGCCGACCGAGCGAAAGGTCGACGAGCAGCATGTCGTAGAGGCCTATACGGGACTCGCCGTAGGATTCCTTCAGGACGCGCTTGAAGGTCGCGATCCGCCTGAGCATATCCATCACGAGATGCTGCCGGCTCAGGCACTCCGGCGTCAGCATCTCCAGGAAGCCCTGCATCTCGGCCTTGAGGAAGCAGCGCTCGAACAGGGGCATGTTCTGCGATAGCGATCGCTTGACCTCCGCCAGGTCTCCTGCGCCGTAGTCCCACAGGTAGCTCAGGCGCTCGTGCAGGTCATTGGCGATGTCGATGAACGAAGAGGACTCGTCATCGCGGGAGAAGCGGCTCGGAAGGGCTACGTAACCGGCCCGCATGATAGGCTCGGGATCGCCGTGCTCGACGAGCGCTAGATAAGGGTCCAGATAGGCACTTATGATGCGAGGCGAAAGGCGGCGGTGGACCTCTTTCCGCAGGTCGCCGGCGAATCCGCGCATCGGGTCGTCCTCGGCGCGGTCTTCCTCGAAGGCCTCGGCAGCCATCCTGATCTGCTCTATCATGTTCTCGGAATCCTGCCGTACCGGCAGCTTCTTGAGAACCTCGCGCGCGTAATAGATGAATTTAGCCGAAGGGGCCGCCACCGAATCGAGGGTCTCCCGCGTGCGGCGTTCGAGCGCGGCGTATATCGACTCGATATCCCCGCTTCTCGTGCGCCGGTCGCGTATAGCCTCGTCCTGGCCGAGCAGGCGCAGGTTGACGAGCAGTTCGATGAGCAGCGCTATCTTTTCCGCCTCGTCCGAGGCGTCGCCGACGCGTCCGAGCCGTTCGAGTATAGCGTCCCATGTATCGAGCCGCGGCGACGCGTACGCCGGATCCTTGATGTGCATATCCCCGCTATCTCGCCGTTCTACCGGCGGCCCGGCTTCGTCCTGCCCTCGCCGAAGTACTTCTCGCTGCGGTACCTGAGCCATACGAGGAGGACCTGCGGGATCTTCTTCTTCTGCTCCGGAGACAGCCTGGCGTATAGCTGTAGCGCCCTGTCCCGCTCGGCCCTGCAGGCCCCGTTCTCGTGGGCGTCCCAGTGGGAGCGCGCCAGCCGGATGAGGCGAGAGGTTTCCTTTATGAGCGCTTCCCCCGACAGCTCGGGAGCGTCCTTCTTTTCCACCCCGCGAGTATACGGCATCGCGCGGGGTTTGACTGCCCCGTGCTATACTGGGGCGATCATATACCTTCGGAGGCAATCGATGGCTGAAGGACTCGCGATCATCCTCGACGTCCTGGAGACGGAATTCCGCGGCAAGTCATGGAACGGTTTATCCCTGGCTCCGACCCTGGGCAAGCTAGGAGCGGCCGAGGCGGCGAGGACCGATACCTTCGAGGGCTACAGCGCCTGGAGCGTCGCCCTCCACTGCACGAAATGCAAGATACTCGCCGCTCGCGACCTCGGCGTGGCCGCGCCCGAATGGGCCTTCCCGGCCGAGACCTGGTTCCCCGAGCCGGGCGACAAGGGCCAGCCGGCCTGGGACCGAGACCGGGCGACCCTCGCCGACGCCCATGACGCGATGATGGCCGGCCTCCGCGCCTTTCCCGCCTCGTCGCTCGGCGACGAGATGCCGACCTGGAAGTCGCCGTGGGAGACGGTGATAGCCTGGCTCGTCACCCACGATTCCTTCCACGGCGCCCAGGTCCGCTCCATGGGCCTGCCGACCTTCAGGACCAAACGGCACGATTAGGAGCTAGCCCCGGTCCTCGGCCGTCCTCCTGCCCGGTAGCAGCCAGGACGGCAGCGCGAGCCTGAAATCGCCCCTGCCGCGCAGCCACACGACGACGCTCTGCAGCACGATGAAGACGTACAGCAGGAACCCGCTCACGATGGCCTGGTAGTTGGAGTTAACGCCCGCGGCGCGTATCAGCTCGTTAATCGTCAGCAGGGTTAACGCCCCGACGGGCGAGCCGAACAGGTTCCCGACGCCGCCCGTCAGCATCGTGCCGCCTATTATCGCCGCGGCTATGGCCTTCATCTCGAAACCTGCCGCGTTTCCGACGTTGCCGGCTCCCGTCGTCATGATGTACACGAAGCCCGCGATGCCGGACAGCAATCCGCATAGCGCGTATGAATAGAATTTCGTCCTCCTCACGTTGATGCCGAGCATCAGGGCGCTCTGGCTATTACCGCCCACGGCGTAGAGGTTGCGGCCGAAGCGCGACCACTTCATGACGACGACGAGGATGACGATCAGGGCCGCCGCGATGACGGCGCCCGGCTTGATCTCGAGAGGGATGAAGTTGCCCAGCCTGTTCTTCGTGCCGAGCCAGGGTATCACTAGCTCGAAGTCCCGCAAGGAGACGAAAGCCGGCAGGGTCACGTTGAGCGGATCCTTGTGGATCGTCGTCAGCAGCCCGTTGGCAAGGAACATCCCCGCCAGCGTTATGATGAACGGCTGTATCTCGAGATAGGAGATGAGGTAGCCCTGCAGGAGGCCGAACGCGACGCCTATGCCCAGCGCGAGGAGTACGGCGCTCCAGACGCTCCCCGTTCCCGACTCCAGTAATACGGCGCAGCACATCGTCACGAGGCCGGTCACCGCGCCTACGGAAATATCGATGCCGCCTCCGATCATGACGATGCTGATGCCGAGCGTTATGATGATGAGCGGGGCGTTCAGGCTGAACAGGTCGAAGAAGGTCTGGAACTGCAGGAAGCTGCCCGGGTATCGCAGGATGGCGAACCCGTACATGAGTACGAATATGACCGCGGCGATGAGGAACAGCAGGTTGGAATTCGATATCGCGTCTTTTGGCTTGCCGGCATTCAGGGATCGCACTCTATACCTCCATCTTCGCTGGAGCGTCCGGGCCTGAAGCCGCCGTGTCCGCCTCCGCTACGGCGCAGTCGTCCGCCCCGGCTCGTACCCGTCTCAGGGCCTTCGAGGCGTATTCCCTGACGACGGGCGACGCGACTACCATCAGGATGATTATGAATACCGCCTTGAAGGCCTTGATCGTCTCGGTACCTATTTCCAGCCTGAGCAGGGTCCTGCTAAGCACCTCGATGGTATACGCGCCGATGATGGAGCCGGTGACGCTGAACTTGCCGCCGGAGAGCGCGTTGCCGCCTATCGCCACGGCGAGGATCGCGTCCATCTCGACGAACTTGAGCAGGTTGACGCTGTCGTGCCGCCCCGCCTTGGTGACCGCGATGAAACCCGCTACCGCGGAGCAGACTCCCAGGATCATGTAGGTCAGGAACTTTATCCTCGTCGGGTCGATGCCGTTCAGGCGCGCCGCCTTCTCGTTTATTCCTACCGACTCCGCGTAGAGCCTGAGGTTCGTGGTCTTGAGCAGCGCCGCGAACAGCGCGATGAAGACGACGGTAAGGATTATCGGCGTCTGTATCGGCACTCCCGGTATAACGCCGCCTAACTGGCTCGTCAGGTCGTTCGCCAGCACGGGGGATAGTTTGCCGTCGATCATGAACGCGATAGACCTGCCCGCCGTGAATAGTATTAGGGTAGCGACCATGGGCTGGACCTTGAATACGGCGACCAGCGAGCCGTTGAACGCGCCGATGAGCATCCCCGCCGCGCAGCTCGCGAGGAAGCTAGCCGCGATGGTCCACCACGTTATGTCGCCGGCTCCCTGGAGGACCTGGACGAAGACGGCCGAGGTGATGGCGGCCGCTACGCCTACGCTTATGTCCTGGCCGCGCGACGACGCGGTTACCAGGGTCATGCCTATCGCCAGGATGACCAGTTCCGAGGCGCCGAACAGTATATTCGGGACGTTACCGTACAGGGCGCCGTTTATGATGGTCATGCTGAAGTAGTCGGCGCCCTTTATCAGGTTTATAACGATGAGGATAGCCAGGACCGACAGGGGGAGGAACAGATGGGACCCGCGCGCCTTCGTCTTGACCGTGCTCATGCTTCCCCCCGCGCTATCACGTGCATGACGTCGCTCTGCGTCAAATTCGTACCGGAAAGCTCACCGACGATCTGTCGGTCCTTCATGACTATCAACCTGGAGCAGGTCCTGAGCATTTCCTCGATCTCGGACGATATGAACGTCACGCTGACCCCGTCCTCGGCTAGCTTGAGCACGAGTTTCTGAATTTCCACTTTGGTGCCGACGTCGATCCCCCGCGTGGGCTCGTCGAGGATCAGGTAATCGGGGTGCGTGAGTAGCCAGCGGGCCAGGATGACCTTCTGCTGGTTGCCGCCGGAGAGTGACTTGATGGGCGTGTCGGTCGACGGCGTCTTGATGTTCAGGCTCCTTACGTATTCTTCGGCGAACGCCTCGGCCCGCTTTCGCGAGATGGGCCTGAGGAAGCCTTCCATGACCTGCAAGGCCAGGATGATGTTGTCGCGTACCGATAGCTCGGCTATGATCCCGTCGCCCTTGCGGTCCTCCGGTAGATAGCCTATTCCCTGCTTCATCGCGTGCAGGGGCGCGCGGATCCTCACCCTCTCGCCGTTCATCCTGACCTCGCCGCCCTTGACCTTGTCGGCGGCGAAGATAGCGCGGACGCTCTCGCTGCGCCCGGAGCCGAGCAGCCCGATGAACCCGTTCACCTCGCCCTTCCGTATAGCGAAGTCGAAGGGCCTTATCCCGGCGTCGCTCGAGAGCGCCTTACCCTCGAACACCGGGGCTTCCGCGTCTGACGCGAGCGGCTCGCGCCTCTTTATCTTCGCGACGTCGCCCAGCGCCTTACCCATCATCTTGGAGACGAGCTCGAACTGCGACAGCGACGCCGCCTCGTACTCGCCTATCAGCTCCCCGTTGCGGAGCACCGTTATCCTGTCGCTTATCTCGTATACCTGGTCGAGGAAGTGGGTCACGAAGACGATGCCCACGCCCCTGGACTTGAGCTCGCGCATCAGCGCGAAGAGCTTCTTCACCTCGTCCTCGTCCAGCGACGACGTCGGCTCGTCGAGGATGAGGATCTTGCAGTCCATGTCGATCGCCCGGGCTATCGCTATCATCTGCTGGACCGCGAGCGAGCAGCTGGAGAGCTGCTGGGTCGGCCTCACGGGTATGTCGAGGGAGTCGAGCAGCCGCGCCGCCTTCGCGTTCATCCGCTTCCAGCGGACGATGGCGTACCGGCCGCGGCCGATGAACATGTTCTCCGCGACGGTCAGGTTCGGGCACAGCGATATCTCCTGATAGACCGTGCCTATCCCTGTCTCCTGCGCTTCCTGCGGGGACCTGAAGTGTACCGGCTTCCCGTCCACCTCGACCCGCCCGGCATCCTTTTCGTAGACGCCCGTCATGACCTTTATGAGCGTCGACTTGCCCGCTCCGTTCTCGCCCATCAGGGCGTGGATCTCTCCCTTACGGAGCGCGAAGCCCACGTCGTGAAGGGCCCTGACCCCTGGAAAGGATTTGCATACGCCATGCATCTCGAGCACGTTCTCCGACCGCAACCAAGGGCCTCCTTCGGGTGCTATATAAACTAAGCGCGGCGCGGCGTGCCGGGTTGGATCCGAACGCCGTACCGCGTACGCAAGCTATCGAATGATTATTCTAGGCTGAGAGGTAGTTACTTCGTAATGACGCCCTTGCCGGGATCGGCGTTGAGCCCCAGGTTGGCGATGATGTCGTCGGTGATAGAGGCGGTATCGACGAATATCTCCTTCTGGAAGACGATCCCGGTCGGGAGCGCCGTGCCGGCCGCCTTGGCCTTGATCCAGCGGGATATCTCGGCCGCCTGGCGGGGGCTGCACTGGATATTACAGTCCCAGTAGCCGGCCTGTACGTTGCGCAGCGCGAAACGGTTGAAGTCGAAGCCTATGACCTTGACCTTGCCGCCCTTGCCGTGGGTGATGCCGGCCGCGTCGAGCGCCTGGACGGCGCCTTGCGCCATGCCGTCGTTCTCCGCGTAGATGACGTTGAAGTCCTTGCCCGAGGTGATAGCGGCTTCGACGACCTTGCGGGCCTCTTCGAGGCTCCAGCTGTCGCCGCCGGTGCCGTCGGCCACGATGGTGAGCTTGCCTGAGTCGCGGGCCTTGAGGACGGCGGCGCTACGGCCCTGCTCGGCCGCGGAACCCAGCTGGCCGCGGATGAGGATTACCTTGTACTCGGGGAGCTTCTGGGCCAGCAGCCAGTTCACCGCGGTGTTGCCCTCGGTAGCCATGTCGGAGACGAGGGCCGCCTGGAAGTTGGAGGCGTCCGTCTGTATGAGGCGGTCGAAGAGGAAAACCGTGACGCCCGCGGATTTCGCTGACTTTAGGACGTTGTCCCAGCCGGACGCGTTCGCGGCGGATATGAGGAGGTAGTCGACGCCGTCCCGTATGTACCCCTGAGCGGCCGCGATCTGCTCGCTGTTGTCGCCGGTGTTGGTCTGCTTCGCGTCGTAGCCGTTCGCCGCGGAGAAGACCTTGTTCATGTCCTCGACATTGGCCTGGCGATAGCCGGATTCCTCCGGAGGCAGGTTCACGATGCCGACCTTGATCAGCGAGCTCGTAGCCGTTTCCTTATCCCCGACGGCGAAGGCGGCGGGTGTCAGCATGAGCAGTACCAATGCGCACAGCATGCTGATTTTTAGCAGCTTCTTCATCTATTCCCCCTGTTTTCGTTAAGGCTCGAGACTAATGTCTCAACGACTATTAAGAGGGCATAATCGCCGTGCCGCTACGTACATCCTTTCGCTCTTGGTACGATCTTTTATGAAAAGCGCGCGGCGGGCGGCGCGTTTCTGTATTATTTTTCTAGGATTCTGCTTTTTCTTACGATTCCCGTGAATAAGCGGATTCACGTTTCACGTTTACGATCCAGGGTATCCATGCTAGAGTAATCCCGTTGTACCGGAATTGAACCTGTTTGCACTGCGGTGCCGATGTACGGGGAAGGTTTTGAATGAATAGGCTGATCCGGTTTTTTTTTTAATGCTTCTCGTCTTGGTAGTCTGCGCCTGCGGTATCGGTAGCCGATCCGCGACCGAATCGAAGCCGATAGTGCTGGGGTATTCCCAGCTCGGGGACGAGAGCACCTGGCGGACGCAGAACAGCCGTTCGATCATCGACGCCGCCGAAAAGGCCGGCGTCAAGATCATGTTCGACGACGCCATGCAGAAGCCCGAGAACCAGATAAAGGCTATACGCTCCTTCATCGCGTACAAGGTTGACGTCATCGCGTTTTCCCCGCTGGTGGAGACCGGCTGGGACACGGTGCTGCACGAGGCCAAGGCGGCCGGCATCCCCGTGATCATCGTCGACCGCATGATCGATACGGCGGACGAGAGCCTGTATGCCTGCGCGCTCGGCTCCGACTTCTATAAGGAAGGCCGCCGGGCCGGAGAGTTCCTCGTCAAGAAGTATCGGGGCTCCGGCCGCCCGGTCAGGATCGTGGAGATCGGCGGAACCATGGACTCTACTCCCGCCATCGGGCGGTACCAAGGATTCAGGGACGTCATCTCCTCCGATCCGAATTTCTCGGTGATCTTCAGCGATGACGGCGACTTCATGCTCAGCAAAGGCAAGGAGATAATGCGGCGGGTCCTGAGGCTCTACGGCCCGGGCGACCTGGACGTGCTCTACTCCCATAACGACGACATGACCTTCGGCGCTATCGAGGTCATGCAGGAAGCCGGGATCGAGCCAGGCAAGGATGTCGTCATCATATCGGTGGACGCGACTCAGCGGATCGTCGATTATCTCAAGGACGGCGCCGTGAATTGCGTCATCGAGTGCAATCCCAACAGCGGCAGCCAGTTGATGGAGATCGCCCGGGATGTCGCTTCCGGCGTAGGAGTGCCGAAACGTATCTATATCGAGGAGACGGTCTTTGACGAGTACGCCGACCTCGATGCTATCGCGCCGAGAGGGTATTGACTGTAGCCGCATGGCCGGGGAGACGTTTACGATCGACGGGAAAGCTACTGGAAGGCCGCGTACCAACAGCATCCGCAAGACGCTGCGGGTGACGAACATAGTCATCATCCTGGCTACCCTCGTGCCTTTCCTGCTAAGTACGCTGTACTACAATATCACCCTGAACCAGTACGAGCGGATCATCGAGAACGTATACAACGCCAACAGCCTGTCGCGCCTTCTACAGGATGAAATATATATAACCATCTGGGATGTGGTGTCCGGCAAGACCAGGTTCGAGGACAATACCCAATACGCGCTCATGGACAGGATCAAGAGGCGCCTCGACGGGCTGGAGAACAACGCCAACAGCGAGGGCGATAGCTACCTGATACGGGTGGCGCGCAACACGCTGGCTACGATAGAGAAGTACGTGGATAGGATCGGCGGGAATATCGCGGACGGCCGGCCAGTACAGGACAACGAGAAGATCCTCGGAGAGATCAGCTCGGTCGGCGAGCTGCTATACGATGTGATCCAGAAATTCGTGGCGGCCGAGACGGAGATCGCCCATCTCCAGAATACCAGGATACAGCGCTCCCTGGACCTGATGACCTTTTTCCAGACGGCGTTCTTCGCGTCGATACTCGCGTTCCTCTTCCGGAACTACAGGCAATTGAACCGTAGCATCAGCGACCCTATCTACCGCCTGAAGACCATGGCCTCAAAGATCGCCCAGGGCGACCTGTCCATCCGCGTCGAAAAGCCCGAGATCAGCGAGCTCGACGAACTTACCGACAGCCTCAATATCATGGCCGAGAAGCTGGGCGAGTTGCTCGAGCAGAATATCCAGAAGCAACAGAACCTGAAGAAGGCCGAGATGAAGGCGCTACAGGCTCAGATCGCGCCTCACTTCATGTACAATACCCTCGATACCATACTCTCCCTAGCGGAGGACGGGCAGAATGAGGACGTGGTGACCACGACCCTGGCGTTATCCAATTTCTTCCGCCTCTCCTTGAACAAGGGCCGCGACTGGGTCTCGGTGGCGGAGGAGAAGGCCCACGTGGAGAGCTACCTCGCCATACAGAAGATGAGATACGGCGCCATACTCGAATACGAGGTCGATTTCGCCGAGGACGCCCTGAAGGAGCCCATGCTCAAGATCCTGCTGCAGCCCCTGGTCGAGAACGCTATCTACCACGGCATCAAGATGACCCGGCGCTGCGGCCTCATAAAGTTGAGCTGCGAGTCGCAGGGCGGCGTCCTCGTCTTCAAGGTGGAGGACAACGGCCTGGGAATGGACCGGGCGGAACTGGAACGGCTACGTATGAACCTGTCCCATTTCGACGTGTCCAACCCCGAGATGGGGTTCGGGCTGTACAACGTATATAAGCGCATCGAGCTCTACTACGAGATCGAGGACGGGCTGACGGTGGAAAGCGAATACAATAAGGGGTGCACCGTCACCCTGCGGCTACCTACGATCAGGCCGCCTGTCCCGGTACAGGTATCGCCGCTGGAAGGAGGGTGACGCGTGCACACGGTATTCCTGGTAGACGATGAGCCCCTGATCCGGCAGAACATGCGCAACGCCATCGAGAGGTACGCCGAGTCGTATACCTGCATCGGGGAGGCGGGGGACGGGGAGCTGGCGCTCTCCATCATAC
The DNA here is from genome assembly GCA_002839315.1 of Spirochaetae bacterium HGW-Spirochaetae-3. Taxonomy (GTDB): domain Bacteria; phylum Spirochaetota; class Spirochaetia; order Treponematales; family UBA12059; genus SZUA-370. The sequence continues at coordinate 92,440 of PGXV01000005.1, forward strand.
AGGACCTCAAGCCAGATATCCTGATCACGGACATCAAGATGCCGTTCATGGACGGACTGATGCTGGCGCGACACGCAAGGACCGCCAGCCCCTGGCTCCGCATCATCATAGTGAGCGGCCACGACGAATTCGAGCTGGCCCGCCAGGCGATCTGCGTCGGCGTCGACAGCTACCTCCTGAAGCCCGTGGCGGCCAAGGACCTCGTCGACGCCCTGCGCAAAGCCAGCGAGCAGATAACGGAGCATAAGAGGCTAAGCGTCTCCTTCCTGAAGGACGCGTCCGGCGAGGAAGCCGTCAAGAACGCCTTGGTAAGCACCCTGCTGCAGCAGCTCTGCGGAGGGGAGATCACCGCCGACGAATCGCTCCGCCGGGCGGACGAGCTCGGCATCGACATCCTGAGCAAGAAGTACGTGGTGCTGGTCTCCCTTTTCGAGGGGAAGGGCGGATACCCGAATCGCCAGGCGCTCGCCTCCAAGGTGAAATTCATGCTGGTGGACGATCCCGACGTTCTGTATTTCCTGAGCGGCGTGGACAATGTGGTTCTCATCATCAAGGGGAACTCCGACATCGACGTCACCGAAAAGGCCTACCATACCGCTCGGACGCTCAAGCACGAGGTAGAGGACGACGGCACCACGCTGCTCACGGTGAGCATCAGCAGCGTGACCTCGCGCATCAGCGGCATCCGCGACGCCTTCCACGAGGCGAGCATCCTGCTTAAGACGTTCGGCCAGAGCAACCTCGGCCGAATATTCTGCGCCGGGGATATCGGCCGTATCGATAGCCCCGTCACCGCATCCGCCGACTGCTTCTTCAACGTCAACATAGAGAACAAGCTCAAGTTCGCGATCGCGGAGGACGTACCGGCGATAGTCGCGGAGTTTACCAAGAACCTCGACGTCGACGAGATGCAGGGCGTACTGTACCGATACTATATCCTCATGGATCTCCACAATACAGCCATCCGCATTATCCGCAATTTCAACCCCGACATCGACCCCGCCGAGATCGCCGGGCATTTCGTGGACCTAAGGCGGGTATTCCAGTCCGCCATATCCGCGGAGGAATTCATGGATCTCGCTACCCGGATATGCCTGGAGACCATCGAGCTACGGAACTCCGGTAGCAGCAGCCCCCACGTGAAGCTGGTGCGCCGCGCCTGCGAGTACATCCAGGAGAACTACAACAGCCCCGATATCTCCCTCTGTACCGTCGCCTCCCACGTGTCCCTGAGCCCCGCCCATTTCAGCACGATCTTCTCCCAGGAGATGTCGGTGACGTTCATCGACTATCTCACCGACGTCCGGATGGAGAAGGTCAAGGAGTTGCTCGCGTTCACCGATGAAAAGGTCGTCAATATCGCGTTTAGCGTGGGGTATAACGAGCCGAACTACCTGAGCTATCTGTTCAAGAAGAGGGAAGGGCTTACCCTTAAGGAGTATAGGCTGCAGAAGAGGCCCCAGGGGGGCAAGATCATGGCCTCGTAGCCGGGCCCCCCCCGGTCGCGGCGCTTACTTGAGCAGCTCCATCCCCTCGAACTTCCTGTATAGCGACAGTTCCTCGAATACCTGGGGGGCGACGCCGACGCCGTCGACGATCGCCGACGACAGGATCTTGCCGAGCCCCGGGCCGAGCATATAGCCCTGCCCGCACATACCGACGGCGAGCATCAGGTTCGAGTACTCCTCGGTATAGCCGACGATCGGCAGGCCGTCCGGGGTCATCGGATACATGCCGCGCCAGGTACGGCGGACCTTGAGGTTGCGCAGGCGGGGATACAGCTCGACCATGCGGCGAGACACGAGCGGCAGGAAGCTCGACGTGGAATCGGTGTCCGTGCCCCATATCTGCGGCTTGGGCGTTATGCAGAAGACGATCTGCCCGGTAACGGTCTGGTAGAAGTAGTAGTTGCCGGATTCGTCGTCGGGGCGTATGTCGACGAGCATCGGCTCGAGGAAGCGCTCGCATGGCTCGGTGACGCCGGCCTCGTGGCAATCGGGATGCACCGGCAGCTCCAGGTCGACGAGACCGCCGATGTCGGCGGCGAAGGCGCCCGCGGCGTTGACCACGGTGCCGGCCTCGTATTCGTCCTTGTCGGTCCGTACCGACGCGACGCGGCCGCCTTCGGTCCGTATAGCCGTCACCGTCTCGCCGAATCGGAACTCGGCCCCGGCGCCGCGCGCTAGCCGGTGGAACGCGGTGCTCGTCATCAGCGGCGACGCGTATCCGTCGCCGGGGCTGAAGGTGCCGCCGCGCAGGCCGTCGGTCCTGATGCCGGGACAGAGCTCCGATACGCGGGCGGGGCCTATCCAGTCTATGTCGAGCCCGGCGTCCTTCTGGATAGTGAGGAGGTCGCGGAACGCCTTCTCGCGCTGCTCGTCGTACGCGACGAAGAGATATCCGCCGGAGCGCCACTCGACGTCGATGCCGCGCTCGGCCTCGAGGCCCGCGACGATGCGTATCGACTCCTGGCACAATCGTATCTTCGCCGGGTCGGAGTGGGTCGCGCGTAGGCCGCCTATCGCGGCGCGGTTCTGGCCCCGTCCCCACGACGCGTTCTTCTCGATGACTATCGTCGACAATCCGCGCTCGGCGCAGTAGAAGGCGAGGGGCACGCCGACCGAGCCTGCCCCGATTATCAGTACGTCGCAGGTCTTCATTCCCGTCCTCCGTTGTCGTCGCGCTCGGTCGTCGTCACGCGCCCGGCCAGTTCGCCCATCGGCGCTTCCAGGGTCAGCGGCCGTACCGTGCCGCTCGTTGTATCCGCCGGATCGACGCCCGCCTTGCGGAATACCTGCGGTAGCAGCGTCGAGCAGGTCTTCGAGCCGCAGGCGCCCATGCCCACGCGTATCGTCTTGAGCTGGTTGACGTCCCGTATCTCGTTTTCCTTTATGAAATCGACGATATCGCCGACGCTTACCCGCTCGCAGCGGCATACGATAGCGTCGTCGGGCAGGTATTCGTAGCGCGGCTCGGGCAGCGCTCGCGTCACCGCCTCGTCCTGCACGCGAACGCCGATGATGCGCGCGGCGCTCTCGGTCCGGGCCCGTAGCGTCAGCACCCAGGTGCGATACTTCTTGTAGTACTTCTTGTCGACGAGCTCGGCGTCTTCGACGAAGCGGCCGTCCTGGTCGAGCGCGGGCAGACGGACGCCGAGGTCGTAGCCGCTCGCGTCGAACTCGAAGGGGATGCGGACCTCGGCGAAGTCCGCGTCGACGCGCCGTACCAGCGAAACCGCGAGCCCGGGGCACGCCGCGACGCAGGCGGAGCAGCCCTTGCAGTTCGATCCCTCGAAGTACGGCAGGTCCAGGAGGGAACCCTTGCGCGGCCGTAGCTTTATCGAGGCGGTGGGGCAGACGGTCGTGCACGGGTTGCACGGTATCTCCTCGGTGCAGAAGAATACCGGCCGCCACGAGTCGCCCGGCTCGACCCGGTCGCGGGCTATAACGTCGCCCGGCTTGCTCTTGAGCACCTCGCGCTTGTCCAGCCATTCCCTGTCTATCTCGACCTTGCGGCCCATCATCCTGGCCAGCGACAGCGCCGCTATGCGGCCTCCGAACATGGCGCTCGACGCCTCGGCTATCTCCTCGGCGTCGCCGGCCTTGACGGCGGTGAATCCGAACGCGATCGCCTGGCGGTACAGCTCGTCGCAGGGCGATAGGCCCGTCGCGACGAGCACGGTGTCCACCGCGAAGGTACGGGCGGTAGCGAGGATCGGCCTGTAGCCCTCGTCGACGTCGGCTATCGTCACGCGCTCGACCTTGCCGTCGCCTTCCACAGACACGACGGTCGTCGACAGGTAGACGGGCACGCCCATACGCACGATCTTGTCGGCGTGCACCTTGTAGCCGTTTATCTTCGGCAGGATCTCGCATATGCCGGCGACCTCGATGCCGGCCTGCAACGCGTGATAGGAGCCGATCAGGCCGACGTTGCCGGAGCCGATGACGAAGACCTTGTCGGCCGCCTTGACGAGGTCCCGGTTGACGAGGGTCTGGAACGCGCCTGCCCCGTAGACGCCGGGCAGGTCGTTGCCGGGGAACAGGATCGAACGCTCGCGGGCGCCGGCCGCGACGATGACGGCCTGGAACTCGACCAGCATATAGCGCCTATAGTCGATGTAGAGTCCCGCCTTGCGGTCCTTGAATATCGCTACCACCGGCGAATTGGCGAGCACGCGCACGTTCGGGAGCGCGCGTACCTTCTTCTCGAGCAACGCGGCTATCTCGTAGCCTCGGGTGCCGGCGTAGCAGTCTTCCTCGGAACCGAAGAATTTGTGCGTCTGCAGCACAAGCTTGCCGCCGAGCGTCTCCTTGTCGTCGGCGATCACCACGTCGATCCCGCGCTCAGCCAGTTCCACTGCCGCCGCGAGCCCGGACGGGCCTCCGCCGATGACGAGCACCTCCGTCTTCAGCGTCTCCACGCGGGCCTCGGGCGCCGGGTCGTCGTCCGTCAGCAACGCGGGAACGCCGTGCACGGTGCGGACGTCCATGCCCGCCTTGAGCCCGGTGACGCAGGCCTTGCGGACGACGCCGTCGACGAGCACGTTGCACTGGGAGCATTGGCCGTTGGCGCAGAAGATGCCCTGGGGCGCGCCGCCCTTGCGGTGCTCCGAGAATCGCTTGACGCCGTTCGCGAACAGGGCGGAACTCAGGGCCTCGCCTTCGTATCCGGTCATGGCCTCGCCGTCGAAGGCGAAGCGCGCCTCGGTCCTCGGGCCTCGCGCGTCTAGTACGGGATGGCTGGTGATTCGGTTCATGGTGTTGTCTCCGATGCGTCCTAATGGAAACATGGCGCGTTTGAACTGTCAATACTGAAATTTCAGTATGTGTACAAAGATATCTTAAAGAGAAACAGCGATCCCGCCATTGAACCCGCCCCGCCGCGGCAAGCCCGGCGCTATACTCCCAGGTACGCCTTACGGACCATCTCGTCTTGCCTCAGGTTCTCGGCGGTATCGGACAGCACTATGTTGCCGGTCTGGAGGACGTAGCCGCGGTGCGCCACCGAGAGCGCCATCAGCGCGTTCTGCTCTATAAGCAGTATGGTCGTGCCACGGGCGTTCAGCTCCTTGATGATATCGAATATCTGGTCGACGAGCACGGGAGCCAGGCCCATCGACGGCTCGTCCATCAGCAGTATCTTGGGGTCGGACATCAAGCCGCGGGCGGTGGCCAGCATCTGCTGCTCGCCTCCGGACAGGGTCCCGCCTTTCTGGTCGATGCGTTCCCTGAGCCGCGGGAATAGGCCGAACGCATACTCCAAGCGCTTCTTGATATCCGCGTGGTCGCGGACGAGGTAGGCGCCCATCTCGAGGTTTTCAAGTACCGTCAGCCGCGGGAAGATGCCTCGGCCCTCCGGTACGAGGTCGATGCCTTCTCTGTGCACCAGGTGAGCCGGCATGCTCGATATATTTTTACCGTCGAACAGGATGCGTCCCTTCCGGCACCGCAGGAGCCCGGAAATGGACTTCAGAGTCGTCGTCTTACCAGCGCCGTTAGCACCGATAAGCGTGACTATCTCGCCTTGCTCGACCCGTAGCGAGACGCCCTTGAGGGCGTGAATGGCGCCGTAGTAGGTATGTATGTCTTCGAGCTCCAGTAGGCTCATCGCTTCCCCCTCATGCGCTCAGCCCCGACGCGGCGCCGCGACCCAGGTACGCTTCTATCACTTTCGGATTCGCGGCGATGTCCTTGGGCTCTCCCTCGGCGATCTTCTCGCCATAGTCCATCACCGTGATCCTCTCCGATACCTTCATCACGACGCGCATGTCGTGCTCGATGAGCAGTATCGCTATCCCCAGCTCGTCGCGGAGGCGCCGGAACAGGATGAGCGCGTCCTCGCTCTCGTGCGGGTTCATGCCGGCCGTCGGCTCGTCGAGGAGAAGCAGCTCCGGTTCGACTGCGAGCGCCCTCGCTATCTCCACGCGGCGCTGAGCGCCGTACGGTAGGTTGCACGCCAGCTCGTTTCCCAGTCCGTGGACGCCGACGTATTCCATGAGCTCCTCGGCCTTGATCTCCGCGGCGCGCTCCTCGTCCCGGAATCGCTTAAGCCGGAGGAGTATATCCAGCGGCGATTGCCTCAGCCTCGTGTACCCTCCGACCATGATATTCTCCACGACCGTCATGCTGCTGAACAGCCGTATGTTCTGGAAAGTCCTCGCGATGCGATGCGCCGTAATCGCGTCCGCTGACATCCGCCCTATATGCTTGCCCTTGAAGGTTATGCTGCCCTCGTCCGCGCGGTATATGCCTGATATCGTATTGAAGAAGGTCGTCTTGCCGGCGCCGTTCGGTCCGATTATGCTGTAGATCTTGCCCCGGTCGATGGTAAAGTCCATCTTGTTGACGGCGATCAGGCCGCCGAAGCGCTTGACCACGCCCTCGGTGACGAGGAAAGGCTCGTTATCGGTCATCGTCGGCCTCCTCTGGCGCGTCGCCGTTAGCGTCGCCGTTCGTTTCGCCGTCGCTCACGGACGCGTCCGGCGTGCCCTTGAGCTCGCGTATCCTCCGTGACGCCGGTATCAATCCCGCCGGCCTGTATATCATCATCAGCACGAGGATGAGACCGAACAGGAGCCGCTGGTACTTGGCCGGGTCGAGCTGGGTCGACAGGTCTTTCCACGCGAAGTTCAGTATGGGTATCACCGCGTCGCTCTGCCTGAGCTGGGTCAGGTAGAGCGAGAAGCTCTGCAGCACCTGGAGGTTCAGGATGATCACCACGGCGGCGCCGATTATGACGCCTGGGATAGAGCCTATGCCGCCGAGTATCACCATGGTCAGCACGCCGATCGACTGCATGAAGTTGAAGGAGTCCGGGCTGACGAAGGTACGGCTCGCGGCGAATATTACGCCCATGCCGCCGGCGAACGACGCGCCGACCGCGAACGCGGCGAGCTTCAGCTTGTTGGCCGGTATGCCCATCGCCGTAGCCGCCAGCTCGTCCTCGCGGATGGCCGTCCACGCCCTGCCTATCTTGGAATCGTCGAGTCGATGGGTCACCACGATCGCGGCTAATACGACGATCAGCGCGATGAAATAGAAGACGATGTTGTAGAACTGGCTAGGCGTCACCCGGTTGCCTACCAGAGGCCCTACGACCGCGTTGAAGGCGTCGACGACCCCCTGCGGCAACGTGGGCTTCTGTATCGGCGTGATGCCCTGCGGCCCGTTCGTCAGGTTGAGCGGCTTGTCCAGGTTGTTGACGAGCTGCCGTACCACCTCTCCGAAGCCTAGCGTCACGATCGCCAGGTAGTCGCCCCGCACGCGCAGCACCGGGAGGCCGAGGAGGAGCCCGACGAAGGCCGCGACGATTATCCCGAGCAAGACGAATACGTAGAACCATTCCGGCGCCAGCAGAAAAGGCGTGTCGAGCGGAGCGGTGCCCGGTATCTCATGGAGCAGGAACGCCTGCTGCGAGCCGAAGAAGCCCCACAGGTAGGCGCCCGCGGCGTAGAACGCGACGTAGCCCAGGTTGAGGATGCCGGAGAAGCCGACGACTATGTTCAGGCCGAGGGACAGCGCCGCGAATACGGCTATCTGGAATATTACCTCCAGGTAGAAGATGTTCCGCGCTCCCAGGATGGGGACGAGCACGACCGCTACGAAGACGGCGAGCGCTAGCTTCGCCGTCTTGTTCATCCTGAGGAAGTATATCATAGCCGTAGCGCCGGCGAAAACCAGGAACGCCAGTATCGACCGTGGGCTCAGATAGACGAGGGCTGTCCCTACGACGAGGAGCGAGATCGAGACGACATACGGATTGCGTCCGGTATTGAGGTGGTTAGCCAGCCTGGCCAGCGATTCGCGCATTGAATTCTTCATCGCTAGCTCCTATGCCTTCTGGGAGACCTGCTCGCCGAGCAGGCCCGAGGGGCGGAATATCAGGATGAGTATCAGGATGGCGAACGCGATGATGTCCTTGTACTCCGCGCCCATCGCGCCCATCGTGAACGTCGTCAGGTACGCGCCGGCGAAGCTCTCGAGCATTCCCAGCACTATGCCGCCGAGCAACGCCCCGGTGAGGTTGCCTATGCCGCCGAGGACGGCCGCCGTGAAGGCCTTCATTCCCGGGAAGAAGCCTATGAACGGGTCGATGCGCGTGAACTTGAGCGCGTAGAGGACGCCCGCCGCGCCGCCCAGCGCTCCGCCGAGCAGGAACGTGAACGAGATGATCCCGTTGACGTAGACCCCCATCAGGGACGCGCTGCTCCTGTCCTGCGCTACGGCCCGGATCGCCTTGCCTACGCGCGTAGCGTTGACGATATAGTTGAGGCCCGCCAGCATCAGCACGGCGGCCACTATTACCACGATCGATTTGACCTGTATATCCACGTACACGGTTCCCATCTTCATCTCGAACGCGAACAGGGAAACGCGGTCGTCGAAGTTGCCGAAGGTCGGGAATATCCTGTGGAACTGCCCGCTGGTCAGGCTCTCGACGAGGCGTATCAGGTCCTGGAGAACGAAAGAGACGCCTATGGCCGATATCAGCGGGACGATGCGAGGCGCTCCGCGGAGCGGTCGGTACGCCGTGCGCTCCACGATGACGGCCGTCGCGCCCGACGCCATCATGCCGGCGAGGACGGCCATCATCAGCAGCATATACGCGAATAAGGGCCCCGCGCCAGCCAGGATCCCTAGCCGTTCCATGAACAGCAGGAACTCGACGCCGGCGAATGCGCCGATAGCGAATATCTCGCTGTGGGCGAAGTTGATGAACTCGAGCACGCCGTAGACCATGGTATACCCGAGCGCGATAGCGGCGTAGACGAAACCGAGCGTAACGCCGTCGATGAGCACCTGGGGCAGGATCGAGACGGTATACGGGAGTATGCCGACGTCCATGGACTCGAGGAGGAGCCTGTCCGCCGCCGAACCCTTGAAGACGAGCGCTAGCAGTACCATGAACGCCGAGAATACGGCCCCGGCGCCTACGACGAAGACCACCATCCTGCCGATAGGCTTGACGATTTCGCGCACGGATACCGGCAGCTGGGCAATTCGCATAGATCCTCCCGTGACCCGCCCCCGCCCGCAGGCAAGCCTTCGAGCGGGGGTGAGTCGGTGCGATGGTATGATTATTTCGGGGGCTCGATCTCCAGGGTCTGGGCGATCTTGTTGTTCGACCACTGCAGCGGATCTGCGGACGTGACCTGTATTATGAAGTACTTGGCCTTCAGCAGGTCGCCTTTACTATTGAATGAAATGGTTCCCGTTATGCCTTTATAATCCGTTATAGCACGAACGGCTTTGGCTATAGCCGCCCTCGTGGGCGCCGCGCCGCCGGACGACTTGGCCGCGGCCTCTATGGCCAGCAGGGCCAGGGCCGTGCTGTCATAGGCCTGCGCCGCGAAGGGTTGGGGCTCGGAACCGAAGCGGGCCTTGAAGTCCGCTATGAACTTGGCCGTACCCGGGTACGCGGACGCGGGGCCCGAGACCGTCGAGTAATACGTCCCCTTGCCGTCGAGCAGGACCTTGCCGCCTATCTTGGTCGCGTCGCTGGAATCGAAGCCGTCGTCCGACAGGAACATGCCCTTGTAGCCTTTTTGCCTGGCCTGCTTGAAGAGCACCGCGGCCTGGTCGTACATGCCGCCGAAATAGATTACGTCGGGCCTCGACGCCAGGATCGGCGTGAGTATCGAGTCGAAATTAGCCTTCTCCTCGGTACCAGCGAAGCCTCGAACCTTGATGCCGAGCTTCTCGGACTCGCGCTTGAAGTATTCGGCGATGCCCTGGCCGTAGGCCGTCTTGTCATGGATGATATAGGCGCTCTTCATGCCCATGGACATGGCGAACTGGGCTCCGACGGCTCCCTGCACATCGTCGCGACCGCAGATGCGGCTTATCTCGAGGTAATTGCGTTCCGTGACCTTGGGATTGGTGTTCGCGGGCGATACATTGGCGAGACCCGCGGAATGATACTCCTCGGAAGCGGGGATCTGTACGCCAGAGTTATAATGGCCCACGATGACGAGGACCGCCGGATCGGCGACTATGTTCTTGGCGTTGGCCACGCCGGTATCGGGGTTGCCTTGGTCGTCGAATGGGGCAAGCTCGATCTTGAATCCAAGCTTGGTTAACGATCCGGATAGTTGCTCTATCGCGAGCTGGGCGCCGTTCTTTATGTCCGTGCCCACCGCCGACATGCCGCCTGATAGCGGGCTCTGCGTCGCGATCTTGATGACCTTGGCCTGGGCGCCTGTCGCCGACACGGCGAAGGCGAGCATCGCGGTCGCCAGAATGACGCTACATAACCTTTTTCCCATACGCGTAACCTCCGAATTCTTTCTGAAAGAATGTCTTTAGCGCCGCTATTCCCGCAGCGCCTGGTTGGTAGGTGGAATGGCCTAGCATGTCCGGCCGCCTCGCCCGGTCCCGAGGGGACGGAGAACGGGCGAAGGCTGATTGGGGGGCGCACCGCGAGGGTGCCTTGGTTATCGTGGTGGTATAGTACGTATCCTGTTGCCTCCTCCAGACCCTTGGCGGGGTCGAATCGTTTTACGCGATTAAAGGGGCTCGGAACGTCTGGCGTTGAGCGAGGATGACAAAGGCTACGTTTGCCGATTAAGGCAATGCTAGTTCCGCTTTTTTACCTAGTCAAGCTTTATTTATTTAGTGCTCCGCTCCGTCGAGATATGGCGCGGCGTCAGTCGTTCGGTTACAGTATTCCTAAAGGAGCCCGGCGGTGCGACGTCCATACTCTCGCTTGCGCGCTTTCCTCTTGCCTTCGGCCGCCGCGATCTTCGGGCTCGTATGTACGGCGGCCGTGTACCGGGCTATCTCCTCGGATCAGAGGGCCCGAATAGCGGACCAGTTCCGCTATGACGCCTCGCAACGCGTGGAGCTCGTCGCCGGCGCGTTCACGGGGCATACGGACGCGTTGGAATCGGTCGGGCGTTTCTTCGAGGACTCGATAGAGATTACCAGCGATGAATACAACCGCTTCGCTTCCGCTTGGGTGTCGCCGAGGCTGTTCTCCGCCATCGCGTGGTGCGTACCGAAAGACGGCTCCGACTGGATGGGCGCCGCCGGCGGGCTGGAACCGTACTATTTCGTACCGACCCTCGAGCCCTTCCCGGCGCTCGTATCGATGCTCGATTCTCCCGAGGTCCGTTCCGCGGTAGCGGTCGCGGCGACCAGCGGTCGCGCGGCCGCTTCGGCGATGGTTTTCCTGCCATGGGACCGGCCGCAGCCCGCGATCGCGCTGTGCAGGCCGGTTTTCTCCGCATCCGACGAATCCGGCGTGAGGCGGTTCGGGGTGCTCGTGGGATTCGTCGCCATTCCTATCGTGGTCCAGGGCGCGATCCTGGCCGAGGAAGCCACGGGCCTGCCGATGACGATACGCGACGTCTCTTCAGGCTCGAACGCGCCGTACTACTCGTACTCCCCGCGCATCGGAGTCCCGGTAGAGCCCGGCAACGCCTTGGACTGGCTCGTCTTTTCCAAGGAAACGCGGTTCGCAGACAGGTCGTGGCGCATCGAGGTCAGGGCTTCGACGAAGTACGTAGCCGCGATGGACAGGGAAGCGGACTACTTCGCGATCGCCGGAGCCATCGCGTCGCTCGGCCTCGCGGCGCTGACGCTGGCGCTCGTCAGGGGCAGGGAAAGCGCCGAGGCGTTGGCCGAGGCGTCGAGCGCGGAGTTTGAGCGCTTCTTCACGCTGAGTCTCGACCTGTTCGCGATCGCCGGGATCGACGGCGTATTCCGGCGCCTCAACCCGGAATGGAGCGCCGTGCTCGGGCGACCCCTAAGCGAGCTCGAGGGCACCGGCTTCCTCGATTTCGTCCATCCCGAAGACGTGGAGGCGACGCGTAGCGCCATGTCGAGACTGGCGGCGGGAGAGGAAGTCGTCGGCTTCGTCAACCGCTATCGGGCCGCTGACGGTAGTTTCCGTAACATCGAATGGCGTTCCAGGATGGCTCCGGACGGGGATACGGTATTGGCCGCCGCTCGCGATATAACCGACCGAATATCGATGGAGGACGCGTTGCGGCGATCCGTCGCCGAGAAGGAATCGCTGATCAAGGAAGTTCATCATCGCGTGAAGAACAACATGCAGGTCATTTCCAGCCTCCTGGACCTCGATGCCATGAATCGCGCGGAACCGCGGCTCGTCGAGGCGGCCAAGGAGGCGCAGGGCCGTATCAGGACGATGGCGATGGTTCATGAGCAACTGTACCGGAGGGATTCACTATCCGAGATCGACTTGGGCGACTACCTGCGTGAACTGGCCGGTCGCGTCGTCGGCGAGTATTCGTCTCTGGGCGTCCGGCTGTCGATAGACGCCGACTCGATGTTCCTCGACCTGGATGCGGCCATTCCTTGCGGGCTCGCCGTTAACGAGCTGCTGACGAACGCTCTCAAGTATGCGTGCAAGGACTCGGGCTCGGCGGTGCGGATACTGGCTTGCGTGGCCGACGACGGAACGTACTCCATCCGCGTAGAGGACGACGGCCCGGGTATCTCCGCGGACGCGCTCGATCGATCGATCGCCGGCGAGACTCTGGGGCTTTCGCTCGTCTTCGGGCTCGCGGCGCAGCTGGGCGGCGAGTTGAGCGTCCTGCCCGGGCCGGGAGCCCGCTTCGAGTTGCGGTTCCCGTATCCCAGGCGGGCGACCGCCCCGTTCAGCCCTACGAGTTGAGTATCGTGTTTATGAAGGTGACGAGCACCTGCAGCGCGTTCTCGTTGGCGCCGCCTTCGGGGATGATGATGTCGGCGAAGCGCTTGGTCGGCTCGATGAACTGATAGTGGCCCGGCCTCACGACGTTGAGGTACTGGTCGATTACCGAGTCCACCGTACGCCCGCGTTCCTTGATGTCCCTGCCCAGCCGCCTGATGAAGCGAATGTCGTCGGGCGTGTCCACGAATATCTTCAGGTCGATGAGGTCGCGAACCCTCTCGTTGGTGAATACCATGATGCCCTCGAAGATGACAAGCTTGCGCGGCGTCACCTTGATCGTCTCTTCCGCGCGGCGGTGATGTACGAAGTCGTAGGTCGGCATCTCCACGGGCTCCATGCGCTTCAGCGCCGACAGCTGGGTCCATAGGAGGTCGTTGTCGAACGCCTCGGGGTGATCGAAGTTGAAGGCGGTGATGTTCGAATTGGAGATATACTCCGCCGACTTGTAATAGTTGTCCTGGGGGATGAACACGAAGTCCGATACCAGCTCGGAAATTTTGCGCACGATCGTCGTCTTGCCCGAGCCCGACCCGCCGCATATCCCGATGAGTTTTGCTTCTGCCATGACCGCGAGGATAGCACGGTATGGTCGGCTTGGGAACGGGGAGCCAGACCGCGCCCGCTTCGTACGCGCTCGCCAGGGCATCCGCTTCTTGCCCCGCCGCCCGGCAGGACGTATACTTCTGACGGGCCCGCCAGTGGGCGCCGCGCTATAAGGGGGAATCCATGAACCGTCGCCTCGCCTTGGTTGTCATGTGCGCTCTTAGCCTCGTCTTGCTCGCGTCGTGCCTGCCCGGGGACGGTCGCGCTACGCCCGATACGCCCGCCGGCTTCTTTATCGGCTTCTGGCACGGTATGGTCGCGCCTCTCTCTCTCATCGTCCAGATCTTCAGGCCGGCCATACGGGTCTACGAGTCGAACAATACGGGTTTCTGGTACGATTTCGGCTTCTGGCTGGCATTGGCCTCCGGAACGGGCGGCGGTGGAGCCGCGGCTAGTCGCCGATCCAGGCGCCGCCGGGTATAGCCGTCGGAAGCGGCTCGGAGGACGGAGCCCCCAGGGCCCTCCTGTCGGCTATGGCCTTGATGATCTCCATCCGTATGCCTCCCGCTCGCGGCGTGGCGGGCTATGCTCTCGTCGCTTGTCGGCGGCCTGGAAGCCGCGCCAGCTCCAGTAGCCGGGCTTCGGCCTCGTCTATGTCCTCGTCCGGCGTCGACGCGCCGGCTGACAGACCTACCGTCTCGTAGGCGCCGAGCTCTCCGGGAATGCCGGCGGCGTTCTCTACGTGCCAGGCGGGGATGCCGAGCGAGCGCGCTAGCTCGGCGAGCCTGCGCGTATTGGCCGAGTTCCTGCCGCCGACGACGACGACGGCGTCGACGAGGCCGCGGAATCCCTCTACGGCGGACTGGCGCTCGCGGCTCGCGGCGCAGACGCCGCCCGAATCGGCGAGGTCCGGCCTTCGCGAGAGTAGCGCCGAACGGATCGCATCGTATTCGACCTCCGATATCGTCGTCTGGGCTATAAGCGCTATCGGGCGATCGGCGGGGACGGCGAGCGCCTCCTCCGGGGAGGACACCACGATGGCGCCGGGCGCGTGGCCGGCGACGCCGAGCGTCTCGCCGTGTCCCTTGTCGCCGGCTATGACGACGAGGAACCCGCGCGCCGCGAACGAAGCGGCCGCCTTCTGGTTGGCCGCGACCTTCGGGCAGGTAGCGTCGACGATATCGGCGCCGGAGGCCGCGAGCCGCTCGAACGTAGCGGGCGCGGCGCCGTGCGAGCGCACGACGACGACCGCGTCGGCGAGCGATCCGGGCGCGAGCGCGTCCAGGTCGTCGAGGCGGCCCATGCCGAGGCCGGCGAGCCTCGCCGAGACGCGGGGATTGTGCACGATCTCTCCGAGCACGTAGCTTCGCCTGCTCGTCGCTTCCGCGTCCGCCGCCGCCTTCTCGGCGCTGGCGACGGCCCGCCTGACGCCGGGGCAGAAGCCGAGCGTCCTCGCCCTCAGTACTCGCATCTACGCCAGCTCGAGCGCTATCTCCATCATCGCCTTGAACGTGGTCTGGCGTTCCTCGGCGGTGGTCGCCTCGTTCGCGACGATGCTGTCGCTGACGGTCAGGAGGGTCAGCGCGCGCTTGCGGTACTTGGCGGCGATGGTATAGAGCGCGGCCGTCTCCATCTCGACGGCGAGCACGTTGTACGCGGCCCACATCCTCCAGGAGTCGGGGTCGTCGCCGTAGAAGGTGTCGGACGTGAGTATGTTGCCGACCTTGAGCGCTACGCCCTTGGCCTCGGCGGCCTTCCACGCCTTCTGCATCAGGCCGAAGTCGGCGATAGGCGCGTAGTCGAGTCCCTTGAAGCGAACGCGGTTGACGTTGGAGTCCGTGCACGAGCCCTGGGCCATGATGACGTCGCGCACCTTGACGTCGGGCTGGATGGATCCGCAGGTACCTATGCGTATCACGTTGTCGACGTCGTACTGCTGTATCAGCTCGGTCACGTATATCGACAGCGACGGTACGCCCATGCCGGTGCCCTGTACCGATACCGGCCGGCCCTTGTAGCTGCCCGTGTAGCCGAACATGTTGCGCACCGTATTGTAGCAGACGGGGTTCTCCAGGAACGTCTCGGCTATGAATTTGGCCCTCAAGGGGTCTCCGGGCAGTAATACGGTCTTGGCGATGTCGCCCTTCTTGGCTCCGTTATGCGGTGTTGCCATGGTCTCTTCTCCTTTGGTTACGCGGTCCGCCGCGCGATGAAATCATTTACTTCGGCGAGCGTCGGTATCGACGGCTGGGCGCCGAGCCTCGTAGCGGCCAGCGCTCCGGCCGCGTTGCAGAACGCTAGGTCGTCGGCCGATATACGGCTGCGATGCGCGCCGTCGGCGTCAGACAGGCGAGTCGCGAGCGCTCCGTTGAAGCTGTCTCCCGCGGCCGTCGCGTCCATAGCGCGTACTTCGTAGGATGGTACCGCGAACGAGCCCCGTTCGTCCATGCAGAGGCTCCCCTTGCCGCCTAGCGTGACGACGACCGCGCCGACGCCCTTGCCCAGGAGTATCCGGGCGCCTTCCTCTACGCCCTCGACGCCGGACAGCAGCCTGAGCTCCGTCTCGTTGGGCGTAACGACGTCGCAGAGCCTGAATAGCTCGTCGGGAAGAGGGCGCGCGGGGGCCGGATTGAGAAGCACCGGAACGCCGGCGCCTCGCGCTATCCGCGCGGCGGCGAGTACCGAGTCCAGCGGCGTCTCGAGCTGGAGCATCAGGCAGGAGCTCGACCGTATCGCGTCGCCGTTGGCCGCGACCCAGTCCGGGGTAAGCGCCGCGTTCGCGCCAGGGTAGACGATGATGGTGTTGTCGCCGTTGGCGTCGATGTTGATCATCGCGGTGCCGCTCGGGTCGGCGGCGACGAGCAGGCCCGTCGCGTCTACGCCGTTCTCCTCGAGGTTTCGCCTCATCGCCTGGCCGGTGGGATCCGAGCCGACCGCGCCTATCATGCGCACCTCCGCGCCGAGCCTCGCCGCGGCGACCGCCTGGTTCGCTCCCTTGCCGCCGAAGGCGGCGACGTGCGACCGCGCCGTCAGCGTCTCTCCGAGCGCGGGCAGGCGGTCGAGAACGCAGACGAGGTCGTAGTTGAGGCTGCCGACTACGGTTATAGTGATTTTGGAATCGTTAGAATTCAAGGTAGGTCTTTCCTTTCCCTTTTCGCAGTATCCCGGCGGCGCGCCCGGCGGCCCGCTCGATGACGGCTCCGACGTCCAGCATCGATTCGCCGTCCTTCTTGAGCCAGCGGCCGGCGACCATGGAGTGGCGGACGTTGCCCGCGTCGGCGCTGTATATGAGCGCCGCGAGCGGGTCGTAGGCCGGGAACGTATTAGGCCTGCGGAGGTCCCATAGCACGAGGTCCGCCGGCGCGCCGGCCTCGATTCGGCCGGTGCCGAAGGGTAGGGCGTCGTGGCCGCGCATCAGCATCTTCCACGTAGCCTTGAGCGGGAACGCCTCGGCGTTCCGTTCCTGGTACTTGGCCGCGAGCGCCAGCGTCCGCGCCTGTTCAAGCGGCGACAGCGTGTTGGAGCTGGCCGCGCCGTCCGTGCCTATGCACAGCGGTAATTCCTCTGGCCGCCGCCAGACCCGTCCGGGGCCCTCGCCCAGCTTCATATACGTTTTCATGCAGACGGCTATCCAGTTGCCGTCCCGCAGGAGCGGCCGTTCCTCGTCGAGTATCCAGTAGCCGTGCCCGATGATAAGCGGCAGGTCCATGAGCCCCGAGTCGGAGACGACGCGGAGCGGCGTCTTGCCGTGCCTCTCGACGCTCGCGGCTATCTGGGCCTCGGAATCCTCGACGTGTATGTGGGCGCCTACGCCCAGGTCGGCCGCCGCGACCGCGCAGGCGGCGAGGTCGTCCGGGGAGCAGGTGTACGGAGAATGGGGACCGAACCGTAGCGACAGGCGGCCCTCGCGCCCGTTCCACTCGCGCACGAGGTCGGAGGCATGCTCCAGCTGGCCTGAGAAGTCGCCGGCCATGCCGAACAGCGTCGGGGCGACGTCGGCGCGGATGCCGCTTCCTATCACGGCGGCGCAGATACGCTCGGCCGAGAAGTAGTGGTCCGCGAACGCGGTGACCCCGTTGTCTATCATCTCGGCTATCGCGAGCATCGCGCCGGCTTCCACGTCGTCGCCGTCCATCTTGCTCTCGTACGGCCAGATCTCCTCGTTGAACCAGCGGTCGGGCGTAGCGTCCTCGGCTATGCCCTTGAAGATGTTCATCGGCGAGTGCGTGTGCAGGTTGACCAGCCCCGGCGTGAGGTGGAGCCGAGAGCAGTCGACGACCTCGTCGTCGGGCCGCCGGTCGCCAGGGCGTCCCGCCGCTACCGCGCTTATCAGGCCGTCCTCGACGACGACGGTCCTCGGCCCCGAGACGTTCCCGTCGCGGTCGACCACCGTCGCGCCCTCGAGCAGTACCCGACCCATCAGTCCGTACCGAGCGGCCCGGCGGCGCCTGGCTCGTCGTACGAGCGCAGCAGCCTCGTCAAGAGAGCTATGAAGCGCTCCGCGTCCAGCTCGACGCCGACCTCGGCGTTGGGAGGGCGCTTGGATACGCCGTGGACGTCGACGATCGTCTTGCCCGAGGTATAGCGGCCGTCGGTCTCTACGTCGACGCGGTACGGTCTCGTCTCCACGAGAGACGGGTCGATCAGCCAGGCGACGACCAGCGGGTCGTGAAGCGCCAGCGCGTCCCGTCCGAAGGACCTGTACGCGGCGAGGTAGTGGTCGAGCATCGAGCAGCAGGGGGACAGCGCGCGGCCGCCTACGGCGCGCAGCTCCTCGAGCCCCTCCGCCGAGAGATTGGCGCGGTTCGTCACGTCCAGGCCGAACATCGTTATCGGGACGCCGGACTGGAACACCGCGGCCGCCGCGTGCGGGTCGGCCACGATGTTGAATTCGGCCGCGGGCGTCGCGTTGCCGAAGCCTATCGACCCGCCCATCAGGTGTATCGCCTTGATGCGCTCGCGGGTCTCCGGATACGCGGACAGGGCCAGCGCTACGTTGGTCAGCGGGCCTATCGCGACGATCTCCAGCTCGCCTCGGAACTCGGCGGCCCTGTCGCGGATGAACTCCCACGCGGGAGCCTCCTCCGCGGCGTAGGCCGGCGCGGGCAGCGGGACGCCGCCGAGCCCGTCGGCGCCGTGCACCGACTCGGCCCGCTTCTTGTCGACGACCAGCGCCGTGTCGGCGCCGCGGGCGACGGGCACGCGCCTGCCGGCGAGCGTCGCGAGCGCGAGGGCGTTCCTCGTCGTCGCGTCGACGCCGACGTTGCCGCCGACCGTCGTTACGCCGACGACGTCCAGCTCGGGCGCGGCCAGGGCCATCAGTATCGCGAGCGCGTCGTCGATGCCCGGGTCGCAGTCTATGAGTATCCTTCGTTTCATCGTTAGCACGCTTCCTTCGCTAGTCGAGGCGGCGCAGCGCGCCGTCCAGCATATCTATGAACCGCTCGCGGTCGAGCCCCATGACGACGTCTACGTTGCGCTCGCCGGTTCGGCCGTCGAAGTCGACGACGGTAGCCCCGACCGTCAGGCGGCCGCGGCATTCCACGTCGACGTGGGCCTCGCGCGACTCGAAAACGGTCGGGTCTATGAGCCACGCGACCGCGCAGGGGTCGTGGAGCGGGCTGCCGCCGAAGCTGAAGTTGGCCTCGTGGAACTTGACGAAGAAGTCCATCAGCTCCGCGACCATCGTCGAGCATCGCTTGCCTATGGAGCGGAAGCGCTCGGTGTCGGCTCGGGTAACCAGCGCCTTGTGCGTCACGTCGAGGCCGCACATCGTCACCGGGATACCGGAGTTGAACACGATATGCGCCGCCTCCGGGTCTACGAGGATGTTGAACTCGGCCGCCGGGGTCCAGTTCCCTCCTATCGCAGAGCCGCCCATCAGGCTGATGCGCTCAACCTTGCTCTTCAGCTCGGGGTGGGCGAGGAATAGCGCCGCGACGTTGGTCAGCGCGCCGGTCGGCACGAGCGTCACGGGCCGGTCCGACTCGCGCAGCGCCTTCGCGGCCAGCTCCACCGCGGACAGCGGGGACTCGGGCCTGGTCGGCTCGGGAAGGGCCGGGCCGTCGAGGCCGCTCTCGCCGTGGACCTCGGGGGCGATGATCAGCTCCCGGAACAGGGGCTTCGACGCGCCCCTGGCGACCGGGGCGTCCGAGCCTATGAACGACAGCACCTTGCGGGCGTTGAGCGTCGTCTTCTCTATGGTCTGGTTGCCCGCGCTCGTCGTCACGGCCAGTATCTCTATCTCGGGCGACGCGTGCGCGAGCACGAGCGCTATCGCGTCGTCGTGACCGGGGTCGCAATCCATTATTACGGGTATCGGCATCGCCTTATTCTTTCTTCCCTGCAGTCGCGCCGGTAACGGCGGGAGCAGCGCCGGCAGATTCTCGCGCCAGCCGCTCCTTGCGCGTCTTCTGCACGGTGTAGAGCACGAGACCTATCACCGTCGCCGCGTACGGCAGCATGTTGACGAATTCCGACGGTATCTTCATGAGCTGCAGCGTGTTCGATAGCGCGTCGAAGAACCCGAACAGGAGCGACGTCAGCATAGAGCCCAGCGGCGTCGCGCCTCCCATAGCCTCGGCCGCCATCGCTATGAAGCCGCGGCCGGCCGTCATGTTCTTGGAGAACCACGACACGTAGCCCATGGACATGTAGGCGCCGCCGAAACCGGCCATCATGCCGCTCAGGGTCAGCGCCAGGTACTGGATCTTCGTGACGCCTATGCCGACCGAGGCGGCGGCGTTGGGGTTCTCCCCGACGGCGCGTATGCGCAGGCCGAGCGGCGTCCTGTACAGGAATACGAACGTCGCCGCCACCATAAGGAAGGCTACGTAGGTCAGCACGTTGTGGCCCGACAGCATCGTGCCGAGCACCGGTATCGACGAGATGCCGGGTATGGTCAGCTTCGGCAGCACCTTGGACGCTAGCGAGGAGCTTATGCCCTTGTCTCCGGCTATCAGGAACAGCGCGAACACCGTGCCGCCGGAGGCCATCAGGTTGAGCGCGATGCCCGACAGGATGATGTCCGTCTTCAGCTTGAGCGCGCAGTACGCGAGGAACAGCCCGGCGAGGCCGCCGGCCAGCACCGCGGCCAGGAGACCGACCCCGGAGCTGCCCGTGAGCGCGCTGAACACGACGCCCGTCAGCGCCGATATCAGCATGATGCCCTCGAGCGCGATGTTCATCACGCCGGCCTTGTCGGAGATGAGCGCGCCGAGCGTCGCGAACATGATCGGCGTCGTGACGCGGAGTACGGAGTAGCCGAACTCCGGGGCGAAGATGAGCGAGAATACCTGGTTCATGCCTCGCCTCCGGTAACGGGCTTGCGGGTGGCTTCCTTGAATACCAGCTTGTGCCGGTACTTGGCGAGGAAGCTGCTCGCGGCTATCAGGATGATGATCGTGCCCTGTATCAGCGCGACGAACTCGTTGGGCACGTCGGAGTAGCGCGACATGATGTCGGCCCCGATGCGCAGGTAGGCCAGGAAGAACGCCGCTATCGGCACGAACAACGGGTTGTTGCGCGCCAGGATCGCGACGATGACGCCGTCCCATCCGTAGCCGGGCAGGTTCTGCCACGAGAAGCGCGTGTACATGCCCAGGAGCTCGATCGAGCCGCCCATGCCGGCGATCATGCCGCCGATCACCTGGCTATAGATGACGACGGAGTTCGTGTCGATGCCGGAGTACCGGGAGAACTTGGCGTTGGCGCCGGTCAGCTTGATGCGGTATCCCCAGCGCGTCCTCTGCATGAATAGCCACGCGACGACGACCAGCGCTATCGCTACGAGGATGCCGACCGAGATCCTCGTCCTGGGCACGAGCTTGGGCAGGATCGCCGTCGGCTTGAACAGGTACGATACCATCGCGCCCGCGTTCGCGTCCCTCATGTAGTAGTTGATGAGGAACAGGCCGAAGAAGAACGCGATGTAGTTGAACATCAGGCTCGATACGAGCTCCGAGGAGCCCCACTTCACCTTCAGGATCGCCGGGATGCCGCAGAACAGCGATCCTACCAGGCTCCCGAAGAGTATGGCGACGATTGGATGGATGACCGGCGGCAGGCTGAAGTTTATCGCGACGAACGCCGCCGCTATCGCGCCTATGAAGAACCCGCCCTCGGCGCCGAGGTTGAACTGGCCGGCGGTGAACATCACGCTTATAGCGATGCCGGTGAAGGTCAGCGGTATCATCAGCTCTATGACGTTGCCGAAGTGCCTGAAGCTATCCAGCGGCCCGAGGAGGAATTTACCCAGCGCGTCTCCGGGGTCGTCGGATACGACCAGCACGATGACGAGCGCTATCGTCAGCGCTATCAGTATGGCGAGGCTCGTCCGCACGACCTCGAAAACCCTCTGTTGCCTAGTCATGGACGACCCTCGCGATCTCTTCCGGAGTCTGGTTCTTGAGTCCCAGCATATAGAGGCCCAGCTCTTCCTCGCTCACCGCCTTGGCGTCGGGGACGTAAGCCCGTATCCTGCCGCCGTACATGACGATCAGGCTGTCCGACAGCTCCATTACCTCGTTGAGGTCGGCCGATACGAGCAGTACCGCTGCGCCCTCGTCGCGCAGCTCGACGAGCCGCGACCGGATGAATTCCGTCGCGCCGACGTCTATGCCGCGCGTCGGCTGATCGGCGACGATAAGCGACGGCCCGGACGAGAATTCCCTCGCCACGACGACCTTCTGGATGTTGCCGCCCGACAGCATGCCGACTTCCTGCTCCGGCGACGAGCACTTGATCGCGTACTCCTCGACGAGCCGGCGCGAATTGGCGCGTATCGCCTTGCCCTTGAGGAACACGGGCCCGGTGTACTCCGGCGAATCGTGGTTGCACGACATCAGGTTGGCCTCGACGCCGAGCGCCGCCGCGCAGCCGTAGGTCATGCGGTCCTCGGGGACGTGGCATACGCCCGCGTCGCGGATCCGCCGTATGCTCATGCCGGCGACCGACTCGCCGTCGACGGCTATCGTGCCGGATGAGAACGATCCGAGGCCCGTGATCGCCTCCACCAGCTCGCCCTGTCCGTTTCCCTCGACGCCGGCGACGCCCAGGATCTCGCCGCGCCGCACCGAGAACGATACGCCGTCGACCGCCCGCTTCTTGAACCGGTCGAGTACCGTCAGGCCGCGTACCTTCAGCACGGCGCCGGCGGGCCTCGCGGGGCCCTTCTGCACCTCCAGGATCACGTCTCGGCCTACCATCAGCCGCGAGATGTCCTTCTCGTCGACGCTCGCCACGTCGAAGGTGCCCTGGACGGTTCCCGAGCGCATGATCGTCACCCTGTCGCACAGTTCCTTGATCTCGTTGAGCTTGTGCGATATGAAGACGATAGTGTTGCCCTGCTCGCGGAGCAGCTTGAGCTGGGAGAACAGCTCCTCTGTCTCCTGGGGCGTCAGCACCGCGGTCGGCTCGTCCAGTATCAGGATCTTGGCGCCCCGGTGCAGGGCCTTCAGTATCTCCAGCCTCTGCTTGATGCCTACCGAAAGGTCCCTCACCGCCGCCCTCGGGTCGACGATCAGGTTATACTTCTTCCCGAGCTCCTCGGTCGTCCGTATCGCAGCCTGGAGGTCCAGGTAGAGTCCTTTCCGCGGTTCGAGCCCCATGACGAGGTTCTCCGCGGCGGTCAGCGACGGGACGAGCATGAAATGCTGGTGCACCATGCCTATGCCGTGCCCGATGGCGGCGTACGGGGAGTCTACCCGTATCTCCTTGCCTTCGAGCGTTATGCGGCCTTCCTCGGCCTGGTTCAATCCGAACAGGATCTTCATCAGCGTGGACTTGCCCGCGCCGTTCTCGCCTACCAGCCCGTGGATCTCCCCGGCTCGAACCGAGAAGTCTACGTTCTTGTTGGCGACGATACCGTTCGGATAGACCTTGGTGATGCCTTCCATCCTCAGCAGTTCATCCATACCCATCCCCTAATGCGATTAGCTTGTATACTTCTAAAACGTAGAGGATAAGAGGAGGAGAGATCAGGAAAACCCGTTTCCCGCCTCCGATCCTCTTATCCTCTTTGTTCGTCTCGTCGCGTTCTATTCCGTAGCTATGCTCACGGCTTGGCGGCGTTGCGGATCTTGTTCAGGTCCTCGGTGGACATGCCGATCGCGGATCCGACCTTGATCTCGCCGGACGTGATCTTCGCCTCGAGCTCGTCGATCTTGGCCTTGATATCGGCTGGGATCAGCTTCATGTAGATGTCGTTCCTGGCGAGGCCGACGCACTGCTCGGCGAAGCCGAGGGTCTCGGCCTTGCCGTACGGAGCGTTACCCTTGACGTGCATCTGGACGGCGCGGAGTATCGAGTTGTCGACGCGCTTGAGGACGCTCGTCGCGATCAGGTCGGCCTTCTCGGAGTCGCTGGTGACGAAGATGGCGGCCTGGTCCGAGTCGACGCCGATGGCGTAGCGCTTGACGTCCTTGGCGGCGTCGAGCTGGCCGAGTCCGGCCTGGCCGGCCACGTTGTAGCCGATGTCGGCGCCCTGGGCGTACTGGGCGAGGGCCATTTCCTTACCCTTCGCGGAGTCGGAGAACGAGCCGATGTACGAGATGGCCACCTTGACGGCCGGGTCTACGTACTGGGCGCCCTCGATGTAGCCGACGAGGAAGTCGTTGATGACCGGGATGTCCATGCCGCCGAGGAAGCCGACGATCTTCTGCGGGTTCGCGAGCGGCAGCTTGGACGTGGTCACGTAGCTGGCCAGCGCGCCGGCGAGGAACGAGGCCTCGTTCTGCTTGTACTCGATGGAGTAGACGTTATCCAGCCCGAGGCTGTAGTCGACGGCGGTGTCGAAGATGATATAGCGCTTGGCGGGATATTCCTTCGCGACCTTCTGCAGGGCTTCGGTCATCTGCCAGGTGCCGAGGACGATGATGTCCCAGTCGCCTTCCGATACGTCGATAAGGGTCGGCTCCCACTTGCTTTCATCGTAGCTCATCTCGATGACCTTGGTCTCGACCGCGTCGCCCATCTCGGCCTTCACGAGAGCCATTCCGTTAGCCGCCGAATCGAAGAACGACTTGTCTCCGAGCGTCCCGTTCAGTATGAGCACTACCTTGAGCCCGGCCGCCTTGGCCTCCGGCTTCGGTTCCTCTTTCTTCGCGCAGGAAGAAAGAATGACGAGCGCGGCTAATGCCAGCGCTAGAATTTTCTTCATATAGGTCCTCCTGGAGAAGAATCGTAGTGCGATTGTGCCGTTATGTCAAAGTAAAAAGGTCTACAATTTACGGAATTAGCAATGTAATTTACGTAATTCTTCCCCCGCTCTTTAAGATGCGATGTATACTGCGTCTATGCATGAAGAAAAGCACCGGGGACCGGGATTGACGGACATCGCGGCCGATGCCGGCGTATCCATAGCGACGGTCTCGCGCGTAATCAACGCCAGCGCCTACGTCAAGCCCGATGTCGCGCTGCGCGTCAGAACCTCGATAACCCGACTGGGCTACGTCAGGTTGCGCTCGGCGCGGAACGCTGGAGGCGACCGGTCGCCTCTTGTCGGCCTGATGCTGCCCGATATCGAGAATCCGTACTTCGCGTCGCTTATCAAGGGCGTCCAGTCGGTCGCGACGACGATGGGGTTGGACATCGCGTTGGCGGAACCGGGAGCGGAACCGTCGTTCGCGGCGGAAAGCCTGGCTCGCCTCATCGACCGTCGCGTCGCGGCCATCCTCGTCGTAGCGCCGAAAGGCTTCGAATCCGCCTGCGGGAGGATCGATTCCGACGCGTCGAGGGCCGGCATTCCCGTCGTTTATATGGATAGGCGGGTCAAGCCTGATGGTATCAACTTCGTCGGTTCCGAGAATTATATGGGAGCCTGCAACGCCGCGGCTTACCTGTGCAGCCTCGGACACAGGGATATACTCTACCTCGCCGGGTCCCGCGGCCTGAGTACCGAGACCGAGCGCCGCTCCGGCTTCCTCGACGGCTTGGCCGCCGCCGGGATCCGGGATTCGGCCGCGCTCGATGGCCTCTTCGAGTTGTGCGATTTCTCCCTTGACGAGGCGTACGCCGCGGTGCGGCGCAGGATAGCGACCGGGCTCGATTTCTCTGCCGTCTTCGCCGCGGACGACTATATGGCGTACGGAGCGCTCACTGCGCTGCGAGAAGCGGGGCTAAGAGTTCCCGAGGACGTATCGCTCGTCGGTTTCGACGACCTGCCGTTCTCGTCGATGTTCGGCCTTACGACCGTCCGGCAACAAGCCTACGAGATCGGCGTCGCGGCTATCACGATGGCGCTGGACATCGCCGCCGGCAGGCGCAAGGGGCCGCAGAGCGTTATCCTCTCCACGAGTCTCGTCATACGCGGGTCGTGCTCTATACGAGCGCCCGCATGACTGGCTGATCGAGCGGAACAGCTCGCCTTTTCGGATAAAAGCGTTACAATACCTCTAGCACAACCAATGGAGGTATCGTCGTATGGGTATTCGGAATCGTATCGTCGCCGTTGTCTTCGCCGTAGCGGCGCCGGCCCTGCTCGCTTCATGCTTCTCCGTACCGGGCGTCGGCGGCTTCAATCCCCTCGGGGACCTGAAGGCGTCGGCGGAGGCGAGGGCTTCCGCCGAGGTCTCTTCGGCTGTCGGCGTAACGGGCATGACGCGTAAGATGATGTTCAACGTCATGTACGCCCAGATATTCTTCATAGGCGGCTTCGGCGCCGACTACTACGACCTTGAAGAGACGCAGGGGACCGTCTGGCGCATGCAGAGCACGAACGAGGACGGTAGCTTCAGCTCGGTCGAGGCGGAGCGCGCCTTCCTCAAGGCGATGCCGAACGGCGATCGCTGGTGGTACCTCTCCTGGCGTGCGGACGGCGAGGACTGGGAATTCGAGGCCCTGATGGACAAGGCCCAGATGGCCAGGAAGATCCGTTACTATAACGCCGACGTGAAGCGCGTCGAGGAGGCCAAGTTCGAGGAAGCGGCCAAGGCCGAGCCTGATTCCGAGACCGCTCCCCCCGAGGAAGCCCAGTCCGCCGCCCTCGATCCCGACGACCTCCCCAAGTACGTCAAGGCGAAGGAGACTATCAAGGTCGGTGGCGCGACCTACCGCGCCGAGCGTATCGAATGGACCTTCTACGACGAGGAAGAGAAGACCACCTATCGCTACACCTGGTGGGTCGATCCCGCCGCCCCCGGCGGGCTCGTGAAATTCGAGTGGACCAAGAGCGGCTCCAAGGAATCCGTGAAGGGCGAGCTCGTCTCGGTGAAGAAGGGGTATACGACCAAGTTCAAGTCTTACTAACCGGGTTTGGATATCGCACCGGGAGCTGCGTCGCTCGGGCGCGGCGCATGCTCACGTACAGTAGTACGCTCCGCGAGCGCCGCTGGTCGCTCCTTGCTCGCAGCGCGATCTCCGGCACCTGGCTTTACGGGTTTGGATATCGCGCCGGGCGCCGTGTCGCTCGGGCGCGGCGCATGCTCGCGTACCGTAGTACGCTCCGCGTGCGCCGCTGGTCGCTCCTCGTCTCGTCCGCGATCTCCGGCGCCCGGCTTTACGGGGGTGGATATCGCGCCGGGAGCCGCGTCGCTCGGGCGCGGCGCATACTCGCGTACAAGTAGCACGCTCCGCGTGCGAAGGACGTATGCATCGGCTATACGAAATAGGGCGGGTCGGCGAATAATGATTGCATAATGCGGATCGATTGTCCGGGCGGCGGCGCTTGCCTATACTCGGAATTCTCTCGCCCCGGAACTGTGGCGCTTCGCGAAAGTCGCGGTCGCATCCGGTGGGCCCGTGGCGGAGCGCTTAAAAGGAAGGTCCAGCATGAGCAAGAAGACTATCGTCGTCGCCCTCGGCGGCAACGCCCTCATCGAAGAAGGCACGGAAGGTACCATCGAACAGCAGTTCGAGAATACCCGCAAGAGCATGGCCGCCATCGTCGGCCTCGTGAAGGAAGGCCATCGCGTCGTCCTGACCCACGGCAACGGCCCCCAGGCCGGCGTTCACTTGATACGCAACGAAGCCGGCGCCTCGCAGGTAGCTCCCAGCTCCCTCAACGTGATCGTGGCCGACACCCAGGGCTCTATAGGCTACATGATCCAGCAGTCGCTGATGAACGCCCTGCTCAAGGCCGGCGTCAAGACGGAAGTCGTGACTGTGGTTACCCAGGTCGTCGTCGACAAGAACGACCCGTCCATGCTCAACCCCACCAAGTACGTCGGCCCCTTCTTCAAGGCCGAGCACCTGGAGGCCTGCAAGGCCAAGGGATGGATCATGAAGGAAGACCCGGGCCGCGGTTATCGTCGAGTCGTAGCGTCCCCGATTCCCGTGGACGTCGTAGAGAAGACCGTTATCCGCGAGCTACTCGACTCAGGCAGGGTCGTTATAGCGGTCGGCGGCGGCGGCGTACCCGTGTGCAGGGCGGCCGACGGCATGCTCGAAGGCGTCGACGCGGTGATCGACAAGGATCGGGCTAGCGCCTTGCTCGCGGGCCTCATCCAGGCGGACGAGCTCCTCATCCTGACCGGCGTCGACAAGGTCGCCGTCAACTACAAGAAACCCGATCAGCGCGTCCTCGACAGGATGACCGTCGCCGAGGCCGAGGCGTTCATGGCCGAGGGGCAGTTCCCGAAGGGCTCTATGGGCCCGAAGATAGAAGCCGCCATCGATTTCGTGAAGCGCGGCGGCAAGACCGTCGTTATCACCAGCCTGGCGAAGGCCCAGGAAGCCGTCGACGGCACCGCCGGTACCCGCCTCGTAAAATAACGTTACGCATCGGGATTGAAGAGGATAAGAGGCAAGAAGAGGCTATTGAAGAGGCGTAGGAAGGATTTTCCTATCGGTTCCCTTGCGATTCTCTTTCTTGTCTCCGCCTCTCTCGTTCTCCTCGCCACGCGGCAGCTACGGTAGGGTAAACTTGACGGTCTATATCTTCTATGGTACCTTTGGCGACAATCCTTCCTATAAATTGAGGACATAGACATGAACAGTTTGTTTTCCGGCCTGAGCCTGTTCCAGGCCGCCAATTCTACCGGTTCGATGATATCGACCGTCGTGATGTTCGGCGCGGTATTCGCGATCTTCTACTTCCTTATCATCCGCCCCCAGAACAAGAAGCAGAAGGAAGCCCAGAAGATGATCGCCGCCATCAAGAAGGGCGACCGTATCGTGACCATCGGTGGAATTCACGGCGTCGTCAATTCCGTCAAGGACAAGACCGTCATCATCAAGGTCGACGACTCCGCGAAGCTCGAATTCTCGAAGTCCGCCGTCGCGACCGTCGAGACCCGCGGCGACGATGCCGAGGCCCCCGCTCCGGCCGTCGAAGACAAGAAAGAAAACTCTAAGTAAAGCTCCGCGCCTCCGTCCCGCCGGACCGGAGGCGCGATTTCTACCCTCTTTCGACACCACCGGAGTCAACGCATGAACAAGACTAAAAGATTCATCATCGTGCTCGTAGTGTTGGCCGTCGCTTTCGCCTT
This sequence comes from Spirochaetae bacterium HGW-Spirochaetae-3, assembly GCA_002839315.1. Lineage (GTDB taxonomy): Bacteria > Spirochaetota > Spirochaetia > Treponematales > UBA12059 > SZUA-370. The sequence continues at coordinate 121,089 of PGXV01000005.1, forward strand.
CCTCCTCCCTTCGATACAGTGGTACGCCCTGACTCCGAAGGAGGACCAGGCGCTCGCCCTCGGTTCACGCGAGCAGATCCGCGAATTCGCATGGCGCATGGCGCGCACGGATCTCGCCGAGATAGAGCGCCTCGTCGCGTCTTCGGACGCCGGCCCTCTTCCCGAACGCTTCGCCCCCGTCGTCAGCCGAGCCAAGAAGATATACAAGGCCGTCGGCATCACGGCTCCCGAGACCTGGAACGCCAAGGCGTTCCTCGCCGCGTTCGATAACCGGAACGACGCCCTGGCAGAGCTCGAGGACTACCACAGGGCGCGCGTCCTGTCGCTCAAGAAACTGCACGGTAGCGCGGTCCAGCTCGGCCTGGACCTGTCGGGCGGTATGTCCGTCGTCATACGAGCCGATCTCGAGGCCCTCGAGGCCAAGACCGGCAAGCCGCTGTCCCCCGCTGAGCGGGACGACGCCGTCGTCCGAGCCGTCGAGGTGCTTAATAACCGCATCGACAAGTTCGGTCTTACCGAGCCGGTCATCCGCCGCCAGGGCGAGGATCGTATATACGTCGAGATACCCGGCGCGGCCGACCCCGAGCGCATCAACGGCATCATCATGGGCCGCGGCAGGCTGGCCTTCCATATCGTCGACGAAGAGGCCACCGCTTCGCTGACCGCGTACCTCGAGACCAACCCGCTCGCGATCAACGACGATATGAAGCTCTCCGACCCGTCGCTCATCCCCGCCGATACCATCGTCAGGAAGTACTATACCAAGGACAAGTACGGACTCGACGAGTGGACCGGTAGCTATATGGTGATCAAGGCGGAAGCCGGCCTCGACGGCAACCATATCGAGAGCGCCACCGTATCCTCCGACCCCGTCACCGGTCAGCCGGAAGTGGTGTTCAGCCTCGACAAGGAGGGCGGCGAGCTCTTCTACGCCCTGACGAGCGCCAACGTCGACAAGACGATGGCCGTCGTCCTGGACGACCGCGTCCGTACCGGCGCCCGTATTTCCGGCCCCATCCAGGCCAACGTGAAGATCACCGGCTTCGCCGCCGACGAGGCCAATAACCTGGCGCTCATACTGCGCTCGGCGGCCCTGCCGGTAGAGCTGATCGTCGAATCGCAGCAGGCGATCGGCGCCTCGCTCGGCGAGGACTCCATCCTCGAGGGCCGGAACGCGATCCTTATCGGCCTTATCGCCGTGTTCGTGTTCATGCTCGTGTACTACAAGGGCGCCGGAGTCAATGCCGCTATCGCCCAGGTGCTCAACCTGTACCTGATGTTCTCGATACTGTCCGCGTTCAACCTGACGCTCACGTTGCCGTCTATAGCCGGTTTCGTGCTGACCATCGGTATGGCCGTCGACGCCAACGTGATCATCTTCGAGCGTATAAAGGAAGAGCTGCGTGAAGGCAAGGGCCGGAAAGCCGCTCTCGAGGCAGGCTTCAACAAGGCGTTCTGGGCCGTCATGGACGGTAATATAACGACTATCATCGCGGCGCTGTTCCTGTCGCAGCTCGGTACCGGCTCGATACAGGGCTTCGCGGTCAGCCTCGCGATCGGCAATATGTCGTCGCTCTTCACCGCGCTCTTCGTATCGAGGCTCTTGTTCGACTTCAACACCGACGTGTTCAAGCATAAGGCGGTGTCGATCAGCTGGAGGGTCAAATGAAGCGCGTGATCAAGTTCCATAAGGCTTTCCTTCCGGCCGTCATCGGTTCGGCCATACTGATAACGGTAGGGCTCGTCGGGCTTCTCACTATGGGCCTGAACCTGGGCGTCGACTTCCAGGCCGGTATCAACCAGTCCGTGCAGCTCGCCTTCCCGGCCGCCGACGTGTCATACGATGGCGCGGGCTCGCCCGTGCTATCGATCGGCGAGGATACCCTTTCTGTCGTATTCTCCGGCGCCGAGGTCGAGTCCAGGACCGCGTCCTGGGATCTGCGTACCGTCGGGACCGTCGCCGATCTCGCCTCCGCGATGAAGGCCGAGGGGCTGACGATGTCCATCCGCGACGGCGCGGGCCTGTCCGCCGATCTGCTCGTCCCTACCTACCAGGGCGACTATACGCTGGGCAAGGGCTCGGTCCTCGTGCATCGCGGCCCGAAGTCGGACGCCGAGATATACGGATCGATCGAGAGCATCCGCGAGGCCGTTTCCGGCATAGGCTCCGTCTCGGTACAGAGCGTCGGCGCCGAATCGTCGATGCAGTACATGATCCGCATCAGCGACGACGGCATGGACAAGGCCTTTAGCGAGAAGATGCCCGCCCTGATACGATCCGCGCTCGAGTCGAAGTTCGGCACCGGTAAGGTCGTGACGATCAAGACCGATTACGTCGGCGCCCGCTTCTCCAAGGACTTGTCCGATAGCGCATGGAAACTGACCCTGTTCACCTCGCTCGCGATACTCGCGTACGCGACGATCCGGTTCAAGCTCCAGTACGGCCTCGGCGCCGTGCTCGCTATCCTCCATGACGGGCTCATCATGGTCGGTTTCATAGTCTGGACGAGGATGGAATTCAACACCACGTCTATCGCCGCGATCCTGACGATACTCGGCTACTCGATCAACGATACGATAGTGATATTCGACCGCATACGAGAGGATCGAAAGCTCGATCCCGGCGCCAAGCTGTCGGCCGTCATCGACAAGTCCGTGACCGAGACGCTCGGACGTACTATTATCACGACGCTAACCACTATGCTCGCTGTATTCTCGCTGTATATCTTCACGTCCGGTAGCATAAAGGATTTCGCCCTCGCGTTGCTCGTCGGCATGGTTTCCGGTACGTACTCAACCGTATTCATCGCTACCGGATTCGTGCACCTCTGGGAGAACATCAAGAACAAGCGACAGCCCAAGCCCGCAACCGGTCAGATGGTTGCCAAGCCGGCGCACTAACGGTTTTTCCTTTACTCCATAGCCGCGCCGTCAGCCTGGCTGGCGGCGCGGCTATTATATAAGTTACGTATCGGGAGCGCTTTACAAAGCAGCCTGCTTTGGGTATATTCTCCGAGCGCCATAATAGAAGCTAGACGGCGCACGGGATCTTTAGACATTCAATTAGTATTCTTGGCGCCGAAAACGCCGCGCATACGCGGCTAGGCGGCGCACGGGATCTTTAGACATTCAATTAGTATTCTTGGCGCCGTACCCAAGCGGTAAGGGAGAGGTCTGCAAAACCTTCATGCGGCGGTTCGATTCCGCCCGGCGCCTTAAAAACAACAGCCACCCGTTAGGGTGGCTGTTGTTTTTATAATAGGGCGCCGGGCGGAATCGAACCGTAGCGAGCGCGCGCCAAGGGCGCGAAGAGGCGCCATGGAGGGCGCCGTAAGCGAGCGGAGGGCGGTCCCGCCCGGCGTGGATACGCTACGGGCGGATCGGTGCGCGGAGCCTATTGGGGCTCGTAGGTGACGACTACCTGCATCGGGCGCGCTTCAAGGCAAACGATTCCTCGTTCGGGACTCCTTATCAAGGCTGTCCCCTTTTGGTGTAGTATGGCTATACGACGCGAGATCGATGGATATGGAGGCGGCTTATGATACAGGACATCCCTCCGATGGGAACGCTACCCGATTCCGGCCTCGATCCCGCCTTTCTCGTGCGCCTCGCCAACGCCCGCATGCCGTTCGGCAAGTACGCGGGGCGCCTGCTCGTCGACTTGCCCGAGTCCTACGTCGTCTGGTTCTCCCATAAGGGGTATCCCAAGGGCGAGATAGGCGAGTTGCTCGAATCGCTCTACGCGATAAAGGAGAACGGCCTGGAAGCGCTACTACGGCCGCTCGTCGGGATGAGGGTTTGAGTCCCGTCAGGGCGTCTCGAGCCCGTAGCCTTTACCGAATACGCGGAACAATTGCGCGGCGTTAGTGCCCGAGCGACCGGGCGAGCCACGCATGCGCAGGGTAGCGTTGACCGGACCGTCAGGGCCGCGCGTATCATCGTCGGGGCGGGTCAGGTTCATGCGCTCGATGACGGGCCCGAGCCGATAGTGGTAGTGCAGATAGTAGATCGACCCGTCTGGATCGACGGATATGACGACGCCCACGTGGGTAAGCTCGTCGTCCGCCCTTCCGTTCGCGTTCGCGTCGTAGGTGTCGTCCCAGAATACCAAGTCCGCCGGAGCGGGATAGCGCACGGCGTAGAGCAGGTTCTCGTCCTTTAGCGTCTCGTATAGCCTCCGGACGCCGTTGCCTGCGTACTCATCGAAGCGATACGCAAGGTCGATGGACGCGAACGCGTAGGCGGCCCGTACGAGGCCGGTACAGTCGTTGGGGAACGTAACGCCGTTGACGACCAGGGATCTCTTGCCCGCTAGCGATCGCCCCCCTTCGGCCACGAGGCGCTGATCCTCCGATACCGCCGCGGGTCGGTACGTCTCTTCCGCGGGCATCGTATAATCGCTACCGCGGGGCGCCCATCCCGCGGTAGCGCAGGCGCTCGCGAGGGTGATGACGACCGCCGCGGCGACCGATAGCGAGAATGGCGACGCACGGCCCCGATGCTTTCCTGACATGGCGGGCTCTAGGTCCTGTACCTGAGCGCGCGCGCCTTGGCCGTCATCCGGGTAATGGACGGTTCGGGGTTGCGGCGGACCGCTTCGTCGAGGTCGACCCACTCGACGGCGCGGGATTCCTCGCTGACCGTGGTCGAGCCCGGCTCTGCGACGAGGAGATAGCGGACGTCGTAGTGGAGATGCGCTGGCTCGTCGCCCCGGGCCGGGATAGGGTGCATGTCGATATCGAATATGCCGTCGATGCGCGGAGCCCCGGATACGCCCGTTTCCTCTAGCGTCTCGCGGACGGCCGCCTGTACGGCCGTCTCCCCGGGTTCGCAGTGGCCGCCGGGCTGGAGCCACTTATCCAGCTTGCGGTGATGGACCAGGAGCGTCCGTCCCATGGCCGGGTCGACTACGAATGCCGATCCCGTGACGTGGCCGGGGAGGCACGAGCGTTGTAGAGGATCGTCGTGGCTCCGCACGAATTCGATGAAGCGCGCGCATGTCGACGGTTCGTCCGGGTGCGACGATCCGTACTCGTATAACGACGACAGGAGCGTTTCCTTGGGCTCGCTATTTTCTGCGGATGCTTGCATGGCTCCCTTTCAATTCCACGGTCCTACCGCCGCGCGTCGGGTTTTGAGTAGCGAGGCGCCCGGATCCATGCTCTCGATCATGCGCCGATAGTTCGTAGGCTGCCGTTACGACCGGCCGGGCCATGTAGAGCGAGAAGCCGAGGAAGAGCAGGTGCGAGCAGCGTTCCAGCATGTCGGGCAACGGACCGATCGCGTTTCTCTTGCCTTTCAATCGCCCGAAGAGGCCCGCTCGTCCCGCGTACGCCAGATAATCGACGAGCGATATGACTGTTCCCATGCCAAGGGACGTCGCTACGACGGCGACAATGCCCAGCCACGGTAACTCGAGATATACGCCGAACAGTAGCATCATCGGCGCTCCGGGACAAGGTACCAGGCTTGCGGCGCACGCAACGCCGCGTCCCCTGGCGACGCGCGATGAGCCGGTCCGCTTCGACTGGTTCGTCTCCTTCGACGGTCAGAGACAGAGTCTCGTCCGCCGCTACGATGGAGCCGTAATCGCGGCGCTTTAGTAGGAAGCCGCTCGAAGGAATCCGTGATCGCCCTGCGTTCCGCTTGTCGTATTATATGGGCATATGCTAGAATAAACAAAGTAGACAAGGAGCGAATAACATGGATTCCTCAAACGTCGAAGAAGTCGCGGACCAGGGCTTTCCCGGTCCCGTGCTCTATTATACGGACGCGGTGATAGATCATTTCACCAATCCCCGGAACGTCGGAGAGCTACCGCCCGACGAGGCGGACGGCTATGCCTGCATAGGCGACCCGGGTTGCGGAGACGAGATGAAGCTATGGATATCCGTGCGCGAAGACAGGATAGCCCGCATAGCCTTCAAGTCGTACGGTTGCCCGGGCGCCATATCGACGAGCAGCATGCTGACGGTGCTCGCCGAGGGCAAGACCCTGGGCGAGGCCCTTCTCATCACCGACGACGACGTCGTGAACGCCTTGGGGGGTATTCCCGAGAACAAGCAGCATTGCTCGCTCCTCGGGGTGAAGGCGTTAAGGGATGCTATCGCCGATTGCCGCCGCGCCTAGTGATCGCAGCTGTTCGCGCCGGTCACGAGGCGGCCCTGCAGGAATAGCTCGACGATTGACTCGGGCGCCTCGGCGGGGGCGCCGATGACGACGGTTATCTTGTTCTGCGCGAACAGTTCCCGGGCCTTCTGGCCCATGCCTCCGGCGATGATATGGGTAGCGCCTCGCTCGGAGAGCCACGCGGGGTAGAGCCCCGGCTCGTGGGGCGGCGGCGTGACGTTGTCCCGTACCTGGATCTTCTTCGTCGCGGGATCGGCGTCGATGATGGCGAACTGCTGGCAGTGGCCGAAGTGGGCCGACAGCTTGCCGTCGGTCATGGGGATGGCGATCTTCATGGTGTTTCCTTTCGTGTCGTTAGCTTTTTTCTTGGCGACGGCGGCGTCGATGGCCGCGCGAAGCTTCGTACCGGTGGCCGCCACGATAATCTTGATGCCCGCGGCTGCTAGGCCCGACGCGGCCTTGGGGCCGACTTCGGGGGCCAATACGACGTTTGCGCCCTTATCCGCTAGGAATGAAGCCGCTCCGGTGCCGGCGCCGTGCTCGGCGTCGATGCCGTCGTTCTTGTAGATGACGAGGCTCGAGTCGGCCTGATCGAAGATCGCGAAGCTGGAGGCTCGCCCGAAGACCCTGCCTACGGTCTCGCCGTCGTCCGTCGGTACTGCGTATTTCATCGTTTCTCCTTGAGCGTATCCAGTACGCTTTTAATGGCGGCTAGCGCCGCCCGTATCTTCGGCGTCGACTCACAGTCGACCGAAGCCCAGGTTCGGTTCGATTCCTCGGCTGATCGGAGTGCGAGATCGAATGGTATCCGGCCCGCTAGGGGAATACCGGCCTTCGCGAGCATCGCCAGCGCGCGCTCGTCCATGTCGGCGTCGAGTCCAGCCTTGTTTATTATGCCTAGGGACCGACGATGCATCGATTCGGCCAACTCTACCAGTCTCGAGGCGTCTCGGATGCCCGAGGCGCTGGCCTCGACGACGATCGTTAGCAGGTCGCATCCGGTTATCGACGCTATAACCGGGCAGCCTATGCCGGGAGGAGCGTCGACGACTATGACGGCGTGGGCGCCGGCTATGGCCTCGGCGCGCCTGCGAACCAGCGCGACGAGCTTGCCGCTCGTGTCCTCCCCGGGTTCAAGTTCGGCGTGCACGAGCCGTATGCCCATCCTGGTATCGGAGACGAATAGCTCTCCGGCCTGCTTCTCGTAGGTCGATATCGCCCTCGTTTGGCATCGGGCCATGCAGGCGCCGCAACGCTCGCACAGCTCCGGTACGATACGGAACGCGTCGGCGCCCGATACGGGCTCTATGGCGCCGAATCGGCAGGCGGCGTGGCAGGCTCCGCAGCCCGAACAGGCCGAAGTCGCTATGGTGAACCCGGGGCCGGCAAAATACGGTTCTCTGGTGGCTATAGTGGCGCCGAGCGCTATCGCTCCATTCGCCGCGTCGACGTCGCAGTCGGCGAATACGCACTCCGCGCCCAGGCTCGCCGCTATCGCGGCAGACAGCGAGGTCTTGCCGGCGCCGCCCTTGCCGCTGGCTACGCTTACGGTGATCATCGGAGCGTTCCCCTCCTCGCGCCGGCGAGGGCCCGCGCCAGTATCGTATCGATCTCCTCGGTAATCGCCGGGTCGCCTCGCCATAAGGAGGCCGCGGCCCCGGAGGCGGCGCGCTCGCGCTTGAAGGCGATACGGCCGATGACGGGAATTCCCTCGCGCTCGCAGAATCCGGCTATGTCGGCGTCGCCGAAGCCGTCCTTGTTAATGACTACGCCAGCGGGAATACCGCGGCCGTTCGCCAGGCCTATAGCCGCCTTCAAGTCGTGGATGGAGAATTCCGTCGGTTCCGCGACCAGCACGATATAGTCTGCGCCCTCGATCGCGTGCGTGGCCGGGCATGAGACGCCCGGGGGACAATCGCGTACGCTCAGCGAGGCGTAGGAAGCGGCGGCCCTCTTCTTCGTCGCCTCGATCACTACGGTGGACCGGATGTCGCCGACGACCATGCGTCCCTCGAGCAGCGATAGCCCGCCGGCGTCACTGATCGACGTCGCCCCGACCGTCATGGGCGTTTCTTCCAAGGCGGCGGTCGGGCAGGCCGCGACGCAGGCGCCGCATCCCTTGCATGCCTTCTGGTCTATCGTCATGACGCCGCCGATGGCGAGGATGGCCCCGAAGCGGCACGTCCTGGCGCAGAGGCCGCAACCCGTGCATCGCGCTTCCAGGAGCCTCGGTACGAGGACGGATACCTCCTCGGCGGCGCCGCTCGGCCGGGCGTCCTTGAAGTATCCCGTCGCGTCGGGCGCCTCGACGTCAAGGTCGACGAGAACGGTTGGCATGGTCCGGGCGCCGGCGATAGCCAGATGGGCGGCTACCGTCGTCTTCCCGGTGCCGCCCTTGCCGCTCGCGACGGCTATGACCGTCGTTCCGGCCTCGTTCATTAACCGGCATCCTCTGCGATTTCTTTACCGTCACCGGCTGGAACGTCTGCGGGGCGCTTTAAGAAGCGCTTCCGTACGGGCTAGTTCGGCTCGCAGGAATTTCGCTCGGGCTTCAAGAGCGACATTGATACCGGCGGCGCCTTCGGAGTCGCCGTTACCGACGCTGAACCAACCGAGCTCTCGGCCAGGGCCTACGCTCTGGCCCCGACCGTTACCGAAGCCGGCTCCTCGGCCGGTACCGTTACCGCGACATGCGCCTCTTCCGTATCCCCCGCGGGCTGAGGCGCCGCACGCGCCTAAGCCTCTCCCGGTCATCGGTCCCGCCCCTGTGGGTCCAGTTCTATTCATTCCAGGCATGGTAGCCTCCATATCGTATAAGCGATTCTCGGCGCCGACGGCGCCTGACGAAAATAGGGCATATGCCAATTACAACGTCGAGTTAAATATAGGCATATGCTCAATATGTGTCAAGCTTCAATGCACCGAGTACTAAAACTAAAACTTGACAGAGTGGGAAATTGTCGTGTTTTATGGGCTTATGACAATAATTCCATTGATGGACGATTTCTGTCCCAAGGGTAAGCTCCGCGGCGAGCATGGCCTGTCGTATTATATAGAGACCGATTCGGCCAAGGTGCTGTTCGATACCGGCCAGACCGACGCGCTCATCGCCAACGCCGGGACTCTCGGCGTCGATCTAGATCGGCTCGACGCGGTCGTTCTGAGCCACGGTCACTACGATCACTGCGGCGGACTCTCCGCGCTCTTCGAAGCCGTAGCGCCGGCTCGACCGGCCATGTACGCCGGAAAAGGCTATTCCGTACGCAAGTGGGCCAGGACGAACGACGGCCTGTCCGATATAGGCCTGCCTGAGTCCTCGAGGCCGCCGCGCGTTCCGGCCGCCATCGAGGTCGACGCTATCGTCAACCCGTTTCCCGGCCTTTTCCTGCAGCCTCGGGCCGAACGAGTCGACGGAGCGACGGCTAATCCCCGCTTCCGCCTGATTGAGGCCGGCGTTGAGCGCATGGACGATTTCGACGACGAGCTGTCCATCGTCGTCGAAGAGCGCGGCGGCATCGTCGTAATTACCGGATGCGCTCATCGAGGCATCGTCAATATCGTCAAGGCGGCTATGCGAGCATTCCCCGGCAAGCCCCTGGCCGCTATCGTCGGCGGATTCCATCTAGGAGACGCTCCCGACGGGACCCTGTCCCTGATAGCCGACGGCATCGCCGAATTGGCTCCGGGACGCATCCTCTGCGGGCATTGTACCGGTACGCGCGGCTTCGCCGCCATATCCGCTCGTAACCGAGACGTATCCTGGCTGGCATGCGGGATGCGGGTAGACGTATAGCCGCGAGGCGCCGGCCTTGACGTCCTGAAGGGCAAGAAGTATTTTAATTAACGATTCGGGCTATACGCCGGATCCGATCCCCAACCGTTCCCCGCCCGGCGAAAGCGTCCGAGGAAGATGGAGCTATAATGGCAACGAGAGTACCCGTATCGTTCTTCGAGGCTAAGGACGTCGCCTTCATCGGCTATTCGAGCCGGCACGCCGCTTATTGTACCGCGATCAGGACGGCCTTCGAGGCGCGCGGCGCGCGCGTCCATGCGGTCAATCCGGGCTCCGGCCCGTATGACGTCGAGGCGTACGCCTCCGTCGCGGGCGTACCGGGCTCTCCCGAGCTGGCCGTCGTAATCACGAACCGCTCCCGCAACGACTCGATACTCGACGAGTTGGCGGCCAAGGGCGTCAGGCGCGTCATATTCGGTTCCAAGGCGTCGGCCGACGGCTCGACCCTCGAACGTTGCGCCTCCCTCGGCATGGAAGGCGTCGTCGTCTGTCCGCTCCAGGCCCTCGGTTCCGGTTTCCATCGGTTCCACGGCTGGCTGGCCGGCGTGCCCAAGGCACCGGTGGACGGCGCGAGGGCATGAAGAAGAATAGTTACGGGCCGGCGTACGCGCCGCTGCTCGCGCTTAGCGCCTTGTTCGGAATGGGCGCCGTTATCACGCTCATACCGAATCCCGGGGCTTCGTGGCCGAATATCATGGGCTATTCTTCCGTCTGCACGTTCGCTCCCGGGGCCGCCTTCGCGTGCGCTCTGCTTGCGGCTATCACCTGTACGATACGCGCGCGCCTCGTAAGGCGCTGGACTGCGCCGGCCTTCATCCCGATCCTCGCGATAGCGGCGCTCGGGTTGGGACTCGCGGTCTCCACCGTCGCGTGGGCGGGCGTCAAGGCCGAATACTCGGATTCGACCAGCGCGGCCTCCGCTATCGAATGAGGCGGCGCGCTTCGATGGAAGACCGCAGGAGGGTTCTGTCGGACGAGCGGCCGTTCTCGTACCGTATCACCAAGGACGGTAAGGCTATCGTCTCGTGGAACGGCCGCGCCGTCGTGACGCTAGGCGCCATGGACGCCGCGAGGCTCGAGAGGACGGCGGCCTCCGGCGACGAGTACGCTGTGCAGCTATTCCTCGCCAAGGCCACCGGTAACTTCAAGCACGGCAACGAGCGCTGATACCCAGGGCTCAGTCCAGCCAGCCCAGGCGGGACGACGCGAACGGCACGATGAACCCGAAGAACGTGCCTATCGCCGCCCCCCCGGCCACGTCCGTCAGGAAGTGCGAACCGGAGCCGACGCGCAGTCCGGCCGTCACGCCCGCGAGAGCGTAGGCGGCGACCACCGCGGGCACACGGTACGGGGAGTCGGGATAGCGTTCCTTGAACAGCGTCGCGGTGAAGGCCGCGCCGGTGAAGGCCATGATCGAGTGCCTCGACGGGAACGAGTCGATATAGTCCCCGTCGGCAATCGCCGAGGCGGGCGGATCGTCGAAGTACATGTAGGGCCGTTCCCGCTCTATAACCGCCTTCAGGAGCGTTCCGGTCGCGAACGAGATCATCGCAGAACCCGCGTACATCGCGCCTATGCCCAGCCAGTCCTCCGTCGGCGCGGCTAACGCGAAGACCGACGGCGCCAGGAAGGCCGCGTACTGCGTGTAATCCGAAGCGATGTCGATAGGTTCGCTATAGGAGAACATCAACGAACGGTCGATGAGGTTGACGTCGTAGCTCGGTAGCGGGTAGGTCGCTTCCTGCGCCCCCGTCGCGACGGGAGCCAGGGCGCAGGCCAGCACCAGCAGGGCGGCCGGTCCCGCTCGGAGCGATGTACTATCTGTTCGTCGTGGTAGTAGCTTCATGGACGTATTCTAGCGCATTCCGCGCGTTCTTGGCTGTAGCCCTCTCGTAGCGACCGGCCTGATCGGTTTTACCAGAAGTGTAACTGGCAACGCTCTGGACGGATCGATACGATCGTTAGCCGGAGAACAATATGCGTATCGCGCCCATCGAGATAGGATCCATACCCGCGCTGCTGTACGGAGAACCCGCCGGCAAGGCGTTCCTCTACGTCCACGGCAAGAGCGCCAGCAAGGAGAGCGCGGCGGGATTCGCGTCGCTGGCGACGGCCAGGGGCTATCAGGTGCTCAGCTTCGACCTGCCGCGGCACGGCGACCGTATGGACGACGCCACGCCGTGCGACGCCCGCGACGGCTCTCGCGACGTACGGGCCGTCTATGACTACCTTGCCGGCGACTACGAGACGACGTCGCTCTTCGCCTGCAGCCTCGGCGCGTACTTCAGCCTGTTGGCCTTCCGCGACGTAGCGTTCGGCCGCTGCCTCTTCCTGTCGCCCATCCTCGACATGGAGCGGCTCATACGTAACATGATGAGCTGGTCGGGCGTAACCGAGGATAGGCTGCGCGAATCCGGCGAGATAGCGACCGACTTCGGCGAGACGCTGTCCTGGGACTACTACCGCTACGCGACGGCGCATCCCGTAGACCGCTGGCCAAGCCCCACGTCCATCCTGTACGGCGAGCGCGACGACATAACCGAGCGCCCCGTCCTAGACGAGTTCGCGTCCCGGTTCGGCTGCGACGTCACCGTCATGCAGGACGGCGAGCACTACTTCCACACCCCGGAGCAGCTCGACTACCTGACTCGATGGATGACTGAACGACTAAGCCAGTAAACCGAGCCCTCATTACGAGATAGCAAGCGGCGAGTCGCGTAGCGACGAACTCGCTTATGCGAAGCCCGGTAACGCCAGTAAATAAGCAAGCGGCGAGACGCGAAGCGCCGAGCTCGCTTGGGAGACGCCTCCCTGCGCACCACGCTATTATTAAGCGGCAAACCGCGCCAGCGGTTTGTCCGCTTGAATAATAACACCCGAATCGCCGCGCCAGTCGGCGATACGGTGTAAGCGTAGCTGATCGCGGCTTTAGCCCGCGATCAGCCTGTTCATCCGCGCGATGAAATCTCGGCATCCGTGCCGTGTCCCGTCCGTCGGAGCGGACGGGGCGGAGGATTGAGCGCACCATCCTTGGTGCGCCCGATTTCGTCGCGATGCCGCTGTTTATCCTATCAAGCGGTTCATCCGCGCGACGAAATCGGCGGGATCCTTGAGGGGGGCGCCTTCGACGAGGAGGGCCTGATCGAGGAGCACGCGCGCTACGTCGGCGGCCATCGCCTCGTCGTCGGACGCGGCGAGCCTCATCACGAGGGCGTGGTCGCCGTTGACCTCGAGGATAGGCTTGACATCGAAATCGCCGGCGCGTCCCATGCTCTTCATGAACTGCTGGAGCTGGAGGCTCGGGTCGTCCGCGTCGACGACGATGCAGGACGGGCTCTCGGTAAGCCGGGCGGACAGCCTGACGTCCTTGACCTCGTCGCCGAGCGCCTTCTTGATGCGCTCTATGGCGGGGGCGAGGTCCTTTGCCTTCTGCTCGTCGGGCTTGTCCTCGAATTCCTTCTCGGCGCCGGCGCGGTTGACGGCCTTGAGCTCGAGCTCTCCGTACTTGCCGACCATCGGCATGACGAGCTCGTCTATCTCGTCAGGGCAGATCAGCACCTCGACGCCCTGCTTGCGGTACATCTCCAGGAGCGGCGATTTCCTGAGCCTGTCCTCGGAGTCGCCGGCTATGAAGTATATCGCCTTCTGGTCGTCCTTCATGCGCGACTTATAGTCGGCGAAGGAGGTCCATCCTTCCGCCTGCGAGCTCTTGAAGCGTACCAGCTCCATGAGCGCCTCGCGATTGGCGAAGTCGCCGTACAGGCCTTCCTTGAGCGGCCGGTTGAATTCCGTTATGAACGAAGCGTACTTGTCCTTGTTCGCGGTCGACAGGTCCTTGAACTCCGACAGGATCTTCTTGACGGAAGCGGTCCTGATGGAATTCATCACGCGGTTCTGCTGTAGTATCTCGCGGCTGACGTTGAGCGGCAGGTCCTCGGAGTCGACGACGCCGCGGACGAAGCGAAGGTATACCGGCAGTAGTTCCTTGTCGTCGTCGGTGATGAAGACGCGGCGGACGTACAGCTTTACGCCCGGCTTGTAGTCGGCGTGGTACAGGTCGAAAGGCGCCTTGGACGGAATATAGAATAGGGTCGTGTACTCGATCGTGCCCTCGGCCTTGGTGTGGGTCCAGAGCAGAGGCTCCTCGTCGGAATCGGCGATGTTCTTGTAGAACTCGACGTAGTCCTCGTCCTTGAGCTCGGACTTGGGCCTGCGCCAGAGGGCCTGGGCGCTATTGATCTGCTCGTCCTTGTGGATCTTCGAGCCCTTCTTCTTGCCCTTGTCGTCGTACTCGTCCTCGTCGTACGACAGGCGGATGGGGTAGGCGACGTGGTTGGAGTACTTCTTGACGAGCTCCTCGAGGCGCCAGCGGGAGAGGAACTCGCGGCCGTCGTCGTTCATCCTGAGCACGAGCGTCGTGCCGTGGCCGTCGCGAGTGCCCGGCTCGATGTCGTAGGATCCCTTGCCGTCGCTCTTCCAGACCCACGCGGAGTCCTGGCCGGCCTTGCGGGTCGTGACCGTGACGTCGTCGGAGACCATGTAGCTGGCGTAGAAGCCGACGCCGAAGCGCCCTATGAGGTTGGAGTCCTTGCGCTTGTCCTCCGCCATAGCCTCGATGAAGCGCCTCGTGCCCGAGCGCGCGATGGTGCCGAGGTTCTCGACGAGGTCGGTCTCGTCCATGCCTACGCCGTTGTCGGCTATGGTCAGCGTGCCGGCCTCGGCGTCGAAGCCGATGGCGATGACGGGATCGAAGGAAATAGTCTTGTACGCGTCGTCGGAGACGCTCAGGTACTTGAGCTTGTCGATGGCGTCCGACGCGTTGGATACGAGTTCCCGTAAGAATATCTCGCGGTGCGAGTACATCGAATGAATGATGAGCTGGAGGAGCTGGTTGACTTCAGCCTGGAATTGATGCATGGCCATGGAGTATCTCCCGTAGTCAGTAAGGATAGAGTTTATTGACAATGTACTTACTGGCGGGCGGGATCGGCAAGTGCGTCGGCTAGTCGAAAATATACGGAGACCATTGCCGTACGAAGCCCTTGAACCCGTACTCGGCGGCCTTGTCGGCGTATGCGTCGGCGCCGTCGCCGAAATGCATCAGGCCGGTTATCGCCTTGATGGGGGCGGGCAGTTCCTTCAGCTCCTCGAGCGAGGCGTGCACTCCTCCAGTGAAGAGCTGGCAGTCGTGGAATATCGCGTCGAGCTCGTAGCGGCCTTCCAGGAAGTCGAACAGTTCCGGGTCGAAGCGGGTATCGCTCGTATACAGGATCCTGTCGTCTATCACGACGCCGTAGCTCGGCGAGGACGAGCGCCAGCTCGGCGCGGAATCGGGTATATGCTTGGTCCTGAACATCGAGAGCCTTATCGACCCCACGCGCGCCTCGCAGAGTTGCCTGTCCGCGCCGGCGACCGGAACGACGTCCGCGGCTTCCCATAGGTCCTCGAAGCGCAGGTACCTGCCGTCTATCCGCTCATTATACGCGGCGCCCCCCTTGAGAGAGTGCTTCCACAGGAATTTCCTGTATGCCGCCGGGGCTACGATGGTAGGCTTTTTCTTCGCGACGTACCGATTGAGGAGCATCACCTCTTCGAGGCCCCCTATATGATCGGCGTGCGAGTGCGTAATGAGGTAGTTCTTGACGTCGGTGACCGACAGGCCAAGGGCGGCGAGAGCCTCGGGCGCTCTCGTTCCGCAATCTATGAGGACATGATCGTTTCCTTTAACGACGAGGGCGTTGTTCTGGTATAATTTCTTTGTGAAGGCGCTCCCGGCGCCGATAAAGGTAATGGACAGGGATCGGTCGTTCCTCGTCAGCAGATCGCTCGAGCCTTTTCTTGGTATCGCGGTCGTGCTGTTCTCGTCCATTAGGGATACTATACTGTACCGTGGGCGGGTTTTCAAAACGCTATATAAAAAGCGTTAATATTTGACACCGATACTGTTGCCGTGGTACAGTTTTCACGATTTTATCATATGGAGGAATGCGTTGGCGACGCTGAAACGTTACAAGGATCTTGAAAAATCGTTCGCCAAACGCGTCGGTACGCTCTTCCGCCGGTTTTTCGCGTCTACCGGGGACAAGCTTTCGCGTTTCTTTCGAACCGGCAGGCAGAAGATCACCATCATGCTCGTTCCGCATTCCGAGAAGCGCATACTCAATCTGCAGATCAGCTTCTTCGGCTTGGCGGCCTTCCTCATAGTCATCCTCGGCGCGGCCGGGTTCCTGACCTATTCCAGCATCGGCTACAGCGACGTCGTCGGCAAACTCGTCGGCAAATCGGACGCGCTGAAGACCACGCAGGCCGACCTCGATTCGATCAGGGACAGCACCGCCAGGCTCGTCAAGGCGGCGCGCTCGTTCCAGGCCGCCCTCGACTCCACGTTGTCGGGGATAGGCGTCAACGGGCAAGCCGACGCCTCTACCCGAGCCGACGGCGATCTCGCCGCGTTCTTCTCCCCGTCCGAGATCGGCTCGGGCCGCCTGCGAGAAGCCGCCGAGATAGAGCGCGTCAGCGGATACCTCGAACGTAGCGTCAAGCCGCTCAATGAGCTCGGCGATACGATCGAGGCTCAGGGCGGCATCTTGTCTGAAATTCCGAACATCTGGCCCATCAAGGGCGGCATCGGCCATATTTCCATGTACTACGGCCAGAACGAGAACCCCATATACGGGTCTTGGTATATCCATAAGGGTATCGACCTGTCGACGTTCCGTTCCGGCGATCCGATTCTCGCGACGGCGGACGGTAAGGTCGTCACGGTCGCCTACGACATATCCTTGGGCAACTATATCGTCATAGAGCATAAGCACGGCTTCCTGACCCGTTACGCCCATATGAGCGCCTTCAAGGTCCAGAAGGGCGCCGTGGTCAAGCAGGGGCAGATAATAGGCTATATCGGTAATACCGGCCTGTCGACCGGTCCGCATCTCCATTACGAGGTGCACCTCGGAACAGAGACCATCGACCCGCTCAGGTTCCTCAATATCCGCTCCAATTCCGCTACGTTGACTCGATAGCGGACCCCGGGTACGATACTGGCATGCCCGCCCCTCGAGACATACTGGTAAACACGCTCCTCGGTCCCGACAGCTCGTTCCGGGGCGATCTCGTCGTAGACGGTTTCGTGCGCATAGACGGAGACGTCCGCGGCTCCATACGCGCGTCGGGCAAGATAGTCGTCAGCGAATCCGCCCGATGCGACGCGTCGCTCGTCGCCCGTTCCGCCGTCATCGGCGGCGTCGTTCGCGGAGACGTCTGCGTTTCCGAACGGCTGACCATCCTGGCCGGCGGCGCCGTCGTGGGCAACGTATTCGCGCCCCGGCTGGACGCCGACGGAGACGTACTGATACACGGGGACATTGAGGTCTCCGGCCTCCATGAAGGCGTCGAGGAAGCCATGCTTTCGTTCATCCGAAAGCACGGATCGAAGGTCAGGCCCTTCGGCTTCGACGCCGCGGCCGACGAGCGCCGCGTCGACGCGGGCGTCGTCGCCGGGTCAGCATGGCGAAGGTAGAGCTTCCCGACAACATGCTGGCAGGCCTCGTTCCCGGACTCTCCGGCCATAGGGCCGAGAAGAAGAAGGGCGCCGTAAAGGCGGGCGCCTTCAGGTCGGCGCTACGCGGCGCCGAGGAGATAGACCTGACTCCGGCCGCCGAGGGCGTCCCGTTCTCCGAGGCAGAGGCGGCTGACCTGCTCGATTCCGTGCACGCCGCGGGCGAGGACCTGAAGCGGGATCCCGATGCCGAGCACGTAAAGGCCTATAAGCGGGCCGTGAGGGACTTCGTGCACTACGTCGTCGAGCGCGCCTACGACGTAGTAGAGAAGAGCTCGGGCGGTAATATCCTGAAGCGCAAGAAATTCACCACCGTCGTAGTCATCGACGAGAGGCTCGAGCGCCTCGCCGCCGAGGTGCTTTCCGCGCAGCGCGACAAGCTCGATATCCTGCGGCGCCTCGACGAGATCCACGGACTGCTCGTGGACCTGCTGCGCTAGCGGGACGACCCCGGAACCAGAACCGGCCCCGGATAGAGGGTCGGGCCAGAGGAGAAGCGATTATGGATGAAGATACGGCATACGAGCAGACCGACGAGGATCTCAAGCACCTGGAAGACGAGACCGTCGAGGCCTCCGACGACGGCGCGCATTACGGTGAGCTACCCGATCCCCTCTATAGGCTTCGGGCCGACCCGTACAACGAGTCGTACTACGCGGCGTACGATACGCCCCTGGAGGCGGGGGCCCGCGTCGTCTCGCCTACGCGCTACGGCAAGGATATCTGTACCGTGCTGGGCACGGTGAAGGCCCCGGGCTTCGTACGCGCGGACGACGTGGTGAAGATTGAGCGGCTCGCGACTCCCGAGGACGAGGCTCGCCGGAGCTCCGACGAGCAGAAGGAGCGCAAGGCCTTCGAGCTGTGCCAGGAGAAGATCAAGGCGCACAACCTGCCTATGAAGCTGGTGTTCGCGCACTATCTCTTCGACGAGCCGAAGGTCCTTTTCTTCTTCACCGCCGACTCGCGGGTAGATTTCCGTAACCTGGTCAAGGACCTGGTAGCGGTGTTCAAGATGCGCATCGAGCTGCGTCAGATAGGCGTCCGCGACGAGGCCAGGGTGGTCGGCGGCTGCGGCGTCTGCGGGCGCGTCCTCTGCTGCCATGGCGTGACCGACAAGCTGGTACCCGTGTCCATCAAGATGGCCAAGGACCAGAACCTGTCGCTCAACTCGCTGAAGATTTCCGGACCCTGCGGACGGCTGCTCTGCTGCCTCGCCTACGAGTTCGGCTTCTATCGCGAGGCGCGGCGGAGCATGCCCGGGGAGGGCGCGAGGATACCGTACGACGGCACCGTCTTCAGGGTCGTCGAGGTGAACGTCCCCGCTGGCCGGCTACGTCTCTCCGGCGAGGACGGCAGGTACATCGAGGCCAAGGCGTCGCGCTTCGTCCAGAAGGACGGCCGCTGGGCCATGCTCGACGAGGAAACCGCCGAGGATTGACGGTCCCGGCCTCGTTACCGCGAGTAGTCCGTCAGTTCTATCTCGAAGACGATGAACGAATTGGGCGGAATGAGCCCCGGGACTCCCTGGGTGCCGTACGCGTATTCGGGCGGGAAAGCCACGAGGCGCTTCTCGCCCTTCTTCATCTCCTGTACTATCCTGTCCCATCCCGTGATCACCCGCCCCACGCCCAGCTCGAATTCGAACGGGCCGCCGTGCAGTATCGACTGGTCGAAGGTCCGCCCGTTCGGCAGCATGCCCTTGTACGATACCTTCACGAGCGCCCCGCGCGGCGGCGTAGGTCCGGAGCCTTCCGTAAGCGTCTTTGAGAGTATGCCGTCCGTCCGCGTCTCGAGCTCGGGCCAGGTGGACAGCACCTCGGCCTCGGCGCCGGCGCGGGCGGCGCGAGCCCTCGCCTTGGAGCCGTCGGAGGCGATACCGTAGTACCGGTCCCAGGCCTCCTGGCTCGCGTCGAACGCCTTCGCGGCGCTGCCCGAGCGGAGGATAGTCACCTTCGTCATCGCGTCCCCGGGTGAAAGCTTCTCTACGACGTCCATTCCGGAGACGACGCGGCCGAACGCCGTATACAAATTATCCAGCGCCGGCGCCGCGGAGAGCGTGATATAGAATTGGCAGCCATTGGTGTCGGGGCCGTAGTTGGCCATGGCGACTACGCCGGGCGCGTCGTGCCTGATAGCCGGGTCGAATTCGTCGGGGAAGGTATAGCCCGGGCCACCCGATCCGTCGCCCGCGGGATCGCCGCCCTGCACGACGAACCCCGCCTCGACGCGGTGGAAGGTAAGCCCGTCGTAGAACCGCTCGCCCGCGTGCGCGGCAAGGGTCCCTTCCGCGAGCCCTACGAAGTTCGCGACGGCCAGCGGGACCATGTCGTATTCGAGCGATATCGTTATCGTTCCCTTGTCGGTATCTATCATGGCGTAGAGTCCGTCCGGCAACTTGGGAGCGGTACTGCACGAGGCGATAGAGGCTATGCAGAGCAGCGCCGCGAAGATCGCGGCGCCGGATTTGGTGATGCGCATTACTGAAACCTCCGCTTGATCCGGTCGAACGTAGCATAAAACCGGTAGGCCGGCAAGGCTGGCGTTCGGGGCGTCGCGATCGTATAATCCACGCGGAGGCAAACGATGGCGGAGAGCGAATACCTGAGACCGAGCTGGGACGAGTATTTCATGGAGGTCTGCCGCGCGATAGCCAAGCGGGCTACCTGCGATCGAGGCAGGTCCGGCTGCGTCATCGCCAGGGATAACCAGATCCTGGCCACGGGCTACGTGGGCTCGCCTTCCGGGCTTCCCCATTGCGACGAGGTCGGGCATCAATTCAGGAAGACCGTCCACGAGGACGGCGCGGAGACGACGCACTGCGTGCGTAGCGTGCACGCGGAGCAGAACGCCATATGCCAGGCCGCTCGCCGCGGCATAGCGATCGGAGGGGCGACGCTCTACTGCAAGATGACGCCTTGCCGCGCGTGCGCGATGATGATAATCAATTGCGGAATAGGCCGGGTCGTTTGCGAGAAGAAGTACCACGCGGGCGCCGAGAGCGAGGAGATGTTCCGCGAGGTCGGCATTTCCGTAGAATACGAAGAGGACGAGGTCGAGCGCTACGACCGCCAATAGAAGCGGCTTGGCTTGAAGCGGGGCTCCGTTTCCTGTACCTTGTCGTCGTGGGTATACGAATTCTCTATATTGGCGAGATAGTCGGGCGCGTAGGCGTCTTTTCGGTCAAGAAACTCCTGCCGGCACTGAGGCGGGAGACGGGGGCCGACCTCGTCGTGGCCTGCGCCAACGGCGCTACCGGCGGATCCGGCTTGGGAAAGGCCCATTCGGTCTATCTTCGCAAGCTGGGCGTCGACGTCCTGACGACGGGCGAGGCGGCGTTCTTCAAGAAGGATATCGTCGAGGCCTTTCCGAAGTCCCCGTGGCTGCTCAGGCCCCTCAACTATCCGCCGGGCGTCCCCGGCCGCGGCTTCAGGTCGTACCAGACGGCCAAGGGTCCGGTGGTCGTCGCGCAGCTTCTCGGCCAGGCCGGGTTCTCCAGGGTGCACCTGGAAAACCCGTTCCGCGTGCTCGACGCCGCGTTGCCTGCGCTCCGCGAGTGCTCCAAGACTATCCTGATCGACTTCAGGGCCGCCACGACCGCGGAGCGCCGCGCGATGTTCCGGTACGCCGATGGCCGGGTAAGCGCCGTCATCGGGTCGTACGGTCGCGCGTTGACCGCAGACGCCTCCGTCTCCGCGGCCGGTACGGCGTCGCTGACCGACTCGGGCAGGACCGGCAGCCTCATGTCCGTAGGCGGCATGGACGCCCGGACCCGTATAAAGGAATACCTCTCGGGCGTGCCCGTCTGGGCCAAGGACGCCGTCGAGTCGCCCGAGCTACAGGGTTGCTTGATTGAGATGAACGATAGCGGCCGCGCAGTGTCGATAGACATCCTGCGCGTGCCATGCAAGGAGGAGTTCCATGAAGGAACGGGGCATAGCGACAAAGGTTGACGGGCGTTCCGTCACCGTTCGGATAGGCTTGAGCGAGGGCTGCGCGTCGTGCGGATCCAACCATGACTGCTCCGTGCAGGGCAAGGAACTGGAGGCCGAGATGGAGCGGGGCTTCTCGGTCGCCGTCGGCGAAGAGGTCGTCCTCGAGGTGCCAGATTCCGCGAGCGCCGCCGGCGCCCTGTGGCTGCTGGCCGTGCCGCTCGGACTATTCTTCCTCGGCTACCTCGGCGTAGGCGCCGCCTGGCCCGGCAGGGGAGAGGGAGTTCGGGCGCTCGCGGGGCTCGCCGCGATGGCGGCGGGTCTGCTATTCGCGGCTACGGTGGCCCGCCGGGGCCGTATGTCCCGGCGCCCGACGGCGAGGCCGCTGGTCTCCGGCGATTGAGCGCTAGAGCAGTACCGACGAGCGTAGCTCGTCCGCCTTTATGCCTCCCAGGAGGGCCTGGACTATCGCCGCGGAGAATTCGCCTGCGCAGCCCGCGGCCCTCGCGGTAATAAGGTCGCCGTCTACGACGACCCGCGTATCCTCGAACCTCGCGCCGTGCACGAGCTTCTCCATGCCCGGATAACAGGTGAAGCGACGTCCGGCGAGTAGCCCGCAGGCCTGTCCGAGCACGACCGCGGGAGCCGCGCAGATAGCCGAGATGAGCCTGCCCTTGGAGGCATGCCGCTTGATCATGGCGACGGCGACCGGGTCGGCCGCTATCGCCTTGGATCCTTCTCCGCCGCCCGGCACGACGATGCAGTCGAAGTCCTCGTTGTCTATATCGTCGAGCACCTCGTCGGCCGCTATCGCTATTCCATGCCCGCCCACTATCTCGCGGCTACCGAGCCCGGCCACCAGCACCTTTGTTCCGGCGCGGCGGAGATAATCGATGGGCGTTATCGCCTCTACTTCCTCGCATCCGTTCGCGAGTATAACGCATACCGTCTTCATGCTTTCCTCCTCCGCGAGGCAGCGCGCCTCGATCAAGATGGACAACCGCTATATGGAGGAGTATACTACGTTGCGATATCTCCCGATACTGAAAAGGAGTCGATTGCCATGGATACGAAGAACAGTCTGATCAATTTCTCCCTATTCATCTTCATTTTCGCGTTCGCATTCGTTTTCTCGGTCGACGCGCTTTCGGCGCCTACCAACACCTTCTACGGTGTGCTCGCGTTGCTAGGCTACCTCGTCAGTCTCGGGGGCTCGCTGTTCAACGGCCTTCTCGCCAAGCGCGACGGAGAGGCCATGTCCCTCTGGTATTTCACCTACGCCGTCATCGTCGGCATCATTACCGTATGGTACCTGACTCGTTGCGGCACCGCATTCGGCTGGTGGTAATCGCGTTTCCTCGATGAACGAGCGACCGTCCGCGGGTAATCCGCGGACGGTTTTTTTTTATTCCTGTGGTGCTTACGTAATCGATACGATCGAGCCGACGGCCATCAGTGCGTACGCGATGCCGATGACCCAGCCGGCCCAGGGCCGGTCGAGGATACGGGGCAACGAGGCCGGAACGGATACGGTGCGGCGATACCGATAATAGGCGGGCAGGAAGAGCGCGGCTATCAGGATGGCGATACCGCCTCCCGCGGTACGCATGAAATCCATGAACCCGCCGAAGCCCGCGAGCGCTATGAGTAGCGTCGGCAGTGTCGATATGGCCCAGGCGAGGAGCCTCGGCGTCTTGAGCCGTTCTTCGACTATGGTCGACAGCGCGAACGATATAGACCAATAGCTCGTCAGCATCGCGAGTAGTACGAAGGCGGTGCCCGCGCCTTCCGCCCAGGGGCCGAGCGTCTTGGCCCAGCCGACGGTGGCTATCTCCGTCATAGAATCCGACGCTATCAGCGACATGGTCGTTACGAGCAGTATCAGCACGGCATTGACGCCGAGGCCGGCCGCGACCGCTTTCGGCAATAGCTTCGGCCTATCGGACAGGCCAGCGGCCGCCTGCGGTACCGAGAAGAACGCCGCGAAACAGAACATCGCCATGCCGAAGAGCGCCATAGGTAGGTTCGCGGAATCCGGCGTCGTCGAGACCGCGGCGCTCCAGGCCTCCGCCGGCCCGCCCGCGCGTATCCTCGCCGCGACGGTAGCCGCCGTCAGTACGAAGAAGAGGACGCCCATCGCGCCTATGGCCCATTTCTCGGCTATTCCCAGAGCCTTGAGGCCGAGGGCCGCGACCGCTGCCGCCAGCACGTAGAACGCTATGGCGCCCCACGGCGACGGAATGCCCAGCCCTTGGGCGAGCGCCTCGTCGCCGCCCGCGACGTAGGCGGCGAGGTTGGCCAGGAAGACGACGCCCATGACGATGAAGAACGCCCAGGTGAATACGGCTCCGAATTTACCGGTGAACAGGTACTTCTTATACAGCTCGACTATTTGGCTCCCGGTGCCGTCGCCGATAGCCAGCTCGCCTATGTAAAGGTGCAGGAGGAGGCTCGCGAGGTATGCGGTCGCTATGACGAGCGCCGATACCAGGAGGCCGTTCCTCGCGATGAGCCACGGCAGGGCGAGTATGCCGCCGCCGATGCCGTACCCGGCTATGATGCTCGTCGCCTCGAAGAAGCTGAGCCGAGGTGTCTGCGCGCCGTTCATAGCGGCCTCCTTTTATTGACGATGGCCCGCGCCGCGAAGCCTGCCAGGCCTGGCGGCGGCGCCGTGAGCCGCTTTCCTTCGTGCCAGGTGCCGACGACCCGGACGTTCGAGAGCCGCTCCGTCGGGACCGTGAAGGGATCTTCGTCGAGCAGCGCGAAGTCGGCGTACTTCCCGGGCGCCAGCGTCCCGCGCTCCCCATCCTCGAAGGCGGCGTACGCTCCCGCCCATGAATAGGCTCGTAACGCCTCGTATACCGATATCCGCTCCGACGGTACCGGATGCTCCACCGCGCCCGCTATCTGTAGGAACGGGTCGAGCGGCTGTACGGGCGCGTCCGTCGACAGGGCGACGACGCAGCCCGCGTCGAGGAGCGAGCGTAACGGGCACTGGGCCGCTATCACGCCGGGAGCGAGCGCCTCCTCGTACATATGCACGTAGCGCTCGTCCATCCACGCGAATCCGGGCTGGACGGGCAGTACCATGCGGCGCGCCCCCGCGCGAGCTATCTGATCGGGCCGCGGGAACTCGAAATGGTCTATCCTCAGGCGCTGGCGGTTGGCGTCGTCGCCCGCGCCGTCCATGAGCCGCTCGTAGGCGGACAGGATCGATTCTATGCCGCGAGGGCCGATGGCGTGGGCGCTCGTCTGCCAGCCGGCCTCGTAGAACGGCCTTACCAGCGCTATGGCCTCTTCCGTCGAGCGGTATAGGCTGCCGGAGTTCGGACGGTCGAGGTAGTCGACGTCGAAGGCGGCGCTCCGCGACGACACGGAGCCGTCCATCTCCCAGGCCATGCAACCGCCGACGCGCCTGCGTTCGAGGCGTCCCGCGTAGCGTTCGGCCCTCGGTAGCTCGGTATACTGCATCCAGAGCCTGAGCCTGAGGCCGAGACGGCCCCCTATCAGGCTGAAGGCCGCGACGGCCGGGTCGGACGGGGTATCCTCGGTGCCCTCGAGGCAGTGTACTGAAACGACGCCGTAGTCGACCGCCTCCCGGACCGCCGTCGACAGGCCACGCGCCAGGGCGGCCGGGCCGAGTCCGCGCATGGCGTAGGAGATGACCTTGCCCATGTTGAATTCATGGGCCTCCCCGCATAGGAGGCCATCGACGGCCAGGTCGGCGATTCCGAGACGCGCGATAGCGACGCTCGAATACGAACTCGAGTGGCCGTCCATCGATAGTATGATGACGAGCCTGCCGGGCAACCACGCGTCCAGTTCCGAGGCTGTCGGCAGGCGGCGCTCGGCGAGCGCGCCGATGCACGCGCCGAAGCCCATGACGAGGCCGCGCGTCGCCTTCGCCTTGGCCGATAGCAGCTCTCGGACGCCGTCGAGACGGTCGGGAATGATACGGCCGTCCTCGAACCGAGACAGGTTTACCGCCGTCGCCGCGAGCGCGGCCTTGGACATGAAGTGGGCATGGGCGTCTATGAAGGCGGGAACAATGGTCTTGCCGCCCATATCGACCGTCTCGAGGTCCGGGGGCGGGGGAGCCCCTTCCGGATACAACTCGGCGACGCGGCCGTCGGGGGCGACCCGCATCGCCCCGAAGTGCTCGCCTTCCTTCTCTAGTCCGTAGATCCTCGCGTTAATGAATAGTGTATCGTTTCTCATGCCGGGGGAGTATAAGACCGCCCCCGGCGATGCGCAAGCAATACTTACCCGTTGATCATCGCAGCCAAGGCCTCGGGCGTCAGCCCGAGATGAGCCGCGACCTTGGCTCCCGGCCCTGATTCGCCGAATCGCTCGATGCCCAGGAATCCGTCGGCTATACGGTCCCACACGAGGGATCGTCCCGCCTCGCAGGCGAGTATACGCGCCTCCGGCGGCGCTATGGTGTCACGTATGGCGTCAGGCTGGGACAGGAACGTCTCCAGTGAAGAAACCGATACGACGCGCACGCCCTTGCCGGGCGCGAGCTCGGCGGCGCGTAGCGCTAGCGATACCTCGCTACCAGACGCGAGCACGACGACGTCGGGCTCGCCGGCGACGTTCCTGACGACGTAGGCTCCGGTCCTGAAGGTGTCGCGCCAGATCGGATCGGCCTTTTCGAGCGGCGGCAGGTTCTGCCTGGTCAGCGCGATCACCGTCGGGCCGTCGGAGCGGGCCATGGCCCAGGCCCAGGCCTCGTTCGTCTCCTCGGCGTCGGCGGGCCTGAGTACGAGAACGTTCGGTATGGCGCGGAGCGAGGAAAGGTGCTCTATCGGCTGGTGGGTCGGGCCGTCCTCTCCGACGAATACCGAGTCGTGGGTCAAGACGTAGACGACCGGAATCCCCATAAGCGCGGCCAGCCTCAGGCTGGGCCGGAGATAATCCGCGAACACGAGGAAGGTGGCGCAGAACGGCCTGAAACCGCCGTGCAGCGCGAGCCCGTTGGAGATCGCGGCCATCGCGTGCTCGCGTACGCCGTAGTGCAGCATCCTTCCCGATCGGTCGGCGGCGGAGTAGGCCGGGCCGGGCAGCTTGGTGACGTTGGGGCCGGTCAGGTCCGCCGAGCCTCCGATGAGACCCGGCCACGCGGCGAAGGCCGCCTGCAGCGCGGCTCCCGACGAGTTGCGCGTCGCGACGGACTCTCCGGCCTTGGCGGCGGGCCACGAGACGGTGCCGACTGGTTTCCCGGACAGCATCGCGTCAAGCTCGGCGGCGAGCGCCGGCTCCTCCGACCGCCACGCGGCGTATTCGGTTTCCCACGCGTTCCTGACCGCGGCGAGCTCCTTGCCTCGAGCCGAGAAGAACGCCTTCGCCTCCGGCGATACCCAGAACTCGGCGTCGACCGGTACGCCCATAGCGGCCTTGGCCTTCGCTATCTCCTCGGGGCCGAGCGGGGCTCCGTGTACCTTGTGGGAGCCTTGCATCGTCGGGGCGCCCTTGCCTATGACGCTCTTCAGCATCACGAGGCTCGGCTTCCCGGATTCCGCCTTCGCGGCGGCGACCATGCGCCGCACGCCGTCGGCGTCGTACATGTCGCCTTTCTGTACATGCCAGCCGTAGGCGGCGAAACGGGCGCCGACGTCCTCGTCGAAGGACAGGGAGGTGCCTCCGTCGATGGTTATGGCGTTGTCGTCATAGAACACGATCAGCTTCCCGAGGCCGAGGTGCCCGGCGAGGGAGGCCGCTTCGGCGGACACGCCTTCCTGCATGCAACCGTCGCCGGCGAGCACGTAGGTGTAATGGTCGACGATCCGCCTCTCGGCGGTATTGAAACGGGCGGCGAGCATGGTCTCGGCTATCGCCATACCCACGGCGGTGGCTACGCCCTGGCCCAGGGGTCCCGTGGTCGTCTCGATACCGGGAATCATGCCGTATTCGGGGTGACCGGCGCATTTGGAGCCTATCTGCCTGAACGAGCGGATATCGTCCAGCGATACGTCGTATCCGGACAGGTGGAGGAGCGAGTACAGGAACATCGAGCCGTGGCCGGCGGACAGCACGAAGCGGTCGCGGTCCATCCAGGCGGGCGTCGCGGGGTCGTGCCTGAGAAATTCGCCGTAAAGCAGCGCTCCCAGCTCCGCGCAACCGAGAGGAAGGCCCGGGTGGCCGGAATTAGCCTTCTGAATCGCGTCCATCGACAGGCATCGTACGGTCTTCGCGGTTTCTTGTATCGAACGTGAATCCATGTTTAGCTCCTTGGTATCGTGTCGCTATAGACTACTACGCGCGCTGAAACGGGGCAACCCGCGGAAGGTCGCGATCCGACGACGCGGAGGGCTCGCGGAGGATGACCGGGACGAAGTAAGCGGTATATACTGAGCCATGATCGACATCGCCATACTTATCGGGGGCGCCGCGCTACCCGCAGTCGTGCTGATCGCGTTGTTCTACCGGGCCGATCGCGCGAGGCCGGAGCCGATGGGCCTTATCGGCCGTAGCGTGATCTACGGGTTTCTCGCGACCATCCCCGCGATCGGGCTGGAACTCGTCGTCGATCTTCCCGCATCCGGGCTGCCCGGACTCCTGGGAATCGCCTGGACTTCCTTCGTTACCGCCGCGATGGTGGAAGAAGGTATCAAGTACTTCTTCCTGAGGCGTTACCTGTGCGGGAACCCCGCCTTCGACGAGGTTATGGACGGTATCGTCTACGCCGCATGCGTCAGTCTCGGCTTCGCGTTCGCGGAGAACCTCATGTACGGCTTGGACGGAGGTTGGACCCTCTTGTTCAGGGCCTTTACCGCGGTTCCGATGCACGCGGCGGCGACCGGTATCATGGGCTATTACCTGGGCGTATCCAAGCGCGCGGGTCCAGGGCGACCGGCAGGAGCCGCGGCCGCCAGGCGCAAGGGGCTCTTGGCCGCTATCGCCGTCCACGGATTCTATGATTTCTTCCTGTTCGCCGGATCGCCTTTCGCTGTCGGTTCCATCGTTACGCTATTCGTCGCCGTCAGGATCCTGCGAAGGCTGATACGACGGGCGAAGGCGATCGACGACGCGGACGAGACGGCCGGTAGCGCGTTCCCGTAGACATGAAGGCGAAGAAGTGGTTATGGCATGCTCAGGCCTCTTGAATACAAGTAGACATATAGACTATAAGTGTCATACTGTATTCCGATATAAGGAGGTCCCGATGCGATTGACCAGTACAGATTTCGCCGATGGCTCGACGCTACCGTTCGATTGCTCCTACGAATCCCAGAACAGGTCTCCCGCGCTGTCGTGGGCAGAGGCTCCCTGGGGCGTCCATTCGTTCGCCGTCGTCTGCATCGATCGCGAAGGACCCGACGCTCGTCCCTGGACGCATTGGCTCATCTGGAACATCCCGGCGACGGAGACCCGGTTGCTGGCGGGACTGCCGCAGTATCCGCGGTTGGACGACGGGATGGAACAGGGAATGAACGACTATCTGGAATACGGATGGTGCGGCCCGTGCCCGCCTTCCGGCGCGCACGAATACTCATTCACGCTCTACGCTCTCGATTCGTTCCTGAGCCCGACGGGGCCGACGTCCCAGGCCGTGCTGTCGGCCCTTTCGGACCATACGCTGGCCACGGCGCGGCT
Organism: Spirochaetae bacterium HGW-Spirochaetae-3; assembly: GCA_002839315.1. GTDB lineage: Bacteria > Spirochaetota > Spirochaetia > Treponematales > UBA12059 > SZUA-370. The sequence continues at coordinate 150,094 of PGXV01000005.1, forward strand.
TTCCGCGGTCTACGGATCGGACGGCGCCTTCCCCGCGCTCGCGGCCATGGGACGCCAGGCCCGAGCCGCGTACCGCTACCAGGGCTGACTGACGTTGCGGCGAAGCCCCGTACGGCTTCGCGCGTCAGTCCAGGTCGGCGTAGCCTTCCATCTCGGACGCTACCGCTTCCCACTCGGCCGAGAGACTAGAGACTTCTAGTTCGAGGGCCTCGGACGCGGTCTGCAGCGTCTTCATCCTGGCGCCGTCCGAATAGTTCTCCGGCGAGGCCATCGCGGCGATGATTCCCGACTTCTCCGCGCCTAGTTCTTCCAGCCGCGCGAGAATCTCCTCTTCGCGCCTGCGGAGACGGTTGCGTTCAACCTTGCGCCTCTTGTCCTGCTCGCGCGCGGCCTTCGCGTCCGTGGGCTTGGCCTCGATGGCCGACGGCTTGCCGCCTCTCTGGGGCGGTACGGCCGCCAGAGCCCCGTTCGCGTCGTCTTCCGCCTTCTTGGAAAGGTAATACGCGTAATCGCCGTAATAGATCCGGGGCGACGCGCCGCAGGAGAGTTCCAGCACGCGGTCGGCGAGGCCCTCGATGAAGAAGCGGTCGTGGGAGACGAACAATACCGTGCCGTCGAAGCGCTTGAGCGCGTCGAGTAGCACGTCCTTGGAATCGAGGTCCAGGTGGTTGGTCGGTTCGTCGAGGATAAGCAGGTTGGCCGGATGGAGGAGCATCTTGAGGAGAGCCAGCCGAGAGCGCTCGCCTCCCGACAGCACCTTGACCCGCTTGCCGACGTCGTCGCCGCGGAACAGGAACGCTCCGAGCAGGCCTCGTATGCCCGGTAACAGGTTGAGGGGGCAGGCGGATGACGCCTCCTCCTCTACGGTCCTCGATTCGTCCAGCGAGTCGGCGACGTCCTGGGAGAAGTACCCCACCGTGATGCCCGTCCCGAGTCGCAGCGAACCTTCGTAGTCCGTATCGACGCCGGCGACGATGCGCATCAGGGTCGACTTGCCCGCGCCGTTGCGGCCGACGAAGGCGATCTTGGACCCCGCGTCTATGGTCATCGCCAGCTCGTCGACGACGCGCTTTTGTCCGTACGACTTCCGTACGCCTTCCATCGTCAGCGCTATCCGGCCCGAGTGGGGCGCGGGCGGAAAGCTGAAACGCACCTTCTTCATGCCCTCCGGCACGACGATGGGCACGATCTTGTCGAGTTGCTTTATCCGCGACTGCACCTGCGCGGCCTTCGTCGCCTGATAGCGGAAGCGCCTGATGAAGTCCTCGAGGTGGGATATCTCCTCCTGCTGGGCTTCCCACGCCTTGAACAGGCTCTCCAGCTCCTGCGCCCGTTTGCGTTCATACGCGGTGTACGATCCGGGGTAGCGCGTCAGCCTGCCGTTCCACAGCTCGTAGACCTCCTTGACCGTGGAGTCGAGGAAGGAGCGGTCGTGCGATACGACGATGAAGCCGCCGGGGAACGAAGCCAGGAAGGATTCCAGCCAGTCGCGCGCCTCGAGGTCGAGGTAGTTGGTAGGCTCGTCGAGTAGCATGATGTCGGGATTCTCGAGGATTACCTTGGCGAGGGCGACGCGCATCTGCCATCCGCCAGACAGCTCGTCGACCTGCCTGCCCGAGTCCTCGGGCTTGAAGCCGAGGCCCTCGAGCACCTCGCGGATACGGTCGGCCCGGCGCCAGTAGCCGGAGCCGCTTACGGTCTCGTCGAGGTGGTGGTACGTCTCCAGGAGGGCGTCGAGGTCGTCGTCGCCCTCCTTCGATCCTTCCAGCCGCGCGCCGACGGCGTCGCGCTCCGCGAGCAGCGCCTCGACGGCGCCGTAGGCCTTCTCCGCCTCCTCGTAGACGGTGCAACCGGAAAATACCTCGCCGGATTGCGCCAGGTACGAGACGCGCGTGCCTTTCTGCACGGCGCGGTCGCCGGAATCGGGCGGCAGGAGGCCCGCGACGATGCGGAGCAGGGTAGTCTTGCCCGCGCCGTTGGGCCCTGCGAGCGCCGCCTTGGTGCCCGACGACATGTAGAGCGCCGCGTCAGATAGTATGTCCCGCGCGCCGAACGCGAGCGAGACGCCGGTGAATTGTACGAACGCCATCCTTTTAGCGGTACCTGTCGAAGGCGGCGACGGGCTCGAGTCCATCGGGCGCCGAAACGACGGCGTTATGGATCGACTCCGGAGGCAGGTACGCGAGGAAGAGCTCGTCGCCGGTCGTTCGATACGCGAACGACACGGGCGACCTGGGGATCGCGTCGAACCGCAGCGTGAACGCGCCGTCCCAGCTCGCCGCGAGCTCGCCTGACAGGTACAGGTCCATGACTACCGAACCAGTATCGCCCGAGCCTTCCGGTATGTATCCGGGAGACAGAACGCCGTTGGCGACCCACGTGAAGCGGGCCGATCGCGTTATGATAAGCACGCCGTACGATTCGCTCTCGTATCGCTCGCCCGCCGAGACGAAGTCGGACAGTCTTGACAGCCGCCTCCGCTCCTCGGCGGCTATGACCGCCTGGATATCCTTGTCATGATGGACGAATTCGAACGACCTCGGCGCCTCCGGGGGCAGGCCCGGGCTAAGGTCCGATTCCGCCGGCGTGAACACGAGCGCGCCGGCCTTCGTGAAGCGGAACGAGGCGTCGCCGGGGGTTACCGTGTACGAGCCGTCCTCTGCCGCGCTTATCGTGTCGTAGCGGTATACCTTGGAGAATTCCGGCCGCTCCACGCGGATTTGCTTGCGAAGAGGGTCGGTGAACAATCCGAAACGCGGTTGATAGGATCCGAGGTCGAGGAGGCCCGAGGCGACCATCGTATCGAAGTAATCCGGCCGCCATACGGTATCGAACAGCGTAGCCAGCGTCGCGTCGGCCGCGGGGGACCCTGTCTTCAGGTCGGGCATCGGGCCTTCCTCGGCGTTCCATAGCTGCAACTGGTTCGAGAACACGTAGCCGATAGTGCCGTCGTCCGCCAGGGCCAGGTACCAGTCTCCCTCGAGACGCTGCCCGCCCGTCTCGACGGCGGCTCCCTCGACCTTGTGGAGCAGCTTGACCGGCTGCCCTAGCCTCAACCTGTACACCTGTACGGACTCGGTCGAATTATCGGGCTTCGACCTGAGGATGAGGCCGTCGCGAGCCGAGACGCCGAGTACGGGAGCGAGGTCGCCGTAGCCGGCCGCTGCCTCCTGCGCCTTGGACTTCTGCCGGTACGCCTCCACGCGCCAGAGCTCCAGCTCCTCCTTGGCGCTGGAGCCGGGAACCCCGATCGCGTAGGTCTTCGTGATATTCGACTTGAAGTGTACCGGGACTACGGAGCCGAACGCGATCGCGGAGCCTTCCGGCGGCCAAAGCACGACCGCCCAGCCTTCCTTCCCGGAGCAGGAGGCGATGAGGGCCGCGAGGACGGCCGCGGAGATGATAGCCGCGATGCGTCCGGAAACGCGGCGGCGAGCGTATCTGATGAAACGAGTGCGTGAAGCCATAATGCATTATATAACGAAGGCGGGCAGTCTTGTCACGCCCGCGCCGTCGTATACCTGTACTCCGAGCCTTGCGCGGCCCGTCGACCTCGGGCATACTGGAATATCGTGGAGGTCACGTGGGATCGAGGACAGAGGCGGTAATCGAGATAGGATCGACGGGCATACGGGCCCTCGTCGCCAACGTCTCGGGCGACGGAGATTACGAAGTCCTCGAGCGGGCCGGGAAGCCTGTCGCCCTGGGCCGCGACGTCTTCACGACCGGCCTTATCAGCCGTGACTCGACGAGGGAGTGCATCGCGGTGCTCCGCGGTTTCAGCGAGCTCCTGCGCGCATACGGCGTGGAGCCCGCCACCGTACGCGTCGTGGCTACCAGCGCCTTGCGCGAGGCCGAGAACCGCGACGCCTTCGTCGACCGGGTCGCCATGCGAACCGGCTTCCGCGTCGATATCATCGAGGCGATCGAAGAGAGCCACTACATGTACCTCGCCGTCCAGCGCGCGCTCGGCGGCGACGCCAAGTACTTCGCCAGGACCAATTCCATCATCATAGAAGTCGGCGGCGGCTCGACCGAGCTCATGCTGCTGCGCCGGGGCAAGATCGTGGCCGCGCACTCGCTACGGCTCGGGACCATCCGCGTCGACGAGCAGTCGAAGGCCGCGATGGGCTCGTCGGGCTACCTGCTTCGTTTCCTCGCGGATAACGTGCGGACGGCCTGCGACGGACTCGAGGACGACCTGCCCCTGGCCGGAGTGCGCTCGTTCATCGTCATCGGGAACGACGCCCGCTTCGCGGCCAAGGTCTCGGGATCGGAATCGCGCCTCGATTATACGGTCGTACCGAGGGACTCGTTCCTGTCGCTCGTCGACAGGCTCAAGGGGCTGTCGGTGGACAGCATCGTCACGGACTACCGGGTCCCGTATTCCGAGGCGGACGCCCTGATCCCGGGGCTCGTCATCACGGCGCTCTTCCTAGAGCGCACAGGGGCCGAGGAGCTGATCGTGCCGCGCGTCAGCCTGCGCGACGGCCTCTTGATCGCGATGTCGGGCGGCTCCGGAAGCGATATCGAGGCGGAACTGCATAAACAGGTCGTCGCATCGGTGATAGGCCTGGGGCGGCGTTATCATTTCGACGAAGAGCACGCGGCCCACGTCGTGGAGCACGCGCTGTTCCTGTTCGACCGGCTCAAGGAGTCGCACGGCATGACCAGGCGCGAGCGCCTCCTCCTCGAGGCCGCCGGCTACCTGCACGACGTCGGCAACTTCATACGCACGAGCGGCCACCAGCGGCACTCGGAGTACATCGTGCTCAACAGCGAGATCTTCGGCCTGCAGCGCGACGACCTGACCATCGTCGCCAACCTCGTCCGCTATCACCGCAAGGCCAGCCCGTCGCCTTCGCACTCCAACTACATGAGCCTGCCCCGTGAGGATCGCGCCGTAGTGCTCAAGCTCTCCGCCATACTCAGGGTCGCCGACGCCCTCGACCGCGGCCATACCCAGCGGCTCCGGCTCGTCGACCTGGAGATGAAGGAGGATCACCTGGTCCTGCAGACCGATTGCCAGAACGACCTGTCGCTGGAGCGGCTGTCGCTGGCGGAGAAAGACGATATGTTCGAGGACGTGTTCGGCCTCAAGGTGGTCCTGATATGAGCCATAAGCCCGAGAAGAGCTACTACTTCCATCGCGAGCTGTCGTGGCTCGAGTTCAACGCGCGCGTGCTCGAGGAGGGCCTAGACCATGACAACCCCCTGCTCGAGCGCTTGCGCTTCCTCGCCATCGTGTCGAGCAACTTCGACGAGTTCTTCATGGTACGCGTCGCGGCCCTCAAGGCCCGCCTGCGCGCCGGCGACGCGACGCCCGACTACTCGGGGCTCGGGCCGGAGGATCTTCTCGTCGCCATAGCGAGGCGCGTAAGGGAGATAACCGGCAAGCAGTACGCGTGCCTGGCCCACGAGCTGTTCCCGGCCCTCCTCGCCGAGGGGCTCGCGGTCATGCGCCCCGCCGACTACGAGCCGGAGGCACGGCGCTGGCTCGAGGAGTACTTTACCGGCCAGGTCGCGCCCGCGCTGACGCCGCTGGCCCTCCCGCCCGTCGTCGAGGGCGGCCCGCCGCCCGAGTTCCCCACTACCGGCAACCTCCGAATACACGCCGCCTTCCTGTTGCGGGCAACAGACGGAGGCGAGGAGCGGCTGGCCATAATCCAGGTGCCGTCGAACCTGGGTCGCTTCGTACGCCTGCCTATGGGCGACGGCGTACGGTTCGCGCTGCTAGACGACCTCGTCATGGATTTCGGCCACCGGCTCTTCCCCGGATACGCGGTCAAGGAACGGACCCTGTTCAAGGTTACGAGGGACGCCGATATAGGCGTCGACGAGGACCGCGACGACGACTTCGTCGCCGCGATGGAGGAAGTCCTCGTCAACCGGCAGAATTCGTGGCCCGTCAGGCTGTCCATATCGGCGGACTCCGAGGCGCTCGAATCGATGATCAAGGCCGCGATGGGCCTGGGCGACGACGACGTCTTCACGCTTTCCGGCCCCATCGACCTCAAGGGCTTCATGGAGCTGGCCGACCTCAAGGGTTTCGAGCGGCTCCGCTTCAAGACCCGTAGCCCCCGCTCGCCGCTGGCGCTGTCCGAGGATAATACGATATGGGACGAGATGCGCAAGCGCGACATCGTGCTGCACCTGCCGTACGAGTCGTTCCAGCCGGTCGTCGACCTCGTCGAGGCCGCGGCCGCCGATCCCGCCGTCCTGGCCATCAAGGCCACGCTGTACCGCACTTCGGGTAACTCGCCGATAGTCAAGGCGCTGACCAGGGCCGCGCGGTCCGGCAAGCAGGTAACGGCCGTCGTCGAGCTGAAGGCGCGCTTCGACGAGGAGCGCAATATCGCTTGGGCGTCGCGGCTAGAGCAGGCCGGGGCGATAGTCGTCTTCGGAGCGGCCAGGCTCAAGGTGCACGCCAAGGCGATACTCGTCGTCAGGCGCGAGGAGGACGGGCTCGTCCGGCGGTACGTCCATCTATCCACGGGGAACTACAACGACAAGACCGCCAAGCTCTACGGCGACCTTTCGCTGTTCTCCTCGAATCAGACCATCTGCGCCGAGACGGGCTTGTTCTTCAATATGATCACCGGACTGTCGGCGCTGACCGAACTGCGCCACCTGTCGATGGCGCCCTTCGACCTCAAGCACCGAATCGTCTCGATGATAGAGCGAGAGGCGGAGCGGTCGAGTCCCGAGTCGCCGGGGCTGATAGCGGCCAAGATGAACTCGCTATGCGACAAGGACATCATCGACGCGTTGTATAGGGCCTCCAAGGCGGGGGTCAAGGTGATGCTCAACGTACGCGGCATATGCCAGCTCGTCCCCGGCGTAAAGAGCCTGTCGGAGAACATCCGGGTCGTCTCGGTGATAGGACGCTATCTCGAGCACGCCAGGATATGCTATTTCCGCAATGGCGGCACCGAGGAACTCTACATGTCCAGCGCCGACTGGATGCCGCGCAACCTGGAGAAGCGTATAGAGCTGCTGTTCCCCGTGTTCGGCGAAGAGGCCCGGGACCGGGTCTACGACGCGTTGATGTCGTACTTCCTCGATAACGCCAAGGCTCGTGAGCTCGGGCCTTCCGGCCACTGGCACCGGGTCAAGCCGGCCGAGGGAGAGAAACGTTTCTCCGCCCAGGAGTACTTCTACGAGGACGCCGTGAAGCGGCTCGAGCGCGCGGACATAGCTACCGAGGACAAGGTGCTCCAGGTACGCCGGAGCCCCCCGTAGGGGAGAGCCCTATGAAGGTTCAGGCCGGCGACCTGCCGTATAGTACGGTCATCGCCCGCAGTTCCTCGGCGAGGCGTCCGCCGGGCGCTTGATCCAGGCGCCAGGACCAGTTGCCTCCGATCGTGCTCGGCGTGTTCATACGGGCCTCGTTCCCGAGACCCATCGCGTCCTGCATCGGGAATACGGTCAATCCGGCAGCGCTTTTCATCGCTTCCCGTACGAGCGCCCGTACCGTATCCGCGGGCGCGTACCCCAGGTAGGCGCGTATGAAGGCCCGTTCCTCCGCGCTGGCGCCGGAAAGCCATCCGGCGAGGGTCTCGTTGTCGTGGGTGCCGGTATACGCGACGCATTCGGGCACGTAGTTATGGGGCAGGAACGGGTTTTCCGGATCCAGGCCTCGGCCCGATTCTTCGGCGTCGAAACCGAATTGCAGTACGCGCATGCCGGGCAGGCCGAATCGCGTCCGTAATTCTACGACGTCGTCGGTGATGAGGCCGAGATCCTCGGCGACGATGGGTAGCGCGTGCCCGGATCGATCTACGACGGCCGATAACAAGGCCGCCCCGGGAGCGGGTTCCCACTCGCCGCGCCTGGCGGTCGCCTCCGCGGCCGGAACCGCCCAGCACGCGACGAGGCCCCGGAAGTGGTCGATGCGGACCATGTCGTACATCGATAGCGCGGCCTCTATCCTGTCCGTCCACCACGAGAAGCCCGTCGCCTCGTGCCTGTCCCACGCGTACAGCGGATTGCCCCATAGCTGGCCGTCCGCGGAGAAGTAATCCGGAGGGACGCCCGCGACCTCGGTCGGCCGTCCTCCGGCGTCCAGCCGGAACAGCTCCGGGTTGGCCCACGCGTCGGCCGAGTCCATCGCGACGAAGATGGGCAGGTCACCCATGATACCGACGCCTCTCCTCTCGGCGTATGCCCGGAGCTCGTCCCATTGCGTCCTGAAGAGGTATTGCTCCGCCTCGACAAGCGCTATCGCCGACGCGTCCGAACGGCGACGCTCGCGCATCGCCTTCGCTTCCCGCCTGGCGAGCCAGGCGGGCCACCAGGCGTTCCATGACGAATCCGCTACGCCCGCCGCCCCGGCCTTCTCGTCGTACTCCCGCTTGATACAGATGAAAAGCGCGTAGTCGTCGAGCCACGAGGCGTTGCGCTCCCGGAAGGCGGCCAGTTCGCGGGTTCTATCGCCCGAGGAGACGAGGCGTTCCGCCGCCTTGCGGACGAGCGCCCGTTTCATCGGGATGACCGAGGCGTAGTCCACCGGGCCGTCGACGGGCGCGCGGGAAGCGTCGAGCTCGGCGCCGGTCAGGAGCCCGTCCCGGAGCAGTAGCTCGGGAGATACGAGCAGCTCGTTGCCCGCGAAGCTGGAAAGCGGGGCGTACGGGGAGTCGCCGTAACCGGTCGGGCCCAGGGGTAGCACCTGCCAGACGCGTTGTCCCGCGCTCTGGAGCCAGTCGATGAAGCGAACGGCGGAGGGTCCGATGTCGCCTATTCCGAAGGACCCGGGCAACGATGTGGGGTGCAATAGTATTCCGCTCGACCTGGCAAGGCCCATTTGTTTCTCCATGCATATGTATAGGGGCGTACTATCGCGATGTCAAATGGCGCGGAATGCGGAATCGCGGCATTGAGCTTGCGTGGCGCCCGGATGAGTGCTACCATCAACACCCCGAACCGTTGCTTTCCGCTACGGTTCATCATAGTATTAGTTGTTATGTTAAGGAGGTTTCCATGAAACGATTCGGCTTGATACTGGCCGCCGTAGCCGCGATTTTCGCGGTTGCATGTGTAAGCCAGCCCGCCGCGCCCGCCGGCGGCGAGGTAACGATCGCCGTGCTTCACGTAAATGATACGCACGGTCATCCGATAGCCTATAATAACGGTTCGAACATCGCCGTCGGCGGACTACCCGCGATGGCCATGCTCGTAGGCCAGACGCGCGCCGAGTACGACAACGTGCTCGTACTGGACGCCGGCGACTATAACACCGGCCTGTCCGAGTCCAACTTCTTCAAGGCCGAGCCGGACATCGTCGGGCGGAACATGATCGGTTTCGACGCGGTCGCCTTGGGCAACCACGAATTCGACAACGAGCTGTCCGTGCTCAAGACGCAGATGGACCTCGCCGAGTTCCCGATGCTCGCCGCCAACGTCAAGACCAAGGACGGCGCCTATGTCGCCGACGCTCCGTACATCGTCAAGACGTTCCAGGGCGTCAAGGTCGGTATCTTCGGCCTGATCACCAAGGAGACCGAGACCGTAGGCAACCCCGCCATCGTCAAGGACCTGGTGTTCGAGGACGAGATCGAGACCGCCAAGGAGATGGTCAAGGTTCTCCGCGAGAAGGAGAAGGTCCAGGTCGTCATCGCCCTCGTGCACCTCGGCATGGACGACGTCTACTCTCCCGGCTCCAAGGGCCTCGCCGCCGCCGTATCCGGCATCGACCTGATCGTCGACGGGCACAGCCATACGTACATAACGGAGCCCGTCGTCGTCAACGGTACCCCGATAGTTCAGGCCAACCAGTGGGGCATGTACGTCGGCAAGGGCGTGCTCACCGTCAAGGACGGCAAGGTAGCCGGCTTTACGTGGGAGCCCGTTTCGATCAACCATAACAAGAAAGGCGAACCCGTAGGCCCGCAGTTCGAGCAGCATCCGCTCATCCAGCCCGTGCTCTCCGATTACGCCGACAGGGTCGAGGGCCTGCTCAAGGAGAAGATCGGCGTAGCCGCCGACACCTTCCCGAACGCGATGACCCGCAAGGCCGAGACGGCCATCGGCGACCTCGTCACCGACGCCATGAAGTACGTCACCGCCGCCCAGGGCGTCGATTTCGCGATGAACAACGGCGGCGGCATCCGCGCCGACCTTCCCGCCGGGGACATCACCAAGAAGTCGGTCTTCACGGTGCTGCCCTTCGATAATTCCGTCACCGTCATCAAGCTCAAGGGCGTCGACGTGCAGGCCATGTTCGACTACATCGCCACGACGATCGGCAAGGGCGCCTTCGCCCAGATGTCCGACGGCGTCAGCTATACGATCAACGTCGCGGCAGGCAAGTGCGAGAACGTGCTTATAGGCGGAAAGCCGATCGATCCGGCCAAGGTCTATACCATCGCCACCAACTCCTATCTCGCCGACGGCGGAGACGGTTACGCGATGTTCAAGAACCAGCTTAATCGCTACGAGACGAGCATGTTCCAGCGCGACGCGCTGATACAGTACGTGCAGAAGCTCGGTAAGGCCGTCGTTCCCGAGGTCAAGGGACGCATCAAGATCGTAGAGTAACGAGCAATCGTACGCGCCGCGGCTGACGGGCCGCGGCAAGCGCCGCCCGATCGTAACGGGCGGCGCTTTTTTTTGCTCCGGAGGATTTACGCGGCGTCGGGTAAGGCGGCTCAGCGCGCGACGGCGGCGGCGAGCAGGAGGACGAGCAGTTCGCCGAGCTCTACGGCCGCGCCGAGAGCGTCTCCGGAGTAGCCGCCCATGCGCTCGGAGTACCAGTGGGCGACGAAGGCCGCGACGGTTATCGCCGCCAGTCCCCCGACCAGCATCGCGGCGACGGCGCCGACGGGGCCGTAGGCGGCGCCGAACAGGATAGCCGCCGGGACGGCCGCTATCGCGTACCCTATCGTGGACGAGACGGGCGACGGCCGGCCGAGCGTAGCGGCCAGGCCGCCCTCGGCGTACGGTTCCGCGATCGCCGTTACCAGGATCGAGCCGAGCCTGCCCGAGGCCGGCGCAAGCGCCAGGGCTCCCCAGGCCGCGGGCCCGCCGCGAACGAGTAGCGCGGATACGGCGCCGAGCCTGCAGGAAAGCGTCAGGAAACCGGCGAATAAGGCGAACGAGCCTATCCGCGGATCCTTGAGCACCGCGCGTCGCCTCTCGGCGTCCCCGAATACGCCGGCCGCGTCGGCCGTGTCCAGCAGGCCGTCCAGGTGGAACAGGTTGAACGGGACGTATTGCGCGGCGATCGCGCAGGCGGCCGCGAGCATGCCGGGGCCGAAGGCGAGGGTGCCCAGCCATGCGCCCGCGCAGGCGAACGCAGCGGCGCCCGTACCTACGACAGGCATCCAGAAGCCGACGGCGCTATAATCGGGTTCCGAACGGAGCGGGGCAGGAATCCGCGATACGAGCGACAGCGTACTCAGGAAACCGTGCAAAGGCGCGTTCATATGGCCCCCCAGGCGTCCCTGAGGATCGCCGCCGCGGCATCCAGCTCCGCCCATGCGAATAGTTCCATCTCGATGACGCCGCTGAACGAGCGGGCGAAAGGGGAGAGGTCCGAAAGCCAGCGCTCGCCGGCGGCGAACGGGATGTGGTCGCGCTCGCCGTCGTAGCCGTGCACGTGAAGCTCGGAGATGCGTCCCGCCCGCTCCGCTACCCAAGCCGACGGCTCGACGCCTTCCACGCGCAGGTGGCCGATGTCGGCGCATAGGCGCGGAGGGCCGTACTCCGAGTCGGCGAGCGCGCGGTTGGCCGTATCGAATCGAGTCAGGACGGTATTCTCGAGGAAGAAGCGGTCCGGCCCGTATCGCCCGCGCCATTCGTCCATAAGGTAGACGAAATCGGAGAGTCGGTCGTCGACGCGGGGCGGGTGTATAACGAACGACGAGGCGTAGCCGGCCGTCGCCTCGAGGATTTCCTCGTGCGACGCCTCTACGGCGTCGGGCATGTGCACGGTAAAGCCGAAGCGAGGGCTATACGACTCGATATCGCGGCGCTCCGCCTTCAACAGGGCCCGGGCGTCGTCGTCGTAGATGAAGAATAGCAGCTCGACGTCGCGCTGGGCGGTACGCTCGTCGAGGAAGCGGAGGTTCTCGACGTAGGTACCCGGTAGTACGTACGAGGGTACCGACAGGCGGGCGCTCATTTGACCCTGAGCGGGATGCCCGCGACCATCAGCTCCACGCGGTCGACGGCCGCCGCGAGCCGGGCGTTGGCCAGTCCCAGGGCGATGCCGTAGCGACGGCTAAGGGGGTCGGCCGGGATGACGCCCATGCCTATCTCGTTGGTGACGATAACGACGTCGTCGGGTAATCGAGCTATGAAGCGGCCGAGTATCGCGTCCCATTCGCCTTCGCGATCGGAGAAGAACAGGTTGTTGAGCCACATCGGGATGCAATCGACTATCATGCGGCTACGGACTTCAACGTCTATAGCAACGGGTTCCTCGATGGTCGAGAAGGAAGACGCTCGCTCCGCCCTGTGTCGCTCTATCCGATCGCGCATCTCGTCGTCGAACGGCGTCGCCGTCGCGAGGAACCATCTATCGGGAGAGAACGGAAGAGCCAATTCAAGCGCGCGCCGCGATTTACCGGACTTTACCCCGCCCGTCACCAATGTTGTCATGCATCGACAGTATACGCAGCGCCACGGCTCGTCAAGCGAATCGGCATTCTCATGCGGTCCGTGGCGGAGATGCTTTACTTTTTCTTCGCGGCCCTGGGCTTGGCGGCTTTTGGCTCTTCGCCCGGCTTCCGCGCGAGGGCGCAGAGGGCGTTGAAGGTCTTCTTCCCGTCCTTGCGCGGGTCGTAGCCGTCTACATCCTCAAGCCAGGAGTACATGATCTGGAACAGCGCGCCCACGGACACCGTCGCGAAGGGATCCAGTTCGAATCCCGCGACGAGCTGGCCGGCGGACTTGGCTTCCTTGAGGCAGTCTACGATAGCCGCCCGCAAGGCCGCGTTGAGCTCGGCGACTTTCGTCTTGAGCTTGGGCGATTGGCGGAACACAGGGTCCGGCTTCGCGATGATATACGCGAATTCCGGATGGTCCCGCAGTATCGAGAATACTTTCTCGACTCCCGACTCCAGCCGATCGAGTCCCTTGCCCTCGCCGTCCTTGAAACCGGCTACGAAACGGCCGTAGAACAACTCCGTGACCGTATATAGCGACTGGAAAACGCCGTCGACGCCGTCGAAGTGCCTAAATATGGCGGGTTCGGTAACGCCGGCGTTACCGGCGATATTCTTCAGGGTCGCCGAGCGCGGACCTTGTTCGCGCATGACCACGGCGGCCGACCTAAGGAGAGCCGATTTGGCCTTGGAATACGGCCAATCGTCTCCGAAAACAGTCTCTTCTCTACTCATGTCCATATGCTACCTCCGTTGCGTAATAAAGAAAAGTATAATTGATATTAATTTTGAACTTTGAATAGCTATTTATGGTTATCATATTATATAGTTTATATAGAATGTTGAATTTTAATTATAGGAAAAATTTAATATGATTTCAACGAATCAAGCGAAAAAACGGGAAAACTTTAAAAAATAACCCCGGAGCGTTATCGCTCCGGGGTCTCGGGGGCGCGACGCCTAGATGCCCTCTCCTAGATACGCCCGTTGTACGCGATCGTCGGCGAGCAGTTCCTTGCCGGGGCCCGATAGCGTGATGCGGCCCGTTTCCAGTACGTAGCCGTAATCGGCTATCTCGAGCGCCGCCTTGGCGTTCTGCTCTACGAGGAGTATCGTCGTGCCCTCGGCGTTTATCGTTCGTATGATGTCGAAGATCATTTTGACGATGAGCGGAGCTAGCCCCAGCGACGGCTCGTCCATCATCAGGAGCTTGGGCCTGGACATGAGCGCCCTGGCCACCGCGAGCATCTGCTGCTCGCCGCCCGACAGCGTCCCGGCCTTCTGCTTCTGCCTCTCCTCCAGCCGCGGGAACAGCTTGTAGGCTTTTCTCTTGTCGGCCTCGACCCCGTCCTTGTCGTTGCGCGCGAACGCGCCGAGCGCGAGATTCTCCTCCGTCGTAAGGTTCGGGAATATCCTGCGGCCCTCGGGCGCCAGTACTACGCCCTTGCGTACGATATCCTTGGTTCCTAACGGACCGATAGGAACTCCGTCGAGGGTGATGGTCCCCGAGCTCGGCTTTACGAGGCCTACGATCGAATTGAGCGTCGTGCTCTTGCCGGCGCCGTTGGCCCCGATCAGCGTGACGATCTTGCCTTCGGGAACCTCGAACGACACGCCCTGGAGGGCGTGGATGCCGCCGTAGTGCACCGACAGATCTTCTATGCGCAGCATCAATCCACCCCCAGGTATGCTTCGATTACCTTGGGGTCCCGACGTATCTCGTCGGGAGACCCGTGGGCTATCGTGACTCCGTAATCCAGCACGTACATCCTCGTGCATACTCCCATCACCACCTGCATATGGTGCTCGATGAGGAGTATCGTCAGGTCGTACTGGTCCCTGATCTTGACGATGAAATCCATCAGCTCCAGCGATTCCTGCGGGTTCATGCCGGCCGCCGGCTCGTCCAGAAGCAATAGGGACGGCTCGGTCGCCAACGCCCTGACTATCTCCAGGCGCCTCTGCTTGCCGTAGGGTAGCGACGTGGAGGCCTCGTGCGCCTGGTCCGCCAGGCCTACCGATTCGAGGAGCGACATCGCGAACTCGCGGGAGCGCCTCTCCTTGGCGCGGTAGGCTGGCAGGTGGAGCGTCGACGCGAAGACCCCGACGCCCATGCGGAGGTGGCAGGCGACGAGTACGTTATCGAGCACGTCCATGTCCTTCCAGAGGCGTATGTTCTGGAATGTTCGCGCTATGCCGAGTTCAGTGATCTTGTGTGGCTTGGCGCCCGTTACGTCCTGGCCCTTGAAGACGATGCGGCCCTCGCTGGGTTTATAGACGCCGGTGATTGTATTGAAGGCCGTCGTCTTGCCGGCGCCGTTGGGGCCGATAAGCCCGACGATCTCGTTCTTCTCGATGCTGATGTTCAGGTCGGACACGGCGGTCAGTCCGCCGAACCTCATCGACACGTTCTCGGTCCGTATCACGGGCGGCCTCCGTTCCGGGCGGAGCCCTTGCGGCTGAGCAGCCCGATGAATCCGTCCCACGAGAACTCCTTGTTCCCCATGAGGCCTTTCTGCCGGTAGAGCACCACGATCATCAGTAGTATGGAGAATATAACCATCCGCAGGCCCGGTAACCCGTCCGTCTTGATGAACAGGAAATTCATCGGCATGTCGAGGAAGCGCAGCGCCTCCATCAGCACGGTAACGATTATCGCCCCGACTACCGATCCCGTGATAGAGCCGTTCCCGCCGAGAACGACGATGAGCAGGATGTTGAAGGTGAGTATCAGCGTGAACATCTTGGGGTCTATCGTCGTTATCATGTGCCCGAGAAGCGCGCCGCCGACGCCGGCCATGAAGCTCGATATCACGAAGCTCGTCGACTTGACCTTGACCACGTTGACGCCCATCGCCTCGGCGGCTATCTCGTCGTCGCGCACCGCCTTCATGGTCCTGCCGTAGCTGGAGCGGACGAGCGCCAGCATGAACACGATCGAGAGCACCGCGCATGACCAGACGACCCAGGTCGTCGAGTATTTCGTTATTCCCTTGAGTCCCTGCGCTCCGTTGGTGATATTCTGCGTGTTGGTCAGGATGACGCGGATGATCTCGGCGAAGCCGAGCGTCGCTATGGCCAGGTAATCGTCGCGCAATCGTAGCGCCGGCACTCCGATGACCACGGCGACGAGGCCGGCGCAGGTTCCCGCCGCTATCAGGGCGAGGGGGAACGGTATCTGGAGCGTCGCGAGGATCGGGACGATGGGCTCGAGGAAGAAGTTCATCTCCTTCTGGGCGGGGCTCATCGTCAATAGGGCGCTCACGTAGGCGCCGACGGCCATGAAGCCCGCGTGGCCTAGCGAGAAGAGCCCCGTGAACCCGTTAAGCAGGTTGAGGGACAGGGCGAGGATGATGTATATGGCCGAGAGGTTGAGGATACGGACGGTGAAGCGCCCGAGCGTCGCGTCGGCTAGCGTTACCGCGGCTATGACGACGACGCCCGCCGCTATCGAAAGCATGGTGTTTCGTTTCATGGGTTACACCTTGACCGTCTGGTTCTTGCCCAGGAGGCCTGATGGCTTCGCCAGGAGAACGGCGATGAGGAGCACGAAAGCGAACGCGTCGCGATACCCGGTGAGCTCCGGCAGGAAGGCGACGATCATGATCTCGATGAAGCCGAGGAGGAATCCGCCGAGGACCGCGCCCTGTATGTTGCCGATGCCGCCGATGACTGCGGCTATGAAGCACTTTAGGCCGGGCATGAATCCCATGAGGGGGTTGAGCTGCGGGTACTTCATCGTCCACATGATGCCGCCGATCCCGGCGAGTATCGAGCCTATGCCGAAGGTCATCGAAATCGTCTTGTTGACGTCGATGGCCATCAGTCGCGCGGCGTCGAGATCCGTGGAGACCGCGCGCATCGCGAGGCCGGTCTTGGTGCCGTTCACCATCCACAGCAGCGCCGCGAGGATAGCGGCGGTTACCACCGGGATGAACAGGCTGACGGACAGTACCGAGACCGAGCCTAGGTGAATGACCGTATCGAATAGCGGTATGCTGGGGAAGCTTTTGGGCCTTCCGCCGAACAGCACGATGCCGACGTTCTCTATGAGGAACGAGGCCCCGATAGCGCTGATCATTATCGATATCTTCGGAGAGTCGCGGAGAGGCCTATAGGCTACGCGTTCTAGCCCGATGCCGAATAGGCCGGTGAGCCCGATCGCCACGATGAAGGCGATGCCCCAGGGCATCGCGAGAGCCGTAACGGCGTAGAAGGCGAAATATGCGCCAAGCATGAACACGTCGCCATGCGCGAAATTAATGAGCCTGAGGATGCCGTATACCATCGTATAGCCGATGGCTATCAAGGCATAGAGGCTTCCGAGGCTCAGGGCGTTTGCCACTTGCTGGAAGAAGGTCGCTATGTCCATCGTCGTAGGTCCTTGTGCCCTAGGCGGGCGCGCTCTTGAAGGAGAGGAACGCCCGCGGCCTTAGGCGCGTGTACCGGCCTGCCGGTCGCGGGCGCTCCGCGCGGTTCCAGAACGGAACCGCGCGATGGATGCTCAAACCGTCAGGGATTGATGGTCGTCTTGTAGACGAACTTGCCGTCCTTGACTTCCTTGATGACCGCGCTCTTGATCGGGTCTCCGTTGGCGTCGAGCGTGACGTAGCCGGCCGCGCCGGCGAAGCCCTTCGTCGCGGCGATGGCGTCGCGGATCTTCAGCGGGTCGAGGCTGTCGGCGCGCTTGATCGCGTCTATCGCGAGGAGGTACCCGTCGAAGCCGAGCACGGCGGTTCCGGAGGGCAGCTTGCCGTACTTCTTCTGGTATGACTCGACGAAGACCTTGGACAACGGGGTAAGCGGGGCGTCGTTGTCGAAGAACGCCGACATCACGGCGCCCTCTACTGCCTGCTTGCCCACGTTGATGAACTCCGCGATTTCCCAGGTGTCGCCGCCGAGGAAGGGCGCGGTAATGCCGAGCTCCCTGGCCTGCTTTATGATGAGCGCGCTCTCCGTGTAGTTGCCCGGGGCGAAGATCACGTCCGGCTTCAGGCTCTTGACCTGGGTCAGCTGGGCCGAGAAGTCCTGGTCGTTGGTGTTGTAGTGTTGTAGTTAAGTTCCGCGAGGATGGCGTCCTGGTCGCCGGTCAGCGCCTTGAAGCTGTCGACGAAGAATTTTGCCAGGCCTACGGAGTAATCGTTCGAGATCTCTCTGATGATCACGGCCTTGCGCGCCTTGACTTCCTTGAACGCGTAGTTGGCCATGACGGTGCCCTGGAAGGGATCGAGGAAGCATACGCGGAAGTAGAAATCGTTGTCCTTGGTTACGAGCGGATTGGTGCACGACAGCCCGATAGCCGGTATCTTGGCGTCCTTGAAGATCGGTCCCGCCGCCATGGAGAGGCCGGAGCCCCATGATCCCAGCACTACCTGTACCTTGTCGCTGTCGACTAGGCGCTGGCCGGCGTTGGCGGATTCGACCTTGTCCGACTTATTATCGGCGATGGCAAGCTCTATCTTGTATTCCTTGCCTCCGACCGTAACGGTCGGGTAGAGTTCCTGGGCCAGACGAATGCCGTCCAGTTCCTCGGCTCCGCCCGCTGCGTTGGCCCCGGTCAGGGGTTCGAAAACGCCGAACTTGACGACGCTTGAATCCGCTTTCGTCTCGGCTTTCGCGCATCCTGCGAAGGCTACTACGGCTACGATGGCGACGAGAGCCGCGATAATGACTGCTGCTTTCCTCATTCCTGTTCCTCCTTGGCACATACTAGGCATGATACTACCTAGAGTGGCGCCGTATCATCCTAGAAAAGCTTTACCTTGTTGTCAAACTATTTCTATATAAAGCATTGTATTTATGTTGTAGATTGCGATAGAGAATTCTATTGACAAGAGGACTATGATACGGCTAATTTTATCAGTCGTTTCATTTTATGCAATTTTTGTTTTTACTGTAGAAACGTGGGGATATGAGCGAGTCGGCGATAAAAGCATTCGAATTACTTTTTCATCTTGCCAGGGTTGGGAGTACCTCCCTCGCTCGGCTGTCCCGTGATACGGGATGGGACAAGGCCACTGCATTGCGGTATCTCAACGCGATGGAGAAGAAGGGCGTCGTAGAGCGAAGGGAAGGCGATTGGACGCTCGGCCTAGCCTTGCTCGAATTGGCTAGTCACGTTCCCGTTACCGAGAATATCGCCAATAGGGTCAAGCCCGTGCTCGCCGAACTCGCGAAGGCGACCGGCGAGACGGCTAACCTATCCGCGCTCGTCGGCGCCGATAGCATGTATCTCGTCAAGGCTGACGGCGGCAGGGCCCTGCGGCTCCGATCCAACCCCGGAGATCGCCTGCCGCTGTATTGCACGGCCGGCGGCAAGTGCATCCTGTCCAGGATGCCGGCGCCCTTGCGCCTCCAGTATATCGCCGAGACCCATTTCGCCGCCGTCGCCACTAAGACGATCATCGACCCGCAGAAGCTGGCCGAGGAAATCGAGCGGACGATACGCCGAGGATGGGCCATAGACGACGAGGAGCTGGAACCGGGACTGATTTGCTACGCCATGCCCCTTGACCTGCCGCGCTACGGATTCTCAGGGGCGGTAAGCGTCTCCGGCCCCTCAGGCAGGATGGTGCAGGCGCAGGAAGAGATCCTCGCGGCGTTGCGCTGGGCTACGATAGGCCTGCAGGAAGAACTCGGCGGGCTTATCGGGGAGGACGAACCCCAGCTCTTCGGGCCCGGTAGAGGCGGCTTCAAGAGCACCGACTGGCATCGTCCCGGTTCCGAAGTATACGAGTGACGGTCGCCGTCATCGAGAGGGCTCGCTGCGTGACGTGCGGACGCTGCTCCTCGGCGTGCCCGAACGGGACCATATCAATCGACGGTGATTCATGCGTCGTTGACGAGTCGGCCTGCGTTGGATGCGAGACCTGCGTTCCGGTTTGCCGCACGTTCGCCATTACGATGCGACCCGTCGCCCGGGCCGAGGCGTAGGACTTCCTCGGCCCGGACGCGGGGATCAGAATACCGCCTCCGCGTTCGCCTCCTCGCTTGGGGCCTTTTCCTCCGCCGTCGCGCGCGCGTCGTCCTCGTCGCGTTTAAACACGGGTTTGAACTCCACGTGCTCCGCGACGATCTTTATGCGCGCCTGCGTCTTGCCCGCGCCGTCTTCCCAGCGATCCTGCTTGAGGCGTCCTACGACGCGTACGCCGCGGCCCTTCTTCAGTATCTCGCCGCAGGTCTGCGCCAGTTTCGACCACGCTTCGACTTCGAAGAACGATACTTCTTTCTCGGTCTGCTCGTTCTGCCTGTAGAACCTGTTCGACGCCACCGCGAACGAGCAGACGTAGTTCCCGTTCGGGATGGTCTTGAGTTGCGGATCCCGTACGAGATTGCCCTCGATGATAATCAAGTTGATTTATTCTTATGAAGAAGCCTATAATTTATTATAGGAGATTCCATGATCGGTATCTACGTTCGCGTCTCAACTATACAGCAGAAAGACAACTACTCAACGGATGTTCAACGACAACGGGGGATAGCGTTCGCGGAATCACGGGGCGAGCCATACACATTATACGACGAGGCGGCTTCGGCAGGGTCACTCGTACGCCCGGAGTTCCTTCGATTGCTCCATGACGTTGAGACCGATAAGGTTCATATCGTATGGGTAGTCGAATTCTCTCGCCTTACCAGAGATACCGAAGACGCCCTAGCCATCCGAAAGATACTCGTTAAGCATAAAGCGCAAGTATTCGTTAACGATGTACCGATGGACTTATCCTCCCCAGAAGCCATTCTCTCATACAATATCAAATCCTCGGTCTCGGAATATGAGCGATCAAACACTATTGCGAGGACTACTCGCTCCCGGAGACGTCAGATCGATGATGGCCATCAATCGTTCTCGTCGATCCTTGGATATGACTATACGTACCTCTCCACAGGGAAGAAGCAATGGGCTGTAAACGAGGCTGAGGCCGGTATCGTTCGGAAGATATTCACTCTTTACGGAGAGGGGTATTCGTATATCAAGATCACGAACTTCTTGAATGATCACGGTTTTAGGACGAAGAGGAACAAAGCATTCACGATAACGACTATAGCGAAGATCCTTGACCATCCTGAATACTTCGGACGGACTCACAATACAGCCGGGGAGCTAATCGAGTCGAAGATTTACCCTGCCATACTTGATCCTGAGCAATTCGGGGTACTTCAACAGCAGCACCTACAACGGTCTACGAAGGCTATTCTATTCAGGGAAGCCAAGTCTGAGCTGTCAGGGATACTTAGATGTGCTCATTGTGACGCTCGGTACTACACTCACCGGGCTAAACCACTCACCCAAGCTAATCGTAGCGAGAATCTAATCACCTACTACAACCACTTACGTGAAAATACAGCTCAAAAGCAATGTAAAAACAAGCCAGTCTATATACGTAAGTCAACGATTGACGACTTCGTTTCATACTGTTATCGAGCGCATATACGGACAAAATCGCTCGTTAAGATGCTTATAGAGCAACGTGAGAAGGAATCTGTTCTGGCTGAGAAGGAGCTTGATGGCCAGGTCGTGACGATCAAAGCTCGAATCGAAGGGATAGAATCACGTCGTCAGAAGCTCATTGCCGGTATCGCAGAGGGTATCTATACCGTTGACGACATCCGAGTGAGCATTGAGAAGCTAAATAGTGAAAAAGTAGAGCAACAAACCGCGCTAAGCCGGACAGAGAGTTCCCTACATGAGATGAGGCAAGATCTGGATGCGATGGTAGCCGCCTTCTCAGATCGGACTATAGAGGAGTATGAAAGCGCTGATGAACTGAAGCGCCGACGTATCTATCAGAACGTCATAAAATCGTTCGTTGTCGATGATCATTGGATACGATTGACGTTTATAACGGGGCGGGTTTACGAATGCCCTATAAAGCATATCCCACAGTACCTCAATGCGGTTCAAGCAATTGGTGAGACGAAAGGGTTTGAATCGAATCGGTATCGGTGGGGTGACCTCGCTATTGACAACAATGCCTTTAAGAGATAAAATCCGGATAAATAAGTCTGTTAAGTCTCGGGAGTAAGTAATGGCAACAAAAGATTCTGTCTTAGCTCTTTTAAGCATCGAGGCATCCACAGGCTATGAGTTGAAGAAACGATTATCGGATTCACCAGCATTTTCTTGGGTCGAAAGCAGCCAAGTGTATAAAGTTCTAGACAGCTTTCAAAAAGAAGGTCTAGCAGAGGTTGAGGTTGATACGAGTAACGATCTTGGACGGAAGAAGTATAGCATCACTCCAAAGGGTGAGTTCCAGGTTAAGTTGTGGCTTGAGGATAAGCCCGAGCTTCCTGAGATCAAAAACATATTCCAGCAGAAGATTGTGATTGCAGCAGCCAAGAATGAATATTCATTGGCTCAGGAAATTACTCGAGACTACAGGGATAGCTTGTTAGCCGAGATCAAGGTTGAAATCCAAAAGCAAAAACGTATAGAGAAAATTCGATCATCCGATGAAGATTTCGGAGATGTTTCTTCCTTTCCGAAGCCAAGAAAGCATTTTCAAGACGCCATTCCAGATGCAGTGAGTTCTTATCGCTTGGATATGTTACAAGCAGAGCTACAGTGGGTCGAAAAAATCCAACAATCTCTCGGTATTTAATCCACTAGCGTTTATTGGGTAGAAAACCCTGTTAATTAATTTGTGCGATTTGTCTTGACAAACAAACGAAAATATCCGAATATATTAGTATGTACAATGAACACAGGAGGAATTGATGGCAAAGAACAACGCAGGCGACATTCTCACAGGCGACTGGAACCCAATAATCGGATGCGAGAAGTATTCGGAAGGATGTCGGGGTTGCTGGTACCTCTCCGGTATCTTCCCGTGGCAACAGCGTCTTGGAAACATCCCTGCTGACGTGCTACCCGGTGAACATCACGTCTTCGAGAAGAGGATGTGTCCGGCCTCGCTCAAGCTTAAAGGAGGGATAGTCGGCGTAGTACAACACGGAGACCTGTTCTGGGATCAGGTGCCGGACGCAACCATCAACCGTGTCCTCTCTATCATCGAGCAGGTCGCCTATCAGAAGCGAATAATGCCGAGGTATATGCTCTGGACGAAGCGGGCTGAGAGGATGGCACGTATCCTTCTCGAACGGTATCCCGACGGGCTTCCTGAATATCTCGCTGTGGCTGTATCAGTTGAGAATCAGGCTTGCGCCGATGAGCGACTTCCTCATCTTCTCAAGATGACGGGCACCCGGATCATCATGATCGAACCGATGCTTGGCCCAATCACCCTATCGAAGTACCTCCCTGTCGAATGGGTCGTCGTTGGTTCTGAAACCGGAGCCAATCCACGACCAATAGATACCCGCTGGGTCTCTGCCGTCCGGGATGAAGTTAAAGCCCAGGGTATCCCGTTTTTCGTTAAGCAGCTCGGAACGAGCCATAAGCAGTCTATCCGAGTACTCGATGGCCGGGAGTGGAATGAGTTCCCGAGGGGATTCGTAAAGTAGATACGAATTTTCCGATAATTTGCCTCTCGCTCTTTATATTCAGATTAAACAACGGCGCTAAACACCTCTATAACCGTTTGCCGCTAAACCTATGTTCTTTGACATAACCCATTTCAATCATTTTGTTTATAAAAAATATAAACAAATCACCATAGCTATGCCCTGCGGGGCAGAAGGAGGGCAGGATGCCCAGTAAGTTTTATCTATGCAAGGTCCTATTCGAGGACATCGAAAACGGCTTCGGGAATGTCTGTGCGACGGCACGAGTAGAGGCTTTTCTCCCCGATGACGTGGTTCAAAAAGAAGGGGACTTCAACGGTCCGACACTGGTCTTCCCGGCCGAAGTTACGAAAGGAGAATACGACGACTTTAAGGACGGCTGTTACTTCTAACAAAATAATGCTCTACAGAGCAGAAGGAGGCCAATATGGCTACTGAGACTATCTCTCTCATGGATGCGGAGGCGTACGACGCTTTCGTCTTATCACTCATCGATGGAGATGGAGCGTTTCACTTACGCCCGTCATACATCGAAGTTCTCCCTGGAAGTGGAGCGATCAACTTCATGGAAGGAGAGGTTGGAGCAGACGATGCCGGAGCAATCATCGAAGTCGATGAGGGTTCTGTAAAGAGCGTTGGGTACTATCCGGCAGAGAGGCGGATATTCCTGACCTTCGAGTAAGGAATAATTCATGAGGATTAGCCGCTCGTTATGAGCGGGCGGCTTCTATATAAAATAAGAATAAGGAGATGAATGAAAATGACCAGTAATTCAAACATCAGGTTCACCGTCACAGTGGACAAACCCAGCGTAGAGCTTAATAAGGCTCTTATCGAGTTCAGTGACTCATACACGGTAACGGAATACGTTAAAGAGGTGCTGAACGATAACTACGACAGCACAATACGTGTTCTCAAGAGTATAAGCTTGAGTAATCCATCTTACCTGATCCGGGTTAGCCACGATACGGGCGACGGAATAATCAGGGCTAAATACTTTAAGGATGGTCACTACGCTAAGGCAGACGGATCGGTAAATCGCAGTCTGACTCGTTTTAAGATTCGGGTCACAGGGGCGACGAAGAAAGAGATGACGGATATCTATCTTCGATTGAGGGTGTATGACTTCGGCGGAAACTTCGGCGTTACTGAGTCGAACAGGCAGAGTAAGTGGCTTGCTCGCGCGGATAGAGGAAGGATAGGAGAAGCAGCATTCAAGATCGACGTGATCAGCCAGAAGTACTTCAAAAATACGATAATGCGGCTCTTGAAAAAGTACCCATCGTGTACGTTTACCGTTATCGAGGAACAACAGATCGATGTGGTTGAATCACTGACGAGAGTCGCCGCGACTGTGACGACTGAGTACCGAGCCGCGTAACTACACAAGCCACCTCTCCGGGGGCGGTAATAATCAAACGAAAAACAAGGAGAACAATATGGCTGGAACGAGGACGAAGAAATCCGTCGAGTCCCTAGAGCAGAAGATTGAGGCTCTCACACTTGAAAAGGCGCGACTTGCTGAACTTAACGTAGAGAAAGAGCCTATGAAGGCCGCCTATGCTGAGAAGAAAGCTCAGATGAAAGTTCTAGAGGGAGAGATGAAAATGATGAGAGACGAGTTCAAGAGCAAGTACAAAGAATCACTAGAGCCAAGAGGAGTAAAGACAGTATGAACGAACTAACGTTTACGGATGTTGACCAGTATCGAGACTGGATCGACGAGCACAAAGACTATCACGTAGAGACTCTCTACACGCCCCTACCCATTCTGGTTGATTGGACTCGGCCGTTAATAATTCGAGTTGAGAATAATTCGATAACTCTTATCGAATATACTCAGGCTGGGAATGTTCGGTTGGTCGTAGAGAAGGATATAGGGACGGTAGTAGACATCTAAAATCCTTTCATCTCCCTGAGAAATCCCTTCGGTACAGGGTTCTCTCAGGGAGACGAGTAATCATGAAGGAGCGATTTGATGGGAGCGCATATAGCAG
This sequence comes from Spirochaetae bacterium HGW-Spirochaetae-3, assembly GCA_002839315.1. Lineage (GTDB taxonomy): Bacteria > Spirochaetota > Spirochaetia > Treponematales > UBA12059 > SZUA-370. The sequence goes on from PGXV01000005.1 coordinate 175,157, forward strand.
ATTCAGACATCTCTTCGGAAGAGTTTGAAGCATTTGCTAAGCATTTTCGAGGAGGGGCAGTTGTCGATAAATTGCATCCATTGATAACTACATCCTCCGAAATCCGCCAGTACCATATCAACATGGTCAATCCGGATAAAGGATCGAGTTGTTTGAGTAGGAGTGGTCATCCTTTCTGGTATCTGTCCATGGCTGAGAAACGCGAGATAGCTGATATGTGGACTGAGGCATGGCTTAATCGGAGAGATGAATTTATTCGAGCCTTTCGACTACAGAAACTCGAATAGTAATAATCTTTTCTAGTTTGTGAGATGTTTTTCTCCGCTTATATTCAAAAACGACCTCTAAAAAAGGGACACTAATTAAACACGAAGGATAGCCATCACCTCCCCTTCATATGTATTTTTTAGTATTTCAGCCTGATTATTCTTGCCGTGATGGGACGAGAATAATCGGGCTTTTTTATTCTCCTTATTGCTTCTTCCTCCTTCGTACATGCACCACGCAAGAGATACTAAGGGGAATAAAAATTCTGCTTCAATACTGAGGGAAAATAGCTTTAGTAATAGGGAGAACTAAAGGAAGATAAGCAGACCATAAGAAGAAAAAACCCGTATTTACTTACTCTATATACTAATAATAGGGAGATAAGGAGATAAGGAGATATTCTTTATATTTCTTATATTGATATCAGTAATCCACATCTAAATATCTCGAATGTTGGAGAATACGGTATTTTGCTTATCTCCCTATTCTGCTCACAACCTATTTGCCTATCAGTACTAAATTAAACAAGGAGACAATACAATGTCTGAAAAAATTATCTTAGGGGCTATTACAGATGCAGAGACTTTCGTAACACAGTTTATTGAAGCGAGGAACGTCGAACCTGATTGCGCTGGGTTCGTATACACAGACGATTTTAATCTCCGCTCCTCAATAGAGGATTTAACGAATCTTGTTCAAGCGAGCTTCCTTCAGTCCACCCGATATGCTGAGTCACAGATCGCAACTTTATATAGTGAGTGGAGTGGCAAGCAGAGTGAGTATGCTGTATCGCGACGGTTGAAGTATCTCGAGGATTCGGAAGAGGCAGACGGAGGCTATGGCAGAGTGAACAGTCAAGCGTGGCTGAAGGAGACTCAGAGTGCATTCGAGGCTAAGAATCCGGCTCCACCTAAAAACCTTCCAGAAGCTGTTCGTCGAAAAGGAATGAAACTAGCAACACTTAAGGAACTCGAGATATTCTGCAACAGATACACAGCAGATCATGACACTCTATACTTAAACCAAATCCGATCTCGCATAGTGGAAGAGGGAGATTACGAGCAAGAACTGAAGGAGTTCCGAGAAAAGTTAAACCTAAACGATTTCGAATCTAAAGCTGTAGCTAAGTGGATTCAGAATATAAAGCGACGTGTTTTAGGTATCCCTACAGGTACTGAGTTTGCACTTATCCTTACCGGTGATCAAGGAACTGGAAAGTCCTTGTTTGCAAGTAACCTTACAGCAGCACTTGGAGATAGCGTTCGAAAGTTTAATGTTGAAGAGTTATCTGATAAGGATGTTATTGGAAATTGTGGTAGTACAGCAGTAATGATATTTGACGAATTTAGAGTTACAGATAGAGTTGGCCTTGAGATACTTAAGAGAGCTATTACATTAACAAAGTATGACTATCGTCCGGCATACTCACGTTTAACAAAGAGTATTAATTCAATCGCAAGTTTTATATGCTCTTCAAATGAGGAACTCTCTGATCTCGTAATAGATACAGAGAATAGACGGTTTATCCAAATTACATGGGACAAGCGACTCGAAGTAAAACACGAAAAAGTGTATGAATACTACAAAACCATAAATTGGAAATCGTTTTTTGATTCAGTTCCTATCGAGACGGATGTGTGGAGTGAAAAGGAATATATCGCTAAGGTAGATCTCGTTAAGACCAATGTAAAAGCAGACGAGTTCCGTGATTTCGCCAGAGCACAAAGATCTGAGTTACGATCGCTCTGTGTGGATGTGACCTGGATAGCAGCTGCTGACTTACTGTCGGCGTTTAATCGATACAGGAAAGAGCTGGGCTTAAGTTACTCGTATAGCTTTAAGACATTGGCTAGGGATACGAAGATAACTGGATGTGAAAGAAAGATACTTAATCGATTCAGTTGCTACAATATAGCGAGTTTAATTGAGGAGTAAGAAGCCGTAAATAATCGGTCAACCTATTCCCAACCCCAGACTAATTACAGAGAAGATCGGGCCCCTACGGGGGCTTACTTCATTAAGGAGAATCTGATGCTAGACACTACACCAGCTTGGTACGAACTTACCAACACGAAGACAGGGTACACATTCAAGATGTTCACACTTGAGGATATCAAGGCAAACTTCCTCGTTACACTTGCAGATGCCGCCGCTGCATTTCGTGACAACGGATTGCTCACTGATAGACAGGGGCGAGAGTATCGATGCAGGGTTATCAGTCCTGGGAGAGAGTAATATGACACCATCCTTTACACTACTTACTCTCCCTTCATGCGGTCCCTGTAAGGCGATGAAAAATATGTTAGAGGCAATTCAATATGAAGATAACATACAACTTCGATTCGACTATGAGATCATCAATATTGAGAGACGAGATGACCTTGTGAAAGAGTATGAGGTCGACGGTGTCCCGGTTTTAATCTCCCCTACAGGGAAGACACTGAGACATCTATTATCACGAGACCGACTACGAGCTTGGCTACAAGAAGAGATCAGCATTCTTAATGATAACCTTTGAATGCCGCAGCGAGGCTGTTCGGTATGAGGGGTTCTAGGAGGACATGATGACTTTTACATTAAAACGAGATGGATCAGATCGAACGTTAATAACTGATAGTCCACTCAGCGTCGCATCTACACTTCGTATCCCATTAACAATGATTATGAGAGTAGGCGAATCGATTAAGCGAAATAACTGGACAGCAAGGCGGATAGCATGACGTTCGGCGAGCGATTGAGAGACCTTCTGTACGGCGACGAGACCGCGAGTACGGCTGCTATGTTAACAGATGAGGAAAGGCAGCAGATTGAAGAGTTCATAGGGCAAATTCGTCTATACTAATTAAACGTTCTCCTTATTGCCCGCTGGTGACGTATATGTCCTGGCGGGCTTTTTATTTTGTACTAACTACTCATGAAAGAATCAACATTCAGCGAGCAGCACAGTAAGTTTAGGACGAGCAAGGAATGGAAAGCATTTCGCTTATCGATAATTGAAGAGCGACAGAAAAAATGTGAGTGTTGTGGGGTACAGAAAAATAATGCATCGCGATTACAGCTTCATCATATCTTCCCGTTAGATTACACAAACTTATCTCCTGAACGATTCGCTCTCCTCTGTGCTAATTGCCATGCCGAGATAGAGCGTTTATCTAAACGTCTCAGAGGTAAGAAAGCGGGGACGATTGAGAACCTTGATGCGTGGATGGAATTATACGGACGATTTCTTCCGCACTACTAATTAAATAAGAGGGAGAAAGAAGGATGACACAAGAAGAGATTCTAATTAACTACCCGGAACTCGCGGGAGCAGACCTTGGCGAGGTTAACGAGGCTATTGAGAGGTATCTAAGGATACAGGAAGAAGAGAGGTATGCAGCAGAGGACGCTATAAAATTGCAGCGGATACAAGAGGAAGCGAGGATTCAACAAGAGCGCTTTAGGAGAGTATCTGCCCTTGTCGACAAGATGGTTGAAGCGAGGAAAGAAAAAGCAGAGTCGAAAAACATTATTGTAAACGTCTATCTTGATCACGTTTATCTTGATCGCCAGCTAACAGCCAAAGAGCTAGAAATAGCAATACGAGATGGAATTATAAACGCTGAGGCGTCTGGCTCATGAACAGCATACAAGTAATCATTTTGAGCATGCTTGCAGTGCCAATCTACATAGCAGTGTTGAACGTACTACTACAACTTGGAGCTTATTTACAGAGGAAGAAGTAGGTCGAGGAGCCGGGGAGTTATCCCAGCTCCTTTTTCTATTATAAATCTTCTATACGGAGCAGTTCAGAGGGAATCTTAATAGTACTAGCCTGGACTTTCTTACCCTTAGTAGTGAGAGTCTTCCATAGTTCCTCGTTGCGGTAACTAATCACATCTGCTGGAGATTGGGCTATCTGTTTTCCCTTCTGCGTCTGCGTTGGCTTACTCAGCTTTAGGTAATCTTTTGCGATTGCCTCGATATAAGCTTTATCGAGGATGGAATAATTTGCGATAGCTACACGGTACCGCGCTGTATTCTCCTCGATTGAGTATAAGCTACCACCGGCCTTTACTAAGCCTATCATAATGTCAAGTTTTGGATTGTAGGATGTACATTCGGTAAATGCAATTTCAAGGTCCGAGAAAGAAGTTATGATGACATACGTGCCGGTAATGAATATGTCCTTGTAGCTAACCAGCCGTTCCCAATTGATTACATCACCATACTTATCTGCGTAATTTGCAATCTGTGTAACAGTTGACTCGGCGATGCTTGAATCACTAAATGATCCTGATACAAATGAACCAAATCCTGCGCTTATGATCGTTTCCTTTTTAATATATCTTCGACAGCGTTGTGCGTTAACAATTGATTGACTAACAAGCTTCGCGTTGTCAACAATTAGGGCAGGTATACCAAGCCTTTGTACTTTTCCATTAGCGCTGATAGAGTACACATTTCCAATTAGATCGTACGGGTTGATAGCGGCAACACCATAAGAGATTTTAAGTTGAAGTCCTTCGGTAGCGGGTAAATCAAGCTCGCTGCTTAATTTGGCTCCCTTTTTTTCGGTGAAGTTGACTGTCTGAGAATCTGTTGGTGTTTGTTTCTTTGTTGCTTTCTCAGATCCTTTTGGCTCTTTATCAGCTTTTGCCATTTAGATCCTCCTTGCTTCAAATAGTTATGAATCTACTTATGTGAAAAGTCAATGGATTTATTACTTAACGGGTGTGTAGCCTAATGTTGATAAATGTTTACACTAATTATAAATGGTTAAATTCTATCTATGCCGTCACCCCGGTTGTCGCCAACGAATACCGATCATGGGGTACTGCATTAAGCATCAAGCACTACATCAACCATTCGCAGCGCGAGTAGTAGCACCGACAGTCAACTGGCAACATCTATACAACTCAGCTCGATGGCGAAATGCTCGTAAGGCATTTTTAATCGAGCATCCATACTGCGCGGTATGCGGAAGAGAAGCCACAATCGTTCATCACAGCATACCACATAGAGGTAACGAAGAGTTATTTTGGGATGAAGTGTATTGGGAACCAATCTGTAAGCACTGCCACAGTAAAGAAACCTTAAAAGAAGAACGAGCGAGACGGAGCTAAGAAGAGGTATATATGGGGGATAAAAAACAGGTGGTAATCTACCTTATACCACCCCCCTCTCCCATTTTTTATATAAGTCAATTCACGGAATCTGACTCTTGGAGAATCAATGCCACGGCCAAAAGTACCAACTGCTGAGAAAAAAAAGAAAGGAACTCTCGGCTCATACGATAAGGATAGAATCGACGATAGACTTCCAGCACTCATGAAAGAAGGAATTCCGAGCATTATCGTCCCCCCTGATAATGTACCTGTAGCGACGGAACCTGTTTGGTACCGTGTCTCTGGTCGGCTGTCAGCAGCAGGAATTTGGACTGACCTTGATATCGATTACTTAGTTCAAACATGCATCGAGTTAAACCAGCTCATCACTATAGATAAAGACATTGATCGTTATCGCTCGAAGATGGACGAGTATGAAAGTGCATTGAGCGAGGTAGAGAGTAGCGACCTAGAGGAAGCAGACAAATCGAATAGCATTAACCATCTGAGAAGTGAACTCGACTACTATCGTAACTGGTGGTCTAAGCTCTTAACAAAGCGTATGAATACATCAGCGTCATTCGTTAAGTATGCTTCTAAACTCGGAATGTCACCATCCGATAGAGCCGGATTGAAATTAGTTCTCGTTAGCGCAGATAAGATAGAGAGAGACACTAAGCCGAAGAGCGCACTTCAGCGAGCGGCAACACGACCAGGACTACCTGTTATGGAGGTGGTCGATGGAAGTTGATAGAGTATATCAATATGCAGATGACGTATTATCAGGAAAGATACTTGCGAATAAGTACATAAAACAAGTCTGTAAGAAGTTTCAGGCTGATCTCAAGCGCAAAGATGATGAGTGGGAATACTATTTCTCTCCGGAAATCGCAGAAGAAGTGGTTTCTGTTTGTCAAACATTTAGGTTTTTTGAAGGATCAGTAGCTGGAGAGAAGGTTCATCTGCCTGATTGGCAAGTGTTTTTTGTAGCCAATATATATGGATGGCATCGAAGAAGTGATAATCAGAGACGCTACCGACGCTCTCTTCTTTATGTCGGAAGATATAATGCAAAAACATTCCTAACAGCCCTTCTTGCGCTATATGAACTCTTGACTGTGAAAAATGGGCTTGCCGTATCCGTCGCGACCTCTACGGAACAGGCTGAGCAAGTCCTTAATTATATGAAGAAGCTCGTAGGAGCAATGGATGGTGATCCCGATTTTCTTGATGATGCAGGTGATCCGTTACTTGAAGTCTACGATTCAGCTATCTACTGTCCAAGTCGAGGATCGAGTTACTGCACAAAATCATCATCCGTTCGTAAGTTGCAGGGCTTTCATCCAACACTGCTAATAGGCGACGAGATCGCTTCATACCCAGAAACATATCGAATTATAGATGTGATTGAGAGTGGAATGAAGCAGCAGGCCCCACGACCGCTAACGATATTCACAACTACGGGCGATCAGAATATTCACTCCATTGGTTATAACGAGTTCGAAAAGGCAAAGAAGATTCTATCGGGCCGGTTTCCCGATGAGAGCTACTTTCCAATGATCTACTGCATCGACGACAACGATAAGTGGGATGATATATCGATAATCGGGAAAGCGAATCCGAATCTTGGTATATCGGTATCTCTTGAGGAAATAAAGCAAGCTCTAAGTGATGTTAAAATGTATCATGATCCTGCGCAGGAGCTTGAGTACAGAGTAAAGACAGCCAACGTATTCGTTCCAGGGATCAAGGGCGGGTTTACTGATAAGGAAATACAGGCAGCTATCGATAACAGTAAAAAAAGAAAGTATAAAGACTACCTAACAGATGAATATCTTGCTACGTGCCCATGCGCTGGTGGAATAGATTTGTCGAAACGGTTCGATTTCACAGCGTATACGCTCTATTGGTACATAGCAGAAATCGATATGTATTACGCTCGACATAGGTTCTATATTCCAGAAGATCAAATTGCTGCAAAGATGAAGACAGATGCTACGGGAATTCGTAAGTGGATAGAGGACGGGTTTATCAAACCTACGCCGGGCAAATCGATAGATTATCATTACTTGAAGAAGGATTTAGATGCAGACCTTCAGCAATTTTCGATACGGGAACTTGGATACGATCAACGATACTCTTCCGATCTGATAACCACTTTAGAAAGCAAGTATCCAGACCTGCCAACAATACTAACAGCTATTCCGAATAGTCATCAGAAGCAGCATGAAAACCTCGGAGCATGGAGAGAGATACTCGTCAACGAGAAATTAATTGATGGCAATCCTGTATGGGCGTGGATGATGACGAATGCTTCGCTAACAAGTATTCACGGATTGTCTTTTGTAGAGAAGATCGGTGATACGGAAGCAGCGAAGAGTACAAAACGAATTGATGGTGTAGATACATCAATCCTGGCATTCAATAGTCTTCGCGGGGATTCAGGAGATGAAGGGGCTGGTGAAAAAGCGCTTAGTGATTTTCTCTCTTATCGGCTGTACCACTAATTAGAAATAGGAAACACCAATGGCATTATTTAACCGTAAGAAATCCTTTGATCCGCAATCATACTTTAGCACCATCATTCTTCCCTATATCCGGTCGTACCCGTTAAAAATGAATTCAACCGTTAGCGCGATCTTGGATGCAATAGCAACAACGTACGCTACGTTAGGGCTGGGTCTCTACAATATCGAAACAGGGATGCCGGTACTACCCGGTGAGCATCCTCTAGCAGCGCGGCTTAATCAACCGAACAGTAGAGAAGGCCCTTCGCAGCTCATGTATAAGATGGCATATCAATACAAGCTAACCGGTAATGTGTTTCTGCTCTATACCGATAAAAGCTCACTAAATGTCCTAGACTCATCGAGCATTGAAGTAGATCGCAGCTCAGTATTGCCACGATATATAGATAGGATAAACCATAAAGTGTACTCCGACGCGGAGGTGGCGCATATATTCGACCCGCGATACGACGATGGAATTATTGGGCACTCGGCACTTGAGATAAATAAGGACGCAGTTGATCGGCTAAACATATTGCAGCTATATCAAGATTTGTACTTCAAAAACACAGCGGGTGAGCGGCTCATCATTAACTTAGACCCAGACATGACAAAGATGCTACTTAAAGATGATAAAAAGAAAGTGTTTGACGCGTTTGTGCAAGCAAATTTACTAGGCCCTCTTAACGCTGGTAAGCCAGCTCTCGCTCCAACAGGATCAAAAATCGAATTGATAAAGCAGACTACAAGTCTGGAGTCACAAGTAGAACTATCAAAAGACAGTCTGAAAAAAGATGTTGCGAACGTACTCGCGTGTCCGCACTACATGATTACTGGTGAATATGGAAACAATCTTGACGAGCAGCAAACCGTGTACTTCCGTAGGTCAATATTATCAATGTCAGATATTCTCGGTGAGGGGCTCAACCATTTTCTAACTCCAAGCGAGAGACGCAAGTTTAACTTTAAGCACGACTTCGGCAACCTGCTTTACCCAAGCACTGAGAAACTGTCTGCTATGCTTCTAAAAGAAATACGTGGTGGAGTCAGGACAAGGAATGAAGCAAGAAAGATTCTAGGTCTCTCACCGTACATCGGTGAACAGACAGAGGTCGGCGACGTGCTTGCATGGGAAGCAAACCTTGTACCAGCGCTAAACGAATATCTTCCCCTCTACTTTGCCAATGCTCAGAAAACAATCAATGACGATAAAGAGAAGGCAGAGAACGCCAATCCTAACACAAAATAAAGTGACACTAATTAAACGGAGAATAAATAATGACAAAAAAGTGGTACGCGATAGCAGATAATGAGAAGGCTGACACAGCTGAGATATCCATTTATGACGAAATCGGCTTCTGGGGAACTACCTTCGTACAATTCGCTGAAGACTTTAATAAGATTAAGAATAGAAGCTCAATAAAACTGTACTTGAATAGTGTTGGTGGAAGCGTATTCGATGGTCTCGGTATATACAATCTTCTATCGTCAGTACATGACAGGCTCACCGTTGAGGTCATGGGACTGGCTGCATCCATTTCGTCAGTGATTTTCCTTGCCGGAGACATACGAATTATGGATGAAGGTACTTTCTTGATGGTTCACCTACCCTCAGTCTCTACATCCGGAGGTTCTGACGATTTGAGAAAAGACGCTGATACCCTGGATAAGATAAAAGAGGAGATAGTTAACATTTATGTAAACCGCACAGGAATGGCACAGGATACGATTACAAAGCTCATGGAAGCAGAGACGTGGTTTACCGCAGACGAAGCGGTTAAGAACGGATTTGCCACAGTCACTAACAAGCAAGCGCAAGCCACTAATTGTTTATACAACCTTACCTCAAGAGGGTTTGTAAACGTACCTAAGAATCTAAGTCGCCCAGCAGTAACGATTGCAGATATGACTGTTCGAGACTTTGAAAAAACCTTACGCGATGTGGGGTTTTCCAAATCAGAGGCAACATTACTTGCCTCGAAGTTTGGAGCAGAGAAGATTGACGAGAGAGAGTCTCAAGGATCTTTGAGCGCAGAAGCTTACGAGCAACTAAGTAAAATATTTGAATAAAACAGGAGATTATCATGGATAACGAAAAGACTATTATTGACGAGCTTAAGGCCAAGCAGGAAGCTGGCTTCAAAAGACTCGAAGACAAGGCAGCTGAACTTCAGAAGGATGTTGACGCAGAAATTCTCGATGTAAGGCAGAAGCTCATCAACTTCTCAATCCCTGTAGCAGGGACAAACAAGTCCGAAGCGGCTCTAAGAGACTTCGGTAAGTACCTCATATCGAAAGGCGTTATTGCGCCAACAAACGTATCCTCGCCCATAGTTACAGGTGATGAGTATGGTATTCCAGTTCTCGCAGACGGTGTTTACAAGGCTCTGAATCTCGGCTCGACTATGAGAAAGCCGATCGGCGAAGCTGCAATGTCCCGAGTACGAACCTACAGTTCCACTACGAATGTGATAGCCAAGACCAACCCTGACGCTGCTCTCATTGCTGAAGGTGACGCATATCCCGATTATACCGACAAGGGAGCAAAGGTAACGTTTAACGCGTACAAGATCGGCTCAGTGTACGGCATTACTGAAGAGGCTAACGAGGACACTGTTCTTAACGTCATCCAGGACTTTACTGATGATGCTGCTCGCGCAGTCGCTAAGAAAGAGAATAGTTACTTCTTCGTTGGAGCAGGTACTACCGAGCCACAGGGAATCATTGTCGGCGGAACTGTTGCAGTCACCGCAGCTTCTGAAACCGCTATAACATATCAGGAGCTTGTAGATCTCGATGAGTCTCTCCCTGAAGAGTATCAAGAAGGCGCTGCGTACTTCGGTAATGCTAAAACCTTTGCCTACCTTAGAGGACTTAAAGACACCAACGGCCAGCCGCTTATTAAGGACTACATGGAGGGTCGATTCTCTACTCTTTTTGGTCGACCAATTGTTCGCGTAAGCGCAATAGACGAAATTGCTGCTGACAAGAAGGTTCTTTGCCTCGGTAACCGCTCCGGATACGGAATTGGCGATAGAGCGGGTGGTGTACGAACGTACGTTTACCTTGATAACTCTACTGGATCAACCAAGATTCGATGGAACATTCGCACCGATGGAAAGGTGCTTGATGCCAAGGCATTCCAAATCTTAAAGATGAAGGCTGGCGCATAACCAATAACGGGAGGGGAGAAATCTTCTCCCGTAATTTAATAAACGCTCTTGAAGCGGGTTTATCGGAAGTTACCTCCTTCGTCCGATTACCCGCTTCTCTTTTCTTCCACTAATTAAAGGGAGAATAGAATGGCATATGCAACAGTAACAGAGTTCAATACATACATACGAGATGATAATCCAGACACGAGCGACGCTGCTATAGCACAGAAACAGGAATGGCTTGATGCGGCATCAGCGGATATAGATGCGTACTTAGGGTACTCAATCGAAGAAAACGATTATGTAGAGAGTCTAAGCGGATATGGGCTTAACCATATCGGACTATCAGCTAAACCTATTACGGTAGTCACATCAGTCACCATAGACGACGTTGCGGTCTCACTCGATGAGATAACGATAGAAGGTAGCTTTATAATCTATACAGAGATATTTCCTCGTGGGAATAGAAACGTTCACGTAGAGTACACAGCGGGTTATGCAGAAATCCCCGCCCCTATTAAGCTGGTATGTAAAACCCTTGCAGACCTATACCGAGTCGCCGCACAAAGTACTGGCGTTTCATCAGTATCCGATCCTCGATTTGGGTCGAGAACATACAGCCAAACAGACCAGAAGCGAGCACTTCGTGGAATCGATCAGTATCGATTGCTGAGGCTCTAAATGTTTTCAAGATTTGACATAGACTTCAAGGCAGAGAGTGTATTACGCGCTCTTGACCTTACGAAAAAAGATATGAATAAGACAGCAAAAAAATGTATGGCAGGAGCGTTTCAAGCAGTACGTCGTGATATTCGAAAGGGATTGCGCGGTTCAGTATTAAAGAAAAGAACTGGAACCTTATATAAGAACATCACGTATAAAGCGAAAGACGACTATAGCGGATACATTCGTATCGGTAGTCGTTATGCAAGTATGCAAGAAGAAGGGGCAACGATAATTCCTCGAAACGGGAAGTATCTACGATTTCAAATTGACGGTACATGGGTAACGACAAGTAAAGTAATTCTGCCAGCTCGCCCGTTCTCTAAGCCAGTATTTAATTCGTATTTTTCAGGTTCTGGAAAAGCAGAAGCGATAATGGACGCGGTGATGCAGAAGGAATTAGAGAAGATATTCTCGAAGGCATAATAATGGATTTTGAAAAAGTAGTTGATGATATTAAGACCTATATCGAGACACAGTTTCCGATTGCACTCGCTGCTATTGAGGTTGCGAAGCCCGATATTGTCCTGGGTAAACCGGACTTATATCTGCTCGACTATCCAGACACAGGCAGGCAGCAAGCCGTTGTCTTCTTTATTTATCCAGATGAATGGGAGTTTAGCCAGGTCTCGAATGTCAGCCGTGAAATGGCAAATAGCATTCACTTGTTCACAACGTTCAAAGGAACATCACCAGCGCTCGTTAAGAAAATTCTTAGATATATGGAAGCACTCTACTCAACACTAACTACAGATGACACGTTAGGTAATGCGGTAGAGCAAAGCGAGATATCGTCTGCTAGCTGGTATAAGGCTATTGAAGCCTCGGCAGATACGAAAGCAATAGAAGTAGTTCTTCGTGTTTCAACGCTCGTTCACTAATTAAATAATAGAGGAGACCGTTATGAATGGTAATAAGGTAATAGTACAGTACGGAGTGGAAGAAACATACGGAACCGTTGGTACAGCGACGAAGCAAATAGAGATTGCGAGTGAATCGTTTAAGCTCAATCTTAACAAAAAAGAGGAAGGGCTATTAACCGGAAAGGCTGTAGGTGGTCGTGTTCGTACTGTTAGTAAGAGCATTGATGGTGGTTTTAAGACACTTGTACGTCCCGATGATATTGGTCTTTTTCTGGCCGCAGCACTTGGGGAAGAAGCGAGTGTTACTGTGGTGCCGTCATCGACAGCCGCGTATAAACATGATTTTACAATTACAGACGAAGATGTACTCCCATCTCTCTTCTTCAAGGTAAAGAGAGATTCAACTGTTGTTAAATCATATTCAGGTTTAGCGGTAGATAGTATTAACTTTGATTCATCCGCAGAAGATTATCTAAACGTAGATATAACGTTTGTTGGTAAGGATGAGGAGGATGATGACCTTGAAACAGGATTATCTAACAGCCCACTCGATACACTTAGATTCGCTGGAACTACTCTAACAGTAGGTGGTACCGCACTTGAAGTATCCTCGACTAAGTTTAGCTATTCAAACAATCACGACGCTAAGACACAGACCAATCTAACAGGCCTGTATTTCAAGCAGCCTGAAGTTGGTCAGCGAGACATAACCGTAGAGCTTGAAGCAATATATGACTCGGTATCAAACGGAGTTCGCGATTCGTATTGGCTAACGGATAGCGATGTTGCAGTCTCTATTAAGTTTGTAAGCAGAGAAGAGGTTGAAGAGGGGTATCCGTACTCACTTACATTCACCTTGCCGCTGTGCCAAGTAACTGAAGCAACGGTTAATATTTCAGGTAAAGATAGAGTGAAGCTACCATTGAAACTCAAGCTCGTTGATGACACCGGATTCAAGGTATCACTCGTTAACGGACTTGCGACTAAGTATATCGTATAAATAGGAGGAAGGAGAATTGAAAGCATCTGATTTTGAGAAGCAGTATATTGTTGAATCGAAATTCGAGTTCGAAGGTACTGATGGATACATTAAGCTGCGTGAGCCTACGGAAGATGAACTGCTTGAACTTGGACAGGGTAAGGATGATGAGACAAAGATAACAAAACACATTCTTACAAAACTCGTTCCAGCATGTCTAGTTGAACATAACTTCGAGCATGATGATGGTACGTCTCTCGGTAATGATGAAGTTGTTACGCTCTTAAAGAAATCTGGTCAAAAGATTAACAGAACTATCAAGCAATGGTTTGAGGCATTTAGCGACTCAATCGAACCGGCAGCAGAAGAGAAAGATACTAAAAAAAAGTAAAGACACAATGGGCGATAGAGCGACAAGAATTACGCGACGTCGCCCAGATTCTTTTTAGCGGCGGTCTAATCCCGTCAGACCTACAGCACACTTATAAAAAATGGCAATTCTTCTTCAAGCTCTTCTATCGAATTATAGATTGTGAAAACGGTAATTACCTTCGTGACCCTACACAGAACCCACCATATGACCAACCAGCAAAGACGATGATGATTCTAGACACGCTTCGTGATCTTTGGCGTGAGAAATTGCAGAAAGAAAACAATGCACGAATGAATTAAAAACAGGAATAACCATGGCAAGCGTAACCTACAAAATTAATGGAAAGGCAGATAACTCGGCAATCGATTCTGCAAAGAAAGGACTTCAGTCGTTAGGACAAGTTGCCAGTGGTGTTCAAAAAATATTTACAGGCTTCCTTGCGATAAAAGCCGTTCAGATGGTTTCAAAAGGAATCGGCGATACCCTCTCAGCATATCAAACTCAACAGAAAGCAATATCTCAATTAACACACGCGGTATCTAACAACGCTAATCTAACAAGTGCATCACTAAAACGAATAATCGACTATACAGGTAAACTTCAAGGCAATAGTATCTTCGGAGACGAGACGCTTCAAGGACAAGCAACGCTACTCGCGGGCATGCAGCTTACTGAAGATCAAATTAAAAACGTATTGAAAGCGGCAACTGAATTAACATCTGCCGGTATAGGAACTCTCGAAGGTAACGTTAAGAACCTCTCTAAACAATTCGGAGGAATGACCGGCGAACTTGGAGAGAGTCTACCTGCGTTAAAAAGATTCAGTAAAGAAGCGTTAATGGCTGGTGAAGGCGTTGCCTTCGTTGCCAAACAATACGCCGGATTTGCGGCGAACCTAGCTAATAACACTCTCGAAGGTAAGCAAAATAAAATAGGCAATCTGCTCAGTGACATTCAAGAGAAAATTGGCGCGTTATTTGCGATAGGTAAGATTAGTCTGTTCGATAATCTTGAGCCGTTACTGATTAAGATCAACGACTACTTAGCAACGATGCTTCCGAAGATTGCGAGTTTCTTCATTAACCTGCCGACGATGGCGTCTATTGCATTCGATACCGTTATGCAACTTGCCAAGCGGATATTTACTATTCAATTTGCATTCGACCTGTTAAAAAATCTAGCCGGATACATTATCGATGTATTCAAGGCAACGTTCGAAACACTTTTTAATATCATCTATGCGATTTCTAATACCCTTGTTGCCCCGATTAAATATGCATTCGATTCGCTCGTCTATGGTGTACAGCTGTTATTCACAAACATGTTCAACGGCCTCATGTCGGGGGTTGAAGGCGTAGTGAACTTCATCCTGTCTGGTGTTAACAAGTTAATTGGAGCAATCAATAAAGTATCAACTTTCTTAAAACAAGGTGACATCTTATCGGAAATAAAAGATATCAAGATTACTGCCACGTTACCAAAGCCTGTCGATTTCAGACAAGACCCAGTGAAGTCAATTGGCGATGGATGGAAAGGTGTTGGAACAAGTCTACTATCAACGGTAAAGACAATCGGAGAATCTTATTTAACACACACGTCAGCTGTCGGTGAATCTCTTTCGCCAATGCTTGCCGAATTCGTAAACAAGATTGAAGCATTAATAGATACATTGCCAGGTTGGGCCAAAGACATCTTTGCCCCAGCTATTGGGGAAGCGGTATCTGTTAGCCAGTCAGGATCGAGCGATGCAGGAGCATCTGCATCGAGTGGTGGTGGATTCAGCCTATTCGGTGGCGCGGATATGTCACCACTATCATTATTAATGGATGCAATCTCGCCGCTCATTGATATGTTTATGTCATTAAGCTCGTTGCAGATGATAATGGATCCGTTAATGATAGTATTTAAGGGAATATTTAGTGTACTAAGCCCTATCATAGACTCACTGCTCACACCGTTAATTGGGATATTTACGATTATCGGGCAGACAATCGGAAAAGTGTTATCGCCGCTATTAATAGCACTGACACCAATTATTGAAATTATTACGAATGGATTTATCTTCCTCTATAACTATGCAATACGACCATTAGCCAACTCTATCATCTGGGTCGTATCAACAATCTATAACATGGTAGCCAATCTCGTTAACGCTGTTGTCTCAGCGCTAAATCACATACCGTTTGTTAATATCAAATGGAAAATGGCAACAATGAGTTATGACTCGCTAAAGCTCGATGCCATTACTTCAAAAGATGTAAGTTCGGCGGGTACAACGGCCGTCGATAGTGCCGCTTCAAGTACGTCAGCGTCGTATACAGGACCTTCGACAATAAATATTTATATCAACTATACGAATAGCTACGTTAATGGAGACGCGAGAGAAATAGCACTTAATATTAGACAAGAGATACAGACAGCCGAGGCAATGGGATACTGATAATGAATATATACATAATAAATATTGATTTTGGAACAGGATATGAACCTATCGAATTCGAGTCAGAGTCATTAGTCAAAAACGAATTTCTATATAGTGAATTACAACCTAAAGATAGTTCCGTCCAATTTAGTATTTTACCGGATACAACTTTATTTAATAAACTCCGTGGAGCTTCTTATAGCAATGTTCCTGTTCAAATACTTAAAAATAATGAGCCTTATTTTTATGGCTACATCAAAAAAGATTATACTTTTAGAAAAACTCAATCTCTAGACTCTTTAGGAGTAGAGATAGCAAGCCCTTCCTATTTTCTAAAAAAGAAGATAGGTAAGGATTTATACTATGTCAACATTACAGTTACTAATCTAATATCAACATTACTCGCTTATGCTGGTGTAACAAGCACAGTGACATTACCTTCTATAACATCAACTATTCCGGTATTTAAAAATGCTTATGATGATGATACTACATATCATAAAGTCATAAGTGACTTACTTTTTGAGTATGGATATGGATTTAGATTTGATAATGAGGGTAATCTATACTGCTTCGAGCTGTTTCCAACTGAAATACAATCAAGTTATATTTTTGACGGGTCAGTAAACAGGATCGAAGTAAGGCAGGAAGTTAAAGAAGAAACCTATGAAGGAGTAATAGTAAACTGGACAGGTACTAAAACACTATCAGATGTAACCATATTTAGTGATACTACTAATGGTAATAGTATTAATACTTGTAATATAGAAATAGAACCAAATAGCTATTATGAATTTGAAGATGGTGTAACTCAATACTATGCCGAATATGACTATATTGATGGTGGCGCCGAATTATTAGCCGTGGAAAATGTAACTCTGGAAGTTGAAAAAGATAGTGATATCTCTACTGAATTATTTACTCCATATCCATTAAAAGCTCTGTTAAGCTTAAAGAATAATAATAGTTTACTATCAAAAAATATAACTAAGCTAAACCTAAAAGCTGAAACTGCTATAATTACAGGTGCTACAAATGTAAGCAAGGTAATAAAGGTAAGTGATACTGAAGACTTATATACATATGATACAACATATATCCATAGCAAAGATGATGCTGATAACTTAGCTAATGGTCTAGCATGGTATTATAACTATACTGATTATACATATAAGCTAAGTTCTAAAGTTGATAAACCAATAAATAGTATTGTTACTATCAGTGAAAACGGATTAGGTGCTAACCTTTGTAGAGTAGTTTCAAAAAAATATAAAGAATATTTAGACATAATAGAATATGAGTTAGAAGCTGTTGCCGAGTATATCCCAGCAGTTGCCGAGAATACAACAACAGTTACAAGCCCTAGTCCTATATCAAAACCATTAGAGGCAATAATACCATCTATTGTATCAAGCTCCCTGTCAGGTGGAGTAATACAAGATGCTGTCTTTGGCTCAAGCTGGACTGCTATTCCTACTGTTCCAATTCTTGGATATGTTCCTTCATTAAAAAATGTAATATTAAAATGGGATAGACAAAATGATTTATCTAACTTTAGTGAATATCAAATTCAAGTAAGTAATGACAATACTACATGGTATGCTTTAGGCACAGATAGAACAAGTTATAAATCAGGTAATGCTGGAGATTACACAGCATTAGCAGTAGAACAGTATATACATACCTTGCCTATTGTTGAAGGTGAAATTGTTAGTTATTATTATCGTATACGACGCGCAACACGAGAAACAGTATCCGCGTGGTCAAGTGCTATATATGCTTCTACTACACTAATAGACAATGGTGATTTTAGTGCCGATGAAATCTATGCGAATATTGTTAATGCTAGTTCTATTAGTGCTGGTATAGCCGCCGTTAATAGCTCAATATCAATAGGAACAGATGGATTTACAAGTGGTAACTATGATTCTAGGCTAGCTCCTTTGATAGGACAGAGACGACAGTATATAGATAACGATGAAATCACTATCCAAGAATTTATTCAAAATAGTGAAATCGCGCTAAATACCGGAACATTTAGCTTTGATGCTAATACTACAAATGTTAGATCATATCAATTGATCGATGATAACACGCTAGTAACTCTTGAAAAGCCTAGTAGCACATATTTACGTTATCAAACTAAAAAGGCAGATGGTAGCTTTAGTTCAGACTATTCATATACTTTTACATCCGCTTATATACCTGTCGCTTTTATTATCAAAAATAAAATAGCATATGTAATTACCGTTGATATCAGTTGGTTGATGAAAGAGCTTCTAATAATTGACTTAGAAACAGGCACATTACTAAATACTATTGATTTATCTACTACTGGATACTATTACGAGCAAATAGGAAGCTATGATAATAATTGCTTTACCCTTGATATAAGTGGTAATTATCTATGGCTAGTTACAAGGAAAGGAACAGGCGGGACTGTTCAACCGCATATAATATTATTTGATTTAGATGGTAATATACTAGTTCAAGATACAATACTTGAGATAGGGCAACAATATATAAAGCTATTTCCTATTTCAGGAAATAAAGTTATAGCATTAAGTGGATACTGCCAAGTAATCGAATATGATTCTGTGAATATTGCTTTTATTAAGGGAACAACAAAATCAGTATCCTATGCTAACTATCCTACATGCTGGACTAAATACGATGAATATACATATCTATTTTTACGGGTATACTCTGAAAGTTCTTCCATGGATAGTGAGTATGACTACAGCGTATTAACCATAGATGGTAATGAAATAGCAGTTAGGAAAAATAGAATAAATATAGTAGAACCAGCATTAGGTTATCTATATACTAACTATCCCTATTGGACTGTAGCAAAGATAAACGACAAGATAATATCTATATGTTCCTGCACGACTCAATCATATGCTAACGTATTTGACTACGATCCAATTACATATACTGTTACTTTTGATTTTGCTAATACACTAACTAGCTATGCTGGCGCAACTCCTATGGTTCTAATCAAGTCATCATATTTTGACTTACTGAACATTACAACTTATATAGCATATCAATATGGTTATTATGGAATATGGAATGATGATTTAGTTATAGGTAGAGGTAGTAGCCAAATAACAGCAGATACTATTACATCAGATAGTTTAGCAACAGATACAATTACAGTTAACAATATAGGCATTGAAAGTGACAATGACTTAATCCAATTAGCAGAAAATGAAGTAACTATAAATGGTAATAT
This sequence comes from Spirochaetae bacterium HGW-Spirochaetae-3, assembly GCA_002839315.1. Lineage (GTDB taxonomy): Bacteria > Spirochaetota > Spirochaetia > Treponematales > UBA12059 > SZUA-370. The sequence goes on from PGXV01000005.1 coordinate 194,771, forward strand.
AACTGTGAATACAGTTTCTACAAACACTTTAAGTGCTACAACTAATTTGCGAATACCAACTTCACAACCATCATCATTAACAGATGGTGATATATGGATAGTATAATATGGCATTATCAAATGAAAAACTATATTACCGACGATCAGGTATTACCGAATCTGTTAATACTTATACAGCATTATCAGATGTAGGAACCGAGGCATTAAAAGTAAGAGTAAATGGAGCCGACAGATATATTGCATTAGGAGATGAGACAGATTCTAAAAAGTCTTTTTTGCGTATAAGAAAGAATGGAATAATAAAGGCTATACTAAAATCAGTAATAGATTATGTTGGATCATGGACGTTAATAGTAACTACTAACTATAATGCTTATCGATATTGGACTGTCTATTTTGATTATGACAAAGTGTTTAGTGAAAGTGATATGACCAACTTTAAGTTTGTAGGTAATATGCTCAATACCAAATACAAAATAGATGGTGTCGAATATACTGCAACAACTACACTTGTTAATGGAATGTATGTAACTGAACGAAAGCATAGATTAACAACTGGTAATCATACTATTGGCTTAACTGCTACATTGGTTTTTAGCACGTCGTCGTCCGCATCTGCTTACCGTGTAGTATAACTAATATATAGAATGGAGATTTAAAAATAGTATGAATGATAATGACAAGGTCTTAGAGTATATACAAAAAATATTTGATGTAAAATTTGAAGGATTGAATACTCGTCTTGATAGTATAGAGCAAACACTGTCTATAAACCATACGGAACTAAAAGGTAAAGTAGATGACCATGAAAAAAGACTCACAACCATAGAATCAAAAAATGAAAAGAATGATAAAGATATTTTTATAAATGAATTTAAAAAAGAGGTAATACACTGGTCTATACCGGCGCTATTTGGATTGATTTTAATTGGTATTAAGTCAAAGCTTGGATCATAATATGTATCTACAAAACAATCCTGCATTACTACCACAAATACAACGAGTAGGCTGTCTTCACTTATCTATGCTTTGTATGATCGAATTATGGGCTGATGTTGAGATCAGTATTGATGATGTAAACACTATCTGGACAATGGCAAAGCAACGAACATTCCTTCGTAACGATGGCTATATGCGAGACATGGATGGAGTATTGAAGCTGGCGAAACAGGCACTAGGATTTGCAAAACCAATATTTACTGTTGGGATTATAGAAGACAGGAAAACGGTGTATTGGGATTGGACAAAAAACTATCCAGAACTACAGCAAACAGCGTATAAGATCGAAACGTTGAAAACATTCGGCAAGACTGGAACGCACTTCGTACTGTGCGATAAAGACGGAGAACTGATATTTGACAGCTACTCCTTTAAGCCGTATAGGTTTGAGCATATTGGGCGCTATCACTTATTCAATCACTACTAATTGAATAACAAGGATGTAAAAATAATGGCTGATAACAATCAAATCTTAGAGCTGATTCAAGAGATATTTAACAACAAGTTTGACGCCCTTGATAAGAAGCTAGACTTATTAACCACTGGGTTGGAATCGAATCACAATAAGCTTGAAGTACGAGTCTCGTGTGCAGAGACTGATATCGTTAGTCTTAAAAACAGACGAGTTGATGATAAACTGAATGTGAAGAATGAAGTATTAAAAACAATTATACATTGGGGCATTCCGATTGTTATCCTTGCGATAATTTACTTCATCCAGCAAGGGCAGTTGCATGTATGATGAACCCTAAATATAAATCACGTCGGTTCTGGATAACGATCTGGGCCATAGCTCTCTCAACGACGCTTATGCTTACATCGATGTTCGGAGAATTTGATCCATCGTGGTTGTCATCCGCGCTACCGTTGCTGCTCTCAATCATCCTTGCCTATGTCGGAATCGAGTCATACGGCAGGACTAAGCAATCTCAGAAGCATGAATGAAAAAATATGTGTTTTTGGCGCTGGTCTTATTATCAGCGCTATCATATGCACAATCGCAGGATACCTCGTCTTTGTACAACCAAGCATTCAACGAGCTGGACAGCTTAGAACAGAACTCCAATCAGCAAGAGACGTTAATCGACAACTTATTAAAATCTCAGAGCAACGAACAGTTGTACTTGAAGAGTGTAGAAGCATTATTACAAGCAGCCGAGGATCAATCGAGAAGCTTAGAAGTATCCTTACAATATTACAAGCATCAGACCCGCGTATTCATCGTAGTAGTCAGTATTCTCGCGACAGTCGTAATAGGTGAGTCTGTGCTTATAGGTATACGGTAGCCTATACCTTCTTCGAAGGGCGACCCCGCTTTTTTGGAACTACCGCATCTACCGGTACCTTTTTTATACCTCTCGACTTCACTGGCGCAGGGGTATTCACAGGGGTAAGAGTTGAATCAAGAGTCTGTTGCTCTAATTCCTTGGTGATTGCATCGAGTGTGTCGGCAATATCCTGCTGTAGTTTCTCGTTCCGTACCTGTAGCGAAACGAGCTTTTTCGTAAGAGCGATAACTGGGTTTACTTTTGGTCGAGCCATGTTCTCTCCTTATTCTTACATTAAGATAACATGGAATAATCTATATAGCAATTGTTAGAAGCCGCAGAAATGCGGCTTTTTTAATTGGGGAAAAGGTAAGAAAAAGTAACAAAACAGTGGCACAGAGAGGCAAAAGCAGCCATAATAACAATATCGGAAGTGATAAAAAAGAAACATAGAAAGGAGGTCGAAATGCTGAAATTCAGTGATGGAGTAGAGTTCAACACAGACGGAGAACTCAGAATCGAAGAACGGTACGATGGGCTGTACGTCGTAGGTAAAGGGATATTAATGCCGATTTCTTCACGAGAAGAAGGGCAGACGTTCATCGATAAGAAGAAGAAACCGGAGTAGTTAATAGGGGCTTCGGCCCCTTGAGCCTTCAGAAAGGAGGAATAAGAAATGACGGTCAAACAACCCGAAGATGTGTACGAATCCGTTAAGCGTTATAAAGCAAAAAAGCAAGAACACTTTTTAGTGATGACGCTCGATGGAGCACATCAGCCAATTAAAACCCATGTTGTAAGTATCGGCTTGGTGAATAGAACAATTGTACATCCGAGAGAAGTCTTCTACAGAGCCATCAAGGATATGGCAGCTGCTGTCTTGCTTGTGCATAACCATCCATCAGGCCAGGTTCAACCATCACAAGAGGATCGTGACATCACTCATCGACTGATTGAAGCGGGTGAATTGCTTGGTATTCCAGTTCTCGATCACCTGATCATTTCAGCGAAGAGCTTTTACAGCTTCACGGAACATGGAGAGTTGAGGTAGAGCACTGCGTATGCGGGGCTAATGAAAGAAGAAGGAGATTATTATGGTAAAAGAGATGAAGATTTGTGACTTCTGTGGCAGGGTTCTCAACGGTGAGCCTAAGTCCGTCACGATTGATGGAGCTGAGTACAAGGACGTATGCATGTCGTGCGTAGGTCGGTTGGACACCTTCGTGAAGCGGCTAGGCACTCCGTACGTGCCAAAAGCGAAGAAAGAGGGAGTAGAAGTGGTTTCTGAGACCAGTACGCCGCCGCAGGCTGTCGAGGAAGGGAAGGCACCGCTCTTCGGTAAGTCGAAGAAGTAGCTACATTCGTCAGATATTTTGAGCGACCTGATGCGGTCGCTCTTCCTATGTTTGGTGATGCATACAGTATCTTGTATTATAATAAAACATACACCGCATAGGTAGTTGACAAGAAGGGTGAAAGTATGATACAGTGCAAATTGGCCGTGCCGGGAATCAGCCGACACAGCCAAATACGTTTTGAGGCGTACGAGTTGTTGTTGAACAGCATCAGTTTAGGGTATCTGAGAATTTCTGTCAAGCACATTATAGCATTGCGTGCCATGGCGTACTACTACGTACCATAGCTATCACATTGTAATGATGTTCTAGCAGTACTTTCGGAAACTAGATGACGCGTATGCCGGAAAGGATTTGTGTAATGGCAAATAGACATTACACGCGTCGGGAGCTTATGGCTCTTATCCAGATCGAGGCCGAATTCGGCAAGATCACGTACCAGAACCCCACGCTTATCGAACGGTTGTTCTTTGAGCGTACAGGGATTCGGAGGGCATCGGGACCGCTTTACATGGCGATGTGGCGGATCAAACGCGGCGAGTATGATGAATTGCTATACAGCAGTGCCATCAGGACTCCGGAGTTCTCCTTCACTGAAGGAGACACCGTATCTGTTTCCAAGGAGGGCATCAATGGCTACTAAGAAAACGTCTCCGAAGGCCGCTAGTGCGGCGAGCAAGGTACTTAGCAATCCTAAGTCGACTAAGGCTGAGAAGACAGCCGCAGCAAGTGCGCTCTCTCAGCGTGAGAAGAAGAAGTAATTGAGAACGGGGCAGTAGGGAAACTTACTGCCCTGTACTACTACTTAGTAAGAGTGGATCAGCATTGTGAATATCCTTTAATACATATTTTTTCTTCTCTCTTCCAGATACACTCTCTTCTTCAATGACCTCTTCGCATGTTAAAGTATATATAACTGTGTTTGTCGTTTTACCTTTTAGAAGATCGCCATCACCGGTTCCGTTATAGGTCTTGCCAGACAGATCAACTAGCCGCCAACTGCCAGTTCTTGTATCTTCCAGCTCCAATCGACCAGTTAGGTATACTATTACAGTCTCTAAATCTGTCCTTGCCTTTATTATATCTAGCACATGACTCGCATACGTAGGTACTATGGATTTTGACACTGACTTCCCTCCATTTGGATCTATCCAATCGAATGTCACACTTACACCGGACTTAACCACAGTTTCAAGCAACTTTGAGTAGTTGCTAATTGCATGGCCGCTATTTCGACGGAGATTTGCTATTATCTCCTCGTCTCCCTCGGCGACAATCAACTCGACTCTATCTAGCGCATATCGAATGTCAAACCCATCGAACATATCTCTTGCGGAGTCAGACTCGAAATAAAGCTTAAATGATCCAGCTCTTGAGGCATATGCATTTAGCATATAGCTGTTAGGGGTATCGATAAGATCTCTGACAGAGCGAGTCACCTCTGTCATGGCTTTTTTATAGGCATACTTCAATACTGACTGGAAGTGTTGTACAACTTCAGCTAAAGAGAAAGCGTTGATGCTCTGGCGCACCCCTTCTGCAAACGATATACACACTACTGCCTTATTTTTAGTGTATGCATCTTCAACCAACTTCTCATCAACTTCTAAGTCGAAATCAAGAAAAAAACCTGCATTGGGTAAGTAGTTTGTAGGGATATCTGAAAAAGCAATCGATTGTGGAGGGTAGAACCCAGTATCGTCTTGTGTGTCTAGTAAATACCAGCAATCAATGTTGTTATCTAGATATGCTGTTCTTAAGTCAATAACACACTTTACTAGCTTAATTATTGTATCAGGAGCAACAGGTCTACAGATATACCGGGCTTTTCCGTCAATAGAATCGATATGGAGTGTAAGATACTTTGTACCAACCTGATCAATTCCAATGAATAAAATAGGCATATCGTAGAAGATGAGTACTATATCAGGCTTAATAGAGATATTCATACCGAGTCCTCGGGTAATTCAGTTGCTGCTATGGGATCAAAGTCCCTTGCTCGCCACCATGAGAAATGTGTCCTTTTTCCCGTCTTTAAGATAAGTCCTGACTCTTCAGTTAGCCTAATCTTAGCAACGAATCGTTCTGGTCGATTTGGAATCCTTATTAAGTGTTCGCATGGAGTAGGCTCGGTGGAAACTGAGAGCGAACGCGCTCTACATTCGTCGACATTAAATAGTTGCTTCGGGTACATGACCCGTTGAGATTCAAAATCATCTTCAGTTGGAGGAAGAGTCCTAACGGCCCTATAGATTATCATATTACTTGGCAGTACTGCTTCTTGAGGGGGGCACTGTTCTGGTAACTCATCATGCCATTGCATATCCATTTTAACCTTCTCTATGCATCTTTTATATCAATCTTATACTACGTGCATTCTACCTTCTGAGGATAGTCTGTCAAGATTAATTCCTGAGTGCTGATAGTATATTGAATTAAGCTTGGAATATCTCAAAAACAATATATAATAATAATAAAAAAGACAGTATGATGGAATTGAGATTGTTCAACACGATACCCTCCGTTAGCCGTCGATTAGAGCGCCCGTCCGGCGCCATGCCGATGATACGGAAGGCGGCGCAATGACGCTTTCGCTTGACCGGCTATTCCTGCGCATCATAAACTGGTGCCTGGCTATACCAATACGCCGAGGAGCTTCTCATGATCGCCATAGACGAATCCTTCGCCCCCATCGCGCCGCGTTCACTGAAGGACGAATTTATCGAGCGGTTCGAGGCGTTGATTCTCTCGGGAAAATTCTCCCCGGGCGAGAGAGTGCCCTCGGAGCGCGATCTCGGCGTTCTTTTCGGCATATCGAGGCCCGTGGTCCACGAAGGGCTGCGTACGCTCGAATCCAGGGGCCTCGTGACCATAGAGAGCCGCAAGGGGGTGCGCGTCAACGACTATCGCCGCGAAGGTTCGATAGAGATGCTGTTATCGATGCTGAATTACGCCGGAGGCAGACTCTCGCCGTCACTTCTGGACGGCATCTTGGAGATGCGCCTGCTATTCGAGGTCGAAACGGCGCGATTGGCCGCCAGGCGGCGACGCGAGGATAATCTCGCCGCCCTGCGTGAATCCATCGAATGCGAACGTACCATCCTCGCGTCGTCGCGCGCAGCGCCGTCGCGCGCAGCGTCGTCTCGCGAAATAGCGGCCCTTGATTTCGAATTTCACATTTCGATAGCGATCGCCAGCGGTAATGAGATATATCCGCTCCTGATGAACAGTTTCAGGCGCATCTATCGCGATATACTCGAGTCCTTCTATTCAGATCAGAGCGTCGTGGAACCTGTATTCGCTTACCATGAGCGTATCGTCGCCGCCATCGCCGCTTGCGACGAGGCCGAAGCGAGGAAGGTCATGCTCGAGCTCCTGAGCTATAGCGAGGAGAATCTCCGGCGAATCCTAGTCGGCTAGACGCCCCCATCCGGATAGCCGCGTACCGTCCGACCAGTCTACGGTCGCCGAGAACGGGAAGGCTTGGCCTCCCGGAGCGGTCACGGATACTTCTTGTATGGTGACGCGGAATCCATGGCTCCACGCCTCGACCTCTCCCTTGCCGTCGATGACTATGTCCGATCCCTCGGCTCGTAGCGATTCGTAGCGAATCACCGCTGGTTTCGCGACGCCGGACATGGCAAGTATCATGTATTGCGGTAGTACGGTCAGCGTCCAGAGTGGATTCTCTCCTCTGAATTCGGCTCCGTCGAGTCGCCTGAACCCGTAGAACTCCGGGAAAGCCGGTGGCTCGGCGAGGTCGAATTGCGCATCGGCCCATATGCCCAGCGACTCGGCGCGAATCACCTCCGGGGCCGCCTCCATGCCCCCGTCGAGCGCGGTTACGGGGGTTATACGCGGGGCGTCGGCCGGATCGAACCCGGTGCCGCCGGATATCGAGTAGGCTCCGTCGCCGACGAACGCGACGAGCTCCAGCCTCTTGGGCCCCGGCTCCTGCGAGTCGTCGATCCAGTACGCGAAGATGGCCTCTCCCCGGCCGTCGCCGTCGAGGTCGTCTACCCAGGGGCCGTCCTTATAGAATCCGGCTGTCGCGCCCTGCACGCCTGGAACGCTGCCGTCGGCGCGCTCGGTGACGAGAATCCAGCCTGAATCATCGTGACGGTAGTGCCGAGCCTCTATACCCGCGGACGGCGATTCGAGCCGCGACAGAATGGCTATATGCTCGCCGTCGGCGTCGTGCCAGCGGGCGAACGACGCCAGGACGCCCGTGTACGGCGTTTCCTGACCGGGCGTGGGGCCATCCACGACCGCGAACGCCGCGGGCGCGGCCTCCTCCTGAACCGTCGTCCCGGCCTCGGGCGCCGGCGCGGCGGCTTTATCGCCGCGCGGCATATACTCTGTATAGGCCCAGACGCCCGCGGCCGCCAGCGCGACGCCGACGACGAGGCCGATCACGACCGGTACCGGAGATGATTTCTTCTTCATGACTACTCCTCGCGTTCCCGCTTGTCGATGTCGACGAGCGCGTATAGCAGGCCTTCGAGGCCGGCCCTCCCGTGACTATCGCTCGCCAGCCTGACGAGGGAGACGTCGGCCGCCGGGTTCTTTTCCTTGATCCAGCCGTACGCCCCCGCGCTGTTGCCGAAGGGCACGATCTCGTCGTCCGGAGAGGCCGCGATAACGATAGGATAATCGGCCGGCGGCGTCCATCGGTCCAGCCTGTACTCGTCCTGGGCCGCGTACAGCGGGACGGTATCCGGCGCGGTTCCGAGGGCGGACAGGTACTCGGGTCGATAGAGGTCCGCGTCGAGCACCTCGTCCGTCTTCTTGCCCACCGCCTCGGCTATGAGCTTGCACAGCTCGTCGCCGTCGCGTAGCCCGTCGAATAGCGGCACTACGTTAGCGATGACGCCTGGTAGCAGTATCTCTTCGAGCTTTATGGAGTCGGGGTACGCCCTGGCCCAGCCCATGGCCAGGAGCACGCTGTAGTCGGGCCTCGCGACGACGGAGCCGCCTTCCTCGCGGAACGGTACGCCTATCAACAGGTCGAGCGGGGCTCCGAGCGCGTAGCCGGCGGCGAGCCGTAGTCCTGGGACGGGTATGGAGCCGTCCGACAAGGCCCTCAGGGTCGACATGGCGGCCAGCCCTCCCTGCGAGTATCCCAGGACCGCGAGGCGGCCCGTCTCCGCGTATCGGGAGCGGTGACCGTCCGCGAGATAGCTCCTGGCCGCGGCCAGGCCGTCGAGCGCGGAGGCCGCCATCGATTCCGGGACGCAGTACTCCTGCGCGCCCGCGGAGTCGCCCGCGCCGGCGTAATCGGGGGCCCACACCGCGTACCCGAGCGCGGCGGCGGCTTCCATCAGCGACCGTTCGGATCCGCCTTCCCTGGAAGGCACTTCGTCGCGGAGGTGCTCGGTCCACCGGAGGAACACGATCCACGTCAACTTAGCGGATTCACCGGATCGGGGGACAGGCAGGAACAGCATGCCGGACTGGCGATCCAATCCGCCCTCGGGTAGGCGGGCGAGGAACGATATACGGATCCGCTTTACGTCATGTAGGCCGTCGCCGCGCTCGTCGCGCCAGCCGGCGTAGCCTATGCCCTCCAGCACGCTCATATCGATGGCCCGGTCGAGCACGAGCGGCGAGGCGATGGCGAGCATGGCCCGCGGCTTGCGCGCCGGGATGCGCTTGACCTCGGTCGCCGTAAGTAGCGTGCCGGCCGCGATGACTCCATCGACGGAGGATTCGGTCGTCTCCATGACTTCCCTTATGACGGCTCCCCGTTCCGAGGCGCACGATACCAGTACCGATACGAGCGTCGCTATGGCCGCTGCTCGCTGAAATTCTCTTATCATCGATTGAACGTATCGCGCGGGGGGGCGTAGCGTCCAGACGGTCGCCCTGTTAGTTAGAAAAAGATTGACGGAGTGTAAAAAAAGACGTATAAATCTGGTATGCTGGTAATACCAAGAAGGATTTCCCATCAAGAAAGCAGGCCCAGAGAACCGAACGCTCGCAAAGCGGCCGCACGAATTCACCGGCTCCATGGCGAAGGAATAGCCGTATCGGAGGCTCGCGGTTCGATACGGCTAGAAGGCGAGGCTGCATCGTATGGCGAGAAGGTCGCGGCGGGCTGGACAGCGGCGGGATTCGGCTTCAAGGGCGTCGTCAACGATATCGTCGTCGCGGGCGTCGCCGAGGAGAGGCTCGAATCGCCGGCCGTCTCCGACGGGCTCCTCGAAGGCGCGTATTTCGACGTCGTCGTGATCGGGGGCGGGGTAATCGGCTCCGCGATAGCCCGCGAACTGTCCCGGTGGGATCTGTCTATCGCGCTCCTCGAGAAGGAGTGCGACGTAGCCGTTCATACCTCCAGCCGTAACGACGGTATGATACACGACGGGTTCGCGGCCAAGCCGGGTACTAAGAAGGCCGCGTACAACGTCCGTGGCAACCGGCTATGGGAGCCGCTCTGCGCTGAGCTCGGCGTCGATTTCAAGCGGCCCGGGTCGTTGGTGCTGTTCCGTTCGCCATGGTCCGCGGCGCTGTATCCCGTCCTGGCGGATAGGGCTCGCCGTAACGGCGTCGACGGCTGGGAGCTATGGAGCCGGTCGCGCGTAGCCGCCGAGGAGCCCAACGTCGTCGCGGATCAGCATGGAGGATTCTTCCTGCCGAGCGCCGGCGTCCTGTCGCCGTACAAGGCCACCGTAGCGCTCGCCGAGAGCGCGATGATGAACGGCGTCCGCGTCGTGCTGAACTCCTGCGTTACCGGACTCGATATGGACGGAGGCAGTATAGCGCGGGTGCTGACGAATCGGGGCGCATGCCGTGCCGGCGTCGTCGTCAACGCGGCCGGTAACTGGGCTGACGTCGTCGCGGGCATGGCGGGCGACCGTTTCTTCAGCCTGCATCAGCGGCGCGGCACCGATGCGATCCTCGATGCATCCACCGCGTCGTCGCAGCGTCATATACTCGGCATGCCTGACTTCCTGCGGATGCATTCAAGGACCAAGGGCGGGGGGCTCGTACCGACGGTCGAGGGCAACGTGCTCGTCGGCCCGACCGCGTCAGAGTCCCCGGGCCGCGAGGATTACGCGACGAGGCCGGGGGAACTCGCGGAACTGGAAAAGCATATCAGGATCAACGGAGAACTTTCGATGTCGCAGGTCATAACCTATTTCTCGGGCGTCCGTCCGTGCACCTACGAAGAGGATTTCATCGTGGAGAAGAGCGATCGGGTAGCCAACCTCGTGCACGTCGCCGGTATTCAGTCCCCGGGTCTAGCGTCGGCGCCGGCCATAGCCGAGGACGCGGCGCGCATGGCCGTCGAGATAGCGTCGGGATTCACGGCGACGCGCCCCCGATCCGGGTGGCGACCCGACGGACCCGCGTCGCCCGAGCCTCGCCGCCTGTCGCCGGACGGACGGAACGCGCTCATAGAGCGCAATCCCGCCTACGGCCGTATCGTATGCCGCTGCGAGGAAGTCTCCGAAGGAGAGATAGTGGACGCGGTACGGTCATCGCTACCCGCGACGAGCCTTGACGCGATAAAGCGTCGGACACGGGCCGGTATGGGGCGTTGCCACGGCGGTTTCTGCACGCCCCGCGTCATGGAGATACTCGCGCGCGAGTCGGGCGTCCCGCTATGGGCCGTCACGAAGAAGGGGCCGGGATCGGAACTCTGCGTAGGCCCGACGAAGGGAGCCCGTTCGTGATCCGCCGCGTCGATACCGACGTCGTCGTATTGGGAGCCGGACCGGCGGGCCTCGCCGCCGCCTGCGCCGCCATAGAGTCCGGGGCCCGCGTCGTCGTCGTAGAGCGCGAGGAGCGCGTAGGCGGCATACTCAAGCAGTGCGTGCACGACGGCTTCGGCGTCGCCCGCTACGGCCTGAAGCTGACCGGCCCCGAGTACGCGCTCCGCGACGCCGACCGACTGGCCTCGCTCGGCGCCGTCGTGATGCTCGAGGCGTTCGTATCTAAGGCGGAGCGGACGGACGGCGGCTGCCGGCTCGCCTGCGTGGACCGGAGCGGGGTCGTCGAGCTTACGGCCGGCGCCGTCGTGCTCGCGACCGGCTGCAGGGAGCGTACCGACCGGCAGGTCTTCATCCACGGCGACCGGCCGGCCGGCATCTTCGCCGCGGGCCTCGCGCAGTACATGATAAACGTGCAGGGACTCCTGCCCGGCCGGCGCGCGCTGATACTCGGCTCGGGGGACATCGGCCTGATCATGGCGCGCCGTATGACCCTCGAGGGCATGGAGGTGCTGGGCGCGCACGAGATCAAGAGCGAGCCTTCGGGCCTGTCGCGCAACGTGCGCCAGTGCCTCGACGACTACGGCATCCCGCTGGAGCTGTCGTCGACCGTGACGGCTGTCCACGGCTCGCGGCGCGTTACCGGCGTCACGACGGCCAGGGTCGACGCGGCGATGCGGACTATACCGGGCACGGAGCGCGACATAGACTGCGATACCCTTATACTGTCCGTCGGGCTGATACCGGAGAACGAGATAGCCCGCTCCCTCGGCGTCCCCATCGATACGGCGACCAAGGGGCCCAAGGTAGACCAGAATATGCATACCCTCGCGGAAGGCGTGTTCGCGTGCGGCAACGCCGTGCACGTCAACGACCTGGCCGACTACGTCTCCGAATCCGGGGAGACCGCCGGCAGGTCCGCGGCGGCGTACGCCGCGTCTCGCCTGAAGACCGGCGGCCGGGCGCCGGAGCGCCGTCTGACGCCCCTCGACGCGGGGCCGGGGTTCCTGTACGCGGTGCCGCAGTTCGTCGACCTGGCTGCGCCCCGGCGAGGCGAGCTGGCCGCGTTCTATTTCCGGTCGCGCGCCACCGAGACGGACGGCGCGGTCGTCCGTATGTCCGCAGGCGGGACGGCCCTGCTCGAGAGGCGTTATCCAGCGCTGCGCCCGCCCGAGATGGAGCGCTTTGAACTCGATACGGACGCCATCGCCGAGGCGATCGCGGAAGGCGATACGGCCATGCCGAGCGATCGCCGCATCACGCTGGAGATGGGAAGGCGGTCGGCCCTATGATCGAACTGAAGGAATTCACCTGTATCGAGTGCCCCCGTGGCTGCCGTCTCGCCGTGCGGATAGATTCCGGCGTCGCTACGGTATCGGGCAACTCGTGCCCGAAGGGCGTCGCGTGGGGAGCGCAGGAAGCCGTGGCCCCGATGCGCGGCTTGACGACTACCGTGAGGATAGAGGGCTCGTCCAGGCGCCGCCTGCCGGTACGCGCGAGCGGCGATATGCCCTTGTCGCGGCTTCTCGACGCCATGGCCGCGATAGATCCCGTCGTCGTTCGGCCTCCGGTCAGGCGGGGCGACGTCGTGCTGGCCGACCTCCTGGGACTCGGCGTCGACCTCGTCGCTACCGACGACCTCGAGGCGGACGCCGAGCGGGGGGCAGAGTGAGCGGGGATCTCGTACTGTCTATCGACTGCGGGACCCAGAGCGTCCGCGCGCTCGCCTTCGACGCGTCCGGCCGGCTTATCGCGAAGCGCAAGGTCGACTACGAACCGTACTTCAGCGCGCGGCCGGGCTGGGCGGAACAGGATCCCGAGCTGTGGTGGCGCGCGCTCGTCTCGGCGTGCCGCGGCTTGACGGCCGACTTGCCGGGGGGCGCCGGCCGGTTCGCCGCCATCGCGGTTACGACGCAGCGCGACTCCATGGTCTGCCTCGACGCCGACGCGAGGCCTCTCAGGCCCGCCATCCTGTGGCTGGATTCCCGCAAGGCTCCCGCCCCGTACAGGCCGTCGCCGCCCGTACGGCTCGCGCTGTCCGCCATCGGCATGGGCGAGGCCCTGGCGAAGACGCAGGAATCCGGGGCGTGCAACTGGATCAGGGCCAATGAGCCATCGCTCTGGGATCGTACGCGGGCGTTCGTCCAGGTGTCGGGGTTCCTGAACGCCCGCCTGACGGGCGATTTCGTCGACTCCACGGCGTCGCAGATCGGTCACATGCCGTTCGACTACCGGCGGCAGGAGTGGGCCGGGCGGGGTCACATGAACTCGCGTATGTTCCCGGTCGAGGCCGGGAAGCTATCGCGCCTATCGCCGGCTGGCGCGGAGCTCGGGCGCCTCGTCGCGTCCGCCGCCGCCGAGACCGGCTTGCCCGCGGGCCTGCCGGTGATAGCCGCCGGTAGCGACAAGGGCTGCGAGACGATAGGCGCGGGCGTCGTCGACGAGACCGTAGCGAGCCTGTCCTTCGGGACGACGGCGACCGTGCAGACGACCAGCCGCCGCTACCTCGAGCCGCTCGCGTTCATGCCGGCGTACCCCGCCGCGATCCCCGGCCGCTACAATCCCGAGGTCGAGATATTCAGGGGCTACTGGATGATAGCGTGGTTCAAGAAGCAGTTCGCGTACGAGGAGGTAGCCCAGGCTCAGTCCAGAGGCATCGCCGCGGAGGCGATGCTCGACGAGCTGCTCGTAGCGACGCCGCCGGGCGGCCACGGGCTCGTTATGCAACCGTACTGGACCGCCGGCCTCAAGTCGCCGTCGGCCAAGGGAGCCCTTATCGGCTTCGGCGACGTGCACGAGCGGGCGCACCTGTACCGGGCCATCATCGAGGGGCTGGCGTACGGCCTCAAGGAAGGGCTCGAATCGATAGAGCGCGTCTCCGGGAAACGGGTGCGCGCGCTCCGCGTGTCGGGCGGCGCCAGCCAGAGCGACTCGATATGCCAGATATCGGCGGACGTCTTCAACCTGCCGCTGGAGCGAGGGGATACCTTCGAGGCCTCGGGCCTCGGTGCGGCCATGTGCGCCGCCGCCGGGCTCGGCTGGTATCCGGGGGTCGCGGAGGCCTCGGCGGCCATGTCGTCGACTCTGTCGCCGTCGTCGACTCTGTCGCCGTCGACAGCTCGCGCTTTCGAGCCGGATCCCGCGAACGCCGCGCTGTACGCCGAGTTATACCGCCGCGTCTACAAGAAGATGTACAAGGCGCTGTCGCCGCTGTACGAAAGCATCAGAGACATAACGGGCTACCCCGAGCGGCCCGTATAAGGAGCATTGCATGTCCAATCGAGACGAATTCAAGCCCGAATGGTTCGAAGGCGATCTGCCCGCGAAGAGCTTCAGGTCGATACTGAAGTGGGGAGATCCCAAGGAATACAAGCACCCGAACCGCAAGCTGTTCGCGCTGATGAAGGAAACCTTCGGCCTCGATGACGACTGGTTCCGCGCCAGGCGCAATGAAGGCCTCGGAACCGTTCCGGAGTCATTCCCGAGCCGGCTCGCGCCCGAGCACGTCGCGGCGCTGACGGCGATCGTAGGCCCGACGAACGCGCATGTCGACGCCTACAACCGCCTCCGCATAGCGTACGGCAAGACGATGATAGACCTGATGCGCCTCCGCTATGGCATCGTCGAGAACCTGCCCGATATCGCGCTATGGCCCCGTAGCCGCGAAGACCTGCGCGCCGTCGTCGACTATTGCGAGGCTCACGGCATCCCCGTCTACGTCTACGGCGGCGGCTCGTCGGTGACGCGCGGCGTGGAGCCGTTCAAGGGAGGCGTGAGCCTGGACATGCGCGTGCACCTGAAGCGGGTGCTCGGATTCGACGAGCGCAACCAGACGATAACCGTCGAGGCCGGTATGAGCGGCCCCGAGCTCGAGCGCGTCCTCCGCGGCGCGCCTAAGGAACTGGGAGCGAGCCGCGCGTACACGGCGGGCCACCTGCCGCAGAGCTTCGAGTATTCCGTCGTGGGCGGATGGACCGTTACCCGCGGCGCCGGCCAGAACTCGACCTACTACGGCAAGATCGAGGACATCGTCACGGCCCAGGATTACGTCTGCCCCGGCGGCGTCGATATCCGTACGCGCGACTTCCCCGCGGCCGCGACGGGACCCGATATCGACCAGATCATGATGGGTAGCGAAGGGACCTTCGGCGTCCTGTACTCCGCGACGCTCAAGGTCCGCAAGTATATGCCTGAGAATACGCGCCGCTACTCGTTCATATTCCGCGACTGGGAGAGCGCCAAGGAGGCGGCGCGCGAGGTCATGCAGGGCGAGTTCGGCCTGCCCAGCGTATTCCGGCTGTCCGACCCCGAGGAGTCCGACGTCGCGCTCAAGCTGTACGGCGTCGCCGGCACGCCGCTCGATACGCTGATATCGGCGCGCGGCTACAAGCCCGGGCAACGCTGCCTGATGCTCGGTACCGCCGACGGAGAGCGAGGCTTCGCGCGCCACGTCGAGCGCCGGATCAAGCGTATATGCCGGGGGCACGGCGCGATGAGCACGACCGCATACGTCGTCCGCGAATGGGAGCGCGGCCGCTTCCGCGACCCCTACATGCGCGAGGATATGCAGGACTTCGGCGTCATGATCGACACGCTCGAGTGCACGGTGAACTGGACCAACCTGGAGGAAGTGCATACCGGCGTCCGAGAGTTCTGCCATTCCAGGCCCGATACCATATGCATGACCCACATGTCGCACTTCTATCCACAGGGCTGCAACCTCTACTTCATCTTCATAGCGAAGATGGAGGCACTCGACGAGTACCTGGGGTACCAGGCGGGCATACTCGATAGCATCCAGAAGTACGGCGCGACGATGAGCCATCACCACGGCATTGGCAAGGCCTTCGCCCCCTGGCTCGAGGGCGACGTCGGCCACGAGTCCATGTCCGTCTTCCGCGCCCTGAAACGCCACTTCGACCCCAAGGGCATCATGAATCCCGGCGGCACGATAGCGTTGGACCTGCCCGATGAGCAAAGAAGGCTCATGAAGGAATAAACGGCCGCCGCCGGGATTCGCCGCACGTGATGCGCGGCTCTTGCCCGGCCGGCGCAACGTAGCGAGCCGGGACGTCTCGATGCCCTACTATATCAAGAATTTCGGAGGAGCACCGGCCTTGGCCGGCATATTGATGTCGAGCTTCGCGCTGGGGCAATTCTTCGCCGCGGAGGCCCTCGGCCTGGGGCCCGCCGAGCGCGGATGGCTTCTGGCCTACGTCGGAGCGCTTGCCAAGCGATTCGATGAACGGAATCTTGCAGCGACGGCCCTTTCTATAACGGCGGTATCGCGGGTACTATACTCCCCGGCGCCATCGGTCCCCATGCTGGTGATGGCCTTGCTTCCTCTGAGCCTCGGCTCGGGGGTAGCCGGCACGACGCTGAGGACCCTGCTCACGCAGAGCGTACCCCGCGAATCCGTCGGAGGTAGGCTAGGGCTCGCGTCTTCCATAGACAGCATCAACCGCATCCTGGCTCCTTGCGCATGGCGATGAGCTGAAAGGCAAGAAGTGCGGGCGCTATACGATCTGCAAGGGTAGCGATGGGGGCTCTGTAAAATAGGCCTTCGAATCCGAGTTCTTCACATTAGCCGCCTTCGGCGGGGTATTAGAGGAGCATGACGAAGCATCGAGACGGACGAGGATAGAAACCTTCCTGGCTTCGTTGCGCCCTAAGGGGGTGAACGGGATCGTAGACTGATTCCAACGAGCGTTCCGCGCGATAATGCCTTGACGACCCTGTTGAGCGCCGGAACCCCGACCGATGATAGAATAGGACGGCCCAGTCGCCCGAGGAGATCCGAAAATGGAAGATGCGATCATAGATTACGCCGTACAGAGGATAGTAGAGCTCTGCGCCATTCCTAGCCCGACCGGCTATACCCGCGAGGCCGAGGCCTACGTATTCGCCGAGCTCGAGAGCCTGGGCTACGGACCCGAATTCACGAACAAGCGATCGGTGAGGGTCAAGCTGGGAGGGCAGGGGCGCCCCCTCGTGCTCGCGGCCCATATCGATACCCTCGGCGCCATGGTTCGGTCCGTGAAGCCTGGCGGGACGCTCCGCATAACGAAGCTCGGGGGATATCCCGAGAATTACATCGAGGCCGAGAATTGCGTCGTGCATACCCGCGGCGGCAGGCGCTTCACCGGCCGCTTCCTCCTCGACAAACCGTCGGTGCACGTCAACAACGACGTCGGATCGACCAAGCGCGACGATACCAACCTGGAGATCGTGCTCGACGAGCCCGTATCGAAGGCCGACGAGACGAAGGCCCTCGGCATAGGCCCCGGCGACTTCGTGTCGTTCGATCCGCGCACCGTCGTGACCGGCAGCGGCTATATCAAGAGCAGGCACCTCGACGACAAGGCGAGCGCCGGAGCGCTCCTGGCCCTCGCGCGCTTCGTTCGCGACGAGTCCCCGCGCTTCGACCGGGAGATATGGCTCCTGTTCACCAATTACGAGGAGGTCGGCCACGGCGGCAGCGCGGGTCTTCCTCCGGATACCGCGGAAATGCTCTCCGTCGACATGGGGGCGATGGGCGACGACCTGTCGACCGACGACCGGAGCGTCTCAATCTGCGCCAAGGACTCGGGCGGCCCCTACGACCTGGAGATGACCGATAGGCTCGTAACCCTCGCCAAGGGGCTCGGTCTTCGCCACGCCGTCGACATCTACCCGTTCTATGGCTCGGACGCCGGGGCAGCCCTCCGGGCCGGCTACGACATCAGGCACGCTCTGATCGGCCCCGGCGTCCAGGCCTCCCACGGCTACGAGCGTACGAGCAGGGAGGCCATATCGGGCACCATCGCATTGACCGCGGCGTACTGCTTCGGGCTCCCGTCGTAGAGGGGGCCGCTTCCTTATCTTCTCTTCGCCCGCCGTACGGTATCGACGACGGCGAGGAGAGCGCCCGCGCCGATACATCCGTATCCCAGTACCTCGTACTTGCCGCCGAAGACGATACCCGCCAGTATGCGAACGAGGGCCAGGCCGGATAGCCATGATATCGGCATGGTATCCTTGCTGTTACCTCCCTTGTCCCTATGTACTGAGGCGTTGCGTAGCGGGGCTATGGAAGCAAATAGCGAAGGGTCCCGGGGACGCGGTACTGTTGAGTCTTGCGCGTTTTAAATATATGGATGAAAATACACCATTATGGAAGAACTACCGAAGACGGGAATCGGAGAAAAAGGCCGGCTCGTAGCAACGATCATTATCTTGCTCGTCGTCGGATTCTCGGCTGTTATAGTACTGACATCCAGGGCGACTGCCGCTTCCGGGCTGGTCGCAGGCGCGATCATTGCCAGCGTGTCGATAGCGCTCTCGGCGGCCGCGGCCGGCGCCGCCCTCGACCGGTTCCAGAATAGGCTTGAGCGGACCGCTTCCCACGATCAGCTGACCGGAGCCCTCAATTGCATGGCTTTCTCCGTGTTGTGCGACCACGCGGTCAAGGAATCGCGCCGGAACGGGACGCCCCTGTCGGTGGCCTTGTTCGATATCGATGACTTCAATCGGGTCAACGCGGAATTCGGAAAGAAGGCCGGAGACAAGGTCCTGCGCCTCATCGCGGCCGGCGGACAGTCGGGGTTGCGTCAATGCGACCCGTTGTGCCGTTGGGGCGGCGACGAGTTCATCGCCCTGCTCGCATCGTGCGATACCGACGGCGCTTTGGCCGCGGCCGATAAATTCCGTACCTCCGCGTCCGACCTATGCGCCGTCGAGGGGCCGTCCGGAGTTACGATCAGCGCCGGCGTCGCTACGATGCGGCCTGATGAGAGTTTCTATTCCTTGGTCGGCCGGGCGGACGAGTCTCTCGCGTCCGCCAAGCGTAAAGGGAAGGCCGCGACCGTCGTAGCCGAGGGCTGAATCGCCGGTCGTCGAGTCGCACCCGTTGTATTTTTCATACGGATCGTTAAAGATGGCCCCTATGGAAGAAGCACGGCGATCCGGCATAGGCGAAAAGTACAGGCTCATCGGAAGAATCACCGTATTGCTCGTCGCGGGCTTCGTTGGTACGAGCCTGTTCGCGTTCTTCGCGGCCAGGGACTCGATACGGGCGTCCATCGAGCGCGATTCCCTGCCCGCGGCCGCCGAGTACGTTCATGCCGCCCTCCAGAAGGAACTGCTCCAGCCGCTATTCGTCTCGTCGATGATGGCGAACGACACCTTTCTCCACGACTGGGTGGAACGGGGCGAGACCGACGTCGACGCCGTCATCACCTATCTATCCGAGATACGAAATCGTTACGGGGCGTTTACTACGTTCTTCGTATCGGACGCTACCTCACGCTACTACCAGGCGGACGGCGTACTCAAGGTCGTGAAGCCCGACGAGGCCCGCGACGGTTGGTACTACCGCGTCCGCTCGATGCCCGAGCCCTATGAGCTTAACCTCGATCCGGACATGGCTCACGGCGACGTCATGACCGTTTTCATCAATTACCGCGTGCTCGACAGATACGGCGACTTCCTCGGCGCCGCCGGCGTAGGGCTGGCTATCGAATCGATGAACGGCATAGTCGAGGATCTCCGGCTCAAGCACGATACGGCCGCGTACTGCGTCGACGCCTCGGGGCGCGTGCTCATCGGCTCGCCGTACGGCGTCGAAGCGACTCCGACGGTCTCGGACGACGCGGCGTTGAGTAGGGCGGCCCGCGCGGCCATCGCTGACGGCGGAGGCTCGTACCGGTATAGGCGCGGGCGCGACGAACGGCTCCTGCTGGTCAAGTACCTCCCGGAGCTGAAATGGTATCTATTCGTAGAGCGGACCCCGTCCGCGGCGATGTCGGGCGCCAACCGAGCCCTCTGGCTCAACCTGGCGTTCTTCACGCTCGTCATCGCCGCCGTCATCTCGCTTACCGCCATCACGATAGACCGCTATCAGTCCCGGCTCGAGCGTACGGCCTCGTACGACTCGCTGACCGGCGCCCTCAACCGTATGGCTTTCGCTGTCCTGTGCGACCACGCGGTCAGGGACTCCAGGCGGAGCGGTACGGCCTTGTCGGTCGCCATGTTCGACGTCGATGATTTCAAGCGCATCAACGACGCGCGGGGACATCTCGCGGGCGATAGGATACTCAGGCTCATCGTAGACGGCGGGCGGTCGGGCCTGCGGCAGTGCGATTCGCTGTGCCGATGGGGCGGCGAGGAATTCATCGTGGCGCTTACGGCGTGCGCCGCGGATGGCGCTATCGCCGCCGCCGATAAGTTCCGCGCTTCCGCTTCCGCCCTCTGCTCGGCCGAGGCCGGGATGGTAGTCACGATAAGCGCTGGCGTCGCTACCCTGCGCCCGGACGAGACGTTCGAGTCGCTCGTCGGGCGGGCCGATGACGCGCTCCTCGCCGCCAAGCGGGGCGGTAAGAATAGGACGATCGCCGCCGAGAGCCGGGTATCCGCGCCTTAAAAAAGAATGGAAAAAAAGCGATATCCGAGTCGGTTCCCCGCGCGCGTGCTATTATATATTAAATAGAAAAGAGGAGGATCCGGCTATGAGCGATCCCGATTCGGTACAGTTGGCGACGCTCGTAGACGGAGAGGACCCGAACGCGGTTATCTCTGAAGCCGGGCGTATCCTGAAATTCTGGTTCGACGAGGCAGTCTGGTCGCCCATCGGATCGGTAGCCTCGGACGTCGTAGGCTTGTTCGACGGTCGCTTCCCCGGATATCGGGCCTGCGATACCGATTATCACGATATACGCCATACCATGGCCGTCCTGCTGGCTACCGCGAGAATAGCGGACGGTCTTTTCATCGAGCGGTCCCCGTACGATCCGTCGTTGGCTCGCGACCTTCTAATAGCCGCTTTATGCCATGATACAGGCTATATACGTACTATGGACGAGGCCGGCGGCACGGGCGCGCGCTTTACCTCCATCCACGTACGACGCTCGGCCGACTTCGCGCTGGCGAACGCCGGTCGCTGGGGGCTCGACGACGATAGCGCAAGCCGCGTCGCCCGCATCATCTACGCGACGGGGCTCAAGGGCGAGTACGACGATCAGGCCTGGGCCGACGACGCGGAGCGGGAAGCCGGGTCTATCATCGCTAGCGCCGACCTGGTCGGCCAGATGGCCGACCGCGCGTACCTGGAGAAGCTCCTCTTCCTCTACTACGAATTCAAGGAAGCCGGCTTCCCGGGGTACGAAACCGAATTCGATATGCTCCGGAAAACGATGAGCTTCTACGATATGACCATCTCGATGCTTGACGGCCGGTTCCACGGCGTCCGATCGCTCGCTCGCAGGCACTTCGCGGAGCGATGGGGCGTGGATCGCGACCTCTACGACCAGTCGATGAAGCGCCAGATCGACTATCTGCGCGGCATACTCGACGACGAGTCGACGAACTTCCGCAAGAAGCTCAAGCGCATGGACCTCGAGCTGTCCCAGCCGAGGACGGCGTAGGCCTTCAAGGTCGGACGGCCGCGACGACTCGGTTGCGGCCCTCGCGCTTGCCCTCGTACAGGGCTCGGTCGGCGCTTGCGATCGCGCCATGCAATCCGTCGAGCCCTAGAGCCGATACGCCTATCGTCACGGTTATGCCGAAGGTCGTCCCGTCTTCTCGCCGGTCCTCGACGCGTATGACCATCCCTTCTATGGCTTCCCGTATCCGCTCCGCCGAGGCTAGCGCGTCGTCGTCCCTGATCCCGACGAACGCTATCACGAATTCCTCTCCGCCCCATCGGCAGCACAGGTCCCCGGCGCGTACGCGGGACGCCAGCAGCGACGCCATATCGGATAGGACGCGGTCCCCGACGTCATGGCCGCGCCTGTCGTTCACGTCCTTGAAGTGGTCTATATCGAGGATCGCGACATGGGAAGGCCGAACCGTCCGTTCCTCCGCGAGCGTCGCGAAGAAGCCCCGCCTGTTGAGGAGCCCCGTGAGCGGGTCGGTCCGCGATTCCTGCGCGAGCACTATGTTCCTGTCCGAGGCTACCTTATGGGCGGCCGCTATCTGTTCTATCGGCCTCGTGATGCGCAGCACGAGAAAACCTAGTACCGCGGCGACGGTAAAGAAAATTCCCATGGCGATCGTTAGAAGGTAAATTCTCATCCTGAATTCGGAGCGCCTAAGGAAATTGCCATCGCTCGATACGGCTATCCATCCGACCACTTCGCCGCCGTCTCCCCTGACGACGGTATACGCTCCGTTCGCCGTCGCAACGGGCCTGTCTAATGGCACCACGTTCGGAGGAGGCGCCAGGCTGGGCCTCCTCCGATTCTTCTCACTCGCTATCTCCCATCCGTTCTTCCTCGGCTCGGGCGGCGAGCCCGCTCC
This sequence comes from Spirochaetae bacterium HGW-Spirochaetae-3, assembly GCA_002839315.1. GTDB lineage: Bacteria > Spirochaetota > Spirochaetia > Treponematales > UBA12059 > SZUA-370. The sequence continues at coordinate 217,379 of PGXV01000005.1, forward strand.
GTAAAGGATCATCGTATCTGACGGTAGGTATTCCTTAAGGGCGTAGTAGAGGTCGCCGTCGATGAAGCTCCCGTCCGTTCCCTTGTACAGAACCCCGCCGCGTTCGTACCACGAGCCGGGGACGCTCGTCTCCAGGTACAGCTTCACGAGTTGCACCGCCGAGAAATGAAACGTCAGGTCGAACGTTTCGATGCCCTTTCCGAGCGTGTTCATGACGATCAGCGTCGCGCCGAAAGTCACGAACGCGACCGTGAACATCACGATGGCGAATATCTTCCTGCGTAAGGGGTGTTGTTTCTTCTTCATCCGCGTATTAAGCATAATGGGCGGCGATCGCAATATCAAATCACCGACCGAAATCGCGCGGAGCCTTATTTCCCCGATACGCCGACGCCTCCCGCGAGCATATACGGCAGTATCGCCGAGCCGTAATCGACGCGCTCCCTCGATACGGCTCGGATAGCCTTGAACAGCGACGCCACGTTGCCGGCGATCATGGTCTCGCCGACGGGGCGTACTATCCTGCCGTCTTCGATTAAGTAGGAATTCTTGGCGACGCCTGAGAAGTCGCCGTTGTCGGAAGGCGAGCCTCCGGAGAAGCGAGCGAGGAGGAGGCCCCTCTTCACGTCGCGCACCATGTCGTCCAAGGCCGTCTCTCCGGGATCGACGACGATGGCGCCTCCGCCCGACGGGCATCGCGGCTTGCCGGTCTTGTTCGATCCGTAGAGCCCGAGGGTGAAATTCCTGAGGGTTCCGGCCTCGATGATGGGGCAGTTCTCCGCTCGGAATCCGTCGCCGGTGTAGGCGTAGCCGGCCTCGATGGATGGGCCGTTCGGTTCCGACCGGATCGACACGAGCGGCGAGACGACCGGTTTCCCGAGCCGGTCCTTCCACGGTGAGTTGCCGGTGATGAGCGGATAGTCTCCCAGGTAGACCGAGTCGACGTAGCCGACGAAGTCGCCGAGGCAGTCCGGCGTCAGGATGACGTCGCCCTCGAATGAGCCGTCCACGGACGAGACGCGGGTCTGCCCCGAGGACTGCCGCATCAGGGAGTCTATTGTCCCCCAGTCCTTGAGCGCCTTGCGCAGGTCGCGGTGGGCGGCGCCGGAGTAGTTGAAGCTGGACGCGTCGGAGCCGTCCTTGCTCGTGAACATCGCGAAGAAGCTGTAGAGCCCGGAACGCTCCTCGAATTCGGCGCCGTTCGAGTTGGAATAGAACGACTCGCCCCGGCCGAAGTCGAGCACGCATTGCTCGAGCCGGGTCGTAGGATAGGCCGAGCGCGCGTAGTCGATGAACTCGCGGAGCCGGTCGTACATCGCCGCGCTGTCGGGCTCTGTCGCGCCGGCGCGGAAGCTCTCGAGGGGACGCGCCGGGGAAACGTCGTTGGCAGGGTCGGGCTCGCTCGACCGCGCCATGGCTATGGCGTCCGCGGCGGCGCCCCGTATCGACTCGTCGTCGTACCGGTTCACCGATATCGACCCCTTGCGGCCCCCGACATGGGCCGTCAGCCCTATCGATACGTTTACGGTGGTCCGGTACAGGCTCATCCTGCCGGCGTCGACGTTCAGCTCGCTCTGCTCGCCTCGGGACAGCGAGGCCTGCGCCTTGTCCGCGCCGGCCGCCTTCATGGCCTCGACGGCCTTCCTCGTCAGCTCGATCCCGTTAAAATCGGCCATCACGCTCGCCCCCCGACGTTGACGCGGCAGCGGACGGCCGGACCGCCCATGCCTACCGGTATGGATTGCTTCTTGCCGCACATGCCCCCGCACGACCAGCTCATGTCGTCCGAAACGGCCGTCACGGTCTTGAGCATGTCGAACGCGACGCCCGATATCGTCGTGTCCCGGAGCGCCTCGCCTATCTTGCCGCCCTTGATCTCGAAGCCCATGACGACGCCGAACATGAACTCGCTCGTAGAATCGGCCTGCCCGTTCGACGAGCGGAGGAAATAATAGCCGTCGTCCACCGACGCTATCATATCGGCCAGCTTGGAGGCGCCCGGTAGTATAGCGGTGTTGCGCATGCGAATGAGCGGCTCGTCGTAGAAGCCGTAGGCTCGCGCGTTGCCGGTGGGCTCCACGCCGAAGTGGGCCGCCGATTCCTTATTGTGCATATAGGAACGCAGGACGCCCCGGTCGATGAGGACAGCGTCGCGCGCGTCGACGCCCTCGTCGTCGGTCCATACCGGAACCGGGCAGGTCTCGCCGAGGGCGGTATTGGCGAAGTCGACGAGGGTGACGAGCGGGCTCGCCACGGCCTCGCCCATCGCGTCGGCGGCCACAGAGCCGCCGAGCACGCCGTCGGCCTCAACGGTATGGCCGACGGCCTCGTGCGCGAGTATGCCGGCGAGGTCGGAATCGATGACGACGTCGCGCTCGCCCGGTTTCGCGTACACTCCCTTGGATTTGCGCGCCAGGTTGTCCGCCAGTATGTCGATGTTGGGGAACAGCTCGCCCGGATCGTCGAAGACGTCCTCGAACAGGCCGCGGCCGCCGTAGACCTCGTACAGGTCGACGGGCTCGCCGTCGGCGTCCACGGTCAGCGATACCATCAGGATGGTACGCGGTATCAACGAATAGGCGTCCGCGCCGTCGGCGGTCAGTAGGGTCTTCTCCATGTCCAGGCAGGACAGGCTGACCGATCGGGACGACAGCCCCGGGTAGTATTTTAGGCAATACGAGTCGACGGCCCTGATGAACTCGATCATCTCTTTCTGGCTCTTGCGCGGTTTCTTGGTGCTGAAGTCGACGACCGCGCGGCCGGGTCGGGACGGCAAGGGCCCCTGCGTCAGCGCGCCGGCCGATTCCCTGCTTCCGAGGAAGCGGGCGTTGGCGACGGCCCTGTCTATCGTCTCGCGTGTGGCGCCGTCGTCCAGCTTTGGGTCGCCCGTCCGCGGCGAGGAGGCGAAACCCCAGACGCCGCTCTTGAACGCCCGCGCCGAAACGCCGGACTGGGCTCCGCGGGAGTTCCCTACGACGTCGCCGTTGAGGAGGCTTATACGGAGCGACCTATTCTCCTGCACGCGTAGTTCGGCGTATTCCTCGAAACGCGCCCGGTAGCGCGCGATTTCTTCTTTCATGCATCCTCCGTATCGATCAGTACTAGCGTATAAACCATACTGGGATAGACGCCGCGGGGCAAGTGCGGAGTATACTCGCGCCATGATCGATCCAGCAGACTCCCTGTCCGCGTTCGCCGGGCTGCGCGACCGCGATTACGCGCGCGCCGGTCTCATGGTGTGCGAGGGGCGCATCGTAATACAGAAGGCCCTGGACTGCGGGGTCCGTCTGCGTTCCATGCTCTGCGTGCCGGCGGACGAGGCCGAGTGGCTCAGGCTTTCTGCCGGGACTTTCTCCGTCGCGGCGATGGGGCGGGTCGAGATGGCGGAGCTGCTCGGCTTCTCGTTCCACAGGGGCACGCTGGCGCTGGCGGAACGCCCCGAGCCCCCCGATCCGGACGGCGTCCCCGCCGGACACGCGCTGGCGCTATGGAACGTAACCGACCCGGACAACCTGGGCGCCTTGATACGGAGCGCCGCCGCGCTGGGCGCGGCGCGTATCTACCTGGGGCCGGGCTGCGCCGATCCCTTCGGCCGCAAGGCGTTGCGCGCCTCGATGGCCTGCGCGCTCGGACTGCCCGTCGTACCGCTGTCCGGCGTAGCCGAGCTGCCGTTCGCCCGCGGCCCGGCAGGCAACCTGCTGGCCGCCGCCGCCCTCGTCCCCGGAGCGCTGGAACCGGCGGCGATCGCCGCCGCGGGCCGGTCGATAACGCTCGTTCTCGGGAACGAGGGGTGGGGCCTCCCCGCCGACGTCGCGGCGGCCTGCGACGAGCGGGTCGTCGTTCCCATGGCCGGCGGCGTCGACTCTCTGAACGTCGGGGCGGCAGGCGCGATACTCATGTGGGAGCTCTTTCGTCATCCGTGACGTGTCGTCATCCGTGACGTACCGGCTCGCTACGCTGCGCCGGCCTTGGTCGTGGCGCGCCATCCGTGGCGCGCGGCGTGTCGTCGTCCGTGGCGCGCGGAGTAAAGTCGTCCGTGACGTACCGGCTCGCTACGCTGCGCCGGCCTTGGTCGTGGCGCGCCATCCGTGGCGCGCGTCCGCTTCTCCGTGCAGGTTTGACTTTTACGCCCTGCCGATGTAGAATCGATTCTGTATGAGTATGCCCCAAACCACAGAATTCGGCGTAGATCAGCGCATCGTCTATCCAAGCCAAGGCGTAGGAAGGATCGTCGAGATCCAGGAAAAGCGCTTCAAGGATACGAGCGTCCTCTACTACATCATCTACCTCGAGTTTTCCGACATGACCGTGATGGTCCCGGTGGACAAAGCCCGCGACCTGGGCATCCGGCCGATAGTACCTACGGCCGAGGCGGAACGCGCCCTCGAGTTCATATCCGAGGAGTACGCTCCGATTCCGTCTGACTGGAAATTGCGTTACCAGATGAATCTCGACCTCCTTAAAAAGGGATCGGTCATGGATATAGCCAGCGTCGTGCGCTCGCTGTACCATCGTTCAAAGATCAAGGAGCTACCGATCCTCGAGCGTAAGCTATACGACAACGCGCTCAACCTGTTGCAGGACGAGGTCTCGTTCTCGCTCGGGAAGACGAAGGACGAGATAGCGGAGCTTATCCGAGCTCGGCTGGAGATCTAGCGCGTGCGATTCGCGGCGGTCATAGCGGCCGCCGGGAGGAGCGTCCGCTTCGGCGGCGTCAAGAAGGAGTACAGGCTCCTCGATGGCCTCCCGGTACTGACCCATTCGGTTAGGCTATTCCTCGATACGCCCGGCTGCGCGGCCGTGGTCGTCGTCGTACCCCCCGACGGAGAGGCGGAGGCCCGCTCCGTCCTCGGCGACGCCTTCCTGACGAGGGCCGGTCCGAGGCTCCTGTTCGTCGCGGGCGGCTCTGAGCGCTCCGACAGCGTGAGAGCCGGCCTTCTCGCCCTGCGCGCCGTGGATCCCGAATACGTGCTCGTGCACGACGCCGCCCGTCCCAAGGCCGGCGCCGACCTGGTCAAGCGCGTGCTCGCGGAATCCGCGCGGACCGGCGCCTGCGTGCCGGGCGTGCAGGTCTCCGATACCGTAAAGCTCGTGGCCGCGGACGGAACCGTAGCGGAGCACCTGCCCCGTCCGGCGCTCCGGGCCGTGCAGACCCCCCAGGGATTCCAGTACCGCGGGCTCCTCTCGGCCTACCTGTCGGCCGGTTCCTCCGCGTCCGGGGCCACGGACGATGCGGAGATATGGGCTATGGCCGGCGGCTCCGTCTCCGTCGTAGACGGAGACCGGGACAACGTCAAGATCACCTTCCCCGAGGACTTGCCGTGAATTTCCGCGTCGGCCAAGGCTGGGACGTCCATCGGCTGGCTCCCGGCCGGCCGTTGATGCTCGGCGGCGTCGACGTTCCGTCCGATCTCGGCGAGGTAGGGCATTCCGACGGCGACGCGCTGTTCCACGCCATCGTCGACGCGATGCTCGGGGCCGTAGCCGCGGGCGACATAGGCCGTCATTTTTCGCCGTCCGACCCTCGCTGGAAGGGCGCCCCCTCGCGCGTCTTCGTCGAGCGGGCCGTCGAAATTCTCGCGGAGGCGGGATGGAGGGTCGTCAACGTCGACTCCACCGTCCTGCTCGAGCGCCCGCGGCTGGCTCCTCTCGTCGACGACGTACGCGCCTCGATAGCGGAGGCCCTCGGCATACCCATCGGCGCAGTATCGGTAAAGGCGAAGACGTACGAAGGCCTCGGGCCGGTGGGTCGCCTCGAGGCCATAGAGGCTCAGGCCGTTATCCTGCTCGAGCGCGTAGGCCTATAGCTTCCTTACCGATCTTCTCAGGCTCTCGAACAGGCTCGCCCACGGCGAATCGGCTCGGTAGAATACCGGCGGATAGCCGAGCGGCGCCTCTATCGTGACATCGCCGCCGCGGAATTCCCGTGACGTCCAGAGGTGAACCCAATGATCCGCGGGCAGGTACGCGTCCGACAGGTTCTTCCCCGGCTTCGTTACCGGGGCGACGAGCAGGTCCCTGCCGTACAGGTACTGGTACGAGAGGCGCCTGAGCCCGGGCTCGTCCTCGTAATGAAGCCAGGTATGGCGGATGGCCGGTACGCCGTTCGATGCGTAGTCGGCCATGGTGTCGGCGTGGTACGGCGCCAGCCCCGTCCAGACGGCGCTCATCCTGGCGAAGTGGGCGAGCATGGCCGGGTCGGACCAGAACTGCGCGTTCGACTCCGGCCTGTTCCCCTCGTGCGTCCTCATGATAGGGGTGAACGCCGCGAGCTCGGTCCAACGCATCAGGCATTCGCGCGAGCGCTTGACCCACGCTACCGTCGTATAGCCGCCGATGTCGGAGTGCCAGACGCCGGAACCGGAGAACCCCAGCGATAGCGCCGCCGGTATGACGCTCGGCAGCCCGTCGGTGCGGCTCCAGTCGACCAGCTGGTCTCCGGCCCAGAACGACGGCGTATGCCTCGACGAACCGGCCCAGCCGGAGCGCAGGAAGAACGCCGCCTCGCCCTGCTTGCCCGCCTCGCGGACGGCCTCGGCGTTTGCCTTGGCCCATAGTACCGGATACTCGTTGTGCGCGAGGAGCGGATCGCGGCCGCCGTGGAGGACGGCGTCCGCCGGGAGGTACTCGCCGAAGTCGGCCATCCAGCCGGCCATGCCTATGTCGAGCATCTCGCGCCTGATGACGCGCTTGATCCACGCGAAGGCGTCGGGGTTCCACAGGTCGACCATCGCGGCGGGGAACGTCGTAACGGTGACGAGGTAGTCGCTTCCGTCGGCGCGCTTGACGCAGTAGCCCGCCTTGGACGCCTCTGCGTACATATCGCCCTCTATCGACAGGAACGGGTTTATGTAGCCGAGGAAGCGGATGCCTTCGCGGCGTAGACTGGCTATGTCGTCGGGGAGCTTAGGGTACAGGGACCGGTCGAAACTCCAGTTCCACTGTAGCTGCTTGCCGAAGCTGGTGACGCGCTTGCCGCACCAGTCCTGCACCCATAGCGCTCCTACCTTGACACCGGCCGCCTTCGCCGCGCTCAGCTTCCCGGCTATGTCGTCGGAACCGCCCTGAACGCCGAGCCAGGCGCCCTCCCATGTCCACGACGGTAGGGCCGGCTGGCGGCCGACGACGGCGGACAGCGCGCCGACTGCCGAAGGCGCGTCGGCGGCGAAGCCGAGCGTTATCTCGTCCGGGATAGCCCAGCACGACAGGATAGTGGTCTTGGGGCGCTTGAAATCGAATACGCAGTAGGCGGTCGTATCGACGTGTACCCATGCCCGCTCGCTCGTTACGAACGACGGTTGGCCGAAATAGGTCGTGTGCCAGTTCCCGCCGGCGCCGCCCCACAGGTCGGCGAGCAGCGTGATGAGGTCGTGCCCCCTGCCTACGCCCTGTTCCTCGGACCAGAGCGGTACCCTGCTGCCCTTGAGGTCGAGCCGGGAATATTGCTCGCCGCAGCCGAAGACGCTCTCCCCCGCCGTGGCCGGAAGCCTGAGCAGGAATCGATTGAAGGCCTGGTCGTACCTGGAGAAGGTGACGCGAAGCGAGCCCGACGTCTCGCGGACGGTCATGCGGACGAGGTTCTCGAACTCTATATCGATGAAGTCGTCGCGAGCCGAGACCTGTTTCCACGCCTTGGCCTTGACTCGGGACCGGTTCTTCTGGCGTATCGCGTAACCGCCCTTGCGTTGGCGTACCGACGGCTCGGCGGAGCCCATCTCGAACAGGGGCGCGCGCATCGAATGGCATAGCGCGCGTCGTCCGTCGATGCTTACTACGAATCCATCCTCGGCGGCTTCAAGGTGTATCACTGGATGACCTCCACGCCGGCCGCGCGAGCCGGAGACGGATACCATATACCAGGTCCGGCCGGGGGGCAATACCACTCCCCGCGCGAGCGGTTACGGTTGTAATGCCGACGACCATTCGGTAGAATCCAAACCCAGGATGATCCATACGGCGCTGTCTTCCTCGGCTTGCATAGGGGCCGATATCCATACCGTACTCGAAACCGCGTCCGCGGCCGGCGTCCACGGCGTCGAATGGACCGACGACGGGTTCGTCAGCCCCGGCGACGTCTCGGCCGCTCGCGAGACGATGATGGCGACCCTCAGGGCCGGATTATGCACCGTTTCGTACGCCACTCTGTACAGAGCGGTCTCGCACGACCGCTCGGCGTTCAGGGCGGCGCTCGCCACGACGAGGGAATTCAACGCCCCTATACTGCGCCTGTGGTCGTCCCATCGCGGCGATTCTCCGGCCGCCGACGCGGCCGCTTTCCTGGACGAGATCAGGTACCTCGGGGACGAGGCGGGCGAGCAAGGGGTAATGCTGTGCCTCGGCCTTTCGCATCGCTCCATCCTCGACTCGAGCCGAACCGCTACCGGGATCATGGCGGGGATGGACCACCCCTTCGTCAAGCTGATATGGGAACCGGGCTCCGGAGAGCTATTCGACGACGCGATGGAAGATTTTACGCTGCTATCGGGCCGGATAGGCCTCGTCGTCGCCAGGGGCGAGGACGTCGCTCCCTTCAACGGCGGCGACGCTTCCTCGGGAGCGCTCGACGGCAGGGCCGAGGCATGGCTCCAGTACCTCGACTCGTTCGACGAGCAGTGCGGCGACCCGGATATGGCCAGGTACGTCGTAATCAAATCGATCGTCGGGGGTACGAGCCGACTGAGCGATTCCGTCTCGACCATCAAGGCGTGGAGCGCTAAGCTACGCCGCTACCATCGCCGGAGGGTGATGTGAGCGGCACGTGATTCCGATCCCGTGATTCTGTTCGACTATAGGAGGTCTATCATGAAGAACTTCGTATCGAGGACGGGGACGCTTCTCGTCGCCGTCGCCGTCGTCGCCGCGCTCGCCGCCTGCGTCTCGGCTCCGGCCGCGGCCGGTCCCTTCCAGTTCGAGGCCAAGGCTGTCTCGGTCGCCTCGAGGGGCGTTTCCGTCCCGGCCGTGCTGACCGTCCCGGCGACCGGCAAGAAGGCGCCACTCGTCGTCATGGCCCACGGCCACGGCGGTAGCAAGGAAGAGGCGGGCGGCTTTACCGCCATCGCCGAGGAGCTGGCGAGGCTCGGCATAGCCAGCATCCGGATGGACTTCCCCGGATGCGGCGAGAGTTCCGAGCCGTTCACCGCCAACAACCTCGCTAATATGCTCGACGATATCGACGCCGCCCGCGCCTTCGCCGTCGCGAACGCCTCGATCGACGAGAAGCGCGTCGGGATGTTCGGCTACAGCATGGGCGGCCGGTTGGCCATACTGTCCTCAGGCCGCGCCTCGTACGCGTCCATGTCCCTCCTCGCCCCGGCCGCCACCGACGGCGCCGCGTCCATGTACATCTTCATGGGCGGCAAGGACGCGTACAAGTCGCTCGCCGCGAAGGCCGCGACCGACGGCCACGTCGTGTTCACCACGATGTTCGGCCAGGTCCAGGACCTCGGGCTGCAGTGGTTCTCGGATAACGAGTCCGCCAAGTGCATCGAGGCGATCCATGCTTACGCGGGTCCCGTCCAGTACGTCCGGGGCGCCGTCGACACGATCATCCCCGAGTCGGTCGTCAACGAATCGGCCGCCGCGGCCGCTTCCAGCTCCGGTATCGAGCTCGTGACCATCAAGGGCGCCGATCACGGCTACGGTTTCTACGGCGGCGATCCTCAGATCAAGATCGACACGGTAGGCGCCGTAACGGCCTTCTTCGCGAAGACGCTGCGCTAGGCGGTCGTCTCTGGCGTGGATACTGGAGTCCTCGACCCGCCCGACGGCCCCGGCCGCCGGGCGGGTCTCTCTTTCCCGGAGGCGGCATGAAGCTGTCGTTGCGATACAAGGGCCTGACTCGCAAGGAGATACGCGCCTTCAGGATCACCCGGGGTAACGTCATATTCGAACTGTGGTACGAAGCCCTTCAGTGCTATATGGACGCGATCGGCGGCGACATAAACAGGTCGCTGGCGACCGACCTGGGCGAGGCGTTCTGGAGAGAGCGCTACGAATCGGGGGAGGAAGTACCCGAGGCCTACGAATACACCATGAGGCACGTCTGGATGCCGGAATAAGGTGCCCGAGACGATCCTCGACCGTGGATACGACGGACATATCCTTGAGGACTATTCATGTCGCCGCCATTCCGTTGACGGTCGTAGCTCCGGCGTCTATACTCGGCATAGTTTCTATATGACGATACGGACATGGAGGGATAATAGGTATGGGAGAGAAAGTAGTCCTCGCGTATTCCGGCGGGCTCGATACGTCGGTGATCCTCAAGTGGCTTATCAACAAGGGCTACGAAGTGATCTGCTTCATGGCCAACGTCGGCCAGCAGGAGGATTTCGAGAAGGCCCGCGAGAAAGCCTTGAAGCTAGGGGCCTCCAAGGTGTACCTGGAGGATCTGCGCGAGGAATTCGTCGTCGACTATATATTCCAGGCGCTCAAGGCGAACGCGCTCTACGAGGGCCGATACCTGCTCGGTACGTCGCTGGCCCGGCCGCTGATCGCGAAGCATCAGGTACGCATAGCCACGGAGGAGGGCGCCTCGTACGTAGCCCACGGGGCCACGGGCAAGGGCAACGACCAGGTCCGCTTCGAACTGACCTTCGCCGCGCTCGGCCCGAGTCTTAGGATCATATCCCCGTGGAAGGACGCCGAGTTCCTCCAGCAGTTCAAGGGGCGCACGGATATGCTCAGGTACGCCGAGGAGCAGGGCATACCGGTCTCCGCTACTATCAAGAAACCGTATAGCGAGGACGAGAACCTGATGCATATCAGCCATGAGGCAGGTATCCTCGAGGACCCGGCCCTGATCGCCACCGAGGACATCTACTCGCGGACCAACTCGCCCAAGGCCGCTCCCGACGCCGAGACGCTCATAGCCATCGAATTCAAGGACGGCCTGCCTTCGGCGGTAACGAACCTCGCGGACGGAAAGCGCGTCGAGGGCGCCCTGCCGATGTTCCTCTTCCTGAACGAGCTCGGTCGCGTGAACGGCATAGGCCGCGTCGACATGGTCGAGAACCGTTTTATCGGCATAAAGTCGCGCGGTATCTACGAGAGCCCCGGAGCTACGATCCTGTGGGCCGCGCACCGCGATATCGAAGGCATAGCGATGGACCGGGAGGTGATGCACCTGAAGCTGACGCTGGAGCCGAAATTCTCGGAGTTCCTGTATAACGGGTTCTGGTTCGCGCCCGAGATGGACTTCCTGATGGCCGCCTTCAACCAGTCCCAGGAGGCGATCGACGGCAAGGTTACCCTGTCTCTCTACAAGGGAAACGTACTCGCGATCGCCCGCGAGTCGCCTACCTCGCTGTACGACCAGGAACTAGGCAGCATGGACGTGGAGGGAGGCTTCGACCAGACCGACTCGCGCGGTTTCATCAGGCTCAACTCGATACGGCTGAAGGCCCACAACGTCATCCTGGACAAGAAGCACGTAGGCCTCTTCCACGTGATCCAGCCCGCCGCCGAGTAACGCGTAGCGGCGGACCGGGCCCGGCCGCCGCTTTTTCCCGTTCTTTCAGCCCCCGCCGAACAGCAAGGCGCAATTCTGCCCGCCGAAGCCGAACGAGTTGGACAGCGCGTGCCTGAGCGGCCTGCGCCGCGCGGCTCCGGGCGTATAGTCGAGGTCGCAGGCGGGGTCGGGATTCTCGAGGTTAATGGTCGGCGTCACGATGCCGTCGCGTATCGACAGGACGGCGACGATCGCCTCGATGGCTCCCGCCGCGCCGAGCGTATGTCCTATCATCGACTTGGTAGAGCCGATCGACAGGCTGTCGGCGTGCGTTCCGAACGCGAGCCGTATCGCCTTGGTCTCCACCGCGTCGTTCGCCGCGGTCGACGTGCCGTGGGCGTTGATATAGTCGATGTCCCCCGGCTTCACGCCGCCGTCGGCGACGGCGAGGAGCATGGCCTCGGCGGCCAGGCGGCCCTCCGGGTCGGGTATCGCTATGCTCTGCGCGTCGCAGGTCATGCCGAAGCCCTCGAATACGCCGAGTACCGTCGCGCCTCGGGCGCTCGCGTGCGCCAGGCTCTCGAGGACCATGACGCCGGCGCCCTCGCCGATGACGAAGCCGTCGCGGTCCTTGTCGAAGGGTCGGCTCGCTCGTTCGGGCTCGCCATTCCTCGTCGATAGCACGCCCATGCAGCCGTAGGCGTCTACGACCATGGGCGTTACGGTCGCCTCCGTGCCCCCCGCTATCACCACGTCGGCGTAGCCCGACTGGATGAGCATCTTGGCCATCGCCAGGTTGTGGCCGCCGGTGGCGCAGGCGCTCAAGACGGCGAAGTTGGGACCGGTGATTCCGAGGTTTATCGCGACGGCGCAGGCCGCCATGTTGGCGATGGTCTTCGGTACCGCGAGAGGATTGCCGTTGCGCGGGCCGTTCTTGATGAACGACGCGTACTGCTCGTCGAGCACGTCGTAGCCGCCGGCGGCCGCGCCGACGACGCAGCCTATCCTCGAGCGGTCGAGGCCGGGGACGTCGAGCCCCGCCTGCTCGACCGCCTCGACGGCGGCGTAGACCGCGAGCTGCGAGAAGCGCGCCATGCGCCGGGATTGCTTCTTGGAAATGCGGCGGTCGGGGTCGAAATCCTTGACCTCGCAGGCTATCTCGCTATGGAACCCGGCCGGATCGAAGGCGGTTATTCTCGCCGCTCCCGATACGCCGGCGACGCAGGCCCTCCAGAAATCATCGACGCCGATCCCTATGCTCGAGACGACGCCCATGCCGGTAACGACGACCGGTTCGCGCGTCACGTTTTCGCCTCCCCGGCGACTTCCGCGCGGAGGAAGGCGAGTACGTCTACGGCCGAGTAGTCCATGCCGAAGCGCTGGATGAGGAGTCGTAGCGATTCCAGGTGCTTGCCGACGGTTAAGAGCGGCTTCTCGAGGCGGGCGCCCGCGTAGCTCATGCCCAGCCCGAGATTCGCGAGCAGTGCGTTACAGAGGCAGCGCGCGTTCTTCGCCAGGTCGGCCGCGCCGCCCTTCTTCTCGAACGACGATGGGGCCTCGGCCGGGCAGCGATAGCCGACGCGGCCGTCGCCGGTCTCGTACGGCTGCCGCAACAGGCCGATGTTGCAGACCCGTAGGCGCCCCTCGAACACGCTCTCGTCGGAGAGCGTGCCTTCCAGCAGGGCGATCTTGAACGGATATCCGGTCGGCGAAGCGTCGGGATGGGTGAATACCAGCGCCTTGCCGGCCTCGACCGCCTTGAGGAAGCGCCGCTTCAGCTCGGGGAGCAGCCCCGACTCGCGGCAGAACGCGAACAGCGTCCCTACCTGTATGCCCGTCGCCCCGTCGGCCTTCGAGGCCCGGAGCGAGTCGGGCATGCCGTAGGAGCCCCCGAGCCAGAACGGAATTTTGAGGCCTACCATCTTGGCATAATCGACGTCGTCCTTCGGGCCGTATATAGGCTCGCCACGCTCGTCGAGCTCCAGTACGCCGCGCGGCGGCGCGTTATGCCCGCCGGCGGTCTGATTCTCGACGACGATGCCGTCGACCCTGCCCGAGGCCCGCGTCAGCATCGTCGCGGCGAGGATGTACGACGAAACGATGGCCAGGAAGGCCGGCCGCTTCAGCGACGCGGGGGGAGCCGCGAGTACCTCGGCGGGGTCGAAGCGGGCGACGTAACGCGTGTCTTTCGGGGCTCCGTCGACGTATACCCGTATCTCTCCGGCCTCGCCCCTGGCGTAGCGGTCGAGCAGGCCCGGTATCTCGAGCGGTATGCCGGCTCCCATCAGGATATAATCGACGCCGGCGAGCATCGCGCCGTATATCGACGCGGGATTCGGTAGCTGGACTTTCTCGAGGTAATTGACGCCGACGAGGCCCGGCTGTCCTTCCTTGGCGAGATGAACCTCGACGAAGTTGGCCGCGACCGTCAGCTCGTCGACGATCCGCCGGCTCTCGGCCTCGGCGGCCGACGGGACGGGCGCGCCTTCGGCGCGTACGGCCTCGCGCATCGGTAGCGGCGCGAAGTCGTGCGTGTCGGCCGTGCCGTCGGGGCGGAACCAGTCGGCGAGTACCCTGTCGGCCAGCGCGCGGTCGGGAAAGGCCGAAAGGCCGCGCCGCATGTGCCCGCCCTGGTCCCCCTGCTGCAGGCGCCTCGCCATGACCGTGTCCAGGGCGGTTCCCGAGACCACCCCCAAGGCGCCCTGCGCGGAGACCGCTCGCGCTAATCTCCAGTCGGAGACGCCGACGCCCATGCCGCCTTGAATGATGTTCGGGTGTTCCATAAGCCATCCTAAATGACAAGTATAGTCAAACTGTCATCCGATGATAGGCCATGTGCTCCGTAGAGTCAATCGCGTTTCGCGGACTCCTTCGCTTCGTCCCAGTAGCGGTCCATCATCTCGAGCTTGCCTTGCTCCATCGCCTCGCCGGCCTCGGCCATACGCCTTTCTACATGCCTGAATCGCGACGCGAATTTCTCGGCGGCGCGCTGCATCGCTATGGCGGGATCGACGCGGTGCTTGCGCGCCACGTTGACGAGCGAGAAGAACAGGTCGCCTATCTCGTCCTCCAGCATGGCGCGCTCGGCGGAGTCGTCGTCTCCCGACGCGGCCTTGGCCTCTATAGCCTGGCAGGCCTCGCGCGACTCGCGAAGCTCCTCCTCGAGTTTGTCCCACGGTCCCGTCTGATCGGGCCAGTCGAAACCGACCTTCGCGGCCGCCTTCTGTAGCTTGTAGCAGCGTTCGAGCGGGGGTAGGGCCTTGGAAACGGCGTCTAGGACGGAGTCCTTCCTGCGCCGCCCCTCGACGTTCTCCTTGATGTCGTTCCATTGCCTGAGCACCGCGTCGGGCGTGTCCGCCTCGGCGTCCGCGAAGACGTGCGGATGGCGCCGAACCAGCTTGTCCGAGATCGTGTCGAGCGCCTCCGTGGTCGTGAAGGCTCCCGATTCCTCGTATATCACCGCCATCATCGTAGCGACGAGTATGACGTCGCCTATCTCTTCCTTGATGTGGTCGATATCGCCGTCATTGATGGCCTCGACGCATTCGTAGGCTTCCTCTATCAGGTTGCCGCGGATACTGACGGGCGTCTGTTCGCGGTCCCAAGGGCAACCCTCCGGCGAGCGCAGGCGGACGAAGATATCGTAGAGGCGCCCGAAGGCTTCCTTGGGGTCGTTTGTCGTGCTCATGCGCGTATTCTGCCCGAGCTCGGCGCCTTGCGCAAGTCGCCGGGCCGATATCGGGGAGCGCGTGAATATACGTGAATAATCGACGTCTTGATAGCATAAACAGCGAATAATCGCTGCATACGATGCGCGCCGGCCGATTGACAAGCAGGCCTTCCATGCCGCATTGTGCGCTCCGTGATGTATGAACCAGGCGGATCGAATTCCGCCGCCGGGCCGGTATCGGCATCCGGAAACGGCCGCCGCTGATAGCTCGCTACGCGCGGCGGCATCATGGAACTCGGAGGGTAAAGGAAAAAGACGGTGAAAGGGAGCGACGTAGTTATTGAGCACGTACGCAAGTCGTTCGGCGATTTCAAGGCGCTGGATGACGTGAGCGTTGGAATAAGGAAGGGCGAGTTCTTCTCGCTCTTGGGCCCATCCGGTTGCGGCAAGACCACCTTGCTGCGGATCATCGCGGGCTTTGAAAGCCCCGAGGGCGGCGCGGTGCTCCTTGACGGCCGCGACGTTTCGCCTCTGCCGCCCGACGCGCGGCACGTGAATACGGTTTTCCAGAATTACGCGCTGTTCCCGCACCTGTCGGTGTTCGAGAACGTAGCCTTTTCCCTGCGCCTCAAGAAAGCCCCCGAATCGGAGATAAAGGCCAAGGTGGCCGAGTACCTCCAGCTCGTGGAGCTCCAGGCCCACGCGCACAAGAAGCCTTCCCAGCTATCCGGCGGGCAGAAGCAGCGCGTCGCGATCGCGAGGGCGCTCATCAACGAGCCCTCGGTCCTTCTTCTCGACGAGCCGCTGTCCGCCCTGGACGCGAAGCTCCGCCAGCACATGCTCATCGAGCTCGACTCGATACACGACAAGATAGGCATCACCTTCATCTACGTGACCCACGACCAGCAGGAGGCGCTATCCGTCTCCGACCGCATCGCCGTGATGAACGCCGGCGAGGTGCTGCAGATCGGTACGCCCCAGGAGATATACGAGTCGCCGGCTACCGATTTCGTCGCGAAGTTCATAGGGGAGACCAATCTCTACGAAGCCGACGTCGCGTCGGTGTCGGGCGAGACGGTCGATCTGTCGGTCGACGGCTTCGGGACGGTCAAGGTGACCGCGACCGAGCCGCCTCCCGTAGGATCCCGCGTCAGCTGGACGATACGGCCCGAGAAGGTGCGCATCGGGCTTGAGGAGCCGAAGTCCGCGAGGAACGGCATTAACGCGATAGCCGGCGTCGTCGACGAGCCTATATACTCCGGATTCCAGAGCAAGTTCTATGTGCGCACGCCGAGCGGCCTCGTGCTCAAGGTCATAAAGCAGCACGCGGACTGGTCTGACGATGGGCCCGAGATCGCCTGGAAAGACTCGGTCTGGCTGTCGTTCAGCGCCGAGGACGCCTATATCGTCGAGGTTAAGCGATGAAGCGCGTTCCCGGAAGCTCCGGGGCGCAAGGCGGCCTGTACGCCGCCCCGTCCATCTTCTGG
Organism: Spirochaetae bacterium HGW-Spirochaetae-3; assembly: GCA_002839315.1. Taxonomy (GTDB): domain Bacteria; phylum Spirochaetota; class Spirochaetia; order Treponematales; family UBA12059; genus SZUA-370. The sequence goes on from PGXV01000005.1 coordinate 233,985, forward strand.
CTTTCCGTCTTCTTCCTCGCGCCGCTCGCGATCATCGTCGCGTACAGTTTCCTCACGCCCGGAGCCCGTGGCGGCGTCGAGTGGACGCCTACCCTGGACGCGTATAGGGCCATAGCCAATCCGACCTTCGCCAAGGTGACGCTCAATACGATACTCGTCGCGATCGGCGCTACCGCCATAACCCTGCTCATCGCCGTTCCGTGCGGCTACTACATGGCGAGGAGCGAGCGCCAGACCCTGCTCCTGATGCTCATCATGATTCCCTTCTGGACCAATTTTCTTATACGCATCTACGCGTGGATAGCGATCCTCGGCAACGAGGGTTTCCTCAACGACATCCTCCTGGCTACGGGGCTCGCCAAGCAGAGCGTGCGCTTCCTCTACAACCGGGGCGCGGTGATGCTCGTACTCGTGTACACGTACCTGCCGTACGCGATCCTGCCCCTGTACTCGACGATAGACAAGTTCGACTTCTCGCTGCTCGAGGCCGCCCGCGACCTCGGCGCGTCCAAGCTCGGCGCCATCAACAAGGTGCTGCTGCCCAACATCAAGGGCGGCATCCTGACGGCCTTCCTGTTCACCTTCATACCGATATTCGGCGCGTACGCCGTGCCGCTGCTCGTCGGCGGTACCGAGTCGTACATGCTGGGCAACCTGATAGCCGACGAGCTGACGAAGAGCCGCGACTGGCCGCTCGCGTCGGCGATATCCCTCGTCATCACGCTCGTCACGACGATCGGCGTCCTTCTCCTCTTGCGCGCCAACGGCAATGCGGTGCTCGGCGGATCAGGCGACGGGGAGCCGGCCGTATCGGAGCCCGCGGCGGCTATCGGAGGATCCCGATGAGCCGCCCCGCGACGCGGCGGCGCTCGAGCTTCTCGAGGAGCGTTTTCGTCGGTACCATCGTGTTCCTCAGCCTGCCCTTGTTCGTGCTGGTGCTGTACTCGTTCAACGCGTCGAAGTCGGGCAGCTGGACCGGCTTCTCGCTCCGGTGGTACGTCAAGCTTTTCACCGACTCGCCGCAGCTATGGCGAGCGTTCGGCAATAGCGCCATCGTCGCGCTTAGCTCGGCGCTCGTCGCGACGGTCATCGGTACGCTCGGCGCCGTCGCGGTCAACTGGTACAAATTCCGGCTCCGCGCGTACCTGCGTACCATCACGTTCCTGCCGATGATACTTCCCGAGATCATCATCGGCGTGTCGCTGCTTATCTTCTTCTCCGGCATCGGCATGCGCCTGAGCCTGTTCACGGTGTTCGTCGCGCACGTATCGTTCAACCTGCCGTTCGTGTTCCTGCTCGTGCTGGCCAGGCTCGAGGAGTTCGACTTCTCCATCATCGAGGCCGCGCGAGACTTGGGAGCGAGCGAACGGCAGACCCTCCTCAAGGTGATACTGCCCCTGTCGATGCCCGGAATCGTCTCCGGCTTCCTGACGGCGGTCACCCTGTCGCTCGAGGATTTCGTCATAACGTTCTTCGTCACCGGTCCCGGCGCGACGACGCTGCCGTTGTACGTATACTCCGCGATACGCTTCGGCGTGTCTCCCGTGATTAACGCCCTGTCCGTGGTGATGATCCTGGGCACCGTCCTCCTGACCTGGTCGACGAGGAATTTCCTGAAGTACATCGCGGCCAAGTGAGGCTTGCGAATCCCTCCCGCAAAGGAGCACTACGATGAAGAAGAACCTTTTCATGGCGGCTTTCGCCGCGACGATGTGCCTGGTACTATCCGCCTGCGGCGGCGCCGCCGAGAAGCTGTACCTGTTCAACTGGATATACTACATACCCGACGACGTAATCGAGGACTTCACCAAGGAGACGGGGATCAAGGTGATCGTCGACTCGTACGCGTCGAACGAGGAGATGTACAACAAGATCGTCGCCGGCGGCGGCGGGTACGACATCGTCGTGCCGTCGGGCGATTACGTATCGATAATGATAGCGGAGGGCCTGCTCGAGCCGATCGACAAGACGAAGGTCCCCAACTTCGGCAACTTGGATCCCGCGGCGATAGCGCGGATCGGCTTCGACGCCGGCAACACGCACAGCGTGCCGTTCATGATGGGCGCGGCCGGCGTATCGGTCAATAAGACCAAGGTCTCCGGCTACGACCGCAGCTGGAGCATCTTCGACCGCTCCGACCTACAGGGCCGGATGACGATGCTGGACGACATGCGCGAGGTGCTGGGAGCGGCGCTCAAGACGCTCGGCTACTCCGTCAACGACCCGGATCCGGCCCACCTGGAGCAGGCCCGCCAGGTCGTCGAGCGCTGGAAGCCCAACCTGGTCAAGTTCGACGCCGAGGCCTTCGCCAAGAGCTTCGCGGCAGGCGAATTCTGGGTGGTGCAGGGATACGCGGAGAACGTGTTCATAGAGTACCCCGAAGAGAAGCGGGGCGACGTCGATTTCTTCTTCCCGAAGGAAGGCACGCCGATGTACATGGATAGCTTCTGCGTCCTCAAGGGATCGAAGAACGCTGAGCAGGCGTACAAGTTCATCGACTATATGCTCAGGCCCGACATCGCCGCCCGCGTCTCCGATTATCTGATGCTGCCGTCGCCCAACGTCCCGGCCCGCGCGTTGATGAAGGTAACGCCTAACTACCAGTTCTCCGACCTCGATAGAGGCGAGTTCAAGGAAGACCTCGGCCAGGAGACCCTCAAGCTGTATAACGATATATGGCGCCGCATCCGGGTAGGTAATTAATAAGAGGATGAAGAAGAGGGGATCAGCGGTTCAGCGGTTCAGTTACGGTATCGACAACCGTTAGCCGAACTGATCCACTCATCCCCTGATCCACTCTCTTTCCCGTCTCTTCTTCTCTTATCCTATCCGTTACTTGGCGATAGCGATGATAGCCTTGATGTCCTCGGCGCCGATGCCCATCCCGAAGCCCATCGTGGACGGCGTCGCGTCGAACCAGCCGAGCATGCCCGACATATCGTTGGCGCTGAAGTCGAGCGCCTGCCCGTCTTCCGGCATCATGCGCAATAACAGCCGTACGAGACTCTTCGTCGAGACGTAGAGTATCGCGCGCGTATCGGCGGGCGCGCCCGCGCGTATCGCCTTGAACGCCTTGTCGGCGCGTAGCGATCGCTTGGCGCCGCCCTTCCGGATTGACGCGGCCGCGGCCGCGGGATCGCCGAGCCCGAAGAGGACGTTGTCGCCGCTGTAGAAGTAAACCGGGGCGGCGATATCGCTGATCAGGCGGAAGGCCGCCGCCGTACCCTCGTCGACCGTCCCCTCCGCCGGCTTGATGTCGTAGGTGTACGCGTCGTACGGCATGCCGCCGGCCTTGCCGACCGATCGCCGCATGTCGAAGGTGAAACCGGAGGAAGCGAGAAGCTCCTGGTAGGCCGGATTCTTCGTCAGGTCGAGCGACTTGCCCGCCGCGTCGCGGAACGCCTGGCGATCGGTGACGTCCATGGCTCCGCTGAATTTGAGACCGAGGCCTCGCCCCAGCATCGCCAGCATCTCGTCCCCTTCGGGAAAGTCTCCCGACCGTACGGCCTGGATGATCTCGGCTGAAGGTTCGAGGCCTATGGACATGCCGCCGTTCATGCCCGCGACGGCCGCGTAGCCCTTCATCGCGTCCATCGTGGCGGCCGTCAGGCCCTCATCCCCGAGGACGGCCTTGTAAAGCGCCTCGAGTAGCGGGAGGCCCCAATCGTAAGGAGCGGACCACGCTATCGAGACGATGGCGTCGCTATCGCAGAAGGACAGGTATGGTATCGACCGGTCGCCCGCCGAAGCGCGCTCGGCCATCGCGGCCAGCTTGCTCCCGTTCTTGAGCCGGGCGCCGGTCCTGAGCCAGATGCCGTCCTCGCGTACCGTCAGGGCGACCTCGACGGCGCTGAGGTCAGACAAGCCCTCCTTGAGCGCCTTCCCGAGAGATGCCATCTGCTCGGCCGTCGGATCGGCTGGCGCCTCGGCCTCGAATCCGGACTCGGGCTCGGCGTTATCCCAGGGGTAGTCCTCGGCGTATTCCGCGTTATCCTCGGCGGACGTCCCGTCGATGGAGGTGTTATCTATCGGAGCGTATTCATCGGGAGCTTCCTCCGGGGAGTAGTCGTAGTCGTCGTACTCCCCGGAGGAACCGGAGAGCATAGAGCCGAGTCCGCCCGGCAGCGTATCGAGATACGCTGCTCCGGCGACCGGATCGGCCCATACGGCGAGGCTGGAGGCGGGATAGGCCGCGAGGCTCTTCAGGTCCATCGCGGCGCCCGAACCGTAGGCGGGGATAGCGCTGCCTCCCGTGCTGATGACGGCGTATCCGGGATAATCCGTCGCTATCGACATGGCGCCGGCCTCGCCCTTCAGCATCTCGTCGAGGGCGGTCGAGAGGGCCGCGCTGTCCTCGGGCGACAATGCGGCGCGGATCGGGATGAAGAGGGTGGCTGACGGCTGGCCCGCTCCGTCCTCCGCCGGGTATATAGCCGCGACGATGCGCTTCGATGGGTCCATCGCGCGGAATAGCCTGGCCTTGGAATCGGCTTCCTGTCCCTCGGTTCCCGACGGCACCATGGACTCCACGAGCCCGGCCAGCGAGTCGGCCGGTCCGCCTAGGCCGGCGTTACGCAGGAACGCGATGGCGTTCGAGTAGAGCGCTGACGGATCGCCGACGGAAACGACGACGATGGCCCCCGGATGGACCGATTCCAGCGGGTCGAAGAGGGCCTTTGAAGTAGCTCCCAGTAGCGTCATCGACGCGATTGCGACGAAGGCCGTCGCGAGCCGTAAGCGAGTAGAGCGGGCCATTGCGGTATCCTCCAGAGAAAATTTTGAATACGCCCGGAACATGAGGGTATCGCCTACAAGGATACCGCATACTCCGCGTCTGTTCCAGCGCCGTGGTTTGCCGGCCGAGGAGGCCGAGCGCAGGCCCTGGATGAGGGCGTCGCGTAACCCATTGCGTAAACCGGCGCCTGATCTATACTTGGTGTGACGGATATGGCGCCGGGACAGACGCCGCGCGGCCGCCCTCGATCGCGGCGAGAAAGGATGCATATGTCCAGAACGCATTCATGGATGACTGCGGCGGCGCTCGTCGCCCTCGTAGCGGCTTCCTGCGTCAGCGACGGCCCGGAACCGGACGACGGGGAATATGGCGACGAGATCGTCAAGATCGGAATATTCGACTTCGAGGTAAAGGCGAGCGTTCCCGGTTACGAGCCCCTCGCCGCTGATGTGCCGGCCGCCCTGACCGAGGCTTTCCTCAGGGGCGGCGTCGTTCAGCCGGTCGAGCGTTCCGCTCTCGAGCGGGTGGTCGCCGAGCTGGAGCTATCTCTCGGCGGTCTCGTCGATCCCGGCACGGCCGCCAGGGTCGGCAAGATGGCTGGCGCACGATACGTGCTGCTCGGGCAGGTCTCTATCATCGGCGACCAGGTGCGCCTGTCCTGCCGTGTCGTCGACGTAGAGACGGCCCAGATCGTCTACGCCGGTAGCGCCTACGGCGATGTAGAGTACATCTTCGAGATCGAGGAAGAACTGGCCGAGTTGGTGGAAGATGACTTCTCGTGATCGTCTTGGACTATGTTGGATTCTGAAAAGACTTGATTTCTTCTGTAGATGTCGCCATATTGATATATCAGATGGTATACAGTGATGTTTACTGACTATCGTCACCGCCGTCGGCGGGCAGGCGTTACGTTCGCTCGCCCATCAGGGCGCCTCGGCGAAACGCCGCCGATCTTTTAAAGGACCATACTTCGAGTTCCGCCGTCCTACAGCGACGCGCCCGATGGAGGGCGCCCGCCATGGCGCGGAACCGATGGGCCGAGCCCCAAAGGGCCCGACCTCCCGCTATTTTTGGAAAGGAGTATGGCATGTACGATTCTCTTATATACGGGCAAGAACCCGTTCCGGCGTTGCCGGCTAACGAACCCGTCCGTTCCTACGCGCCCGGATCCCCCGAGCGCGCGGCTATCGACGCCGAGCTACGCTCGATGGCCGCCGATCCCATCGAGATTCCCCTCGTCATAGGCGGCGAGGAGATCCGGACCGGGCGCCTCAAGGAGATACGGGCGCCGCACGACCACTCGCTCGTGCTCGGGCGCTACCACGAGGCGGGCGAGGCCGAGGCCGTCATGGCCGCCGAAGCCGCCGCCGTCGCGTACCGGGGGTGGTCGGAGACGCCGTTCCAGGAACGCGCCGCCGTGTTCCGAAAGGCCGCCGACCTGATCTCGTCGGGATGGTGGAAGACGCTGAACGCCGCCACGATGCTCGGACAATCCAAGAACGCGTACCAGGCGGAGATAGACGCGACGTGCGAGACCGCTGATTTCTTCCGTATCAATCCCGCTCTCGCCGAGCGTCTCTATGCCGAACAGCCGCGTTCGGGGGCCGGAGAGCGGAACCTGACGGATTACAGGCCGCTCGACGGCTTCGTATACGCCGTGACGCCGTTCAACTTCACCGCGATCGCGGCGAACCTGCCATCGGCGCCGGCCCTGATGGGCAACGTCGTCGTGTGGAAGCCCGCGTCGACGTCGGTCCTGTCCAACTGGCACCTGATGCGGCTGTACAAGGCCGCCGGACTGCCTGACGGCGTCATTAACTTCCTCCCCGGCTCCGCGAAGTCCATAAGCGCGGGCGTCCTGTCGAGGCCGGACCTCGCGGGGCTGCACTTCACCGGTTCTACCGCGGTATTCAATAGCCTCTGGAAGAGCGTCGCCGATAATCTGTCGACGTACCGATCCTATCCGCGCCTGATCGGCGAGACCGGCGGCAAGGACTTCGTCTTCGTTCATCCCGACGCCGACATGGACGCGGCAATCGCCGCCTGCGTCCGGGGGGCCTTCGAGTACCAGGGCCAAAAATGCTCCGCGGCGTCACGGCTATACCTGCCGCGTTCCTCGGCCGCGCGCTTCTTGGAGAGGCTCTCGGAGGAAATATCGAGCATCAGCGTGGGCGCGCCCTCTGATCACGGAAATTTCGTTAACGCGGTGATCGACGAGGCCGCGTTCGATACCATCGTCGGCTATATAGAGCGGGCCCGGGCGAACCCGTCGTGCAGGATCGTCGCGGGCGGCGGCTACGATAAGTCCAAGGGGTTCTTCATCTCCCCGACGCTGATCGTCAGCGACGATCCCCGTTCCGAGCCGATGGCTAGCGAGATCTTCGGGCCGGTGCTCACCGCGTACGCCTACGACGACTCCGATATGCCCGCCGCGTACGCGTTGGTCGACGAGACGACCCCGTACGCCCTGACCGGCGCTATCTTCGCGAGCGATAGGTCGACGATCATCGAGGCGACGGGCGCCCTCAGGCACGCCGCGGGGAATTTCTATATTAACGACAAGCCTACGGGAGCGGTCGTCGGCAGGCAGCCGTTCGGCGGAGCGCGCGGATCGGGTACGAACGACAAGGCGGGGTCGTTCCTCAACCTCGTGCGCTGGACCAGCTCGAGGACGATCAAGGAGACCTTCGCGCCGCCGACCGATTGGCGTTATCCGTTCATGGGCTAGGGGACGGAGCCGGGAGACGGAGCTAGGTCGCGCCTATTGCCAGCGCGGCCGCGCCGAGGAGCCCGGCGTCCCCGCCCAGCCCCGGAGGCACGATGAACGCGTCCATCGCGCCGGGGGCGTCCAGGCGCGGCGCGTAGCCGGCCAGGCGCCGGGATAGGTGGGTCCGTATCAGTTCCGCGAGGCCGGGCGCCGAGCCTAAGCCGCCGCCCAGCACGATGCGCTCCGTCGCGAGTACGTGGACGAGCGGCAGGAAGCCGGAGGCCAGGTAGCGCGCCTCCAGGTCCCATGCCGGGTGATCGGGAGCCAGGGTCTCGGCCGGAGCGCCCCAGCGCTCGGCTACGGCCGGCCCGGATGCCATGCCTTCGAGACAGCAACGGTGGAACGGGCAACGGCCCGGGTACTCGTCGCCGGGTTCCCGCGGTACGGGTACGTGGCCGGTCTCGGGATGGCCGGCGCCGTGGAGCAGGACGCCGTTGGATACGACGCCTCCGCCTATCCCGGTGCCTACGGTAACGTAGACATGGTCGGACAGGCCTCGCGACGCGCCCCATAGCCCCTCCGCGAGCGCGGCGGCATTGACGTCGGTGTCCATCGAAGCTTCCATCCCTAGCCGCTCCATGAGCGCGCCTGACAGGTCGAACCCCGCCCAGCCCGGTTTCGGAGTCGGGCCGATCCGGCCCCAGGACGGTTGCCCGAACCTACCGGCGAGCGGACCGAACGATGCTACTCCGAGCGCCGACGCCCGGCCGATTTCCGAGAACGACTGGCGGAACCAAGACGCCGCGGCATCGATCGTCGATGCGGGCTCGCCCGTCGCGATCCTCGCCTTGCGCAGTATCGACGGCGCGCCGCCTTTAGGATCGTTCTCGAGAAGGCCGAGCACGAATTTGGTGCCGCCCGCCTCGATCGCCGCGATGAGCATCGCTTATTCGTCCTTTTTCGCCGACTCTTCGCCGGCACCAGTAGAATCAGGCTTGGGATGCGAGGTCGAGACTGCTTTCACATAGATGTAGTAATCGTTGTCGGCGTCGTAGAAGGCCGGTATGTGCCCGATGGTCTGGAATCCGATCGACTGGAAGAAGTCGTCCCCGATGGCGTTCTCCTTGACCTTGGACGTCTCTATCCTGATGACGGCGTACTTCTTGGACTGGAGGAGCCGTTCCTCGAGTAGCTCCACGAGCCTCGGGCCGACCGCCTTGTTCTGGTAATCGCGCCCTACGACGAATGTATGCACGTCGAAGGTGTAGTCGGTATTAGGGGCGCGGTAGTACAGGCAGAAGCCGGCCAGGATCGAGCCGTCCCGTAGCTCTATGAGCTCGAACGGCGAGCCGGGGTTTTCTTTCCACGTCGCTAGCGTCTCCTTGAGGATATCGAGTTCGATATCCCTGTAGGCGCCCGTTTCAAGCGATACCAGCTCGTATTCACGAATGTTTATCATGCCGTTCTTCCTTGCGAGCCCGCCGCCCTCGGCGTTTTTATTATTCATCCGATTAGATAATGCCATTACTATCCTAGTATATCGTATGTTAAATGTACACACGCAAGGTATAGTATGCATCTATAATGGCTTGTACATGAAAGGATTGGACGTTCGTTGTCAATTTTTACCCCTTTCAGGCCGAAATAGTATATGAGCCGAATACGAAGTGTTGGCGGACGTTTTCCACGCGGGAGCGCGAGAGTTGTCCTCCGAGGCAAGGATGGATTAAAGTGACGGAATATACGATACATAACGCCGACATTGCGAGCGGCGATACGATACGCGGCCGCGCTTCCGTATCGGTGAGCGGGAAGAAACTGACGTCGAACCGCGTCGCCGGCCCGGCTTTCGACCTCGGCGGTTCTTCGTTCGTATATCCCGCCCTGATCAACGTCCACGATCATTTCCGCGGGAACTACCTGCCTCGCGTCGGTCCCAAGGACGATAAGTACTACCTGAACTGGGCCCCGTGGGACGCCGACCTCAAATCGTCCCCGGTATTCGACGAACGGTCGAACATCAGCGTAGACCAGATGTATTTCCTCTCCGCGTACAAGAGCCTGTTCTCCGGCGTAGCCACCGCCAACGACCACTTCCCGCACGAGATCAACGGCGTCTACCTTCCCAGGCTCCCCATCCGGGTCATCGAGGAATATTGCCTGTCCCACGAATGCTCGTCGTTCGACCTGCATTGGGGCGACGGTATCGAGATCGAGCATAAGCGGGCCCTGGAACGTAACTGGCCGCATATAACGCACCTGGAAGAAGGCTTCGATCCGGAGTCGCAGGACGGTATCCCCATCCTGGAGAAGCTCGGTTGCCTCGATGACCACGATGTGTTCATCCACTGCATAGGCTTCTCCGACGAGGATATCGGAAAGACGTCCAGGGCTGGCGCGTCCGTCGCGTGGTGCCCCGGATCGAATATTTTCATGTTCAACGTTACCTGCAAGATACGCAAGATGCTCGAGGCCGGCGTCAACGTCTCGATAGGCACCGATTCCACCGCGACCGGTTCCGTGAACCTGCTCGCCGAGATGAAGTTCGCCCGCGAGGTATACAGGGATATGTATGGCGAGGATCTGCCGGCCAAGACCGTCTTCAAGATGGTCACCGCCAATCCCGCGAAAGCCTTCCGAATGTCGGACCGCATCGGCGCCCTCGACCCGGGCATGAACGCCGATATACTCGTCCTCAAGGCGAGGAAGGAAGAGCCGTACGAGAACCTCGCCGCGGCTACGATGGAGGACATCGAGTTCCTGTCCGTCGACGGCGCGCCGGTGCTCGCCGAGAAGCGCTTCGAGGAATTGCTTCCGGGGAACGGGGCCGACTACGAGGAGATCCGGATAGGGGGCAGGGCCATGTTCGCCAAGGGCGCGCCCGCCACGCTGTACCGCGAGATCCGCGATGCAGTAGGCTTCAAGAAACGTCTCGAGTTCTTGCCGTTCGATTGTTGACGATCGGCATGGCTTGATCGCCGTATATATACTATAATGGCCGGGCGGCACGTCGCTTAGCGCCTTCGCCGTAATTTTGGAGCAATGAGGATACGATGCCCAAGGTAGGGACATACCGCGCCAACTCCGTCATTTACTTCCAGGGAGACCAGGGAGACAAAATTTACGTCCTCCAGCGCGGCAGGGTGAGCCTTAACTATAACGATATCGAAACGGGCAAGCTCATCCGCGAGATTATCCAGACCGGGGAGTTCTTCGGAGTCAAGAGCGCGCTCGGACGATACCCCCGCGAGGAGAACGCCGTCGTGCTTGAGGACGCCAACGTGCTCGCGTTCACCGTTCCCGAGTTCGAGGCGTTCTCCATGTCCAACACCAGGATCATCATCAAGATGCTCAAGGTGTTCTCCAACCAGCTCCGGCACATACACAAGCAGGTCGAGAACCTGATGGAGAATCCCACCGCGGTCAACGCGGAGATGGGCCTGTTCAAGACGGGCGAATACTATCTCCGTAGCCGCATGTATTCCCAGGCGCGTTACGTGCTTGGCCGTTACCTGACCTATTATCCGGCGGGGAAGATGGCCGAGCAGGCGGGGCGCTACCTGGAGACAGCCGAGGCCTCGCTGGCGAGGTACGGGGACGGCAAGGGCCCGGCCCCGCTCGCGGGCTCCCAGGCTTCCTCCCCCGCGGCGCCGTCGTCGCCCGGCTTCTCCGCGGATCAGGGCGGTCCGTCTTTCTCCTCCTCGCAGGCCGCGAAGCCTTCCGAAGGCGCGAGCCTGTCGGACGTCGCGAAGGAGTACTACAACGCGGTCAGCCTCTTCTCCCAGGAGAAGTACCAGGAAGCGCTGAAGGCGCTGAAGGCCATAGCCGACGGCGGGGACGATTCGGAGTACGTCGCGAAGGCCCAGTTCGACATGGGGCGCTGCCTCTTCGCGCTCAGCCAGTGGGACCTGGCCATCAAGCACTTCACCGGTATCGTCCAGAGCGCCCCCAAGCATCCGGACATGGCGGATATTTTGTATATCATGGGTCAATCGTGGGATAAGAAGGGCGACAAGGCCAGGGCGAAGGCTTTCTTCGCCAAGGTGCTGTCGATGCCGGGCGACGAGGACTCGAGCGCGCGCATCAAGGCCAAGAAAGCGCTCAACGCGTTGGGAGGAGCCTGATATGGCCGACCTCGCAGGATTCAGCCGTTTCGCGCGCACGTACCAGTCCGGAGAGATAATCTTCTCCGAGTACGAGCCCGGCGACAGCTTCTACCTCATACAGGCGGGCCGCGTCCGTATCACCAAGATAGTCGGCGATATCGAGAAGAATATCGATATACTATCGGCGCCCGAGATATTCGGCGAGATGGCCATCCTGGAAGGCGCGCCCCGCTCCGCCACCGCCATAGCCCTCGAGACCGTCAAGGTGCTGGAATTCAACCGGGCCAACTTCGAGATACTGATGATGGGGAACCCGCAGATCGCGCTCAGGCTCCTCAAGGTGTTCACCAAGCGCATATACGATCAGAAGCGCCGGTTCATGATACTGACCCTGGACGATCCGCAGGCCAAGATCGCCGACGTGTTCCTTATGCTCGACGAGACCCAGGGCTCTACCGTACCGGGCGAGCAGCTCGGCGACAAGCGCGAATTCAAGGTAACCGTCGACGACGTCGCCCATTGGGCCGGTATGAATACCGCCGAGGTCCAGACCCTGCTCGGCCATTTCTTCAATCAGCACCGGGTCGAGCTGTTCCCCGACCATATCGTCGTCAAGAACATCAACGACTTCATACGCTTCGTCAATTCCAAGCGTAAGAAGTAGGAGAGGGCCGAAATCCCGGCCCCTTGCATTTTCTGATCCGTTTCCTGTATAGTCTCGCCCGTATCGCCGAGATAGCTCACTTGGCAGAGCGGCGCACTCGTAATGCGCAGGTACCGAGTTCGATTCTCGGTCTCGGCTAAAAAAGCCGCGCGTCCCCCCGGGGATGCGCGGCTTTTTTTGTGGCCGGACGCCCTCCGGCTCCCGCGTCCCGGGGCCTCTTACTCCGAATCCGCGTTTACTCCGTACTTCTCGGCTACCGCCTCGTAACGGGTTATCAGTCGCCGCACGTAGTCCCTTTTCTCGGCGTACGGGCCAGGGTAGAAGCTTCGCTTGAACCCGTAGACGATCATGTTCTTGAGGGCCTTGGGGCCTATGTCGAAATTCTCGACGGCCAGGCGTATCTCCTTGGAGACGGTCGTGTTCGATACGAGCCGGTTGTCGGTGCAAAGCGTCGTCGAGAGCCTTCGCTCGAGCATCCTGCCGAGCGAATGGTCCCGGACGTCGGTCAGCCACGGGTTGGTCTGCAGATTGCTCGTGAGGCAGACCTCTATGGTGACGCGCCGGTCGGCTATGAAGTTCGCGAGCCGATCGACGTACTCGCGCTTGTCGGCTATGCCGGGATCGGCGACCTTGTCGACGTCGAAGAGGAAGTAGCCGTGACCGAGACGATCGGCGTGGAGGTCGGTGATGGCCTGGAATATGCTCTCCGCCCCGTAGGCCTCGCCCGCGTGTACCGTCTTGTGCATGAAATTCTCGTGGACGAAGTCGAAGGCCTCGCGGAACTGACCCGCCGGATGGCCCGCCTCCTGTCCGGCTATGTCGAAGCCGACGATCGGGATACCGAGCTCGTCCCTGATCCTCACGACGCCGCGGGCGACTTCCGCGGCGGCCATCCTGATGACCTCGGCCGGGGCCGACTCGCCGTGCAGCGCGAAGAACGCGTCGTAGTACGGGGAATAGCCCGAGCCGCCGAACATGCGCATCGCGCAGGCGATTATCCCGTAGTCGAAGGGCGGGAGGCCTCCCTCGCCGACCTCGGGCCGGGCGTTGAATTCGGCCTTCGCGCGGCCAAGGCCCTTGTCGACGGCGGCGAGCACGCGTTCCATGGTCAGGCCGCGGTTGTCCATAAGGAGCTGAGGGGCGAAGCGAGGCTCGATGTAGCAGACGCCTTCTTCGATGTTGTCCATCGCGAGCTCGTAGGCGGCCCTCTCCAGGTTCTCGAGGTCGCGAAGGACGGCGCAGGTATAGGCGAAGCCTTCGAGGTATTCGGGCAGGTCGGCGTAGCTTTCCTTGAAAACGAGCTCGCGCATGCCCTCCTCGGTATACGAAGGCAGGTTCGTGCCGCCTTCCCGGGCCATCTCTATGAGGGAGGGCAGCCTGAGCGAGCCGTCGAGGTGCACGTGCAGGTCGGTCTTCGGAATCTCCCGGATAAAGGCGTCGGGATATCGGCTCATGGTTCGCTCCTCGAGTCGGGGGTGGGTGGCTTCTAGTCTAGCCCCCTTTTCACCTAACGTCGAGGCGACGACCTTGTGCTATTACGCTTTCGGTGTATTCTTATGTCTTGGGCGTAGCCGCTACCGCGCGCGCCTGGGACGAACGACGAGCGGAGGAGTTCTGCACATGCCCGAAGGAACGCGGAGATCGAAATCGCAGGGGCTCGCGGGTCAGGACGCGTCGCAAGACGCCGCGGGATCCCCCGAGACGGAAGCCGAGATTCAGAAGCGCCTGCTTTCGTCGATAATCGAGCTTTCCTCCAGCGCTATCTTCGCCAAGGATCTCGAGGGCCGGTACGTGGTGGCCAACGCGGCCTGTGCGGATATTTTCAGCCTCCCGGCCGAGATGGTCATAGGGCGGACGGACGCGGAGCTCGTACCGCCCGATACGGCGAAGGCTTTTAGCGATACCGACGCGATGGCAATATCGTCGGGGCGCGTCCAGGAACTGATCGAGAGCCTTGCTGTCGGGGAAGAAAAGCGATCGTATCTCGTTAGGAAGGCCCCCTGGCGCGACGCCTCCGGCGCTATAGTCGGTAGCGTCGGCATATCGCGGGATATTACGGCCGTGGTCAGAGCCGAGGCCGAGGTCAATCGGAATAGGGAACGGCTCGAGCGCTTGGTCGACATACTGCAGCATCCCGCTAAGACGGCTCAGGAATTCCTCGATTTCGCCCTGGCACAGGCCATAGCGCTGACGGAGAGCGCGATCGGCTATATCTATCGCTACGACGAGCCCCGCTGGGAATTCGTCCTCAACTCCTGGTCCAAGGGCGTCATGGACGCTTGTACCGTGATGAATCCGTCCACTCGGTACGAGCTGGACAAGACGGGAATCTGGGGCGACGCGGTCCGTGAGCGCAGGTCCATAGTCGTTAACGATTTCGAGGCGCCCGACAGCCGCAGGAAAGGCTACCCCCGAGGCCACGTCCCGCTTAGGCGATTCATGACAGTTCCCGTGTTCCGGGACGGAACCATAGTCGGGGTCGTGGGGCTAGCCAATAAAGAGGCCGATTACGATCCGACAGACGTCCTGCAGGTGTCGTTGCTTATGGACGTCGTATGGAAGGTCACCGAGCAGAAGCAGAACGAGGAGCGCATACGGGAATTGCTCGAGGAGAAGGAACTGCTGCTCAAGGAAGTGCACCATAGAGTCAAGAACAATATGAACACTATCCTCAGCCTCCTGTCTCTCCAGGCCGGAGCGATGAAGGACCGGGCTGCCATAGAGGCGCTCGGGGATATGGAGAGTCGCGTACGGAGCATGTCGGTGCTCTACGATAAGCTCTATCGCTCAGACCATTTCCAGAGTCTCTCCATCGCCGATTACCTGTCCTCCCTCGTCGACGAGATAGTCGCCGTCTTCCCCGAGCGCGTCAGGCTTACCGTAGAGAAGCGTATCGACGATTTCGCATTGGAAATAGCCAAGATCCAGCCGCTCGGAATCCTCATAGGCGAGCTCCTTACGAACGCCATGAAGTACGCGTTCGCCGGCAGGGAGGAGGGCTCGATACTGGTGGCCGCCTCGATGAAGGACGGGACGGCCACGGTGGTCGTCCGGGACGACGGCGTCGGGTTGCCCGAGGAACCCGGGCCGGGCTCGTCGGGCGGGTTCGGGCTGCTGCTCGTCGAGTCGTTGGCTAGCCAGATGGGCGGGACCCTGAGCATAGACCGCGAAGGCGGAACCAGGGTCGCTCTGGAGTTTCCCATATAGGCGCGCGTCCCTGCGCGCCGCCGCTTCACGCTCGGCGGCGCAGTAGGGCCCCGAACGCTATTCGGCCGGCGTTAGTTCCACGGTGAAGTGGCGCATGATGGGGGCCTCGCGGACGATGCGATAACCGCGGCGGATCGACGCCGCGCGCTCCTTGACGTTGGCCAGGCCGGCGGCGATGTACTTCATATGGTCGTTCGTGTAGGTTCGCCTCGGTATCGCCAGGCGTAGGAGCTCGAGCGCCGGGTATCGTTCCTCGCCCGTATCCGGATCGCGGTCCGCGAGCAGCGTCCCTATCTCTATGCCGCGAACGCCCGCTTCGAGGTATAGCTCGATTCCCAGCGTCTGCGCTATGAACTCCTCCTTCGGGACGGTCGGCAATAACCGCCTGGCGTCGACGAAGATAGCGTGGCCGCCGTAGGGCCGCTGCACGGCTATGCCGTATTCGGTGAGTAGCCCGCCCAGGTACGCCACCTGCCCGACGCGCGACTCGAGGTAATCGAGCTCGCAGGCCTCCTTGAGCCCTACCGACAGGGCGCCCATATCGCGGCCGGCCATGCCGCCGTAGGTATTGAAGCCTTCGAACATGATGTTGAAGGTGCTGGCCTTCTGCCACAGCGCCTCGTCGCGGAACGCCACGAAGCCGCCTATGTTGACGATACCGTCCTTCTTGCTGGACATCGTCATGCCGTCGGCGTACGAGAACATCTCCCGTACTATCGAGCGTACGTCCTTGTCGGCGTAGCCTCTCTCGCGCGTCTTGATGAAGTACGCGTTCTCCGCGAAGCGGGCCGAATCGAAGAACAGCGGAACGCCGTGCGTGCGGCACAGGGCCGATACGCCCTCTATGTTCTCCATGCTGACCGGCTGGCCGCCGGAGCTGTTGCAGGTAATGGTCAGGATACAGACCGGTACGGCCTCGCGGGGGTGCGACTCGAGAACCGCCTTCAGCTTTCCCAGGTCGACGTTGCCCTTGAACGGGTGGTCCGCTTGCGTATCGAAGGCCTCCGCAATGGTGCAGTCGATCGTGCGGGCCTTGCGGAACTCTATGTGGCCCTTGGTCGTATCGAAGTGGCTGTTGCCCGGTACCACCTTGCCCGCGCCCGCGTCGCCGACGCCTATAAGCGCGCTGAAGAGCACGTTCTCGGCCGCCCGGCCCTGGTGGCACGGTAGGAAGCTCGTGAAACCGAAGACCTCTTCTATCGAATCCTTGAGCTTGTAGTATGAACTGGCGCCCGCGTAACTTTCGTCGCCTAGCATCATTTCCGCCCATTGCGCGCTTGACATCGCGCCGGTCCCCGAGTCGGTCAACAGGTCGATATAGACTTGTTCGCTTCTCAGGTTGAACAGGTTGTACTTGGCCTCGCGTATCCATGCGGCGCGGTCTTCGCGAGTCGATCGCCTGATCGGTTCTATCGTCTTCATTCTGTACGGTTCGGCCCAGGGCAGTTCCATGGTAGCTCCTCGTTCTGGAATCACGTGACGGGCGCATTCTACTCCTGGTCCGTTCGAGAGTCAAAGGAATTCACGGTTAATTCTTTATGGTGTAGTTACTTATAGAAACATTGAAACTCAGTGGTCGCGATGAGGAGCGCCCGGCGTGATTTCATCGCGCGCGAGTTGTCAGTGGATCCTTGATGCGTCGAGGTCTTCTCGGAAGGCTTCGGCCAGATTAGGGACGCTTCCGTAAACGGGGGGATTTCAAGGCGCTCTCCTGTTCGGGGGCGGCGGGTGCGTTAGGGCGTGGGGCCGATCGTCGGGGAGCTTCGTCTGGGCGATCCGCATATTTCCGATATGCAATACCTAGTATCCATACTGATGCTACTGCTTTGTCCTGACAACCTCTCCCACTTGATTCTGTCAGCGCATATCACTATACTGCGACGCGAGTACGTTTCTTTCAATCAACCGCGCTTTCCGCGCTAAACCGATGCTTAAGCGAAGCACCCGCGAAGAACGTGGATGTCGCGTAAGGCTTTGGGCCTGTGGGAGCGGGCTCGCGACCCAACTAACAGAACGACGTAACTCGAGGACCGCGCCGGATTGGCGCGCGGACCATACCCTGTGCGAAGGTAGAGGCAAGAGCATGGCTTTCGAAATTTCGAAGATGCGCAATATCGGTATCAGCGCCCACATCGACTCCGGCAAGACGACGCTGTCTGAACGTATCCTGTTCTATTGCAACAAGATACACTCGATCCACGAAGTCCGCGGCAAGGACGGCGTCGGCGCGACGATGGACTCGATGGAGCTGGAGCGCGAGCGCGGCATCACCATCGCGTCGGCCGCGACGAACGTCACCTGGAAGGACACGACGGTCAACCTGATCGATACGCCCGGGCACGTCGACTTCACCATCGAGGTCGAGCGCTCGTTACGCGTGCTCGACGGCGCGGTGCTCGTGCTGTGCTCGGTCGGAGGCGTGCAGTCCCAGACGCTGACCGTCGACCGCCAGCTCAAGCGTTATCACGTGCCCCGCCTCGCGTTCATCAACAAGGCCGACCGCACGGGAGCCAATCCGTACCGCGTCAAGAACCAGATAGTCGAGAAGCTCGGCCTCAACGCCGCGTTCATAACCCTGCCGATCGGCCTCGAGGACAAGCTCGAGGGGCTCGTCGATCTCGTGCTGATGAAGGCCGTCTACTTCGACGGCGAGGGCGGCATCGACATACGCTACGCCGAGATCCCCGCGCACCTGCAGGCCGACGCGGCCAAGTACCGCGAGGAGCTGCTCGACTGCGCGGCCATGTTCTCCGACGAGCTGGCCGAGGCTTACCTGGAAGGCACCGAGACGCCCGAGATGATCAAGGCCGCCATCCGCAAGGGTACCATCGCCCAGCAGTTCGTACCGGTATTCGTCGGTTCCGCCTATAAGAACAAGGGCGTCCAGCTGCTGCTCGACGGCGTCGTCGACTACCTGCCGGATCCTACCGAGGTGAAGAATATCGCCCTCGACCTGGACAAGGGAGAGGAAGAGCACGTCGTCATCGCCGATCCCAAGCTCCCGACCGTCGCCCTCGGCTTCAAGCTCGAGGACGGCCAGTACGGCCAGCTGACCTACGTGCGCATCTACCAGGGCGAGATAAAGAAGGGTAGCGAGCTCTTCAATACCCGCTCCCGCAAGAAGTTCAAGGTCGGCCGTCTCGTGCGCATGCACGCCGCGACGATGGAAGACATCACCGAAGGCGGTCCCGGCGACATCGTCGCGCTGTTCGGCATCGAATGCGCCTCCGGCGATACGTTCTGCGAACCGTCCGTGAACTTCGCGATGACGTCGATGTTCGTACCCGACACGGTTATTTCGCTGGCCATCGAGCCGGCCGACAAGAAGAGCGCCGACCAGATGTCCAAGGCGCTCAACCGCTTCACGAAGGAAGACCCGACGTTCCAGACCTACGTCGATCCCGAGAGCAACCAGACCATCATCAAGGGCATGGGCGAGCTGCACCTCGAGGTCTACATCGAGCGCATGCGCCGCGAGTACAAGTGCGAGGTGACGACCGGCATGCCGCAGGTCGCGTACCGCGAGGCCATCAGCCAGCGCGCCGACTTCAACTATACGCACAAGAAGCAGACCGGCGGTTCGGGCCAGTACGGCCGCGTCGCCGGCTACATGGAGCCTATCGAGGGCGCCGTCTACGAGTTCGTCAATTCCGTCAAGGGCGGAGCCATCCCGAACGAATATATCCAGTCCTGCGACAAGGGCTTCAAGGAGGCCTCGAAGAAGGGCTCGCTTATCGGATTCCCCGTGGTGAACATCCGCTGCGTCATAAACGACGGAGCGAGCCACCCCGTCGACTCTTCCGATATCGCGTTCCAGCTGGCTTCGATAGGCTGTTTCCGCGAGGCATACGAGAAGGCCAAGCCGGTTATACTCGAGCCGATCATGAAGGTGGTCGCCGAGGGACCCGCGGAGTTTCAGGGCAATATCTACGCGTCCGTCAACCAGAGGCGCGGACTCATCACGGCCAGTACCGAAGAGGCCTCGTTCTGCCGCGTGGAGGCCGAGGTCCCGCTGTCCGAGATGTTCGGCTACTCGACGGTGCTGCGTTCGATGACCCAGGGCAAGGCCGAGTTCTCGATGGAATTCCTCAAGTACGGCAAGGTGCCGACGAGCGTATCCGAGCAGCTCCGCAAGGAGTTCGAGGAGAAGCGTCGCAAGGAACAGGGCCGCTAGTCCTTTCCGTACATGCAAACGGGCCGGTTCTCCGGTCCGTTTGCGTTTTATGGGGAACGGTCGTATACTCGAATACGTGATACATTTGGCGCGGTCCACCGCGGCCGCGGCGGATCGGTATAATCAAACTAACGACTTCTCAAAAGACATCGTAAGGAGTTCCCATGCTTAAAGAGGAGCTGATCAAGAAGAGTCCCGTTCGCGTCCTCGAGCGGGGTATCGAGGGCGGGCTCAAGGGCGGCAATATCGGCGTCATCGCTAGCCGGAAGGGAATCGGTAAGACGAGCGTGCTCGTCCAGCTGGCATTGGACAAGCTGATGCAGGGCAAGAAGGTCATTCACGTCTCGTTCACCACGCATACGAGCTACGTCATATCGTGGTACGAGAACATCTTTACGGAGCTCGCCAAGAAGAAGAACCTCGAGGATTACTCGAGCGTGCACGACGACCTTATGAAGAACCGCGTGATCATGAACTTCAACCAGGAAGGCGTGAGCACGGACCAGATACTCAAGTCCCTACGCGCGATGATCGTCGACGGCGGATTCGACGCCGACGCGGTGATAGCCGACGGGTTCGACTTCGCGAGGGCCGACGCCGAGCACTTCGACAAGGTCAGCGCCTTCGCCAAGGAGATGAAGCTCGAGTTCTGGTATTCGTGCACGATGTCCGGCGAGGAGCCACTGCTCGACAAGAAGAACGTGCCCGTCATCCTGCGGCCGTTCCTCGACGATATCGCGGTCCTGATCGTGCTCGAGCCCAAGGCGGAGTACATACACTTCATCGTGGTCAAGGACCACGGGCGCATGAACCCCGAGGACCTGAACATCAAGCTGGACGCGAAGACTCTCCTTATCGCCGAAGCCTAGTTTTCGCATATAGCGAGGCGTCTACTTCGTCGCGCCCCATTCCGTACCCCTCGACGTGCAATAGCACGCCGTCGAGGCCCGGAATGGGGCGCTTCTCGTATACATCCTCGCTATGCGCGAAAACCCGTGTTGGGGAGGACATACCGAAGCGATCGCTTCGTCTCTCGGCCCCCCCGTGCCCCTCGACGTGCGATAGCACGCCGTCGTGGCCCGGGGGGCTTCGTTTCTCGCGCTCATCCCCGGTATGATCGAAAGCGCTTGTCTGGGGAGTAATCTGTGATCAGTGGAAGATACGCTATCTTGATAACAGATCACTTCTAACAATTGACATTTCATATCGATGCCACTACCGTAGTACATGGAGGCTATCGATGAACACTGTCGTCGTTTCAACAAAATACCAGGTAGTCATTCCGAAGGAAATCAGGGACGATATCGGTCTCAAGGCCGGGACGACCATGGAGATAATCAATTACGGCAACCGCATCGAGCTGATTCCCCTGCAGCCGATGAAAAGCCTTAAGGGCGTTTTCAAGGGGATTGATACGAATATCGATCGAGACGCGGATCGGCTATGAACGTCGTCGATTCCTCGTGCTGGCTGGAGTTCTTCTCGGGGAGCGCGGTCGGGGAAACGATCTCACCCTTCATCGAAGACATCGAGGGGCTACTCGTTCCTTCTATAACGTTATACGAGGTGTTCAAGAAAATCCTCCAGGAGCTGGACGAGGACAAGGCTCTCTTCGCCGTCGCTCATATGAAGCAAGGAAGGGTCGTCGAGCTGGACGCCGATCTCGCGATATACGCGGCCAAGGTCGGCAAGGAATACCGGCTGGCGATGGCCGACAGCATCATCTACGCCGTAGCGCGAAAATTCGGCGCGACGCTGTGGACGCAGGACAAGCACTTCAAGGATCTGCCGAACGTGCGATATTTTAAGAAAGAGTAATCAGTAATCTGTGATCAGTGGAAGACACGCTATCTTGATCACGGATACGTGTGAGTTATGTGTGTGAGTGTAGGATAGCGTGTCCTCACTCACACTCACACTTCTCCCCCGTTACAGCTTCCCGTCCTCCACGCCGTCCAGCCACGCCTCGATGGGCGCCACGATACGGGCTATGGTGCCGTCGACGAAGGGGTCGTGCAGGTTCGCTGAGGCGACCAGCCCGGTAAACGGCTTGCTGCCGCCCAGATCGCAGAGCCCCAGGTAATCGGACCAGGCTCTCTCCCTGTCGGTCATCGATTTTCCCCAGAACTCGAAGGCGCACACCTGCGCGAGCGTATAGTCGATGTAGTAGAAGGGGTCCTCGAAGATGTGCCCCTGCCTGTACCAGAAGCCGCCTGAAGATAGGAACTCGTCGTCGCCGTAGTCGCGATGGGGCAGGTACTTCTTCTCGATCGATCTCCACTTCGCATTGCGCTCGGCGGGGCTGGCTCCGGGATACTCATAGACCCAGTGCTGGAATTCATCGACTGAAACGCCGTAGGGGATGAACAGGAGGGCTCCGGAGAGGTGGGCGAACTTGTATTTATCGACATCGGCTCCGAAGAAATTCTTCATCCACGGCCAGGCGAAGAATTCCATGCTCATCGAGTGTATCTCGCAGGCCTCCAGGGTCGGCCAATGGTACTCGGGAAGCTCGAATGAGCGGCTACGGTAGCATTGGAACGCATGCCCGGCCTCATGGGTCAGGACGTCGACGTCGCCGGCGGTGCCGTTGAAGTTGGAGAAGATGAACGGCGCCCGCTCGGCAGGGACGTAGCTACAGTAACCGCCCCCCGCCTTGCCCTTCCGGGTCTCCAGGTCCATGAGTCGGCGATCCAGCATGTAGCCGAAGAATTCTCCGGTTTCCGGCGACATCTCCTCGTACATCTTCCTGCCGTTTTCGATTATCCATCGCGGATCGCCCTTGGGCTTGGCGTTGCCGGTGAGGAATTCCAGCGATTCGTCGTGGAAAGAGAGCGCTTCGAGGCCGAGACGCGCGGCCTGGCGCTTCCTGAGCCTCTGCGATAGCGGGACTATCGATTCGTATACCTGCTCGCGGTACGCGGCGACCATGGCGGCGTCATAGTCCGAGCGACTGAGCCGGGCATAGGCGAGCGGTATGAAATTGGGGAAGCCCAGCTTGACGGCGATGCGGTTGCGAACGCTCACCAATTCGTCGAAGATACGGTCGAATTCCCCGGAGTTGGCCGCGTAGAAGCCGCTCACGGCCTTGTGCGCCCGTTCACGCGTCGACCTGTCGGCGGACTCGGTGAATGGCGTCATCTGGGAAAGATTGCGCTCTTCCCCCTCGAACATGATCCTCGCGCTCGCCTTGAGCTTGACGTATTCGCTGGCGAGCCTGTTCTCGGCCTGCAGGTCCTCGATGACCTCTGGCTTGCAGGTTTTCATCTGCATCTCTGCCAGGCGGAAGAGCTGGGCGCCCCAGCGTTCCTCGAGTTGCCCGCGGAAGGGCGACCTTATCAAAGCCTGGTAGAAATCGCTCTTGAGGCCCTCGTAGACGGGGCGCATGCCGTCCATGTAGTCGTTCTCGGCCTCGTAGAACGCGTCTCCGGTGTCTATGGTGTGCCTGATCTCGACGAGGGCGTTCATCGACTCGACGCGGTCGCGCAACCCGTTGACGCGCGTCATCACCTCGTCTTGTTCCTCCGCTGAAGCCGCCTTCGAGAAGGCCGCGATGAGGTCCTTGAACGCCGGTTCTATCTCCTCGAGGGCGGGGCGCGAATAGGTGAAATTATCGAATGTCGTCATGGGAGGCTCCTTGGAGAGAAGTAATCAGTAATCAGTAATCAGTGGAGGATACGCTATCTTGATCACAGATCGCTTTCCTTCACGAACGCTATCGCGGATTCCGCGGCCGCGAGTACGGCGGGGCTTGACCGGTCGCCCCCCGCGAGTCGACGTAACGCGTCCTCCTTGCCGGCCGAGCGTACGATGAAGCGGGTCCTCCGGGTGGAAGCGAGCGTCGATAGCGATAGGCTGACTCGTTCGCGCGGTTCCGATGGCGCGAGGCATGCGACGGCGACGGTGGCTCCGGCGACGGTTGTCTGGCCGGTGAATATGCCTGCCGTATGCCCGTCGGGTCCGAGCCCGAGGTAGCACGCGTCGAAGAGGGGCTCTCCCGGTAGAACGCCGGGAGCGTTCCTGAGCCGTTCGACGAACTCCGTCATGCGCTCGATCGCGGCGGCCCGGCCTGATTCGACGCTCCAGCCGACTATCTCGACGGCTCCGGCGGCGAGGGCCGCGGAGAAGGCGTCCCGTATCATGGACTCGTTGCGATCCCCGGGGGAGCGGGGGCTCGACCGCTCGTCGCCGACGACCAGCCTCGCCGGTCCGTGCGGCGAGGCCGGGCGGGCGACCAGCGCCGCGGAGATGGCGCGGTACGCCGGCGTCGGCGTCGTGCCGCCCGCGAGGCAAAAGAGGGGGCTGCGACCCGCCGTATAGGCTGATTCCAGCGCGTCGATGAAATCCTCGACGACGGCTCGCGTCCACGCTCCGGCGTCATCGAAGCCTCGCAATGCTATCATGCGCTCGAGTATGACGAGGCATCTGCCCGAAAGCAAGGCCGGTTCTCTTCCCGTGCGTTTTTTCAGGAGCGACCTGCCTGACGGCTACAAATCCATAGGCGTTTCATGCTATCATGGTCAGGATACGTTTATTATTTCATTCTTGGAGCTCGCCGGGCGCCTTTTCAGGGCGTCGGCTCAATTACCGCTATAAGGATCGACGATGCGAATCGATGAATGCGTATACGCGCGCGGCTCGGCCGCCGACTCCATATCCGACGAAGCGCTGGCGCAGGCCTTTATCGAGGCGCTGCAGTCCATAGGGCCTCGCCATCGCGTACTGGCTCTGCCGCCCGACGGCACGAGGAACCACTCGAAGGCCGGCGTGCTGTTGAAGGCCGCCTATGATTACTACGGCGACGCGCTCGCCGCGGTGATGCCTGCCCTCGGCACGCACCGGCCAATGAGCGACGCGGCGATCGGCGCGATGTACCCCGGCGTGCCGTCGGGACTGTTCCGGCCCCATGACTGGAGGCGTGACGTCGTAGAGCTGGGACGCGTGCCTGAAAGCTTCGTCAGAGAGGTTTCGGAAGGGTTGTGCGCCTTCGACTGGCCCGCCCAGGTCAATCGGCTCGTCGTCAACGGCGGGTTCGACCTGGTACTGTCGCTGGGCCAGGTCGTGCCGCACGAGGTCGTCGGCATGGCCAACTATACGAAGAACCTGTTCGTCGGCGTAGGCGGCAAGGACGGCATCGACCGGTCGCACTGGATAGGCGCCGCCTACGGGATCGAGCGCACGCTCGGCCGCGTCGATACGCCGGTCAGAGCCGTGCTCGACTACGCCCAGGAACGCTTCGCTTCGGCCATCCCGACGCTGTACGCGCTGACGGTCGTCGGGCCGGAAGACCGAAGCGGCGTCGCCGACGGCGATCTCGTTACGAGGGGACTGTTCGTGGGCGCGGGCCGCGAAGCGTTCTCCAGGGCCGCCGCCTTGTCCGCGGAGGTCAATATTCTGTACCTGCCCAAGGCCGCGGCGAAGGTCGTCGTCTACCTGGACCCCGATTCCTTCAAGTCCACCTGGCTGGGCAACAAGGCGATCTATCGGACGCGGCTCGCGATAGCCGACGCCGGGGAGCTCCTCGTGCTGGCCCCCGGCGTCGACAGCTTCGGCGAGGACAAGGCTATAGACGAGACGATACGCGACTACGGCTACTGCGGCGCCGCCATGGCGCGGGAACTCGTCGAATCGGGAGAGCTGGCCGGCGACCTCGCGGGCGCGGCTCACCTCGCGCACGGCTCGACCGAAGGGCGATTCTCGGTGACGTACGCCTCCGGCGGCCTTGGGCGCGCCGAGATCGAGGACGTCGGCTACCGTTGGGCCGACTGCCAGGAATCGATGGGGCGCTACGGGCCGGATATCCTCAAGGATGGCTGGAACGTCGTGGGCGGCGAGGAAATCTTCTTCATACGCAATCCGGCGCTAGGCCTCTGGGCGACCAGGGAACGGTTCGCGGCGAGCTAGGCTATCGTCTCCGAGCTTTTCGGCGCGTGGGCGGCCTTTCCCGCCCGAGCGTCGTCCGTACGCTATATTCGTATACTATGACGGCGCGCTTCCGTGCGGGCCGGGGACGGAGTTTGGTATGGAACAGGACAGGGGCGCCTCCGAGGCCTACGGCATCATATCCAGGGTGCGGGCCGCGATGGCCGAGCGGCTGGTCGGCAAGTCTGATATGGTCGACGCGATACTTACCGCCGTCATGTCGGACGGGCACGTCCTGCTCGAAGGCGTTCCGGGCCTTGCCAAGACCCTCGCTGTCCGGACCTTCGCCGAGGCCGCCGGGCTATCGTACAAGCGCATCCAGTTTACCCCCGACCTCTTGCCCGGCGACGTGACGGGGACCCTGTTCTACGACGCGGGTACCGGGAGCTTCGTGCCCCGCCAGGGGCCGGTCTTCGCCAACATCGTGCTGGCCGACGAGATCAACCGGGCCCCGGCGAAGGTTCAGTCCGCGCTGCTCGAGGCGATGGAGGAACGTCAGGTGACCATGGGCGACCGGAGCCTGCCGCTACCGTCGCCGTTCTTCGTGCTCGCCACTCAGAATCCCATAGAGCACGAGGGTACCTTCCGCCTGCCGGAGGCGCAGCTGGATCGCTTCATGCTCAAGGTCGTCGTCGGGTATCCGGACGCGTCGGAGGAACTCGACGTGGTGATGCGCTATGCCGACGGCCCTTCCGCCCGGCCCGCCTCGCGCGGCGTCGACGGGGCCATTTCGTCGGCCGACGTCGCGGTCCTGAAGGCCGCTGCGTCCGCGGTCCGCTTCGAACGCGACGCCGCCGAATACGCGGTGGCCATCGTCAGGGCGACTCGCCCCGGTTCGGACGCCAAGGACGCCCCGCAGGCCCTGCGCGAACTGTCCCGCTATATCGAATACGGCGCCAGCCCCCGCGGATCCATCGCGCTGTACCGCGCCTCCAGGGCGGCGGCCCTGATCGCCGGCCGGGATTACGTCCTCCCCGACGACGTCAAGCGATCCGCGCTGGCGGTATTGCGGCACCGCGTCGTCCCCTCGTACGAGGCCGAGGCGGACCGTATGGGTTCCGACGCCATCGTCAAGGGCGTCCTGTCGGCAGTCCCGGTGCCCTGATGGACGAGGCGTCGCTCCGCGAGCGTATACGCAGGCTCGTCTTCGCCGCTCCCGCCCTTTCCGAGGCCCTCGGCTCGGGTAACTTCAGGTCCGTATTCAAGGGTCGAGGCATGGACTTCGAGGCGTTGCGCGAGTACGACGCCGGCGACGACGCGATGCGCATGGATTGGAACGCTACCGCGCGCTTCGGCAAGCCGTACGTGAAAACCTATAAGGACGACCGCGACCTGACCCTCTACCTCGTCATCGACGAGTCTCCCTCGATGGAATTCGGCGCCGGCCGGACCAAGCGGGAGACCGCCGCGTTGGCCGCGTCGTTACTGGCCTACGCGTGCTCGCTTAACGGCATACGCGTAGGCGCGCTATTCTTCGGCGGCGCCGCCGCGATGGACGGGAGGGCGCCGGCCGCCGGTCAGGGAGCCGCGAGAGCCCTTATGGAGCGTCTGGCCGGCGGATCGGCTCGCGCCGCGGCGAGCGCCGGCGAAACGGCCGGATCCGACCTGGGAGCGGCCCTGACCGCCGCAGCGTCGATACTGAAGCGTCGTAGCCTCGTCCTCGTCGTCAGCGACTTCATGACCTCGGGCTACGCCCTGCCGCTCGCGTTGCTGGCCCGCAGGAACGACGTGGCGGCGTTGCGCGTGCACGACCGGCTCGACTCCGAACCCCCAGGGGTCGGGTTGTCGCTCAGGGTCGCCGACGCGGAATCGGGGGCTTCCAGGCTGGTAGTACCGAGATCGGCCGCTTACCGCGAGGCGCGCACGCGCTCGGCCAAGACCGCCAGGCTCGAGTGGCTCGTCGCGCTGTCCGCGTCGAAGGTCCCGTATCTTGAGATGGATTCCGCGACCGATCCCGTAGAGTCCCTCGTGGCGTTCTTCGGGCGCCGAAGGAGCGCCTGATGCGCCCCGCTCGCAGGGCCGTCGCGTCCCTATTGATCGCCGCCGTATGCGTCATCGCTTCCGCCGAAGGCGTATCAACGGGTAGGGTCGAGTTCGTGCCCGCGTCCTTCGTGCCCGGTCAGCTCGTGACGCTGTACGCGACGCTCGATCCCGGCGACGCTCGCTGGGCCGAGGCGACGCCCGGCGCGGTCTCCGTCGATGCCGGCGAGAACGGCCCGAGCGTGCTGTCCGTCGCCATGGAGAAGCGCTCCGGCGCTCCGTTGCTCGTCGTCCGATTCGTGGCCTGGCGAGCGGGACCAGGATTCCTGCCCGCGATGACCGTCGGCGGCCTCGAGTCGCCGCGGATTCGGTTCGAATGCGTTTCGGCGCTTGCTGACGGCGATCTTCGGTCTCCGGAACCCTTGCCGCAACTCGAGCCTCCCGGCCTCTACGCGCGGCTCTACCTGCTGGGCGGAGCCCTCCTCGTCGTCATCGTCGCCGGACTGGCCGCCGCTACGAAGGCCGCTCCGTGGTTCCGAGCATTGGCGGCTAAGCGCGCCTTCGCAGCGGCCAGGCGCGAATTCGACGAATCCCTTGCGATGATCGCCGGCATCGGGTCGCAGACGGCCGCCTGGGCGGAGCTATGCTCGGTCGTCCGCCGTTTCGTAGGCCTTCGCTCGGGAAAAGACTGGAGCGCGCTGACGGCTTCGGAGGTCGAGTCGTTACCCGAAGACGCGGCGCCGGGCGGCGTCCTGGGCGACGTCGCCTCGATCCTGGCTACTGGCGACGCCGTCAGGTTCGCGGGAAGGCGCGACTCGCCGATAGGCGCGGGAGTCTCGCTCGCCGGTTCGATAGCCGACAGGCTGGACGAGGCCTGTCTCGAGCCCGTACCCCCCGAGAGCGCGAGCGAGAGGAAGGCGTCATGATCTCGTTCGAGCATCCTCTCGCGCTCGCGCTATGCCTCGCGCCTCCCGCGGCGGCCGTAGCCTCCGCGATCCGTAACAGGAAGCGCCTGCGGTTATTGTCCCTCCCGCTGGACGTCTGGGGAGGTTCCCCGTCCGACGACGCCGCCGCACCTTGGCGCGCGGCGCTCGCGGCGTCAGTGATGCTCTACGGCCTGGCCTGGATGGCCCTGGCGGTCGCCGCCGCAGGGCCGGCGAGCGAGGCCGCGACGCGAACCTCGGCGAACGCCGGCCTCGACGTCGTCTTCGCCGTCGACGTGTCCCCCAGCATGGCCGCGCGCGATCTCGAGCCTACTCGCCTGGACGCCGCCAAGGCTTTCGTCCGCGCCTACGTCGAATCGCCGGAAGGCGCCGCTGGCGCGGCCGTCGGCCTGGTCGCGTTCGGAGCGGAGTCCGCCTTGGCATGTCCTCCGACGACCGATTACGCCGCCGTGCTGGACCGGCTGGACGCGATACGGCCCGGCATCCTCGGTGACGGTACGGCGATAGGCCAGGGCCTGGCCAGCGCGTACAGGCAGATATCCGCGTCCGGCTCGCCCGGGGCCATAGCGGTGCTTCTGAGCGACGGCGAGGATAACGTCGGGCTCTCGCACCCGGGCGACGCCGCGCGGGCGCTGAGACGCTACGGCGCCGGATTGCTCGTGGTGGGCTTAGGATCGCGCGGCGACGTGCCGATAGACTACGTGGACCCGGCGACCGGCCAGCGCATGAGCGGCGCCTATCGCTCAGGTTTCGACGACGACGCGCTGTCGTCGATAGCGTCATCGGGGGGAGGCGAATACCGATCAGCGTCAGATGACCGAGGCCTCGCGGCCCTGGTTACGGAACTCGGGAGCATGGGCGCTGAAGCGAGGGGCGATACGGCGATGGACGGGAACGCGTATCGCGCCGTCTCGTCGACCAAGAAGCCCGTCGGTCGTTCCCTGTTCATCGCCGCGATGGCCCTGGCGACCATGGGTTGGGCCTTGCGCCGCCTCGCGTTCGGAGGCCTCGCATGAGTCGTCCTCTCTCGACGGTCGCCTGGACGCTGCTCCCGCTCATTCCGTACGCGCTATTGCAGATTCGATTCGTAGGCGGGCTCCGCTCCGTCCCGGCGGCGCTCGGCGCGGCGCCCGGTTCCGTCGCCTCGTGGCGGCGGTATATCGCTAGGCGCTCGCTCGCCGCCGCGTTCGGCGGATCGTTCTGGATCGCCTGCGCCCTTGCGTCGTCCGGGGTGATGACTCTTCCGCGGTATGTGTCGGAACCGGTGACCGGCGCCGAGATAGCCTTCGTGATAGACGCGTCCAATTCGATGCTCAGCGTCGACGGCCGCCGAAGCCGGCTCGACGCGGCTAAGGAATTCGCCGGGAGGCTCGCCGCCTCCGCAGAGGGCGCCGGGCTCTCGGTCGTCGCCTTCAGGGGGCGACCGACGACGCTCTGCCCGTCTACCCGCGACAGGAAGGCGTTCGCAGACGCCTTGGGCTGGGCGGGTCCGACGGTGACCAGCGCCGCGGGCTCCGATGTAGGGGCGGCGATAGACGAAGCGGCACGGCCCGTGTTCCGCGTCGGTACGGCCCGCGTTATCGTCGTCCTCAGCGACGGCAACGACACGGGCGGCGCCGCGGCCGCTGCATCCGCCAGGGCCGCGGCCGCCGGCGCCGCGCTCGCCTTCGTCGGTTTCGGCGGGCCTGAGGGGGCGCCCGTCGTCGATATCGACGGCGAGCCGGTCCTCGGGAAGGACGGCCTCGCCGTCCGGACGGCCCAGGACGAGGCCTCCATGCGCGGCTGGGCCGCCGCGGGCCGAGGCGCGTTCGCTCGGGCCGACGATCCCGACGCCTTCGCGAGGATAGCCGCCCTGTGCGTCGGGGCCGCCTCGTCGACGGGACGGAGACGAGACGTCAGGGTCGAGGTGGACGCGTCGCCCACCCTCGCGCTCGTCGCGCTGGCTTCGCTCGGCGTTGCGCTAACGCTATCCGCGGCCCCGCGCGCGCCGCGGACTCCCGTTAGGAAGCGGAATGCCGCGACGCGGCGCGCTATACGAGTACGCGCCAGCGAGGAGCAAGCCGATGCGTGATCGTACCATCCGGCCTGGGCGCCATAACGTAGCGCTGGCGGCCGTCGTCCTCGCTACGGCCGCGCTGTCGTCATGCGGTTCTTCCGACGCGTTTTTTATCGCGCGCGCCAATAGGCTCTTCCGGGACGGCTTCGCTCACGAGGCGGCCGCGCTGTACTTAAGAGCCGGAGCGGGCGAGGAGCCGATCGCATCGTACGATCTGGCGAACGTCTTCGCGTCGCTCGGCGAGGACGCCGCCGCACGGGCAATGCACGACAGGGCGATGGAGTCCGGAGACGCGGTCGTCGTAGCGCGGTCCTGGTACAATATCGGCGCCGGTGCCTACGCGCGGGGCGAGTACGCGGAGGCCGCCGCCGCCTTCAGGTCCGCGCTCGAGGTCCGGGCTCGATCCGAGGCGGAGCTAGGCGGCAGGGCCTCGGGGCCCGACGTAGCGCTCTCGCTCGAGATGGCCAGGGCCTACGAGCTGGCGCTGAAGGCCCAGGCCGAGCGGCGCGACGCCGGCGCGACGGAACGGAGCCCGTACGGGGCCGGTCGCCCCGACGGCTCGGTCCAGCCGTTCGCGCTCTCGCGGACTGACGAGAAGACGCTGTTCGCTCCGGGATCCTCGGACCGCGGCGCCGCGGAGGACCACTGATGCGAGAACGATCCAGACCGCTCTCGATAGCGGTATTGGCTTGTACGCTCGCGGCGGCGGCCTGGGGACAGGAAGGTCGCACGGTCCGCATAATACCCGAGGCTCCCGAGGTCGGCGCCGCCTTTACCGTCGAGGCGTCGCTACCTGACGAGCGGGCCGAGGCGATCGTGCCGTCGGAGCCTGGCGTTTCCGGTCCAGCGCTCTATACGGGCGCCGACGTCCGGCCCGGCGACGGCGGGAACGCGGCCGTGATCGAGTATCGCTTCATCGTTACCGGGATAGGCAGGATAGATATCATCGACCTGACCGCGCGGTCGCTCAACCGCTGGATACATCTCGGCTCGTGGTCGCTGGAGTCGGTCGCCGGCGTCCAGCCGCTCCCTGCGCGCCTCGGCTCGTGGGACGCGCCGCGTACGGTCGTGGCGCGCGAGATATTCAGGATCGCGACCCTGGGGCCGGACGGCGCGCCGATCGCCTGCCCGGCATTCGCGGTAGAGGGCGCCCTGTTCGAGCCGATACCCGGCGTCCCCGGCGCCTTCTACGCGGTAGCGCTGGATGCCGGGACTCTTCGGCTGCCTGCCCTGGAGATAGGCGGCGCCGGAGACGCGTGCTCGCTGGCCGCGCGCTCCATCGAGTCGCGTCCGCTACCGCCGAGCGCCGCGAAAGCGCGCGCGGTAGGCGGCTCCTGGCGGCTGGAGCTCGCCGCGCCGCGGCCGGGAGCGACGGTCGGCTTGGACGAGATCGTCGCCTGGGATCTCCGGGCCGTCGGTCGAGGCTGGCCCGGCCTGGCCGCGCCTCCCTCGCTGTCCGTAGTGGCTCCCGATGGGACCCTGCCGCAAACGGGCGGCGGCACGGCTTATTCGTCCGGGACTGGCTCCGCCCTGGGCGTCGTCTCGGGAGCGCGAGGGGTTTTCTCGGTATCGGGCCCCGGTACGTACCTGGTACGCCCCGAGCCTTACCCCTGGTTCGATACGTCGACGGGAACCCTCAGGATGGCATCCGCCGCGGCCGTACGCGTCATCGTCACGGCGAGGCGGGAACCGGCGTGGCAGGCGCCCGACGGCGTAGCGGACTTTGCGCGGCGCTCTCTCGCGGCATTGGCCGAGGGCGACGCGCGATGGGAACCGCTCCTGGCCGCCGCCGATACGGGCGATAACCCCGATTGGTCGGCGATCAGGCTCGCGGCACTTGGATCGGCCGGCGTCGGCTCGGGCAGGGGAGCCCTGGCTTCGGCCCGGTTTACCGGACCCGGAGCGAAGGATACGGCCGCGGCGCTCGCCGCGCTCGGCCTGCTCGCAGCGGGACGCGATGCGGAGAGCCGCGCGGAATCCTACTGCGTATTCCTTCGTCTGGAGAAGGCGGCGTTTCCCCTTCGCGGGGTCTCGGGGATGGCCGACGCGGCCGCTACGTCATTCGGTAACCTCTTACGCGTATCGTATGTTCTACCGCCGTTCGGATGGACGGCCGCCCTCGGCGCCTGCTTCGCGATCGTCGCCTGTTGCGCTATCGCGGCCGTCATGATAGCCGCGCGCTCGGACGAAGGAGCCCGAAGGAGGCGCTCCGGTATTCGCGTCGTCGCCGTCGTATCGGCCGTCCTGGGAGCGTCGTCTCTGGCGATTTCGGCGGCGTCGGCCGTCGAACGATCCGTGCCTCGATTCGTCAGCCTGGGCGGCCAGGCGCGTTCCGTACCGTCCGAGCTCGCTATTCAAGGCCCCGCGATCGAGGCTGGCCGTACCGGGCGGGTCCTTCGATACGCGGATCGTTGGCTGTTCGTCGAGACGGACGACGGCCGCGCCGTATGGCTCGTCGGAGACGACGCCGCACTATACTGAGGAGACGCACGTGGATTTCGGGGATATTCTCAATATGTGGGACGCGCAGACCCGTCCGGCCAAGGCCAAGAACATCAAGGCCGGCGGGGAGAAGGGCAAGGCGGCCGAATCGCAGGAGGCGTGGTTGAAGCGTTACGGCGTCCCCGGGCCGACCGTCGCCCGCAGCGATGAAACCGTGGAACGGCGACTGTCCAGGCGCGATATCGACGCGATGCCCATAGACGCCAGCATCGACCTGCACGGCATGACAGTCAGGGAGGCGGAAGCCGCGTTGGCTTCGTTCTTCGCGGCCGCCGAGCGTGCGGGGTGCGAGAAGATACTCATCGTGCACGGCAAGGGACTGCACTCGTCATCGGAGCCGGTGCTAGCGGGCCTGGTGAGGCGCTGGCTGGAGACGCGAACGTCGGCCGGAAGATCCGGCCATCCGGACGCGGCCAACGGCGGTAATGGGGCTACGTGGGTGCTACTGAAGCGAACGAGCGATCAGCGCTCTCGGTAGATGATGCGACCTCGGGAAAGGTCATAGGGAGACAAGGCAACCCGTACGGTATCGCCCGGTACGATGCGGATATAGTGCTTGCGCATCTTGCCGGAGAGATGGGCCAGAATCAGGTGTCCGCCATTCTTCAATTCGACCCTGAACATGGTGTTGGGGAGGGCTTCGCGAACGACGCCCTCTACTTCGATGGCTTCTTCCTTGGCCACAATGCCTCCTAAAAAGAAATACGACGTTCTCCATTGAACGGAGCGTCACTAGCGCTATAATAGTACGGGCCGCGCAAGCACGTGTCAACCTAGGCCGCGAGGCGGTTGACACGGGTCCGCGATCCATGAATAGTGACTCGCCCGTGGACGAGCGACGAAAGTTCGGGAATTACGGCCCACGGGCCGAACGCCGCACCGCGGTGCGGCCCGAGCGTAGACGAGACTAGCGAGGAGGGTCCTATGGATAAGGATTTTACCGAAAAGATGCGCGAATCGCTTACGACTATGAAGCAGGAGATCCTCGATAAACTGGTAGAGTCGAACGCTGACTTCCGTGCCATCGTCGAAGAGATGGATCCCAAGGACTTCGCCGACGTCGCGTCGGACGACGTCGACAGGAAGATGATAGAGGCCCTCGGCTCGCAGGACCTGAAGCGCTTGCGATCGATAGAGGCGGCCCTCGTCAGGATACAGCAGGGACGCTACGGCTCCTGCATGAAATGCTCCAAGCGCATTCCTCCGGAGCGGCTCACGGCCCTGCCCTACGCCGTCCTATGCATCGACTGCCAGAAGAGCGAAGAGCGCCGGAACCGCTGACGCGTCAGTCCAGCGGTATCTCGAACCGGCCTCCCTTGCCGAATGCCGCGAGGCTACGGTAGCCCGCGGCCGCGGCGAGGCGGAGGCCGTCGTCGCGATTCGCTCCCAGCTGGGCAGGGGCGTGGGCGTCGGCGTTGACGCAGACGCGTACGCCCCGGGCCCGTAGTTCCTTCAGTACCCATAAGGCGGGGTAAGGCGAGTCAGTCTTGCCCCGCGCTATCCCCCCCGTATTGATCTCCACTATGACGTCAGCCGCCGCCACGGCCTCGACGGCTCCCATCGCCGCCCGTCGATACCGTTCGGAGTCCTCCCTGAAGCGCGATTGTCCGCGGTTGTTCTTCCTGATCAAGTCGAAGTGCCCCAGTATATCGAATCCGCCGGCCTTGGCGCAGGCCGCGACCGCCGCGTAGTAGTCGTCGACGAGGGCCAGGGCGTCGCCGTCGTAGAATCGCTCCAGGTGCCGCTCGAAGTCTTCCTCGGGTTCGTCGACCGTAAAGCCGAAGGTCGGCTCGCCCGCCTCGTCCAGCGCCTCGACCGATGGCGCGGGCGCTCCGGCCGGCGTGACGAAGTGGGCCGAGCCTATCGAGAAGTCCAGTCCCGCCTCCGCGAACCTGCCGTCCGCGGGTCCGCACAGCCCGTCTATGAAGTCTATCTCGAGGCCGGCGAGGATCTCCATCGTCGGCGCGTACTCGCGGCCGAGCTCGCGCAAGGTCCGGACGTATTCGGGTGCGCGCTCTAGATCCATGTTCCATCCGGTCCTGAAGGGCAACGGCGCGTGGGACGAGAATCCCAATATCGAGAAGCCTGCCGCGCGAGCGGCGTGCGCCATGGCTCGAGCCGAGGCTCTACCGTCGCAAAAATCGCAGTGGGTATGGTAATTAGTAAGCATGCGCGGAGTATACTCCGTGCCGGACGCCCGATTCAACGCGCGGCTGATCCGTCGGTAGTTGTATAAATATGCGAGTAAAGTGCATGAATATGCGATATTGACTTGACTCAAAAAAGGGGGCGATGATATTGTGCGGCGATTCTACGTGTAGAACGCTCTATCCAAATGTTACTGGGGGACTCGAGAATGAGTACAAAGCCCATCAAGGTGCCGCACACTTTCGTGCTGCTGTTCGCCCTGATCATCGTAGCGATCATCGGATCGTACGTCATCCCTGCCGGTGAATTCGATCGCGCCAAGGATCCGAATTCCGGAAAGACCGTGGTCGTTCCCGGTACGTACCACGCCGTAGAGCAGGTTCCCCAGCATCCTTTCAAGACGTTCATCGCCGTCCAGAAGGGCTCGATAGACGCGGCCGACGTCGTATTCTTCGTGTTCTTCGTCTACGCGTCGTTCTATATCGTGCTACAGACAGGCGCCCTCCACTCGTTCATAGGCGGATTGCTCAGGGCGTTGAAGGGTAAGGAGATTATCCTCATCCCCGTGTTCATGTACGTCTTCGCTCTCGGGGGCTCGGTCTTCGGTATGTTCGAGGAGACGTTCGGTTTCATTCCTCTGTTCGTCGGGCTCGCCATAGCGATGGGCTTCGATGCCATAGTCGGAATGAGCATGGTGTTCCTCGCCGTCGGCATGGGATTCGCGGCGGCGTTCATGAACCCGTTCACCGTGGGCGTAGCGCAGAAGGTAGCGGAGCTACCGCTGTTCTCCGGCATGGGCTTCCGTATCGTCAGCTGGTTCGTATTCGTGACGATGGCGGTCATCTGGACCATGAGGTACGCCATCAAGATCAAGAAGGATCCGAGCAAGAGCCTCCTCGCCGGCGTCGACATGGGCAAGCTCGCGCTCAACCATGACGAGCTGATCGAGAAGAAGGCCACCGGCCGCGACAAGCTCATCCTGTGGTGGGTCGTAGCCACGGTCGGCCTCCTCGTCTGGGGCGTCATCGTCAAGGGCTGGTACTTCGACGAGCTCGCGGGCCTGTTCATCATCATGGGCATCGTCGCGGGCTTCCTCGCCGGATGGGGACCCAGCAAGATCGCTTCTACCTTCCTCGAGGGATGCAAGGATATCGTATTCGGCGCGCTGGTCGTCGGCCTGTCGCGCGGCATTCTCGTCGTGATGCGGGACGCCAAGATCATAGACACCGTGGTGTACGGTATGTCCCTCCCCCTGTCCTCGCTCCCGCGCTGGATAGCGGCCGAGGGCATGCTGGTCGTGCAGACCCTCATCAACTTCTTCATCCCGTCCGGTTCCGGCCAGGCGGCGACGACCATGCCTATCATGGCCCCGCTGTCCGACCTCCTCGGCATCTCGAGGCAGACCGCCGTACTGGCGTTCCAGTACGGAGACGGCTTCTCCAACCTCCTGTGGCCGACCACGCTGCTACCGGTCGTCTGCTCCATCGCCAAGATCCCGATCCAGAAGTGGTGGCGCTATTTCATACCGTTCTTCGGCTTCCTGATCGTAGCCCAGATGATCTTCATCGCCGCGTCGGTCTTCATAGGCCTGGTCTGATATTACGGCCACTTCTCGGCGATAACGTTGTATACTTGCGACGGCCCGGGGCGACCCGGGCCGTCGTTTCATTAGCAAGCGATACTGAAAGGAACCATCGTGAGTGAATATGATAGGATCATAAGAACAGTCGACGAGGCGATAGCCGCGAGGGCCGCGGAGGCCGTGGCCCTGAGCGACGCGATGGCGGCCGATCCTGAGATCTCAGAGCAGGAATTCAGGAGCAGCAAGGCGCACGTCGAATTCCTTGAAAAAAGCGGATTCGCCGTGGAGTATCCGTTCTTCGGGATACCGACGGCCTACAACGGCAAGCTATCGTACGGTACGAACGGCCGCGTCTCATTATTGACCGAATACGACGCCCTGCCGGGAATAGGCCACGCGTGCGGCCATAACGTCCATGGCGCCATGAGCCTGCTCGCGGGCGCCGGCCTCGCCCCCGTGATGAAAGAGCTCGGCGGCGAGCTCTGGGTTACCGGTACGCCGGCCGAGGAGAGCAACGGCGCGAAGATCACGATGGCCGCGGGGGGAGTCTTCGACGGGCTCGACCTGGCGCTGATGATACACTCCGGGAACAGCGAATGCCGCGTCCGCTACCGCTGCCTGGCTATGGACGGGATCGAATTCAAGTTCACCGGAAGGGCCTCGCATGCGGCGGCCTCGCCGTGGGAGGGCAGGAACGCGCTCAACGGCGCCCAGCTCTTCTTCCATGCGATAGACATGCTGAGGCAGCACGTCAGGCCCGATGTACGTATGCATGGTATCTACGTCGACGGAGGCAAGGCATGCAATATCGTCCCGGAATCCGCGACCGTGCGCTTCTACTTCCGCTCGCCGCGCCGCGCGCACCTGAACGACCTGCTCCAGAAGGCCTATAACGCCGCCAAGGGCGCCGCGCTGGCGACCGAGACCGAGGTGGAGTGGCATCAGTTCGAGCTGCCCTTCGACGAGCTCGTGCCGAACGAAGCGGCGGAATCGATGATGGAATCCGTCTATGACGAGCTCGGCGTAGGGTACGGCCCCGTTTCCGGTCCGGACGGCTCGTCCGACGTAGGTAACGTCAGCATGCATTGCCCGACGCTCCAGCCTCTGTTGCCGATCGTCGACAAGCCTTACGCACTGCATACGCGCGAATTCGAGGCGGCTACCAGGCAACCGCAGGCTCACGCCGCTATAGCGACCGGAGCCAGGATACTCGCGCGCGCGGCGCTCAGGACCTTCCTCGAGCCGGAGCTACGATCGAGGATGAACGCCTGCCTTGAGAAGAACAAGGGCTAGGATAGCGGACGGCATGGAATACCGGACGGGATTCTCGCTCCACCGCGGCGCGGACGGGGCGTTCGCGCCGTGGTCGATGTCGGGGGCGTCGCTTCATGACGGACGCGTCGCGCTGATCGATTCCGCGTCGCGCGGCGTCGGCGAGGCGGGCATCGAATGCGCCGCCGGAGAGGTGACGAGCCCCGAGGTCCAGACGGATTTTCCGTTCGCCTCTTGCGTTACCTCCTGGAACGCCGACCTGCCCGAAGGTTCGTGGCTGGAGACGTCGTTGCGCGTTCGCTCGGGCGGGACCTGGACGTCGTGGCGCTCGCTCGGCGTATGGGCGCCCGACGATTCGACTATCCGCAGGCACTCGGTCGCCTGCCAGGACGACGTCGCGGCGCGCGTGGCCACCGATACCCTGGAGCCGACGCGCCCGGCGGACGCGTTCCAGGCCCGCCTCCGCCTATTCGCGGCGGTCGGCGCCGGCGGCCGGGTACGCTGCGTCGCGATGCCCGAGCTTCGCTCGTTCTCTGTCGCGTACTCGGACGCCAAGCCGGTCGTCGCGCCCGTCGTCTCGTCCCCGTCGCCGCGCGCCCGCGGCCTGGTCGTCGGGGCGGTGCCGCGATGCTCGCAGATGGTGTATCCGGGGGGCGGCGACGTCTGGTGCAGCCCGACCTCGGTGGCTATGGTCCTCGGGTATTGGCGCGGCGAAGACGGACCCTGCGAGGATCGCGTGCGCGCCGCGGTCGCCGGCGTCTACGACCATGGCTACGCCGGCCACGGGAATTGGTCCTTCAACGCCGCGTACGCCGGGTCCCGCGTCGGTATGGAGGCCTATGTCGCCCGCTTCCGCGGCCTCGATCGGCTCGAGCCGTGGATAGCGGCCGGCGTACCCATAGTCCTGTCGGTCTCCTGGGATAACGACGAGGGGCGGACTCTGACGGCGGCTCCCGTGCCCAGGTCGGCCGGGCACCTGACGACTCTCGTAGGATTCGACGACGACGGTAACGCCGTCATGAACGAGCCCGCCTCGCCGTCGGACGATACAGTCCGCCGCGTCTACGACAGGCGCGAGCTGGAAACGCGCTGGCTGTCCGCGTCTGGCGGTACGGCCTACGTAGTATTCCCGTCGGGAACGGGCGAAACGGATCGATCCGGGCTCTTCGCGGCGACCGCGGGCTAGCGAGAGCCGTATAGGTAGTCGACCGCCGCGGCCTGAATGCCTTCCTGCCATGAGTAATACGAAGAGAACACGCCGCCCCGGGTCTCGGGATCGACCGAGGTACCGCCTATCAGGTAGACGAAGCCTTTTCGCGCGTCGACGTCGAAGAGCATGCCGCCGAGCAGCCCGTACGCGTCGGCATGATGGCCCTCCATCGCGACGCCGCCGGCCTCACGCAGGTAATTCCCGCCGAACTCGTCCCTGGAGTCGGTCGTCATGAATAGCGCTAGCCCCGAGCGACGACTCTTGCCGCGGCCGAGATCGCCGTTCATCGTAGCCCGGTCGAAGGTCCAGCGCGCCTCGCGCATGGTCTCCACGCTCTTCGCCGACAGTATCCGCGCGCCGTCCACTTCACCACGGCCCATGAACATGAGCGCTAGCCGCGCTACCTCGCGCGCCGACGCGCGCAGGCCCCCCTGCGGGGAGAACCAGGTCGCGTTGACGCCCGGCTCGTACGCGGCGATAGCGGCGTCGCTCGGGTTCGAAGAGGGGCGGACGCCCCGCAGGTCGTCGACCTGCGCTAACCACGGGCCCGCGTAGTTCCAGTCGTCCTCGCCTCTACCCTTGCGGTACAGCGCCGCCAGGTCGGCGAGGCCGTCGTCCGATAGTAGCCTGACGTTGAACGATCCCCCGACGCCGAGCGGGGCGAGCACGCGCTCCCGCATGAAGAGATCGAAGCGTCGTCCCGTAACCCGCTCCAGTATCGTGCCTATGACGCCGAAGCCGAGGTTGCAGTACGCGTAGTAGCCCCCCGGCGCGAGCCTCGGGTCCGAGGGCGTCCCGGCGAAATGGGCGCCTCCCTCCCACGCGTCCGAGCCCGGTTCGAAGAACTCGCGGAGCGAACGGCCTGGCGGTAGCGAGTAATTCCCTCCGTCGCGTAGCGACGAGACGTGCGATAGCAGCATCGCCGGGGTTATCGGGGCATCGGGGAAGGCCGGGTTGCGAAGGCGCCATCCGAGGTAATCGGAAACGTCGGCGTCCAGGTCGAGGAGCCCTTCCTCGACGAGCATCATACAGGCGACGCCGACGAAGGGCTTCGATATCGAAGCGACGCGGAACCTGGTGCCGGCGGTCACCGGCAGGTCGAGGGACGGATCGGTAGGGTGGATGAACCGGCGGCCGAGGTAACGCTCGTACGATACGGAGCCGTCCTCGATAGCGACGAAGGCGAGTCCGGACAGCTCGGCGCCCGGACTCGCAGCGACGAGGTCGAGCCGCCTGGATAATTCGATCGAACGGGAGGAGTCGTCATTCGTTTCCATGGCTACGATCATGCAGCGACCTCCACGTCCTTGACAAGCGGAAACCGCGCTCCCATACTGGCCCGCCTATGAAATCGTCCATGAGGCGACTGTTCGATATCAGGGCCGCGGCTCTCGGTACGACCGTCGCCGCGGCGGCATGCGCCGCCTCGTTCGCGATAGCCGCGCTCGGTCTCGGCAACCTCTATTACGCCTCGGTATTCATGCCCGTAGCGATGCTCGGGTGCCTCTCTATAGCCTGGTTCTCGTTCCTGCGCGACGACGGCTTCGCGCGTCGGAAAGCCGGCTCCGATGTCGGCGACCCGGACGGCGCGCTGCCGGAACCCGCGCCGGCGGAGCCCGTCGCCGTTCAGGGCCTCGGCCGGTCCTGCGCCGCCTCCGATATAGGCGACGTCGCCCGGCGCGACGTCCCGCCCGGGCATCCCGACGCGTCTATGTACGTTCCCCGGAACAGCGGCCTCGTCCCCAGGCGCCCCCTCGCAGGCTCCGCTACCGGGCGTTCCGGCGTCTCGGCCCGCGCCGCCCTCGTCTGGGCCGCCGTAGAGATAGGCGCCGTGGCCGCTCTCCTCTACTCGGTAGCCGGCGTCGGCTCCCGCTTCTATTAGCGGAGGAGCGATCTGTTGGCAGTGATCTGTGATCGGTGGAAGCGGGGAAGAGAAGTGGTTCAGTGGACGAGTGGAAAAGTTACGCTATCATCCGCTGATTATTGATTACCATGACATAGTGGCGGTTGTCAGGGCTTAAGCTTCAGGCAGGCTCGTGACCCCGGCCGCCCGCGGCGAGCGCCAGCTCGTCCGCTTGAACGACGACGCCCGTATCGCCGCGTTAGTCGGCGATACGGGGTCAGCGTACGCGATCGCGGCCCTCAGGCCCGCGATCGCGTTATTTTGCTCTCTTCAGGGCCGCGTCTCGCGCGGTTTCCCACGACTTCTCGAGCGACAGGTACTCATCGGTCCCCATGCCCTTGGGCATGACGATCTGTCCCTTGAACTTAAGCGTCGACAGGCCGAACGGCGCGTAGGGCGGGGTGAACGGCTCGAGCTTGGACGCCTCGAATCCGCCGCCGCCTCGCGCGAACGGTATGACGATAGCCTCGTCGATCAGGTAGGCCTCGGCCTTCGCGAATAGTTCGTAGCGCTTCTTCATGTCCTTCGTCTCGGCCATGGCGGGGTCGACCAGCTTGTCGTAGCTGGTCTTACCGTCGGCCTGCTTGTAGGCGGGCGAGCTGTCGAGGAAGACGTAGTTGGCGCCTGAGACGAACGGATCTGTGTAGGTCTGGGGGTCGGCGTAGTCCGGGCCCCAGTTGAGTTCCATCAGGCCGTAGTTGCCGGCGCGCCTGGTGGCGCTGAGGAATCCGGTTGACGGGAACGAAACGGGTATTATGTCGATGAAGTCCTTGCCGAGCAGGGTCTCGAGCTGCTGCTCGACTACCTGGACGCGGTTGGCCCACTCGTAGATGTTGTCGGAGCGGTACGGCATCATGATCTTGACCGGGAAGGTGGCCTTGCCGGCCAGTTCCTTCATCGCCGCGGCCTTGAAGCCAAGCGCCGCGGCCTTATCGAAGGGCGTGGAGCCGGCGAGGGCCGCGAGGTCGCCCGTAGAGACGTAGTCCCTGCCGCCGGCGCTCGCGAAGAAGGAGGGCGTGATCGTCTTTATGATGCGGCGATCCGGCGAGTAGGGCTCCCAGGTGAGCATCGCCGCCTTGCGGTC
Source organism: Spirochaetae bacterium HGW-Spirochaetae-3 (assembly GCA_002839315.1). GTDB lineage: Bacteria > Spirochaetota > Spirochaetia > Treponematales > UBA12059 > SZUA-370. The sequence goes on from PGXV01000005.1 coordinate 276,181, forward strand.
CAGGGCGCTGTATATGGCCTTGCGGAAGTTCTTGTTGTTGACCGCGACGGCCCAGTTCGCGGGCTCGTACTCGGCCGCGAAGGTCGGCTTGAAGTTGAAGCCGTAGAAGTACGTGTAATAGCTGACCCTGGACGGGCGGACCTGTACCTTCTTGGCCGGATCCTTCATCCAGGTGTCGAGGATGCTGGACGGAATGGGCGCGTACGAGCTCTGTCCCCTGAGGAATAGCTCGGGGGCGAGGGTCCTGGCCTCCTTGTTGTAGCGGTAGATCAGCCGCGGGATGTTGACGTTCTTCTGGTCCCAGTACTTCTTGTTCTTGGTAAGGACCCTGGACACCTGGGGCTCGAACTCGGTCATGATATAGGCGCCGTTGGACAGCACGCTCTTGTGGTCGCGTCCGAAGGTCGATCCCATGGCCTCGAGGAACTTTCCGTTGACCGGCAGGTACGTCACGTAGCTGAGCATCGACAGGAAGTACGGTACCGGCGCCTTGAGCGTGTACTCGAGCGTGTACTTGTCCACCGCCTTGACTCCGACCTGCGAGAAGTCGGTTATCTTGGCTTCGTAGAACTCGTCGGCGTTCTTGATGACCGTGGACAGGGGATCGACGATCGTCGACGCGTTGGCCTTGGTCAGGATGTACCTGGCGGCGTCCACCCAGTCCTGGGCGGTAACCTCGGCGTAGGGCTTGGCCTGCCAAGTATACCACTGGACTCCCTTGCGGAGCTTGAAGGTCCAGACGAGCCCGTCGGGCGAGGAGGTCCACGACTCGGCGAGGCTCGGCTTGAGCACGCCGTACTTATCGTACTCTATGAGGTTGTCGATCGTGTTGGCGAACATGAAGTGTTCGTTCTCGGTACCGGTGATGAGGTGGTTAAGCGTCGTCACCTCGCCCGAGTACATCTCGTAGTAGTCCCCGGATTTCCGCTGGGACCATGCCTGGCCGACCGCGACGATCGCGACGATCGCCAGCGCGAGTGCCTGCTTGTTCTTCATGTGCTACTTCCTTAACAGAAGACTATAGTAAAAAGACGGTAACACCGCCGCTTTCCAAGTATTTCACTCGACTTGCCCGAAGTCAAATTGTATATGCTATTATTGTCCCGGCGGAGGCCCCGGACGACTGGCCTCTCCGGCGTTAGGCATGTTACTATACAACGATACATACGGCAAGGAGGATGGCCGCCCTCAGCGGCCGGCGCGCGATGCTGAAATACTCTATAAAGCGGCTCCTGCAGTCGCTCGTTACGCTGCTCATCGTCGTTACGGCGGTATTCCTGCTGATGAGGCTACTCCCTATAGAGGGCTACTTCGGCGACGGCTTCGACAAGCTTAGCGAAAGCCAGCGCGAGGCGGTGCTCCAGAAGATGGGGCTCCTCGATCCGTGGTACGTCCAGCTAGGCACGTTCTATAAAGGCCTCGCCAGGGGCGACCTCGGCGTCTCGAGCATCTACCGCAAGGACGTGCCGGTGCTCGAGGTGATAGCCCCGCGCGTACCGTACTCCGTGCGCTTCGGCCTCGCCGCCATCACGCTCGCGCTCGTCGCCGGCCTCGCGATGGGCGTCTCGATGGCGAAGCACAAGGGCAAGGGCCTGGACAAGCTGTGGACCGGCTACGTCGTTTTCGTCAACGCGGTACCGTTGGCGGTCTACCTGCTGTTCATACAGCTGTACGGTACGAGCCTCTTCAACCTGCCGTTGCTGTTCGACAAGTACATGCCTTCAAGCTGGATCCTTCCGGCCCTGTCCATGTCCCTCGGCAGCATCGCCGGATACGCGATGTGGATGCGGCGATACATGGTCGACGAGCTCAATAAGGACTATATCAAGCTGGCGCGGGCCAAGGGGCTCTCCCAGTCGACGATCATGGTCAGGCACGTGATGCGAAACGCCTACGTTCCCATGGCCCAGTACCTGCCCGCGTCGATACTGATGACGATATCCGGCTCGATATACATCGAGTCGCTGTACTCGATACCCGGAATGGGGGGGCTGCTCGTGGACGTCATCCAACGCCAGGACAATCCGATGGTCCAGGCGCTCGTTCTCATCTTCTCGTCGGTCGGCATCGTCGGCCTCTTCCTCGGGGACCTCCTGATGGCCTTGTTCGACCCGCGTATCAAGCTGTCGAAGAGCGGGGTGTCCCGATGATCCGCGACAGGATACTTACCAACGCCGAATCCGCCGTCGCCGCGGAGGTCGACGCGTCGCTGTTCGTCCAGGCGGAATTCGACGCGAGCGCGGGGGAGCGCGGCGGCTATTCCGATTATTCCTATTGGCGCTCGACGATGCGCGGATTCCTCAGGAACAGGGTCGCGCTCGGCTTCCTCGTGCTGCTCGGGACGCTGCTGCTCTTCACGTTCATCCAGCCGATGCTGCCGGGCCAGAAGAGCCCGACGCTTATCCATAACGATCCGGCGACCGGCATGCAGTTCCGCAACGTGCCGCCGGGCCGGGAGTTCTGGTTCGGCACGAACACGATAGGCCAGGACCTCTGGTCGCGCATCTGGGGCGGCACCCGTACCTCGCTGCTCATCGGCCTCATCGTCGGCGCGGTCGAGATGATCATCGGCATAAGCTTCGGCGCTATATGGGGATACGTGCGCAGGCTCGACGGCGTGATCACCGAGATATACAACGTCCTCAACAACATCCCGACGACGATAGTCCTTATGCTACTCGCCTATATCCTCCGCCCCAGCTTCAAGACCATGGTGATAGCGATGTGCGCCACCGGGTGGCTGGGCCTGGCCCGCTTCGTACGCAACCAGATCGTCATCATCCGCGACCGGGAATATAACCTCGCGTCGCGCTGCCTCGGAACGCCGAGCCGCCGCATCATCGTCAAGAACCTGCTACCGTACCTCGTGTCGGTGATCATGCTGCAGACCGCGCTGTCCATACCAGGGACGATAGGCTGGGAGGTGTTCCTGACGTACATCGGCCTGGGCCTGCCGGTCAGCATCCCGTCGCTCGGCAACCTCGTCAACGAGGGGCGGCAGATCATGATGTCGCCGGAGCTGCGCTACCAGCTGCTGTTCCCGACGGTGATCCTGTCGATGATAACCATCTCGTTCTACGTGCTCGGCAACGCGTTCTCCGACGCGTCCGACCCGCGCAACCACGTGTAAGGATAGAAGCTATGGCAAAAGGCGACGCGATACTCGAGGCCAAGGACGTAGTTATCAAGTTCAACCTGCGAGGCAGGACGCTGACGGCGATACGCGGCGCCAGCCTCGAACTGAACGAAGGCGAGACGCTAGCGATAGTCGGCGAGTCGGGGTCCGGGAAATCCGTGCTGACGAAGTCGTTCATCGGCATGCTCGACCAGAACGGCTGGGTGGATTCGGGCTCCGTTATGTTCGAGGGACGTAACCTCGCCGCGCTACGGGACGAGAAGGAGTGGCTGGCGATTCGCGGCAAGAAGATCGCCATGGTCTTCCAGGACCCGATGACGGCGCTCAACCCGCTCCTGAGCGTCGGAGCCCAGATCCGGGAGGTCTTCGAGCTCCATCACGGCCTGTCCGGCAAGGCGGCGGACCACGCGGTTATCGACATGCTCGAGCGGGTCGGCATAGACGCTCCGGAGTCCAGGCGGAAGCAATACCCCCACGAATTCTCCGGCGGCATGAGGCAGCGCGTCGTCATAGCGATAGCGGTAGCGTGCAAGCCGCGCATCCTGATATGCGACGAGCCGACGACGGCCCTGGACGTGACGATCCAGGCGCAGATACTCGATCTGATAAAGGCGCTGCAGCGCGACCTGGCCTTTACGACGGTATACATCACCCACGACCTCGGCGTCGTCGCCAACGTCGCCGACCGCGTCGCGGTGATGTATTCCGGCCAGATCGTAGAGACGGGCATGGCCGAGGAGGTCTTCTACGACTCGCGTCATCCGTATACCTGGGCCCTGCTTTCGTCGCTGCCGCAGCTCGGCGTCAAAGGCCAGCCCCTATACTCGATATCGGGCACGCCGCCTAACCTGTTCAACAGGATCTCGGGCGACGCGTTCGCGCCTCGCAACCCCAAGGCGCTCAAGGTCGATTTCGTCGCGCAGCCGCCGATGTTCCAGATAAGCCCGACCCATAGGGCGGCTACCTGGCTGCTCGATCCGCGGGCGCCGGCTATGGATCCGCCGCCGGCGATTTTGGCTATGCGCGCCAAGCTCGGCGGCGCCAAGATCGGAGGCGCGCGATGAACGGCGGCGAACGCGAGGCCGTGCTCGAGCTAAAGGACCTCGAGGTCTCCTTCAAGGTCAAGGGCGGCGACGTATTCAAGGCGGTCAAGGGCGTCAACTTCACCATCTATAAGGGAGAGACCTTCGGCCTGGTCGGCGAGTCGGGCTCGGGCAAGACGAGCATCGGGCGGGCCGTCGTCAGGATAAACGACGCCAGCGCCGGATCCATACTGTACAAGGGCCGCAAGATCAACGGAAAGATATCCAGGGAGCTGGACCTCGAGGTGGTCCGCAAGATACAGATGATATTCCAGGACCCCATGGCGTCCTTGAACGAGCGCGCCAAGGTCGACTACATCATCTCGGAGGGGCTCTATAACATCGGCGTCAAGCGAACCGAGGCCGAGAGGAAGGACCTGGTCTCGAAGGCGCTGCTCGAGGTGGGGCTCCTGCCCGAATTCGCTTCGCGCTTCCCCCACGAGTTCTCGGGCGGCCAGCGGCAGCGCATCGGCATCGCGCGGGCGCTGATCATGGAACCCGAGCTCATCGTCGCCGACGAGCCTATATCGGCGCTCGACGTGTCGATTCGGGCCCAGGTGCTCAACCTCCTGTCGGCGATACAGAAGGCCAAGGGCCTTACGTACCTGTTCATAGCGCACGATCTCTCGGTGGTGCGGTTTATCACCGACCGCATAGCCGTCATCAACAAGGGCGAGATCGTCGAGCTCGCGGAGACGGAGGAGTTGTTCAGGCGCCCGCTGCATCCGTATACGCGGGCGCTGATATCCGCTATCCCGCAGCCGGATCCTATAGCCGAGCGCGGCAAGGTCGTTACCGTCTACGACCCGAGGTGCCACGATTACTCGACGCAGGGGCCCTCTTGGGTAGACGTGGGCGGAGGGCATTTCGTGCTGGCCAACGCGAAGGAGGTTGAGGCGTACCGGGCGGAGATGGCCGCGGCGCAGCCTTAACTCGACGCGCTCGTAACGAGCGCCTCGAAGGGCGCGAGGAATTCCGGGAAGCGCCTGGTCATGCCTTCCGGGTGGAACTGGACCGCGACGAGGAAGCGATCGGGATCGGGCGACTCGACGGCCTCGACGATGCCGTCGAGGGCGCGAGCGGAAACGACAAGGCCGGGCGCGACGTCCTTGATCGCCTGGTGGTGGAAGCTGTTGACGAGGATACGCGCGTCCGCGAACAGATGGCCGAGCCGCGTGCCCGGTACGATATCGATATAGTGGGCGGGCTCGTCCATAGGGACGTCGAAGGAGTGGCCGCCGGCCGTCGGGACCTGTGCGGGGATGTCCTGGTATAGGGTGCCTCCGAGCGCTACGTTGACGACCTGGCAGCCGCGGCATATGCCGAGTAGGGGTAGCCCGCGGGCCTGAGCGGCGGCGAACAGGGCGAGTTCCCAGCGATCGCGGCCGGAATCCATCCGCGCGACGCCGCCGGACGCGGCCTCGCCGTAGAGGTAGGGGCAGACGTCCCCGCCGCCCGACAGTACGAGACCGTCGAGGCGTCGGACGAAGGCCGCCGCGGCTTCGGCTAACTCGGCGCCCGAGGCGAGGCCGCTCGGGCCGGGTAGTACGAGAGGCAGGCCCCCGGCCGCCGAGACGGAATAGGGGTACGTGGCGTTTATCGAGACGTAGGCCGATCGGTTCTTGTGTTCGTCGAACGATGTTATTCCGATGACGGGCGGCACGGGTGGCTCCTCGCGGACCGCTCGGGGCCGCGGATGGCATTCTATACGCGGAGGCGCGCTTCGTGAAGCCGTCTCCCGGAGCGGGGGTACGTATTGAGGTCTCAAGATCGACGTGATACGCTGATTCCGCGCCGGGAGACGCGCGATGGACGCTTCTATTCCCGAGTCGAACGGAGGGCTCGTCTTGATGATCGATAGGCAGGCTTGGGCCGAGATAGATCTCTCGGCGATACGGAAGAACGTACGCAACCTGGTTGCCCTCGCCGGGAACGGAGCGGGTATATGCGCCGTCGTCAAGGCGGACGGCTACGGGCACGGCGCCGGCCCGGTCGCGCGCGCGTGCCTCGACTCGGGCGCGTCGTCGCTCGCCGTCGCCCTCGTCGACGAAGGCGTCGCCCTTAGGCGCTCGGGCATCGTAGAGCCCATACTCGTGCTCGGCTATACGGGGGAAGAAGGCGCCGGCAGGGCCGCCGCGTGGGGTCTGTCGGTCGTCGCCGTATCCGAGGACAACGCCCGTTACATCGCCTCCGAGGCGAAGCTGAGGGGGAAGCCGGCCCGTATACACCTGAAGATAGATACCGGCATGTCAAGGCTCGGCCTCTCGCCGGAAGAGGCGGCCGCCGCGGCGGCCGAGATATACGCCATGCCCGGGGCGATCCTCGAGGGCGTCTGCTCCCATTTCGCCGATTCCGACGCGGCGGACGGTGCCTTCGCGACGCTACAGCTGTCGCGCTTCAACGAGGCGGTAGCCGCGATCGAGCGCGCCGGCGTCCGGGGCTTCGCCCGCCATATGGCTAATAGCGCCGCGTTCATACACATGCCCGAGGCCCGCTTGGACATGGCGCGCCCGGGCATAGCGATATACGGCCTGCGAGCGTCTACGCAACGGGCCTGTCCCTTCGAGCCGGTTCCCGCGATGGCGCTGAAGGCCCGGGTCGTCCAGGTCCGCACGGTACCGGCGGGGGAAACCGTAGGCTACGGCCGGACGTTCCGCGCGGCCCGAGACTCGAGGATAGCCACGCTACCGCTCGGTTACGCCGACGGCGTATCGCGCGCCCTTTCGAACCGCGGGTCCGTCGGCTTCGGCTCCGGGCGCGCGCCGATGGTCGGGACGATATGCATGGATCAGCTGATGGTCGACCTGACCGACCTTCCCGAGGAGGGGCCCGGTTCCGTCGCGACCATATTCGGGCCGGGAGGGCCGCCGGTATCCGAGCTCGCCGACCTCCTGGGCACGATAGACTACGAGGTCGTCTGCGACGTTTCCGGGCGAATACCACGGATCTATAGCGATAGCCGCATGGAGGAAGATTAAAAAATGCTACGACATACCCGTTACGACGTCGATCTCGACGCCGTGGCCCACAACTTCAGGCGAGTGAGGGAGATCGTTGGCTCGGAAGCCGATAGCGCCGCTCCGAAGGCCGCCGTCGTGCTCAAGGCGGACGCGTACGGGCTGGGAGCGGTACCGGTGGCGCGCGTACTCCTTCGCGAGGGCGCCGACATGCTCGCCGTCGCCTGCCTGCCCGAGGCCGTGCAACTGCGGCGCGCCTTCCCCGACGCGCCCATCCTCGTGATGGGCCACACGCCCGACGAGTACTTCCCGGAAGCGGTCCGCGAGCGCGTGACCTGCACGATCTTCGATTACGCCCAGGCTGAGGCCTTGTCTACCGAGGCGGCGCGGGCGGGCGTTACGGCGGTCGCGCACGTCAAGGTGGACACGGGCATGAACCGGCTCGGCCTCAAGCCCGAGCTGTTCGAGCCGGGTACGGGCGCTGGCTCGGCGGCCGGGCTGCTGGCCCGGATGGCCTGCCTGCCCTCGCTTGCTCTGGAAGGCGTCTTCACCCACCTGGCGCTCAACGACGAGGCGTCGGACGCGGCCCAATTCGCGACGTTCATGAGGCTCTTGGACGGCGCGGCCGCGCTCGGCGTACGCTTCGCGATACGGCACGTCTGCGATTCGATAGGGTTGATGAAATACCCCGAATACCGCTTGGACATGGTGCGTCCCGGCGCGGTGATGTACGGCGTCACGCCCCTCGACACCCCGTTGACCGCGTCCGCCGATATCCGAACGCCGTTCCGCCTCTCCACGCGCATATCGAGGATCAGGCCGATGGCGGCGGGCGAGGGCGTAGGCTACGACTATACGTTCCGCGCTCCGCCGGGCGGCACGCTACTGGCGACCCTTCCCGTGGGCTACGCTGACGGCTATAAACGCTGCCTGTCCAACGTCGCGAGCGTGCTGGTCCGCGGGCGCCGCGCCCCGGTCGTCGGGCTCGTCTGCATGGACCAGTGCACCGTCGACGTAGGCGGCGTGCCCGGGGTCCGGGAAGGCGACGAGGTCGTGCTGCTGGGCGGCGACCGGTCAGACAGGCCAGGCGAGGGCATCCCCGTCCTGGAGATGGCCGGGTGGGCCAAGACCAACCGCAACGACGTCATCTGCTCCATAGGCCGTCGCGTTCCCCGCGTCTACCTCGAGGGCGGCCGGCCCGCCGTCGAATCGGATTTTGTACTGGGAGGTACCGTATGATAGCGCCAGAAAAGCTTCGTATCGACGCGTGGGACATCCGCCCCTGGCTCGTAGAGATACGCAGGACCCTGCATCGCCATCCCGAACTCGGGTACGCGGAGACGCGGACCGCCGATTACATAGGATCGAAGCTCGATGAGATGGGTATCGAGTACGCGCGTACGGGTACCGCGATCGTCGGCCTCGTGCGGGGCGCCAAGCCCGGCAAGACCGTGGCGCTCCGCGCCGACATCGACGCATTGCCTATAAAGGAAGAGACGGGAGTCGAGTACGCCTCCGAGAACGACGGCGTCATGCACGCCTGCGGTCACGACGCGCATGCGACGATCCTTCTCGGCGCGGCGAGATGGTTCGCCGAGCGTCGATCCGATCTGGCCGGCAACGTGAAGCTACTGTTCCAGCCGGCAGAGGAAACCGACGGCGGCGCCGAGATAATGATCAGGGGCGGTTGCATGGAGAATCCGCGCGTAGACTACGTGCTCGGCCTCCACGTGATGCCGTACTTGCCGGTAGGCCGGATCGAGACGAAGAAGGGCGCCCTCAACGGCTCCTCTACCGAGCTCGACTTCACGATCGGCGGCACGAGCTGCCACGCCGCCTATCCCGAGCGCGGCGTCGACGCGATCATGATAGCGGCGCACGTCGTAACGGCCCTCCATTGCCTCGTGTCGCGATACGTGTCGCCGCTCGAGGCCGCGGTACTGACCATAGGCACGATCCGCGGCGGTACCGTATCAAACGTAGTCGCGGGCGAGGTCACGATGAAGTCGACGCTACGAACGACGAGCGATCAGACGCGCGACATGCTGGTAGACAAGGCCAGGTCGATAGTCGAAAGCGTATCCGCGTCGTTCGGCGGATCGGGCTCCCTAAAAGTCAGCTACGGATATACCGCGCTCATAAACGACTCGGCCGTCGTCGACGAGATCGCCGCCGTCGCCGACGAGATCCTGTGCCCCGGCTCGCTCGAGTGGAAAGAGAAGCCGAGCATGGGCGTCGAGGATTTCTCGTTCTTCTGCAGGGAGCGGCCCGGCGCCTTCTACCACCTCGGCTGCGGCAACGAGAAGCGCGGGATATCCTCGCCCATTCATTCGCCGACGTTCGACATCGACGAGGACTGCCTGCCCCTCGGCGTGGCGATGCAGGTCGCCTGCGCCCTGCGCCTCCTGGAGAAGGCCTGACGGCGAATACGAGCGGTTCAGTGGATGAGTTGTCGTAACCGAACCCCTGAACCACTTATTGTCACGGTATTTTTTTTGATTGCTATTCTGGAGGTGCGTTTTGGATAAGCTGTATATAAGCGCGGATATCGAGGGCGTTTGCGGGATCGCGGACTGGAAAGAGACCGAGATAGGCGAGGCCCAGGGCGCGTACTTCCGCGCCGAGATGACCCACGAAGTGGCCTCCGCCTGCGAGGCCGCGGTCAAGAGCGGCGTCAAGGATATACTGGTCAAGGACGCCCACGGTTCCGGCCGCTCTATCGATCCGTCCGTCCTGCCCCGGCAGGCCCGGATACTGCGCTCGTGGACCAAGGATCCCTTCGTCATGATGGCGGGCCTCGATGCGAGCTTCGGCGGCGTATTCCTCGTAGGCTACCACTCGGCGGCTGGTACCGACGGCAGCCCGCTGGCGCATACGATGGATACGAACAACGTGGCCGTCAGGATAAACGGCGAGCTCGCGTCGGAATTCGTCATAAACGCCTATATCGCCGGTCACGTCGGCGTGCCGGTGATGATGCTTACCGGCGACGCCGCCCTGTGCGCCACCGCCGCGAGCGTCAATCCCAACATCAGGACCGTCGCCGTGTCCGAAGGCAACGGCAACGCGTCCATATCGATACATCCGGCCTTGGCCCGCGAGCGCATAGCCGCGGCCGCCGTCGACGCGCTGTCCGCCGATCCCAGGACCATGCTCGTCGACATGCCGTCGTCGTTCGAGGTGTCCATCTTCTTCAAGCAGCACTGGCTCGCCAACCGCGGCTCGTACTATCCCGGCGCGACGCGGCGGGGCGCCCACGAGGTCTCGTTCGAGTCGAAGGACTGGGCCGCCGTGATGGCCTTCCTGTTCTTCGTGCTATGAGCCGGACGCTCCCGCGGGCGCTCAAGAGGGGCGACGCCATCGGCATGATCGGCCCGTCGGGGTCGAGCAAGGATCCCGGGATGGCCGACAAGGGCGCCGCCGCCCTCGCGGCCCTCGGCTTCGAGGTCGTCGTCGGCGAGAGCTGCCGCGGGAAGTACGGGTACCTGGCCGCGCCGGACGAGCTGCGCGCCGCCGACCTGGGCGCGTTCTTCGCCGACGACGCGATAGACGGCATCGTCTGCATGAAGGGCGGCTACGGCGCGCCGCGCATCCTCGACATGATAGACTACGCGCTGATAGCCAGGCATCCGAAGGTGTTCGCCGGCTACAGCGACATAACCGGACTGCACCTTGCGCTCAGGCGATACGCCGGTTTCCCGACCTTCCACGCCCCGATGGCAGTGAGCATGGTCGGGGGCTTCGACGGTTTCTCGGCCGCTTCCTGGGCCGCGGCCCTGACGACGCCCGGCCCGCTCGGGCTCCTGGCCCCGCCGCCCGGCCCCGCGCCGACGGCGCTCGCCGGGGGCAAGGCCCGCGGCCCCCTGGTCGGGGGGAACCTGTCGCTCGTCGCCGCGCTGACGGGCACGCCGTACGCCCTCGAGCCGGACGGGGCCATCCTGTTCCTCGAGGACGTCGACGAGGAGCCGTACCGCGTCGACCGCATGCTTACCCAGCTCAGGCTGGCCGGCGTTTTCGAGCGATGCGCCGGTATAGTGCTCGGGCATTGGACCCGTTGCGAGCCCAGGGACCCTGACCGCTCGCTTACCCTCGAGCGGGTGTTCGCCGACGTGATCCTGCCTGCCGGCAAGCCGGTTCTCGCGGGATTCGCGGCCGGGCACTCGACGCCGACGCACAGCTTCCCCCTCGGCGTGGAGGCGGCGCTCGACGCGGACGCCGGAACGCTCGAGATAGTGGGAGCATCGCTTCAGTAGAAGCGGCGCTTCAATAGAAGCGGCGTGCTAGCCGATCCGCCGCGGTCGTGATACGCTCATGTACGAGAATCCGGATCAGGAAGGTAATCGAAGCCATGGCACATCTGCAGTTCGACGGTTGCGACGCGGTCACGCTCGCCAAGGAATACGGAACACCGCTCTATGTCGTCTCCGAGCGCATGATACGCGAGCGGCTCGGAGAGGTACGCAAGGACTTCCTGGAGCGCTATCCGGATACCGGCGCCTTATACGCCAGCAAGGCTCTGCAGACCCTCGACGTCTGCCGCATCGTCGCGTCCGAGGGCATCGGGCTCGACGTGGTATCCGGCGGCGAGCTGTACGCGGCCGCCAAGGCCGGGTTCCCGATGGAGCGCATCTACTTCCACGGCAACTCCAAGACCGAGGCGGAGATCCGTATGGCCGTCGAGTACGGGGTAGGCCGCGTCGTCGTCGATAACCTGCACGAGCTGTCCATCCTGGACGAGGCCGCCCGCGCGCTGGGCCGTCGCGTAAAGATACTCTTCCGCGTGACGCCGGGCGTCGACAGCCATACGCACGACTTCATATCGACCGGCAAGCTCGACTCTAAATTCGGCATCCCGCTCGATCCGCGCGTCCGCGACGAGTACGTCGGCGCCGCGCTCGAGATGGAAGGGATCGAGCTCCTCGGCTTCCATTTCCACGTCGGTTCGCAGCTCCTGTCTAACGAGTCGCACCTGAAGGCCATAGGCATCGTGTGCGGCCTGATGGCCGAGGTGCGCGACGCCTACGGCTTCAAGACGGCCGAGCTTAACCTGGGCGGCGGCTACGGAGTGCACTATACGGGCGGAGAGCGGGCCCGCCCCCTGTCGTACTACGTCGACGCGATGATGGCGAACGTCCGGTCCGGATGCGCCGCCGCCAACCTGCCGGTGCCGAGGATAGTCATAGAGCCGGGCCGCTGGATAGTCGGCGAGGCCGGCATAACCCTGTACACGATCGGTTCCCGTAAGCCCATCCCTGATATCAGGACCTACGTCGGCGTCGACGGAGGCCTGCCCGACAACCCGAGGCCGGCGCTGTACGGCGCCGTCTACGAGGCGACCGTCGCCGACCGCGACGACGCGCCGCGCGACGAGACGGTTACGGTAGCGGGCAAGTGCTGCGAGTCGGGCGACATACTGATACGCGACGTGGCGCTACAGGCTCCCCGGCCCGGCGACACGCTCGCCGTCTTCACGACCGGCGCGTATAACCACTCCATGGCCAGCAACTATAACCGCTTGCCGCGGCCGGCGATGGTTCTTACCAATAACGGCCAGCATAGGCTGTCGGTCAGGCGCGAGACCTTCGAGGATCTCGTCGCCAGGGAACTATAGGATGGATGCCGCGACGCTACACGATAGCCTCGTCGTCATAGACGGTCATTGCGACACCGCTATCCCGGCGGCCGGCTTCGACTTCAAGAGCCAGCCCGTGCAACCGTTGGACCTGTGCGCGCGCAACGAGACGGGCCATGTCGACTTCCCGCGGTTGCTCGAGGGCGGCGTGACCGCTCAGTTCTTCGCTCTGTTCACCGACACGGTGTTCGTGCCGAAGGCGCGCGAGCACACGTACCGCCTCCTGGACGCGGTGGAGTCGGCCGTCGACCGCAGCTCGGGGCGCGCGCGGCTCGCCGTCAAGGCTGCCGACGTCGCCGCGGCAAAGCGCGGCGGGACGCTCGCGGCCTTCCTTTCCATCGAGGGCGGCGAGGCGATAGGAGAGAGCCTGGACGACCTTCGCGCCTTCTACGCGCGGGGCGTACGGCTGATGACGCTGACGTGGAACAGGATAAACGCTATCGGCCGGGGCGCGGAGAATCCGGGTCCCGACGGCCTGACGCCGTTCGGGCTCAGGGTCGTGGCGGAGATGGAGAGGCTCGGCATGATCGTCGACGCGTCGCACCTCTGCGACCGGGCGCTGGACGAGCTCTTGGCCGTAGCCCGGCGCCCCGTCGTAGCGTCCCACTCCAACGCGAGGGCCGTATGCGACCACCGGCGTAACCTCGCCGACGCCCAGGCTGAGCGTATCGCCGCGACCGGCGGCCTCGTCGCCGTCACCTTCGCCGGCGTCTTCGTCGATCCCGACCCCGAGAAGGTGACGGTCGAACGGGTCCTGGACCACGTCGACCATCTAGCGTCAGTCGTCGGCGCCGAGCACGTGGGCCTCGGCACCGATTTCGACGGCTTTAGCGCCCCTTACGGCCTCGTGATGCCCGATTGCTCCCATCTGCCGGAACTGACCGCCGGGCTCCTTCGGAGAGGCCGCTCGGAAGCCGAGATCGGCATGATCATGGGCGGCAACTGGCTGCGCGTCATCGAGGACGTCGTAGGCTAACGGCCCCTACTTCGCTATCAGGCCGGAGATCATGCCGCCCGTAACCTCGATGCACGTCGCGTTGACGGCGTCGTTGCTGACGACCCAGGCCATCGTGTCGGCTATCTCCTCGGGCTCGATGAGGCGCCCGAGGTGCACGCCCGAGACGATCTTGGCGAGCGCTCCCTGATCCATGCCCTTGACCATCGGCGTGCCGACGTATCCCGGCGCGATCGACACGACGCGTATGCCCGTTATGCCCTTCATCTGGAATTCGCCTACGAGTATCTTCGGCCATAGCGCCATCGCCGCCTTCGTCGACGAATAGTTGAGCTGGCCTACGCCGCCTTCCTTCTGTATCGACGATATCGTGAAGAGCACGCCCTTCCAGCCGTTGTCGACCATGCGGGTCGCGGCCTCGCGCATCGTTATGAACGGCCCGACGAGGTTCACGTCGATGACCGAGCGGAAGTCTGCGGTGCTCATCGACTTCTTGACCTTGCCCGTCTCCCTGTCGGTCGATACGAACATGCCGTCCCTGATTATGCCCGCGCAGGGCGCGACTATATTGATAGCGCCGAATTCGGCTATCGCGAAGTCCATGAAGGCCGCCGTGGAGGCGTCGTCGGTGACGTTGAGCGTCTTGGCGGAGGCCTTGCCGCCCGACTTGCGTATATCCGCGACTACGCGGTCGAGGCCTTCCTGATTCATGTCGCCGAGCACGACCGAGGCTCCCTCGGCCGCGAGCCTACGGGCTACCGTTTCCCCGATGCCGCTCGCTCCGCCCGTTACTACCGCGACCGATCCCCTTATTTCCATATGAGACTCCTTCGATGATGGGTTAGTAAGGCAATAATATACCCAATGTTCTAGTCTGTCAAAACATGAAAGTAATTTCATGTTTAGGTCGAGGGCGATTAATCGAGCCCGCGGGCCGTAAGGCTCGACCCGGATCCGGCGTCCAGCGCCAGGGCGCGGGCCAGGTAGGGTAGGGCCGGCTCGAGCGCTTCCTTCAGGCGCCACGGTGGATTGACGATCATCATGCCCGATCCCGCCATGCCTCGCTCGCCGGGCCGGCTGGTTCGGACCCTCAAGCGCGCGTCGAGCGTACGGTCGGCCAGTCCCTCTAGGCGCGAGGGCAACGCCCTGGCCTCTTCGCGTTCGAGCAACGGATACCAGACGACGTAGACCCCGGTGGCGAAGCGCCTGATCGCCATCTCCAGCGTCGCGACAACACGGTCGTAATCGGCGGCTAGCTCGTACGACGGATCGACGAGCACGAGGCCCCGTCGCGACGGCGGGGGGAGCAAGCCCCTCAGGCAGGCGAATCCGTCCGCGTTACTCACTCGGACGCGGCGATCCTCCTCGAACAGCGATGAAAGCGGCCCGCTGTCGCTCGGATGTAGCTCGAATAGCGCGAGACGATCCTGCGACCTGAGCTCGGCGGCCGCTATGGCGGGCGACCCCGGATAGGCCTCCCCGTGCGCTACGCGGTAGGCGCGTATAACCTCGAGGTACGATGCCAGGGCCTGCGGAGGAGCCGCGGATTCGGCGAAGGCCCTTAATCGCTCGACGCCGCCCGCCCACTCCTCGTTCATAGCCGCGTACCCCTCGCTCAGCGCGTACGAGCCTGCGCCGGCGTGCGTATCTATATACTGCAGCGGAGCGTCTTTCCCGCAGAGCGTCCGTATGCATTCGACGAGTACGGTGTGCTTGAGTACGTCCGCGTGATTGCCGGCGTGGAAGCCGTGCCTGTAGCTCAACATGGTAACCTTCCCTCGCGCGTAGCGTTTCGCTGGACTCGCCAATAGCGGTGCCGTATGGTACCATAGACAGCGTCTTTCGTTCAAAAGGAGATACTATGAAACGATTATTGGCATTAACGATCATGCTCTCCTCGCTGTCCGTCGCCGCCATGGCCGAGCCCATTCAGTTGGCGGGCCAGCCCGCGGACGGCCCCATGGGCATCGGTATTTTCCTCGGCCAGCCTACCGGCGTTACCTTCGAGATGGACCTCTCCAAGGCTACCTGGCTCGATTTCAAGGCCGCCTGGGACTTAGCCGCAGGCCAGGGCGGCTATTCCATCATGCTCCAGGGCAACTACGAGATAGCGTTCCCCGGGATGATCGCCATCGAGACCGCGCTATTCACCCCCTTCGTCGGGGCCGGCGCCCTCGTCCAGCTGTACGACGGCGGCGCGAATTTCGGCGTCAGGGTGCCGGGAGGCGTATCCTATCGCTTTACGAACGTACCTCTAGAGCTGTTCCTCGAGGCGGGCCTCGACATCTACCTGCTACCCGGCTTCACCCTCGACATGTCGGGCGGCCTGGGCGCGCGGTACCGGTTCTAGGCTCGCTAGTCCTCGGTTCCCGATGGCTATACGTTCCGCGTCCTACGGCGCGGTCATACTGCGTTCCAGGGAAGTGCCGTCGGGCGCCCGCGTCGTCACCCTGCTTTCCGCCGAGGACGGGCTCGTCGACGCGTTCGTATTCGGCGGGGGCAAGAGCAAGCTGCGCTCGCTCGCGTCTCCCTGGCACTCGGGCAGGGCCTGGATCTACCGCGACGTCGCCAAGGACCTCGTCAAGCTGACCGATTTCGATCCGGACAGGGAATTCGCCGCGATCCGTGGCGACCTCGCCGCGATAGCCTCCGCGTCGTTCGTCAGCGAGTTCATCACGGCGACGAGCGCCCTCGGCGGCGACTGGGCCGACGCTTTGGATCTCTCGACCTCCGCGCTCTCCACCCTCGACGAGGCCGCGGCCGCCGGGAACTCCAGGGCCGTGGACAGGGCCGTCGCGCTATTCGTGTTACGCGCCCTCGACCTGATGGGGATGACGCCCGATCCCGATGAATGCTCCATCTGCGCTGGCGCAATACGCCGCGATACGATACACTCCTACTCCCGCCGATCCGGAGGTTTCGCCTGCGCGCATTGCGCCGAGGCCGAGCCGGAGGCGATCCGATTACCGCCTGGAGCGTTGGCCTGGCTAGACTCGGCCGGCCGCAGGCCCTTCGAGGAAGCCGTCCGCGTGGGGCTCGGCGACGAGGCCGCCCGCGCGCTCAAGGCCTGCGCGCTCGATCTGGCGAGGAAGGCGGCCGACGCGCCGCTTCGGACCCTGAATTCAGGCTTATTCTAAGGAGGTCGACATGAGGGCCGTGGACGTAATAATGAAGAAGCGCGACGGCGGCGAGCTGTCACGCGACGAGATAGCCGCCATCGTCAACGGATACGTATCGGGAGAGGTGCCCGAGTACCAGGTCAGCGCGTGGCTCATGGCGGTATTCTTCCGCGGCATGAGTTTCCGCGAGACCGCCGACCTGACCGACCTGATGCTCCGTTCAGGCGCGATCATGGACCTGTCGGGCATAACCGGCCCCTTCGTCGACAAGCATTCCACCGGGGGCGTCGGCGACAAGGTGTCGCTGATCCTCGCTCCCATCGTCGCGGCCTGCGGGATCAGGGTCCCGATGATGTCCGGCCGCGCTCTCGGTCATACCGGCGGCACCCTGGACAAGCTGGAGAGCATACCCGGCTATACCACCCGCCTCGACGAGAAGCGCTTCCGCGAGTACATACAGCGTGACGGTTTCGCGATGACCGGCCAGACAGACGCCATCGTCCCCGCCGATAAGAAGCTGTATTCCCTGCGCGACGTGACGGCCACCGTCGAGTCGGTACCGCTTATCACCGCGAGCATCCTGTCCAAGAAGGTCGCCGAGGGTTCCGAGGCCCTCGTGTTCGACGTGAAGAGCGGCCCCGGCGCGTTCATGAAGACCGTGGAGGACGCCGAGCGCCTCGCGTCCAGCCTCGTGCGGACCGGCCAGGCGATGGGCAAGCGCATCGTAGGCGTCATCACCGACATGACCGAGCCGCTGGGCGACAAGGTAGGAAACTTCCTCGAGGTAGAGGAATCGATCGACTGCCTGAAGGGCAGGGGACCCGCCGACCTGATGGAAGTTACCTACCGACTGTCCGCGTGGATGCTCGTCGCCGGAGGCGTAGCTAAGGACGTCGCCGCTGCCGCGAGGATGTGCGAGGAAGCCGTCTCGTCGGGCAAGGCCTACGACCTGTTCGAGCGCAACGTACGGACCCAGGGCGGAGACGTCGAGAAGATGCTGTCGCTGTACGGTACCTATCGCTCGAAGCACGTCCGCGAGCTTAAGGCCCCGGTTTCGGGCTATATCCGGTCGATCGACGCGTTCAAGATAGGCCTCGCCGGCGTGTACCTGGGCGTAGGACGGAACAAGACATCCGATCCCGTCGCGCCGGACGTCGGCTTCGTGTTCGAGCGCAAGAAGGGCGCGAGGGTACAGAAGGGCGACCTCGTCGCGACGGTATACGGCAAGGACGCCGCCTCGCTCGACGCCGCGTGGGAGCTCGTCTCCGGCGCGCTGTCCGTCGGCCCCGACGCTCCCGAATCCGCGTCGCTGATACTCAAGGAAATAACGGCGCTATGAGGTGGAAGAAGCGCGACGTTTCCCCGTCGGCTATCCGCGCGTTGGCGGAGCGCTTCGGCCTCGACCTCCTGTCGGCGTCGATACTGGCCAGGCGCGGCGTCCTGTCTCCCGAGGACGCGCTTTTCTACCTCGAGGACGATACCCGGTTCCTGCGTAACCCGTTCCTCTTCGCGTCGATGGAGGACGCGGTCGACCGTATCCTCCTCGCGGCCGACGAGGAGGAAAAGGTCATGGTGTTCGGCGACCGCGACGCCGACGGCGTTTCCGCGACGACGCTGATGATGGAGGCGCTATCCGCGCTCGGCATAGACGCGCGGTACCGCCTTCCTGACGAGGATGAGAAATACGGCCTCTCGCGCGCGGCGATAGACGAATTCGCCGTCGATTACGGTAGCCTCGTCATCACCGTCGACTGCGGCATATCGAACCACGCCGAGGTCGCGTACGCCAAGGAGAAGGGTATCGACGTAATCATCGTCGACCATCACGTGCTCCAGGCGGACGCCCCGCCCGCCGCGCTGGCGGTCGTCGATCCCAAGCTGGAGGATTCCGGCTACCCGTTCCGCGACCTGTCGGGCTGCGGCGTCGCCTACAAGCTGGCCTGGGCCCTTCGCTTCGCGAAGAGCGGCCTCTATAAGCAACAGGTCGCGTTGCTCAACGTCAGGCCCGCCAAGGACGCCTACGTCATCGAGGCCGTGCGCCTGTCGAACCTCGTGGAGACGGGCAGGATCGCCGAGACGATAGTGCCGGGCATGGTCGAGCTGGAGCGTACCCGCCTCGTGCCTTTCCTCAAGGACAGGCAGATATTCGTCTGGGACGGCGATATACAGAAGCGACTGCTCGCCAAGGCTCTCGGCAAGGCGGCCGAGGTCAACTTCTACGACGTCAGGCCCGAGATCGCCGGCGTTATACCGCAGGCCGCCGGGGTCAGCCTCGTCAGGCTCGCCGAGATGTCAAAGATAGGCAAGTACTCGGACAAGCCCGCGGGCGAGCTCGACGCGTTCGTCAATCTGTTCACGTCGTTCGCGCTACGCAAGGCCGGCTGCCACGGCGAGTCCGACGGGGACGCGCTGCAGCTCGTCGCCCTGTCGACGATAGCCGACCTGATGCCGCTACGCGACGAGAACCGCATACTCGTCAGGCAGGGCCTCGCCGCTCTGAATCGCAAGCCGCGCAAGGGGCTCGCCGAGCTGGTCGCCAGGCAGAACCTCGTCGGCAAGCGGATAAGCTCCAACGACGCCGCATGGCAGCTGACGCCGGTGATAAACGCCGCCGGCCGGATGGGAAAGCCCGACGTAGCCGTCAGGATGCTGCTGTCCGACGACGCCGCGGAGCGCGGCGCGCAGGCCGACGCGCTCCTGGAACTCAATCAGGAGCGGAGGCGACTCGGCGCCGAATGCTGGGACGCGGTCTACCCCGCGGCGCGCGAGGCCGCGGAGGCTTCGGGCGGCAAGTACGTCATCGTCGGCAGGCCCGACATCTTCCGCGGCATTACCGGCATCGTCGCCAGCCGGCTCGCGGATACCTTCAAGGCGCCGGCCGTGGCGGCCACCTTCATGGCGGACGGTAGCGCGGTAGCGTCGGTACGGAGCGCCCGCGGCTTCAACGTCAAGGGCCTCCTGGAATACTGCTCGGCGCTGTTCTACGACTACGGCGGCCACGACGCCGCGGCGGGTTTCAGCATGCCCGCGGACCGGTGGCCGGAATTCGAGCGCCTGGCGGCCGAGTACCTGTCGGCCGTCGACCTCGAGGAGACCGAGGAGACCATCGAGATAGACGCGGACCTGCCGCACGAATACCTGACGCCGTCTATCGTCGACCTCGTCGAGCGGTTGGAACCGTACGGTGAGGGGAGCCCCGCGCTCGTATTCATGGCCCGCGCCGTCCCGATACTGCAGGTCGATATCGTCGGCAAGCAGGAGAAGAGCCATCTGAAGCTATTGTTGGACTTCGGCGCCCACCGTTGGCCGGCGCTGTGGTGGAATTCCGCCGAGCGCTACGGTAAGGACTTCTCAGAGTCCGATCGCCTGGACGTCGCGTTCCGCATACAGCGCAACTACTGGAACGGCCAGGAGACCCCGCAGCTAGTAATAGTGGACGCCAGGAAGGCCGAGTAAAGGCGTCTGATTCCCTGTCGGCGCGGGGTCTCGCGCGCCAAGGAAGGCGCGCCCCGGAATGGCGCGAACGTCAGCGTTCGCGACGTCAAGGATGACGCCCCCGCAGTTGGTTATCGTGGACGCCAGGAAGGCCGAATAGGGCGTCCGTCCCATTACTGCTTGCGGGGTTTCCGCGCGCCAGGGAGGGCGCGCCTCGTACCGCCGCGAACGTTCGTCGTTCGCGACGTCATGGATGACGACGTATCGTCGAATACGACGACGGTGCCGGCCATGTTTATGACGTCTCCGGGCTCCAGCCGCTTCTTGGCGACCGGGCGGTTGTTGACGGTCAGGTCGGACGGCGCCGCTACCGTATACTCGCCGCGCACCTCGTCGAACAGGATCGTCGCGTGGCTGGCCTTGAGCGACGGATTGCCGGCTATGGTGATGTCCGCTTCGGCGCCGCCGCCTATCACGGTCCGGGCCCCGCTCAGCGCGAATATCTCCGTACGCTTGCCCGAGGGGCCGTACAGTAGGCTGATGCCGGCCCGGCTCGTCGGGCGTTCCAGCTTGAACAGCCATAGCGCCAGCCATAGTACGGCGGCCGCCATCAGCGGGATCAGGAAGAGCGCGCCGGGCCGTTCGCGCGCGGAGCCGAACACGGTGCCCGCGTAGTAATAGCGGGCGGGGGTCCACGTGGCGCCGCCGTCGACGCTGGCGCGCACGTAGCGCCGGTCGCCCGGCTGCATGCCCGCCCTGTAGTCCACGGCCGTCTCTCGCAGCACGTCGGCCCGGATGGCCGCGTATATGCCCGACAGCTCGGCCCCGTCGCTCGCGTCGAACGCCGTGCCTCCCGATTCCGCCGCCACCGTCCCCAGCGAGGGGTCCTTGTCGGCGCCGAAGCGCACCGCGTAGCAGGTCACGCCCTCCGAGACGGCGCGGGCTATGACGGCCGACGGCGACGATACGGCGGCGCCGAAGTCGGGATTAGGCTTGTTCGTCCTGGCCAGGTACGGATAGTCCTCTCCGTCAGACAGCACGATGAGCACGCGCCTGCCGGGAACCTCGGCGAACTCCGAGATAGCCCGGTCCAGGGACAGGTACAGCTCGGTGAACGCGTCTTCCTTGGGCGGCTTGGCGATCTCCGTGATTGCGTCTGCGACGGCGCGCGTATCCGCCGTCGGTCTCAGCGGTCGCCAGTAGCGGGTATTGAAGACCGCCAGCCCGACGCTGTCGGCGGCCCCGACATCGGCCAGGAAGTCGAGCGCGGCGGCCTTCGCGTGAGCTATCCTCAACGCGTTCCCGTCGTCGCTCTCCCTTCCCCGTAGATCCGTCCACATCGAGCCGGAGTTGTCGAGGAGGAAGAAGAACGAGATGCCTTCGTCGACGTTGGCGTTCTCGGACACGGATCCGACGGCTCTATCGTAGAACGATACCCCGTCGGCGGACTCCTCTACGCGGACGTCATCGGGGGCCGTCCCGGCGTCGGCGCCGGTGATGTAGAGCCGAACCGTCTGCCCTGCCAAGAGCCTCTCCGTACCGATCTGGGTTATGGCGCGACGCGGCCCCTGCGCCGACGCCGCCTGGGCCGATAGCGCCAAAGACAGCGCTACGGCGATTATCGATTTATACTTCCGCATTACATCGTCCTTTCGATGATCGGCGATCAGCCGAAATAGCCGTAGATGAACTTGGCCTTGCCGATGGCTATGACGTCCTCGGGTCGGAGCGCGCGCTCCTTGAGAGGCTCGTCGTTGACGAGTACGCGCGCGCCGGCCTTCTCGGCGAGGAGCGACGGGCCGGCCTTTCCCGCGTTAAGCGACGCGTGCAACGGTTCGACGCCGGGGTAGCCCTTGAGCACGACGTCGCAGGCGTCGTCCGAGCCGATCGTGAGCCGCCGGCTGACTATCGGGTACTCCTTGTCCTTGAGTGGGCCGTTGAGGAGCCTGAGCGTTCCGGAGCTGAAGCGGTTCTCGAAGGCGGCGTAGGCCGCGCTTATCGATAGGCCGAACAGGGCGAGGCCAGCGAAGAGCGCGAGGCCGTTGCCGGGGGAAGCGTAGGACAGCCCCGACAGCGCCGCGCCTCCTATCATGCCTCCGACGGCCCCGCCGAGGAGGCCGACTATCAGCTTCCGGCCGGATCGCGAGCGGATTCCCTCCGTCAGCGCGATGGCGACGCCGAGCAACGCCCAGGCAAGGCCGTTGGATACGGCGAGCGCCGGCCCCATGCGGGCCGCGCTCGTCTTGAAGAGGGCGTCACCGGCCACGAACAGGAATAGCTGGCCGGCGAACGCTCCGAGGGCGCCGGCGGCCGCTCCGTATAACGCCCCGAATCCGAGGCCTCCGAGCGCCTTGGCCCTCGACGATACGACTATGCCCTCGAGCGAGCCGAACATGGCGCCGAAGGCGGCGCCCGCGACGACGCCCTGGGCTAGCGCGAACGAGAGATAGCCCGGGAACGACGCCTGGAAATACTGCACCGCCGACAGGGCCGGCCATGCGATGCAGGCGCCGAGCAGGCCGAACGCTATCATTATCAACCGTTTCATCGTCAACGACATACTTTCTACTCCTTGGAGGGAGGCTCGAACGAGACGGGTACGAGCCCGGCGTTCAGCCGTAGCTCGTCCTGCCCGTTGCCTATGAGCAGCGAGAACGTGGCCGGGCGGTATCCCTCGGCCGATATCCTGAATTTATGGACCGCGCCCGTCGAGAGCGCTTCGGGCGGAAGCTCGGACAGCGCGACCCACGAGCCGTAGCGAAGTACGGTAACGGAGGCGCGGCCAGAGAGGTCGGACCCGTCCACGGCGTCGCGCGCGCTCGTCCTGACCGAGAGCGGCCTGGCCGGCTCCTCCTCCAGGCGCAGGCGGAGCTCCGTGGCGCCGTCCTCCCCGGCCTCCGCGATCGACGGTACCCTGAAGGATTCCCAAAGCACGCGGCCGCCGGCGACGACCTTGATCCTATAGAGGCCTGGCTTCAGGAACTCCGGATCGGCCTCGTAGCTCAGATAGGGATCGGACGCGTCGCCGGGGACGCGTCGTAGCTCTACGCGGGCGTCCGTCAGTTCCGGCATCGCGTCGCCGTCGTCAAGGAATAGCCGCGCGCGTACCGACAGGTCGTCCGGCGCAATCCCCGCCTTGGGTATGCGAAGCCCGGTACGCAACTCTCCGTAGCGGTCTGGTATGAACCAATGGTAGAGGTATCCCTCGTCGTACGCGTACCATGCTCCGGCGGCCCCCGCGATCAGAGCCGCGGCGACCGGTACCACGACGAAGCGCTTCTTCCGACGCGGCCTGTAGCGCGGCTCGTCCTGGAGCGTCCCGCTCATCAGGCCTACGAGGGCCTTGTCCAGCTCGTCCGCGGAGTAACGGCGCAGGTGCCGCTCGACGACGCGTATCACGTCTCCCATGTCCTGGTATCGCCTTCGCGGATCGGGGCGTACGAGCTTTCCGACGAGCCGGTCTATTATAGGCTTCAGGGTCCTGTTGACCGCGCGGGGGCGACGATAGCGGCCTTTCTGGATGAGGTTGACGGTCTCGGGACAGAAGTTGCCGGGGAACGGTTTCTTGCCGGTAGTCATCTCGTACAGCATGATACCCATCGCGTAGATGTCCGCCCGCTTGTCGACGTTCCTGGAATTCTCGATCTGCTCGGGCGGCATGTAGGAAGGCGTGCCCAGCGTCATGCCTTCCTTGGTCAGACCGCTATCCTCGTCCTCGTCGGACGACGCGATGCCGAAGTCGGCGAGCTTGACCTCGCCCTTCTTCGATATCAGGATGTTGGCGGGCTTTATGTCGCGGTGCACGACGCCCATGTCGTGGGCGTACGCGAGCGCCCTGCAGGCCCGCAGGAATATCGATAGCGACAGCTCGGTGGATAGAGAGCGCTGCCGCTTGATGAGCGCGTCCAGCGACATGCCGTCCACGTACTCCATCACCATGTAGTGCGACGAGCCTTCCTTGAAATGATCGAATACCCGTACGATGTTGTCGTGCTTGAAGTCCATGAGGATGCGCGCCTCGCGCTTGAAGCGCTCCACGATGGACGCCGAGCCCTTGATGGTCAGCTTCTTGAGCACCACGCGGCGCTTGAGCGTCGGGTGCATGGCCTTGAAGACCGCGCCCATGCCGCCGCGCGCGAGCAAGGCCTCTATCGGGTATTTCCCTATCGACTCGGGCAACTCGGCCATATGTCCTCCTGGCGCATCGCTCTCAGAATTTAAAACTCGACGATAGGTCCCTGATGGCGCCGATGTCCAGGTCCTTGTCGAATGGTCGGTCGGGCATTACCCACGCGACGTTGTACGAATCGGGCGCGTGGATCTGCAGGTGCCTCCCGCCCGAGCGCTCCCGGTAGCGCTTCCGCATCGGGACCGGGCGGTGACCCGTAAAGTAGCGCGCGTCCGGGTCGTCGGGAAGGAAGCGGTCGAGCAGGCCCGGCACGGCGCCCGGATCGGCGGCCCCGTTGTCGGTCCACGTCAGGCCCAGGATCACGTCGGGCCGGTTGGGCGCGTCCGTCAGCTCCTCGTCGGAGAACGCGCGGGCCGGCTCGGCGTGCGACGCGAGGAACCTGCCTCCAGCGGCGAACAGGGGCAGGTCCTTCTCGAAGGCCGCGTACGCGGCCGTCAGCTCCGGCCCGTAGAATCGCGTCATGTACTCGGCCACCATCGCGCCCTCCTCGGCGAATTTCCCGAAGCTGTGGTTGCCGTCGCCTTCCTCGTCCAACACGTTCTCGTGGTTTCCCTTGAGGAAGTGGAATCGATCCGGATACGCTATCTTGCATATCATGATCATCTCCATGAGCGATAGGCTCTCGCCCATTTCCTCGTCCATGGCCTGCTTCTCGCGGTATCCTCCGAGGAATTCCCCGTACGCCCGCTTCCAGCGCTCGGCGGCGCGCGCCTCCGCGTGGAAACCGTCGCCGAGGCACAGTATCTGGAGCTTGCCGGCGGCCAGCGCGTCGATCACGGCTCCGCCTTCGGGCAGGGACGTTTCCAGCAGGCTCAGGACGAAGCCGCCCCGCGCGTGCAGGTCCGGCACGACGATGGTCGCGATGCCGCGCGGCAGCCGTAGGAGTCCTCCGGGGCGACCGTCCAGGGCGGCCGGTCGGAGGCTCTCGCTCTCTCTGCCGAGCGTTTCCCTGGCCCGGCCGACGAGGGCGGCGAGCCAGGCTCCGTCGGGCAGCGCCTTCCTCGCGAAGGCCGCCCGTACCAGCTCGCGCGCGCTCGCGGAGCCCTCTCCGTTCGATGGCATCTACGATTAGCCCGCGGCCTAGCGTATCACGGTCCGGTTGACCTTGACGAAATCCTCGGCCACCGCCTGGGTGACCTGCGTCAGCATGGCTTCCTCTTCATCGGGCTCCATCTTCTCGACGGCGACGGCGATCTTGTATATCGGGGACGTCGACTTGACCGGCCCTCTCGTAAAGACCGCGGGCCGGTCCGTCTCGATATCGGCTTCCAGCTCCGAGGCGTCCTCGGTCGCCGATTCAGGGACGTCCGTCCGCAGGCCTATGGAGGCGTATCCGCAATGGCGTGCGTCGCCGACGAGCGGGCCGATGGTGACGAGGGAACCCGAGTAGGTGAGCGCGAGCGCGCCTCCCGATTCTGCGGCGTCGAAGAACGACGCTTCCTCGAGCCCGTTCTCTACAATCGCCTGCTCGAACGCTTCCTTCTTCTGGAGCCAGGCGGCGGCGAGCCTCTCGACGCTTTCCTGGTCAGCGGGAAGACCCGACGTCTTCGCGATCTGGCGTACGTGATCCTGTATCGTGGGGCTAAGACTCTCGAATGCACTCATGGTTCCTCCTGTCCTATGTTTGTAATGTACTGCATGAATTGAATTATTCCACGGAAAATACGCGGAAAAAATGAAAAAATGTATTTTCCGTATTATAGTACTGGCTGGGGGTACGCATGACGCAGAACCATTACGACGACCTGCCGGAGGAAATTCGCAGGCAGATCGACGCGATCCTCGCCGATTCGGAATCGCGGTCCGACGGCGCGACGAAGGATTCGCTCGCCGCGGTGTGGTCGGAGAAGTTCAGGCTCTTCAGTTCCCAGGTGGAATCGCTCGGCATGACGATGGAATCGTCGTTCGCGGCCGATGACGCCCGCGCCGCGATACTGCTGACGTATTCCGGCTCTCTCGTCACCCTGGGGCCGAAGCGGGGGAAGGACCGCTGGCTCGAGTACGCTTCCATCAAGCTTCGAACCGACGTGCCCGGCCTCGTACGCGGCGATCATGTCACGCTCGACGGTCCCGTCGGCCTCGGCGCGGCCGCCGAGTTCCAGGGGTGCCCGGTCAAGAAGACTTCCTCCGTATTCCGGATAGCCGTTTGCCCTATGGGCGCCAGCCCGGACGACCAGGAGCGCCGCGTCCGCGAGGCGACGATTTTCGTTACGAACGGCTTTATCCGCCTTAATCGAAGCCTGTGCCTCGATGGCTCTGACGACGTCGACCAGTTCACCACCAAGGCGGTCATCGCCTATGTCGCCAAGAAGAACGGTTTGACCCAATCGGCGACGCGCGCCGTCGTTGACGACTACCTGTCGATGGTAGAGACCGGGATGCTCCTCGGGGAACGCGTGCCGCTGGGAAGGCTCGGGAACGCGAGCCTGCGCTACCAGGCGGCCCGTAAGGCGAGGATAGTCAAGAACCTCAAGACCGGAGAGGACCTGCTCGTACCGGCGAAGCCGGCGAGCCTCGCGCCAAAGTTCTCGTTCTCGCAGTCGGTCAAGGACAAGAGCGCCGCGGTCGATCCTACGCTACTATCGCCCGAAGACCTGGAGGGTTCCGGGGACGAGGACCGGGACTAGAGCCCATCGTGACAATAACGCCGCCGTTTGCTATACTGCTTCGGCGTAGGTCCGTCCGGGGCCGCGCCCCGCCAACGACCACCGCCTCCCGTGGCGGCGACCTATAAGGAGATACCATGCTCGAGACCAAGGTCCTCATCAATCTTTCAAACCATCACATCCACCTCTGCGCGGCCGACGTCGAGGCCCTTTTCGGCCCCGGCCACAAGCTGACCAAGACAAAGGACCTGATGCAGCCCGGCCAGTTCGCCTGCGACGAGGTCGTCACGATCAAGGGCCCCAAGGGTTCCATCGCCAAGGTCCGCGTACTCGGGCCCGAGCGCAAGGAAACCCAGTGCGAGATCCTCGCCAGCGAGATGTTCAAGCTGGGCGTACCCGATTGCCAGACCCGCGAGTCCGGCAAGCTGGACGGTTCGTCCCCCTTCGAGATCGAGGGTCCCGCCGGTACGGTGAAGAAGGACAAGGGCCTGATCGTAGCCAAGCGCCATATCCATTTCGACCCGGCCGCCGGCGAGCGATTCGGCGTCAAGGATACGGAGATCGTCGACCTCAAGGTCCCCGGGGAGCGCGGCGCCGTATTCCTTAACGTGGTATGCCGCGTCAACGCGGCGTATGCGCTGGAGTGTCACCTTGATTTTGACGAGGGCAACGCCGTCGGTATCGGCAACGGAGCCTTGGGCGAGGTCATCCGCCGGTCCTGACGGCGTTCGGTTCGTAGTCGCGGGGCCTCCTTCGCGGCGGCCGCCGCAGTAATTGCCGCCGGATTCGCCTATCGGCGCTTCCCGGCGGCGCGGCCCCGGAGGGATACATGAACAAGGTTGTGCTCAAGGCCCAGGATCTGGACGGCTACCTGACCGACGACGACAGGGCGATGATAGACAGGATGGACGGCCTCTACCGCAAGGCGATGCTGTCATTCAGCATACTCTCCGCGGCGCGCGGGGACGCGGGGCGCAAGAAAGAGGAGTCCAACCTCATATCGCTCTATAACGAGATGGGCTCCCTGATGCAGGAAATCTGCAAGGCCGAGCCGCGCATACAGGTATATTCCTTCGAGACGGCGCCCGAGCACCACGGCGAGGCTTCCAGGCTCATCGCCAAGCTCCGCGACATCGATACGCAGCGCCAGGAGTTCATGTACTATACCCAGCGCGCGTACGAGCTGTTGTTCGGACTGGCGTTCGGCGGGGCGAAGAGCGAGAACAAGAACTACCTGATCCCGCGCACGCCCGTGACGATGCCCGTGCAGAATTTCGCCGTACACAAGATCCCCAACATCGACGACCGCATCGACAATACCGTGATGTGCGTCATGCTCCGAGGCGCGCTCCTGCCCTCGATGATCGTCTCCAAGGAAATTCAGGAATTCTCGTCCAAGGGCTACGTGACGCCGTTCGCGCTGTTCAAGATTAAGCGGGACGATACCAAGAACGAGTCGACGATGGAGTACGTACTCGACCTCGACCGCTCGTATTTCCGCCCCGAGGAGCTGGACGGCAAGGACCTGATATTCGCGGATCCGATGAACGCGACCGGGGGCAGCCTCGTCACCGTCGTCAAGTATATCCTCGACCTGGGCGTGAAGCCGAAGTCCGTAAAATTCCTGACGATCATATCGGCGCTCAAGGGCGCGTTGCGGGCGGTCCGCGCCGTGGAGAACATGACGGTATACACGCTGTGGATGGACCCCGCCCTAAACGAGATGGCCTATATCATGCCCGGCCTCGGCGACGCCGGCGACCGCATAAACGGCAAGGACATGGACGACCGGCCGCGCGACATGATACAGCTGATAGCCGACTACGGTTCCGGTATCGCCAGCCTCTATCGGGCGCAGATACGCACGATAGAGGAGACGGTGCTAAGACGATGACGCCATGGGCCGCGACCCGGCCGCCGAGGGCGCTGGCCGCGGCCTTCGCTCTGGCGCTCGCCGTAACGGCGGGATCGTGCGCCTCCGACCAGTCCCGGCGCCAGGCCGCGGGCTGGACCGAACTGGGCAACGCGTGGGCTGAGCTCGGCGACTGGGACAAGGCGGGAGACGCCTGGTCCCGTGCCATAGCGCTCGATCCCGGGCAGGGCGTCGCGGGGTACAACCTTTCGCGCGCGCTCGCCGAGACCGGCAAGTACGATGAATCGATAGCGAAGAGCGACGAGTACCTCGCCTCGGACCCGGATAACGCCGCGGTGCTGTCCGTAAAGGCCTACGCGCTGCATAAGGCGGGCCGGGACGGCGAGGCGCTCGTCGCGTACGAGCGGGTCGTGACGCTCAACGGCGGCGATTCCGTAAGCGCCTTTAACCTCGCGGCCCTGCTCGAAGCCGCCGGTCGGCCCGGCGACGCGATGGAACGCTACCGGTCCGTGCTCGATTCCGAGCCGGGCCATGCCGAGGCGTCGTACCGGCTCGGGCTCCTGCTCGCGGCGTCGGGCGATACCGCCGGCGCCGAGGAGGCCTTGCCCTTGCTGGCGCTCTACCTCGAGGCGAGGCCAGAGTCGGCGGGGGGACGAGCCGCGCTGGCGCTGGCTCAGGAGAAGACCGGGCGATTCATGGAGGCGATGGAGTCGTACGCCGCCGCCGTCGCGAAGGACGCGGCCGATTCCTACTCGGCTTTCGCGCTCGCCCGCCTCCGGCTGACGGTCGCCGAGGACGGCCCCGGGGGGCTCTCGGCGCTTAAGTCCGCCATCGACAACGGGTTCGACGATCGGGAGCTCGCGGCCGCGTTGCTCGATTCTCCGAAGCTTGCCGCCAAGGAGGAC
Source organism: Spirochaetae bacterium HGW-Spirochaetae-3 (assembly GCA_002839315.1). GTDB lineage: Bacteria > Spirochaetota > Spirochaetia > Treponematales > UBA12059 > SZUA-370. The sequence goes on from PGXV01000005.1 coordinate 306,070, forward strand.
GTCCGCGCCCTGTTAGCCGAAGCCGGCCTGCTCTCGCCCGCCGACGGGAAGTAGCGTTGCGGCCGATCGCGCTGGCCGTCGTCGCGTGCCTGGCCTCGTTCGCGTCGTCCGTGGCCGCGCAGACTACGCGACCCGCCTCCTCGGGAGTCGCCGTAGCGACCGCGGCGGCGACTCGGAGGATAGTCCGCTTCCGTACCGCCCCCGCTGACGCGTATATCGTCGACGCGTCGGCGGCCGGAGTCGATACGCGCCTGCGCCTCTCGACCGCGGACAACGGCGGCAGGACGGCCGAGCTGGCCTACGGCGTTCACGAGCTCGTGCTTATAGCGGAAGGCTACCGGCCCGCCCGCGTCACCGTCGACGTCGTCGGGACCGGCCTCGTCGTCGAGGCGAAGCTCGAGCGCGCGGCGTCCGTTCTACGGCTCGTAGCCGTCGTGCCTACCGACGCGCGGCCGAAGAGCGTGGCGTATACCCCCGACGGTCGCCGCCTCGTCGTGGCGCCGCTGTCGGGTTCGCGTATCGACGTGCTCGACGCGCGTACCGGCGCCCTCGTCGCGACCCCGGCGCCGCCCGAACCATGGGCGGGGTATCAGGGCTTCGTCGAGATAGCCTTCCCGTATGGCCGCGGCGAATGCTGGGTCAGCCAGATGTATACCGACCGTATCCATGTATTCTCGCTCGAAGATTTCTCGTACCTGCGCACCGTGCGTTGCGGCGGCGTCTTCCCTAAGGTGCTGCTGGCCCATCCCGACGGCCGCGTCTTCGTGTCCAACTGGCTATCGGAGACCGTCAGCGCGCTATCGCCGGACGGCTCCGTGCGGCTCGGTTCGATGCGTACGACGGGGACGCCGCGCGGCGTCGCGCTATCGCTCGATGGCGGGACGCTCTACGTGGCCAATTTCAGCGGAGGCACGATAGAGGCGTTCGACGCGTCGACGTACGGGAAGCTGGAGATACCGTTCGGCGGGGAACCGGGCTCGTCTGCCGGCGGGGCGAAGCGCCACCTGGTCGTCGACGCCGTGAAGGGCAGGCTTTACGCGTCGGATATGGGGCGGGGCAGCGTATTCGCGTACGACCTGACCACGGGTAGGACGCTCGCGGAGATCGTCGTCGCGCCGAACGCCAAGACCAACACGATAGCGATATCGCCAGATGGGCGCTGGCTCTACGCGTCGACCCGGGGTCCCAATAACGCCGTGGACTACGAGCGCAAGGGCCCGGCCTTCGGCGAGCTCATCGTGATCGATACGGAACGCCTGGTCATCGTCGAGCGCCATTGGGGAGGCAACCAGCCGACGGGCCTCGCCGTGTCGCCGGACGGTCGCGACATCGTCTTCACCGACTTCCTCGACCATAGGCTGGAGATATACCGGAGGGTCGACCCGCTGGCCCCCGCCCTCGAGGCGAGGGATCGCCGCGGGCGCCTGCCGTGAGCGAAGCCCTCGCGGCCCTGCGTCCCGCATACGGAGAGTATGTCCTTCGAGTAGGTCGCCCTCCAGGATATGGCCGAGGCTACCGAGCCCGCCTTTCCGGCGCGGCTCATGGCGGCCTCGTACCCGCCCGAGGTAATCCTGGCGGGTACAAGGCTTTCCTCCTTACCGGCTGTACGAGATGATGCGGTCGCGGTAGGCCGCCGTATCGAGCCCACGGGCGAAGGCCAACGCGAATTCCTTGGCCGCCGCGTAGTCCGAGTAATCCATCATGCTCGAGTTGGTATGTATGTACCGCGACGGTACGCCGACGGTCATCGATGGGCAACCGGAGCGGGCTACGTGGATCTCGCCGGAGTCGGTGCCGCCGAGGGCCATGAAGTACTGGTGGCGGATGCTTTTCTCTTCGCAGAGATCGACGGCGTAGCGGAAGAGCCCGCGGTGCGTAATAGAGGTGCGATCGATGAAACGCATCAGGACGCCTCCACCCTGCTGGCCGAATTCAAGGGGATCGCCTTGGTTATCGTTGGCGGCGGATGATTCGAATACTATCGATACGTCGGGTTCCACCGCGAAGGCTGCCGTGCGCGCTCCCCGGAGGCCGCTTTCCTCCTGGACCGTAGCGCCTATGTAGAGGTCGACGGCTAGTCTCTCATCGGCCAGTTCCGCTAGCACGTCTATCGCGAGCGAGCAGCCGAAACGGTTGTCCCAGGCCTTGGCTAACAGTTTCTTCCCGCCCATGAGCGGTACGAATGGGCCGTCGACGACGATCTGGTCTCCGGGCCTGATGCCTAGAGATAGCACTTCCTCGCGGCTCTCCGCGCCTATGTCGACTAGCATCTGCTCTATCGACAGGAGATGGTCGGCCTGGTTCGCCGGGAGGAGGTGGGGCGGGATGGAAGCTACCGTGCCCGGGTATGCCTTCCCCGTATCGCCGGCGTATACCTTGACGCGCTGCGCCATGATAACGTGCTCCCATGTCCGGCCGACGGGGAATATCTTGATGAGTCCCTTGGGGGTGATCTGCTTTACGAGGAAACCTACCTCGTCCATGTGGCCGGACATCATGAGGCGGGGCGCGCCCGGAATGCCGCAACGCTTAACCGCGAAGATAGAGCCGAGATTGTCGTAGACGAGCTCCGTGGTATAGCGCGAAAGCTCCGCCTTCATGAATTCTCTCACCGCCATCTCGTGTCCGGAGACTCCGGGAATCTGGGTAAGGCTCTCGAAGAGCCTGATCTGCTCTGCACTGGGTGTCATGTCCATATACCTTTCATTTTATGCGAATTCTTCGGGGCGGATTCACGCGACGCCCCGGGGCGGGGGGGGCCGATTCGGAGCACGCTGGGATCGTCCTGTTCCTGTAGATCCTGTCGGCGAAAACGCCTCCAAGGATATGTACATAGCGTTTTTGTAGGCGTCTATCATCTCTATCCTGTCGATGTCTTCATTGAAGTTATCCCGCGATAACCGTTCAACACGGGTAAATCCATATTATTGAGCCGTCCCTTGATAGGCAACGCTCAGAACGCTATGCGAAGAAGGCGCGTAGGTCGACCGACTCGCGATTAATACAGGCTGGCCTGTTTTTAATATCGTCCCTGGGGGACAGCGTCGGCCAAGACAACTCAACGGCCGTCCTCCCGGGGCTATCCTCCGAACGTAAAGGCAAACCGTCGGTTCCTGTACCCCTAAGCCTAGGATCATACCATGCAATTGTATCCTGGTGAAGTATTTATTAGTTATCCGGCGATTGCCGAGTGTTTACTTCTGATAGCCCGGTAAAATCAACGTGTAAATAACTAATTATTGAATGGATGGCAGCGTGTGAAATAAAAGCGCCCGGAACCGTTTCCTGTTCCGGGCGCCGGGTATGAGCTCGAGAGCGCTTATGCCTTGGGCGGATAGTACGCGAGCGCGGGCAGGCCGACGAAGTGGCTATAGTCGGCCGGGCCGGTCGTGCCGATCCCGGTACCGCGGAGCGGGAGTTCGGGCGATTCGGCCGTCGTGGCGTACGCGAGGGGCCAGCCTATAGGCGTGTTCTCGCCCATACGCTCGGCTATGGTCTTTAGCGCCAGCGCGCCGAAGGGAATGGCGAAGCGCCCGCACCACGGTATGCGGTACGTGTCGGGATCCCGCGGGTCGGCGATTGCCGTAAAGAAGTCGCGCGCTCGGGCTTCCGATACCGGCCCGGCGAGAGGGCCGGTAAGGAGGCCTATATCCCTCTCTACCGCGCGCGCGTGAGCCGCCGGGCCTTCGCCGAAGGGCGTATGGGTGAAATCGCGGCCGTAGTGTACGGCGTCGGATGATACGACCAACGCGATGTCCTCCCCGAGCCGCATTCCGCGGACCGTCGCCGACGCTGCGATGGCCTCTCCGGCGATTCGGGCCAAATCGGCGATCCGCTCGAACGAACCCGCCGGGGCGAGCACCGGTAGTATCTCCACGTCGGGTCTTGCTTTCCCGAGCCAATATGCGACCGCCTCTATGGAATGCTCCGAGTCGTGCATGACGTCGTCTATAACGGCGCCTTCGTCGCCAAGGGCTTCGGCGAGCTCCTCCCGCAGCGGGGAGACGGTAATCTCCCCGCCGGGCGAGCGCCAGGCGCGGTGGGAGTCGAGGACGATCCGGCCTCGGGAGCCGAAGGCCTTATAGCGATGGAATACTCCCACGATAACGACGGTCTTCGCCTGCACGAGCGGCATGATCCTACGATAGATCCGCGCGGCTAGAAGGTAGTCGTCATGCGGGCAAAGCGCGCCTATAGCGGGACCGGGCGGGGACTCCCCGAGCGACCGGGGCGATGGCGCGCTCCGCGACGCGATCCATACGGCTTCCATCTGCTCTGCCGTCGAGGCGAAGCCGGTCGCGTCGCGCTGGCCTCGGATATCGCCTGACGAGGGAATCGCCATGGGGGGGATGCTGGTTTCCACTCTAACGCTCCTGGGGCGCCCGAAGGCTACACCCCGAGCGGAGAGATACTATTAATTACGATTAAATCGTCAATAGGTCCGGTCGTTTCAAGCGGACGCCGGTTTGCATCAATCCTGCCCGCCTCCCAGTTCCAGAATCAGTTCCACCTCGCCGCGCGAAAGCTTGACGGCGCGCGCTATCTCCTCGACCTTCCAGCTCTGATGCGCCAGCTTGCGCACGGTCTCCTGGACCGATATCGGGGGCGCGCCCTTGTCCTTGCGGCCGGAGCTCGGCTCTTCCTTGAGTATGTCGTTGAGTAGCTTCAGGTGCTCTTGCGTCTTCTTGTTTAGCTCGTCGAATCGCGTCTCGGCGCGCGCCAGCCATTCGCGGGCCTTCTGCAGCTCGGCGGCGCGCTTCTCGGTGTCGACGAGGGCGGCCTCTACCTCGTCGAGCCGTACGACGGCCGAGTCGAGCTTCGGCTTCCACGACATCACCTCGTCGAGCGAGCGCTTCAGGTCGATGACGCGGTCCGGTATCTCGCGAACCTCGGCGTCGATGGTCCTGATGTTGCGCTCTATCTCCCCGATAGCCTGGAAATTCTTGTCCACGGCGTCGGCGGTAGCGTCGAGTATGTTCGACTTCTTCTCGATGCGGTCGTACTTCTCGCCGGCCTCGTCGGCCACGTCGACGAGGCGCCTGACCTCGGCCTGTATCTGGGTCAGCTGGTCGTTGCTGGAGGTTACGGCCGCGAGTTTCTGGTCAACGGCCTGGGACAGGGATATGAGCCGCTTGAAGTCGTCCTCCATCGCGTCGAGCCTGCGCTTCTCCGCGAGGAATTTGGCGATCTTCTGCCCTAGCTCGTCCTCGAGCCGCTTCACGCGGCTGTACTGCGTCTCTAGCTCGGCCATCTCGGCTCGCCTCGACTCCACGCGTGAGAGGTCAGCCTTCATCGTCTCCATGGCCTCGGAGAGATCCGCCTTGAGCTCGTCGGCGCGGTCGAACAGCTTCGTCTGCGTCTGGAACGCCTTGACCTGCCTGTCCATCTCCTCGAAGGCCTTCTCCCGGTTCCTGCGCTCCTCGTCCATCGATCCGGCGATCTGGGCCTTGGCCGCGTCGAAGCCGTCCTTGAGCGAGCGCGACTCCCGCCTGTACTCTTCCACGGCGGCGCTCATCGCTTCCGCCGATTCGCGCGCCTTGCGAACCGCGTCCTGGGCGAGGCCGTCGTACGAACGGGCGAAGTCGTCGAGCGCCTGCGCCGTCTTCTGCGCTAATTCCTGACGGAAGCGGCCGACCTCGTCGGATAGCGAGCGAACGTCCTTGGCCAGCGAATCCCGCTCCAGCTTGGCCGATTCTATCACCTTGCGGCGTTCCTTCTCCCAATTATCCGAGATGACGGCGACGTCGGTCTTGAACGAGTCGACGAGGGCCGCCACCGCCGCGGCGCGTTCCGATTCCGCCGCCGTCATGGCATCGGCGAATTGCTTCTTCCAGGCGCCGGAGTCCTCGGCGATGGCGGCGCGGGCCTCCTCGAAGCGGGCCCTGGCTAGATCGGTGACCTGGGCGAGTTCCTTGGCCTCGGACTCGGACTGCCGCTCGGCGCTCCTGACCCGTTCGCCGGCGTCGTGCTTCCATCGCTCCAGCTCGGCGTTCATGTACGCGTCGGCGGCGGCGCGCGCGTCGTCCAAGTCGGCCTTGACGGCCGCCTTGAGGGACGAGAGGGCGCCGTCTGCCTCGCCGACCCGTTCGCTGATGGCCGAGCGATGGGCGTCGACCTGGTCGGTCAGCTTGTCGAGCTGCTCCTGTAGGCGGGCCTGGGTCTCGGCGAGCCTGGCGCGCGCCTCCTCGGACCATGTCTTGTCGGTCTCGGCCCGGGAAGCGTCTGCCTCGCGTATCGCGGCCTCGAGGCTCTCGTCCATCCCGGCGCGCCAGACGGCGAACTTCTCGTTGGCGTCCTCGCTCCTGGAGCGGAGATCGTCGAAGAATTCGTCCTCGAATATCTTTAGCTTCTCGGAGACGTCGGCGTAGGCCTTGCTCTTGAGCGCGTTCAGGTCGCTCTCCAGGTCCTTGACCGCTGACTTGACCCTCGCGGAATCGCCGCGGAATTCATTCTCGAAGGCGGCTTGCCTCGCGGCCAGATCCTTGCCGAAGAGGGAGAAGTCCTCTTCTACCCGACGCTCGACGCCGGCCATGGAGTCGCGCAGCGCCGCCTCCATGCGATCGGCGTCCAGCCGGACGCCCTCGAGCCTCGACAGCCCCTGCTCGACGACCTCGCGCAGCTCGGACGCGCGCGCCTCGAAGCCGGCGAGCACCCGGCGCTCCAGGTCCGCGCCGCGATCGGTGAATTTCGCGCTGAGCGCCGCGATCGCGGCGTCGGCCATCTTCTCAGCGGCCGATAGCGAGGCGTTCAACGCGGTGATGCGCGCGGCCTGCCCGGAAGCGGTCTCGTCGACCTGCGAGCGGAACGAGGAAAGCGACTCGGCGAGCTCCCGGGCGGCGGACTCCGCCTCGGCCTTCGTCTCCGATAGGCCTTCCTTCATCGACGCGCGTATGGCCGCCTGCTTGGCGGCGGCGTCTTCTTGGTACGCCTTCAGCTGATCGCGGACCTTGGCCTGCACTGCCTGGGCCGTCTCGTGGGCCTTGGCCTCGACGCGCGAGTAGCGTTCCTCGTAGAGGGCCTCTGCCTGCGCTACCTTGGCCTCGGTCTGTTCGAGGCGGGCGGCGGATCGCTCTACCGCGTCCTGCGCGTCGACCTTGGCCTCGGCGATAAGGGCCTCGGCTTCCTTGCGCCAGTCGGCCTTGAACGACTTGATCATGCCCTGCGTCTCGGCGATCTTCTCCTTGGCCTGGTCGCGGAGCGTATTGAAACGCTCCTCGATGGCTTCGCCGAGCTTGGCGCCCCTGGCCTCTATCTGCCCCTGCAGTTTCTGGAAGCTCGAATCCTCTAGCTTCTCGCCTTCCGCGCGGGCGCGCTTGAACGCGTCGGTAAGCTGGGCGTCTATAGCCCTGAAACGCTCCTCGGCCGCCCGTACCGCCTCGGCGTTCGTCTCCGCTACCGCCGCGGTGCCTTCCTCGGCGCGCTCGCGCAACGCTTCCACCTGGGCCTGCGCGTCGTCGAGCGCGGATCGTACCTCCGCAGAGAATGCGGCGCGGAGATCGTCCATCATGTCCTTGGAATCGGCCGCGATGCCCTCGCGGATACCGGGTATCGACGCCTTGAGGCTCTCTATCTCGGCCTTGCTCGACTTGAGCGTCCTGGCCACGCCGTCTACGAACGCGCTCTCGTCGTGGATTATGCCGAGGTTCTCGTCGACCTTTACGCTCATGTCCTTGAGCTCCGCGAGAGCCTTGTCGTACTCCGAGATGCGGGCCGCCATGCCGCCTATCTGCTCGGCGCGCGAGTTCAGCGCTTCCTCGGCCAGCTGCACCCTGCGGAGTACTTCCTTGGCGGCTTTCTGGTGGACTTCCAGGTCTATCGCGTAGGCCTTGAGGTCTTCGGAGCGCAGGTCGGCGTAGGAAGCCATCTCCTCGCGTAGCTTGTCGGCGTACTTCTTTACCTTCTCGAGCGAACGGTTGTCCCGGTCGAGGACGCGGTAGGCGAGCAACAGGATCAAGGTAATGCCTATGGCCACGAGGTTGCCAAGGTCGAACATGATTATTTCTCCCATTATCGATTCCGCCGGACGACCGGACGGCCGGGCCCGGCCCGATTCGAATGAGTATATAGCACTATGGAGGATTAATAAAGAATCGAAGGTAATCCGGGCCGCCCGCTGGATACGGGCGGCCCGCTCCGCTATCCGTTCAATTCCTTGCTGCGCCGGGCCGCCGCGTCTACGGCGTCCATGACGATGGCGCGGAACGCCTTGCGCTCCAGGCTGTGGATGCCGGCCATCGTCGTGCCTGCGGGAGACGCGACGATATCCTTGAGCTCGCCGGGATGCTTGGCCGACTCGAGGATGATCCTGGCGGCGCCCATAACGGTCTGCGCGGCGAATTCGTATGCCTGGACGCGGTCCATGCCGTTGAGGACGGCTCCGTCGGCCATCGATTCTATGAACAGGAAGGCGAAGGCCGGTCCCGAGCCTGAAAGCGCCGTCACGGTATCGAAGAGACGCTCCTCGACGAGGCGCGCCCGGCCTACCGTAGAGAACATCGCCAGCAGGGCGTCGACGTCCTCCGCGGGGACGCCCTCGTCCGGGCAGATGGCCGTCATGCCGAGGCCGACTGACAGAGGAAGGTTAGGCATGATGCGTACGATGGCGGGCGGGGCGGTAAAGTGGGACTTGATCGAGGCTATCGTGACGCCGGCCGCCATGGAGACGACCAGCGTGTCGCTACGGACGCTGAGGCAGGCCTCCGCCAGTACCTTCGCTACCGCGTGCGGCTTGACCGCGACGAAGAGCCAGTCGGAACGCTCGGCGAGTTCCCCGATGCTCGACGCGACGCGCACGGGATACCTCGCGGCGAGCGCCTCCGATCGGGCGACGGTACGGTTCCAGACCCACACCTCGTCATCGGTCAGGGTCGGCCCCAGCGCTCCCAGCATGATGTCCACGATCTTCCCCGCGCCTATGAATCCTATGGTCCTGCTCATGTCGTTATCCTTCCCGTGCTGCTTTTCTTGGCGTACGCGGCCTCTACGGCGCACGCCGCCAGGAAGAACCTGAATCCGCGGTGGCCTGTTAGGTCGTCGTCGAGGGCCGCCTCGGCGAGTACCGTCGCGGTGCCTATATCGATGAATCCTGACTCGTCGAGGGCCCGCGCTACCGCGTCTCCTTCCGAACCGTTCTCTACGAACGTCGCGAGCGCCGCCTTGAACGAAGCCATTCCGTCGAACCCGCGAGGCGGGATACCGCTGTCCAGGCTCTCGAACAGGGTTCCGAGCGCCTCCTGCGGATCCAGCGCGTACGTCGAGTAGATGGCGTAGAAACCGCGTAGCCCGCCCAGTATCCCCGCTAGCGCGAGCACGATCTCGTCGAAGGCGTAGGACGGCGGCTCGGTATGCTTGAGCACCGCGACGAGCGACGGTACGGACGAGCGCTTGCCGAACTGCTCGATGGCCGACGCCGCGCTTATCGTCAGCCGCGGGTTATCGGTCGTCTCGACCAGGGACTCGATCTCCGGCAGGCTCGCCTCGTCGCTCATCGCCGCCAGCGCGGTGACGGCGGCGCCTTGGAGCATATAATCCTCGGCGGATAGCGCGGCCCTCAGGACGGGCAGGCCCTCGACCCAGCGCCGCTTGCCGAGTATGCGCGCGGCGACGTACGCGGTGGTGTACGGGTTGCGCTCTATCTCGAGCGCTATGGCCCGCAACGCCTTCTGGGAAAGGCGATCGAGGTTCTCGAGCGCGAGCAGCGCCTCGACCCTGACGTCGAAGCGCGGGCTGGATAGATAGGGTAGTAGCTCCCGTTCCGCTACCGCTACGCCGTAGCCGCCGAGCTCGCGTATGATGCGTATCTCGTCGGACGGCGAACCGCTCTTTTCCAGCCGTTCGAGGAGCCCGATGGCCTTGAGGTCGCGCATGGAGAACAGTACGCCCAGGGATTCCCGAACCGACGCCGATCCGGGCGAGCTCAGCTTTATGGCCCCTCCCGCCGCGATAGCGGTAATGACGAAGGAGACGGCGTACAGGAGCCGGTACGACGATGACGGGCTCGCGCCGGCGGTCGACAGGGCGTCGAGGAACACGCCGCCCGCAGCCGAGCCGAGGGCTCCGCCTATGCCGAAGACGATATAGTAGAGGATGGCCAGGTCGACCATGTGCGACGGCTTGACGATGGAGAAGAAGTAGGTCTGGCCGGCGTTCTCCTCTCCCGCGATGCCCATGCCGACGATGAAGTTGAGCAGGGCGAGATAGAGTACCGTACGGAATCCCGGCTCGAGCCCGGGACTCCACGCGGCGGGGATCATCGCGAGGGCGGCGAGCGCGGTGAACACGACGTACAGAGGCTTGGCGCCGAGGCGATCCATCAGCTTGCGCGACAGGTAGCCTACGGTGACGCTGCCCAGGTTGAAGGCGACCGAGTAGCCCATGACGAGACCCGGGCTCTGGCCGTACAGAACGCGCGCGTGGGTGACTATGAAGGTACGCGCGGTGCCGGCGGAGAATGAGAGCGGAGCGAAGACGGCCACGAAGCGCCTGAGCCGCGGGTCGGCCCAGGCTTCCTTGAACACGGCCGCGAACGACGAGCCGGCGGAAGGCCTGTACGCCTCCGGTTCGGGTAGCCCGAGCAGTATAGCGGAGCCGAGCGAACCCGTGAGCACGCCGAAGCCTATCAGCGCGGCGTACAGGACGTCGCCGGACCACGCGGCCAATACGAGCATGGTAGCCGCGCTCGTAGCTATGGCTGTCAGGCTATTGGCTATCTGAACGTTTGACAGGAAGGTGCCGCGATCCCGTTCTCCGGCCATCATCCCCAGTACGGGATTGTTTCCTATCAGGCCTATCCCCCTGAATACGTTGAAGATAAGGCTGCCGCCGAGCAGCAGCGCGAGGCCGCCTGCGGGCGATCCGGCCCGAGCGACGAACGGGGCGGCCAGGGCGGGTATCATGCCCCAGTACCTGAGCATCCACGACCAGCCGAATACCCGGATGATAGGCCTGCCGCGAATGGCGCTCCTGCCGAGCGGCATGAAGAAGTAGGTAATGAAGTTGAGTGATCCTAGTATGCCTATGAACGTGCCGGTCGCCCCCATCGATAGCGCGAACAGCGTTGGGATGCTACCCGAAAGCAGCATGAACGACAGCGAGTTGAGTATGTTGAAGGCGAGGAAACGGGACCGGTACCGCTCCATCCTGCTCTTCGGCCTTCTTACGGAAGGCGCCTCCCGGGACGGAAGCGCTGGGGATATTTTCATTCCGCGATTATAGTCCGCGAGGGGCGGTCTAGGCTATCGGCGCGGAGCGCCCGACGACGGCCTTGCGTTTCCACCTGCCGCCCCGGTAGTACCAGGTAGAGAACGCCGCGCCCATCAGCCAACCGGCGGGAACGCTCCACCATAGGCCGTCGGAACCCATGCCTAGCGGGCCGGAGAACAGGAGGGCGCAGGGAATGCGCACGACCCATAGCGCGAGTATGGTGTTTATCATCGGGATGAACGCGTCCCCGGCTCCGCGCATCACGCCGTTGTTGATGAACATCGTGGAGAAGAGCAGGTACGTCGCGCCGACTATGGCCAGGTAGCGGGCGCCGATCGCCATCACCTCCGCGTCGCGCGTGAACATGCCCATCAGCCCCTCGCCGAAGACGACGACGGTCGCGCCTACGACAATGGATATGGCGCCTCCTATGATGACCGCGGATAGGTGCCCTCGCTTGACGCGCTCCGTCTTGCCCGCGCCCATATTCTGCCCGGTAAAGGTCGACACGGCCTGGCTCAGGTTCATGGCTGGCATCGACGCGAAGCTGTCCAGCCTCGACGCCGCCGAGAACGCGGCGATGGTCGCGGTTCCGTGACCGTTGACTATGCGCGTCAGGGCCAGCATCCCGAGCGATACCATGGTCTGCTGTATCCCCGTAGGCAGGCCGATGCGAAGGCTATGCCGGAATATCTCCCCGTCGAAGACGAGCTTCTTGAGGGAAAGGCTGACGAGCCTGTTCTTCCTGTTAGCGTAGGCCAGGCCGCCGGCGAACGAGGCGCCCTGCGATATGACCGTAGCCCACGCGACTCCCGGCACTCCCCAGCCGAATACCACGACGAACAGGAGGTCGAGCGCAATATTGAGGAGGCTGGCGGCCATCAGCAGGTACAGCGGCGTCCTGGAATCGCCGAGGCCACGAAAAATCGCCGATATGGCGTTGTACCCGAACATGGTCAGTAGTCCAGCGAAGATGATTCGCAGGTAGGCCGAGGCCTCGGGGAATACGTCCGCGGGAACCTTGAGCAGGGTCAGCAGGGCGTCGGTACTCAGCGCTCCGACGACCGACATGACGAGGCCCGACCAGAACAGCATGATGTATCCGGTGTCTACCGCCGCCCGTACCTTGGCCTCGTCTTTTGCCCCGAAGTACTGAGCGATGAGGATGGTCGTACCCATCGTCAGGCCCATCACGAGCGAAACCATCAGGAAAATGACCGGGAACGCGATCCCGACGGCCGCGAGCGCGGTCGTGCCCACGAAATTACCGACGATGACGCTGTCCACCATGTTGTAGAACTGCTGGAACACGTTGCCGATAAGCATGGGCAGGGCGAACGCTATGATGGTCCTGGTCTCGCCGCCTTCGGTAAGGTCTTTCATGGCTCTCCCGTCGTCTCGTCGTGGATCGCTATACTATAGGTGGAATCCGGATCGCGGGGCAAGCGCCGTCGCGGGGCTTGCGTATAGGCTTCGCGGCGCGCTACGTTCTTGGTATGAACCTCTCCTTCCTGAAGCTGCGCGTCGCCGATTGCCCGTGGATACTCTTCGATCGATACCCATCGGCCGTGCACCCTCTAGACGGCGGACGATCCGATGAGCCTCCGTGGGCCTCTATCGCAGTCGATATCTGCAGCCGATCCAAGGGGGCTTCCGCGGTCGGCATCGTCGTGATAGGGCGCGATGCGGCGGTCAACGTCGTACGGGCCTGGGATTCGCGCGGCAATCCCCTCGCGCCTCCGCCGGCGGCGGCGCTGTGCGCCTCGAGGCTGCTGTTCGACGCGGGGCGCGGCGGGGCCGATTCCGTCTCGTTCATGTCGATGGGAAGCGAGATCGAGTCGATGGCCATCGACTCGCGGACGCTCGGCCTGTCGGTCGGCGTCCCTGTTCTGGGGGACGGTTCGCCCGTAGACGGAGCCTTCGGGGCGCTCGGCGCGGGCTTGCGCGCGGCTTCCGGCTCAGGCGTAGCGATACCGCTCAGGATAGGGGGCGAGGACGTGGACGTCGCGCTGTTCGACCTGCCTCCGGCGAGGCGTATCGGGAGCGCCCCGATCGGGGGTCGCGTCGAGGCGTTCGCCGTGTCGAGGCAGGAGCTGCGCGTGCGAAGGGCGGTCTGCGATCCCGTCGTCGCCGCGGCCGCGTCGACCGTCGCGTCGGTGATAGCCGACTACGCCGATAGGGAGACCGCCGTCCTCATCGGGCGCGACCGGCTCGTCGTCCAATGGCCGGAGGGCGGGCCCGTCTTCGTCGCCTCGACCCCGGAGTACTGCCTCTCCGGCGAGTTCTGGGTCGCCGAGAGCTAGGGACGGTCCGGGTCCTACGTGAAATAGGAGACGCGATAATCCCTGGAGACGGCGAAGCCGAGCGACAGATACAGCGACCTGGCGACGGCGTTGGCCTTCTTGACGAACAGCGAGGCCCCGCGCCCTCTCCCCGCGATATCGGCTACCAACGCGGCCACGACACCGCCGCCGATGCCCAGGCCCCTGAACGCCGGATCGACGAAGACGCCTCCTATCTGGTCGTACGACCAGCCTCTGGCGTTCGTCTGGGCGCGGGCGACGACTCGGCCGCGTACCGTCGCGAGGTAGACGACCTGCGCTCGAAGGCTCTTCGCCTGGGCCGCCCTGCAGGCTTCGGGATCGAATGCGTGTATAGCCGTTATTACCTCGGCCTTCTCGTAGGCAGCGGCCAGCGGATACAGCGCGTCGAGGTCGCCGGGGTCGGCGCGCCGGTACTCGGCGACTCCTCCGGCTGAAGCGGGATGGATCTCCGGGCCGACGCTCATCGCGTCGTATTCCACGTCGAGGACCGGTCTCCATCTCATGGCGCGCTCGAGGGCGGCGACGTGGTCGGACGCGCCTATGCACGCGGACGGGCGATAGGCCCTGGCCGTCTTCGATCCCCTGAGGCCTTCGAGGGCAGCGGTCGCCTCTCCGCCGCCGTCGTCGTATAGACCGGACAGCACCGGGAAGGCCGATCCGCTCGCCGTAAGCAACGCCGCTATCGAGGGGGAAGCCGCGCCGGGGGCGGTATACAGGTATAGCCCGCCCGATCCGCGCGGTATGCGGGCTATTCGTCCGGCGCCGTCGAGGGCGCGGAAGGTGAATCCGGTCGCGTAGGCTTCGCGGGGTTCCACGAGCGACCGGAGTCCCGGCTCGTCCCCCGGGGATGCCCTCCGCCAGGCCTGGACGTTCAGGAGCCGGCCTCTATGGGCAGGCGCCCCATGGCCTGGACGTCTCCCTCGAGTACCGCGAACGCCGCCTTGAACGATTCCCTGGCGTACGAGTAGACGGCTACGACGGTCGCGCAGTCGCTGAATCCAAGCGCGTACGACGGATTGAGGGCCGATACGATATAGAGCCGCTTGCCTGACTCTCTCGCCGCCGTCGCGAAGGCCGCTCCCGCGGGGTTGGCGATACAGACGACGACGGTATCGGCCCTTGAAAGCCTGGAACGGAACGCGGCCAGTTCCGACGCGTCGGCCTTCTCGGCCGGCTGATACGAGAACCTGAACGTCTCGGCTCCGGGTATGCGGGCCTGGGCCTCGGCGATGAAGTCACCGAAGGGACCCGCGACCAGCGTCCTGCCCTCGTCGGGCAGGGGTAGCCCGGGGATGCCGAATACGGTGGCGCTCCTCATCGCCTGTTCCTCGAAGAACTCTTGCGACTCGGCGCTCCGCATCGCGGCGGCGGGGTCGCGGTCGGGGATGATGCCGTCTCGCCCGAGAGGCAGGAGCCAGCGCAGCTTGGCGCGCAGGATGCGGCGGACCGATTCGTCGACCCGCGCCTTGAACGAGGGGTCCGACCGATACAGCGACGCGAGCCTGTTCCACGCCGCGTCGTCGAGCGCCAGCGTGCGGCTGAACATGAGGATGTCGTTGCCCGCGCGGATCGCCAGCTCGCAGGTCTCGGATAGCCCGCCGGAGCTGGCGGCGCCGGTCATCATCAGGTCGTCCGTAATGACGAGGCCGTCGTAGCCCATCCTGTCGCGGAGCAGGTCCTGGATGATATGCTTGGAAAGGGAAGCCGGCTCCATCGATCCGACGATCTTGGGAAAGGCGAGGTGGCCGCTCATCACGCCCGGTATGCCTTCCGCGGCGAGCATACGGTAGGGGACCAGCTCCCTGTTCCACAGCGTCGTCTCGTCGATGTCGATGACGGGCAGTATGCCGTGGGAGTCGAGCTCGGTATCGCCGTGTCCCGGATAATGCTTCGCCGTGGCGACGACTCCCGCGTCCGCCATGCCGCGGGCCCAGGCGGCCGCGAGTATGCCGGTCTCCACGGGATCGTACGAGAAGGCGCGCGGGCCGATGATGGTGGAATCGGGGCGCGTGGCGAGGTCGACGGACGGAGCGAAGTTCATCGTGATACCGAGAGCGGAGAGCTCGAGGCCGATATAATAGGCGCTTCTGTACGCGTCGCTCGGCCACGCCGACGCGCCTATGGCCATATTGCCCGGCGTAACGCTGGTCGAGCCCCGGACGTGCCGTATCCAGCCGCCTTCCTGGTCGGTCGCGACGAAGGGCGGTATGTCGAGCGGGCCTGATTCTGCGGCTTTCTGTATGGATCGTATCGCCGTAGCCAGCCGGGTCGTGTCGTCGGCGTTCCAGCCGAATATCTTTACGCCGCCGAGGCCGCGCCCGCGTATCCACGAATAGAGCAGGGGCGTGGGCTCGTCGCCGCCGTACGATAGCATGAAGAGCTGCCCGAGGCGCGCCGCGGGATCCATACGGTCCATCAGCGCGTCGATGGCGTCTTCCTCGGGCGCGCCGGCTAGTAGCCAGAACGACGACGCGTCTATCGCCTTCGCGGGATCCTCGGCGCGCGCCGGGTCGACGACGGATATCGCCTCCGCGAGCGCCGCTGTCGTCGAGCCGGGCCGGGCGGCCTCGCTGTGCGCGAGCGAGCACGACGACGGCGCCGCTACCGCGGCGAGCGCGAGGACGATACCCGCCGCGGCCGCCGCCGCGGCGACCGATCCCCTGCGTCCCGTAACGGCCATGGCGTCCGGCCTACAGGTAGGCCTTGCCCTCTATTCCGTCGATATACTGCGCCGCGCAATGAGCCGCTACGGCGCCGTCCGACACCGCGGTTATGACCTGGCGGAACGGGGTGGACCGTACGTCGCCGGCCGCGAATAGTCCCGCGATGCTCGTCTCCATCCGGTCGTCGGTCAATATCGAGCCCGAGTCGTCCTTTTTCAGCTCGGCGGGAAGGGAGCCGGTCTGCGGGATAGATCCTACGAACACGAAGACGGCGGAAGCCGGCTCGTCGCCGACCTCGCCGGACTTCAGATTCCTGAGCGCGGCCGCCGCCACCGATTTTTCGCCCTTGATCTCCTCGACGACCGTCTCGAATCGAACTTCGATCCTGGGATTGGAAAGCACCCTGGCGGCTACGGCCTTCTGGGCGCGGAAACGATCCTTGCGGTGCACCATGATCACCTTGTCGGCGAGCTTGGAAAGGAACATCGCCTCGTCGCAGGCCGCGTCGCCGCCGCCGACCACGATCATGCGCTTGCCCTTGAAGAACGGGCCGTCGCAGGTAGCGCAATAAGATACGCCGCGGCCGGCCAGTTCCTCTTCGCCCTTGGCGCCGAGGTGGCGGTGCTTGGCTCCGGTAGCGGCGATCACGGCCTTGGCCGATAGCTGGCCGTCGCCCGTCTCGATGACGAAGAGATCGCCTTCCTTGCGTACCGCGGATACGGTAGACGACATGAACGAGGCGCCGAATCCCTCGGCCTGCGCCCGCATCGTCTCGGACCATGCATAGCCGTCCACCGGCTCGGGGAGCCCCGGGTAGTTCTCCAGCTTGTCGATAAGCAGGGCCTGGCCGCCGTGCGCCATCTCCTCGATGACGAGGGTCTTGAGGTTGGCCCGGGCCCCGTATTGCGCGGCGCTCAGACCGGCGGCGCCGCCACCCAATATGATAAGGTCGTATAGTTCCATGCCGATCACCTCCGATGCGGTAGCGTACGTATTTATAATACCCTATAATACCCGTACAATGCCTGTTTGTCATCGACGGCGACGATTTTTGATCACGGTACTCTCGCTCGCCGCGACCGTCGGGGCGAGCGGCGACGAATCCTGGAGCCTGACCCCGTCAGCGGCCGTCCTGGCGCTCGCGTCGGACCCCGCCGAGCCTTCTCCCGCGGCGCTGCTGGACGCGGCGCTGCTGTTCTCGGGCGCCGGGGCGGACCGGACCGAAGCCGCCATGTCGCGGGGGCTCGCGGCCATCGCCGTAGCCCGGGGGCTGGCCGTCTCCGCGGCGGATGAATACGAGCGGGGCGCGCTCGTGCTGGAACTGGTCCATTCGACATTCTCCCGCTACGACCTCCTGGAATCCCGCCTCGACCGGGCGCTGCTCGAGGGCCGCTATAATTGCGTCGCCTCGTCGACGCTATACGCCATACTCGCCAGAGCCGCGGGGCTGACCGTCCGCGGCGTCATCCTGGAGGATCACGCGTACTGCTATCTTCTCGTCGGAGGCCGCCGCGTCGACGTCGAGACGACCTCGGCGGGCGGCTACGCCGGAGCCACTGTCGGCGTCGGGCCCGAGGCGGAGACGTCCGTCAGGGGCCTCGTCGCGCTGGCCCTCCGCAACCGCGCGACCATGCTGGAGCGCTCGGGGCGATGGTTCGAGGCGCTCGCGCTCGCGGTGGACGCCTACGCGTACGTGCGCGACGACGCGACTATGGAAAACCTGTCGGGCAGGATAAGCAACTGCGTCGCGGCGCTCCTCAAGAACGGCCGCTGGTCTGAAGCCGTCGGACTTGCCGAGGCGGCGTCCGCGTCGTACGGGCCGAGCCCGGTATTCGAACGGCTCGAGGATACGGCCAGGATCGCGGCGATGACCGAGGCGTTGCGCGCGGCTTCTCCCGGCGGAGCGCTGGCCATCGCCGAGGCCTCGATGGCCGACGGCTCGGCCGACGCCGGGTGGCTGGAACGGGCGTTCGCCTACGCGTACGCCGGACTGGCCGAGGAGAGCCGAAAGGCGGGAGACCAGCTCGGGGCCTGGAACGTCGCGGCCGCGGGCGCGGCGCGATTTCCCGACTCGGAGCCGCTCGCGTCGCTGGAGCGAGTCGCGAAGGGCAACTGGGTCAAATCGGTACACAATCGTTTCGCCGGGCTGTACAACGCGGGCCGGTTCAAGGAGGCTCTCGCGGCCGTCAGGCTGGCGCTGGAATTGTCTCCCGGCGAGCGTATGCTGGAGTCGGACGCCGAGGCGGCGGAGAAGGCGCTTGGATCGATGCCTAGCCCTTGAGCCTCTGCGGGAAGGTGATCACGGTCCTGGCGCCGTCCGAATCGCGCATCGTCATGGTCCCGCCGAGCTGGATCGCGAGCGCCTCTATCAGGTCCATCCCTATGCCCTTCCGCTTGCCTTGGGCGGCGTCCCTGGTGGCGGCGAACCCTACGCCGTCGTCGCCGACCGCGAATTCTAACGAGCCGTCCTTCCTCGTCAACGTTATCGAGATGCAACCGCCTCGCGAATCGGGGAAGCCGTGCTTGAAGGAGTTTGAGACCAGCTCGGTCGTTATTATCGCCAGCGGCATCGCCGAGTCTATCGGGAGTACGATGTCTCCGGCTTCTATATCGATCCGGATACCCTTCGCCTCGGCGTCGTGTATCCCGACGAGGTACTCGGACAGCCGCGCGAAATATCCCGACGCCTCGACGCCGTCGAACGACGAGCCGCGGTATAGCTGCTCGTGGACGAGCGACATCGACTGTATCTGGGTCTGGCATTCCACGAACACGGCCTTGGCCTGCTCGTCCGAGACGCAGTCGCTCTCCAGCGACAGGAGGCTGGAGACGACCTGCAGGTTGTTCTTGACCCGGTGGTGGATTTCCTTGAGTAGCACGTCCCGGGCATCCAGGTCCCTTGACATCTTGCGTTCCAGCTCGCGGCGCGCGCTGATGTCGTGGATGAGGCCGATCGTACCGGTTCCCTTCCCCTGGAATTCCGGGAGATCGACTCCGAGGCTCGTGATCTCGCCCCAGGAATCGACGTTGGCCGTGGTCCATTCGTTCATGCCGCGATGCTGTAGCCGGATGTCGAGGCCCCGGGTCATCCGATCGCCGGTGCGGCGCTCGTCGAATAGCTTCGGCGCGGAGTCAGCCCCGGTCTTCACGCCCTCGTATCGGAGCAGCACGATGCTTCGGCATACTTCCGACAGATCGTCGGGATGGACTATCTCGGCGAAATGCTTGCCTATCAATTCCGTCGGCTTCCATCCCAGCTGGGATATGGCCTCGTTGAGATACACGAAGCATCCGTCCCCGTCGAGTACGTAGACGATATCGGGAACGACCCTCAGCAGGTTCATGTAGCTGTTCTCTGTCCTGATGCTATTGTAATTCTGCCTGTTCAGGCTTTCCCGGACCGAGGTCGTCTTGCGTAGCAGTACGGGTATGTAGTGTATCCACGCGCGGTCGGGATCCCTGACTATGAACGCGCTCGATTCGTCCACCATGTTCTCGGCGATCCGCTGTGGATCGCTGTCCGGACTTACTACGAGGACGGCGGGCAGGGGCCAGAGGGAAAGCCAGTCGGCGAACGCCCCGGCGGCGAATTCCGTATCGGTGAGGATGACTTCGGCGCGGTCCATAAGGTGTTCCGCGGACTGTATGTCTTCCGCGTAGTAGAGATCGCAGGCTGATCCTTCGAGCGTCTTGGCGACGAGCGAGGCGTCGTCGCCGTTCTCAAGCGCTATCAGTACGCGAATTCTTCGTTGAACGGACATAAAGCTCCTTACGATCGACCTTTCAATTATCTTTATATATGAATCACGCTAGAAGAAAGCTAGTTCCATCGAATGATCGCGTCAAGGGCGTGCCGCGCTTCGCGGGCACGCCCCACGACGTCAGAACAGGCCTATCCTGGCACCGAACGCTACCGTGGGCCGAATGAACTCATCGATGCTGGTGGAGGCCTCGCTCGGTATGAATACCAGACCGCCTTCGATATAGAGGCCGATCGTCTTCAAGAGGTTCCATCCGAAGTCGAATTTGGCGAATTCCCATTGAACCACGACCCCCGACAGCACCATATAGCTACCGTCCGGAGGAGAGAACAGGTCGGCCAGCGAGTCGCGCATGCTGAAGTACGTGAAACTGGCCCCGACCGCGAACGACATGGAGAAGAAGTCCCAGTCGGGCCCGAACCAGTAGGAGAAGGGCAGGTACGCGAGGTTGGCGAGGAGCTTGGCACCCAATACGTAGCCGCCGAATCGAGACAGCTCCGCGGCCGGCGTGTCGGCGCTCGCGAATCCGAGCAGGTTGTCCCAGGTAGGACTCGCGTCGAAGCCTTGGCCGAGCTCGACCTGGAGCTTCACGTTGTCGTCGAAGAACGATAGCCCGAGGCCCGCCTCGTACCGGGTCGAGCCGAGCAGGTGGGCGTCCAGGTACGAACCCTGGATGAAGCCGGGTATCTCGTAGGACGACTTGTCGCCGGAGCGTAGCACGACGGAGACCTCGGCGAGGCCGTTGGCGTCGGACGCGGTCCCTTCCATCGATACGACGCCGTTGTAGCGGCCGTTCTCCGCCGGCCTGAGTATCGTCACTTCCGGCGCCTTGGTATCCAGCACGACGAGGCGTTTGCGTACGGCCGTTCGGCCGCCCGCGAAAGTAGCCCTGACGAGTAGCCTGAGCGTCCCGTCGGGATATTCCTGGGTCTCGAGGCGGTACTTGAATCGCTCGGTTCCCGACGCCTCCTGCCAGGTCTTGCCGTTATCCCGGCTCAGCTCGACCAGGACGGCCCGGCGCTCCTTGACGAGCTTCTTGTGCGCCGCCGCGGCCGCCTTGTCCGACGCTCCCGGCGCGGGGACGTCCCAGCCGGCCTTCCCGGTAAGAAACGGCCGGCCTACGATGAAGTCGCCGGACTCCACCGCGTCGATGTCGACCCAGGGGCCGTCGCGCGTATAGACTATCGTCCGGGGGTCGGAGGCTATCGCGCCGCCGGCGGCCGAGACCGCCTCTACGCGGAACGTACGCGCGCCGTCCTCGACGGAACCCGGCTCTACGGTCAGGCTGAACCATCCGTCCGCCGAAAGCTCCGCCGTCGCGAACGGCTGGCCGTCCATCGTTATCGCGGCCCGCTCTAGCCTCTCCGCCGACACGACGCGCCCGTCTATCGTGAAGCGCCCCGAGACCGGCTCCCCGTGCGCGGGGAAGACTAGCTCCGCGTAGTCGGCCTTGCGCGATTCCAGCACGACGACGTTCCTGGAGTCGTACGCGGCGTTGCCCGCCCTGTCGAGGGCGATAGCCTTGACGTTGTACCAGCCCGGCGCGAGCCCCCTGGTATCGAGCTCCCGGTTGAATACGCCCTCCGACTTTAGCTCGACGACCGTCTCCGGCGTCGCGGAGCCTATCCTGGATATCTGCAGGCTCATGCTCCGGACGGCGATGCCGTCCGAGACGCGGCCGCCCACGGTCATCGAGGCTATGCCCTCTTCGCCGTCGTACGGTGTGTCGAGGGCGACGACCGGCGGCGTGTTGTCCACGGACAGGAGCCCGGCCGCGAAGCCGGTCGTGCCGTAACCGTCGACGAGGCGAAGGTAGACGCTGTGCACGCCGTCGGGGACGGTCCTCGTGTCGAGCGTATAGCTCCATTCGGTCGTGCCGACGGCGGCGTCGTAGGTCGCGCCGTTATCGAAGGAGACGTGGACCTCGGCTATGCCGTTGGCGTCGGACGCGACGCCGCGGAGCGTTATGACGTCCTTGTTGGTGACCTCTACGTCGGGGGATTCCAGCCGGCCCACGGGTTCCTCGCGACTGACCCTGAAGGCGCGCGACGCCACGGCGCCTTGAACCGCGTTCAGGTCGACGGCGTAGGCCTCGAACAGGTGCTCGTTGTCGGCCAGGTCGAGCAGCCTGAACGGTACGGCGAAGCCGTTGCCGCCGTCGAGCCGCGTCCATTCCGAGCCGTCGAGGCGCCAGAACAGCTCGGCGACGCCGTCGTCGTCGAAGGCCATGCCGGAGACGATGAAGTCCGATCGCATAACCTCCGCATCGGCGGGAATCTGCACCTCCACGATCGGCTTGTCGGCCTCTATATCGACCGCGAAGGCCGGGGCGGCCGGATCGAGGGGACGGCGCGTCGCCGCGTTGCCCGCGGCGTCTACGGCCCTGAACGCCATCGCGGCGCCGCCGTCCGGGAGTGAACCCATGTCGACGAGGCGCTCGAACGACGCGCGGAGCGGCTCGGCGCGCCCGTCCGGCCGCTCTCCCTTGACCGCGGATACGGCCGCGCCGCGAGGCGAAGCCTCCAGCGGCTCCCAGGTAGCGCCGTCGACGCTGAATTCTATCGAGGCGACGGAGAACGCGTCCTCCGCGTAGCCGGCGACGAGGACGGTGCCGTTGACCGTATCGACGTCGCGAGGTGTCTCGAACACGATCGCTGGCGCCGAGCCGTCCATAGCGACCGCCGTCAGCGCCTCGCTCCGTAGCCCGGCGCGGTCGGTCGCGCGTACCAGCACGCTAATCGCCCCCTCCGCCTTGTCGGAAGAGACGGGCGTAGAGAACGCCGAACGGCCTTCGTCGCCAGGCTTGGCCGCGGGTGTTTCTACGGCGGTCCAGGTCGCGCCGCCGTCTATAGACCATTCCAGCGACGCTATGCCGTTGGCGTCTGCGGCCTCGCCCGCGATGATCCACGGGCCTCGGACCGGCGCCCCGGAGACCGGCGCGCTCAGCGTTATCGCCGGAGCGCCGGAATCGGCGACGACTATGACGGGGACGGACTCGAAGACGTCGCCGTCTATGGTCGTGACGCGTAGCACGGTCTTCTTGGCCGAGGCTCCGGCCCCGCCTTCCGCCGTGGCTGACACGCGTATGGTCGCGCCGTCGAACGAGGCCTCGGCGAAGGGTAAGGCGGGCTCAAGCGAGATAGAGCGAATCGGACGGCCGTTCCACAGCGCGCCCAGCGCGTCTCCCGGCGCCAGAGTAGCGCGTCCGTCGTCGTCTATACGCATGTCGTACAGATAGACGCCCTCGGCGACGACGGAACCGGGCGCGCTCGCCTGCGATACCCGGTAGAACGACGTCGTATCCTCGGCCACGAGGCCGGCGGCGTCGGTTACCCTGACGGCGACGACGGCGCGGTCGTACGGCAGCGCGGCTGGGGGCGTAACGTGTAGCGCGTACGCGCCGTCGGCGCCCGGCTTGGGAACGGGCGTCGAGCTCCACGTGCCGCCGTTGAACGCGTACTCGGCCTTGGCCAGCCCGTTGGGCGCCATGGCGGTAGCGATCAGCGTCGTCTTGCCGTCCGAGAGCGCCGATCCGGGTACGAGGCCTTCCGCGGCGACGACGGTCGGCGCGGTTCCTCTACGTACGAAGCTCAACGTCGATTTCAGGGAAGGAACGCCGCCCGAGTCGGTCGCCTGGGCGATGGCGATATGCTTGCCGCGCGGCACGGCGCCGAGGTCGACGGCGTAGAGCGGGCCGGGGCCGGAAGCCTCGAACGGAACGCCGTCCACGCTCAAGGCTACGCCCGACAGCCCGTCCTCGTCGGAGGCGTAGAGCAGGGCTACGAGAGGGTCGTCGCCGCCGCCCGTTATGACCGCGCCTTCCGCCGGGGACAGAGCTCGAACCGACGGCGCGTCAGCCTGGGCGTCGTAGGCCACGGAGACGGTGGCCTGGGACCGGTTCCCCGAGCCGTCGACGGCCTTTACGGTTATCGTCGCCTGCGACGACTTGGGCGGGAACGAGAAGGCCCTCGCCGCGTCGCCGGAACCGGACTGCAGCTCCAGCTCGCCCTTGTCGGCGCCGTACTCGTACGACAGCGACGCTATGCCGGCCGCGTCGGCGGCCCTGAGCACGAGCGTGAAGGCGCCGGTCGCCGTCGCCTTGCCGCCCGTGGGCGCTGGCGTCACTATTTCTATAGCGGGCGGCGTCGAGTCGTAGTCGAGCGCTACCGTCGCGTAGACGGCGCCTTTCGCGACGTCGTCTATCCTGACCCACAGCGACGCGGGGCCGTCGGGCCTGGCCGGTATCTTCATGGTAGCCGTCCAGGTGTCCGCGCCGGCGGCCTTCTTGAGGCTCAAGGGTTGGTTGACGGCGTCAGCGGCGTAGCCCCACGCGGCTACCGGTTTCCTGGGGTCTGGCGACACGCCGGCGAAGCTGGCCGACAGCGACGCGGCGCCAGACGCGCGTATCGGCCTGGCCGCGTATCCGGCGAGGCTCGCCGCGTCGGCCGCGATAGGCGCGGTCCATGACAGCGCGCCGACGGCGTCAGCGCCCGTAAAGGTAGCTGTCGGGCCCTCGGGGACGGAGCTCGAGCCGGTCTTAATGGAATCGAGCGGTGCCGGGGCAGTTTTAGCCTCGGTCGCGACGGCGAGGCCGGCGAGCAGGTCGAGGCTAGACGCGTTTCCGGCCTTGTCCGTCACCCTCAGCGTCAGCGGCGCCGCGGCCGGATCGGCTATGAAGGTAATCGTATCGGCCGGGGACAGCGCTTCGTAGGCCCCGCCGCGTCCCAGCTCCACGCGTTCCAGCGACTGCATGCCTTCTCCGATCTTCACCGCGAAGAGGGCGGGGCCGGCTACGGAATCGCCGTCGCGCGGCAGGACGCGTCGCGGCTCGGGAGGGGCGGCGTCGGCCATGAAGGCCGTCGACGCGACGGCCGCGTTTCCCGCGGCGTCTATCGCCCTGACCTGCAGGCGTACGGGGCCGGAGGCGGAGGCGGCGTCCCAGTCGGCGCGGTACGATCCACCCGAGGCCCGTAGCGGCGTCCATTCGCCGCCGTTTATCGAGTAGTCCGCCGACGCGACCCTGTCGCCGTCGGTAGTCTCGGCTACGATGTCGACGACGCCCGAGCGCCAGGAGCCGAACGCCGGTTCCCGTATCGTTACGGCCGGGGCGGCGGCGTCGGTACCGAAGATAAAGGGGCCGGCCGAGAAGCGGTGGCCGCGCTCGGTCTCGACGACGACGAGCGTCGGCCCGGTCGTCCCGTCCGCTACGCGCGAGACGCGTACGACGGCGCCTTCATGGGTGACGGTCAGCAGGGCGGTGGCCGGTTCCAGGCTGACCGCCCGTATGCCCTCTCCGTCGAACGGCGTGACGAAGCCGCCGACGAACGGCGACGCGTCTCCGACCGCGATGGCCGCGGGCGCTTCTGCGGTCGGTTCCGCCGCCAGGCCGAAGTCGAGGAGCGGCCCGGCGCGCGGCCGGGAGTAGTCTACGGCGAGCACCGGGACGCGGACGACGCCGGTCTTGCCATAGGCGTCGACGGCCTCGAGCCTGACGTCGAGGACGCCGTAGGGCAGCGACGCGGACAGCGGCACGGTGAACGAGGCGCCGCCTTCGGTCCTGGAGAACGGCAGCTTCATCGGCGCGCCGCCGTTTATCGAGTAAGTCAGCTCGACGAGCGGGTTGGCCGCCCGTATCGCGCCCGACAGAGACGCGCGGCCCTCGAGCGTCGACACGGAGACGCCCGGCCTGAAATCGCGCTCGCCCGAGGCGTCGGCCGCGCGTTCCATGTAGAGCCGCGGCGCCGCGCCCGAGTAGACGAAGGGCGTCTCCGACCAGGGGCCGGCCAGGCCTCCCGAGTCTATCGCGCGCGTGAAGAGCGTGCGCGGGCCGCTCTCGGCGCCGTCTATCGTGAACGAGAAAACGCCCGAGCACGCTATCGACGAGACGGGGCCGTCGTCGAGCCGCCATTCAAGCGACGCGACGCCGTCGTCGTCCACGGCGCGGCCGACGACGCGTACGGCGCCTTCGAGCGTGGAGCCGGGGGCCGGCGACGAGGAGACGACGCGCGGCAGGTCGGCTTCCGGATCGGCCTTCCGGCTTACCTTGACCGCGGTGGCGTTGCCCGCGACGTCGGCGACGTTCAGGCCGACGACGACGGGACCCGCCTTGGCGGGGGCGTCGAAGGGTAGCGAGAAGTACGGGTTGCCCGGTAGCAGCGCTACCTCGCCGGAGTCCTTGCCGTAGGTCCATGACAGCGATTCCACGCCTACCGTGTCGAATACGCGGCCGCGGACATAGAAGCGGCCGTTGACCGATTCGTCGTCGGCCGGGGAGAGCAGGACCAGTTCCGGCCTGGTATTGTCTATGAAGTACAGGAATACGGCGACGCCCTCGGATCCTACGCCGTCGACGCTCCTGAGCCATAGCACGGCGGGCCCGTCGGGCATCTTCTTCGTATCGAGCGACAGGGAGAACGACGCGGTCTTGGCCTTCTTGTCGTAGGAATGGCGTAGCGGCGACCACGTGGCTCCGGAGTCCATCGAGTACGATACCTCGGCGAGGCCGTTCGCGTCGTAGACGGAGCCCGAAACGCCGAGCTTGCCCGAGACGATGGCCCCGAACCCAGGCGAGCGGACCTCGTGCAGCGGCTTGGTGCGGTCCAGCTGGAACGATACCCGGGCCGCCGGGCCCTCGAGGCCGTTGACGTCGACGCCCCTGACCGCTATCGAATGGAGTCCGTCCGCCATGCCCGAGGTCGGAAGGTAGTACGACCAGTAGTCCGTCCCGCGGGCGGCCACCCAGTCCCCTTCGTCGAGGCTGAGCTCGACGCGGCCGACCGCGTCGTCGTCGACGCAGACGCCTACCACGTTGAGGTCGGCGCCGACGCGCGCCGACGGTAGCGGGTTGACCAGCCCGGCTATCGGCAGGTCGGACGCCGGGTCTACGATCAGGTTGAACGGCGTCGCGTACGAGACGTTGCCCGCGGCGTCGGTCGCTCGCGCCAGTACGTTGTAGGTGCCCGGCTTGAGATCTCCGACGTCGTACTCGTAGGTCCAGTTCTCGAGTCCGTCCGCGGGCCTGAGGTCGGAGTCCGGTTTCGACGATCCGGGCTGCGTATCCTGGGCGTACGACGGTATCGCCAGGGAGAGGATGGCGGCGGCGATCACTAATCGAAATGCTTTCAGGCCCATGCGCGGCTCCATTATCGGCGGATAGAGTATCACTTTATAATATCGGCAGAAATGAATATATCATATATCGACAAAAATATCCGTCATATTTGTATGAGAATGAAATTTTGTATTGATTGAGAAAGGATCGCACATGGATTATACTGACGTCGCGGGGGCGGCGGGGCCAGACGCCCGGCGACCCGATATCGAAGATAATAAAGGAAGTTGTATAGTGCAGGATACTGACTTTACCGTGCCGGATCTCGGCGCCCGTTCGGTACGTTCGCCGCTGGCGTTCTCCAGCGCCGTAGGCGACTCGATCGCTAATTACGTCGACGACGCCGACAGGGTACGCTGGTATCCGGGCGCCGTATCCAAATCGGGGACCGACGCCGAATCGGGACTGCTCGAAATGGCCGGGCCGCGAGCCCGTATCTATTTCAACCCGGCGCACGTGCACGCCGGTATCGTCACCTGCGGCGGCCTCTGCCCGGGCCTGAACGACGTGATCAGGGCCTTGGTGCGCTGCCTCTGGAACCGCTACGGCGTCAGGCGCGTCTCCGGCATACGCTTCGGCTACAAGGGCTTCCTCCCCGAGTACGGCCTGTCGGTCAAGTCGCTCGATCCGGAGATAGTCGACGATATCCACAAGATAGGCGGCACGATACTCGGCTCCTCCCGCGGCGGGGGCGAGCGCACCGCGGAGATCGTCGACGCGATAGAGCGCATGAACCTGAACGTCCTGTTCGCGATAGGCGGGGACGGCACGCAGAAGGGCGCCATGGCCATATCCGACGAGCTCGACAGGCGCGGGCTCAAGGTCTCCGTCGTCGGCATTCCCAAGACCATAGACAACGACCTGCTGTTCGTGGACCGCTCCTTCGGCTTCGAGACGGCGGTGGAACGGGCGGCCGACGCGGTGAACGCCGCCCACGCGGAGGCCCACTCGTCTATCAACGGCGTCGGCCTCGTGAAGCTGATGGGCCGCGACTCGGGGTTCATAGCGGTGCATACGGCGCTGGCCACGCACGAGGCCAATTTCGTGCTGATACCGGAGGTCCGCTTCGACCTGGGCGGCCCCGCGGGCCTCCTCGCTAACCTGGAGAAGCGGCTGGCCGCCAGGAACCACGCCGTCATCGTCGTGGCCGAGGGAGCCGGCCAGGAGCTGCTCGCCGCGGACCCGGGCGCTACCGACGCCTCGGGCAACAAACGCCTCGCCGATATCGGGGCCTGGCTCCGGGATAGCGTCAACGACCACTTCAAGGCCAAGGGCGTCGAGGTCAACCTCAAGTACATCGATCCGAGCTACATGATACGGAGCGCGCCGGCCTGCCCGACAGACTCGGTCTATTGCGAGCGCCTGGGCAACAACGCGGTGCACGCGGCCATGGCCGGCAAGACCCGTATCCTTATCGGCATGGTCAATAACGAATTCGTCCACCTGCCCACCCGCGTCGTCGTTTCCCGCAGGAATACGGTCGATCCCGAGGGCAGCCTGTACCGCGACGCCATCGACGCGACCGGCCAGCCCGTCTCTATGATCAACGCGAAGGAGCCCGGCCATGCCTAAGGCGAGCGTGCTTATTATCGACGAGTCGGACCTGTTCAGGGATTACCTCAAGCTACGCCTGACCCGCGCCGGGCTCGAGGCGGAGGTCGCCATCAACGGGCTCGACGGCATCTCCAAGATGCGGAACACCCCCCCTGACCTCATCGTGATGGACTACCACCTGACGAGGAAGACCTGCAAGGAAGTGCTCGAGGAGAAGGCCCGGAATCCCAATACCGCGGCCATACCCGTCGTGCTGACCGCGCAGAAGATAGACAAGAACCGCCTGCTCGAGCTGGTCCAGTACAATATCCGCAAGGTGTTCATGAAGCCCATAAAGATGGACGCCTTCTACCAGATCCTCTCCGAGATCTCCGGCGCCCGCTTCGAGGTCGACAAGACGCCGTGCATCGTCGAGGCCCACGTCAACGACAACATCGTCTTCGTCGAGCTGGCCAAGGGCATCAACCTGGAGAAGGTGGACCTCCTGCGCTTCAAGATACGGGAGCTCCTCGACCTGTACGCCATACAGAAGCCGCGCGTGCTCCTGATGCTGTCCGACATGGAGCTGTCGTTCATCGACGGCCCCAACCTCGAGGCGCTCCTCGAGACGGTGGCCCAGGCCTCTAAGGCGAGGGCGAAGCATATCAAGGTCCTTACGCGTTCCGCCTTCGTCAAGGAATTCGTGTCGGGGCGGCCCGAGTTCGCGGAGATCGAGGTCGTGGCGAACCTGGAATACGCCCTCGAGGGCCTCATAGCCGAAGCCGCCCGCGCGGCGGACGCGCCGGAGGAGAAGGCCGCCATCATCACCGACCGCATACTGTCCACCCAGGGCTCGGCGTCGGGCGGCGAGACCGTGGAGATGCGCTTCGATTCGGAGAACGCGAGGCCCCGGCTATCCATAGAGTCCGCCAAGCACCTGGGCGACGGCCTCGCGATCGCGGTGGTGGACGACGACTTCGTGATCCAGGAACTCCTGAAGACGACGTTCGAAGCGATCAACGCCAAGGTCAGCACCTTCTCCAACGGCCGGGAATTCCTGTCGGCGGTCCGTACCCGCGTCTTCGACCTGGTATTCCTCGACCTGCGGATGCCCGAGGTCGACGGCTTCGGCGTGCTCGCCGAGCTTAGGGCCCAGGACCTGGACATGCCTATCATCGTACTGTCGGCCGTGACGCAGCGCGAGTCGGTCGTCAAGGCCTTCAAGGCCGGAGTCAAGAGCTACCTCGTGAAGCCGTTGAAGCCGGAGCAGATACTCCGTAAGACGCTGGAGATCCTAAAGGCGAATTTCTAGCGGATGGCCGGCACGGAACGGGACGATCCGCGGGCGGGAGCGCGCATGGCATTACCGGACACCATCTTCCGCGCGGCCTTCGAGCAGGCCATGCAGCCGATGATCGTGCTCAACGAGCACGGCATCCCCGCGCTATGGAACGCCGCGTTCGAGGAGCTGTTCACGCAGCTGGCCGGTTTCGTGCCGGAGCGGCTCGCGGTGCCGCTGTTCGACTGGCTCGAGGAGCGAGAGTCGTTCAGGTATTCGTATTACGTCACTGAGGTGCTTCTCGGCCGCATGCGGACCGCAACCGTCGAGTCAGGCGTCAGGAGCGCGTCGGGCAAGCGGCTTTGGCTCAGGACGACGCTCTCGCCGCTTAGCACGGCCTCGTCGCCGGACTCCCGGGCTCAGCTCGAAGCGGGCGACGCGTCCGCCCCCGGGGCGGCGGTCGGCCGGCCGGCGGCGGGCGAGCGCTGGCTATGGTGCGCGTTCCAGGACGTCACCGAGCAGAAGCTCAAGGAACGCGGCCTCGTGTCGGCGAAGGAAGAGGCCGAGAAGGCGACGCAGACCAAGAGCCAGTTCCTCGCGAACATGAGCCACGAGATACGCACGCCCATCCAGACCATACTCGGGATGAACGAGCTGCTCGTCGAGACCGACCTGGACAAGGAGCAGATGGACTATATCCGTACCGTGCGGTTCTCGGCGGACGTGCTCCTGGGACTCATAAACGACGTGCTCGATTTCTCCAAGATCGAGGCCGGGCGGCTCGATCTCGAGGCCGCCGACTTCGACCTGCGCTCCATGCTCAGGCAGGCGGTCGACCTGATCATCCTGGACGCCCACAAGAAGAGGCTCGAGGTGATACTCGACGTCGACGACGCCCTGCCCGCGGTCGTGCACGGCGACCCGGGGCGATTGCGCCAGATCGTCGTCAACCTGTTCAAGAACGCGGTGAAGTTCACGCACTCGGGGGATATCGTCGTCAGCGCCAGGTCCGTGGCGCCAAAGGCCGGGGCTACCGCCGCGACCGGGGCTACCGCCGCGAGGATGCGTCTCGTCGTCGCGGATTCCGGCTCCGGCGTAACCGAGGCGCTACGCGCCAGGCTGTTCACGCCGTTTACTCAGGGGAGCTCGGGGGCCAAGACCCAGGGCGGAACGGGGCTCGGGCTCGCTATATCAAGGTATCTCGTGGACGCCATGGGCGGGACGATCTGGTGCGAGCCCAACGAGCCGCGCGGCTCCCGCTTCTGCTTCGAGCTACCGTTGGGGGAACCCCTCGACTGGCCGCCGCGGCCGGTAAAGCCGGCGAGGCCCCCGCTCGAGCCCTCCCGCGTCCTCGTCGTCGACGACCATCCCAAGGCGCTCGCCTTTACCATGCGCGTCGTCGCGTCGTTCGGCCTCAGGGTCGACGGCGCGACGTCCGGCGAGGACGCGCTCGTCGCGATACGCAACGCGGCCGACGCGCGCAAGCCGTACGCCGCCTGCCTCGTCGATCAGGATATGCCGGGTATGGACGGATGGAGGCTCGGCGCCGAGGTGACCGCCGATCGTCGGATCAACGGAACGCGTCTCGTGCTGCTGGCTCCGGAGGGCGCCATCGGCCCGGACGCCAAGATGAAGCTGCTGCAATGGTTCAACGGCTACGCGGTCAAGCCCATCGCCCCCGACGAGCTGTACGACGTGCTACAGCGCGCCCTTGGCGAAGAGGTGGACCTGGCGCCGGTGGACGACGAGCCGATCGACGAGCCTTCCCCCGAGCCTTTCCCCGAGGACGCGGCCGTCGGCCGCGTCCCGGGAGAACGGCGCTCCGGGGATCGCCGCGTCGACGAGCGTCGGCTGGGCGAGCGGCGCGTCGAGAAGCGGCGCTCGAGCGAGGCGTCCGTCGACGTATCGCTAGGGCTGTCCGTGTTGCTCGCCGAGGACCACGTCGTCAACCAGGAACTCTTCACCGTGCTGCTCCGCAAGCTCGGCTGCGAGGTGACCGTCGCCGGCGACGGCGAGGAGGCGCTGGAGAAGGCGGCCGTCGGGAACTTCGATATGGTGCTGATGGACATCTTCATGCCTAACATGGACGGTTACGAGGCCGCGAGGGCCCTGCGCGAGCGCGGCTTCTCCAAGCCGATCATCGCGGTGACGGCGAGCGCCCTCAAGGGAGAGCGCGACAAGTGCATCGAGGTCGGCATGAACGACGTGCTCGTGAAGCCGTTCAAGAAGGTGGACCTCGCCGACAAGCTGGGGTTCTGGGCCGAGAAGGCGACGGAGGCGGAGGTCCCGGTAGTCGCCGCGGCGCCCGCCTCGGACCGGGACGGCGCGGAGAGCGCCGTGCTCGATTTCGGAGCGCTCGTAGAGACCTTCCTCGGACGCAGGGAGAAGGTGGTCGAGCTGCTGGTCCGGTTCTCCGCGAAGACGCGCTCTCAGCTGGCGGATATGGAGGCGGCCGGCGCGGCCGGCGACGCCAAGACACTGCGGGAGATCGCCCACTCCATAAAAGGCGCCGCCTGGAGCCTGACTGCCAAGGAGCTGGGGGACGCGGCCATGCGCATCGAGTCCGCCGCTGGGGCGGGCGACGCCGCGACGGCCGCGGGCCTGCTGCCCGCTCTGTCGGCGCGCTTCGCCGAATTCGAGTCCAGGGCCAAGTACTACACCGAGGGATCGTGAGCCCCGCTCCGGAGACGCGCGGCGATCTCTTCGAGCCCGCCTCGTACCGCGTCGTCTGCGGCATCGACGAAGCGGGCAGGGGGCCGCTCGCCGGCCCTGTCTCGGCCGCCGCCGTCATCCTGCCCGACGATTTCCCGCTCTCGCTGCTCGACGACTCCAAGGCGCTGTCGGAGAAGGCGCGGAACGCGGCGTTCGAGATCATCGCGACGAGGTCCCGCTGGGCCAACGAGTGGGCCTGGCCGTCGGAGATAGACGAGCTGAATATCCTGTGGGCGACGATGCTCGCGATGCGGCGGGCGTTCCTGCGCCTGGGAGCCGCGCCCGATATCGTCATAGTCGACGGCACGAAGACGCCGGACATCCCGTGCGCTCGCCGCGCCATGGTAAAGGCGGACGCCCTCGTGCCGGCCGTGATGGCCGCGTCCATAGTCGCCAAGGTGTCCCGGGACCGCATGATGGAACGCTACGACTGGCTCTACCCGGAGTACGGCTATGCGCGCCACAAGGGCTACCCGACGGCGGCCCACAGGGCCGCGTGCCGCGCCCTGGGGCCATCGCCTATACAGAGGATGAGCTTCAAGTATTCAAAGGAATGAGTTAGGCGCGCCTACTCGTCTTTTTTCGGCGCGACCTTCTTGACGGTCAGCCGCTTGGCGGCGGGCTTCTTGACGGCCGGCGGGATAGCCTTGGCCGCGGCCTTCGGCTTTACCCGTAGCACGCGCCCCTTGCCTGCCGGCTTGGATTCGCCGGAGCGCCGGTCGTCGTTGGGCCCGCGGGAGGAACGGCCGGTCGCCCGGTCTATCTCTCCGCGTACCGAGGCTCGCCTCGCGACGTCCCGGGATGCGCCGTCGGAGCGTGAAGCCCCCTCGGCGCGGGCGGGACGAGGATCGGCGCCGCGGGGCCTGCCGGTATCGATATAGTGGCGGGGGCGTTCGTCGTCGGTAAGCCGGTGCATCGTCTCGCGGCCGTCGTCCCGCGGCGCCATAGCATCGCGCTTCGTACGGGGCGGCTTGACCCGCTCGGAGGGAGCGGCTTCCTTCATCGCTTCGAGCGACTTCTGGAAGGCCTTGATGAATTCATCGGCGTTGTCCTGGAAGATCACGATGGATCGCCGGTCGAAGTCGCCGGTTTCCGTGGGCTTGCTCTCGACTATCGCGAGAAAAAGGTCGCCCATGCGGTTTTCCTTGACGTTGAAAAAGTACGTCCTGCCGTCGCACGCTATGCGCGTTGAAAAGAGCTCACCACGTAGGCCCATCGAATCCCCTCCCTGATACTACGTCGCGGATACTAACGCTTATTGCGGTATTATGCAAGGGAGTCCGCTTCTCGTACCATCGTCGCATGCTTGTCCAAGAGCAGAGACTCGATAGCGCCGTCGTCGTCGCGGGCGTCCGCCATGACGCGGAAGACCGGTTCCGTACCCGAGCCGCGCATCCACAGGAATCCGGCCGTCCTGCCGGCCGCGTCGGACAGCGCTAGCTTGAGGCCGCCCGAACCCGATTCCCCGAAGGAGCCCGAAAGCTCTCGCTCCGCCGAGCCAGAGCTGGCCAGGGCCTTCCACGTCAGCGGGCCGTATCGCGGTTCCAGCTCGCGCGCGATGGACGGCCAGCGCTTCCTGAATATCGATTCGTAGGCGTTCTTGAGGGCGACGTGGTCGCGCGATCGCACGCGCAGGGCCGCCCTGTCCTCGAAGACGCTCGTCGTCGCGAAGCGGGGAAGGCTGGCGAGTACGTCGGCCAGGCCGAATTCGTCGCGGTACCCCGTCGCCTGACCGGAGCGCTCGAGCCACAGCCGGAACGGCCCCGGCGCGTCGCCGTCGTCGCGCAGGTACAGGAGCTTGAGGATAGCCGTCACGGTATTGAGCGGATCGCGGACGCCGGCCGGATGGGTGATGACGCCGCCGTTGGAGCCCTCGCCCAGTATGCGCACCTCGTAGCCGCGTTCGCGTAGCGACCGCGCGAGGCCGACGACGTTGGCCTCGCCCGTCTCGGCCCTGAACACCTCGGCTCCGAGCGCCCCGGCTATCGCCTCTATCCGGAGGCTCGTAGCGTCGTTGCACGCGACCGCGGTCCTGGCGGCCCGACCCTCGGGGAGAGCCGAAGGGAGATACGCTCGGGCGGCCATCGTCGACAGCTCCGCGAGCGTCGCCAGCGCGAACGTCTCCTGTGCCTCCAGCGCCTTGGCTTCCCCGTCCTCGACGTCCCAGTAGACGATGTTCCCCCGGTCGCCGTCGCAATCGGGCACGTAGCCGAGGACGAACGACGGGTCGGACGCGCGCGCCTCCGCGAGCGCCCGCCTGCACGGCTCCAGCGACTCGCCCTCGGGTACGATACGGTGCGCGAAGCGGCGCGGCTCGGCGTTCAGCCTGAGCACGGTGACCCCGAGCCCGGACAGGAAGTCCTCGTCGATAGACAGCGAGCGCGCCGAGCCGTTCATCTCGGCTATGACGCCGGCGCCCTTTGCGGCCACGGCGGCCGACAGCGCGTCGAGCTCCCGTTCCTGGGCGCCCAGATCCGACGAGGCGCCCGCGACCTCGCGGGCGAACAGGGTATAGTCGGAGATGGCGCGCCGCTTTGCCGCCCCGCATCCGGCGTATAGCGCCGCGACGGCGTCGGGGGCGGCCGTCGCGGCGAGGGCGGCCGTCGCGTCGATATCGGCCGCTGTGCAGGCGCCTTCCTTCAAGGCCGCTATAAGCGTCTTCGCGACGGAGCCCGGAAGGACGCCTCCGTCGGTCAGCCCGAACTTGACGCCGTTGTGGCCGGGTGGATTATGGCTCGCGGAGATATAGCAGAACGCGTCGAGGCGCTCGCGGTGGCCGGAGGGCAGGGCTCCCGATCGCCGCGCCCACGCCATGATCTCCGGCGCGGCGCATATGAACGCGTAGCGGACCGCTAGCCCGCGCGCCAGGAAGACCCGGGCCATCACGTCGGCTATCGCCGGCCCCGTCGGCCGCGTGTCTATGCCGAGCGCTATCGTAGGCGACGCTCCAGGCGCCGCCGCGCCGAGCATGAATCCGGCGAACGCGTCGGCCATCCTCGCGGCGACGTAGGCCTTCGCGGGGGACAGGCCCTCGGCCATGTCGTCGTCGGATGCGCCGAACACGCCGCGCCAACCCGACGCGGAAAGTATGAGCGTATCGAAGAACGCGCGCGCCGCCTCGGGCGTCGGCTTCGTCGAAAGCGGATCGGTATACGGGTCGCCTATGGCGAACCCCGTCGCGGGATGCATCATCATGAAGGATTCCATAGGGGTATTATATAAGAAATCCGCCGAGAGGAAAGAGAGAAGAAGTGTGAGTGTGAGTGAAGATACGCTATTCTTTCTTAATTCTCATAATCACGCACATAACTCACACAGATCACAGATTCCAAATGCGAGTAAAGAGACGATCTCCTGTGCTCACGCGCATAACCCATTCTGGTCTATGATAGGGAGGGTGAATGCCGGCTCCGGAAATGATTCGCTGAATGCTTGTATAAAGTACCGTCAGCACTAGAATAGGCATTGCGCCTCAGAGTAATCCGACGTTTCCTTCTGGCCCGCCTGAACCGAGTCGAGGGTTGTTATTCTAAAAGGAGGCCGTGAATGGCTTGGGATCAGCTCTTGCCCCTGGCGATAATGATCTCCGTGGTGATCGTCCTACTACTCTTCATGAGGCGGCGCCTCGAGGCCGATTCACGGCGACCGGAGAGGGCGCGAACGCTCTGCGCCGAGTTGGGGTTCAATTTCATTGCGGGACACGATGCTCGCTTCCGTAACCAGGGCGCCCCGGCCATGCCTATGGACCTGGCGGCCCTGGACCGGCTTCCCGCTTCGCTGAGATCCAGCCTCATCGAGGACTCCTCCTGGAGGGGCGAGGGCGTATTCGGGAAGGCGCGCATCGCGGTGTACGACGACGTCCGCCCTACGGGCAATCGCTTCCAGACCTTCCTGGTCGTCCGGGGATATTTCCGCGACGGCCCCGTCGAGCCTTTCCGCATCGAGAGGAAGGGCGGGCTCGCGCTTCTCCTCTCGAAGAAGCCGTCGACCGGGAACGTTTTCTTCGACAGGAAGCTCCGGGTCGAGGGTGGAGAGGCGAGCGCCGTTCGCAGGGCACTCTCGAACGATGCGTTCCTGAAGGCATCCGAAGCATTGTTCGTTGCATCGCGCCGAGCCAGGATCGACGAGGAGGGAGCCTGCTGGGAGAAGAAGGACGCGCCTCTAGATATAGCGTCCCTAACGGAGACGATGCGGCTGGTCTCCGACGCGGTCCTCGCGTTTCCCGTAAGCGGGAGATGACCCCGCGCCGATCGTGAATTCCTGGTACCGTGTCTTGATCACAGATCACTTCTTCCCGCGACGATG
The DNA here is from genome assembly GCA_002839315.1 of Spirochaetae bacterium HGW-Spirochaetae-3. Classification (GTDB taxonomy): domain Bacteria; phylum Spirochaetota; class Spirochaetia; order Treponematales; family UBA12059; genus SZUA-370. The sequence goes on from PGXV01000005.1 coordinate 342,960, forward strand.
TCCGACACGACGCCCCTTAACCTTTGTTCCTAACAAGCCTCGTATGCACGCGGAGGAGGGTGTCATAAGAAAATCGACCTTCGCGCAGCGAAGGCCATTTTCGTATGACAGGCCTCTCCGAGATGATTTTCCAGGCTTTTCTGAATTCACGAACCCGTCCCGGGGCGTCGTGTCGGGTCAGGCCTTCGGTAGGTCGAGGCTTGGCAGCTCGAGCGCGGAGCCGGCGGCCAGGCGGTTCTCTTCCTGTATGGCGTCGTACACTTCCTGACGGAATACCTTGACGCTCTTGGGCGCGTCGATGCCGAGCTTTATCTGGTCGCCCCGGATCTCCACGACGGATATGACGATGCCGTCGCCTATGACGACCTTCTCGTTGAGCTTGCGCGACAGTATGAGCATCGCGCTACTTCCTCGAAGCGGCGAGTTCCGCCATCACGTCGTGCTTGGTATGCCAGCGCGGATCCGCGAGCACGATCTGGGCGCCGCGCCTGGCCTTACGGCCGATGACGAGCGGTCCCATCAGGTTGGCCGTAACGGGGCCGCCGTTCGGGGGCACGGTTACCAGCGCCAGCACCAGGGCGTCCTCCGGGTCGGTTATGCCGAGGGCCCCCAGGTAGTCGTCGGCCGCGTCCACCGCGTAGTCAGGCCTGAACAGGAACGGGTCGAGCAGTATGAAGCCGAGCTCGGACAGCTCCGTCGACTGCAGGAAGAAGTACGGCTTCTGCGGCGCGTCGAGGAGAGCGTACGAGGTGAATTTCTTGAAGCCGATCAGCCCGTCGGGTATGTCTAGTATCTGGCGCTCGTCGACGTCGAGCTCGCCCATGATCTTCGTCTGTATCTTCATATCGCCGCCGAATTTGACGGAATCATCGCAAGAAGTCAAGGAGCGACTTGGGAAGGACGCGCCCGGCCATCTGGAGCGACGCCGTGTGCGCGTATTCCATCATCTTGAAGTCGGTGATGGCCTGGGTCATGTCGACGTCCTTCTCGGCGGCCAGGAGCTTCGTAACGTCGGGTATCTCCCTGTTGAGCCGGAGCGCGGCCATGTCGAGACGCTCGACCATGGCGCCGGCCTCGGCGAGGCGCCTGCCCATGTTGTCCATGCCGGCGTCGATGCTGGCGAGGACGCGGCCGCCGACGTCGATGAAGTCGCCCTTGCGGAGCGCGTCGCGCAGCGATATCACCGAGTCGAACAGCGAGCCGCCGGAGACCCTGGCGGTGCTCGCGTAGTCGGACGGCACGCCCGAGCCCGAGAGTATGCCGAGGTCGGCTAGCACGGTCCCGCCCGCCCCGTCCTCGATCCTGATGCGATGCGCGTCCAGACCCTCTAGTACCAGCGAGTTCTTGACGGGATCGAGCGAGGCCTTGATGGCCGCCCCGGAGTCGTTGATCTTGGCGATTATGGCCTGGATCGTGTCTCCCGGCCTCAGCGCTATGGACTGGCCGTCTATCACGAGGCTGGAGTCGTTCATCACGCGGTACGCGGACGCGTCGGCCCCGGACGCTATGCGCTGCCGTTCCGACCAGAATACCGCGTCGCCCGACAGGTTCATGGGCATGTACGAGGATTCCGCTATCTCAGCCTCGGGCGAACCGATGCCGCCCAGGTAGTCGACGCCGACGGTCGCCGCGGATCCGGCCCCCTCGGCGTAGCCCTGCACGGCGCGGAACGGCTCCGTCTTGGCCTTGTCGCCGGCGAACAGGAAGTCGCCGTCCGGGCCGCGGGCGTTGCCGAGGCTTACGAGCTCGGCGAGCAGCTGGTCGACCTCCTCGGCCATGGCCGCGGTGTCTCCCTTGGTGAAGGTCCCCGTGGCGCCGGTGACCGCCAGCTCCCTTACGCGCTGCATGATATCCTGGGACTGGCGCATGTAGCCCTCGGCTATCGCGGCGCGGTCCTTGGTGTAGAGTACGTTCTGCTCGTAGCGCGACAGGCGACCGACGAAGGACTCGTAGCGCACGGTGCGGGCCGCCGCCATGGGATCGTCGCGCGGGCTCTCTATGCGCTGCTGCCGGGACATCCGGGACTGCATGGAGGCCATGTTGTCCTCGGTCCGCCTGAGCCAGTACTGCATATCGTTATTCATGAAATCGGAGCTTACCCTACGCATATGAACCTCTCTTAACCGCGCATGCGGTTGATGATGGTGTCGAGCATCGTGTCCATCGTCGATATGAACCGGGCGGCGGCGGCGTATCCGTGCTGGAACTTGATCATGTTGGACAGTTCCTCGTCCATGTTGACGCCGGATATAGACTGCCTCGTGTCGGTCAGGTTCTTGACGATGCGCGACTGGGTCTCGGACATGCGGCCGGCCCGCTCTCCCTTTAGCCCCACGCTCGCGACGGCGTCGGCGAAGTAGTCGTCGAAGGTCTTCTGCGAGCCGACCATCACCGGCGCTGTCCGCAGCTTGGCGATGGCGATGGCGGCGCTGCCGTCGCCGGCCTCGGCGGGCCTGCCGTTGGAGCCGAAGCCCGCGGCGACGTTCGTCAGGTCGCGCGTCACCGCCGTCGATACCTCTATCCAGCCGGACGGGTGGGCGAGCGGCGCTACGGCGTAGTCGACGCCGCTCCGGAGGTCGGCGACCGCGTCGGCCTTCTCCCAGGTGTACGCGCCGGCCTCGCCGGTCGCGGACAGGAGCCCGGAATAGCCCGACAGGAACTCGCCCGAGTCCTCGACGTGCCTGATGACGAAGTCCGGGCTCTGGCCGTCCGACGCGGTCTTGGCACGCAACTGGAGCGTTCCCGTCGAGGTCAGGCGAGCGGTCACGTCGGCGCCGGAATCGTTGACGCGGCGCACGATATCGCCGACGGTGTCTGTCGGGCGGTACTCCACGTCGACGAGGCCGCGGGGACCGGACAGGCGCATGACGCCGGACAGGCCTATCTGCTCCTGAGCGTCGAGCGCGTTGCCGCCCGTCAGCCGGTATACGTAGCTGTGGTCGTACGCGCCGTCGCCGTTGCGGTCGTAGTTGCCCGCTATGTTGTTGACGCTCGGGAGCTCGGTGAAGAAGTCTACGCCGGTCTTGCCGTTGAGGCCGTACGCGGAGCGGTGCACCTCGTTGACGAGGTCGGTGAAGGTCAGCGTCATCGTATCGAGCGACGCTATCTCTTCCTTTATATCGACGTCGCGCATCTCGAGCATCGCGCCCAGGCTACCGCCGCGAACGACGGCCTCGTCGCCCGTATCGGCCCACAGCACGCGCGGGTATCCGCCCGACTCGGCGCCGGTCGACATGGAGAAGCCGCGCGCTATCTTGCCCTGCACGAGGATATGGCCGTCCACGTGCACCATGAACTCGTCGGGGTCCCGGCGGTCGACGGTGACCGGCACGATGGTAGCGAGCTTCTCTACGAGCAGGTCCCGTCGGTCGTACAGGTCGTTGGGATTGTCGCCCATCGCCTCGGACTTGAGTATCTCGGCGTTGAGCGCCGCTATCTGCTTGGACAGGTCGTTGGCCTGCGACGCGGATATCTCGATGTCTTCCTGGACCATGTCGCGCGTGGTCGACAGGCGGCGGTACTGTTCGTGGATGGAGTCTATCAGCGTTCGGCCGCGCTGGACGACGGCCTCGCGCGGGGCCAGTTCCGACGGATGAAGCGACAATTCCTGCCACGAGTCCCAGAATTTGTCCATCTGGGTGCGGGTGGAGACCTCCGTCGGCTCGTTGTGCACCTGCTCGAGCAGCGACATGTACTTGTCCCTGGCGTCCCAGTACCCGAGCCCGCCCGTCTGTGCGACGATGCGCTGGTCGAGGAGCTCGTCGCGCATGCGCTCTATCCGTACCGAGACGACGCCCTGGCCTATCTGGCCGGCCGTCTCCTCTCGGTTGAGCTGAGGGACGTATAGCGGCTCCATCGTGCCGAATTCGACCCGCTGTCGCGAGTAGCCTTCCGTGGCGGAGTTCGTGAGGTTGTGGCCTATGGTCTGGAGGCCCTGGTTGTGCGCCACGAGGCCGCGCTTGCCCAGCTCTATTCCTGCGAAGGTCGATTGCACGATAGCCTCCTTTAGAGGGCCGTATCCAGGATCATCGCGCCGGGAGCCGCGTGATGCGGCCTGCCCGTCTTGCCGTAGATGCGTCCCTTGCGCTCGGGGAAGAGCGCCTCCATGGTCTCGCGGAGCGTGGCCGCGGCGCTCCCGACGAAGCCCGAGAGCGCGTCGTTCTCTATGCGGGCGCGCATCGCGGTCAGCCTAAGCGCCCGGTACGCGTCGTTGAGCGTCGATCGGTACTCGATGGGCAGGGCGAGCGACGCCCTGAACACGCTCGAGTCGACGGGGAGGCCGGTCTCGTCGATGAAGGCCTCCCAGGCCTTCGCCCGGAGCTCCTCGGCGGCCGATACGGATTCAGCGGCGGAGGCCGCGCGTTCCAGCGATTTCTCGAGCGTCGGCCAATCCCTGGCCCGCACGGCGCCGGCGACGGCCCGCTGGTCGTCGACGAACGCCTCGAGCGCGGCGACCTGCTCGCTGGTTCGCGATATGAACGACATAAGCGTATCGATATTCATGGCTACCCTCGCTTCATTATCGGTAGTGGAAACGAGGAGTTTACGCCGATATACTAAATAAGCCTCTCGTGGAGGGGCTTACGTCCACGTTTTTGCGCGGAGAATCCGCGCGTCCTCGAGGGGTCGATGTTCAAAGCGCTCGTTAACCTGTTCTGGCTCGCGCGCGGCGTACGCGTATTCGCGCTCGTCGGCGAGAGCGGGACCGGCAAGAGCTTCAGGGCCAAGCTGGTCGCCCAGAAGTTCGGTATAGACATGATCATAGACGACGGGCTCCTCATCAACGGCGACGCCATCATCGCGGGTAAGTCCGCGAAGCGCGAGAAGCTGTATATGGCGGCGGTCAAGACGGCGCTATTCCACGAGAAGGCCCACCGGGACGAGGTGGCGCGGGCGCTACAGCACGCGCGCTGGAAGAAGATCCTGATAATCGGTACGTCCGAGAAGATGGTCAAGAAGATCGCGGAGCGCCTGCAGATACCCACTCCCGCCAAGATCATCAAGATCGAGGACATAGCGAGCCGCGAGGAGATAGACACCGCTATCAGGGCGCGCAAGGTCGAGGGCAAGCACGTGATCCCCGTCCCCGCGATAGAGGTCAAGCGGAGCTATCCGCGGATCTTCTACGACAGCATCAGGGTGTTCCTGCAGCGCAACCTCGCGCCGGGAGGGCTCTCGACGCCGAAGCTGTACGAGAAGTCCGTCGTCCGGCCCGAATTCTCCAAGCGCGGCCGCGTCGCCATCTCCGAGTCGGCGCTGTCCCAGATGGTCATCCATTGCATCGACGAGTTCGACGATTCGATCCGCATCGAGAAGATCACCGTCCGCTCGGATTCACAAGGCTATAGGCTTACCGTCATGATCGAGGTGCCGTTCGGTTCGCAGCTGTCGGGGCGTATCCATAACCTGCAGCAGTACATCATCGACAATATCGAGCGTTTCACCGGGATCCTGATCGAGGAAGTGAACCTGGTCATAGACCGGTTCTCCAAGTAGGATGTCCGGTCGCGTTTGACAACGGGCCGGTCGGGGTTTACGATATTCGTACCATGGAGGGTACCATAGTGAAGAAAACGTTTGCCTTCGCGCTCGTCGCGCTCGCGCTCGCCGTGTGCGTCGGCGCCCAGGAGGCCGCAGCCGGAACCGCGAATCCCGCGCCCCAGGCCGAGGTCGCCGCGCCGGCTACCGTCGCGCCAGTTCCCGCAGTGGCCCCCGCCGTCGCTCCCGCGACTGTCCCCGCAACGGCCCCCGCCGTCGTGTTCGCGAGCGCCAGCTCCAAGCGATACGCAGTCTGGTCCGACGCCGGCAAGGATGACGCCGTCGCTCTCGCGGCTACGCTGGACGGCCTGTTCGGCGTCTACAACGAATATTTCCGCTTCGACGAGGCCGCCCTCAAGGCGCCGCTGACCGTCCGGAAATTCTCCGCCAAAAGTTCGTTCGACGCGTACCTTACCAAGGTGATCGGCGAGACTAAGGGCGATTTCGTCTACCTGCACTACCCGACGGTCGAGCGCTCGGAGCTCGTCGTGTTCGCCAAGGAGAGCGCCGACGACTTCGACGCGTCCCTGTCGCACCAGGCCTTCGTGCAGTTCCTCAAGGCCTTCATCCCCGAGCCTCCGCTGTGGATCCGCGAGGGATTCGCGGTATTCTTCGAGCGCACCCGCCTCGACGCGAACACCGGGCTCGTCTCGTACGCCGAGAACCAGTCCTGGCTCGAGACCGTCAAGCTACTCAAGTCGCAGTCCCGCCTTTACGGCGTCTCGGACCTGATGCTGCTTTCATCGGACGAGGCGCGCTCCGGTCTCGACGTGTTCTACCCGGAGTCGTGGGCCCTCGTGTCGTTCTTCATCGGAAGCCCCGACCGCCGCTATAACCGCTTCATATGGGACGCCATCGGCCATCTCTCGCCCGAGGCGTCGCTCGAGCAGAACCAGAACGCCGTCAGGGATTTCTTCCTCAAGTGGCACGGGCAGGAAGCCGCCGAGTCAGACTTCCTCGCGTACCTCGACGGCCAGAAGACCTTCGCCGAGCTCGTCACTTCCGGAGTCCGCTCGTATGGCGACAAGGACCTCGATACCGCCTATAAGTCGTTCTCGCAGGCCCTCGTCAAGAACTCGGCCAGCTATATTCCCCACTACTACCTAGGGCTCATAGCGTACGCCCGCGGCGACTACGCGCTCGCGGCGGAGTACTATAACAAGGCCCTGGAGCTCGGTAGCGACGCGCCGATAACCAATTACGCGCTCGGCATCAACGCCTACGCGTCCAGGCGCTTCGACGAGGCCAAGGCCTACCTGCAGAAGGCGTCGGACGGCGATCCCGCCAAGTACGGCACGAAGGCAGGGGAGATCATCTCCAGGATAGCGAGCGACGGAGGCATGTAGCGCTCGCGCATGCCGGGGCTGGCTTCGTCGCCCCGGTATGCTCGAACGCCCCGGCCGGCTAAGACCGGCCGTTAGCGCCGTCGGACCGTGATTTGCTCTTTGCTTACGACAAAGCTAAGGAGAACGCCATGATTGCATTCCCGCCCGCCCGCTACCCCTCCGGTTCGGCCCTTCGCTTCGAGTCCTATGCGCCGTACCGGGCGCCGGGGGTCGTCGAGCGCGGCGGCTGTTCCATGCAGCGGGCCGATATCGCGATGTACTCCGCGGGCCTCGGGGCGCTGGTCGGCCGGCCGCTCATGACGAGCGGAGGCGCCATGCTCCAGGTACTGGACCGTTCGGTCAAGGAAGGCTGCTGGGCGGCGACCTGGTTCGAGTGGGACGGCAAGCGGCGTCGTATCCATGCCGCAGGCGACGACGCCGGTAGGGAGCGCCTCATGGCGGCGCTCTCGGACGCCTGGCCGTACGGGCGCGGCGAGGGCGACGCGCTCTACGACGAGGCCGGTACGCACCTGGCCAGGGCGCTGGCCTATCGGCCGATGGATGACGTCGAGATCATCGCCATGAACTTCGGCCTGCTCGTCTCGAACGCCGGCCGGATAGCGTCGACGCCCTGCCTGCGCGACGGCGCTACGGGCGGACTGTCGCTCGTATTCACCTATATGGGCCGGATCCGGTACCCCGTATCGACGTTGCTGGCCGCTTGGCGCGGCGGGCGCATGCGCGTCTCGTGCCCGGGCGGGCGCGGCGACCATGAGGCCTTCGTGATCAGGGGCGGCGGCGGCCTTGGCATGGGCGTGATCGAGGCATACTGCCCCGTCTGCGGCTCCGTGAAGCGAATCGAAGCGTCGGTCGCGCCGTTCTTGAAGGCGATGACCGAGGCCGAGGTCCGCGGGGACGACGGTTACAGGCTCGACGAACTAATACTGGAGCTCGGCGGCACCCTCCCCGTCGTCCCCGATCATGCAAAGACCTGTAACCATACGGCTGTGGGCGTGGAACGTATCGTTCCAGAAATAGCCCGATGACTATTCCGGTCGTCAGTCGGGAGAGACGGCGATCTATTGCCTCTTCGCCGGTATCTCCGCCTCGAGCCCGTCGTACGCCGGCCCCGCCGGGAACGGGAGCCCCGCTGCGTCGCAGTAGGATTCCAGCTCGACGTGGGTCAGGTCATGGCAGATGTGGGTCAGGAGGAGGCGGCCCGGGCGAAGCTCGCGGGCGAGCGCTAAGGCCTCGTCGACGGAGAAGTGCGTGGGGTGGGGTCGTAGCCTGAGCGCGTCGACGACGAGCAGGTCGAGGCCGCCGAGTAGCCTCCTCGACGAATCCGGGACGGCGGAGCAGTCAGTCAGGTACGCGAATCCGCCGAGGCGATAGCCAAGTATGGGACGTTGGCCGTGCAGGAGCGGCACTGCGACGACGCGTACGCCGCCGACGGTCGCGCCGTCGTCGATCTCGGACAGTTCCAGTCGGGGCTTGCCGCCGCCTTCCTGGCCGTGGCCGAAGGCGTACGAGAAGCGGTGGCGCAACTCCTCCGCGTCCGATCGCGACGCGTACACGGGGAGGGGCTTGCCGCGCGTCAGGGGGCGCACGTCGTCTAGACCGTGCACGTGGTCCGCGTGGGCGTGGGTGACGAGCAGCGCGTCTAGGCGCGTCAGCCGGGCGCGCAGAGCCTGTAGCCTGAATTCCGGACCGGCGTCGACGAGTATCGCCTCGCCGCCGTCGCCCTCGACGAACACGGAAGAACGGTAGCGGGTATCCCTGGGGTCGTCCGACGAGCATACGCGGCAGGAGCATCCGATGACCGGCACTCCATGGCTCGTACCGGTGCCGAGGAAGCGTAGCCTCACGGCGCGGCCAGGGCCTGCGGCTCGAAGCGGGCCGCCGCCGGCATCCTGATAAGCTTGACGAATTCGTAGCCGCGTCCCGTCAACGCCTCCAGCGACGTCTCGGCGGCGCTCTCGAGCACGACTACCCTGAATACGCCCTCGTCGTCGAAGTACGGGAAGAGGGCCGCGATATGGAAATAGCGCCTGAGATTGGGCGGGGCCTTGTCTCGGGCGTTGAACTGGGCAAGGTAGAAGCGGCCCGGCTCGCGCGACGCGAGCAGGAAGAGCGCCGCCTTGAGGCCGCGTACGTCGATGCCCGCGTCGTCGAAGTTGTCAGAGAAGGGTTCGTAGGCGGATCCGCCGTTTATAGGATCGGCGTCGCGGACGCGCAGCGCGAACGGAGGCTCGGCGACGTCGTTGGCAAGCGGGGAGTCGTCGGAGAGAGACGGATAGAACGCCGCCCAGGCCGCCTTCGCGAGGGCCCTGGACCAGTCGAGCCCGAAGAACGGGTCGTACTTCTCCTCGAAACCGACGGTGAAGGACGAGCCGCGCCAGTCGACCATGCGCTCCCGCAGGTCGGCGACGGACAGGTATGATCCGGTAAGGGGATGCAGCATGCCGTCTACCAGCCACTTCGCGAATCCGGAGCAGTTGAGGCCCGCCGGCTCTGCCTGCCCGGCGAGCGTAGAGATGTAGACGCTCGTGCCGTCCGAGTCTATGGCCCCGTCGTCGGCGTAGCGTAGGGAAGGGATGCCCGCCCTGGCGCCGGCGATGACGCCGCGCAGGTCCCGGTACAGCGCGGGATCCGGCGAGAACAGCTCCCAGTCGATCACGTCGGACGTCAGGTCCCTCGTTCTCGAGAACGGCGAGCGGAGGAGTTCCTTGAACGACAGGGGTATCATGACCTCGCGATAGAGCACGCCGCCGTACGCGATGACGTCTATCTTGCATCGGGAGCCCGCGGGATAGACGCGCGCGAAGGTGCCGGGGTCGCTTCGGAGGAATATCTTGGCCTGCAGGAAGGAACCGTCGCCCGCCGACCGCTTGACGATCCACGAGCCCTGGGCGTACGCGGGGTAGGCCCCGCCTCGCTTCGGCGATACTACGACGTAGAAGGCCCCGGCGCCCTGTTCCACCGAGACCGACCAGTCTCCCCACGCGTTGCGCTCCTCCGATCGCCCGACCGCCGTCGCAGCTGCCGGCGGCGCCTCGAGCAGCGAATCCCAGACGCGCTTCCTGACGTCGGCGCTCTCCGGCATCGACCGTATCGGCCCGTCGCCTCCGATGGCCGGCCACGAACCCTGGGCAGTCGCCAGCGTCGGCGCCGTTACGGCGATCGCGAGGATGGCGGACAATGAGCGAATAGAGGTTTTCATCGATATTAGTATCGGCCGGATCGGGGCGATAGACGAGTGCGAGGATCCTGCCCGCTACCCGTATAGCTCGGCCGCTCTCGCGCCGATAGTCAAAGGGACATCGCATAACCTAAGGACGTATAATGCCCTCGTGCCCACGCATACGATCTACTCTCCTTTCCATCGGCATCTTCGCGAGCGCCGTCCTCGTCGGGCTCGGTTCGACGTCGCAGTTCAAGGCGACGGCTTCGAGCGTGTCCGTCGCGTCGGTCCGGGCCGCCCGCCCGCCGGAAGGGGACCGTCGTCCAGCGGCGGTTCCGGCTACGGCCCCCGTATCGCCGGACGCTCCTTATCGTCTTTTCCCCGCGTCGCTCTTCCCGCCCAGGCTGGCGGACCGCGAAGCGGGCCGATCCGTCGCGTACGGCCCCGCGGGCCCGGCCTCCAGGGAGGCCGATCTCCCCGCGCCCTCGGCTCCGACGGCCGTGGCGTCTCCCGAGCGGCAGTCGCTGCTCGCGGGTAATCAGATACTCGCGTTCTACGGTAAGCCGGGCGCGCCGTCCATGGGCATCGTCGGGGAATACAGTAAGGAAAAGCTGGCGCCGCTGCTCGAGGGGTACGCCAAGCTGTACGACGACGTCAACGGCGCGCTCGGCGTCGTCCCCGCCGTCTACCTCATATTCGGGACCTGCTGGCCCGAGGGCGAGATAGGGCTCCTGAAGTCAAGCGTCGTGGAATCGTATATCGAATTCGCGGCGGAACGCGGATGGGTCGTGTTCCTCGACCATCAGCTTGGAAAGTACGGCGTAGAGGCGTCCGTACGCTCCATGCTGCCCTACCTGCGCTATCCGAACGTGCACCTGGCGATAGATCCGGAATGGCGGACGCTGAAGCCGATGCAGGAGATAGGGTCCATCACGGGGGCGGAGCTCAATGAGGCCCAGCGTATCGTCGACGACTACCTGCGGGAGAACGATCTCCCCGGCATCCGTATGCTCGTGGTGCACCAGTTCAAGCCCGCGATGATACGCGACTCCGGCGTGGTGCGCGCCGGCCTGGACAGGGTAGTGCTCGTCCATACCGCGGACGGTTTCGGTTCGCCTTCGCTCAAGAAGAACGCCTACGCCTCCAACGCGCGGTCCGTGAACATGCCGGTGAAGGGGTTCAAGCTATTCTTCGAGTCGAAGGTCGTGGGCGCGGGATGGGACAAGCCTTTGATGAGGCCCGAGGAGGTGGTCGCCCTCGATCCTATGCCGCTCGTCGTTATGTATCAGTGACGAATCTCTTTTTTTATTACGATACTCCGCCGTATGTAACCGAAACGTACCGCATGGTATTATACTATCAATTGAATAATCCCGCTGTAAGGAGCGTATAGATGCAAGTTCGCGGAAAGCCCTTAGCATTGATCGCAATAGCCGCGTTGGCCGCGGCTCGACTCTGGGCGTACGATCCGCCCGCCGGCGCGGACACCGCGGCGGCCCTTGCTTCGCCAACGCTTCTATCCGGCGCGTTCTCCGCCGCGTCTACCGAGTCGCCTATGGCGGATCTCGCGAATCCGGCCGCGTCGGCTCTCCTTCAGCGGACGACGCTCGACCTGAGCTACGCCGCCCTGCTGGGCCTCGGCGACGAGGCCGGTTGGGGCAACGCCCTCAACCTCGGGATAGCGATACCCAAGCCGTACGGCGTATGGACCGGGTACCTCGGCGTGCTGTCCTCTCCGTTCGACTCGTTCCCCGTCGGCCAGGTCATGACGGCGCGCGTCGGCATGGCCAAGGACCTGTATCCTAACCTGCTCGTCGGCGTAGCCGTCGACGGCCAGGTCGGATCCAACGACGGATTCGGCTGGGGATTCGCCGCGGATATAGGCGTCATAGGCCTGGCCGGCGACGTCGGTCCGTTCAAGGGCCTTTCCTGGGGCGTCTCGATGCGCAATATGGGCAAGGCGTTCTCGTCCGACGGCGCCTTGAGTCCGAGCGGCGCCGTCGCCTCGGCGTACGAATCGCCGTTCACGCCGCAGATAGGGTTCGCGGCCGACCTGATCGGGTCCGCGTCCTCCGACGTCAGGCTCTCGGCCAACGCCGACGTTTGGCTTCCGACCTTCCAGAACCTCGTATTCTCGACCGGGCTCAAGCTCGGCTGGCGCGACCGCGCCTTCCTGCGGCTCGGTTGGGACTTGGACGCCCGAGAGGCCATAGACGGGGTCGATCAGGGCCTCTTGCCGAGCGTGGGCATAGGCGCGAGCTTCGTCCTCGACCGCAAGGCCGACGATTCCGGCAAATCCGCGGCGGGGGTCGACCGATCCGAGATCAGCCCGTCATTCGCGGTGGCCCAGCTCGGCAGCGGCGTATGGGCCTTCAGCGGCGGTGTCAACATGCCCTTCGGCATCATCGACAAGACGCCTCCGGAAATACGCGTCTCGTATCCCGCGACGACCTTCGACGCCTACTACTTTAGCCCTAACAACGACGGGACGCTCGACCAGGTGACCCTGCCGCTGACGATAACCGATCAGCGCTATGTGCAGGGCTTCGAGCTCAAGGTGCTGGACTCTTCGGGCGCCGTCGTCAAGACCATCGCCAACAAGGAATCCCGCCCCGAGAACCAGGACTGGAAAGGTCTGCTCGGGCGCGTCATGTATGTGAAGAAGGGCGTAGAGGTGCCGCCCGAGCTCGTCTGGAACGGCCTGACCGACTCCGGCGCCGCGGCCCCCGACGGGCGCTATACCATCGTCGTCGAGGCGGTGGACGATAACGGCAACGTCGCCTCGACGGCGCCGTGGGCGGTCGTAGTCGATACGGCGCCGCCGACCGTGAAGGCGAGCGGACCCGTCGGCGGCGGCGAGGCCCTTATATTCAGCCCCGACGGCGACGGGAACAAGGACAAACTCGCCATCGCCCAGGAAGGATCCGTAGAGGACCTGTGGAAGGCCGAGGCGCTGGACGCCGGCGGCGTCGCGATTAGGACCTGGAAGATCGAATCCGCGGCGCTGTCGGCGCTAAGCTGGGACGGCAAGAACGACTCGGGGCAGGTCGTGCCCGACGGCGTCTACGCCTATCGCGTCTCGTCGACCGACCGGGCCGGCAACGCAGGCTCGGCCAAGGTCGAGAATATTATCGTCAACACGCAGCAGCCTCCGGTCGGCGTTACCATAGACCAGGCCGCGTTCAGCCCGGACGGCGACGGGGTCAGGGACGTGCTGACGCTGTCTCCCAACGTGCCGGTGCGCACCGGCATGTCTTCGTGGTCGCTATCAGTCCTCGATTCTTCCGACGCGGAGCGCTGGTCCGCCTCGGGTTCGGGCGCCGACTCGCTCGCCGCTCGCTACCCGTTCGCCGGTAAGGATAAGTCTGGCGCGGCGCTTCCCGAGGGTACGTACCGCACCCGCCTCTCGATAGAGTACGTCAACGGCCACCGGCCGATCGCCTACTCGCCTAGCTTCATCATCGATACGAGCTCTCCCTCGGCCAAGGTGTCGGTCGACAGGCGCGCGTTCAACCCGCTCGGCGCCGCCGGCGCCGTCGTCGTCATAACGCAGACGGGCTCCGACGAAGATCGCTGGGTCGGCGAGATGCTCGACTCGGCAGGCGCCGCCGTCAAGACGTGGTCCTTCATAGGCACGCTGGACAAGAGCGTTAGCTGGGACGGTTCCGACGACGCCGGCAAGGTGGTCGCCGACGGATCGTATACCTACAGGGTCTCGGCCTCCGACAAGGCGGGCAATACCGGTTCCGCCGTCGGGGCGGCCGTGATCGTCGATACCCAGAACAAGGCCGTCAGGCTTTCGCTCGACAAGCGCGCGTTCAGCCCCAACGGAGACGGCGTCGCCGACTCCGTGGCTATGTTGCCCGAGAGTCAATCGGCTACCGCGGTGCAATCGTGGACCCTGCTCATACTCGATTCGGCGGAGACCAAGGTCCGCGGCTTCACCGGCACGGGCTCGCTACCGGCCAGGCTCGCCTGGGACGGCAAGAAGGACGACGGCGCCAAGGCCGCCGACGGTACCTATCGCGCGGCCCTCGAGGTACGCTTCGTCACCGCCGAGGTGGAATCCGCCAGGTCCGTCGACATGGCCCTCGATACGACGGCTCCCTCCATAGAGCTGAGCGCCGTCAACACGCTGTTCAGCCCCGACGGCGACGGTCGCAAGGATAGCGTCGATATATCGCAGCGGACCGTGCCCGGCGATACCTGGGAAGGCCGCATCCTCGGCGCCGCCGGCCGCGTCTACCGCTCGTGGACCTGGAAGGACGCCGCCGGAGACTTTTCGTGGGACGGCTCGGACGCCGAGGGGAACAAGGTCCCGGACGGTAATTATCGCTATGTCGTACGCTCGGAAGACCCGGCCGGCAACAAGACCGAACGGGCAATAGAGAAGATCGTGGTGGATAATAGGCAGACGCAGGCCTTCGTCACCGCCAGCGCCCCGGGGTTCAGCCCTAACGGCGACGGCGAGTTCGACGACCTGTCCTTCGGCCTCGTCGTAAAGCTGGCCGACGGCGTAGACGCGTGGCGCCTCGCGATGGTCGACTCGGCCGGGACCGAGCGCCGGGTATTCTCCGGCAAGGGCGCGTCCACCATCCCCGCCAAGCAGGCTTGGGACGGCAAGACGACCGACGGATCCATCGTGCAGGGCTCCTATACCGCCGTCTTTACCGTCGACTACCTGAAGGGCGATCGAGCCGAGGCCAGGAGCGCGTCGTTCGTCGTCGATACCGAGGGTCCCAAGGTCGCTTTGTCGACGAGCCCGCGCTACTTCAGCCCCGATAACGACGGCGTAGACGACGAGCTGAAGATATCGCTCGCCGTATCCGACGCCAGCGTCGTCGACTCGTGGCGCTTCGAGATCATCGAGGTAGCCATATCCGAGAGCGCCGTGGCCAAGAAGGCCGAGCGCGCGTTCTTTACGTGGAGCGGCCGCGGCAAGCCCGCGGAGCGCCTCGTCTGGGACGGCCGCTCGCAGAAGGGCGAGCTCGTCGAGGCGGCCACGGATTACCCGTACCGCCTGACCATAATCGACGGCCTGGGCAACAAGACGGTCTCCGAGGGCGTCATCTCAGTGGACGTGCTCGTGATACGCGACGGCGACAGGCTCAAGATAAAGGTGCCGTCCATCGTGTTCAGGCCCGACTTCGCCGACTTCAAGGACCTGCCGCAGGAGAAACTCGACCGTAACGCCGAGGTATTGCAGCGCATAGCGCTCATCCTCAACCGTTTCAAGGATTACAAGATACGCGTCGAGGGACACGCCAACTCGATAGCCAAGATGACCGGAGCGGGACCGGCGGCGATCGAAAAGGAAGAGACGAAGGAACTGCTGCCGCTTTCCGAGAACCGCGCCAAGCTCGTCATGCAGAAGCTTATCGAGTACGGCGTCGATCCTAAGCGCCTGTCGGTGCGCGGCCTCGGCTCCTCGGAGCCGGTCGTCGCGTTCACCGACGGGGAGAACCGCTGGAAGAACCGGCGCGTCGAGTTCATATTGATAAAGGAATAGGCCATGGCTTACGAAGGAATCGTCGCGATCGTGTCTATCTTTATCGTGGCGCCGACTATCGTGTTTGGGTTCGTGCTCCTCGGTAAGCGGGGGAAGAACCGGGTAGAGCTCGCCAGGATAAGCCTGCGCGAGGCCGAGCTCGGCGTCGAGAGGGAGCGCCTGCATGTCGAGGCGCTACGGGAAGAGAACCGCAAGCTCGATACGATGATAGAGCACCGGATCGAGTCGGTATAGGCCGTCCGTTCCGGTGCCGACGGCCGGAGGCGAAAGCTTCCGGCCGTTTTCCTTGATTCCATTCCGAAAAATGAATATAGTCTATCGCATGCCAATACCAGAATACCCCGAGTTCGCGCCCGTGACGCTCGATATGCGCGACGACCTCTACCCGGCCCTCAACATGCTCGCCGACGGCGTCTCGGAGTTCACCTTCTCCGGGATATACCTGTTCCGCGACACCTACAAGTACACGGCCTCGCATATAACCGGTTCCACCTACGTTATATCCGGCGAGAAGCGAGGCGAGCGCTTCTTCTTCACGCCCTGCTGCGTGCCACAGAACGACACGCTCGCGCGCCTGCTCGAGGACCACTGCTACCTCAAGAATATGTCCGAGACCCAGTGCAAGGCCGAGCGCATCAGGCTGGAGACCGCCGGCTACGCGGTCCACGAGGATCGCGACAACTTCGATTACCTGTACGATCGCAAGGACCTGGCCGAGTTGTCCGGCAAGAACTACCACAAGAAGCGCAACCTCGTGAACGCGTTCATAAACTCGTACTCGTACGAGCAGAAGGCGCTCGACGCATCGAACGCGCCGGACGCGATGGCCGTGCTCGACGCTTGGCGTGTCGAAAAGGGCATAGACGGCGACTACGCCGCCGCGAAGGAAGCCCTGGAGCGTTACGACGTACTGGGTATGCGCGGCGCCGTCTACTACGTCGACGGGAAGCCGGCAGGCTACGCGCTGGGCGAGCCCATCGCCAAGGCGCGCATGTTCGCCGTCCACTTCGAGAAGGCGGTCGGCGAGTACAAGGGAATCTACCAGTTCATAAACCAGGCCTTCGCCCAGGCGCTGCCTCCCTACGTGAAGTACGTCAACCGAGAGCAGGACCTCGGAGACGAGGGGCTGCGCCAGGCCAAGATGACGTACCGGCCCTGCGGCTTCGTGAGGAAGTACCGGGTCATGCCCCGCTAGGACGACGACGCGGCCCCGCGCTATACTCCTCGCATGAGCATCGACTTCGACGCACTTACGACGACGGCCCTGAGTGAGGCCTTCCCCGAGCGCCGGCGCATCCCCGGCCTGGCCGCGAGCCTCGCGGGCGACGCCGATCTCCGCGCGCTCGCCCGCAGGCTCGCGGGCGCGACGAGCTGCATCACGATGCTCGCGGGCTCCGGTTCCCGCTGGGTCTCGTCGCTGGCGGAGGCCGCGGCCGCCGGCGAGGATACCGGCGCCGACCCGACTGCGCCCCGCGGCCTGTTCCCCGTGCAGAACGCCATGCCCTTCGGGCCGGACCCGATCCCGATAGCCGCGTACGCGCTCGCCGCGGTGCGCGACCTCGGGCGCCATATCGTCGTCGTCAGGGGCTGGGAACGCGAGATAGAGGAACGCATCCTCGCGCCGCTGGCGTATCCGGTCGGCTCCTGGAGGTTCGCGACCCAGGACGCGCCCGGAGGCAAGCCCAGGGGGCACGGAGACGCCGCGTTCCAGACCATGGGGGAATGGTCCGGCTCGGAGTACGTGATCGTGAATTTCGGGGGCGACGCGTCGAGTCCCCTTACCGCGCTGTCGTCGCTCGCCGTCATGGACGCCCTGGCCCGGAGCCTCGGCGACGAGGCTCCGGGGCTCTTGATGCCCGCGGCCTTCGTTCCCGCGCCGGCGTATCCCATAGCGTTGGACGGGCGCGGCCTTCCGACGCGTTTCGGCCACGCCAAGCTACAGGGCGTAGCGCCCTCGACCGGCGCCCCCTCCGGCGGATACACGAACGTCGGAGTCAGGGTATACCGGGCGTCGGCCCTGCGCGGCGCAATCGAGCGCGTACGGCGCGATCATTGGACCGCGGAGCGGGGCTACGCCATTCCGGGGAACGCGCCGGCGCCCGACGATACGTTCGGCGGCGAGTTCGCGCTCGATAACGTCGACGCTATGCTCGCGTCCGAGGGCCGCGCGCGCCTCCTGTGCACGGCTCGCCCGGCGGAGCTGTCTCCGGTGAAGAGCCTCGCCGACCTCGGACGATTCGAACGCGACTCGAGGATAGTCTGCGGGGATTGGGCTGCGCTGGAAGGCTAGTCGAACAGAGGCTTCGGCTTGGAGAAGAAGTAACCCTGCCCGTAGTCGACGCCGAGCTCGACCAGCTTGTCCTTGACGGCCTCGCTCTTGACGAACTCGGCTATGGTCTTGAGCCCCATCACGTGGCCTATCGAGTTGATCGAGTCGACCATCGTGTAGCTGACGAGGCTCTCGTCGATGTTCTGCACGAACGAGCCGTCTATCTTTACGTAGTCGACGGGCAGGTTGCGCAGGTATCCGAACGACGAGAAGCCGGCGCCGAAGTCGTCGAGCGCGAACGTGAAGCCCTCGCCCTTGAGCCTGTTGATGAAGCGCGTGGCGTAGGACAGGTTCTGGATCGCCGCGGTCTCGGTTATCTCTATGCAGAAGTCTCCCGCGGAGAGCGAGTACTTGTTAAGGTCGTAGAGGATAGTATCGATGAGCGCCTCGTCGAGCAGCGACGGCCCCGACAGGTTAACCGAGAAGAGCCGGTCGGCCAGCGGCGATTTCTCGTCCTTGAGTATCCGGTACGATCGCATCGAGTTCTCGATCACCCAACGGTCTATCTGCGGCATCAGGTTATAGCGTTCCGCCGCGGGGATGAAGTCGGTAGGGCCCGCTATGCTGCCGTCCTCGTTGACGAGGCGGAGCAGTATCTCCAGCTTGGGCTTGGTACCCGACGCGGGGTCTAGCGGCTCTATCGGCTGGTAGTACAGGACGAAGCGATTCTCTTCGACGGCCCTGTTGATCTTGCCTATCCACTCCATATCGCCGCGTCGGCGCCTGAACTTGCTGTCCTGGGCCTGGAATACGGTGATCTTGTTGCCGCCCTCTTCCTTGGAGATGTGGCACGAGTCGTCCGCGGCCGCCAGTACCGCGTGAATGTCGCCGGTATCCCTGTCGATCGGCACGATGCCTATGCTCAGGGTCACGGGGAAGGTCGCCGACTGCCACTGGAAGCGCTGACGCTGGACGGCGCTCTGGAGGCGGTTCCCGACGTTGATCGTGTCCTCGGACTGGCAGTTCATCAGGATGATGGCGAATTCGTCCGCGCCGATACGAGCCGACAGGTCGTTCCGCTGGATATTCGTCTGGATATGGCTGGCTAGCTGGCGTAGGAGCTCGTCGCCGGCCATGGTTCCGCAGGTGTCGTTGATGGCCTTGAACCGGTCCACGTCGAGTACGAGCAGCGAATGCGATCCGCCTATCAGCTTGACGTTCTTCAGGATCTCGCCGAGCTTGTATCCGAATTCCTCGCGATTGGAGAGGCCCGTAAGGCTGTCATGGCTCGACTGATAGTTCAGGGTCTCGGAGAGACGGCGCAGTTCCGTAATATCGCGGAGCGTTATCAGGTAACCGTCCGTCGAGTTGGCTCGTTCGTGGATACGGGTGATCGATCCGTCGAGTACCAGGGTCTGGCCGGTGACGTTCTTCAGCGTCACGTCGTTGAAGAACGTCGATCGCTCGCCGACGCTGACTATGCCCGAGAGTATGTCCTTCTTGGTATCGGCCTCCGTGAGGTTGAGGAAGCGGGACAGGCTCTTGCCTTGTACGTCGGCCTCGGAGACGCCGATGATGTCCTCGGCGACCTGGTTCATGAACTGGACGTTCTGGTCCATATCGACGGCTATGATACCGTCGTTGATGGATTGCAGGATCGCGCTGAATAGCCGCTCTTGCCTGGTCAGCTTGCTGGCCATCTCGTGCTTGTAGAGGGCGATATCTATCGTCGTATAGAGTTCGCGCTCCTTGAAGGGTTTCAGGATATAGCCGTAGGGCTGTACTTCCTTGGCCCGTTCGAGAGTTTTTTCGTCGGTATACGCCGTCAGGAAGATGAACGGGATGTCCTTGGACGCCTTGATAGTCTTGGCGGCCTGCACGCCGTCTATGCCGCCGGCGAGCATGATGTCCATGAGAATGATATCGGGTTCCAGCTCCAGGGCCAGCGTTATAGCCTCCGCGCCCTCGCCGGCCATGCCAATGACGTTGTACCCGAAGCGTTCCAGTCTACGCTGCAAGTCGATCGCGATGATTTTCTCGTCTTCGACGATCAGGATACGCTCATTGTTCATCAATCTCTCCAAATAGTCGCCGATATGGCATCAAGAAGAATTATACGCGATGCTGAGCATAATACGAGGGCAAATCTATCCAAAAAGAACCCTGACGGCGGCGCCGAGGACTCCCGAGCCGAGGATTACCCATAACGGATTAACCTTGGTGAACGCCGAGACGCAGAACGCGAGGGCTGCCATCGCCAGATTCATAGGAGATGACGCGGCCGAAGGCGCGAAAGCCCAGACAGTCATCGAGATAAGGCCTATCGTACCGGTCTTGAGCGCCTCCGTAAGCTCTCCGCCCCGCTTGGACGCCCTCGCCATGACGTTTCCTACGACTATGGCGAGCGTCAGCGGCGCGGCGACGACCGATAGCGTGGCGATAGTCGCCCCGACGATCCCGTGCAGCCTGTATCCTACGAGCGTGGCCGCGTTGAGGGCGACGGGACCGGGGGTTATCTGCGCCACGGCTACGAGCCTGGCGAATTCTTCCGCTGAAAGCCATGCCCGGCCGACTATCTCGGTCTTGATGATGCCGACTATAGTCCAGCCGCCGCCATATGCCGCTAGGCCTATCTTGAGGAATACGAGCGCCAAACTCAGCATGCGGCCCGTCTCTCGGCAAGCCACGATACCGCGACGGTCGCGAAGAAGACCGGTACCGCCCAGGTGCCCGAAAGCGTTATGGCGACGGCGGCGACTATCGTCAGCGCCGCCCGTAGCCCGGTCCAGCGCCGTTTCTTTATCATGTTGAAGGCGAGCGCGGCCGTGAGGCCGGGGACGACGGCGAAGGCGCCGTCCAAGAAGCCCCTTATGAAGGGCCATTCCCCGATGACTTCGAGGATCGTAGCCAGGGCGATGATCGATATGAACGGGGGGATCAATATCCCGAGGAACGCGGCCAGGAATCCGGCGGTTCCGGCTACTCTCCGGCCTACGAATACCGCCGTATTGAGGGCGAGCGGTCCGGGGACGCTTTGCGCCGTCGCGAAAAGATCGTAGAACTCGTCTTCGGCCAGCCAGCCGCGCTTCTCCGTGGCTCTCTGTATCACCGGCACCATAACGTATCCTCCGCCGATCGTGACCGCGGAGATACCGAAGAAGAATCTGAAGAGCGTCAGGAAACTGGGGCGGGAACCTGGAACTTGAGTCTCGCTCATAGCTTGCTCTCCGCTGATGGATACGCCGGAGTGAACGTATCAGGACGAAGGATATTTTGGGTTGGACGAAGAACGGCACGTTCTATGATGCATGGCTGCCTTGAGCGCAGACATAGGGTACAAGTGGCAGCACGGCTACGAAGTCGAACCACGTGCCA
Organism: Spirochaetae bacterium HGW-Spirochaetae-3; assembly: GCA_002839315.1. Classification (GTDB taxonomy): domain Bacteria; phylum Spirochaetota; class Spirochaetia; order Treponematales; family UBA12059; genus SZUA-370. The sequence continues at coordinate 364,157 of PGXV01000005.1, forward strand.
TTCTTCGTGGGAATAGTATGACAGACCGTTTGTTTTTAGTCTACTGCCTTTTAGATGCAATGGAGGTAGTGGATAAATAATGTTACCGCCTGCCTAATCCTGAAGCATCGGGGATACCTGCTATCTCGTACTCGGCGCCCGTTCTCAGATAGCGGACGAAGGCCCGGGCCGGAACGCCGAAAATAGATTCCGCCGCATCGCGATATATCGACAGCTGGAACGCGTGCTGCTCGGGGGCGGCGCGTTTATCGGTCTTGAAATCGATCACGGTGATTTTCCCCGCGTCGCTGTATACGAGATCCATGCTACCCGAAAGGACGGCGGGGCCGGACCAGACGAACGGATACTCTATCTCGAATACGCTTCCGGGTAATCCGGCGCGCGCCGCGTCGCGCGCCGCAACGGCGGCCAGGCCGCGCGGCGAACGGATAAAGCGGTCGGCGAGGTTCAGCGCCTCGTCCAGGTCGCGCCTGGCCGCGTTTGTCGAAAGACGCGCCAGGGCCCTGGCTACGGCGCCCCGGGGTTCCGGGACCGTTTCCTGATCGCTTAATCGGCTCTCTACGAACTGATGGCACAGGGTACCGAAGTCGGCCTCGGATAGGCCCGGTTCGGCTTCATCGCCGCCTGAGAGGGGGCCGACCGGTTCCGGAGCGAGCGACGCCCCCGATCCGTCGGCGGCCGCGCTTGAGCGACCCTCCAGGTACGCGGCGGCGCCCGTCACCGACCAGCGCCCCCTGCGCTCCTCTACCGCGCGGCCCGGGGCGTTCGCTGACGCGGTCGCCCGTGCGGCGCCGTCCGGGCCGGAGGCGTTGGAGAGCCGCCCGTAGTCCGCTTTCGAGCGTTCGGGTACGTACTCGACGGTAAGTAATTCCGGGGCATCCTCGGGACGGTCTGAAAGGAAATCCTCGTCGGACGAGCTTGTCGGCCCGGCCCATGGCCAGGCCCGGATAAAGAGTCCCCTGAAGCTACGCCCGACGGCATCGGCGTTGCGAGGCACCTTGCCTACGAGGTAGAGCCGGGAAATGGCCCGCGTGCAGGCCACGTAGAAGAGCCTGGCGGTCTCGGCGATCGACTCGTCCATCGCGTCGTCGCCGTCGCCGCGATCGATCTTGCTCATCTCCGCGGCGAGTTCCGCTATCGGGTCCCGCGGGGCGTCGCCGTCGTCGAGGAGCCGGACGGACGGGCCGAAGGGGCCGGACGGGGCGATGGGCGAACGCGTGTCCCCCCGTCCCCTCGAGTCGACGTCGGGCATGATGACGACCGGGTATTCGAGGCCCTTGCTCATGTGGACGGTCATGATCGACACGCCGCGGGAGCTCTCCCGGAGGACGGCCTCGTCGAAACGGTCGAGCTTTCCCATCCTGGGCTCGAGGGCCGCGATGAAGTCGACGAGGCGCTCGCTCCTCGCGTCGGCCGCCGCCGCGAGCGACCACGCATAGTCGAAATGCTCCAGGAAGGACGCCGCGGCGGGGTCCTTGAGCACGTTCCAGCGTAGTCCTCGGTCGTACCACAGGTACTCGACGACGCGCCTCAGCGGCTCCCTGTCCGCCATCCCGCGCACGCCGCGCCATGCGTCGCGCGCGGCGCGGAACCTGGTCGCGTCGGCTTCGGAAAGGGCGGACGGATCGAAGCCCATAAGCCCGTCGGGACCGCGTACGTCGGCGGCGGACGAAAGGGCCGCGTAGCCGGCATCGTCGGAGAGCCTCGCGAACGGTCCCCTGAGGACGGCGGCGAAGGCCAGGCGGTCGTCGGGATAGACGGCGAGCCGCATCATCGCGTACAGGTCGCCGAGTATCGATTCGGCGAAGAGCCCGGCCGTAGACGCCGCGCTGTACGGCACGCCGAGTAGCCGTAGATATCGCTCCACGACGTTCTGGCTCGTGGTCGACCGGAACAGTATCGCTATGTCGTCCCAGCGGCAGGGCCTGGCTACCTTGCGGCCGTCCGGCCCCTTCGCGGCGACGATCGCCCCGTCATCGACCAGCGATCGGACGAGCTCGGCTATCCTCCACGCCTCAGCCTCGCCCGAAGGCAGCTTCGAGCCGTCGTCGGGCTCGCTCGATTCGAGGTACACGACCTCGGGGACGACCCCGACCGTCGGAGGACCGGCCTCGAGTCCCGAGAAACGAGCCTCGAAGTCCTTGGCGTCGACGTCGCCTGGGGCGGGCAGGACGCGTGAGAAGGTCGCGTTGAAGAACTCGATGAGTCCGGGCTCTGAACGCCAGTTTATATCGAGGCTGTGCGTCCCGAACGCGCCGGGCGCCGATGAAAGCTCGTCGGCCAGGCCGCGGAATACCGTGACGTCCGCGCCCCTGAACGCGTATATGCTCTGTTTCTCGTCGCCCACGAAGAAGAGGACGCCTGGTTCCAGGTCCGCGGGGCTAACGGTCGTCCCGCGATCGGGCGACGTCCTGTCCCGGCGCTCGGCGAGGCAGTACAGGATGCGCTTCTGTAGGTCGTTGTCGTCCTGGAACTCGTCTACCATGATAGCGTCGTAGCGCGACTTGTACCAATCGCGCAGGCTCAGGTCGGTCTCCAGCGTACGTAGCGCTATGGCCGCCACGTCGGAGAAGGTAAGCGAGCCGGAAGCGGCCCGCGTCTCGACGGCGAGGGCGAGGAATTCGCGGAGCATGTCGAGCGCGCCGGGGCGCCGATCGTCGAGCAGCGCCTCGCATGCCAGCGCGGCCGCGCCCGCAAGCGGCCGCGCCGCCTTGCCCGCCGCGTTGTAGTACAGGGCCGCCTCGGCCTTCCCGGTAGCCAGGTGGAGCCTCGCGACCCGCCGGTACGAGGCGACGGCGGCGGACAAGCCGTCCCGATCGCCCGCGTCGGGAGCGTCGCCTGGGAACCGGACGGACATGTCCCGCCAGGCCGCGGCCCCCTTCGCGGAGCCAGGATCGAGGTCGACGCCGGGCTTGAGCAGTTCCAGCAGGCGCGCGTGGGTAGCCTCGACGCAGGACGCTAGCGCCGACGCCTGGGATTCGGCGTCGAAGCGGCGATCGGACGCGACGAGACCCTCCCTGCCGCCGGCGAGCGACGCGAGCGCGTCGACGGCGTTCTGGAATCCTGACGCGGCGATGAAGGACGCCGTGACGGGGTCGTTGCGCCGCTCGAGCAGGAAGTCTATCGCGAGCGCGTCGATCGCGTCGGAGTCGGGAGCCTTGTCGACCGCGAAATCGGGCGGTACGCCCCATCGCGAGCAGCCGTTCCTCGCTACCTCCGCGCAGAACGAGTCGAGCGTCGACACCCTCGACGACGGGAACGCCTCGAGGGCCCCGGCGAAGTCGTCGTCGTCCTCGGCGCAGCTCGCGAGCATACCGCGTATCCGCTCGCTCATCTCCGCGGCCGCCTTCTTGGTGAAGGTCATGCAGAGTATGCGCTCGGGCGGTACTCCGCGCTCCTTGACGAGGTGGAGGTAGCGTACGGCGAGCACGCGCGTCTTGCCGGAGCCGGCTCCGGCCGAAACGACGGCCGTACCGGTCTCCCGGACCGCGGGCAGCTGGCGGACGGGGTCGAGTCCCCGAAGTATCTCTTCCCATGCGCTCATCGTCACCTCACCGCGTAGTGCGCCCTGCAGACGGACCTGAGGCCGCATCCCGAGCATATGGAGTCCCTGTCGCGCATCGCGGGCACGAATACGTCGCCGCGCCCGATGATGCCGGCCGTCCTGGCCGCCTGCGCCTCCAGGGCCGGCCGTAGCAGCGGCATCTTCTCCGCCGGTATGGCGGGCTTGGGCCCGGGGCCGAATACCTCGAGCAGGCCCTTGCCGGACGGTTCCGAGCCCTCTATCGACAGGTAGTAGGCGGCCTCGGGGACCATGCCGGCGGCCTCCACGAGTACGGCGTAGGCCGGTATCTGGATGTCCTCGACCGATCCGTCGTCGGCGGGCTCCAGCTGGGCCCGCGTCGGTATCCGCGATTTCTTGTAGTCGACGATGACGGCCCTCCGCGGCTCTCCCGCAGTCGGCGCCGGGGCGACGCAGACGAGGTCGGGCCGGCCGTACAGTTCCGCGCCTATCGCGTCGAGCGGCGCCGTCAGGCTCGAGTCGTCGACCATCACGGGCACGCATCCGTCAAGCGCCCGTAGCAGGTTGGCGGACGCCCTGGAGAAATTCCTTCGCAGGATCGGCGCGGCCGTATCGACGAGCATGCTCGCCATGGGGCCGAGTTCGCCGCTCAATCCGCGTATCGCCGCTCCCATCGCCGCCGCGACGTCGGCCGCTCCGGGCCTGGCCGCCTCGCCGGCGGGTCGCCCGCCTCGGCGAGCGGCGCGAGCAGCCGGCGGAACGCGTCGTGGTATATGCGGCCCAACAGCAGGTTGTCTATGAACGACAGGCCGGAATCCACCGGCTCCACCCGGAGGCCGCTCTGGAAGACGCGCCTGAACGCGCAGCTACTGTAGCCCTCTATGGAGGTGGCCGATAGCCTGAGCCTGCCGGCCGGACTCATGGACGCCTTCGCGGCGTCGGCCGCCGCTGGTCCCATGGTAGCGGGCGCGTCCGGCGTCCCTGCGGCCCAGTCGGCGCCGCCCGAGCCGAATACCGTAGCGAGCGCCGCTGACGCGCTCGCGGCCTGGCCGGGAAAGGCTTCCGTGACGGGCAGGGCGTCGGTCTCCAGGTTGGGTAGCCATCGCCGCCTGTCGTAGGCCAGGCCGACCGATCCCGGGTCGCGGGCGTCTATAGCCGGGTGCGGAGGCCTGACCCCGTCGGGGCCGTCCTCGGAGTAGCTCAGGAAGACGCGCCGGCCGGAGACGGCCAGGAGCCGGACGAGGCCGGCCGATATGTCCCGGTCCGCGGCTCCGAGCCTGTCGCGCTCGTCGGCCCGCATGAACGACAGCGGCCTGGCGGCGGCGACGGCGGCGCCCTGCGCGAGGTTGAGGACGTAGTGTATGTCGGGGACGGCGCCCGCCGCGACCGGGAACCGGTAGACCGTTATGCCGCCCGACTCCGATACGGGCAGGTAGCGGGTGGCCTCCAGTTGCTCGAGCCAGGCCGCGGCCGCGCCCGGAAAAGCGTCAGGGGCGAGGCCGGCGGCGTCCGCCGCCTCTTCCAGCTCGTCCAGCACGGCCAGGCATCGCGCTATTTCGTCGTTCTGAAGCGGAGACCAGGCTTCTTCGTCTATGAAGGCCCGCCTGAAGGCGTCGTAGGCCGACCTGAGATGGCGGAATCCGGCGGCGCCCGCTATCCTCGATACGGCGGTCCGGAGGCCCCTGTACAGGCGTCGCGCCTCGTCGTCGCTTCCGAGCGACGCCTCCCAGACGTCAGCGTCCCCGGGTAGCGGCGCGACTATATGCTTGCTTATGCCTATGTCGAGGAGGCGCCTGGCGGCTTCCTTTTCCTTCCAGGGCCGCGAAGCGTCGAGCAACAGCCTCCGTAGCGACTCGAACGACATGCGGCCGCCGGCCAGGCTCATCGCGTCGGCCAGGAGCCGACCCCCCGCGCCGTCGGCCAGCGGGCGGCCTTCGCGGACGTTTAGCGGCACGCCGGCTAGCGCCGCCTCGCGCTCGAGTATAGGAAGCGCCGATTCGGGCGACGCGACGCTTATCATGATGCCGGCGGGATCCGCGCCCGAGTCTACCGCGTCCCTTATCGACAGCAGGACCGCCCGTACCTCCTCGACGACGGTACCGAACCGCGCCGCGGGAACGGGTTCCTTTCCCAACGAACCGGAAAGCACGACGGTCGCGCCTGGCAGGGCCATGGCGGCGTCGGCGTAATCGTCCCAGTCCTCGGTCAGGTCGGGGTAGACGAGGACCCAGCCGGCCTTGGGGCTCGCGGCCTCCCTGCCGAGCCAGGCCGCCTCGTAGAGCCCCCTGTCTACCATGAAGGTCTCGTAGCGCCGCCGTATCTCCCTCCAGTCGGCCAGATGGTCTCCGGGACCTTCCGGCACCGCCCGCAGGGCCGGCAGCGCGGCGGCTAGCGACGGGGCGAACCTGGCGGACGAGCTCGCGGCCTCGGGCGGCACGACGGAACGCAGGAACGGCTCCGCGGCGTTGGAGGCGGCGAGGACGCGCGCGAAAATCGACCGTATGGCCTTGGATGACGGCCTGCCGCGCGCGTCCCCGGCGAATACCTCCGACTTGAACGCGTCCCAGCCGATGAAGCGGCGCGCGGGCAGGGCCCGCCTTCCCGTCTCCGTCAATACGGCCGCGAGCATGGAAGACGCCGCTATCTCGCTAGGGAAGACGAATCGGGCGTCGGGGTCGACCAGGCGCTCCAGGATCTCCCGCGGTATCGGTTCTCCCACGGTCAGGCGCGGGCCAGGGCGGCGACGATCTCCGCTACGTAGAGCCGATGGTAGTCTCCGTCGTAGTTGCCGGCCAGCGACGGTTCTACGAAGCCGGCCGGGTCTATATCCTGCTTATGGATTACCCGGCATGCGAGGGTAAGATCGGCTTGTTCGAACCCGACGAATCCGTGCCTGGGTACGGTCGGCTTGAGTCCCGTGAGCGCAGCCTTGTCGACGTCGCGCCCGGACAGCTTGCCGCAGGTCGACAGCGCGTCGCGCCATTCCTCGCCGAAGAACGACAGCGTCAGCGCGCCGGCCTTCTCTATGAACGAGAACGTATGGCGCGTCGGCCTGATGAATACGAAGGCAACGTCGCGGTTCCAGAGGTGGCCGAGTCCGCCCCAGTTGGCGGTCATCGTGTTCCATGACGTAAGGTCGCCCGCGGTTACGAGCATCCAGGTCTTCTGGATCTTGTCGAATACGTTCCCTTCGATAGCTCTCGTGCTGATTTCGTAGAATGCCATGCGCTCACTCCTTCGGTACTTGTCTCTTCGATTCGCGCGGGCCCGCGGCCTTCGGCGGCCGGGAGACGGGCTCCGCCGTCATGCGGTCCAGGCTCCAGCCCGCGGCAAGCGCCGCGGCATCGATGCTCTTCAGGCTCTTGATCACGCGCGCGTCGTCCGCGCCGCCTATCGTTACCGCGGCGGCTGCGAGAAGCGCGGCCGCGATCCCGTACCGGTCGGCGTCGAACCAGGTCTCGTCTTCCCAGCGGTTGACGCCCAGGAGGGCCCGCGCGTCGTCATCGCTAGCGATCGCCTCGGCTACGGCCTTCGGCGTCAGCGACGCGAGGCTCGAGAGTCCGACCTCGGATACTACGTCGAGCCTGCCCAGCGCCACGTCGGCGAACCAGGCGGCCGTCTCCGCCGATCCCGGTTCGTGCCCCGCGGCAACCAGAGCCTCGCGCAGCTTGCGTCGCATGCCCCAGGACTCGGCGAGGGATCCGGCCTTGGAGGGGGCCGCGTACGCCTCGGCGACGCGCGCCACGGGCAGAAGGCTGACGAGTCCCGCGAACGCCTGCGCGGCTCCCGGGCTCGACTCGAGCCTGGCGGCGAGGGCGGGCGACGAGGCGCGCTCCATGATCTTCAGGCATTCGTCCGCTATGGTTGCCAGCCGTTCGGCCGGGATGGCCTCGGCGGCCGTCTCTTCCGGGCGGCCTCGCGCCGCGAAACGGGCGGCAACCGAGAGGAAAGCCGAGACGGCGGCGCGGTCCGGCGCGAAGGCTACGGGTACGGGCGATCCCGCGCCGCGGAAGTATCCGGAGCCGAACGCGGCGGTCCACGCGGCGTACAGCTCTCCGAGAGCCAGGTCCTGCAGCGCCCATCCGATATCCGGCACGCCCCGGCCCCCGAGCGAGTCGCACAGGGCCGAATAGGAACCGGCCTCGTCGTCGTCGATCTCGTGTATATCTATGAATACCTGACACTGGAAGCCCTCGAGCGTAACGGCCAGGCCGTCGCGCGCCAGTTCGTTGGAGCGCCGCAGGTAGCGGAGTCCGCTCCTGGTCTCGGTGACCAGCGCGTACCGACCGCGGCCGCACCGGAGCCCGAGGCCCTCGGCGACGCTCCTCGTCGCGTCCGCCCTCGAGCCGTCGGGGCGCTTGTCGGCGAAACGGCACGAGCGTCGTACCGTACCGGCCGTCCGTTCCCACGCGTTGTTGAAGAATACGATGGCCCGCTCGCCGCCGTGGCCGTTGGAGTACGCGAAGACGTTCTCGTCGACCGACCCGTCGGCGCGGACGAGGTCGTAGAGCAGGAAATCCTCGACGCCGGAGAACAGGTAGCGGCGCTTCAGGAGCGGCACTATCTCGCGCTCGTGCCTTCGTACGAGATCCTCGTCCGCGCGCTCGTCCTTGTAGGCGCGCCTGTATTCCATGCCGTACTTCTCGGTGAGGCCCTCGAACTGGCCGTGGCCGAACATCGGCAGGCCGGGCATCGTCGCCATCATCGAGCAGACGCCGAAATAATGGTCGCCGGAGCCGAACTGCGCGATAGCCGTGTCCTCGTCGGGATTGTTCATGAAGTTTACGAAGCGCTTGAGTATGTCCTTGTCGAATTCTATCGTGTTCTTGATCGTGGCCCGGTACTCGGCGTTCTTCTTCTCCTTGAGCATGTTCATGAACGCCGAGTTGTAGACGCGGTGCATGCCGAGCGTGCGCACGAAATAGCCTTCCATCATCCAGAAGGCCTCCGCGAGTAGCAGCGTATCCGGCGCCTCAGACGCGCACATGTCGACGACCTCGCGCCAGAATTCCTCCGGCAGGCGGGCGTTGAAGTCCTCGGCGCTCATCGCCGACTCGAAACGGCTCGCGATGGCGCCGCCGGAGCCGGGCTCGGGGTACCAGAGCCTCCGGAACGATCGCTTGGCCAGCACCATCGCCGCGTCGAAGCGGATGATGGGGAAATTCCTGGCGACGTGGAGTATCCGTTCCTTTACGGCGTCGCGGGCGGCCGGGTTGAGGAAGTCTATCTGGGCCGTGTCGTTCCACGGCATGCTCGTGCCGTCGTTGCCGTGGTAGACGTAGCTAGTCTCTCCCGTGCGGAAATCGACGCGCTTGAAGGTGACGGCGGCGTCGCGGCGGTCGTAGTAGTGGTCCTCGATCCAGAGGCCTATAGCGCCGTCGCCGGAGAGGTTCTCCCCGGTGTACGAGTACGACGGGAACGGCGGTTCGGAACGCCTGACGAACAAGTCCGGCCGATCGCGTATCCATGCCGAGTCGAGGCCGGTGTGGTTGGGTACCATATCGGCGGCGAGCCGTATGCCGCGGGCCAGCGCCTTGTTCCTGAGCGTCTCCAGCGCCTGCCAGCCGCCCAGCTCCCAGGCTATCTCGTAGTCGAACAGCGAGTAGGCGCTGGCGGCCGCCTCCGGGTTGCCGCACAGCTCCTTGATGCGCCTTGAGGCCTGGCTACGCTCCCATATGCCTATGAGCCACAGAGCGTTAATGCCCCTGGACGCGAGCAGGTCCAGTTCCTCGTCGGGAATGGCGTCGAGGGTCCGAATGTCCCTGCCGTAGGCCCTGGACAGCTGGTCCAGCCACACGAGGGCGCTCTTGGCCATCATGACGACGCGCGGCATCCAGTCCTTGTCCTCGCTGAAGCGCTCGTACTCCATGTCGATGGCGGCGTAGGACGGTACGCGCACCGGTCCGGGGCCGGGCGGGAAGCTCGGCCGCTCGTCCTCGCCCAGCATGTCGACGCCGCCGAGCAGCCGGGCCATCCGGTCGCCTATGAGGAGCCCCCAGTGGCGCTTCATGTAGGCGAGCTGTCCCGCCAGCGAATGAGGGCTGGCCCGCATCGGGGCCCGCAGGAGGTCGGGCAGGCCCTGCGCGTCGGGACCGAAGGGCGGTAGCGCCGACAGGGCCGCCTCGGCGGCGTCCAGCGTCGCCGCGACGGGCGCGGCTGCCTCGAGGGGAGCGTCGTCGAAGAGGAATCGATACGGAGCGAAGGCCGGATTCTCGTTGGCCAGGCGGAGGAGCAGCAATTCCTCGAGCGATACCGCGCCTTTGCCGATACCGTCGGACAGACCGTCGAGCCACGACTCCAGCGTCTCGGCGCCGGAGTAGACCGTCGAGGGAGGGAAGGCCTTCGTGAACGCGACGAGGCTCGATCTGGTCGCGGCGGCGCCCTGGATGGCCTTCGACTTAGCCAGGGCCAGCTCGAACGCGGCGGGCTCTACACTTCGCCGGTACAGCTCGCAGACGGCGTGCAGGAGCTCGTCTATCAGCGCCATAGCGTTAATAGCGCCGGCCTTCACCGTCACTCCACCGGGCGAGCGCTCGTTTATCCTGGCCGCGAACGCGCGCGCCGCGGCGTAGTCGGCGAACACGACGCCGCCCGTCGTGGAGAACGGCGCGCCGGACAGGCCGTACAGGTCCCGCGCGGCCTTGGACACGTGGAATTCGTAGCGCGCGGCTACTATCGGGGACGCGCCGGGTCGGTCGAGCCTTTTCAACGATTCGAAGCGGATGATCGACTCTCTGTCGTCCGGCGTTGCCATCGCGTTGCCCCCATCGGTGATGATCTCGTGCGTAGACATCTGATGATACCCCATGCGCCACGAGGGCACAAGGACGATGGCGTCTGCGAGACTGCGGCGAGTCGAGGGAGGGGAAGGCGGTTGCTCTTCGGTATAAAATAAAAAACGTTTTTACATTGTTACGAATATTTTTTGTTGGCTAAAATGTGATCTTTACCAAGTCTTTGATTCAGAATTCCATCCGGCGCCGGTAACGGCTTCGGATCCGATCACATAAGTTCCGCTGACATAGATATAAACGGTACCGAAGTCGCTGTCTCCGACGCCCAAATCCACTGGAGTCGTCCAATTACTATATGTAGTGACGCCTGTGTCTACAGATATCCTTATCGTTGCGTCATAGAGCTTCTCATAGCCAATATTTGATATGGAATACGGAACTAAAATAGTTGTCCCAGATCCACCGGGTTGTGAAGCATCTTCTAGTCCCCAGCCCAGCTGGTAATCCGGTATCGAGCACGAGGCTGCTGTCATGATGGCTATCGCGACTATGGCCAGAACGGCAAAATTTCTTGTCTTCATCGTATCTCCTCCGCGTATGATTCTATCGCGGAGGAGCGGAAAATCCGGGGGATTTCTAGCGATTTATAAGCGCGGAGACGAGCCAGCCGAGGCCGTAGAGAGCGGGCAGGTGGATCAGGTAGACGTACAGCGAGCGCCTGCCCATCGCCGCCAGGAGCCTGAGCGGGGCGAGGCGCGCCTTGGTGGCGGGCGATTCTCCGCTGTTCGTGGCTGTGCCGGCGATAGGGGCGACTCTGCGCCTCGCAACGACGTCGCGCGCCGCCGCGCCGAAGGCTACGAACGCGAACCACGGCGCCAGCGGCAGGTAGTCGGCGGGGTAGAGGTTGGCTGGCCGCAGGCCCAGCCACGCGAGCCACGGGAAACCGAAGCGAATCCCGCCTATCGCGATGCCGACGGCGAAGACCGCGGCCCCCGCGAAGATCGCTACGGCGGGCCTGCCGAGTAACGGGTAGACGAGTATCGACGATAGCGCCAAGAGGTGGATTACCCCGAAGAATACGAAGCTACGGCCCAGAACGGGCCAGGTGACGGCGCTGATGGCCAGCGCGACGATGCAGAGCGTACCGGCGCGCCTCGCGAATTCCTTGAATCCGGCTCCGCGAGCCTTCTTGGACGCGAGGTTCCACCCGGATATCGCGACGAACCCGCCGGCTATCGTCCGGGGGAAGAGCCACCAGAACCCGGAGAACAGGTCTATGTCGGACAGGCCGAACATCGCGGCTACGTAGAACGAGTGGTAGAATATCATCGTAGCGACGAATCCGCCCTTGACGGCGTCCGTCGCGAAGGATCTTCGCGGCATCGGCACAGTATACGGTGGCGACGGGGCGCGGTAAAGGTCCGCGGTCGTCGTCGTCTTGGCGGCCGCGCGCCCGCGATGCTATAGTCCGGCCACCATGAAACCCGAACTAACGATAGACTCCGCCTTCTTCTCGGATCTCGAGGCCCCGACGAGCTTCTTCATACTGCGGCACGGAGAGACGACGGCGAACGCCGAGGGCCGCATCCAAGGGCGTTCGGAATACCCTCTCAACGACAACGGCCGCGCCCAGGCGTCCGAGCTTTCCGCGCATCTCCTCGGCATGGGCATCCGCCGCCTCCTGCATTCGCCGTTGGCCAGGGCCGCGGAGACCGCCGCTATCGTAGGCTCGGCGATAGGCGTCGCCGCTCCCGAGTCTGAGCCGCTGCTCGTCGAGCTGGATACCGGCCGCTTCTCCGGGCTCACCTGGGGCGAGATAGAGGAGCGGTATCCTGAAGAGCATAAGGCGTTCGGTTCCTTGAGCTGGGAGGCCGTTCCCGACGCCGAGAGCGCCGAGGCGATGTACCGCAGGGCGGCGCAGGCGTGGTCGAGGCTCAAGGCGGCCGCGATAGAGTCGGGCGGCGCCGTGGCCGCCGTTTCCCACGGCGGGACCATCCAGTGGCTGGTGCGCGTCACGTTCGGCTGCAGGACCTGGATGCCCCTCATCACGACGGGCAACTGCGGCGTGTTCGAGCTAAGGGTAAAGCCGGCTACGGGCGGCGGGCCGGCGTTCATGCATTGGCGGGAGATAAACCTGCTACCCGGAGGGGACGCCCGAAGGACGCCTCCGGTCTTCTAATTCGCGTTCTGAGGATCGATGATGAAGGCCTCCCACAGGGGCTCGTCGGGCGGCGGGTCCGCGATCACGTCCACGCGCCTGTGGTCCGGCATGGTAAAGCACAGCTCGCGCGCGTGCAGCATGATGAGCCCGTTATGGGTCGACCTTCGCGCTCCGTACTTGAGGTCCCCGCGTACCGGATAGCCAGCGGCCGACAGCTGAGCGCGTATCTGGTGGGTCTTGCCCGTCAGCGGCCGTATCGCTAGCAGGAAATAGCGCTCGCTCTTGCCGACGAGCTCGTACGACAGTTCGGCGATGTCTGATCCGTGCTCGCCGTCGGCGGGGATGGCCTTGGACTGGTTGCGGCGCTTGTCGTGGATAAGCCGATGGCGGAGGGTGCCCGCTTCCGGCTGGGGCGCGCGCTCGGTGACGGCCCAGTACATCTTGGTCACGCGGCGCTCCCTGAACTCCTCCGAGAGGGCGGCAAGACAATGCTTCGATTTCGCGAACGCCACGGCGCCGCTCGTACGGCGGTCGAGCCTGTGTATCGGCTCTACGAATTTCCCCGGGCGGAATTCGCATACGAAGTCCTTGAGCGAGGAATCCCCGCTCTTGTCGGGTAGGACGGGGACCGCGGCGAGCTTATTGACGACGACCAAGTCGCCGTCCTCGTAGATCACGTCGAAAATGCCGGACATAATATGATAATATCATGTCCGGCATCGATTAGCATAAGAAAAATCTAATAACTTCAGGCCTTGGCCAATCGCTTCCTGGCTACTTGGGAAACGGCGCCCAGGGCGATCAGTCCGAGCCCGACGAGGTCGGTGACGGTACCGGGATACACCATCAGGATGCCCCCGCCCACCATCAGGACGCGTTCCCACCAGAGGGACTTGCGCACCAAGTAGCCCATGACGCCCGCCGATACGCCTATGATGCCGATCATAGAGGTGAGCACCATCAACAGCCCCGGCCAGAACGTCACGTCGACCATGAGCATCATCGGGTTCATCACGAAGATGTACGGCACCAGGAAGGCCGCGATCGCGAGCCTCGACGCCTGGAGGCCGGTCTTCATCGGATTGGCCTTGGCGATGCCCGCTCCCGCGAAGGCCGCGAGCGCTACCGGCGGCGTCACGTCCGCGACGATGCCGAAGTAGAACGCGAACATATGCGCCGGTAGCACGATCGATATCGCGTCGACCGGCATGCCCGGGAATTTCTGCCTGAGTATCATGATGATCGCGGGCGCGGCGATCGTCGAGGTGATAATGTAGTTCGCGGTCGTCGGCACGCCCATGCCCAGTATGATGCTCGTTATCATCGTGAAGACGAGGGTGAGGATCAGGTTGCCGTTGGCCAGGCTGACGAGGACGGTGCCGAGCTTGAGACCGAGTCCGGTCTTCGTGACGACGCCGATGATGATTCCTGCGCAGGCCGTAGCCGATAGGACGCCGATCGCGCTCCTGGCGCCGGATTCCAACCCGCCGACTATCTCCTTGAACCCGATGTTCGGCTTCTTCTTGAGGATGGCGAACCCGAGGAGTATGACGCCGAGCACGGCGAGGGCGCCGAGCGGCGTCATCTCCGTCAGGTACTTTAGCGCTCCGTCGGCGCCGTAGGGGCCTACGTGGAAGATCGGCCTCAGTACCGCGAACAGGACGACCATGCCGCCTATCGGTAGCGGGGCCCACCAGCCGAGGACGGCGGCGGCGATCGACAGCACGATGGCGTAGAACGCCGCGAGCATCGGGGTATAGCCGGTGACGAGCAGCCATACGATGCCGACGAGCGGCATCATCAGGTAGCCCCTTCCGAAGAATATCTCCTTGAGGTTCGGCAACTCCTCCTTGGTCATCCCCCGGAGGCCTAGTTTCTTGGCCTCGAAGTGAACCCCGGCCCATACGCCGAAGAAGTAGAGCATCGCGGGGATCACCGCCGCGCCGATGATGCGCACGTACGGTATGCCCGTCATCTCGGCCATCAGGAACGCCGCGGCGCCCATGATCGGCGGCATCAGCTGGCCGCCGGTAGACGCCGTGGCCTCGACCGCGCCCGCGAATTCAGGCGCGTAGCCGAGGCGCTTCATCATCGGAATCGTGAACGAGCCGGTGCCTACGACGTTGGCTACCGAGCTGCCGGATACGGTGCCCATCAGCCCGCTGGACAGGACGGCGACCTTGGCGGGGCCTCCCGCGGCGCGTCCGGCTATCGAATTGGCGAGATCGATGAAGTACTGGCCGAGGCCGGTCTTCTCGAGGTACGCGCCGAACAGGATGAACAGGAAGATGAAGGTGCTCGACACGCCCAGGGGTATGCCGAATACGCCTTCGGTGGTGAAGTACAGGTGCTGTACGAGGTCGCCGACGTCGACTCCCCGGTGAGCGAGCTGGCCGGGCAGGTAGGGGCCGGCGAACGCGTACGCTATGAAGAGGCTGGCGATGACGACGATGGGCACGCCGACTATGCGCCGCGCGGCCTCGAGCACGAGCAGGATGCCAATGACCCCGACGATCATGTCGGCGGTCGTGGCCGTGCCGGCCCTGAGTACGAGCTCGCCGTAGTTGACGATGATGTACATCGGCGTCAGCGCGCCGAGTATCGACAGCGCGAGGTCGAGCGGGTGCAATTTCGTCCTGGACCACTTCTTGCTCGTCGGGTACAGAAGGTAGATGAGAGACATGCCGAACGCGAGGTGGATCGATCGCTGTATCATAGCGTCGAGCACGCCGAATAAGGCGGTGTAGAGCTGGAAGCACGAGAAGGTAATCGCTATGGCCGTGATGACCTTGGCCATGAAACCGGTATAGGTGCGGTAATCCGCTTCCTTGTCGTACTTCCTCAGAATATCCTGGCTATCGCCGATAGTCTCGGCCGTAGCCTCGTTCGTCGTCGATTCGTTCATCGATCGATCTCCTTAGGTGAATCTTTAGTCGACCATAAGCCGTTGTTTTTTTTCGTTCCGCGTAGCACGAGCAATCCTCCGACGGGAGCCCATTCGGTCAGAGGCCGGACCGACCCGTTCACGCCTAACGCGTGCCCCGGTATCGGTGATACCCGGACCGCTATTTCCTCGAGGCGCCTGCGGGGCATGGTCGCGAATCGACCGTCGACGATCGCGAAGCCGTCCTCGTCGCCGGAAGGCATGCCCGTAGACATCTGGTTATACAGGACCCGCTCGAGCGTTATACTCCCGGTTTCATCTACGGTGAATTCTTCATCTACCGCGGACAGGTTTATCGAATGTATAAATGATAGGGTGAATCCGGCCGGAACGGCGATCGTCGTCAGCGGGGCGCCCGATTCGCCGAATATACGTAATCCCGGCTCGGGGCCCGCCCACCGAAGGATCGAGACCGCGCACGCGAGCGCGACGGCCGCGCTTCGATTCATACGACAGGGGCGGAAACGCCGTCCGGCGCCGTCGCCAAGCGACGGATAGTCGGACGGCTCATTGCTCGATGGTCCGTTAGCTACTTGGCCTTGCCGTAGAACTTCTCGGCACCGGCGTGCAACGGCAGCGACATTCCCGCCTGCGCGTTCTTAAGGGTGATCATCGCGCCGGCCTTGGCGTGGGCGGCGGTCAGGCGCTCGCTACCGGCGGTTGAGAACAACGTCTGGAGCATTTTCTCCACGACGGCGGCGTCGAGCTTGGAGGAGACGGCGAGCATCGCCTGGACGGCGACGGTCTGGGTGTCGGAGTCGACGCCCTTGTAGGTGCCGGCGGGGATGGTCGTCTTGGTGTAGAAGGGGTAGGTCGACTGGAGCTTGGCGACGATGGCGTCGTC
This sequence comes from Spirochaetae bacterium HGW-Spirochaetae-3, assembly GCA_002839315.1. GTDB lineage: Bacteria > Spirochaetota > Spirochaetia > Treponematales > UBA12059 > SZUA-370. The sequence continues at coordinate 380,363 of PGXV01000005.1, forward strand.
GATCGTGACGACGTTGATGTCCTTGGTCGCGGAGATGTCCTGTACGGCGGCGGTCGGATGGCCGGCGGTAAGGAACGCGGCGTCGATGTTGCCGTCCTTGAGGTTGCTGGCGGCTTCGTTGAACGACAGGTACTGGACCTGGATGTCGGCGTATGTGACGCCGGCGGCGGCCATGATCTGGCGGGCGTTGGCCTCTACTCCGGAACCGGCGGCGCCCACGGCGACTTTCTTGCCCTTGAGCCCGGCGACGTCCTTGATGCCCGAATTGGCGAGCACGATCAGCTGGCAGGTCTCGGGGTACAGGATGGCCATGCCCTTCATGTCGGGGAAGGCCTTGTCCTTGAACAGCTCGAGGCCGTTGACGGCGTAGTACGCGATATCGTTCTGAACGAAGATGATATCGGCCTTGCCCTCGCGGAGCAGGTTGACGTTGGCTACCGAGGCGCCGGTCGTCTGCGCGGCGGCGTTCATTCCCTTGACGCCGTCGTTCCATATCGCGGCCATGGCGCCCGCGAGCGGATAGTAGGTACCGCCGGTGCCGCCGGACGCTATGGACACGAAAGTCTGCTTGGGAGCTCCGCAAGCCATGATCGATGCGATCAGGGCGAGGGTTACCAGCACGATGCTAAGCTTCTTCATTAAGATCCTCCTTGTTTGCGCGGATCCGTATAAACCTCAGAGTTCTATAACTGTGCGCGCAAGACGCCAGTGTACCTTTGAAGTCTTGCATGCGCAAGTTAATTAATTATTCGGGGGCGAATACGAGGGCGAGCCTCGCGGCTTTAGCCGGCGGCGCGGCTGTCGTTCCGGCGCGATTTCGCTGCGAGCAGGGGCGCTACGTCGGGGCCGTCGCCTCCGGCCGGGTAGATCAGCAGGCCCGCCGTCCCCCGCTCGCTCCAGCTCCGCAGGATCGGGTCGACGAGGCGCCAGGCTTCTTCGGTCTCGTCGAATCGGATGAATAGCGTCGGGTCTCCGGCCATCGCGTCAGCGAGCAGGCGCTCGTACGGGCCGGACGTCCTGGATTCCGAATCGCGGAGCATGCCGATCAGCTCCTCGCGTTCGGCCTTCTCGGATCCCGGAGCCTTGGCGTTGAAGCGGAGCACGACGCCTTCGTCGGGCTGTATCCTGAGGACGAGGTGATTCGCGTCGAGCGCGGGCCCCGGTACGTCGGCGTCGCCCTGCTTGAAGTGCACGACGATCTCCGTGCTGCGGCTGGACAGGGCCTTGCCGGTCTTCAGGATGAAGGGCACGCCAGCCCAACGCCAATTATCCACGTCGAGCCTCAGCGCGACGAAGGTCTCCGTAGCGGAATCGGCGTGCACGTCCGGCTCGTTGCGATAGCGTTCGTACTGGCCTCGTAGAGCGACCTCGGCGGCCGTCTCGGCGTTGGCGTGCGGCGAGGCGCGCAGTACCCGTACCTTCTCCTCGCGCACCGCTTCCTGGGACAGCAGGTCCGAGGGAGCCTCCATCGCGCAGAGACAGAACAGCTGCATCAGGTGATTCTGCAGCATGTCGCGGGCGGCCCCGGTCGCATCGTAGAAGTCCCCGCGCGCGCCGATTCCGCCTGACTCAGCGACGGTGATCTCCACGCGGTCTATGTGCTTGCGGTTCCATAGCGGCTCGAAGATGGAATTCGCGAATCGAAAATACAATATGTTCTGTACCGCGTCCTTGCCGAGGTAATGGTCGACGCGGAAGATGTCCCGCTCGTCATAGTCCTCGTGGAGCAGGCGATTGAGCTTGCGTGCGCTCTGGAGGTCGGTCCCGAATGGTTTCTCGACGAGCAGCCGCCGGTATCCCAAGGCTTTCGAGGCGTATCCGGCCAGGCCGGCTTCAGCGAGGCGCGTGGCGGCTACGCCGAAGCGGTCGGGGGTACAGGCGAGGTAGAAGAGGCCGTCGGTGGCCGGAGACGAGAAGTACAGCCTCCCGAGGCGATCGTATAGTTCCTCGTCCGACGCGTCGCCCTGAAGGTAGCCGATACGAGACGAGAACGCGGCCCACGAATCGGGATCGAAGCTCCGGTCGGCCTCTCGGCACGCGGTTTCCAGCAGGCTCCGGTACGCCCGGTCGTCGAGGGCGCGCCGGGCTACGCCGACCGTCTCGAAGCCGGCCGGCAAACCGCCTGCCTTGAAGAGTCTATATAGCGATGGAACGATGCGCCTGGTCGCCAGGTCCCCGGTGCCGCCGATCACGGTAATCACCGTCCGTCGCGATCCGTAGTCCTTCATCGAGCCTTCTTTCGACACCGTAGCCTTAGCCCTCCCGCGGCTTCTTCCCCGAGCCGATACCTCTGGTCTACGCGAAACGCCGGAGGTATCCAATGCCCCTCGACGTTACTATCGACATTCCACCGTAAAACTTGAACGATATCATCGCGGGCGCGGTTCCGGGCCCGACGCGCAGGCGGCCGTCCGAACCGGTCTATGAAAAAAAAAGGCTTGCCGCACTCGCGCGCCGGTCGTATGGCGGGAAGATCCAGACCGCGCCCCGTTGAGGCAACTGGAACCCTGCGTGGCTCGGCGTTTGGTATACCCCGGGCGTATCGTCCGTGTCCACGGCGATACGCGACGACGCGGCCGGGTCTTGCGAGCCTTCAGGACGAGGCGAAACGCTAGCCGGCCTCCTCAAGCGCTCGTTCCATAGCAGAATTCGGGGGGCGATACGGGCGCCGCCGCAGTCCGTGCTGCGTGAGGCGCTGGAAGGGGCGTTGAAGGGAGCGGCCTAGAAGCTGGCTAGCGCGTATACGCCGACGAGCAGCTCGATGCGCGCGAGGTCCGGATCGACCGGCCCTTGCTCGCGCAACTCGCCTACGTACCAGTAGAAGATGCCGAGCCTCGGGTCGATACGGAACACGTAATCGATGAAGCCCGCGTCTCCGGGGGCCTCGCCGAACAGGAGCGAGGCTATAGCGTCCGCTACTCCGATGAAGGCCGGGATGGCGTTATTATAATCCCCCGCGTGGACCATGCCCGAGAACGCCTCGAGCAGGGTCAGCGCCTCCGCCTTCTTCGATTCGTCCTTGCCGTCGACCCATGTCTTGGCGACGAGCAGGCGAACGTTGTCCCTGAAAACCTCCAGCAGGTGGGCCCTCTTGGCCATGAGGTCGCCAGAGTTGCCGACGACGTACTTCCTGAAGGCTCCTGGCCCGCCGATGAGATCGGCGAGAGCGGAAGCGTACTCGCAACGGAGGACGGCATTGTCCGTTCCGGCGAGGAGTGGGAAAATCTCGAAGGCGGCCTTCTCGACGTCCAGGTCAGCCGGATCATCGACCGCGTACACAGGTGCGCCCATGGGGTAACCATGTCATGGCGCCCGTAGCTTTGTCAACAATAGGGCGAACGATAGCCTTTGGGCGTGTTGAAAACATGGAACGTAACGATTACCATTATACGCGAGGGGGCGTCTGAGTATCCCTCTATTACTGAACGTCTGGAAGGCCATCATGAACGACATCCTTGTCCATTCCGAGGCCGTCTTGGGATCCTCCTTCGTATCGTCCCGCTATCTCGGTCCCGGGGAGAGCGAGTATCGCTTCCGCGACGTCCAGAACGGGAAGCCGCTGGACTCGTATCGCCCGCTCAACCACCTGGACGTCGAGATACTCATCAAGAACGGCAACCGTAGCTCCGACTGGAGCAAGATCCTCGTCAGGGACCCGTTCGACGCCACGCTGATACGCAATAGCGAATTCGCGGGCCTCGTGCGAATAGGCCGACTGGAGCGCGTGGTGCTGGAACACCATGATATGATGATCCCCGCCGGTATCACTATGTCCCGCGTCATTGCGTGCGATATCGGCGACGAGTGCGCCGTGCATGGGTGCAATTACCTGGCCCATTATGTCGTAGGCGACCGGTGTATCCTCATGAACAACGACGAGATCCAAGTCTCCGACCATGCCAAGTGGGGCAACGGCATCATCAAGGAAGGCGAGAGCGAGGACGTGCGGGTCTGGCTGGACCTGATGAACGAGGCCGGCGGCCGCTCCGTGCTGGCCTTCGACGGCATGCTGTGCGCCGACGCGTACCTGTGGGCAAAGCGGCGCGAGGACGCGGTGCTCATGGAGCGCTTCAAGGAGATGACCGAGGCCGGCTTCGAGCGCCGCCGCGGCGAGTACGGCGTCATAGGCGCCGGCTGCGTACTCAAGAGCAACCGCATCATCAAGGACGTGCGCATAGGCGAGTGCGCCTATATCAAGGGCACCAACAAGCTCAAGAACCTCACGATCAACTCGAGCGAGGACGAACGGACCCAGGTGGGCGAGGGCGTCGAGCTGGTCAACGGTATCATAGGCTACGGTTGCCGCGTCTTCTACGGATGCAAGGCCGTGCGCTTCGTGATGGGTACGAATTCGTCGCTTAAGTACGGCGCCCGGCTAATACACTCGGTGCTCGGCGATAATTCCACGGTGTCGTGCTGCGAGATACTCAACAACCTGATCTACCCCGCGCACGAGCAGCACCATAATACCAGCTTCCTTATCGCCGCTCTCGTCCGGGGCCAGTCGAACATGGCCGCGGGCGCTACGATAGGGTCGAACCACAATTCCAGGGCGAACGACGGCGAGGTAGACGCTGGCCGCGGGTTCTGGCCCGGTCTGTCCACCTCGGTAAAGCACAGCTCGCATTTCGCGTCGTACTGCCTGCTCGCGAAGGGGGACTACCGTTTCGAGCTTGACGTGCCGTTCCCCTTCGCGCTCGTCGCCGACGACGCGGCGCGAGACCGCCTGGATATCATGCCCGCCTACTGGTGGATGTACAATATGTACGCGCTCCTCCGCAACGAGGCGAAATTCCTCGCCCGCGACAAGCGCCTGAACCGAGGTCAGAACATAGAGTTCTCGCCGTTCGCTCCCGATATCGCCGAGGAGGCCTTCACGTCGCTTGAATTGCTGGAGCGGTTCGTCGGTAGCGCCTGGTACCGGGCCGCCGGCGGCGCCGAGGCGATGGTAGAGGGCACCGATGAGGAGACGGTCAGGGCCAAGGGCCGCGAGTTGCTCGTCGGCCCCAAGGAAGAGGTAGACTCTATCGAGGTCCTGGCTTACGGCATAGAGAATTCCAGGCGTCGCGTCGTGATACAGAAGCCTCGCCGCGCCTATAAGGCGTATCGCCACATGCTCCGCTGGTACGCCATGCGCGTATTGATCGCGTACTTCGCCGAGCGCCCCGACGTCGGGTTCCAGGACGCGTCTGACGTGCTCGCGGGAGCCCGGGTGCGCGAATGGGAGAACCTGGGCGGGCAGTTGGCTCCCCGCGACAAGATCGAGTCTCTCGTCGCCGGGATCAGGACCGGAGCGATCAACGGCTGGGACGAGGTCCACGCCGAGTACGCGCGTCTTTGGGCAGAGTATCCGCTCGACAAGGCTCAGCACGCGTGGGCGACGCTGTGCGACCTGCTGGGCGCGACCGAACTCGAGGAGCAGGTGTTCGCCCGCGAGGTGTCGAGGTTCATGGATACGACCCGCTTCATCGAGGAGCAGGTATACCTGACGCGGCAGAAGGATTACGTCAACGGATTCCGGAAGGCTACGTTCCGTTGTGACGACGAGATGCGCGCCGTCCTCGGTTCGCCCGAGTCCAGCGCGTTCGTGAAGCAGTCCCGGGCCGACATGGAACGTTGGCGCGCCCGCGCGGACGCCCTGTTAGGGCGCTTGTCGCCGGGAGAGTAGCGTCGGGGCGACGCCTGCCGATCGTCCGGCGACGCGGATTACCTCGAACGGGAACGCCCCGGGCTTGGCCCGGAGCGTTCCCGCGGCTTTTATTCCTGATACTGTTACTTGCCTTTTTCCGTCGATCCGCTCGGATCGGCGCCGAGGCGGTCCCTCGTGCGGTCCTGATCCTGGTCCGGTTCTTGATCGCAGGTCCCGTCCTGAAGCTGATCCCTGAGCCGATCCCGGTCCTGGTCTTTGTCCTGATCGGCCGAGAGCGCGGCGTCGGCCTCCGCGACGTACATCCTGACGCGTTCACGTATCATCTCGCGAGCCGCGTTCTCGCATTCGGCCGGCCCGAATCCATGCTCGCTCCGTAGTCGTACCTTCTCGGCGAGCTGTATCATATCCTCCGCGCGCAACCCGCCGTCGAGGCCCTCCGAGACCAGCCGGTATGCGTTCCGTACCATGATCCCGGCTCGCGTCATTACCTGGAACGCGCCGGAAGCGGCGTCGTAGTCCCGCACGGACAGCCTGAGCATGGTAGTCTGCCTGAGCAATAGACCGAGGGCCTCGCCTTCGGCCGTCGGCTCCGAGGTCGCTTGCGCGAAGGCCATACCGGCCGCGGCCAAGAGCGCCACGATGATAACAATTCTCTTCATCCTAGTCCTCCTATACGTTCGCTATCCGCCCGACGGACGATTCGTCGCGCTCTAAAGCCATTCGTCGAGGGATACCTCCCGTCGGCGCCGCCGGTTGCTTCTTTTCTCGATTACTTGCCTCTGCTCGACGGCGCTTCCGATGGTTCGGCAGGACGATCCTGCGTCTGCTTTTGGGTTGCGGTCCCTGCGGCCGTCTGCGTTCGTATCCTGATCTGCTCCTGTATCATGGCTCTGGCCGTTTCCTCGCATTCCTGCGCCGATAGGCCAAGGCTCCTGCGAAGCCGCACTCGTTCGGCGATCATCGTCAGCTCGCGCGCCTTAAGGCCATTATCCAAGGCGTCCGACGTGATACGATAGGCGTTCCTTACCTGGACGCCCGCTTGGACCATCGCCCGGAACGCGTCGCCGGCCGCCGCCGAATCCTCGGCAGTCAGCCTGAGCGTTTCCGTTTGCTGGATAAGCATTGTTATTGCCTCGGTTTCCGTGGTCGGTACGCTCGTTTCCTGGGCGAAGGCGATACCGCCTGAAGCCAGGATCGCCGCCACCAATATAAGTCTTCTCATCGTAGTCCCTCCGCGAGCCTCCAACGGGGCCCATGACCGTATACCGACTTGCTCGATCCGCGGTTGCACTATTCCGGCGACGCTCGCCCGGCGCGCGGCGAATCGCCTTTCCGCCGTTCGCGTGCTATATTCGACTTCCAATGAATCAAGACGACGACGCCAGGATAGCCGGGCGTGCGCTCGCGGGTGATGAGGACGCCTTCCGCGCGCTCGTGGACAAGTACTCAGAACGCCTCTTCAGGTTCTGCCGGGTGCGCCTCGGCGACGATGACGACGCGGAGGACGCGGTCCAGGACGTATTTATACGGGCGTATCGTTCGCTCGCAGCATTCGACGTATCGAGGAGCTGGTCATCATGGCTGTTCGCGATAGCCGCGAATCGGGTCAAGTCCCGTTACGCGGCCCGTTCGTCGGCCGCAGGCCTCGTCGAGCGCGCCGGCGGCGAGTCGCTCGTCTCGGGCGAAGCGACCGCCGCGGGCGATGATCCTGCGGAGCGAGCGGTGGAAACGCTCGCCGCCGAGGCTCTACACGAGGCCGTCGCCTCCCTGCCCGCTCGATACAGGGCGCCCGTGGAGCTATTCTACTTCGCCGGCCTCGGCGTCGCGGACGTGGCGAAGGCGCTCGGACTGGGTGAAGAAGCCGTAAAGACGAGGCTGTTCCGCGCTCGCAAGGCGCTATCGAGAATTCTGGACGATACCGGGCAACCATCGGGCCGAGGGAAGGGTAGACACTGATATGGAACGATTCGATAGAGACGGACGCGATGGCGCCGAGCGTCGCTCCGCCCGCCGCATGGCCCTCGATTTCCTCGAGTCGCGCGACGCCGACGGCGACGGCTCGGCGTCCGACGACGCGCCCGCCCCGTTCCTCAGGGACGCGTCGGCGGCCGCGCGGAGCTCCGACGCGATAATGGCCGGGATACGTTCCGCAGGGCCTCTGACGACGTTCCTGCCGCGGCCGGATCGCCGCGGGCCAGGGCTGGTCGGCCTCGCGGCGGCGGCGGCGTTGCTCATCGCCTTATCGTCCCTCGTCACGTTCGGCGTAATGCGGTCCGGCGCCACGGTCGAAGTCAGGTTCGTGCTCGTCGCGCCCGACGCCAGGAGCGTCTGGCTGGCCGCTGATTTCAACCAATGGTCCCCGGACGGCTATGAGATGCATCGTACGTCCGATGGACCGTGGGAGATAACGGTACCGCTTCGCAAGGACAAGTCGTACTCGTACAACTTCATCATAGACGGCGAGCGCTGGATCGCCGATCCGGGGGCGCCTTCGCGCGTCGACGACGGCTTCGGCGGCGCGAGTTCGTCCCTGTCTCTCTAGGAGGCGACCTATGGCACGTTTCAAATCGATTCGCTTCCGATCGGTCTTGCTCGCCGCGTCGATCACGCTCGCCGTCGCGTCTCCCGTTTCCGCACAAGGAGGAGGCCAGGGGGGCGGCTCGTCCGGAGGAGGCAGGCCCGCCTCTTCGGAACCGACCGAGACTGGCGAGCGGGCTCAGCCGCCCGGTTCCCCGTCCGGCGCCGACGGATCGGCGCTCGGATGGGGAACCGTCCCGTCTTCGGCCGGAGATCCGGAAAACCGATTCTCGGCATGGCTGGATTCCTCTATGGAAGGCTCGAGGCTCGCGAGCGTGCGCGAACGGCTGCGTACGCTCGCCGGACCGGCCTTGCGCGCCGGGGTGCCGCTAGACGCGTTCGTCTCCAGGGTTCGCGAGGCCGTCGCCAAGGGCGCGCCGCCCGTCCTGGTAGCCGAGGCGATCGAGTCGGACGCCGCCGCTTGGATATGGCTGGCGGGTATCCTCGCGGATGGAACCTGGCCGCCTGAGAATGCCGCGACGGACTTGTACCTCGCCGTGGCGACTGCGTTCAGGAACGGGCTCGATACGGGCGCCGTCTCCGGACTCGTTTCCTGGGCTCGGGTCTCCGGTTCTAGGACGGGGAAGGCGGTCGCCGCCCTCGCGACGGCCTCGGCCATATCGTCCGAATTCGGCGCGAGCGGGGCCGGCGACGTAGCGAGGATAGTCGCCGCATCCAGACTCAAGATAGGCCGGTATGACGACGTCGCCGCGCTCGCCGCGAGGGCCGCGGCGTCCGGAATCGGCGCCGATCGGTTCGATTCGGCGCTCGCCGCTACCCTCGGCGCCGGCGGCTCGCTGGCGGACCTGGAGCGCGCTCTCTTCCGTTAGCCGCGGGCGCTCCCGTCGGGCCGGCTTAAGAAGCCGAGCCGGATTCTTTCGGCTTCTTAGGCCGCGTCGGCGTCGAGGCGGGCGCCTCGATCAGGTTGCGCGTTGCCGACGCGGCTATTTCCGGCGTCCCGAAGTGCTCCTGGACCAGTCGCGCGAGTTCCGCCGCGGCGTTAATGAGCTTGAACAGACGACCGGATATGACCTTCAGTTCGGCCTCGTCTATCGAATCGTCGTCTTCGAGCGACCTCACGATCGACATGTTCAGCGCCGCGGTCTCGCTCATCAACTCGGCCATGCGCGTTACCAGCTCCTTGTAGGAGTACTCCATCCGCCGGTCGGCGATAGACGTAACCGTCTCGATGATCGACATGATGTTCTTGAGGGAGTGGATCATCATCGGGTTCGGCTTCCGCTCCACCTCGATGCGCCAATTCTCGAAGCGCGTCAGGGTCTGGTCGAGCATGTGCTTCAGGTCCGCGTTGCTCATCTCCGGAATATCGTGCTTACCCTTCATGAATCAGCCTTGTCGCGGAAGCTGAGCACAGAGACTCGGAGAAGGCGAGGGGGAAAACGGGAAGGCGCTAGACTCGATCTCATTCTCCCCCTCCTTCCTCTTCATATCCGGTCCTTATCCCTGCGTCTCCGTGCTCGCGTATCCTACCCGAGCGGTCTTATCAGGCCGGGTTCCTGGACTTGAAGTCTTCCATGAACTGTACGGTCGTCTCGACGTCCTTGAGGCTGACGGCGTTATAGGCCGACAGCCGGATGCCGCCCATCGAGCGGTAGCCCTTGGTCTGAACGATCCCGGCGGCCTTCGCGTCGGCTACGAACTTGGCGTCGAGCTCGGGGGTGGGGAGCTTGAAGTCTATGTTCATCCACGAGCGGGAATCGACGTCGGCGGTACCCTTGAAGTATCCCTTGGACGCGTCGACGGCCGTGTACAGGAGCCGCTGCTTCTGCTCGTTGATCTTGCCCATCGCGGCGAGCCCGCCGTTCTTCCTGAGCCACTTCATCGTCAGGTTGAGGATGTAGATGGAGAAGCAGGGCGGGGTGTTGTGCATGGAGAATTTCTCCTTGAACACCTTGTACGACAGCATCGTGGGAAGGTCGTCGTGCGCCTTGGCGAGGAAGTCGTCCTTGATCGCTACGACGGTGACGCCGGACGGTCCGAGGTTCTTCTGCGCGCCGGCGTAGATCATGCTGAATCTACCGAAGTCGACGGGGCGGCTGAAGATATCCGAGGACATATCGCAGACGAGGGGCTTGCCCTTTACGTCGGGTATGTAGTGCCACTCGGTCCCCTCCACGGTATTGTTGCTCGTATAGTGCACGTACTCGGCGGCGGGGTTGAGCTTGAGCTCGCCCTGCTTCGGGATGGCGACGAAGCGCTCGCCCTCGAGCTCCATGTTAGCGGGCATGGATATCTTGCCGTAGCGCTTGGCCTCCTTGATCGCAGCCTTGGACCAGTTGCCGGTCGCGATGTAGTCGGCTTCCTTGCCCGCGCCCAGGTAGTTCATCGGCAGCATGAGGAACTGCGTGCTCGCGCCGCCGGTGGTAAAGAGCACGTTGTACTCCTTGCCGAGGCCGGCCAGCTCGCGGAACAGGTCCATGGTCTCCATGTGGAGGGCGTCGTACTCCTTGCCGCGATGGGATACTTCCATGACGGAACAGCCGGTGCCCTGCCAGTCGAGCATCTCGCTCTGGGCCTGCTCGAGGACTTCTACGGGGATGCCGGCGGGGCCGGCGCTATAATTGATGACTCGCTTCATGATAGGTCTCCTTTTCCTGTTCTTATTTCTTGGCCGCGTAGGCCTTGACCCTGTCGACGATGCAGTCGCCGAGCCGCACGAGGTTCTCGGCCGTGGAGGCGCCGATATGGGGAGTCATCAGCGCGTTGGGGGCCGTCAAGAGCGGCGAACCTTCCGGCGGCTCCTTGTCGTAGACGTCGGTGGCGAAACCGGCGAGCTGGCCGGACGCGAGGGCCGCCGCGACGTCGGCGACCACGACGACGGGGCCGCGGCAGGTGTTGACGAGGCGGACGCCCTTCTTCATCTTGGCGATGGATGCGGCGTTTATCATGCCGCGGGTCTCGTCGGTCAGCGGCGTATGTATCGAAATATAGTCGGATTGGGCGTAGACCTGCTCGAGGCTCATCATCTCGGCGGCGTCGCTCTTCTCGACGTACTTGTCGTACGCGACGACGCGCATGCCGAAGGCCTTGGCGCGGACGGCGAGCTCCCTCGCTATACGGCCGATGCCGATGAGGCCGAGCGTCTTGCCCATGAGCTCGGTCCGCTCGAGTTCCTTCTTGAGCCACTTGCCTTGCTTCATCGATACGTCCGCGGCGACGATATTGGCCGGCATGGCGGCCATCATCGCGAAGGCCAGCTCGGCGACCGCGACGCTGGAGGCCTCGGGGGTGTTGACTACGGTGATGCCCTTGGACTCGGCGTACGGAACGTCGATGGTATCGACGCCGACGCCGCCGCGGATGACGAACTTGAGCTTGGGGGCCGCGTCGATCATGTCCTTGCCGACCTTGGTCTTTGAGCGAACGATGACGATCTCGGCCTCGCCAACGCGTCCGATATCCTGGGTGACCTGTCCGAAGGCCTCGAGACGTTTCGGCAGATCGGCCTGGAACGCATCCGCGAGAAGAATAAGCATGGGATCCTCCTTGTTTTAATCGCCGGTTGCAGAAGGCTCCCCGACGAAGGCCTCGAATCGATGGTCGAGACTACTCCATCATGGGTTTGCCGTACCTGAAGGGCGATCAGTCAATCTTACCATGGCGGGGGGGCTTGTCAAGGTTGGCCGCCGTATATGGATTCCTACGACTCTAGCGTAACCCCGATCGCGTCGGCGATGGCGAGGGCCGACGCTTCGAGCTCGGCCCTGCGCTTGAACGGCACGGAGTCGAGCATGAAGGCCTCGCCGTCCTTGGTCTCGACTATCAGCCTGGCTTGCGAGCCGAACGGCATCTTGTCTTCGGGCGGCAGGTCCTTCTGGTCGAGCCGGCCCTTGGCGAAGATGTCCAGGCGTAGCCTGGCGACGTCGGACGCCTTGTACGTAGGCCCCTTGGCAGCGAATACCAGGCCTATCCTGCCAGTACAGGAGTCGGAGCCCGGGTCGAAGGTCCAGCGCTCCTGGTAGAGCGCCGCGAGCGCGGCTATGACGACGATGACGTTGCCCGCGATGCCGAGGCCCCCGGAGAATGCCGCCGCGACGACGAGAGCCAGCGCCGTGGCGCCCGAGACTATCCTGTACCAGACGGGTATGCCGTACACGAGGACGTTCCCGGATCGATGGAGCGATAGATGAATCTGCATGCCGCGACTATAGCGCCTGGGTCCCGCCCCCGGCAAGTGCGCGCTCCCGATCGTCGCGACTCCCGGGTCGGCTTGCCCGGCTCGCTCGCGACGGAGTAGACTGGCGGCATGAAGGCGCTCCCGCATATGTTCCTTATCATCGCGCTCGGCGCCGTCCCGGCTTTCTCCGAGTCTCCCGTCCTGCTGCCTCCATCCGGGCTTCGACGCGGCGAGCCCGCGTTCGCGGCGCTCGCGTTGACGGAACCCGGCGGGAGAGCCCGCGACTATACGCTGTCGATCCGCTATGCCGACGGATCGGACGGGCCCCGCTCGATAGGATTCTCCGCCCCTGCCGCCGGCCGCGACGTGAGGTCGGAGGGGCCGTCCGCCGCGTCGACCTATCCCCGGGTCGTCCTTTTCCTGGCGGCGGCGCCTATAACCGCGCCGCTCGGCGAGGCCTCGATGGTAGTATTCGGACCCGGCGGCGAGGCCGTCGCCGGCGCGCGGCTCATAGTCGCGGACCGCGTCTTCGAGCGCCAGGACCTGCCGCTCGACCAGGCGCTGACGAGCCTGCGCGTCGATCCCGATCCGCTGAAGACGGAGCAGGCCCTGCGTTACCAGGCCGTGCTCGCGTCGGCGGACCCGTCGGCGGCCTTCCTGGATTCCGGTTTCGTGAAGCCGGTCGCGAGCGAGAGGCGGACTTCGCTGTTCGGGCTCAGGCGGCGCTATCTCTACGTCGACGGCGGCGTGGACGTGACGACGCACAACGGCATCGATTACGGCAGTCCGACCGGTACGCCCGTCGTCGCCGCGGGCGCCGGCCGGGTCGTCATGGCCGAGGCGAGGATCGTTACCGGGAATACCGTCGTCATCGAGCACCTGCCCGGCGCCTATACGATCTACATGCACCTTGATACGATGGCCGCGAGGGTCGGAACCGTCTTGGCGCGCGGCGATCCCGTCGGTACCGTCGGGATGACCGGCCTCGCGACCGGTCCCCACCTGCATTGGGAATTCCGCGTTATGGGCACGGCCTGCGACCCCGAGGTCCTCGTCGGCCTTGACAAAATGCCCGATATCCATAGAATAGTCAGCGCTATCGAGGGGGGGTGATTTTTTATCAGCCAGATTATAGTCGACGACAACGAGCCGCTCGAGAAGGCCATCAAGCGTTTCAAGCGCATGGTCGAGAAAGAGGGCATCATCCGCGAGTGGAAGAAGCGCGAATTCTTCGAGAAGCCTTCGACCGTCCGTAACCGCAAGGAGAAGGCCATGAAGCGCAAGCTCCTTCGCAAGGCTCGTAAACCCCGCGAGGGCAAGTCCTACTAAGCTTGAACCCGCATCTTCCAAGCCCCGGTAACCCCGGGGCTTTTTGAATTCTCCCTTGTCGACGCCGTCAGGGGAACAGGACGAGCCTGGCTCCGAGCGCCGCCAGGCCCGAGACGAACGCCAACACCAGTCCCGCGTAGCTCCTCGGTCGGCTACGAACCAGGGCGGCCGCTGCCTTTCCCGGTTTCGATACGGCGAAGAGGAACAGCGCGGCCCCGAGGACGAGGCTGATACCGGTCTTGGCTAGTTCGCTCGAGCCGTAGAGCGTCCCCGCTCCGACCTTCGGGGCCGTGCCGAGCAGCGTTGCCGCGAAGCCGTTCAGCTTGCCGTAGAACAGCCCCGTCGCGATGCAGAGGAGCGCGAGGGCGAGCATCGCCGTCTTCATCGAGAGGCTTATTCGGTACGCGGCGACAGCGATCTGGGTTTCTGCCGTTGCCTCGTCAGGCCCGGCGACGGGGCGGCGCGGCGGCAGGTAGATCATGGACAGCTTCATGAACGACGCGATCGTGCATACGCCGGCGGCGAAGAGCGCCCAATACTCCCAGCCCCCCTTGAAAAGGTACGCTATGGCGTTCTTGCTCGCGAACCCGTTGAACGGCGGGATCGCGCATATGGAGAGCGCTCCGACGGCGTACGCGGCGGCGACGGTCAGCCGCCGGTCTCCCGAGAGCCGGAGCGCCGCGGTAGCGTTCCGTAGGGTATAGACGTTCCGGTTCCCCGCCGCGTCCGTGACGGTGCCGACGCTCAGGAAGAGCAGTCCCTTGAAGAGCGCGTGGAAGAGCGCGTGCATGTACGCCGCGTTCAGACCCTCCGCCGTTCCGAGTCCCCACGCCGCCACGATATAGCCGACCTGGCTTATGGAATGGTACGCCAGGAGCCGTTTAGCGTCTTTCTGCGACAGGGCGACGATGACCGCGACGAGGGCCGTGACTACGCCCGCCGTGCCGACGAGCGCCATCGCCTGGTGCCCCGTCGGCAGGAAGCCGAGCAGGCGACCGAGAGCGAAGAGCGGCGTCTTTATAAGCACGCCGGACAGGACGGCCGAGACCGCGTGCGGCGCCATCGCGTGCGCGTCGGGCAGCCAGCCGTAGACGGGCATGACGGCGACCCTGATGGCTATGGCCGCGACGATGCACGCCGATGACAGAGACGCTGTCGCGCCCCCTCCGTCGGCCAGGGCAGACAGTCCTGCCTCGATGCCTTCGTAGGAGAGGCTGCCGGTCAGGCGGTAGAGGCCGAAGAGCCCGATGAGGAAGAATACCATGGCCGCGGAACTGACGGTCAGGTAGCTGAACGCCGCGAGGAAGGCGCCCGGTTTCTGCGAACTCGCGACGAGCACGTACGAGGAAAGCCCGAGCACCTCGAGGCAGACGAACAGATTGAAGAGATCGGCCGTAGACGCGGTCGCGGCGAGCGCGGAGGTCTGGACGAGGAATATGGCCGTGAAGACGGGCCCCTTGGGCCCGTTGCCGCGCGAATAGAGGTACGCCGCTCCCGCTCCCGCGAACCCGAGCGCGTCTACGAGCCACGCGAGCCCGTCGAAACGCTCGGCTATGCCTATCGCCGGAGCCCACCCGGAAACGGTGAACGAGACGCCTCCGGCCATGACGGCCGGCAGCAGGCCCGCGAGGGCCGCCCATGGCAGCGCGAGGCCGACGACCGCTCCCGACGTCTCGAGGATCCTCGAGGCCCGACCCTCGCTGAGCGACTTCGCGACGAGCGCCATGGCCGCGCCTACGAGGGGGAGGAATATCGGTACGAGGGCCAGCTCGGCGTCATTCATGGCCGACGAGCCTCTTCAGTTCGTCCGCGTCGAGGGTCCCGTATATCCGGTGCAGACGGTAGGCGATGGTCAGCGCGAGGGCGGAGACGCAGACTCCGACGACGATGGCCGTGAGCATCAGCGCCTGCGGTACCGGGTCCACGAAGACCCCCGGAGATCCGCCCAGTAGCGGGGCCTTGTCTCCGATCCCGGAGCCTTCGAGGACGAAGAGCAATACGACCGCCGAGTTCATGATCGATAGCGCGTAGGCCTTCTTGACGAGGTTGCGCCTCGTGGTCAGCCCGACGAGGCCCGTGATGAAGAGGCACAGTATGAGCGACCGTGCTATCATTCGTCGTTCCCTCCGAGCATCAGCACGCACATGAGCGCCACTCCCGCGCCGA
This sequence comes from Spirochaetae bacterium HGW-Spirochaetae-3, assembly GCA_002839315.1. GTDB lineage: Bacteria > Spirochaetota > Spirochaetia > Treponematales > UBA12059 > SZUA-370. The sequence continues at coordinate 396,223 of PGXV01000005.1, forward strand.
CCTTTAGCCCGATGGCTACGTTCAGGGCGATTATGGTCGAGACCGCCGGTATCCCGAGCCCGCGGTTCCAGGCGGCGACGCGAAACGCTTCGACCGCCCGGCCGACGCCGGGGAATGACAGGAGGAGTATCCCGGAGAACGCGGCGGCCTCGATGCGCGCCAGAGAGGCGTGGCCGAAGGCGGTGAGGCTCGGATCTATCCTGCCTAAGCCCCCGGAACGCCGGCCTATGGCTATGAAGATGATTCCCGACGCCAGCACGACGCCTCCCTGGAACCCGCCGCCCGGCGATGAATGGCCGTAGAGCATCACGTACGCGCCGAAGAGGAGCACGATGGGCGCCAGTTTTCCGGCTATGACGTTGACTATCTCCGTATGGAGGGGCTTGGCCTTGTCGGCGAGGTTCTTTCCGGCTCCGCGCGACGAGCCCTCTGCGACGATCAGCGATACGGAACCGGCGAGCGCGGCGAGTAGCACGATGGTTTCGCCGAGCGTGTCGAAGGCTCGGTACCCGAGGTATATGGCGCTGACGAGGTTGCTGGCGCCCGTATCCTCGAGGCCAGCCGTCGCCAGGAGATCGCGGGCGGCTCGCGGCCATGGCGCGTCCGCTAGCACGATCGGCGCGACGGCGGCGAGCGACAGGACGGCCGCGATAGCCCCGCCCAGCGCGTTCATCGTCCGGCGCCCCGTCATGATCGGTCCTTGCGTTCCGTTTCCCGGATTGCCCAGACGAAGATGACGGTGGAGACGCCCGCGCCCACGGCCGCCTCCGTAATGGCGACGTCGGGGGCCTTCAAGATGAAGAACAGCAACGCCGACAGCACGCTCGTGGCCGACAGCGCTATCGCGCCGTGCAGGAGGTCCTTCGAGAGCAGCGCGTACGCCGAGCCGACGCATACCAGGAAGAGTATGAGCTCCGTCATGGTCTATCCTCGCCCCGTCCGCGTCGCCTGGCGGAGTCCGTCCACGGGTCGAGCCCCGATTTCCACGCGTACCGCGCGATGATATGGGTCGTGGTCGGATTCGATACGAGGAAGAAAATGACGATGACCACGACGCGGGCCGCGATGGCTATGGACGGCGAGGCGACCAACGAGGCCGCCAGGACGGAGAACGTCGCCGTCGTGCCGGTCAGCGACGAGGCCTGTAGCCTCGTGTAGGCGTCGGGGAAGCGGAATACGCCGATGGTGCCGGCGATGGCGAACAGAGCCGCGACGGCGCATAGGCCGGACACGGCCAGTTCCCTGGTCAGCTCGGCGATGGCCTGCGGATCCGTCACGCCCGGGGCTCCTCGACGCCGCCGGGATCCTTGCCGCCGTCTATGCGGGTATCCTTGGTGAACGTGGCGATCGCCAGTATCCCGAGGAATCCCAGTATGTCGTAGACGAACGCTACGTCGAGGAAGGCGGGCCGGGCTTCCCGGACGCCGCTCATCGTCAGCATGCCGAGCACGAGAGCCGATATCGCGGCGAGCGCGGTCAGGCGGTCGGCGCTGCTCGGACCGATCACGAGGCGGACGAGCAGTGCCGCGGAGCATCCCGCGAATATCCACGTCGTCCAGGCGAAGGCTATCTCGATCATACCCATATCCTCTTGATGGCCGCCTCGAGGGGGCCCTTGACCTCGTCGCCGGCTCTCGCCGAGTGTCTCGTCGTCGCGTTGAGCCAGTGCACGATGAAGTGGTCCTCGTCGAGCTCTATGCTGATGGTGCCCGGCGTGAAGGTGATGGCCTCCGCCAGCGCGACGCGCGCGATATCGGACTTGAGCCTCGAGCGGAAGTGTACGACGCGCGGGGATACCCGGCCGCTCAGCACGGAGGCGAGCGTCCTGAAGCTGGCCGCGTACATGGCGGCGACGAGCCTGAACGGATAGGCCAAGGCGGGTAAGAGCCGCGGGAACACCATGTTCCTGGCGGCTTCGTGCTCGTCTATGAAGGTGTTGTACGATATCAACGCGATCAGCGCCGAGCAACCTATCCCCGTCAGGATCGACGCCGGCGAGAAGCTCCCCGAGAAGAGGAACCAGAGCGCGATGAGTACGGCGAACGTCGCCAGTATGCGGATGAGCTTCCAGAGGCTTCGAGGGCGCATCGCGCTACTCCCTCTCGCGTAGGAGCCGCGCCAGCGACGGGGCGTCGACGGCCTCCCTGGCCGCCTTCCTGAACGAGGGATCGTGCGCCATGCGCGCCAGCTTTGAAAGGAGCTGCAGGTGCTGCGACGCGTTATCGCGCGACCCCGCGATCATGAACACGAGATCGACGGGGACGGAGTCCTGCGCGCCGAAATCGACCGGTCGAGCGAGGCGCGCCACGGCCAAGGACGTTTCGTGTATATCGTCGCACAAGGCATGCGGGATGGCGATGCCCTCTCCTATGCCGGTGGACGCTAGGGCCTCGCGGGCGACTATCGCCGACAGGAGCCGCTTCGGATCCATGGGCGCGCTATCCGCGCATAGCAATCCCGCCACCGCCTCGAGCGCTCCGGCCTTGTCGCTGGCTTCTATCCCGACGGCGACCCGTCCTTCCTGGATTATCCGTTTAAGGCTCGTCATGGCGCTCACTCCTCATCGTCGTCGTCGAGCCGAGCGAATCCATAACCCCATTCTATGGGCAGCATGAACATCACGCCGGTTCCCGGGTTCTCGAGCCCGCCGACCACCTCGTCCAGGATCGGTACGAGGCGGTTGACGGCCTTGTCGTCCTTGACGACCGAAAGTATCGTCTTGTTGTACGGTTTGTTCCCCTTCATGAATTCCTTGAAGCCCGCGAAGAGCGGTACCTCGTATGCCAGGAAGTACCCCAGGCCCTCCGAGTCGAGGATGGTCGCCCCCGGGATGCCCGCCTCTACGTAGGCTTCCAGCACTTCCTCGAGGTACTCTTCCTTGTTGAGAACGAATACGAGTAGCTTCATGGATTTTCAAGTATCCGTTTAGCTCGTAAAGCCTGTCAAGCAAAACCTTTTTATCTTGACGCCGGGGCCCGATTCATCAAGAATACGGCGAGATGTCAAATTTAACATACGAACCCCCGCCGAACGATTTCGAGACCGAATCGCGGCATGCGCGCACTGCGCTCCTCGGCTTCCTCGGCTTCCTCCTGGCTTACGGCCTGGCGGCGTCGAGATTCGACCTGTCGGCGATAGCCCGCGGGCTTGGAGTCATAATCGTAAGCCCGGATATCCTGATTAACGATTACGCGAGCGTCGCCGGCCTCGGGCCCGCTTTCATCAATTCGGCGCTCTGCGTTTGCGTCGCGATAGGGATTCTCAAGGCTTCGCGCGTGTCGGTGTCCGGTCCGGCGATAGCGGTCGTCTTCACGATCGCGGGATTCTCGCTGTTCGGCAAGAATATTGCCAATATCTGGCCGGGCATATTGGGCGCCTACCTGTATTCGGTAGCCAGCCGCCGGCCGTTCGGCGAGAATATCATCGTGGCGTTGTTCGGCACCGCGCTCGCGCCGCTTTCTAGCGAGGTCGCGTTCGGACTCGGCATCCAGGCTCCCTGGAACATCGCGCTCGCCGTGAGCGTCGGAGCGGTCGTCGGATTCCTCATATCGCCGATCGCCAGGCACGCGCTCGACTTCCATCGCGGCTATAACCTCTATAATATCGGCTTCGCCGCGGGCCTCATAGGCACGGTGGTGATGTCGGGGTTCAAGGCTTTCGACATACCCTTGTCGGGCGGTTTCCATTGGGCCGTCCTCGGGCCGCTTCCCGTGCTGCCGGGCCTCGCGGCGTTCTTCGTCGCGCTCATCGTCACCGGCGCGATCATCGATCCGGGCTGGCCCGCCTCGTACCGTAGGCTCCTGGCCTCGCCGGGGCGGCTCGTCAGCGATTTCGTGCGCTATTACGGGCTCGGCGCGACCTTCGTGAACATGGGCGCCATGGGGCTCCTGTCCAGCGCCGTCGTATTGGCGATAGGCGCATCCTGGAACGGCCCGATCATCGGAGGCGTGCTGACGATAGTCGGCTTCTCGGCGTTCGGCAAGCATCCCCGCAACGTAGTGCCGCCGATGCTCGGCGCGATCGGGATGGCGCTCGTCTCCAAATACGGCATCGACAATCCGGCGAGCCAGCTCGCGATCCTGTTCGCGAGCACGCTCGCGCCTATCTCCGGGGAATACGGCCCCGTAGCCGGCTTCGCGGCCGGCATGACCCATCTGCTCCTCGTCCAGGTGGTCGGGACGCTGCACGGGGGGCTCAACCTTTACAATAACGGTTTCGCCGGCGGATTGACGGCGGGGCTGTGCCTGCCCGTGCTCGAGTGGCTACGCGAATGGAGGAGACATGAAATCTGACGCTACACAGTTGATGCGCGTGGCCGAAGAAGTCCTGAAGTATTTTTATATAAAAGGTTCGAGATCGGTCAAGGTATCGTACGATTTCGGGGACGACCGATCGTTCTGCGCCGTGTCGGCTAAGGATATCCTCCTCGAGGCGGACGACGAGAATTACCTGCGCCGGGTCTTCGACGGCCCCGTGCAGCCGGAGATAGCCAATTACTACGGCACCCTCGTCGGCAGGAGGCGCGATGAGCTCGAGATGGAACTCGTCGGCACGATGGCCGAGCTCGAGGATATCCAGAACGAGGAGGGGCTCGGGGTCGTCGTCGTGCTCAGCCGCCGCGAGATAGAATACCGGTCCGCCCACAAGAGGTAAGGCGCCGGTCCCGGGCGCCGAGAAGCCCGGTGGCTTGTCCGCCCGAGGTCTTACGGTTTATTCTGTCGCGGCATTCCCGGAGGTCGCCGTGCATAAAGTCGCTCGCGTTATCAGCCAGTCGTTACTCGTGGTCTCGGTCGCCGCGGCCTCCCTCGCCGTCGCCTCGTGCGGTCCTTCGGATAGGTCGAGGCTCGACAGGCCGCAATCCGGCCTCGCCACCGCGACGCTACGATCCGGTACCGTGGAGATAGTCGTCGAGTTGGCAGTGGAACCGGCGGTTCAGGAGATCGGCCTGATGCACCGCAAGGAGCTGGAGGACGGTCGCGGCATGCTGTTCGTCTACGAAGAGGATCGCCGCCTGTCGTTCTGGATGAAGAACACGCTGATACCGCTTTCCATAGCCTATCTGGGCTCGGACGGGGTCATCAAGGAGATCCATGCCATGGAACCCCTGTCGCTGGCGCCGATAGAGAGCGAACGGTACGTCCGCTACGCCCTCGAGGCTCCTTCGGGGTGGTTCGGCCGGGTGGGCCTGAAACCCGGCGATCGCTTCGACCTGTCCCAGGTGCCCGGCGCTCGGTGAGCGCTGGCTTGCCGTATGCATGTAGCGTCATAGTATACTAGTAGCTGTAGGAGAATACGTACGATGCTTGATATCTATACCATAGGAGCCGATGTCCTCAGGGGGCAGGCCGCGCCGATAGACAAATTCGACGATGAGCTGGCCGCCTTCGTCGAGACGATGTTCGTGACGATGAAGCAGGGCAAGGGCGTCGGTCTCGCCGCTCCGCAGGTCGGCGTGCCTCAGCGCCTCTTCGTCATACAGATCGACGGCGACAAGCCGCGCGTCTTCATCAATCCCGAGATCGTGGAGACCAGCGTCGAGCTCGCGAGCTTCGAGGAGGGCTGCCTGTCGATACCCGGCGTCTACGCCGACCTCGACCGTCCCGCCGAGGTACGCGTACAGGCCTGGAACGAGCGCGGGCGCCGTTTCGTGCTCGGCGCGGAAGGATTCCTCGCGCGCGTAGTGCAGCACGAGCTGGATCACCTGAACGGCGTCCTCTTCACCGATCGCCTGCCGGAGCGTAGCCGCGACCGGCTCCTCAAGCAATACGAGAAGCGGATGAGGGCCTAACGGCGTGAGAGTGCTCTTCGCCGGTAGCCCGGAAATAGCCGTCCCGGCGCTCGAGGCCATCGCCGCGCGCCATCGGCTAGTAGGCGCGTTGACCAATCCGCCGTCCGCGAAGGGCAGGGGGCTAGCGCTGTCAGGCACGCCCGTCGCCGCCGCCGCCGCCGCGCTCGGCGTACCGGTGCTATCGCCCGAGCGGCTGGGGCCCGCCGAACGCGAGGCCGTCGCCGCGCTCGGACCGGAACTGCTCGTCGTCTTCGCGTACGGCAGGATATTCGGGCCCAAGTTCATGGCGTTGTTCCCGAAGGGCGGAATTAACGCCCACCCGTCGCTCCTTCCCCGCTGGAGGGGTTGCGCGCCCATACCGTACGCGATACTGAACCGCGACCCGATGACCGGCGTCAGCGTCCAGTACGTGGCGCCCAGGATGGACTCGGGCGACGTGCTCGCCACGCGCGAGATAGCCCTCGACGGTACCGAGACGACCGAGAGCCTGTCCGGACTGTCCGCCGGCATAGGCGCGGAACTGCTCGTGAGCGTCATCGACGGCATCGAGGCGGGGACGGCCAGGGGAGAGCCCCAGGACGAACCTGCTGCGACCTATTGCGCGGCGCTGACCAAGGACGGCGGCCTCGTGGACTGGGGCTCGTCCTCGCTCGAGATAGACGCGCGCGTTCGTGCCTTCCATCCCTGGCCCGGCGCGTGGACGACCTTTTCCGGCGAGCGGCTCGCGCTCCTGACCGCTCGTCCCTGTCCGGGCGACGCATCGGCATCGGAGCCGGGTACAGTCCTTTCTGTAGACAAGTCCAAAGGTATAATGGTACAAACAGGAGAGGGCCAACTCGCCCTCGCGCGCCTCCAGCTTCGCGGTAAGAGGCCCATGGACTTCAAGGACTTCGCGAACGGCGCACGGGGCCTGATCGGAACGCGCCTGGGCGCGTCCTGATCGCTCCTCGTCCGATCATTTGAACGGGAGCCACGCTATGGATCTTCGATCTGTTTTCAACTTCAAGCGACTCGACCAACTCGATCCCCGCCATTACCGCGCGCTCATAGCGGTGCTCATATCGCTCGTCGTGCTGATGGGCTTCTCCGGCGTCATAGCGTTTTTCTTCACCCTCCGAGGCGAGGAACAGACGCTGGTACCAAACGTCGTCGACATGGAGCTGTCGGCCGCCCTCGTCAAGCTGCAGGAGAAGGAACTGTACCCGCGCGTCTCGCTACGCTTCTCGAGCGACCCCGAGACCCGGGGCAGGATACTCGAGCAGGAACCCCTGCCCGGAGCCATCGTCAAGGCCGGGCGGCGCATCGCGCTGGTCGTTTCAAGGGGAGCGGCGCAGGATAAGGTGGGCGACTACGTAGGCCAGACCGTCGACGAGGTCAAGATACACCTTCAGACCGTCTTCGGCTCGACGCGGCAGCTTATTACCGTCAAGGAACCTCCGATCTATATCTACGACCCCAGCCCCGCCGGGACGATACTCGAACAGTCGCCGGCGCCCAACGTCGACCTGTCCGGCCCCACCCAACTGACCTTCGTGGTGTCGCGCGGCCCCGAGAAGGCCAAGGTCAAGGTCCCGGACCTCGTCGGGCTGACCATCCAGGACGCCGCGCTGCAGATAGAGAAATCGGGCATAGCCTTCCAGTTCACGATGCGCCCGACGGAGGGCCGCGAGCGCCCCGGCACCGTGGTCGCCCAGTTGCCCGCGCCCGGTACCCTCGAGGATCCCGGCGCCCCCGTATCCATCGTGTTCGGCGCCCCCGCGAAGGCCGAAGGCGTCGTCGTAGGCCTGTTCACGCAGTCCCTGCCCGAGTATCCCTATCCCCTGCGCGCGGTCCTGTACGCCGAGCCTCCGTCCGGGGCCCGGATCCCGCTGATATCCGTCGATCACCCGGGACGGTCGTTCACGATGCCCTACGCGCTGCCCGAGGGCAGCGTGCTCGTGCTCCAGGTGCTCAACAAGGTCGTGGCTCGAGTCGAGGCAGGCAGATGATCGATACGACGGCCTCGGATGATAGAGTCTACGCCGTCGAGATCGTACGGCTGGCGCTCTATGATATCGGCCGCGCGATAGACCTGAAGCAGGCCGCCGACCTCCTGCCCGGCGTTCCGGGAATGCGCATCCAGCGCCGTCGCGATACGCCCACGTCCCTGACCATGCCGGTCCCGCTCTGCGTCGACCTGCGTTCCGGGCTCAAGAGGATCTACAGCGAGGAGTCCATCGAGGGCTTCGCGGCCTCCGCCAGGCTATACGACGAGGGCGTCATGTCCATCGTCGTCAGGCTCAACGTCAACGCCACCCTCGAGGGGCTCCACGGCATCGAGGCGAAGCCTATTACCAACACCATAAGCGACATCGATTCCTATATCGACGAGCGTTACCGGGCGGTGCTCGAGCAGGTCCTCCCCGCGGTCAGGAGCCCCCGTCACGAGCCGGAGAGCGAGACCTACCTCGCGTATTGCTTCGCCGACGTCGGCGTCGACCCGACCCGCTTCCTCTCCGAGAACGAGCGCGACCTGACGACGCTCATAGCGGGGGAGCCGTGGGGGTATCCGCTCCACGAGTCGCAGATCCAGAAGACGATGAGCAATCCCTTCTCGTATAGCGGCAAGGACCTCGCCGTATTCGACATGGACCGTTGCATAATCGTCGACTCCGACCGGGACTACGAGGACGTGCTCCTCATCTGCGAGTTGGCCAACTACCAGTACCTCGAGCTGCGGTCCCTCGATAAGCTGCTGGACCGGTGGCTCGACGAGGCCGAGGACGACGTCAACGCGATCTCCCTGAAGGGCCAGGGCAAGAAGCTGAAGACCGGCGCGCTCCGCAAGAAGTTCGGCAAGATCCAGGCTCTCCGGCTGGACGCCCTGTTCATCCTCGAGAACCTGGAGAATAGCGCCAAGATAATCGGCGACTACTTCCTGGGCACCGTCTACGAGCACATCTGCGGCATCTTCAACACCTCCGGCTGGACCCGCTCGGTCGAGCGCCGCCTCGACGCGCTGCAGAACATATACGAGATCGTCAAGGTCGAGCGCAGCGAGCGGACGATGCTGATACTCGACGTCGTCTTCATCATCGTGTGCATCATCCTGCCGGTGCTCCAGATACTCCAGGTGATGCTGTCGAGCTAGACCCGCGCGCCCCTCTCTGCTATCCTTACCGCCATAACCTCGCCAAGGAGAATCCCCATGGTCATACTCACCCTTAATTGCGGCAGCTCGTCCGTCAAGTACCAGGTCTACGACTGGGAACAGAAGAACGTCCTCGCCTCCGGCATAGTCGAGCGCGTCGGCCAGGAAGGCTCGATCATCAACCACAAGGCGCCGGGCATCGCCGACATCGGCCTCGAGCACGAGTGCCCCAACCACGTCGTCGCCGTCGAGCTTATCCTCAAGACCATTACCGATCCCCAGCACGGCGTCGTGAAGAGCATGCAGGACATCGGAGCCGTAGGCCACCGCGTCGTCCACGGCGGTATGAAGTTCGCGCGCTCGGTCCTGATCACCGACGAGTCCCTGGCTACCTTCAAGGAGCTCGTCGACCTTGCCCCGCTCCATAACCCGGCCAATATCACCGGCATAGAGGCCGCCAAGGCCGTCCTCCCGAACGTGCCCCACTGCGCGGTCATGGATACCGCCTGGCACCAGACCATGCCCAGCACCAGCTATACCTACGCCCTGCCCCGCGAGTGGCAGGAGAAGTACATGGTCCGCCGCTACGGCTTCCACGGTACCAGCTTCCTGTACACCGCCAAGCGCGCCTCCGTACTGCTCGGCAAGGACCCCTTCGCGTCCAACGTCATCATCGCGCATATCGGCAACGGCTCTTCCATCAACGCCGTGAAGGACGGCTGCTCGTACGACACCTCGATGGGCATGACCCCGCTCGAGGGCCTCGTGATGGGCACCCGATCCGGCGACGTCGACCCCGGTATAATATTCCACATGTTGAAGAAGGGCGGCCTGTCCCCAGCCGACGTCGAGAAGGCGCTGAACAAGGAATCCGGCGTCCTCGGCATCACCGGCCGCTGGTCCGACAGGCGCGATATAGAGAACGCCGCCGAGGCGGGCGACAAGGTCGCCATCGTCGCCCAGGAGCTCGAAGGGTATCGGATCAAGAAGTATATCGGCGCCTATTACGCCGCCCTCGGCCGCGTAGACGCCCTCGTCTTCACCGCGGGCGTCGGCGAGATGGGCCCCGTAACCCGCCACCTGGCTACCCTCGGGCTCGAAGGCATGGGCATCAAGGTAGACCCGGACAGAAACGCCAAGGCCAAGTGCCGCAACGCGGAGCTCGAGATAAGCGCGCCCGACAGCGAGGTCAAGGTCTACGTGATCCCCACCGACGAGGAACTCGTGATGACCGAGGACGCCTTCGCGCTGATGAACGGCAGCTATGACGTACACACCAATTATACGTACAGTTTCCAGAGCCCCGACTACGTCAACAAGCAGCGCGCCGCCGGCCTCGTGTCCGACCTCAAGAAGAAGCCGTACCTGGCCGACCTGATAGCGCACCCGAAGAAAGCCTAACGCCGACGGGCCGCGAGCCTTGGAAGGATCGCGGCCCCGACGCATAGCCCATCGAAAAAACGGAACGGGGGGTCACGTGGCGGCTAGCCTACGAAGTAGATTCTGGCGCTCGGTCATACGCAAGGTGTTCCAGGAACAAGGCCTCAGCGTCCTCGACGAGCGTGCCCGCACCCTCAAGAACAGCAAGGTTCACGTGCCGTTCCCCAAGGTGATACGGGTCGAGCGCATCGATATCGACGGCGTGCCGTGCGCGACCGTTCGTCCGGCGCGCGAGTACGACGGGCGCACCGTCCTGTACCTCCACGGCGGCGGGTACGTCACCGGCTCCATCGACGCGTCGCTGATGCTCTGCGTCCCTATGGCCCGGACGCTCGGCATGAAGATCCTCCTGCCCGAGTACCGGCTGGCGCCCGAGCACCCGTTCCCCGCGGCCCTCGAAGACGCCCTGAAGGCGTATCGCTGGCTGCTCTCGCAGGGCTACTCGGCCGCGGATATCGTCTTCGCCGGGGATTCCGCCGGCGGGGGCCTGTGCCTAGCGGTCGTCCGGTCGCTCCTCGACGCGGGCGAGGCCGCGCCTTCGGCCGTGCTGTGCCTGTCTCCCTGGGCCGACCTGACCCATTCCGGCTCCAGCCACGCATCCAACGCGGCCTCCGACGTTCTCCTCAACACGGAAATGCTCAGAGTGTGGGCATCGTACTACGCCGGCGGCGCGGCGCTCGATGATCCCCTCGTCTCGCCCGTATACGCCGATCTTACCGGCTTCCCGCCCCTGCTGCTCCAGGTCGATCGTAGCGAGGTCCTGCTCGACGACTCGCTGCGGATAGAGCGTACGGCCGAGGCGGCCGGCGTCGACGTCCGGCTGAGCCTATGGGACGGCCTGTGGCACGTCTGGCCCGCGCTCGGGGACCTGCTACCGGAGAGCCGCGAGGCCTTCGAGGAGATGCGGGAATTCCTGGCTACCAGGAGGCCCGGCTTCATCTCCGGGAGGGAATCGTGACGAAGAGGACGCTCATCCGGAAGGCGCGGGCCGTCGTCAGCTGCGACGGCGCCGATACCGTATACCGCGACGCTGATATACTGGTCGAGGGGCCGGCCGTAGTCGCCATAGGGCCCGATCTAGACGCCGTCGGCGCCGATGTCATAGAGGCCCGCGGCAAGTTCGTCTATCCCGGCCTCGTCAATACGCATCACCACTTCTTCCAGACCTTCGTCCGCAACCTGTCCGCGGTGGATTATCCGAGGCTATCGGTGATGGACTGGATCGGGAAGATCTATCAGCTTTTCAAGCTCATAGACTCCGACGCCATATACTATTCGTCGCTCACGGCCATGGCCGACCTCCTCAAGCACGGCTGTACCTGCGCCTTCGACCATCAGTACTGCTTCCCGCGACATGCCGGGCCGGGCCTCGTCGATCGCCAGATGGAGGCCGCCGCGCTCCTCGGCATACGGTACCATGCCGGTCGGGGCGCCAATACCCTTCCTATGGCCGAGGGTAGCTCCATCCCCGACGAGATGCTCGAGACGACCGACGAGTTCATAGCGGACTGCGACCGCCTGATCGGGCTATACCATTCAGACGACGCCTTCAGGATGACCGACGTCGTCGTGTCTCCTTGTCAGCCCGTCAATTGCCGGCGCGAGACCTTCGTCGAGTCGATAGCGTTGGCCCGCTCCCGCGGAGTCCGCCTCCATACCCACCTGGGCGAGGGCGAGAACGCGCCTATGGTAGAGCGTTGGGGGAAGCGTACCCTGGCCTGGTGCGAGGATATAGGCTTCGTCGGCGATGACGTCTGGTACGCGCACGGATGGGAGCTTTCACCCGCGGAATATCCGGTCATGGCTTCGACGGGCACGGGGCTCTGCCATTGCCCCGCCCCGGCCGTCCTCGGGGGCTTCCCGATAATCGACGTCTCGGCGCTGAGGAAGGCCGGGGTTAGGCTCGGCCTCGGTTGCGACGGCTCGGCGACGAACGATAGCTCCAGTCTCCTCGATAGCCTGCGCGTGGCGTGGATGCTGCAGTCGTCCCATTGCAAGGATCGGGGGGCGAGCCCCTCGGCGTACGACATGCTGAAGATAGCCACCGTGGGCGGCGCCGACCTCCTCGGCAGGGGCGACCTCGGCTCGCTCGAGGCGGGCAAGGCCGCGGATCTCTTCATGATAGACGCTTCCGGACTGGAGTTGGCCGGCGCGACCCACGATCCGGCCAACCTGCTGGCTCGCGCCGGCGTAACCGGGCCCGTCTGGCTTACCATGGTCAACGGACGTATCGTCTACGCCGACGGGCGGCTGGTCGGCGTGGACGAGGATAGGCTGGCGGCCGAGGCCGACGCGGCGTGCGCTCGGGTCATCGGGACGCCTGGCCGGGCCTTCGCGGGGGCGTAAGAATCCAGCCTTGTCCGCGTCGTCGCCCTCGGAGTATACTTCGCCCATGAATATCGCTGAATTCGACGATTGGGCCCAGGCTCTGCTGGGAATACCGAAATTCAAGACTATCGATGACTCTCTAAACGGGTTGCAGGTCGGGCGTTCCGCGGAGCCGATCAGGAAGATGGCCTTCGCGGTGGACGCGTGCGCCGAGTCGATCAGGCGCGCGCGCGACGCGGGAGCGCAGGCGCTTTTCGTTCACCACGGTCTCTTCTGGGGTAAGCCGGCGCCCATTACCGGGGCGTTGCGCGGCCGAATAGCCGACCTGCTGGCGGCGGACATGGCCCTCTACGCCTGTCACCTGCCGTTGGACGCGCACGTCGAGCTCGGTAACAACGCCGTCTTGGCCGGAATGCTCGGGCTTCGCGATATCCTGCCCTTCGGCGAGTACCACGGCGTCAAGATAGGCCTCAAGGGCCGTCTCGAGCCGGCCCTTCCGGTCGACGAGATCGTCAGGCGGGTCCTTCCCGACGGCGGGGCGCCTCGGTCCCTGTTGCCGTTCGGTCCCAAGGTGGTTTCCCGCGTCGCCGTCGTGTCAGGCGGCGCGGCCTTCGAGTCGCTGCAGGCCATATCCGAGGGGATCGAGCTATACGTCACCGGAGAACCGTCCCATTCCATCTACCACGAAGCGATGGAGGCGGGGCTCAATTTCGTAGCCGCCGGCCACTACGCGACCGAGGTGCACGGCGTCAAGGCGGTAGCCGAGCGCGTCGCCCGCGAGCTCGGAATCCAGACAATATTCATAGAGTACCCTACCGGGCTGTAAGGCGCCGGAACCAACGCCAGATCGCAGGGAGCCCTTCATGCCTGAAAAGAAGAACAAGAAACCGTTGGCGCCGTTCGCGCTGACGCTGGCAATCCTGGTCGCGGACCAGGTCACCAAGGCGGCGGTCGTCGCGTCGATCAGGCCGGGGCGCATCGCGTGGAACGCGCTCGGCGACTTCTTCTGGCTCGTGCACCAGAAGAATACGGGGGCGGCCTTCAGCATGGGCGACGGCCTGGCGGAACCGCTACGGGTCGCCATACTCATCGTCGTACCGCTTGCCCTGATGATCGCGCTCTGCGTGTATTACTTCAAGACGGACGAATTGACGCCGGTACAGCGCTGGGCCCTCTGCGGCATCATAGGCGGCGGCGTCGGCAACATCATAGACCGGATAGCGAGGCCGGAAGGCGTCGTCGACTTCCTGTCGTTCAAATTCTACGGTTTATTCGGGTTGGAACGCTGGCCGACCTTCAACGTGGCCGACTCTGCGGTGGTCTTGTGCGGCGTGCTGCTCGTAGTCGCGGGATTCTTCATCCCCTCTCCCGATGGCGGGACCCCGGGAAAGCCGAAGGCTTGACGACTATGCCGCGTCGCCTTCCCGCGGCGCTCGGTCGCGCGGCGTCGTTCGCCGTCAGGGCGCTCGCCTGCGCCGCGTTCGCGTGCGCGGTATTCTTCGCGGTATTGTCGCTATGGGGCGCGCTCGCGGCGCCGTTCGTCAGGATGCGGTCGTCGAGCTTCGTCGTAGCCTGCGCGCTCGCCGTTTCAGCCGTAGCGACGCCCGCGTCGTACGGCGCGCTCCGCCGATGGCGGAGGGCCGGGCGCGCGAGACGGGATCCCGGGCGCGTGGAGTCGAGCTAGCGGCGGTTCAGGCCTCGACGAGCGGCTTCCCTATCGTCTCCGCTATCGCGACGGCGCGTTCGCGCAGTTCCGGCAATCGCTTGCGCTTGGCGGAGCACAGGACGAGCGTCCTGCCGTCCCCGAGCGCCAGGCGCAGCGCGCATCGGTCCTTGGCGGCGCCGGCCGATACCTTGGCGTACGGATCGCCGCCTTCCGCGCCGCTGAACTCGGGATCTAGTTCGATAGACGATACCATGTCCAGGTCCATGGCCCAGCTCTTGGAGAGAAAGAGCACGCCGGTTCGCCGCCGCACTTCCTCCGCTTCCCCGTCGAAGATCCAGCGGTCCTCCGACAGCGCGGCGATCGCGATGACGATCGCGAACATTATTGCGAACGGGCTACCCGCGGGATCGCGAACCAGGGTCACGACGAGCGCTATCCCGAGCCCGACGTACAGGGCCCTGGTAGCCGCGGATACGCTCAGCTCGACGCGCCCGGGGCGTCGCCTGATAAGCGACGGTAAAAGACTGAATGGAGCCATGGAATCTCCTTCATCGGGTATGGTCGGCTAAAGATAGGCCGGCAACTCGTATATCGTGCGTACCGTAGGCAGTCCCGAGTCGGGATGCTTGCCGAAATGGTCTACGAGGACGCCCCTGCCGCCCCTGGCGACGAAGCCTTGGACGTAACGCGGTACGTCGTCGGAGAAAAGGGTCTCGGCGGCCGGGATCCCGATCGCGGCGATCACCCCGTCGAACGCCGAGGCGGCGGGCTTGCCCTTGAGGCCGCAGAACCTGACGTCGAATACACGCACGAACCTGTCCGCTATGCGCAACTTCCGCAGGACCCTTTCCGCGTGCTCCATGGGCGCGTTGGTAAAGACGTACTTAGGCAGGTCGATGGAGTCGAGGAACGGGCCGAGCCCGGGATCGAAGGCGATGGTGTCTTCTTCGCCGTCCGGATGGACGTAGGAGAAGTAGTCCTCCGTATCGGTAAAACCGTGCTCCGCCATCAGCCACTCGAGCGTCGTGCCGTAGTTGGGCATCCGCTCCCGGCGTATAGCGGCCGCCTCGTCGGGGCCTACGCCGAGGAGCCTGGCGCAATACTCGTTCATCTTGCCGACCGTTAGCCGCTCCATGTCGGCGCTCGCGGGGTACAGGGTATTATCGAGGTCGAGGATCAAGGCTCTTACCATGGGTACTTCATACCATGACGGCGCGCCATTATGGAAGGCTATGGCGGCGCCGCGTCCTTAGGGGCCCTCCCTCGCCGCATCCTCGGTCCAAGCGAGGGCGTCGATGAAGGCCGCGGGCGGCCCGGCCGTTTGTTTCGGATACTATCATCGCAGGGGCGTTACTCTTCGAATTGACACTTGACGCGAAACCGGTATTCCGTCAAGGTAGGTTCTTACGCACGACTGGCGCATGGAGGTTCCCCTGTCCGTTACGGTAGAGCACGAGAAGCGCAGGAAAGAGATACTCGAGAGCGCCCTCGACGTGTTCGTCGAGGAAGGCTACGCGGATACCACGTTCCAGAAGATAGCCGATCGGTGCGGTATCACCCGCACGATCCTGTACCTGTACTTCAAGAACAAGCGCGAGATATTCATGTTCAGCATCAAGCGGTTCACCGAGAAGCTCGAGGCCGAGGTCAGGATGCTGGCGGTCGTACCCGCTCCGGCGTACGAGACCCTGGCTAGGCTTTCCTCGCTCCTCATCGGCCGTTGCGCCGAGCAGTCGAGGCTATTGTCCGTCATAGTCGGGTACCTGGAGCATTCCAAGCGTTCCGGTACCGACGTCGGCGACAAGGTGCGCAGGCGTACCATCCGGATGCGGCATATCATATCGGGCGTCGTCATAGCCGGGCAGCAAAGAGGCGAACTCAAGCCGGTGCCGGTGGGCGCGGTCTCCGATTTCTTCTACGCTCTCCTTGAGGCGGCCACCTTCAGGGTCGCCGTGCTCGGCGTGACCGAAACCTCCGACCTGGAGGCGGCGATGCGCGTGTTCTGCGAAGGATTGAAGGCGTAATCTTGATTCTACCTGTGGAGAGGAAGCCCGCCTGGCTCAGGGTCGCCGTACCGTCAGGCGAAAAATGGCGCTCTATGAGCGCTATGCTCACGAGACGCGGGCTCCATACCGTCTGCGACGAGGCGGCTTGCCCGAACAAGGCCGAATGCTGGGGTTGCGGGACCGCCACCTTCATGGTGCTCGGCGACGTCTGCACCCGCGGTTGCAGGTTCTGCGCGGTAGCCACGGCCGTCTCCGGCGCAGATCCGCTCGCCGGGGAGCCCGACGAGCTTGCCAAGGCGGTCGCCGAGCTGGGCCTCCGCTACGCCGTCATAACGAGCGTCGACAGGGACGACCTGCCCGACCGCGGCGCCGCGCACTTCGCGGCGTGCGTCTCGGCCATCAAGGCCCGCGTGCCGGGCGTCCGCGTGGAGACGCTCATCCCCGACTACCGCGGCGACGAGCTGGACGCGGTCGCCGGCTCGGCCCCCGACGTGATCGCCCACAACGTGGAGACAGTCCGCCGGCTACAACCTGTTCGAGACGCGAGGGCTTCGTTCGACCTGTCGCTACGGACCCTGCGCGAGGCCAAGGAACGCTCGCGGGCGATGACGAAATCGAGCCTCATGCTCGGGCTCGGCGAGACCGAGGCCGAGGTGCTGGGCGCTATGGACGAACTACGCTCGGCGGGTTGCGACATGCTGGTGATGGGGCAGTACCTGCGTCCGACCGCCATGCAGCTACCCGTAGCGGAGTACTTGCCGCCGGAACGATTCGCGCGATACGCCGAGCTCGCCCGCGAGCGCGGGTTCCTGTCGGTAGTGTCGGCGCCGTTGGCCAGGACCAGTTATCACGCGATGGAAGGCCGCGACGCCGCGGATACGACGCCCGCGTGAAGGGCTCGTACGTCGGGAAGGCGGAAGGCCGAAAGCTTCTTCGCCTGACGCTCGAATGGAACGGCGGCGTCGTGATGCGGGCCGATATACGGGGGGATTTCTTCGCCCACCCGGAGGAAGGCTTCGACGAGGCCGAATCGGCGCTGATCGGCGCTCCCGTCGCCGATCTGGGCCGCACCTTCGCGAGCGAGCTGGCGTCGCGAGGCGTCGTGCTATTCGGACTGACGCCGGACGACGTCGGGGAGGCCGCGGCGGCGATAGTGGCCCGGATCGAGGCCGAGGAGCGATAGCGATGGCCGTATTCAGGTACCTTGAGACCGGAGAGAACCCGGCTGTCTTCAACATGGGCCTCGACGAGGCGATACTGGAATCGGTCGCCTCCGGCGCCGAGCCCCCGACCCTGCGCCTGTACGCGTGGCGGCCCCGGGCCGTTTCAATAGGGTATTTCCAGGGCCTCCGCGAAGAGGTCGACCTGGACCGCTGCGCCGAACTGGGCGTAGACGTGGTCCGGCGCCTGACGGGCGGCGGCGCGGTCTTCCACGCGGCGGAGCTGACCTACAGCGTCGTCGTGCCCGAAACCCATCCACTGGTATCCGGCGACATCCTGCATTCATATCGAGCGCTCGGAGCCGGCGTAGTCGCGGGTCTCTCGGAGCTCGGCATCGCATCGGAGTTCTCCGGGCTCAACGACGTCGCCTCGGGAGGGAAGAAGCTGTCCGGCAACGCTCAGACCCGTAGGCGCGGATGCGTGCTGCAGCACGGTACGGTGCTGCTCGGCGTCGATCCCGAGGCCATGTTCTCGGTGCTTCTGGTTCCCGACGAGAAGTTGAAGGGCAAGCTGATCAGCGACGTGCGGGCGAGGGTGTCGTCGGTGTCGGACGCGCTCGGACGCGAGGTAGGCTACGCGGAGGCGGTCGCGGCGTTCGAGAGGGGCTTCGCCTCCGCGCTCGGAGGGCTGGAAGAGCGATCCGAGCCGAGCGGCGCCGAGCTGGAAAGGGCCCGGGCCTTAGCCTCCGAGCGGTTTTCCAGCGAGGCTTGGACTGCCAGGCGCTGAGCCGTCCCGCTCCCTATAGTCCGGAAACGGATTCGCGCGCGGCGGCCAGCGTCGTTGAGTCGGAGTGCCGCGCGACTACCTGCGCCTCGAAAAGCGCCTCGAGCCGATCTCGATTGCCGGTTATCCTGTAGATATAATCGAGCGTCCTGCGGGGCGTACCGCCCTTGCTTACGCGGCCTAGCCCCGCGTTGTATACGGCGAGGGCCGCCACGTCGTTGCCGCCTTGTTTCAGGCAAAAGGCCAGATGCGACACGCCGAGCCTGACGTTCTTTCGCACGTCGTAGAACTCGGCGATACTGAGCGACGGGAACGATGAGGAATTGAGCTGGAAAATGCCCCTGTCGACCGATGCCGGGTTGCGGTTGAAGGCCTTCGGGTCGTATCCGCTCTCCTCGTAAGCCAGTGCGAAGGCGAGCGCGGGGGAGACGCCCTTGTCTATCGACTCGTCGAGTATCGCCGCCGCTATGTCGTAATCGCCGGTCAATTTCTCGAAGAACGCGAGCGTCATGATCCTGGTATCGGGATTCTGATAATAGGCGACGACATGATCGGACCGCGGTCCGTTCCGCATCGCCGTCTTGAAATCGCTCTCGTTCAGATCGCTCATCGTCTTGAACTGGTATGGAACGTATGCGTTGACTATGCGAATACCCGATTCGGGGGCGGCGGATCCTATGGTGGTGAGGATCAGGACCAATACAGAGAGTATAAGAAAAGAGACTGAGACGCTTGGTTCGTGTCTGGATTCCATGAGGTGCGTGTTCTCCCGATGATTAATTCGCCTCGAATATGAGAAGCTCACAGTATTCTACTGTTTTTCGCGTCAGCGTCAAGTAGTAGACAGAATCGAGGTCGACAGAAACGAAGGCGCTATTCCGACGACGCTGTCGTATCCAGCGCCTTCGCGATGGCGCAGCGAGTGAGTTCCTCGACCCTTCGCGCCGCCGCCTCGGCGTCGATGCGCCGTTTGTCCTCCTCGAGCCTGGACCGTTCCTCGAGGTCGAGTCTGAGCCTTGCGTTGGCCGCCGTTAGCCCGTCATTCTTGGTCTTGAGCCCTTCCAGCTCGTTCTTAAGCGTCCGCGTCGCGGAGTCGACTATCGATCGGGTGCGGAAGGTCGTAGCGAACGAGAAGATCGCCGCGATGGAAGCGACGAGGATGGCCATCTTTGCGCCCCGCGATAGCGGCTCCCGTTCGGTAGGCTCGGACAGCGACGACCCCGTCCACTTGCGGTAGATCGTTTCGAGCGTCCCCGTGGACTTGGCCCTCTCTATACCGGCGTCCAGGACCGCGAGAAGAAATGCGTCGCCCTTGGCGACCGCCATGCAGTCGGCGCCCGCGTAAAGCGGCCCGGATGAGCTGTGGATCCTGTCTTCGAGCTCGCGGCTCCGGAGGTAGTAGCGTACCGTCTGCTCGTCCCCGATGATGGCGTCGGCCGCGCCCGTCGCGACGAGATCGATCGCCTCGCCGAAGTCGTCGGCGAAAACCCATTCCAGGGTGATTCCGGCCGACGCGAGGTGCTCGATGGCGTAATCTCCGCGTTGGGCCGCGATGCGCTTCCCGTTCAGGTCAGCCGCGCTCCGTATATTGGAACCGTCGTTTCGAGTGTAAATAGATGCGGGAACGCTGAATACGGGTGTGGAAAAATCGAAGCGAAGAGACCTGGCGTCGCTTTTGAAGAGCCCGGTCAGCGCGTCGGCTTCGCCCTGAAGGACGGCGCTCTGGGCCGCCTCGAACGGCATGGGTTTGAAGACGGCAGAGAACCCGTACTCGGTAGCTATCCAGCGTATCAACTCTACGGACATCCCGGTGTATTCTCCCGTGCGCTCGTCGAGGAATTCGAATGGCGGGTAGGAAGCCTGTCCGACGAATACTATTTCCGGGCGTTCCGTCAGCCAGGCGCGAACCGCGGCCGGTAGTCCGTCGTACGCGGAGGAAGGGACCGCGAACGCGGCGCAGGCTATAATGGCGAGCGCTCCGGCGAAAGACTTTGTTCTCACGGCCCGTAGTATATGATAGGCTATGCCTTTACGCTACGGGCTCCGGCCCGGGAAGGAATAACGTATGTATGATAGGGAAGCCGCCTTGGCTCTTTGGCGCCGTCACAACGACGACGAGTCGCTTCTACGCCACGCGCTGTCCGTGGAGGCCGCGATGAGGCGCTTCGCCTCCGCGAGGGGCGAGGACCCCGAGTACTGGGGCCTCGTCGGCTTGCTCCATGACGTCGACTACCAGGAATTCCCCGAGGAGCACCTGAAGCACGCGCGCCCGATGCTCGCCGAGGGCGGCTATCCGGAGGCCTTCATCAGGGCGGTAGAGAGTCATGGCTGGGGCCTGTGCTCCGACGTCGAGCCGGTCCTGACCATGGAGAAGGTTCTGTACGCCGTAGACGAGCTGACCGGATTCGTCGCCGCCTGCGCCTTCGTACGCCCGAGCCGTAGCGTGCTCGACATGGAAGTCAAGTCCGTCAAGAAGAAGTGGAAGAGCGCGGGGTTCGCCGCCGGCGTCAACCGCGACGTGATAGAGAAGGGCGCCGCGATGCTCGGCATGGAGCTCGACGCGCTGATCGAAGAGACCATACTGGCCCTCCGTGCCGCAGCGGAAGCCGTCGGCCTCAAAGGCGCATTATAAGCGTCGGGGTAGGATCAACGAAGGGGTCACGAGTAAGAGAGGCGGAAAAGAGTAGGAAGTGGAGGAGAAGCCACGGAATTCCGCCTTTTCCTCTTTCTTAGCTCGAATTCATTAGCGTAAAGTCGGCGATTGACGCGGCCGACGTGGCCGGGTGATAATCCCCTGCCCGCGTGCGCAGCGCGCCCGGGACTCGATACACAGGATATGCACGCATGCTCGAGAAACTAACCCAGACATTCGGAGATATAGTAAGGACCGTCGGCGGCAAGTCGACGATCACCGAGAAGAACGTCGAGGAAGCCGTCGACCAGATCAAGATGGCCCTGCTCGAGGCGGACGTCAACCTGCGCGTCGTCCGCCGCTTCGTCAACGCTACGATCGAGGAAGCCAAGGGCGAGAAGGTCCTCCGCTCCGTCGACCCGGGCCAGCAATTCGTCAAGATCGTCTATGACCGCATGGTCGCGCTCCTCGGCGATACGAGGCAGGACCTTGTCCTGAAGGGCCCGGACGTCGTCAGCGTCGTGCTCCTCCTCGGCCTGCAGGGCTCCGGCAAGACGACGAGCGCCGCCAAGCTGGCGCTGTTCCTCAAGAATAAGGGCCGCAAGGTCCTCCTCGCAGCTTGCGACCTAGTACGGCCCGCCGCCGCGGAGCAGCTGGCGGTGCTCGGGGCGCAGATCGGCGTCGACGTATACCGCGGCGAGGGTTCCGACCCGTTGGCGATCGCTAGGGCGGCCCTCGCCAAGGCCAAGAAGGAGCTGTACGATACCGTCATCGTCGATACGACCGGCCGCATGCAGGTGGACGAGGCGATGATGGACGAGCTCGTCAGGATGCGCGACCTGTGCAAGCCCGACGAGGCGCTGCTCGTAGCCGATTCCATGACCGGCCAGAGCGCCGTCGACATAGCCAAGGCCTTCGACGAGCGCGTCGGCATCTCGGGCGTGATCCTGTCCAAGTTCGACTCCGACGCCCGAGGCGGCGCCGCCCTGTCGCTCAAGTCCATTACCGGCAAGCCCATCAAGTTCGTCGGCGTCTCCGAGAGTCCCGACGGGCTCGAACCCTTCTACCCTGACCGGGTCGCCAGTCGCATTCTGGGCATGGGCGACGTCGTGTCGCTCGTCGAGAAGGCCCAGGCCAGCATCGACAAGGACGAGGCCGAGGCTCTCGAGAAGAAGATGGCCAACGAGTCCTTCACGCTGCAGGACTACCTGGACCAATTGCGGCGCGTCAAGAAGATGGGCTCTATGAAGAGCCTCGTCGACATGATCCCCGGCTTGGCCGGCCAGGTAAGCGACGAACAGCTCGATAGCGCCGGCATGAAGTACGAAGAGGCCATCCTGTTGTCGATGACGAAGAAGGAGCGGCTCAACCACCTCATCATCGGTCCCACCAGGCGTTCCAGGATAGCCAGGGGATCCGGCACGTCGGTCGCGGAAGTGGCGCGGCTCCTCAAGAAATTCGAGAAATCCCGGCTCATGATGAAGAAAGTCGTCAAGAACAAGAAAATGGCCGAGCGATTCATGGGCGGGGCCCGCTAGATAGGCGGGCGCAGGACTTTACACGTTCGGTGACTTTCGGATATAGTACCCCTCGCTTCCATGGACGCGTGTTCCGTGGCTAAGCCCCGAGTTAGCACTACTGAAACGGAGAACACGATATGTCTAGACAATGCGATATCTGCGGCAAGGGCACGATCACCGGCAACACCGTCAGCAAGTCCAAGAACAGGGTCCGCCGCGTCTGGCGCCCGAACATCCAGGCCGTCAAGACGATGATCGGCGGAACCGTCATCACCGTCAAGGTCTGCACCCGTTGCCTCAAGGCTAACAAGATCGTCAAGTACGTCTGATTCCGATCATCGACGATTATTGGAAAGCCGCCCGGTACGGGGCGGCTTTTTTGTTGTTTCTCGTTGCGCTCCGCCTTTGTATCCTATGTTCGTTCCGAGATTAATAATATGAACCAATCGCCGCGCCTCTCTATCGATGCGGGGCCGAATTAAAGGCGGCGTGGTTTCCCTGCGCGGTATCCCCGGCGAGGCTATGTGCGGGCGCCTGGCCATGGACGGCGATACGCTCGTCATGACGACGGCCGGCACCGGCCGCTTCGAGTTCCATGAAGTCCTCGTATCTCGAGGCGCCCTAGGGAAGGACCGCCGGCGGGTACGACGCTCACGCGCTTCGCGTGGCGGCTCGTTTCGCCCGCGAGCGCACCTTCGCGTATTCCCGCCGAGTCTGGTTGGGCGATGGCTGGGCGGCGGAAGAGCGCTTCTATGCCGAGCCCGGGGCTGACGGGCCTCATTGTGACGGCCCGCTCATCGTGCTCGTATCCAGGGAAACGACGAGCGCGGCCGAGGTGCTGGCGATGGACCTTGAAGCCGCGCGTCAGGGCCGCGACCCGGGGCTCGACGCGGCCGTGACGCTACGGTCGTCCTTCGGAAAATATGCGCTCGCGGCATTAATCGCGGATTTTACCATTCCCCCTTGCGGACTTCGTGCCTATGGTCTATAAATTCTACGATCGTCCCGGCGGACGCTAGTCCGGCGAGAGGTAAGGAGCGTGGAAGACCATGATCGCCAAGAGTGACATGCCCAATATCAACGACAAGAAACCCGAGGGGCTCAAGCCCGAAGGGACTCCCTACCGGGTACTCATCGTCGACGATTCTATGTTCATAGCCAAGCAGCTCGGACAGATACTGACGTCCGAGGGCTTCGACGTCGTCGCTACCGCCGGGGACGGCCTCGCGGGACTCGAGAAGTACAAAGAACTATCCCCGGGTATCGACCTGGTCACGATGGACATCACCATGCCCAAGATGGACGGAGTCGCCGCCCTCGAGAAGATCCTCGAGTACGACAAAAACGCCGTCGTCGTGATGGTCAGCGCCCTCGGCAAGGAAGATATAGTCAAGAAAAGCCTGTTGCTCGGCGCGAAGAGCTATATCGTCAAGCCTTTAGACCGCAAGAAGGTGCTGGAGCGTATCCTTTCCATTTTAAATCGCTGAGGCGCGAAGCGGTCCGCCGCCAGCGCCCTTGACGATGATGCGCTCCGTATGCATAATATTTAGAGCCACTTCGTAAGCTAAGCGTACTCGCGGGCAAGGTTTTACCGAACCCACGGGTCCATAAGGAGAACCAACGTGCCCTGCGGAAGAAAACGCAAGCTCAAGAAGATAGCGACTCACAAGCGGAAGAAGAAGAAGAGAAAGAATCGGCATAAGACCCGCAAGTGACCGTGCGCTATCGCATCGGGACGGCCGCGGCCTCAGGGCTCCGGCCGTTTTTTATTGCCCTAACGGCTCGCTACACGTAGAATGATGACTATGCCCCGAGAAATCGATGTATATCAGCTCGTAAAGACCTTCGCCTCCAGGAACAAGACCAACGCGATTGAGTTTTTCGCGTTCTCGCAGGCTATACAGCGACAAGCGAAGTCGTATGACCAGTCGGACCCGCTCTATAGGGACCTATCCCTGCATCCGGACGGGGTTCTCGTACCCAAGTTATTCCAGCTGGCCCGTGACGGCCGCATCTCGCTGCAGGCCGTCGAGAATCGTGTCGATATGATCTTCCTCCCCGAGGCCTTCACCGAGGTCGTATACGCCGAGTATCGCCGTATCGAGGAGAACCCGGACATACCGTTCCCCGACGAGGATTCCATGCGCCTGTCGGTTCCTCCTGAATGGATCCAGGCCGTCTCGGTCGAATCCGACCTGCCGTCGCTTATCATGCACGAGGGCGACAGGCCCGTACCCTTGTATCGGCTCATGTTCCCCGAGGGTCTGAAGCCTATCGTGTTGCTATCGGTGATGGTCGGAGACAAGCTGCTCGAGTACGCGGTGTTGAAGATCAGGAATTACCTGCGCAAGGGCTCGAACAGGGACTTCATCCAGCAGCGTCTCGCCGGGGCGTTCTCCGGTAAGGACCGGATGCTCAGGGACAGCCTGACCGCCATATTGATACGCCCATTCGATTCGGTGCAGGCGATGAAGCAGGGATCCGGTGATTTTTCCTATTCATTCTGGGCGTACCTGACCTCGGCGATACGGAAGGACATGTCGAGCAAGGGCGACCTGATGCCCGACGATATCGCAGCCTACCAGGCGTCGTTCGTCGTCGATGTCTTCAATAACCATTACAAGAACCGGGCTCAGCGGGAGCAGGAACGCGATTCCGCCTTCAAGTTGCTGTCGACGCTGCTACGTAAGCCTCCGTACCTGTACGCGATAGAGGAGATAGTCGATTTCAGGGACGGCCAGGGGCGCCCCCTGCTCGGCAAGTTTAACCGCGAGGAGCTGGAGGGCTGGATAGCCGAGCGAACGACCCAGGCTCCCGAGGGCGCGCTGCCCGAGCTGCTCATCGTCGGTACCGGGGAGGCGAAGGGGCGGCTGATAGCCAAGGAGACCCTCATCCCGTACCTCGTCAAGGCGATGAGGGAATCCAGGGTAGCGATCAAGGCGGTGATAACGCGAGATTGGCGCGAAATCCTCGAGGACTTCGGGACTACGCTCGCGATGGAGGACGATGCCGCGTTCAGGACCGAGCTGGAGAAGCGGCTCGACGCCCAATCCCCGCTTCTATCGGCGGTCCTCTCGACTTCGCTGCCTACGCTCGTCTATCAGGAGTACCGGGGAGCCAAGGAATCGTCCGTGGACCTCGACCAGTGCTTCGGGGGCACTACCTCGGCCGGCGTCGACGTATTGCTGAATCTCGACCGGAAGCGCCTGCTCTCCGACGTGAGGATGCTGTTGCCGGTCTGGTATGCCATACCGATCGTGTCATGGATAGTGCGCTTATTCATGCGCGGCGCCAAGCGGCGCTCGGCCAGGAAGGCTTCCGAGCCGACGCCCCGCCTGTCCGTCGACGGTGCCTCCTCGGGTCAGCCGGTCAATTCGCGCGCGGCCGAATTCGGGCAGATGGCGCGTGCCGCCGAGCAGCGCATGCTACCGAAGGGGCAGACCCTCGACGAGTACCTATGGACTCTGTCGTCTCGTTGGAACACTCTGCTCGACCCTACGTCCAAGGCCAACCTTACGGAGGATATCAATTCCTTGGTACGCGATTTCCTCCGCACGTCGCTACGGTCGATGCGGCCGGCCAGCTTTACGCCCGAGCGCATCGAGTCTATGGCCGCGATGCTCGCGGACCGGCCTAATCTCCTGCGGATCAGGAACCATCAGGCCCTTGAAGAGTATATTCGCCTCTATATCATCAAGATGCTCAAGCGTTGACGGTCGACTTGACTAGTGTTACGAACCTTAGTGATTTCAGCTCGGATCCTGGAACTCGAAAGCATTTTTCCGGACTAGGCGATCGCGAATTTTTGTAGCCTCGGTCGTCGAGGGGTTCGAGGTATCGGTTCATAGATAT
>PGXV01000006.1:0-857 GCA_002839315.1 Spirochaetae bacterium HGW-Spirochaetae-3
AATCGACCTTCGCGCAGCGAAGGCCATTTTCGTATGACAGGCCCCTCCGAGATGATTAACGAGGCCTTTAAGAATTCCCAAACCCGTCCCGGGGCGTCGTGTCGGTGAATATATCCGCCGTTATGATTTACCAGGAACCCGTTTCCGTGCCGCGGAGTCCGATTGGCGGTTCCGTGGTTCAGCCCCTTCGCTCCAGAGGATTGCCCCTTCGCTCCAGAGGGTTGCCCCTTCGCTCCAGAGCATTGCCCCTGAGCTCCAGAGCATTGCCCCCGAGCTCCAGAGCATTGCCCCCGAGCTCCAGAGGATTGCCCCCGAGCTCCAGAGGATTGCCCCCGAGCTCCAGAGGATTGCCCCCGAGCTCCAACGATTGCCCCCGAGCTCCAACGATTGCCCCCTCGCTCCGACGATTGCCCCTTCGCTCAAGAGCATTGCCCCCTCGCTCCAGAGCGTTGCCCCCTCGCTCTAGAGCGTTGCTCCTTCGCTCCAGAGCACACAGTGCCCGTCGCCGGAGAGCGGGACGCGTTGCTGAGCTGTGGTCCGTGGTTCAGTGGATGAGTGGTTCAGTTACGGTGACGGGGACTTGATACCGTATCCTCCCGTAACAACGGCCGACACGACGCCGGGGGGGAAGAAATGGTTCAGGGGATGAGTGGTTCCGTTACGCTATCGGGCACCCGATACCCTATCTTCCCGCGCCGAAGGCACGACGCGATGCCCCTTAACCTTTGTTCCTAACAGGCCCCGCCGCGATTATTTTCCAGGCCTTTCAGAATTCCCGAACCCGTCCCGGGGCATCGTGGGTCCCTATCTTCCCGTACCGAAGGCACGACACGACGCCCCTTAACCTTTGTTCCTAA
>PGXV01000006.1:1175-477117 GCA_002839315.1 Spirochaetae bacterium HGW-Spirochaetae-3
TCGTATGACAGGCCCCTCCGAGATGATTAACGAGGCCTTTCAGAATTCCCAAACCCGTCCCGGGGCGTCGTGTCGTGAAACGAATAGCCGTCGCTGAAATGCAATCCCGTGGCTCAGGGGATGAGTCGGCGAAACTGAACCCCTCAACTAGTGATCGGTAATCAGTAATCAATAATAAGTGAGGATACCGTATCTTGATCACAGATCACAGATCACCTTACGTCGACTCCTTGAGGCTGAGCGATATCGCGGCGCTGGCGAGGAGCAGGACGCTGGCGACGATAAGCGCGACGGTGAACGAGCCGTCGGCTCCGCGCAGGGCCGCCATCAGGTAGACGAAGACGACGGAGGCCTGGCCGAATAGCTGGATGAGGCCGTTCGAGGTGCCTTCCGGCGTGGGGCGGGCGACCTCGGAGGCGTACTGCATGCCTATAGGCATGACGCTGGTAAGGAAGAACCCGAGTACGGCGGCCGATAGGCACAGGAGGGGATAGGTCGGCGCGAACGCGAGGCCGGCGAGGCCGGGTATGGCCATCGCTAGGCCGAGGCCTATGAAGGGCTTGCGCTTGCCGCTCTTGTCCGACATGGCGGGCAGGAGTACCGCGCCTACGACGCCGGCGACGAGCATGACGGCGCCGAGGTTCCCCGCTTCCTGGGGGCCGAAGCCGCGAGGCCGCACGATGGCCTCTATCCACGTGGTGACGCCGTTGAATATCCCGAGGCCGATGAACGACATGACGAGGTAGCGCCTGAAGCTGGGTACCGTGAAGGCGTGCCTGAGACCGTCGAGCATGAGCGACCGGGCCTGGCCGGCGTCGTCGCTCGGCGGCGTCGCGGGCTTCTCCCGCGAGACGAGTATGAAGACGGCCGCGCAGGCGGCGGAGAAGACGCCGTAGTACAGCTGAATCGTCGGTATGGGAACGCTCTCGGCGAGCGCGGGCGTCAGCACCATGCCGGCGGCGGTGCCGACGAGGTTGGCGAGCGTGACGAGCCCGACCGCGGTGGCGCGCTCCTTCGGGGGGAACCACAGGGCCGGGACCTTGGTCCACGCGTTGAGGAGGAAGGGCTGGGCGGCCGCTATACCGAGCGTCGCGACGAAGGCGAGGCCGTAGTTAGCGCCGGCGAGCCCGCGGAGCACGGCGAAGGCGCCCATCATCGCGGACCCGAAGCCGACGGTCCTGCGCCAGCCGAGCGTGTCTATCGCCCAGGAGACGGGTATGGACAGCGGTATGAACGCTATCATGAACAGCATCGAGAAGACGCCTATCCTGAGGTCGGAGACCCCGTACAGCGCCGCCGCCGGGCCCGTGACGGGCGCGTACGATATCCATAGGAGCTGTACGGCCAGGTTGACCATCATGAACGCGCCCAGCACGACCCAGCGGTACGCGTATATCCTCGTCTTCGAGCCTTCCATAGTTCCTTCCATCGTCGCCTCCAAGCGATTCCGAGCAATATCGACGTGGCGGGCCGTCCCGCTGTATAGTGATCCCATGAACGAGTCTTCATCGCCGTCGCCCAGGTGGACGCCGGTCTTCGATCGCATATCGGACGAGAAGCGCAGGCGCGTCCTCGAGAGCGCCAAGGCGGCGTTCGCCCGCGACGGCTTCGCCGGCACCAACGTCAACCGCGTCGCGGCGGCCGCCGGCATATCGGTCGGCGCCCTGTACAAGTACTTCAGGACCAAGGACGACCTGTTCCTCGCGATCATCGAGGAATCGCACGCCCTGCTCGAATCGACCCTGAACTCGATCTTCGCCGCCGAGCCGTCGTTCTTCGGCCGGGTGGAGGCGCTGCTCCGCGCCGCCGCGCGCACGTCGCGCGACGATCCCGAGCTGGTGCGCATATACGTGGCCTGCACCACCGAGGAGCTGTCCGGCCTGGCCGAGCGGCTGTCCGGCAGCATCGAGACCGTATCGGCGACCCGCTACCGAAGCATGGTCGCCGAGGCGGCCGCCTCCGGCGAGATCGTGCCCGACGCGGATCCGGCCATGACCGCGTTCTTCCTCGACGATATCTTCCTGTCCGTCCAGTTCTCCTGCGCCTCCACGTACTACCGGGATCGCCTACGGCTGTTCGTAGGCGACGCGGCGGACGACGACGCCGTCATAGCCGCCGCGCTCCTTTTTATCCGCCGCTCCCTCGCGCCTCGATAGCGGATTACGCTATCGCCCGCCGTTGAGCGCGGCGAACAGCGGCTTGTTCCGTTCGTACAGACGCTTGAATACGCCGAAGCGGTCGCCGTACATGCCGGCCAGCTCCGCCCGCGGCTCGTAGACGGCCGCCGGCTTGACGATGGCCTTGGCGTCGGCAAGCGTACCGACGAGCCCGAGGCCGCGCGCGCACAGCAGGGCCGCGCCGAGCGCGCCGGCGTTCTGCGGCGATTCGACCGTCTCGACGACCTCCCCGAGCACGTCGGCCATGATGCGCGCTATGGACCTGGAACGGGCGCCGCCGCCGACGAAGCGTACGGGGCCGCGGACGGACGTCTTGCGCCGTATGGATTCCAGTTGCCAGCGGTTGTGCATCGCTATCCCCTCGGCCACCGAGCGCACGAGCGAGCGCTTGCCGGCGCCGAGGCCTATGTTGAAGAATATGCCGCGGGCGTTGGGGTCCTCGAACGGGGAGCGGTTGCCGTGGAGCCACGGAGCGAACAGCACGCCGTCGGCTCCCGGCGCCACCTCCTCGATCGACTCGTCGAGCAGCTCGAACAGCGAGCCGTAGCTGGCGTCCGGATCCTCGGCCGCGTTGCGCGCGCCGAGGTACGCGCCGACCTCGTCGAGCACCAGGTGGTCCTTGACCCATTCCATGCACTTGCCGGAGGTCTCCTGTTCCGACATGTAGTTGTAGAGGCCGCGGCGGGCGCCCATCACCGACGCTATCATCGCGTCGGTATCGACGAGGCGGCGATCGGTTACCGCGGATACCCAGCCTGACGTGCCCATGTAGAGGTGCGCGTCGCCCGGCTCCACCGCGCCGGATCCGAGGCCGACGAGGGACAGGTCTCCGCCCCCGCCGTATATAGGCGTACCGGGCTTCAGCCCCAGCTCGGCGGCGGCCGCGGGCAGTAGCGGCCCGACGACGTCCGTAGGGCCGACGACCTCGGGCAGGTGGGACGAGTCTATGTCGAAGAGCCGGCACATCGCGGGGCTCCACGAGCCGAGCCCGTCGGCGTCGAGCCGGCTCGGGCGCGTGTCGTACAGGAACGTCGCGTTGGCGGAGTCGGGCGTCATCGCGAACCGGCCCGTGGCTTTGGCGACGAGGTATTCCTTGGCGTCGAGCCAGCGGTGGACGCGGGCGAAGGCTTCCGGCTCGTGCTCGCGGACCCAGTGGTACTTCCATATCGGGTCCTTCGCGCTCGCCGACACGCCGCCGGCGACGACGAGGGAGGGGAGGAGCTTGCGCAGGTTGAGCCCGGCGACCTTGACGCCCCGCTCTATGCCGCGGCGCTTCTGCTCCGAGGCGCGCTGGTCCATGTAGCTCATCGCCGGCCTGACCGGCCTGCCGGCCGCGTCGACGAGCACGAGGCCCTGCATCTGGCAGCAGAACGACGCGGCGCGCACGTCGCTCGCCTTCGCGCCGGCGGCGGCCAGCACGGTCCTCGTGCCGGAGCCTATCGCTCTCCACCAGTCGTCCGGGTCCTGCTCGACGCCGCCGTCGGGCAGGAACCTGATGCCGTACTCCACGGTCGCGTTGGCGGCGAGCGTTACGCCGGAGCCATCGAAACGGTACAGGCAGGTCTTAGCCCCGGTCGTGCCTATGTCGTACGCGACGACGAGGGTTCCGCCCGTGGCGGGGCCGCCTCCGGTCGGCGCGCTCACGAGCTCGGCCCCTTCTTCTGCCTCGAGTACTTCCTCAGGTAGACCTCGTGCATGATCGCCGCCTCGAAGCGCGGGATGCTCTTGGCGCCGCCGAGGAACTCGGCCTCTACGAACGCTCGGCAGCCCTTCTCGACTATCTGCGCGCAGAGTATGGCCTCGTCGGCTGAACGGCCCATCGCGACGGCGCCGTGGTTGGCCATCAGCGCGGCCATGCGCCCGCGCATCGCGCGTAGCACCGAGCGCGCCATCTTCTTGCTGCCCGGGATGGAGTACTCGGCGACGCGGAGCGTCGGTCCGACGATCTGCGCGAGGTCGTCGAGTATCGGCGGTACCTCGCGGCGCGCCGCCGCTACCGACGACGCGCTCATCGAGTGCGTATGGACGATGGCCTTGGCCTCGGCCCGGCTCCGGTATATCTCCATGTGCAGCGTCTTCTCCGACGACGGCTTGCCCCCCCGGGCCTCGCCCGTCGCGAGGTCGACGACGACGATGTCGTCGGCCGTCATCGTGGAATAGTCGGTGCCGCTCGGCGTTATCGCCATCTCGGCGTCGGAGAAGCGCACCGACGCGTTGCCCCAGGTGCCGGCCGTCAGGCCCAGCTCGACGAGGCGCAGTCCCATGGCCCTGACCGCCTCCTTGGCTTCCCGCTCGGTCATGTCAAGCCTTCTTCCCGGCGTCAGCCGCGACGTTGTCGAAGACCCGGGCGAAGCGCGCTATCGCGTCGTCGATAATCTCGTCGGTGTCGGCGGCGCTCGTGTACATGCGGCTGCCGGCGAGCGTAACGAGGCCTTCTGCCGCGTAGGCCGCGCCGTAGCCTTCCATCATCGTCTTGCGGACCTTTATCTCCTTGAGCACCTTGACGATCCTGAGCATGTCCATCTTGATGAACATCGCGCCGACGGTCTCCAGGTGGCATATCGAGCCCTGGTTGTACGCGACGAAGGGTAGGCCCCGCTCGGCTATGGCCTTCTTGAGGCCGGCGCACAGGCGGTCCCCCGCCCGGCCCGCTACCGCGCACGCGTCGCGTTTCTCTATCTCCTTGAGCGTAAAGAAGCCGGCGGCGGCCGACAGCGGATTGGCCGCCATGGTACCGCCGACGTACGCGCGCTTCTTGCCCGACTCGAGGCCGGCGGCCATGCGCAGTATCAGGTCCTTGCGGCCGCCGAGGCCTCCGGCGGACGGGTAGCCGCCGGCGACTATCTTGCCGAAGGTCGTCAGGTCCGGCTCGACGCCGAAGTAGCCTTGCGCGCCTTCGAGTCCGACGCGGAACGCGGTGACCACCTCGTCGAACACGAGCAAGGCGTCGTATCTGTCGCAGAGCGCGCGGACGCCCTTGTTGTAGTCGTGGTCTACCGGCCTGGTGCCGGATTCGGGCCCCAGCGGCTCTATGAGGACGCAGGCCGTGCCGCCCCGCAGGCGGTTGAGCCAGAGCGTCCGCTCCAGCGAGGCGAGGTCGTTCGGGGCGGCCTCGTCGGTCAGGCTGCTGGCGCGGGCCGGGATGCCGTGGGCCTCGAAGCGGCCGGTCTTCGGGATCTTGAGGCTGTATACCAGCTGGTCGCTCCAGCCGTGGTAGGCGCCGCCTATCTTGACGACGCGCTGCTTGCCGGTCGCGAGGCGGGCGACGCGTATGGCCGCCATCACGGCCTCGGTACCCGAGCCGAGCATGCGGAACATCTCCACGGCCGGCATGTGCGAGCATATCTCCTTGGCCAGCTTGAGCTCGAACTCGTGGAACAGGCCGGTGGAAGGCCCGACGCGCTTGAGCACGTCTATTACCTGGGCCTGGACGACCGGGTCGTTGCTGCCGAGTATCGTCGGCCCGCCCGCCTGCAGGAAGTCCAGGTAGCGGTGCCCGTCGACGTCGTAGAGGTAGGCGCCCTCGGCCCTGTCTATGACGAGGGGGAAGGGGTAGTTGAACGCCAGGTTGTGCTGAACGCCGCCCGGAATGTAGCGCTTGGCCTCGTCGACCATGGCTTTCGATTTCCGGCAACCGTCGAAGAATGCCATGGAGCGCTTCATGGCTTCTTCCTCTATCGGGAGCGGTTCCCGCTCCATCAGGGCGGCGAGCCTGGCGTATATATCCTTGACGTCGTGATAATCACCGATGCTGTATCCCATCGTTGTCTCCTTACAGTATAAAGTGAGCGGTCACTCACCTGAATTGTAATACGGATTACGCCTTTGTCAATAAAAAATGGACCCGGAGGCTATCCCCGCGTTGACAGGGGCGGCGTAGGCTGGTACTAACGGAAGGCGGAATTCGCAGAAGGAGATAGCCATGGGAAACGCTTCCGGGTACGACGACGTAGAGCTGGCGCTGGCGAGGGGCTTCGACGAGACGGAACGGCTCGCGGAACGGCTCCGGAACAATCCCGAGCTCGGCTTCCGCGAGGAGAAGACCGCGGAGATACTCCTCGACGCTCTGTCCGGTACCGGCGCCCGGATACAGACGGGCCTCGCCATTACCGGGATCAGGGCCGAGCTCGGGCCCGCGGGGGCCCCGGCGATCTACCTGGTAGCGGATATGGACGCCATCCTGACTCCGGGCGTTACTGGCGACGTGGCCCACGCGTGCGGGCACAACGCGCAGATGGCCGTCATGGTCGCGGCGTTCAAGGCGCTCGCGGCGGCCCGCGTCCACGAGCGCGAAGGCGCGAGGATCGTGTTCCTCGGCACGCCCGCGGAAGAATACCTCGAGATGGAATACCGCATGGGCCTGCGCGCGGCGGGGCGCGTCCGTTTCCTGTCGGGTAAGCAGGAGATGCTGCGCCTGGGCGTATTCGACGACGCGGCCGTCGTGCTCAAGTACCATTCCATGCCCGATCGGGAGACCGGCGGCGCGGTCGCTACGGTCAACGGGACGCTCAACGGCTTCATGGCCAAGCGCGCGTCGTTCATCGGCCGGAGCGCCCATTCCGGGGCGTGCCCGGAGAAGGGGATCAACGCGCTCAACGCCGCCTCCATAGCGATGCTCGCGATACACGCCCAGCGTGAGACCTTCCTGGATAGCGACCATATCCGCGTGCACCCGGTGATGAAGTCCGGCGGTCTGACGGTCAACACCGTGCCGGACCTGGCCGTGCTCGAGACATACGTCAGGGGCGCCTCCTACGCGGCTATAGCCGACGCTGGCGCCAAGGTCGACCGGGCGCTCGCCGCCGGCGCCGTCGCCGTGGGAGGCAGCGTCAGGATAGCGAATATGCCCGGCTACCAGCCGCTCCGGGGCGACCCGGCGCTGGGCGAGGTCCTCGGCGAGGCCGCGCGCTCCGTCGTCGACGAGTCCCTGATAGACTTCGCCGACCAGTCGTCGGCGAGCGACGATATAGGCGACGTCGCGTCGCTCGTCCCGACCTGCCAGCTCGGCTATTCGGGCTTCGCCGGCTCTATCCACGGGGCGGACTTCCGCTGCGTGGATACCGGGCGGGCGTACCGCGAGCCGTCCCGCATACTCGCCGCGACGGCCTACGAGCTCGCCCGTTCCGGCGGCGCCCTCGCGGCGTCGATACGCGGCTCGTTCAAGCCGGTCTTCACGCGCGACGAGTACGTCCGGGCCGTCGAATCCCTGTTCGCCGAGCGCACGCTCGCGTGGGATCCGGCCGGCGTCGAATAGTCATTAGGAGGGCGCGATGGGGAAGAATACCGTATCGTTCGATTTCAGGGATAGCCGCGTGGTCGTGACGGGAGCCTCGGGCGGGCTCGGGTCGGCGATAGCCGCGGCGTTCGCCGGGGCGGGGGCGTCCGTGGCCCTCCATTACCGCAGCGGCCGCGATCGCGCCGAGGCCGTCATCGCGGGTCTTCCGTCGCCCGGGCGGCACGTCGCCGTCGGCGCCGAGGCGACGAGCGAGTCCGAGGTCGCGCTAGCGGTCGGGCGCGTACGCGAGTGGGCGGGCGGAGACGGCGTCGACGTCCTCGTCAACAACGCCGGGACGTACCCGGCGTCGCCGATCCTTGAGCTAGACGCTGCCGCGTTCTCCGGCGTCGTCGACTCGAGCCTCCTCGCCGCCCACCTCTTCACGCGGGGCTTGGCGCCGCTGATGGCGCCGGGCTCCTCCATCGTCAACGTCGCGTCCGTGGAGGCCCATAGGCCGGCCCGAGGCCACGCGCACTACGCGGCGGCCAAGGCGGCCATGGTTCAGTACACCAGGTCCTGCGCCCTCGAGCTAGCGCGCCTCGGGATACGGGTCAATTGCCTGTCGCCGGGGCTGCTCTGGCGAGACGACCTGCCCGCCGCGTGGCCGACCGGCTACGCCGCCTGGACCGCATCCTGCCCCGCGGGACGGGCAGGCCGCCCCGAGGAATTCGCGGCGGCCTGCCTGTTCCTGGCGTCGGGTTCCGCGTCCTTCGTCAACGGCGCGGAACTGATCGCCGACGGAGGGGCGCTCTGCGTATCGCCGCAGGACCCCGCTACCTGGTCAGCCGTTCGATGAGCTCGGCGCTGGCCGGATAGAGCCCCGTGAGCTCGGCCCGGCTCGGCAGGTAGAAGCACCCGTCGTCGTAGGCGGGCGCCATCGTGGTACCGAGGAGGGCCCAGCGCCCGCCGGGGACGAGGCGGGAGCCCTGGAACGAGTCCGCCGGCGCGACGGCCTGGGGCGACTGCCCCGCGAGCGGGTCCGGCCCCAGGATAACGGTAGACACGCGGCCGCCCGGGGCTATGATAGAGAGCTCTACCGGATCGCCCGCGTAGAAATGATAGACCTCGTCGCCCGATAGCCTGTGCAGCGCCGAGAACCCGTCGGGCGCGTCGGTCTCCATGAATACGATGGCCGAGCCCGCGGGCCTGCCGTCGGCGAGCGTCGCGGCGGAGGTCCAGGTGCGCCTGTAGAACCCGCCCTCTCCCGGCAGCGGCTCGAGGCCGAGCGCGGCCGCTATCGCCGTCGCCTCGGTATCGTTCACGGGGCTACCCGCCGATACCGCCGTCCGGGCACCGCTTTCGTCAGGAATACGCTATAGGAATCGATCATAAAGGGACCTCGCCTGAGGTGAGTATGACTCGCGGATCGGAGCGAGTCAAACCGCCCCGGCGATGATTCTCCGGGGAGGCGTCATCCTCCGCCTACGGGCGGGAATATCGATACGATTTCGCCGTCGGAAAGCGGCCGGTCGAGCCTCGCGTCGCGGCCCCCGACGAGGAGTATCGCTACGTCCTTGCGGTCTATCGACAGCCGGCCGGCCAGGTCGGCGACCGTCGCGCCGTCTCCGAGCTCCACCTTCAGCACCTTGCCGCGTCCTTCCCTCAGGGTGGCGAAGAGCCGGGCCTCTATCGTCATATGAGCCTCCCCGCGATCATGGGCACAGCGTGAATCCTCGGCTCCACGGACAGTCGGCGCATGACGGCTGGCCCGAGTGGCAGTCCGAGCTCGTGTCACGGCATAGGTCGCAGCCGTCGACGAGGTCGCAGTCTATGCAGGACGGATAGCGGTTGGCGTAGATGGCGCGCCTGAAGCTCTCGTACGCCCGGCCGGCCCATATCGAGGCCAGGCTCGCAGTCGCGGCGTCCCCGAAGGAATGGGCGAGCACGTCCTTGCGGCGGCCGAGCACGTACTCCGGGTAGGCGTGGGCGAGACGGTAGCAGGGCGCTACGCGGCCGTCGGCGGTGACGACCGCCGCGTCGTCCTCGATGAACGCGCAGCGGCGCTCCGTATTGGGCTCGAGCCTGGGGAGTTCCAAGGCGATCCCGAGGCGCATGGCCCGGGATCGGAGCGCGGCGAAGAGGCGCCTGGCATCGTCGGGCGCCACGCGGCCGTACATAGCCGAGGCGTCCTGCAGGGGAGTCTGCGGTAGTATATGGGACACGACGACGAGCCTGGCGCGAAGGCTCGCCGCCAGCTCTACGACGCCCTCAGCTTCCGCGGCGTTGTCGCGCGACAGCACGAACTGCACGCCGACGTTGGAGCCCGCGATCCCGGCCCGCCTCCGCGCCTCGAGGACCCCGACGATCGTCGCGGTCGCCTCGCCGAGCGCCGCGCCCCTGACCCGGCGATACGTATCCTCGAGCCCGTCGATGGATACCATGAAGAGGTCGGCGCGGCGCGCGACCGCCTCGACGAGGCCGTCGCCGTAGCCTATGCCGTTGCTCGTCACGACGAGCCGCCGCCGGCCGAAGGATTCCAGCGCGTCGGCGAACAGCGGGGAGACGCTCGGTTCGCCGATGCCGCCGAGCACGACGGTCCCCGGCTCCGGAGAGCCGAGCGCCTGAGCCTTTATCGAATCGTAGAGCCCCGGAGCCATGTCCGCCTCGGCGTCGCTCCACGTGCCGCGATAGCACATGGAGCAGTCGAGGTTGCACCGGCTCGTCAGCTCGAGGTACAGCTTCCGTAGCGGCATCGGACCCGCGTTATAGTCCGAGTTCCGACAGCTTCCCCTTGGTCGGTATGCCCTTCGCGTCCCAGCCGCGTAGCGAGTAGTACTCGGGAAGCATCTGGGACAGCGGGTGGACGCGGCCCTTGGACGGGCCGGCAGGTACCGGCTCCTCGAGGAGCCGAGGGGGTAGGGTGTCCTGGTCCGGGCCGATGCCCGCGGCCAGGTTGTACTGCTTCTCGATGTTCCAGATGCGCTCTCCCGAGGTTACGAAGTCGGCGCCCGTGATTTTCGTGCCGCAGACGGCGTTGTACAGGGCCGCGTAGTCGTCCGCGCCCATCGCGAACGACGTGAAGAGGCAGAGCCCGACCGAGTCGATGGATGCGGTGAAGTCCTGGAATATTTTGACCCACCCGGGCTTGCCCGCCGTCTCGAGCCGGTCGAGCTTCTCCGGGAGGCCGAGTATCTCGGGGGAGATCATGTAGCCGCGGACGTGGCAGCCGCCGCGGTTGCTCGTGGCGTACTGGACGCCGTGGCCCATGATGCCCCGCGGGTCGTAGGCGGGCAGTTCCTGCTTCTTCACGGTCATCGACAGCTCGGGGACTCCGTACGACTCGCAGAGCCGGTACGATCCCTTGGCCAGCTTCGCCCCGAAGCCGGTCCCGGCGCCCATGCGCTTGGTCCACTCGACGATGGAGTCGGCGTTGCCGAATTTCAGTTCGGGGCCATCGCCGAATTCGGTCTTCTTGACGAGACCCTTCTGGTATAGCTCCATCGCGGCCGCGAGCGTCGCGCCCGCCGAGATGGTGTCGATACCGTATTCGTTGCACCAGTAGTTGGCCTTGATCACGTCCTTCAGGGAGGATACGCCGCAATCGCCCCCGAAGGCCCATATCGTCTCGTACTCGGGGCCGCCGCCCTTGATGTCGTCGACCTCGCAGTAGCGCCCGCAGGCTATAGGGCAACGGAAGCACGGGTCCTTCTTCTTCAGGTACTTCTCGGCGAGGGCCTCGCCCGATATCTCCTCGGCCTTGTCGAATACCGATTCCTGGAAGTTGTTCGTCGGGAATACGCCGTTCTCGTTGATGATGTTGACGAGCACCGCGGTGCCGTAGGTCGGGAGCCCCGTGCCGGTGACGCCGTTGTCCTTGATCTTCTTCATGCAGACGGCGAAGGCTTCCTTGAGCGCGGCCTCGTCGGCGACGGCTACCTTGCCCGAGCCCTTGACGACGACGGCCTTGAGATTCTTGGAGCCCATGACCGCGCCGACGCCGGAGCGCCCCGCTGCGCGCCAGCGGTCGTTCATGATCGCGGCCAGCAGCGACAGGCGCTCCCCTGCGGGCCCGATCGCGAGGATGCGCGCCTTGTCGCCGTGCGCCTGCTCGAGGGCGTCGGTCGTCTCGGACAGTACCTTGCCCCAGAGCTTGCCCGCGTCGAGTAGCTCGACCTTATCGTCGACGACGTTCAGGTATACGGGCGCGCTGGCCTTGCCCTCGAATACGATAGCGTCCCAGCCGGCGAACTTGAGCTCGGCGCCGAAGTATCCGCCCGAGTTGGAGCTGGCGATGGTGCCGGTAAGCGGCGACTTGGTGACGGCCATGTAGCGGCCGCCGGTCGGGGTGGCAGTGCCGGTCAACGGGCCGGTGACGATCATCAGCTTGTTCGCGGGCGACAGCGCGTCCACCGACGGGTCGACCTCGTCCATCATCATCTTGGTACCGAGTCCGCGGCCGCCGATATATTTCCTCGCCTTGGCCTCGTCTAAAGCCTCTGTCTTGATAGAGCGATCGGTCAGGTTGACCCGTAGTATCTTGCCGTTGTAACCGTACATGTTTGCCCCCCGAACAGGATTTGTTACCTCCTATATAGCAGGGAGCGTGCCAATAAATATAAAGCTATATTCCAAAAAGAGATAGGAAATATGATGAAAACGGTATGCTCCGAATTGGATCAGTATGGTACGTTTACGGTGTTCCATAATAAAACACCGTACCGATATAGAACACCTGTTCCGTTTTGGAAGTCGGGGATCAGTCTTTGTGGCCGAGCTTTCGGTATAGCGTATTTCGACCGATGCCGAGCGCCTTGGCGGCGAGGCTGACATTGCCTTCGCAACGTTCGAGCACGCGCTCGATATGGCGCCGCTCGGCGTCCGCCAGGAGCTCGCTCTCCGATTCCATGGACGGGCTACCTACGGGCGGCTTCTTCGGCCCGTCGCCCGCCCTCGGGGCTACGCCGTCCGGCAGGCTCGAGGGAAGCGCCTCGGCGTTGACCATCAGTTCGACGAGGTTCTCCAGTTCCCTGATATTGCCCGGCCAGTCGTAGGCGACGAGGTCGCGCATGCGTTCCTCCGGAATTTCCACGGGCCGCTTGTTGAGCTTACGGGTAATCCGGTCCATGAAGAATCCGACGAGCACGGGGACGTCGCCCTTGCGGTCGCGGAGCGGCGGCAGTCGCATCGGTAGCACGTTAAGCCGGTAGAAGAGGTCCTTGCGGAAATTGCCCTTGGCCACCTCGTCAGCGAGCTCCTTGTTCGTAGCCGCTATGACTCGCACGTTGACGACCGATTCCTTGGAACTGCCTATCCTGCACACAGTGCCTTCCTCTATGACGCGGAGGAGCCTCGTCTGCATGTCCAGCGGCATCTCGCCTATCTCGTCCAGGAATACCGTGCCGCCGTCGGCCACCTCGAACTTGCCCGGCTGCCCGCCGTGCCTGGCGCCGGTGAACGAGCCTTCCTCGTAGCCGAAGAGTTCGGACTCTATCAGCATGCGCGGAATCGCGGCGCAGTTGATGGCGACGAAGGCCTCCTCGCGCCTGTCCGAGTGGTTGTGAATGGCCTGGGCGAACAGCTCCTTGCCGGTGCCGCTCTCGCCCATGATCAGGATATTGGAACGGGAATTGGCCATCTTCTTGGCGAATTCGATGGCGCGGACGAAGGCCGGGTCATCGCCTATGATCTTGTCGAAGGTATAGATGGCCCTGCGCCCCATTATGCGGTTCGCGAGCTTGCGGACTTTCTTGACGTCCTTGAACACGAGGATAACGTCATGGAGCGATCCTTCGGAATCGAGGACGGGGTAGGCCGACAGGTTGAACTGCAGCTTGTTCGCGGCCGCCCTGACGAAGACGTCCTCGTCCATGAAGCGCTGGCCCCGTAGCAGGGCCTCGCGGACCTCGTCCCAGCCTTCGAACAGCTGCGGCGCGCGCATCGAGCGCATCGCCTCCTCGTCGTAGCCGAACATGGCCGCCGCGTGGGCGTTGACCGTACGGACCGTGCCGTCCAGGCCGACGCCGACGATGCCGGCGGTGATGGAATCGAGTAGCGCCTCGAGGTAGGTATTGGAAAGCTGCAACTGCTCGTTGTATCGGCGGACCTCGAGCATGCGCCCCATCGCGTCGGCCGCGGCGACGACCATGCCGAGGGTATGCGGATGGACGTTCTCGGAGTACCCTGTCAGGTCGATGGCGCCGACGATGGTGCCGTCCGCGTCGCGTATGGGCGCTCCCGAGCACGTCCAGCGGTGATACGCCTTGATATAGTGCTCGTCGCCCGATACTTGCACCGGCTCGCCCTCGGTGAGGCTGGTACCCATCGCGTTCGTGCCTATGCTCCGTTCGTCCATATAGGCGCCCGGGGCCATTCTGAGCGCGAAGGCCTCGGACAGGATAGCTTCGTCGCCCATCATCGACAGGATACAGCCGTCGGCGTCGGTCAGCATAGAGAAGAAGTTGGATCCGCGGACGAAGCCGTAAAGCTGGCTGAGGAACGGCTCGGCGACGAGGATGAGCTCCCGCCTGGTTTCCAGCTTGTCGAACAGCTCCCTCTCGGTCAGGATGCGGGCGCTGTATACGCGGTTCTCGTCGACGTCGAACCGCCTGCAACGCTCGTGGGAACGGGCGATATAGGCTTTCTGGATGACCGGGCTATGAGCGTGGGGCATGGCGATCTCCGCGTCGGGATGTCTTTACTATCGGACCGGAAACGTCCGATTGTCAACCTTTCTTTATTCGTTCGGCAGGTCGGTCTCCTCTATGGTCGACAGCAGCGATTGGGTAAGCTCCGGGTACGATGACAGCCGATTAGCCTGGTTCTCGAGGGCCCGCTCGAACAGGTTGCGCACCAGGCGGCCGTTGCCGAAGTACTTGTCGCGGCGGTCGTAGGCCACCTTCAGGTATACGCGCAGCTTCGCGATCGCGGAGTCGGTCACGTTCATGCCGGTCTCCGAGACGAAGCGCATGAAGATCGCCTCGAGTTCCCCGGGGTCGAAATCGTCGAATTCGAAGCGCCTGCTGAATCGGCTCGCGAGCCCCGGATTCGACTCGAGGAAGCGGGTCATCTCGTCGGGGTAGCCCGCGACGATCACGACCAGGCGGTCGCGGTAGTCCTCCATGCGCTTGAGGAGCGTGTCGACGGCCTCGCGGCCGAAGTCGGAACCGGCGCTCTCCGGTATGAGCGTATAGGCCTCGTCTATGAACAATACGCCGTCGAGCGCGCGCGATACCGCGTCGTCGACCTTGCTGGCGGTCTGCCCGACGAACCCGGCGACGAGGCCGGAGCGATCGGTCTCGACGAGGTGTCCCTTGCGCAGGAAGCCCTGGGCGGCGAGGATCTCGCCTATGAGCCTCGCTACGGTCGTCTTGCCCGTGCCCGGCCTGCCGGTGAATACCGAATGCAACGCCACGGGCGGAATCTTCATGCCGAACATCGCACGCTTCTTCGAGACCTTCATCAGGTTGGACAGGGTCTTGACCTGTTCCTTGATAGGCTCCATGCCGGTCAGCCCGTCGAGCTTGGCGATAGCGTCCGCCAAGGCCTTCTCGGACGCCTTCGCGGCGGCCGGCGAGACTGGATCGGGTTTACCGTCGCCGTCACCGTCGGCCGCGTCGCGCCAGCCTCCTCCAGACGAGGCCCCCGGAGAGGCGGTTCCGGGATACGCAACCCCGGGATTGAGTATTCGCTTGTTCAGGTCCTTGAGGAAGGCGTCGGCGCCGGATGGCAGGCCCCCGGCGGTCATGTATATATCGGCCCATTGAATAAGGGCCTCCGCGGCTTTATGGAAGGCGGAACCGCCGCCTGACTCGTCCCTGCGCCTGAGCGCGGCGAGGCCGGAGCCCCAGTCGCGGGTACGCATGCCCGAGAGCCGGCGCTCGAGGTCGGGCCTCCACGCGAGCAATTCCTCGCGGTCCCGCTGGGTGAGGTAGTCGGCGCGGAAATAACGCTTCATGCCGTCGGGGCCCGGTCCGTCGCCTCGCATGAACGGCAGGAGGCTCAGCGCCGCGAACGCGGCCCGGTCGGGGCGTTCGAGCCCGACGCGATCGTAGCAGGCCCCGGCTACGGCCCAGGCGTCGTCCATGAGGATACTTACGTTCGGTACGAGCGCCTCCATGAACCTGCGCGCGCCCGCGACGAGCGTGGCTCCCGGGAAATTCTCCGGCGGGCCGTTGCGTCCATCGTTGATCATGCCTGCGATAGTATCGGTAGCGGCTCCGGTCGGCAAGCCTTCGGCTGCGAAGGCGTCGACACTCGTCGGACGGACGATTCTTCGGTATAGTATATTACGCGAAGGAGGCTGGATGCCCGACGACGAACTCGATGACCTGATACGCTTATCCTATTTCTCGGATATCGCCAAGGCGATCGTGTCGGAGACGACCGTGAAAGGCGTGCTCGACAGGTTGATGGACGCTATCGGCCGCTCCTTCGCTCCGCTCAACTGGTCCCTGCTGCTACTGGACAGACCCCGCGACCAGCTCGTGTTCAAGCTGGCCGTGGGCAAGGCGTCCTCGGCGCTCCTGGGCATGCGCATTCCCGCCTTCGAGGGCGTAGCCGGCTGGGTCGTGGCCAACGGCCGGGAATTGATGATAGAGGACGCCTCGTCCGACGAGCGCTGGAGCGAGCGCGTGGATTCCATGACGGGCTTCCGGACCGAATCGATCATCGCGGTCCCGCTCAAGACCGAAGACCGCGTCTTCGGCGTCATCGAACTGATAAACAAGCTCGACGGGGGGAGATTCTCGGCGCTCGAATTGCGGACGCTGACGACGATAGCCGAATTCGCCGCGATAGCCATCGAGAAGGCCGTATATCTATCCCAGATCAAGCGTATGGCGATGAGCGATGCGCTGACCGGGCTCCTGAACCGGCGCGGGCTGGACCGGGTGCTGGAGCGCGAGCGTGCCAGGATCAAGCGATACGGCGGCTCGATGGCCTTCATCCTCGCGGATATAGACGAATTCAAGTCTATCAACGATACCAAGGGGCACTCGGCCGGCGACCTCGTGCTCAAGGCCGTAGCCGACGCTCTGTCGGCCGCGAGCCGCGAGAGCGACGCGGTCGTGCGTTTCGGCGGCGATGAATTCCTCGTGGCGATGAACTGCGACACCCCCGAGGACGCGGACAAGGCGCGGGCCCGGTTCGAGGCGGCGTTAGCGGCGGCGTCAGCGGCCTGCCCGGCCGGGCCGTTCGGCGTGAGCCTCGGGGTGCATTTCGGCGACGGGGAGGATATCGGGCTGATGATACGGGAATCGGACAGGGATATGTATCGCCGCAAGGAGGACCGTCCGTCCTCCGGATTCGGCGACTGCGTGATGGAGATCCTGGATGAAGCCCCGTAGGGAGAACGGCGCTCTCCCTTGTGAATTTATCGTCCCGTCGCGATAGTATATCGTAGCGGATTAACCCGCCCCCGGAGTTGACTATGAATCGTGTTATCACGGCCGCGCTGGCGGCGGCCTTGTTGTCTGCGTCGTGCGCGTCGCTCGGCGACCCGTTCCTGCTAGCGTTCGACGTCGACGGAAGCTATCAGTCTGAGGCCGTTACCGCCGAGGGCGTCGACGCGTACCGCGACCGGCTCCTCTCCCGGGGAGACGTCTCCGCGGCGGCCGACGTGCAGCGCTACTTCGAGGCCGCGCTGCGCTACGACCCGACGAACGCCGAGGCCGCGCGCTACCTCGCGCTGGTGGAGGATTACCGGGCGAGCCGATATTCCGCGTCCGTGAAGAAGGCCGACTCCCTCCTCAAGAAGCCGACGAGGAGCGCCGACGAGGAGTACGAGATGCTCGTCGCCGTCCGCCGCGCCGCCGATATCTACCCCCGTGACGACGATACGTCCAGGCTCCTCCGGTCTACCGCCGACAACCGGAAATCCTACGTCTCCGCCCGGCTCTCGGAGGCCGAGGCCATACGCGCCTCGATCGGCCCCGAGTCCAAGGAATCGGTCAGGGAGCGCGCGTATATACGGGCCTTCAACCTGGTCGCGAGGGCGACGGACGTCGAGCCCCGCGACGTCGAGGGGACCAAGGCGTACCGGGCGCTCAGGTCGGACATCGCGGCTATCGTCCGCAATCGCCTGTCCGACGTCGAAGAGCTG
The DNA here is from genome assembly GCA_002839315.1 of Spirochaetae bacterium HGW-Spirochaetae-3. GTDB lineage: Bacteria > Spirochaetota > Spirochaetia > Treponematales > UBA12059 > SZUA-370. Next base: position 18,667 of record PGXV01000006.1, read on the forward strand.
TCGGCCGCCGGCTCGTTCGACGAGGCCAGGACCGTGCTGTCGCTCGTCAAGGAGCTGGATTCGAAGATAGGCCGCGCCTTCGACTCCGAGATCGCCAAGGCCGAGTACGGGCTGTACCTCGCGTGGGCCAGGTACCATGAATCCCGTAAGGAATGGAGCAAGGCCGACGCTCGCGTGAAGGCCGCGCTCGCTATCGACAAGGGTAGCGACGCGATCGCGCTACAGAAGCGCATCGGCGCCGCCGCCGAGGCCGAAGAGCGCGGGGCCTCCTTCGAGGCGGGGCTCAGGAACCTGGACGCGTATATATCCAAGGGCTCGCTCCTCAAGGCGCAACGGCTGCTCGCGTCGCTCTCCCGGTCTGCCACCGGCTCGCAGCGCGCGGCGCTCGATACGAGGCGCAGGAAGATGCTCGATTCGCTGTCTGATATATACGCTACGGGCGTCGCCGCCTACCGCGCCGAACGTTTCATCGACGCCGTCGCCTCCTTCGAGACGGTGGTGTCAGTAGACTCATCGTACGGGGACGCAGCGGAATACCTCGAGAAGGCCCGCGCCAAGCAGAGGCTTCTCGATCAGTACTAGCGGGAGGCGGAGGATGAGAATACAGAAGAAGCCCGATTCCGCGTTGTTGCGGGCCTACGCGCCGGGCTGGGCTTGGACGGCCGTCGCGTCGGCTTGGCTGATCCTGCCGCTCGTAGCCTCGCTCCCTTCGGCCTTCGGCGTCGCCCCCGGGCTCGCCGCGGCCGGATATACCGGAGCGGCGACGGCGGCCGGGATAGCCGTATGGGCGGTAGCCGGGATAGCCGCGTGGGAGCTCGCGGCGTACTTCGTCCGAGACCGGCTGCCGGCGGTCGCGGATCCCCGGCGGCCGCTGGCGGCGGTCGTCCATATCGCCTCGTCGACCTGCGCCCTCGTCGTCCCCTCCGCCCACGCTATGGCCTTCGCGACCCGCGGCGCTTATTTCTCCGACCTCCCCTGGTGGACCTGGTCAATGGCGGCGGCGTCCCTGGCCTGGAACGTATTCTCCGTCGTACGGCTCATCCGCGTACTGAGCGAGAGGGACGACGGGTACCGCGAGTACGCGGCGTTCCGGAGCGCGACCGAGAAGCCGGCCAGGTCGCGATTCGGCCTGAGCTCGACCCGCGGTATCCAGCGGCGCCTGACGCTCGCGTTCACGTCCCTGATCCTGGTCATCGTCGTCGTGCTCGCGGCCACGTTGCTCCATGATTTCGGCTCGACGCTGCTTAGGGCGATCATGGACAACGGCGGTGCGCTCGCCGACAGGACGGCGAGCATCGTCAAGACCAATATCGGAGACCGTATCGCGCTCGACGATTACCTTTCCATAGAGTCGAAGAAGAACGCGGGCGCGTCGTTCCCGTTCGCCAGCGTGTCGTACTATCGCCGAGATCCCAGGACCGGCGCCTACGCCGTTCGCTCGTCGACCGACGCCGCGCTTATCGGCGCCGCCCTGGATAGGGCCGCCGTCGGGGCGTCGCCAGAGACGTCGTCCATGGTAGAAGGCGAATCCAGTATCGAATTCCGCGCGCCGGTGCTGCTGTCGGGCGTCAACCTCGGCTTCGTCTCGGTAGTCTACGACCGGCAGACCATCTACGGGCCGTATTACCTGACGAAGGTGAAGGCGGCGCTGATATCGTTCCTGTTCCTGTACGCGTCGGTCTTCGTCACGTATCTGTTCGGCCGGGGCATCGTGTTCCCCATACTGTTCCTGCGCATGAGCGTCAATTCCATATCGACTCGGCTGGCATCGATGGTCAAGGGCGATTCTCGCGTATCCGCGGACAACCTGCGCTACGACGATCGCGTGTCGACGAAGGACGAGATAAAGAAGCTGTCCGTGGAGATAGGTAACATGGCCGCGGTGATACGCGGCGTAGTACCCTATATATCCACGTCGACGCTCAGGCATTCCGAGCGCGACGCGCCTATGACCGAGCGCCGCGACCTCGCGTTCCTGTTCACCGATATACGAGGCTTCACGACCCTTTGCGAGGGCCTGTCCCCGGAGGACGTCGTCTCGATGCTCAATCATTACCTCGACATCCAGGCCGAGGCGATAACGGCCAACGGCGGCGATATCGACAAATTCGTCGGCGACGAGGTGATGGCCGCGTTCGACGGCCCTGACAAGGAACTGAAGGCCTGCCGCGCGGGCCTCGCCATACGCGAGGCCATGGCCGCGGCGCAGGAGAAGGCCAGGAGCGAGTCCAAGGCGATCGTATCCATAGGCATCGGTATCAACGCGGGCCCGGTCGTGTTCGGTTCGGTCGGGGCCCGCGATCGCATGGACTTCACGAGCATCGGCGATACGGTCAATCTCGCGGCCAGGCTCGAGGGAGCGAACAAGATATACGGTACCAAGTCGCTCGTATCCCAGGCGGTCTACGAGCGGGTAAAGGACGAGCTGCTATGCCGGGAGATCGACCTGATTGCCGTGAAGGGAAAGGTCGTGCCCGTTCGAATATACGAAGTATTGCAGGAGGCGAAGAAGGCGCCTCCGAAGCTCCATCATATCAAGGACGCGTACGAGGCCGGTCTCTCCGCGTATAGGGCGAGGCGCTGGGCCGCCGCCAAGAAGCTGTTCGGCAAGGTAATCGACGCGTACGGCGACGAGGCCAGCGAGGTCTTCGTCCATCGCATCGAGGTCTTCGAGTCCAGCCCGCCGCCCGAGAATTGGGACGGCGTCTTCAGGATGACGGTCAAGTAGGGCATTCCGGGGCCTCGTACGGCGATAACGTCGGCGCGACCCTATTCGTTCGCGAAGGTTTCTGCTATATTCATACAGACGAGAATATCCGCGGCCCCGTGAAGGAACGCACGCGGAGCGGCCGCATTATGTAATTAGAGTTCTCGAGAAACCTTTGGGTCGTTCTCGATCCGCTCGAACGGCTAAACCTTTCTTCTCGCCCAAGGATTCCCATGGTACATTCCGATTTCGAATCTCTCGGTCTTATGCCCGCATGCCTCGAGGCCTTGCGCCACGAAGGCTATGCGAAGCCGACCCCCATCCAGAGCGCGTCGATACCCAGCCTTATTGCCGGCCGCGACCTCCTCGGTTGCGCCCAGACCGGTACAGGCAAGACGGCGGCGTTCGCCCTTCCTACGATACAGCGCCTCACCACGATCCAGAACAAGCGCCAGCCCCGCAAGGCCCGCTCCCTGATCGTGGCCCCGACTCGCGAGCTGGCTATCCAGATAGACGTCAGCTTCGGCGCGTACGGTCGCAAGACCGAGCTCCGGCGCGCCTGCGTCTACGGCGGCGTCGGCAAGGTGCCGCAGATCAAGGCCATGGAGCGGGGCGTCGACGTACTCGTCGCCACTCCGGGCAGGCTCCTCGACCTCATCGGCGAAGGGGCCATAGACCTTTCCGCCGTCGAGATCGTCGTGTTCGACGAGGCCGACCGCATGCTCGACATGGGCTTCATCCACGACGTCCGCAAGATCATCGCCCTGCTGCCCAAGAAGCGCCAGACCCTGCTGTTCTCGGCGACGATGCCCTCGGAGATCGAGTCGCTCGCGCGCAGCCTCCTCGACGACCCGGTCCGCGTCGATATAGAGCCGGAGAAGCCGACGATCGAGCTGATATCGCAGAGTCTCTACTACGTCGAGAAGGGATGCAAGCGCGACCTGCTCGTCCACCTGATAAAGGAACTCGGCGTGACCAGGGCCGTCGTATTCTCCCGGACGAAGCACGGAGCCGACCGTATCGCCAAGACCCTCCACGCCGCCGGCATACCGAGCGGTGTCATACACGCCAACAAGGGCCAGGGCAACCGGACCAAGACCATGGAAGCGTTCCGCGCCGGCGAGACGCCCGTCCTCGTCGCCACCGACCTGGCCGCCCGCGGCATCGACGTCGACGATATCTCGCACGTCTTCAACTTCGATATGCCGACCGAGCCGGAGACGTACGTTCACCGGATAGGCCGGACCGCGCGCGCCGGAGCCTCCGGTAACGCGATATCGTTCTGCGACACCGAGGAAAAGCGCCTGCTCAAGCAGGTCGAACGTCTGCTCGGAACGACCATCCCGGTGATCAAGCAGCATCCGTACGCCGGCGTCCGCCCGATCCCCACCGAGGAAGACCTCCGCGATGCGATGTTCGATGCGCGGTCGAAGGAACGGATGCGCGGTCGGGGGCAGGGGAGGGGAAGGCCTTCCGGCGCCTCTTCGCGTCCCGCCGCCGCCCGTACCGCTCCCGGCGACGCGCCGCGTAGCGCCAGGCCGCCGGTCTCCTCGCAGGGCGGATCTTCCCGCGCCCCCGACCGGAGTCGCGCGCCCGATACCCGTGGTCGCCCCACTTCCGACAGAACCGCGCCGCGGAATCCCGCGCCGTCGGCGGGTCGGGACTCCTGTTCTCCCCGCCCCGCAAGGCCCGCCGCGCCGCATCGTGATGCGCCGCATCGTGATGCGCCGCGCCATGAGACGCCTTCGCGGTCTGCGCGCGACGTCCGCTCGGTCATCGACGAGATAACCGGTCGGCGCTCGTAAGGGCGATACGATACGAGGAACGGCCCGCGGTCGATGGAGGATCCATCGGCCGCGGGCCGTCTCTTTTTTTGCCGGGGGCCGGACTCGAACCGGTACGCCCTTACGGACAAGGGATTTTAAGTCCCTGGTGTCTACCATTCCACCACCCCGGCGGGTGAGCCGGGGAAAACCCCGGCGGGTGAGCCGGGGAAAACCCCGGCGGGTGAGCCGGGGAAAACCCCGGCGGATTACAGTCGCGCATGATAGCCGGGCTCCATTCCGGAGTCAAGGTTAGTATGTCCCGGTAATGTAACCGAACCTCAAAATACTTGCTTGTACGGCGTTCGAGACGTATAGTATCGTAGTGTTTGGGCGTTCTGGATGCTCCGATTACGACTATCCGTATAACATTGAGGTTATTATTAATGAAAACCGTTCTAATCATCGATGATGAACCCTTGATGCGCGAGACTACGACCATGATGCTCGAAAGAGCCGGTTACAAGTGCCTGAGCGCGGCTTCGGCGGACGAGGGCGTGACGATGATGGAAGCCAATCAGGTAGCCGTCGCATTGGTCGATGTCGTATTGCCCGGCAAGAACGGCCTGGAGCTGGCCATAGAGCTTAACCAGAAATGGCCCGCGACGCCTATCGTGCTGATGTCGGGGCGCGTTTCGACCGAGGCCGATTCCATAAGGAATTTTAGCGGGCATTTCGGTATCAAGGGCTCCATCTCGAAGCCGTTCACCATGGAACAGCTCCTGGGAGCGGTCGCAGACGCCATCGCCGAGTGATCGTATGATCGGGGGAGATGATCTCATCGCCGTCTTCCGCGGCGCGGCTGACCTCGCGGGGGTGCGTCTAGATGAGCGTTCGTTCGGCAAGGGAGAACGCCTGTTCGATTCCGGATATTCGCTTGAAGGCGTGTATATGCTGACCGGAGGCCTCGCCGCGTCCCGTACCCTGCTGGAGAACGGCCGCGAGCTTCTGATAGCGTTGCACGGCCGCGGCGATACGATAGGCGACCTGGAGTACTGCATGGGCGGCTCCGCGATATGCGGAGTGGAGGCTCTAGAGCCGACGACGGCGTTCTGGGCGGATTCAGTATCCCTCGACCGCATGGTAGCCGCCGATTATCGCCTGCCGCTCGCGTTCGCGCGCGTGCTTGCGGTCCGGCTCTACCGCTCAAGCCAACGATTATCGGTCGGCGTCGCCTATCCGCTGGAATACTGCCTGCTAAAGGCGGTGCTCGCTCGGTTGGACGCTCCCGACGACGGCAGGCCCTTGTCCAAGCGAGACCTGGCCGGTTACCTCGGCCATACCGAGCGGCACGTCAACCGGCTGCTACGCGACCTGGAATACGCCGGCATACTGTCTGTTGACGGCGGCGTCGTCTCCGTCGCGGATCCCGTGCTCGTCCGGCGCCGCCTGGACGAGCTCGAGGAGTGATGCATGGAACGGAGCGTGTACCTCGCCCTATTCCCATGCTGCTATGAGTTCCTCGTAGGCTATCGTCTCCGGCGCGGCATCGGGCCGCTCCGGCTTAGGCGAACCTGGTTGGGATAGCCAATACTCATCGTCGACGGGCGTGTTCAGTCGGGGAGAATAGCGCCTGAGGTTCATCGTGGCCATAAGGTCGTCCATCTCCGCGGCCAGCCTGTCCATGGATTCCTGGGGCGTCGTTTCCCCGACGACCGCCGTGGAGATATTGCGCCACCAGAGTTGTGACAGTAACGGATAATGCGGCACGTTCAGCCCGGAGTCGGTGAATTTCTTCTCGTCGGACGATCGGTAGAACGCGGTGAGGCCGCCGTATTCAGCGTCGCGTTCCCTGACATACTCGCATTCTACTGTCGATTTCCTCATGGGGCTCATGCCGACGATGAATTTCTTTAGGCTGACCGTCTTGGAAACGCAGAACTGGGCCCATAGCCAGGCGGCCTTACGGTCGTCGCCCTTGACGCTGTCCTTGAGTATGGTCCAGCTTCCCGCGTCCTGATAGCCTATCTTCATGCCTTCGTCCCAGTACTTGCCGTGCGGGGTAGGAGCGACGCGCCACAGCGGCTTGCCGTCGGCATCCACGACACGGCCTTTGTTAGTGAGGAACTCGTCCTCCGAGAGCCAGGTCGTATATTGGAAGATCATCTGCGCCACCGTTCCCCTGGCCGGATATATCGCCGCTTCGTCCCAGGTCATGTCGATAGCCTCGGGCGGCGCGAATCGCTTGAGCCAGTCGATGTACTTCGTCAGCGCGTAAACGGCGGCCGGTCCGTTGGCCGCGCCGCCCCGCGATACCGAGGCGCCTACCGGTATGCGGTCGACGACCCTGATGCCCCACTCGTCGACGGGTAGCCCGTTTGGAAGGCCCCGGTCGCCGACGCCGGCTATCGAGAGCCACGCGTCGGTGAAGCGCCAACCGAGCGACGGCGATTTCTTGCCGTAGTCCATATGCCCGTATACCTTGACGCCGTCGATCTCCCTGCCCGTGAAGAATTCCGCGATATCCTCGTAGGCTTCCCAGTTGATGGGCACGCCGAGCTCGTATCCGTAGCGTCGCCGGAATTCCGCCTTCAGGTCTTCGCGGGAGAACCAGTCGTGCCTGAACCAATACAGGTTGACGAATTGCTGGTCCGGTAGCTGTAGCTGACGCCCGTCGTAATCCTGCCCGAATTCGGGATTGAGGAAGTCGGCGAGGTCGAGGAACGGATCGGTTACGTCGCGCCCCTCGCCGGCCATGTACTCCGTCAGGTCGAGGGCCGAATCGGCCCGCAGGTGGGTCCCGACCAGGTCCGCGTCGTTGACGTAGACGTCGTAGATGCGCCGCTTCGTCTGCATCTGCTGGAGGATCTTGTCGACGACCTCGCCCTCGCTCTTTATGTCGTGGGTAACCGCTATGCCCGTGATGTCGGTAAAGGCGCGCGTCAGCACGTCGGATTCCCATTTATGGGTCTTAATGTCCTCGGCGACGCTCCGAATCTTTATTCCCTGAAGGGGCCGGGCGGCGGTCGCGAACCACTCGAGTTCGCGCACTATCTCCTGGCGGCTCGCGGCCGAGGGCTGTAGCTCGTCGGCCCAGCGTTCTATGGCCTCGCGCCTCTCGTGAGGGATCGCGTTACCGCACGAGCCGAGGACGATCGCCGCCAGCGCGGCGCAGAGCATCCGTATTCGCATCCAAATCTCCATGGGATCGACGTTCTGTAGATTCTAGCAGGCTTTACGCTATCCAGGTGGCACATCCGCGTCTTGGTACCGAAAATTGTTGCGGCAACGCGATAGTAATGCGATCATCATGCAATGAAGATCAAGGACAGGCTTCATCGTGCCTTCTCCCTGGTCGTGCTGTCTGTGCTATCGGCGACGGGTATCGTCATACTCACGCTGACGAGAAGCAGCGCCGAAAGCGCCCTGGACAAGGAACTCTCCCAGACATCGTTCCTGATCTACAAGATAGTCCAGAACGTCTTCGACTTGAACGAGAAGATGCTGCTCGGCAACCTGAAGCTCCTCGAGTCGAATATCAGGACGGTCGGCCTGGACGAGTCGGTGATGATACACTCGGACGCTGAGCATTATATAACCAGGCTCACCGATTACGTCGAGGTGCCCGCGTTGACCATAAACGACCGGGTAGCCTTTGGCGACAACGACCTTGTCGATACGGTCGCGGGTATCTCCGGCGGCAATGTCAGCGTGTTGCAGCTCTTCCCGCAGGGGCTACTGCAGATCGCGACGAATATCCGGCGTCCCGACGGCCGGAGGGCGACGCAGCTGTATTATCCGAATGACGACAAGATCACCATGGCCATCAGGGCGGGGCAGACCTATATAGGCAAGGCGTTCGAGATGAACGAATGGCATATCGTGGCCTATCGCCCCGTCTTCTATGACGGGAAGCCTATCGGGGCGATCCACGCCGGCATCAAGCCCGATATAGACGACCTCCGCAAGCATATACTCGATATCAGGATCGGACGTACCGGCTGCCCCTACATCGTCGATACCGAGGGTATCCTCGTCATCTCGGCGCATGACGAGAACGAGAACGTGTACCATCTGCCGTATATCAAGAAGATGGTCGATAGCCGGAGCGACGGCATGGTCTCCTATCGGGACGGCGCCCGCTGGCCCGATAGCGGCGACGAGACGATCGCCTACTACCGTTACCTTCCGGCGATGGAGTGGATCGTCGTGACGGGGTCCCTGAAGCGCGAATTCTACTCCGATCAGGAAATCATCACCTGGATCATCGTGCTGTCGATGATCATAGCGTTCGGCGCCGCCGTGCTCGTGTCCCTCCAGGTCTCGGACAACCTCACGAAGTCGATCCAATTCCTGACCGATAGCATGAACGCGGTCAAGGACCTCCGCTTCGATTTCGGCGACTTCGCGGCGGTCGAGCGCATCAAGCGCCGGCTCAAGGAAAGCTCGGCCGCCGAGGACGAGATCGTCGTCATGACGGAAGCCTACTACAAGATGCTCGACGAGCTCGAAGGCGCCCAGCGGCAGATCATCTCCAAGCATCGGCGCTTCCGCCAGATCGAGATAGCGAAGAAGGTGGGCTCCATGCTGAGCGACGACTTCGAGACGCTACAGGGCTACGAGGTCGCGGCCAGGGTCGCGCCGTCGGACGAGGCGGCGGGTCAGTATTTCGACAGGACCGCGGGCCCGTACGGACAATCCTGGTACTTGATAGGCGAGGCGGCGTCCCGCAGCGCCGCGGCCGGCCTCATCATGATGATGGCGCAGTCGGCCATCAGCTCGATAACCCGGTCGATTCCCGATGCCAGCGGCGTCGAGATCGCCGAGATGATGAATCGCTTCCTGATCGACGGCCTGCGCGTTCGCGCCGACCTCGAGGCTATCCGCTCGGTCTCCATCGTCGTAACGCGGCCGGACGGTACGTTCGAGTACGCGGGGATGGACGATCACGTGCTCGTGTACAGGGGCGCGGAGGGGCGGTGCTTCGAGGTGGCGACCGAGCCGGCGGGCATGCCGGGCAAGGGCGGCTCGCCGGGCGTCCGCGTGCTCGGCCTTGGCATGGAGCCGAGCGACCTGCTCGTATGCGGGTATGCCGTCGATCGGAGGCGCCCGGGCGACGCCGCGGGCCGGGCGTGGATGGCGGAGCTCGTCGAGGAATTCGCGGCTGAGCGGCTAGAGGATATCGCTACGAAGACGCACGCGGCGATGAACGGCGACCGCGGCGCGGGCCTGGCGAGCAGTACCGCCGTATTCATCAGGAAACACTGATCACGGCTTGGAAAACAGCTTTATAAAATCCATGCGGCTATTGATATCGCACTTTTTGAAGAGATTCTTTACGTGCGTCTTTACCGTCTCAACCGATATGAAGAGCTCGGTGCTTATCTCCTTGTTCGTCAGGCCCTTGAGGATGCACTTGGCGACGGCGGCCTCCCGTTCCGACAGGTTGAACGCGAAGCATAAGCGCTCGAAAGCGACGGAATCCTCCCCCGACTCGTCTTCGCGCGATAGCACGGCGTCGATCTGCGCGTGGATCTTGTTGAATTCCATCAGTTTCTTCGCGTCGCGAGCCTCGATGACCGATTCTACTTTGGACAGCAGGTCGTCCAGGCCGAGCGCCCTGAATTCGTAGTCGCCGATGATCTGGGCCGGCGAGGTAGCGATAGCCTTATCGTTTCGTTCGGCCATCCCCTCGAGCAGTACGTATGAGAAGACCGCATCGGGATCGGGAACGGCCGCGAGGGTTTCCATCGCGTCCCTGCGATAGAGCACGACCAGTTCGTCTGCTTCCGACTTGGCGATGGCCGACGCCGCGTCGAGGCCGTCAGCGAGGCCGTTCCTCGTCTGCGTCGGACCGTCATCCGCCGGTTGCGGTTGTATCGCGCCCTTGGCTTTCAGGAGGCGATAGCCGAAATACGTCGAGAAAGCGGTCAGTATCGAATAGACGACCGCGATCGAGACCATGAATTCCGGAGGAAGGTCGGTCCCCCGGTCCTGCGCGCCGAAGAGCACGGCTATCACTACGGTTCCGAATATCGATGAAACGATGACGCCTTTGCGAGGGCCCAGCGCGAATGCGGCGATGGGCGGGAAGAGGAGGACCCAGACGAGCCCGGCGCCTCCCTCGTACGCGAGGAAGAGCGAGAGGCACGCCAGCGCCGCGACGAACACTCCCACTCCGGGGTAATCGTCGCCCTTGGAGCGAATTTGCAGGATGAGCGCTATGCAGAGGAACGAAAACAGTATCTCGACGATCGCCGCCGCGAGCCGCACGTCCGCGCTGTTGAAACCGTCGAGACGGAGTATCGTATAGACGCCCGGAATGAAAGCCGCCACGCAGGCGGCTACAACCAGGACGACGAAGGAGTCAGGCCGATACCGGCGCCCGGGGCGTCGGTCGGCTTTCGGGGATCCGTCTTTCTCTCGACCAAATAGCATGGCCATGATTCTATCATGCATCGGGGATTAGCGAAGCGTCATTCCGCTGCGAGCATGCTCCTGGTAGCCACGAGCTGTACTCCTGTACCAGCCAGGTCTTCGACGATAACGGCTCCCATCGCGACGGGGGCGTCTACCGAGACGCCTCGTATGACGCGCATGCAGGCCATGATCGCCCCCTTGGGTACGGGGCGGGCCGTCTTGACGGGCAAACGAGGCAATGCGGCCCCGCGTATGCCGACGGTCGACGGCACCGTGCGCGTCGGCGCCGTCGCCTCCCGGACCGCGTAATCGGCCCCGCGAGCGCAGCCGTTGCCCTCTACCGCGATGGAGGCCGCGTCGCCCGAGAATCCGCTCACCGTCATCCTGCATCCGAGCGGGCATACTATGCAGACGAGTTCCTGGATATCCGGCATCATTCCACCTCCACGGTCAGTTTTCTGAACGATCGTCCCTTGATGAGCGCGGAGTCGAAGGTCAGGTGCTGCATCTCCCCGGGCGTCGCTATCTTCTTGTTAAAGGTCTTGATAGGGGAACCGTCGGCGGTGACGACGAATTTGGCGTTCCTGTAGACGTTCTTGACGCGGAGGAATAGCTCGATCTTCTCGTCGAGGTTCGATTCCCTGAGCGACTGGGCTACGACGTACGAGACGCCTCCGGCGGCGGCGGTCTTTACGACGTTGCCGTCGGCGAAGGACTTCCCCGTCGCGTAGCGTGCGGCGAAGCGGCCGGCCCTCCTGGCTTCCTCTGTCACGTAGTCGACGAGGTCGTGCACGTGGACGACGTTCCCGCACGCGAAGACGCCGGGAACGGACGTTTCCATGGACTCGTTGACCATGGGGCCGTTCGTCCGCGGGTCTATTTCTATGCCGGCCTTCCTCGATAGCTCGTTCTCGGGGATCAGGCCAACGGACAGGAGCAGCGTGTCGCAGTCGTAGACGCGCTCGGTACCCGGTACGGGCCGTCTGTTTTCGTCGACCCGCGATATTACGACCGCCTCGACGCGGTCGCGGCCGCGTATCCCGGTGACGGTATGGCTAAGCAGCAGCGGTACGCCGTAATCGTCGAGGCATTGGACGATATTACGGGTGAGTCCGTTGGAGTACGGCATCAGCTCGGCGACGGCGTGGACCCGTGCGCCTTCCAGCGTCAGGCGCCTGGCCATGATCAGGCCTATGTCGCCCGAGCCCAGTATCACGACGTCCTTGCCGACCCGGTAGCCTTCCATGTTCATGTAACGCTGTGCGGTCCCCGCGGTGAACACGCCAGCCGGCCTCGTACCGGGTATAGCCAGCGCGCCGCGCGGCCGCTCCCGGCAACCCATGGCGAGGACCACGGCCTTGGCCGAGAGCGTACAGAGCCCGTCCGTCGGGCTCATGGTCTTGACGACCCTGTCGGCGCCGAGCGACATGACCATGGTGCCGAGCCGGTACTCTATGCCCAGGGAGCGGAGCTCGGTTATGAAGCGCTCCGCGTACTCGGGCCCGGTCAGCTCGGTCTTGAAGATCTGGAGGCCGAAGCCGTTATGGATGCATTGCTGCAGTATGCCGCCGAGCTCGCGGTCCCGCTCCAGGACGAGCACCCGGTCTGCGCCGCTCTTCTTGCACTCTATCGCCGCGGCGAGCCCGGCCGGGCCTCCCCCTATGACGATGACGTCGTATTCGTTCATGATGCTTCTTCCTCTTCCTTGCCGAGAGCCCCGAAGAGGACGGCGGACTCGAGTGCCTCCATCCGTACCTCCGCCGGGCCTATGCCTCGTTCCCGCGCCAGGATCGCCAGGACGCGCGGACCGCAGAACCCTCCCTGGCACCGTCCGGCGCCCGGACGGACCCTCCGCTTGACGCCGTTCAGCGTCGTCGCGCCGGCGCTCCTGCGTATCGCGTCGAGTATCTCGCCCTCGCTTATCGACTCGCAGCGGCAGACGACGTTGCCGTAGCTCGGCTCGCGCCGTATGAGCTCCGCCTTCTCGGCGTCGCCTAGTAGCCCCAGGTTGACCCTGGGACGGCGTCTCGGGTCGAAGCCCTTCCTGGCCTTCAGCCCGGGGATCGAGTCGGTCACCATCTCCGCGACCCGCTTGGCTATCGCGGGAGCCGACGACAGGCCCGGCGACTTGATTCCGGCGACGTTGTAGAAGCCGCGCACGCGGGCTTCGCCTATTATGAAATCGCCGGTGCTGGGCTGAGCCCGGACGCCGGCGAAGTTCGTTATTACCGTATTGAACGGGATCCCCGGCACGAGCCTTCGGGCCATGTCCCGTACCCGCTCGAGGCCTTCGGCGCTCGTGGCCGTGGAGCCGCGCTCCTCCGGCGGAAGGTCTTCCGCGTCTGGCCCGACGATGACGTTGCCGTCGTACGTCGGCGCTACCAGGATACCCTTGCCTAGCTTTGACGGGGCGGGGAACAGCACCGTATTGACCAGTCCCTCCGCCGTCTTGTCGAGCAGGTAATACTGGCCCCTCCTCGGGTTGATGCTGAATTCCGGTTCCGGCTCGACCATGGCGTAAACGGAGTCGGCGTAGACGCCTGCGCAGTTGACGACGCGCGAGGCCGCTAGCGTCCCCTTCCGCGTACGTATGGAGAACGAGCCCGGCCGCGCTTCGATGGAAAGGACCTCCGCGTCGAGCATAAGCTCCGCGCCGTTGTCCACGGCGTTTTCCGCGTAGGCGATCGCGACCTCCCACGGCATCAGGATGCCGGCCGTCGGGGCGTAGAGCGCGCCCGCGACGCTCGGCGTCAGGTTAGGCTCGATACGCAGAGCCTCGTCGCGGCTCAGTACGACGAGGTCAGGGACGCCGAGCCTCTTGCCGTTCTCGAGCAGCCGCTCGAGGGCGGGCAGCTCGTCCGCGCCGAGCGCGCAGACGAAGGAGCCGGCGCGCCTGAACGGGATGGCGAGCTCCTCGCATACCTGCCCGTAGAGTTTGTTGCCTTCCACGTTCAGCTCGCCCATCGCGGTGCCGTATTCGGCGTCGTAGCCGGCGTGGATGATCGCGCTGTTCGCCTTGCTCGCTCCCGATGCGACGTCGCCGCCCTTCTCGAGCAGGACTATCTTCAGGTCGTAACGCGCCAGCTCGCGCGCGATCGACGCACCGACGACCCCGGCGCCGATTATAGCTATATCGTACATGGTATTCCTCACGAAAGGTTGGGGCGGATCCGCGGTTACCGATCGGGGCCCGCGTCGCCGATAGCGGGGCGGCGCGCTCGCGCGTCGCCCCTATTTAGCTCGTTATTTATTTATCAGGGGTTTCCCAGGCCTTGGAGCGCTCGACGGCGCGCTTCCACATCTTGTACTGGGCCTCGCGATCGGATGCGGGGATCGCGGCGTTGAACACCTTGTCCTTCGCCCAGTTGTTCGTTATCTCGTCCTTGGACTTCCAGAAGCCGACGGCCAGGCCGGCGAGGTAGGCCGCGCCGAGCGCCGTCGTCTCGACTACCTTGGGCCTCTGTACCTCGGTGCCGAGGATATCGGACTGGAACTGCATCAGGAAATCGTTCTTCGTCGCGCCGCCGTCTACCTTGAGCGCGGCGAGCTTGATGCCGGAGTCGGACTGCATCGACTCGATGACGTCGCGGGTCTGGAAGGCTATCGACTCGAGGGTGGCTCGTATCAGGTGGTTCTTGTTGGCGCCGCGGGTAAGGCCGACGATCGTGCCGCGGGCATACTGGTCCCAGTAGGGGGCGCCGAGTCCGGCGAAGGCGGGGACGACGTATACGCCGTTGGTGTCCTTGACCTTGTTCGCGTAGTATTCGCTGTCCTCGGCCTTGTCTATCAGCTTGAGCTCGTCGCGCAGCCATTGGACGGACGCGCCGGCGATGAATATCGAGCCTTCGAGCGCGTACTCGACCTTGCCGTCGACGCCCCACGCGATGGTGGTAAGGAGGCCGTTCTTGGAGGGGACCATCTTCTCGCCGGTGTTCATAAGCATGAAGCAGCCGGTGCCGTAGGTGTTCTTGGCCATACCGGGCTTGAAGCACGCCTGACCGAAGAGCGCGGCCTGCTGGTCGCCGGCGATGCCCGCTATCGGGATCTTGGCGCCGCCGAAGGTCGCCTCGTCGGTATAGCCGTATACCTCGGAGGAGGGCTTCGCCGTCGGGAGCATGGACGCGGGTATATTGAATTCCTTCAGTATCTTCTCGTCCCACTTGAGGCTCTTGATGTTGAAGAGCATCGTGCGGGAAGCGTTCGAGTAGTCGGTCACGTGGACCTTGCCGCGGGTCAGGTTCCAGATGAGCCAGGTGTCTATGTTGCCGAAGAGCAGCTCGCCCTTCTCGGCCTTGGCGCGGGCTCCCGGTACGTTGTCGAGTATCCAGGCTACCTTGGTGCCGGAGAAGTAGGCGTCGACGACGAGTCCCGTGTTCTCGCGTATGTACGGCTCGAGGCCGCGGGCCTTGATCTGGTCGCAGAACCCGGCGGTGCGGCGGCACTGCCAGACGATGGCGTTGTAGACGGGCTTGCCTGTCGCCTTGTCCCAGACGACCGTCGTCTCGCGCTGGTTGGTGATGCCTATGGCCGCTACTTCCTGAGGATTGACGCCGGCGGTCTCGAGGACTTCCCGGGCGACGCCGGACTGTGTTCCCCATATCTCCATCGGATCATGCTCTACCCAGCCCGCCTTGGGGTATATCTGGGTGAATTCCTTCTGGGCCGTCTTTACGATCAGTCCGTTCTTGTCGAAGAGGATAGCCCGAGAGCTCGTCGTTCCCTGGTCGAAAGCCAGGATGTATTTCTTTTCCATGTCGTTCTCCGTTTGTCTTGTAGGGATACGCCGTCGCCGAATGTCGGCGACGGCTCGTTACGGTACTACGGTACGGGGAATGGGACCGATCGGGCGCCCGTTCCCCGGGGGGTGTTACGCCGCGATCGACTTCTTGTCGGCTTCGACGCCCTTCTCGGAATTGAGCAGCGCGTCGTAGAGGGCGGTGGACACTATGCACGAGACGATAGGAACGAGCACCGGCGGGATCAGCCAGTACCAGCCGTCGAACAGGCCCTTGGTCCCGGCGATGGCGCCGAAGATGCGCGGGGCGAGGTCGCGGGCCGGGTTCAGCGAGTAGCCGCTGGGGCCGCCGAGGCTGAGGCCGATGGCGAGTATGACGCCGCCGACTACGAAGGTGCCCGCCTTGGCGAAGTTGGAGTTCTTCTTGTCGCCTACGGCGAGTACCGCCCACATGAGGATCATGGTGCCGAAGAACTCGGCTACGCTCGCGTTGACGATGCTGTAGCTGCCGGAGCCGTTGCCGGCCGCGTTATAGAGGCTTCCGGCGCCGCTCGTCCAGATATTGGGCATGCCGGCTGAGACGAGGCCTTCCTGATAGACGAGGTACACGGCGGCGGCGCCGAGGAATCCGCCGATGAACGATCCGAGGACCGTCGGTACGAGCTTCTTCCAGGGCATGGCGCCGCGGACTGCGTTGGCGATGGTAATGGCCGGGTTGTTGTCCGCTCCGACGAGCACGCCGGAGAAGATAACGGCGAAGGCCCATCCGAAGGCGATGGTGTTCCAGTCGTACCATCCGGGGCCGCCCCTGGCGGCGAGCACGACGGCGGCGACGACGCCGTCGCCCAACAGGATCAGAACGAAGGTAGCGAGGACTGGACCGAGGAATTCCTTTATCTTCATGATGATGTCTCCTGGTACTTGATCGCGCGTCTTGCGCGCGTCTCCGGCAACGCCGGAGATTGCCGTCTCGGAAGCCTCCTTTTCGATACGGAAGGCGGGGGGGGACGAGTACCAGGGACCGGTATTGAAATATAGAGGAACAGAGCGTACAATAAGTACGGAGCTTCCTCGTTTCCGGTTTAGTTCGTCGACGCCTAGCTGGAATCGCGTTTTAAACGTACGAGAGGGGAAGATCCATCGAGTGGCGCGCTTTCCTGCAAGTCAACGCGCCGCTCGCTTTTTTTACCCGCGGACTTTCGCCGCGTTCCGTTCTTCTTCCCGTCACGCTACCGGCAACGCCGGTCTATGTATTCTATTACCGATCCGTTTTCCGTATCCGTAAATCACCATGGAGAGTGGTTTTCCCTCACCCATCGGGGTGAATCCGCGTCGTATCCCCCTTTTATTTAGTTCTTGACGCCTCGGCGAGGCCACAGTACGCTATTCTGGTAATACCAAGCCCGCTATTCGAAGTAACTCGCTCAAGGGGGGATCATGTCACTGGAAACTGTCTGGTTCAGGACCTACCAATCGGTCATGCGATTGGCGGTCAATTTTCTGGATTTCTCTCCGCCCGAGGTGCTTCAAGGGGCCGGTAGCATCAAGAGGCTACCGGATTTCATAAAGTCCAAGGGCTTTTCCAAGGTACTCATCGTGACCGACAAGGGCCTGATGGCCGTCCATCTGCTCGACGGCCTGTTCGCGAGTCTCGAGCTGGCCGGCGTCGCGTATTCGCTGTTCGACGGGGCGCAGGCCAATCCGACCATACAGAATATAGAGGACGCGCTGGTTATGTACGGGAAGGAAGGGTGTCAGGCGATCGTCGCCTTCGGCGGCGGTTCGTCGATGGATTGCGCCAAGGGATGCGCCGCCCGCGTAACCAATCCGAGGAAGACCGTGCCGCGGCTCCGAGGCCTTCTCAAGGTGTCGCATAGGCCCGCGACCGTCTTCGCCGTGCCTACGACCGCCGGCACCGGCTCGGAGACGACGATAGCGGCGGTGATAACCGACCCGTCGACGCACGAGAAATATGCCATCAACGACCCCAAGCTGATACCGCCGTACGCGGTCCTCGACCCTGAGTTAACCATAGGCTTACCGCCTCATATCACGTCGACCACCGGCATGGACGCCCTGACCCACGCGGTAGAGGCGTATATCGGGCGTAGCAACACCGCGAATACGATAGAGAAGGCGGAGAGGGCCGTCGCGCTGATATTCGGTAACGTCGAGACCGCCTACAATGACGGCAAGAACATCGAGGCAAGGGCCAACATGCTATTGGCTTCGTTCTACGGCGGCATCGCCTTTACCCGAGCCTACGTAGGCTACGTGCACGCCATCGCCCATAACCTGGGCGGGCTCTACGGCTTGCCCCATGGGCTGGCCAACGCCGTTATCCTGCCGTACGTGCTGGACTTCTTCGGCGATTCCGCCAGCGCGCCGCTGGCCCGGCTGGCCGATATTGCCGGCGTCTCGAAGCCCGGGCAGGACGCCGCCGCCAAGGCCGCGTCATTCATCGCCGCCGTACGCGACCTCAATCGGCGCATGGCCATACCCGAAGGCTTCGAGCAGATAAAGGAGGCGGATATTCCCATGATCATCGACAGGGCCTTCCGAGAGGCTCATCCGCTCTACCCGGTCCCGAAATTCATGTCGCGGGCCGACTGCGAGGCGGTGCTAAGGAAGCTGATGAGATAGCGGTCGGGAAGGCGGGGCGACGGTCTATAGCGTATAGAATGCCTTTGGGTCGTTGATGGAGATGATATCGGGGATAGCGTCGAGTATCTTCCGTAGGCAATCTTCCTTGGCCCGCCGCTCGGCGTCCTGGCGCCGGAACGCGATCGCTACGGAAGCGAGGAGCGCGACGTCGCTCGAGCGTTTCTGCACGAAGCCGTATGCGTCCACGAGCCCCATCCCTGCGAGCGACGCCTCGTCCCCTCCCGAAGAGACGAGGACGACGGGAACATGGCGTATCTCCTGGATGATTCTCGCCGCGTCGACGCCGCCCATGCCCGGACCGAGGTACGGATCGATAAGCACGAGGTCTATGGTGTCCGCGGCTTCGAAGGTGCCGACGGCCTCTTCTCCGGAAGCGGCGAGCATAATCGAGTATCCGCATGAGGCGAGGAACTCGCCTTCGTTATGGGCCGCCCTGGTATCGGCGTCCACGATCAGGATACTTTTTTGCCGGCTGACGGTCATGCTTTGCCACCCCTCTCGCTCCATGGTATAGCCCTGGGGCGGCGGCGACAACAGGAAGTTGCGCCAACCCTTATAGACAATTGTCTATAAGGGCGGCCTTTCATGCGCTATTTGGGCGAAAACGTTAGGGAGCGGCCCTGTCCGCTACCATCTCGGACGTCGAGTAGAAGCGTATCGCGAGGTTGTTGGCCTTGATCCGCTCGAACTGCCACTCGGACTCGGACATGAATATATGCGTGCCGCGGATGTCCACGAGTATCCGCCGGGAGTGCTCGTCGATGAATTCCTTGAGCGCCTTCGGCTCGTCGGACGTTATCCAGTGGGCGATGTTCAAGTCTATCGGGCGATACGCGCACTTGGCGCCGTACTCGTGCTCCATGCGGTATTGGAGTACCTCCAGCTGAAGCTGGCCGACGACGCCGAGAACGCGTACGTTAGGCTGGTGGGGCTTGGAGAATATCTGCACGACGCCCTCCTCGGCCAACTGGTCGAGGCCCTTGTGGTACTGCTTCTCCTTGAGCGGGTCGGCGTTGACGATATAGCGGAAAATCTGGGGCGCGAAGCTCGGGATGCCCTTGAAGTTGATCTCCTCGCCCTCGGTAACGGTGTCGCCGATCTTGAAGGTGCCCGTATCGTGGATGCCGACGATGTCGCCCGGCCATGCCTCGTTGACGATCTCGCTGTCCTGCGCCATGAACGCCGTAGGGTTGGCCGTCCTGAACGGCTTGCCGGAGCGTACGTGGTAGTAGGTCTTGTTGCGCTCGAAGGTGCCCGAGCATACGCGGAGGAACGCGACGCGGTCGCGGTGCCTGGGGTTCATGTTGGCGTGGATCTTGAAGACGAAGCCCGAGAACTTATCCTCGGACGGCTGCACGACCCGCTCCTCGCTGTGCTTGGCCGTCGGCGCCGGCGCCAGCGCGGTCATGGCGTCGAGGAGCTCGCGTATGCCGAAGTTATTGATCGCCGAGCCGAAGAATACCGGCGTCGCCTTGCCTGACAGGTACTCGTCCGCGTCGAAGGCCGGATAGACGCCCGACAGCAGCGCCACGTCGTCGCGTAGCTTGGTGGCCAACGACGAGCCGACCTTCTGGTCGAGCAGCGGGTTGGACAGGTCGTCTATCGTCACGACGTCCGAAGGGCGCTGTACCTCGCCGGGGAAGAAGAGGAGCAGCCGCTTCTGGACGAGGTCGTAGACGCCCTTGAAGCTCTTGCCCTGGCCTATGGGCCAGGTGACGGGGCGGACGCCTATGGCCAGCTCTCGTTCGGTCTCGTCGAGGAGCTCCATCGGGTCCTTGCCCTCGCGGTCGAGCTTGTTCATGAAGGTGGCGATGGGCGTGTGCCGCATGCGGCATACCTCGCACAGCTTGCGCGTACGATCCTCGACGCCCTTGACGGAGTCGATGACGAGGAGGGCGCTGTCGACGGCGGAAAGGCCGCGGTAGGTGTCCTCGGAGAAGTCGGCGTGGCCCGGCGTATCGAGGATATTGATCTTGCGGCCGCCGTACTCGAAGCCCATCACCGAGGTGCTTATCGATATGCCGCGTTCCTTCTCCATCGCCATGAAGTCCGAGACGGAGGCCTTCATCGTCTTGCCGCTCTTTACCGCGCCGGCTATATGGATGGCCCCGCCGAAGAGGAGCAGCTTCTCGGTGATGGTGGTCTTGCCCGAGTCCGGGTGAGATATGATGGCGAAGGTGAGTCGCCTGCGTAGCTGAGTGTCTAGTTCGCTCATGGGTCCCCTGTTTGTGTACCGTAACCATACCAAGAGACCGGCCCGGGTGTATAGTGCGCGGCTAGCGCCGAGGCGATCCGATAGCTTGAATACTATACGGATGTGTAGTACTACTGAGGCATGGGCGAAGCATCGGAACCGCAGTGCGATATACGCGTAGGTACCTCCGGGTACGACTACTCCGAGTGGGAGGGCGCGCTCTATCCTCGCGGGCTGGGCCGCTCGGAGTACCTCGGATCGTATAGCGAGGCCTTCGATACGCTCGAGGTCGATTACCCGGCCCGCCGCCCGTCCGAGCCGCGCTCGCCGCGCGACCTGATGTCGATGACGAGGCGCCCGATAGACTTCTCCGTCAAGGCGGGCCCGGCGCTGACGGTAGGCGCCGATCCCGCCGCGTATAAGGCGGCCGCGTCCGAGCTGGCCGCCGGGCTATCGCCGCTCGCCGAGGCTGGTCGGCTGTGCGCCGTCCTCTTCTCGTTCCCTCCGTCGTTCCGCTATCGCGACGACGAGCGGCGCCACCTCGACAGGCTGCTGCGCGGGTTCTCGGCGTTCCCGATAGCCGTCGAGTTCCTGAACGCCGAGTGGCTCAGTTCGCGCGTCATCGAGGCTCTCAAGGAACGCGGAGCGGCCCTGTGCTCCTCCGACCTGCCGAGGATCGAGGGCATGCCCCCCGAGTCCGACCTCGTCACCTCGGATGTCGCCTACGTTCGCTTCCACGGCCGTAACGCGAAGGCCTGGCGCTCCGGCGATGCCCGCTCGCTGCGCGAGTACCGTTATTCGAGCGACGAGCTGTCCTCGTGGTTGCCGCGGCTCGAGTCGATGAGCGCGGAGGCCAGGCTGCTACGCGTCTTCTTCGCCAACCGCCGAGGAGGCGGCGCGCCCGTCGGGGCGAGGGAGCTGATCCGGCTCGCCACGGCTGCCAGGCTCCTTTAGCGGGAGGGACCCATGGGCTACGGAACCATACTGCACGTAAACGCCGTCGGCCTGATGGCCGCCATCGAGGAGGGGCTCGACCCGTCCGTCAGGGGGAGGCCCTTCGTCGTCGCCAACGAGGGACTGTCGCGCGCGGTCGTGCTGGACGTGTCGCCGACGGCCCATCGCGAGGGGCTGCGACGGGGAATGCCGCTGTCCGTGGCGCGGGCCATGGTGCCCGGCCTGTCCGCGCGCGCTCCCCGCGCCGAGTTGTACCGCGGCGCCGAGGAGCGTATCTGGCGCATAGCGCTCGACTATACGCCGCTCGTCGAGAGGGCGGGGCAGGGGCACCTCTTCGTCGACCTCGCGGGCACGGGTCGGCTCTACGGCTCGCCGGCCGACGCGACCCAGCGATTCCGCTCGCGCGTGCTCGCCGATACCGGGCTAAAGCCCGCGCTCGCGCTGTCGTCGTCCAAGACCGCCAGCAAGGTGGCCACGCGCGTCTTCAGGCCGGGCGGCTTCATCGCGCTGTCGGACGCCGAGGAAGGGCCCCTCGTCAGGCGCCAGCCCGCTTCCCTGTTGCCCGGCGTCGGTCCCGTCCTGCTCGGCCGTCTCGCGCTTCTCGACATAGTCGACATCGGCGGCATCGCCGACCTCGGCGACCCGGAAGCCAGGGCGATCGGCCCCAAGGGAGCGGCCCTCGTCGCGCGGGCCCGGTGCGTCGACGATTCGCCGGTCGATCCGGAGCCGCCGGAACGGCGCTCGGTATCGGGAACGGTCATCCTCGAGCCGGACACCATCGATCCCGGGGTCATGCGGCTACGGCTCTCCGGTCTCGCGTCCGAGCTGGCCTTCTCTCTGCGCAGGGAGGGGCGCGGCTTTCGTCGCGCCGAACTGTCCCTCTCCTATACCGACGGGCTTACCGGCCGCGGATCCGCCGTCGGGCGTCGCGTCCTATCCCGCGACGACGAGGCGCTTAGCCTGGCCCTCGAGGCCCTGGAGCGGGGCAGGACGCGCCGCGTCCGCGTACGCAGGATATGCCTGTCGCTATCCGGCATAGAGGCGGCCGGTCCCGAGCTGGATCTGTTCGAACCGGAGGACAGGAGGCCGGCCCGGCTCCAGTCCGCCCTCGATTCGATACGGGGCCGCTACGGCATGGAGGCGATAGCTCCGTGCGAGACGCTATCCCTCGGTCGGCCGCCCGCCCTCGGAGGGGCGGCCGCGTGGTAACGCCGCTGCTCGTTACGTCTACGTATTCGTTTCACTTCGGTACCGCCTCTCCCGCCGAGCTAGCGCGCAGGGCCGCGGGGCTGGGCTACGACGCGCTGGGCCTTGCGGACCGCGACTCCGTACACGGCGTCCCGACCTTCATCGAGGCCTGCGAGGCGGAAGGTATACGGCCGATCATAGGCGTCGAGCTGAGTTGCTCTCACGGCGGCCGGGCCCTCCTCGTAGCGCTCGACGGCGCCGGTTTCTCCCGTATATGCCGGCTGCTCGACGCGCGCCGGGAGCCCGGCTTCGACGCCCGCGCCGAGCTGCTCCGCGACTCGGTCGGCCTCGCCGTCGCTACCGACGATCCCGTCTTGCTCGGGGCCGAGGACGCCACGGAGTTCTACGCGCTGCTAGCGCCGGGCAATCGGCCGTCGTGGCGCCGACTCCTCGCCAGCGGGCGCCGGCCGCTCGCCGTCGGGGAGGCCCGCTTCCTCGATGCCGGCGATCGGGCGCTCCAGCGCCTATTGGTCGCCGTCGGGAGCGGCCGGACGGTCGCCGACGTGCGCGACGCCGAACTGTCCGGCCCGGACGCCGTGCTCGTCGGCCCCGGCGCGTTCGAGGCCGCCTACGCCGCCGCTCCCGGGGCGCTTGACGAGAACCGGGCGCTCGCGGCGCGCATATCGTTCCGATCCCTGTTCTCCGGTTTCGTCTTTCCCCGTTATGGCGCGGCGCACGACGATGCGGCGCACGACGATGCGGTGCACGACGATGCGGTGCACGACGATGCGGTGCACGACGATGCGGCGACCATCCTGCGGCGGTTCGTATACGAAGGCGCGACGCGCCGCTACGCGACCGTCGACGACCGCGTCCGTGAACGCATAGAGTACGAGCTGGGCATCATCGAAGAAAAAGGCTTTTCCGACTATTTCCTCGTCGTGCGGGATATAGTCCGCAAGGCGTCGCGGACATGCGGACGCGGGAGCGCCGCCGCGAGCGTCGTGTCGTACGCCCTGGGTATAACCGACGTCGACCCTATAAGGCACGGCCTGTATTTCGAGCGCTTCCTCAACCCCGGGCGCACGGATCCGCCTGACATAGACGTCGACTTCGCGTGGGACGAGCGCGACGCGCTGCTCGCGTCCGTGATAGCCGACTACGGCGAGGAGCGGGCCGCCCGCGTATCGAACCACGTATGCTTCCAGCCGCGCTCCGCGCTACGGGAGACCGCGCGCGCCTACGGTATGCCGGACGGCGAGATAGCCGCTTTCGAGCGGAACGCCGCTCTCGGGAAAAACGCCGATCCGGACGGCGACTGGCGGGACGTCTCGCGTCTCGCGGCCAGGATCGTCGGCTTTCCCCGACATCTCGGCGTCCACTCGGGCGGCGTCATACTGGTACCCGACCGCCTGTCCGGCCGGGTACCGATAGAGCGTTCGGGCTCGGGTATACGCGTGACCGCGTGGGACAAGGAGGGCGTCGAGGCGGCCGGCCTCGTCAAGATCGACCTGCTCGGTAACCGCTCTCTCGCCGTCGTCCGGGACGCGCTCGCCAATATTCGTGATAACGGCGAGCCTCTGGACGAGGCGTCGTGGCGCCCGATAGACGACCCGGCCACCGTCGAGCTGCTCGCGCGCGGCGACACGATGGGCGTGTTCTACGTCGAGTCGCCGGCGATGCGGCTCCTGCAGAAGAAGACCGGCCGGGGAGACTTCGAGCATCTGGTTATCCACTCGTCGATCATACGGCCCGCGGCCAACCGCTACATAAACGACTATATAGACCGCCTGAACGGTAAGCCGTTCAAGCCGCTCCACCCGCTTATAGGCGACCTGCTGTCGGAGAGCTACGGCATCATGTGCTACCAGGAGGACGTCTGCAAGGTGGCCGTGGCCCTCGCCGGGTTCACGACGTCCGAGGCCGACGGGGTACGCAAGGTCCTGTCGAAGAAGGACGCCCCCGAGCGCCTCGCCTCGTACGCGGAACGCTTCCGCGACGGAGCCAGGGCGAAGGGCGTCGACGACGCGACGATAGCCGAAGTGTGGGCCATGATCGGATCGTTCTCCGGCTATTCCTTCGTCAAGGCGCACTCGGCGAGCTACGCGATGCTGTCGTTCCGTTCCGCCTATTTGAGGCGCCACCATCCCGCCGAGTTTATGGCGGCCGTCATCTCCAATCGCGGCGGATACTACTCGACGCTCGCCTACGTCAGCGAGGCGCGGCGCATGGGGCTTTCCGTCCTGCCTCCCGACGTGAACGCGAGCGCGGTGCGGTGCCGGGGCCGCGGGGCCGGGATACGCTTCGGTTTCGGGATGATAGGCTCGCTCGGCCAGGCGTGCGCTTCGGCGCTGGTATCCGAGAGGAGCGAGCGCGGGCCGTATCGCTCGGTGGATGACCTCGCCCGCAGGGTGCGCCTCGATCGCGGCGACGCGGAGGCCCTGGCCGGCTCTGGCGCCCTCGACTCGTTGTCGCCCGAGCTACCGCGCGCCCGCAAGCTGATGCGGCTCCTGTCGGCCCAGGCCGATCGGGAGGGTTTGCCTGCCGCGCAGGGAGAGCTGTTCGCGGCCGAGGATCCGCAGCGGGAAAGGGGCGAGCCCCGACGGACGGAGGCCCCGGATACAACGGGCGGCGTCAGGCGGCGGCTGGAAGCCGAGATGCGCTATCTGGGGACGACGCTCTCGTGCCACCCGCTCGCGCTATGGCCCAAGGCCCTGGCCGCGCGGCGCTCGCTCGGTCGCGACCTGCCGTTCCTCGCCGGGCGCCGCGTCGACCTCGTGGGTCTTCCCATAATAGCCAAGTCCGTGATGACCGCGGGAGGGCAGGCTATGGAGTTCGTCTCTTTCGAGGACGAGACGGCCCTCTACGAGACCGTGCTCTTCCCCGAGGCCTACGCCCGATTCCGGCGCCTGCTCTACGGGAGCGGGCCGCTCCTGCTCCGCGGCCTCGTTGAGGAGGACCGGGGAGCGGTCACGGTGACGCTGGAGGAAGTGTCGACGGTCGGAGGGTAGGGCTTGGGACTAGGCGACCGCGACGGCTCCCGCTCCGGCGTCCGCCGTCGCTGAGGCCGGGCGTAGCCCCGGAACCTTCAGGAGCACGGTGCTGACCGTCCCGTGGTCGCTACGCATGGTCAGCGTGCCCCCGAACTGGTCGAGCAACATCGATATAAGCGACAGCCCGAGTCCGCTCGCCTTCTCCTGGTCGAAGCTCTCCGGCAGGCCTATGCCGTCGTCGCGGAAAGTCATGACCACCGATTCGTCGTAGGCTCGTATCTCGATACGAGCCGATCCCGAGTCCCGGTCGCGGAACGCGTATTTCATCACGTTCGTCAGGAGCTCGTTAACGATGATGCCGAGCGCGAATAGGCGTTTAGGATCGAGGGAGAAGTCATCGATATGGCTATGTATCGAGAAGCGCGTGACGCCCGGGAAGAGCGAGGTTATCGTGTCGACGAGGGCGCGAACATACGGCTCTACGGCGACGTTCGAGCCATGGTAGTCCGAGGCGAGCATCTCGTAGAGCGAGCCCATGCTTTCTATCCTGCCTATCGCGCCCTGCAGGGCCGACCTCGTCTCGGGGTTACCGGCCGAGTCCAGTTGCATCGACATGACCGCCCGTATCGCCGCTATATTATTCCTCACGCGATGATGGCATTCCCTCAGGCGCGTCTCGCTTTCGGCCAGGCGCGCGGCGCACTCCGCATCGGCGCGGGTCCGCGCTGCCTTTTCGGCGGCGGCGCGCGCGAGCGCGATAGAGACCGACGCGGTGAGTACGGCGGCGCCCGCGTCCTTGGGGCAGAACCCGTAGGCGTCGAGGCCGCGGAGCCTTTCGAGCGTAGCCTCGTCCGTATGCGCGGATACGAACATGATGGGTAGCGGGGAGGTCCTGCGCAGGATTCCGGCGAGCTCTATGCCGTCGAGGCCGCCGTCGAGGTCGATGTCCATGAGCGTAAGGTCGGGAGGGGCGGCCATCGCAGCCTGCTGCAGCGCTTCCTCTCCGGTGCGCGCGACGACGACGGCATACCCCGCGGCCTCGAGCGTTTCTCGCTCGTACAGCGCGGTCAACGCGTTATCCTCGACGATCATGATCGTTGCGCGTACTTCCTCGGCCACCGTATTCCCTTTCGCTCGCGGGGTCCTGCGTTCAGGGCGCGATCAACCGGGCATGCCCGATCGATCGCGTCCTCCCGCCGTTTTAAGTAATGTTTATTAAAATATTCTTGATTATTACTTCTGAGGTGATGCTATCCCTCGATCCGTCGCCAAAGCAAGCGATTTTCGCTGGAAACCTTATAGACAATTGTCTATAAGTACCGAGGATGTCTATTATCTCTATACTGAAGAGGCCGTTTGCTGTTCTTATACGTACTGGACGGAGAGTATTTGCATAAGGCGCGATTAAGCGGCCTTGAGCCGCTTAATCGCGCCGCGAGTCTCGCTGTCAGAGTACGCCGAGGAAATTCCACCAAGGGACGAATACGAACGCGGCGGATAGGATGATGATAAGCGTGACGGGTATGCCTAATCTGGCCACGTAGCTATTGGGGAAGTAGCCGTAGCTCGCTCCGATCATTATTGCCGCGGAATGGAAGGGGAGTATGGAATGGGAAGCCACGCTGTTATACGAGATGAACATAATTACCTGCGGAGGAAGAACGTTCCCGCATATGACGATCAATCCCGGGATTACGACCGACAGCGTGGTGGTATTGCTTCCCAATACCATGTGCATCAGCATCGCTACCAGCATCATGACGGCGAGGTAGTACAGCGAATACTCGGAGGGAAAGAGGAACGCGAGGCGCGAGAATACTATTTCTGCCGCGCCGCAGGCCTTCATGACTCCGCCTATCGAGAATGCGGCGGTGAGGAATATCATCGTCCTGACGTCTATCGCCTTCAAGTCCTTCAGGCGCAGCGTACCTTGCAGGAAGAATAGCGCTACGCTCCCGGATGTGATGAGCGTGGCGTTTATTCCGTGCAAGTCTTCGGTCATCCACGCGATGATGGTCAGTATTACCACTAACAGCGTCGTTTTTTCTTTTTTGGTAAGGCTCGCCGACGCACGAGGCGGTCCTTCGCCCTCGATACGTGATAACCCGATACCGAACAGGTGCTTGCGGAATATAAGGCAGAACGCCCCGAATATAAGCAGACAGTATACCGCGACGGGGAGCGCCATGTACCTGATCCACTCTCCGTCCGACATATCCAGCCCGGCGAAGGCTACCGAAGCGGTATTCATGATGATATCCGCGTTTTTCGTCCCCATGTTGACGACCGCGTAGAATACGAAGCAACCGAACATCAGTACGCTCTTCGTCTCCTTGGTCGCGGTCGTTTTGCTGAGGAATCGGAAGAAGAGCATGGCCACGATGATCAACCGCGCCAATGGCTGGGGTATCATGTATATCGTCGCGATATACATGGCTATTATCGCGGCGAGGGCTTTCGCCGGAGTGCGCGCGAACCTAAGGAGGAACGGTTCGAAAAGCTTGTCTACCAGTCCGGAATTCTCTATCCCCTGAGAGAATAGGTAGGTCAGGATTATAAGGAAGAAGTTTTCCGACAAGGGGAACGTAAATATCGTGGCGAGCGGCGCGGCCTTCGTTAGCGCGAATATCAGAAGGAGGATGCATGAGGCGACCGACTTCTTTACGATCCCGGCCGACCACCAGGTGATTATCAGCAGGAGAGAGGAAACCACGGCGCTCTGCGTCGAGTCCATCCCTAACGGACGCTTAAATAGGATAAGAGCCGGGATTAGAAGGCTCGCCGCCATCCACAGGGGCCATCTGCCCTCGATATCCGTCACGCGACTCATAAATGGTTTGCTCAAGTTGCTTTCATCCTGTCTTTTCCGAAGAGGCGAGCGCATAGCTCACGCATGAAAAGGCGCCGAGCCCTTCGCCGCAGTGAGATAGATGCGTCTTCGCCTATTTGATCATATGGTAAAAGGCTCCGCCTTATTCCATATCTCCGCGTGCTCGGTTATGTGTTCTTGTTGAACGTAGAATTCCTTATAATGAGCCTGACGTCCACTACGCGGTCGGCGACGATGTCCCCGTGTATTATGTTTACGAGCATTTCGACGGAACCGTATCCTAGCAGGTCCGGTTCCTGCCGCACTGACGTGAGTTGTGGACGGGCTATCGTGGCGAATACCGAATCGTCGTAGCCGATGAGCGAAACCTGCTGAGGCACAGAGATATTCTCTTCTCGAAGGGTCTGCAATACTCCCGCGGCGGCGGAATCGTTGCAGCAGATGATCGAATCGAAATCGCGCAGGGAGGACAGGAAATCCTTGGTCCGCTCGTAGCCGCTGGCGAAGTCGTAGCCGATGCTGAATATGAGCGACTCGTCGAACGGGATCCCCTGCTCGTCCAAGGCCTTCATGTATCCGTCCAACCGATCGAGCGAGGAATAGCATCCGCGCTTAGGGTCGCGCATGAAGTCGATCATGCTCTTGGCGTCCCTGAAGCGGTCCTGCCAGAAGCCGGCGAAGAAGGCTATTTCCTTGTGCCCCTGCTTGAGCAGGTACTTAGTCGCCAGGTAACCGCCCTTGATATTGTCATGATAGATATGGGGGACTCCCGGCGCGAAATCGCGCCGGTACAGTATCACCAGCGGGAAATCCGCGGGGAAAATATCGGCGAGCAGCATCGCGTTGGTATCCGACGACGGACAGTAGAGCAACCCGCAGATATTCGCGGTCGATGCCGATTTCAGGCAGTTCTCCTCGAAGGAAGAGCTACCGTGGCAGCTATAAACGATGACCCTTAGGTTATAGTACTCTGCGGCCTGCAACACGCCCTCGAGGATGTGCGAGAAGAAATTGTCATGGGCGCTTGGTATAATTATCCCTATCGAGTTCTCACGCGCCCGCTTCATGCTCCTGGCATGCGGGTTTGGAGTGTATTTCAGCTCGCCGATCGTTCTCCTGACGCGCGCGGCCAAGGCTTCGTCTACCTTGGCGTTATCGTTTATTACCCGGGATACCGTCGCGATCGAAACACCCGCGGCCTTGGCGACGTCGATTATGGTAATATTATTGCCCATGCTTCATTCCTTCCCGCGATGCCTGCTCTCAGTCTCCGACGACGACGTTCGAACCGATGGCGTTCATGACCTCGAAGAAATCAGGGAAGGACACCGAGGCGCATTCGACGTTGCCGACCCTGGTTGTGCCGCTCGCGAACAGGCCCGCTACGACCATCGCCATCGCGACGCGGTGATCGTCGTGGCTGTCCACCTCGGCTCCGACCAAGGGAGAGCCGCCGTTGACGATCATGTAGTCGGGGCCGATCTCTATATCGGCGCCTAGCTTCTTCAATTCCTCTTCCATCACGGCGACCCGGTCCGTTTCCTTGACTCGCACGTGCGCGAGGTTGGTGAACGTAGTCTTACCCCGCGCGAAGCACGCCGCCACGGACAGCGCGGGAAGGGAATCGGGAATGTCGTTCAAGTCTATCGTCGTACCGCCGCGCAGCGCCTTCCCTCCCACGACGGTCATGCGATGATGCGCTTCGTCCTTTACTATATCCGCTCCCATGGCTATCAGGTGGTCGACGACGATCTTGTCGCCCTGGCAGTCATTGAAGTCTACGCCGGTTATGACGACGCTGGAGGGCGTCGTCACCGCCGCTATCAGCGGGAACGCTACCCCGGACCAGTCGCTGGGGATTATGGAATCGGTAGCCGTATAGGATTGGTTTCCCTTGATACGGAAGTACTTATAATCGGGGGATACTTCCTCCGGCGTTACGCCGTATCGTCTCATCCAGTCCAGGGTCATCTGGAGGTACGGTTTCTCCAGGGGCTTGTCGACGAATATCTCGGTATCTCCCCCCGCCAGGGGCGCGGCCAGCAGTATGCTGGATATGTACTGGGAAGAGAACCCGCTCAGGTAGGCCTTCCCTCCGATCATTTTCCCCTTAACGAGCACGGGCGGCGCCTCTACGCCGGTTCGCGTGGTATGGGCGTCGGCTCCTAGCTGGTTGAGGGCGTCGAGAAGGGGGCGTATCGGCCTGCGGCGGATTTGTTCGTCTCCCGTTATGAACGTATAGCCGTCGAGCAATGACGCGATAGCCGCTACGAACATGGTGGTCGTTCCGGAATTCCGGGTGTCTATGAAGTCCTCGGGAACATGAAGATCCTTGCCCCTGCCGGTAACGACCCACGATCCGGGCGCCTCCGCTATTTCCGCTCCGAGGCTACGAGCCGCGCGCAGAGCGCTCAGGCAATCGTCGCTGGTGAGCGGATTCTTGATCACCGACTTCCCGTCGGACATCGCGGCGAGCAGTACCGCGCGGATGGTGTGGCTCTTCGAGCCAGGGACGAGTACTTCGCCCTTGAGGGACGCTTTCTTCGAAATAGCATGCATACTAGATTTCCCTTCCAATTGTATTCCTGTATACCAGCGGAGCCTCGCGTATCCGGCCGCGCTATCGATTCCCGGCCGCGGAGAAGATCCGCTTCACCGCCGGTATATTCGACGCGATGGTGATGACTATCAATATGAGCAGTACGATCGTGATCGGCCGGCCGAACAGTGCGCCCATGAAATGGCTTTCCGACGAGGCCAGCGATATCGCCCGCCTGAAATTGGAGTCCATCATTCCGCCTAGCACGATGGCCAGCGTCATCGGAGCGACGGAGTAGTCTCGCTTGCGCAGGAAGTATCCGAGGATCCCGAAGAAGAACATGAGGCCTACGTCGAACATACGGTTATTGCAGGCGAAAGCGCCGATTACGCAGAGCACGCCGACGATAGGGAGCAATATCCGCTTCGGAACGGTTATTACCTTGCTGATCCTCGGCGCTACGAGCAGTCCGAGAATCAGGAGGAACATACTCGCGATAAGACCGCCCGCCAGGATTATATGAAACATGTCGGGGCTCGTCTTGATGAACATCGGGCCCGGGCGAAGGCCATGGACATAGAATACCGATAGTATGATAGCCGTCACAGCGTCCCCGGGAATCGCCAAGGCTAGCATCGGTATGAGCGCGCCTCCTATGCAGGCGTTGTTGGCGGTTTCGCTCGCTATGATGCCTTCTACCGCTCCCTCGCCGAAGGGAACCGATGGGTTCTTTACTATCTTCTTGGCTTGGCTATAGGCGATGAAGGACGCGACGGGTCCGCCGGCTCCCGGCAACGCGCCTATCAGCGTGCCGATGGTCGCGTAATACATCGATATGGCGAAGTGCTTCAGGATATCCTTCATCCTCACTACCGATTTGGCTATCTTGGTTACCTCGCCGTCGAAGTTACCGTCGGAAATGACCATCAGGATCTCGGAGAACCCGAAGAGGCCTACCAAGGCGGGTACGATGCTGATGCCGGCCTGCAGGTCGTAGAGTCCGAAGGTCAGCCTCGCCGTGCCGACGACGGAATCGATCCCCACCAGGCTGAATATCAAGCCCAGCAAGGCGCTGATCAAACCCTTCGAGAAGTTCTTCGCGGTGAGGGACCCTACCGTCGTCAAGCCGAAGAAGGCCAGGAGGAAATAGTCCATCGGAGAGAATTTCAGCGCGACCATCGAAACGGGCCGCACCAGGAACCACAGGGCGACGAATCCGAACACCGTGCCGACGAAGGAATACACGGTGGTATACTTCAACGCCTTGTACGCCTCTCCCTTGGAAGCCAGCGGGAATCCGTCGAGCGTCGTGACTACCGACGACGGCGCCCCGGGAATGTTTATCAGTATCGCAGACAGGGCCCCGGAGAACACGCCGACGACGTACACGCCCATGATGGTCGCGAGGGCCGAGGACGTATCCCACGAATAGGTGATGGAAACGAGCAGCGCCGTCGCCATCGAGACCGACAGCCCGGGGATCGCTCCCACGAACAGCCCCGCCAAGGAACCCGCCAAGACGAAGAATACGAAACGGATGTCCAGGAAATACGCGAACACGCTCATGAAATCTGGCATCTGAAACCCCTCGCTATGGCAGCATGACGTGCAGCATGACGTCGAAAAGGAAATAAACGATGAATGCTGTAGATAAGGAGAGCGCGCCGATGAGCCAGAGGCGCCGTTCTCCCAGATATAGGAAGGAGACGATCAGGAACAGTATCGTCGCCGGTATGAACGTTATCAAATTCATTAGTAGAAAATAACAGATCGCGAAGAGGAATATGCATATGGAGCGCTTCCATAGCGAAACGCCTTTTTTCGCGCCTACCTCCTCCGTCCCTTTTTTACGGAATCCTTCGGCCAACAACGAGACGGAGAGTACCCCGAGGCAGATAGCTATCAGGAGCGGGAATAAGTATGGAGACAATTTCCATTCGAGGCTAATGGAACCGAGATGATTCACCAGCGAATATACCAGCAGCAAAGCGGCGCAAAGGAAGAATAGAAGGCCCTCTTGAATCTCGGAAACTTTGATCAGTTCGCGAAAATCGCGGTCATGTGCTTTCATTGGAACCCTTTTCGAGGGGGAGGCGTGCATCCCGTTCTTTTTTTCGTACGAGCCGGCGGGAGCGACGCTCCCGCCGGCTCGTCCGTTACAGTCTAGGTATCCCGAATTTTTCGGGGCTTACCTTGGCGGCTCCGGCGTCGAAGAGCAGCCAATCGACGACGGATTCCCAGTTCGAGTAGAAACTCTTGATGGAAGCTTCGTCGGGGTATTTCTCGTAGAGCTTGTCGAGGCAGTTCTCCGCGACGTAGCTTTTCCATTCCGGTTCTTGGACGGCCTTCGCGGCGGCGGCCCTGAGGACGGTCACGACGTTGGCGGGGACGTCCTTATCAACGAGTAACGACAGCGGCGTAAAGGGAATGCTCATATAAGCCGTCGCCTCGGGAATCACTTCGCCCAGCGTGGGGACGTCGGGGTACTTGGGAAGCCGGTCCATCGCGGATATGCCGAGTAGCCGCAGGTCGCCGCTCTCTATATACGCGGTAACCGTCGAGAAATTCGAGTTCGTGAACTCGACCTGATCGCCGAGGACCGCGAGCAGGCAATCGCTTCCGCCGGGATACGCGGTTAGGGCGAGATCCATGCCGAACTTGTTGTAGACCAATGCCTGAACGTGGCCTGAGCCGCCGGGACCGGTGTACGACATCTTCACCTTGCCCGGCCGGGCCCTTATATCGCTGACCAGGTCGGCGAGCGTCTTATACTTGGATCCCTTATTGACGACGATGACTTTCGGATCGTTTACCGTCGCCATTATAGGGATGAAATCGGCGTAGCTCAGGTCGGAAAGCCCCATGACCCGCTGCGTCCCGAGCGATTCGGCCGTGAAGAGGACGGTGTAACCATCGGGGGCGGCGTCGAGCACCGTTTTCGCGCCGACGTATCCGGAGGCTCCGCTCTGATTCACTACCGTAATCGATTTTCCGAGCTGCTTGCCCAGCTGGATCGCGAGTTGCCTGCCCGTAAGATCGGTAGTACCGCCGGCTCCGTACGGAACGATCATGGTGATCGGCTTCTCCGGATACGTTTCAACTGGCGCGGCTTTCGCGCTCTCCGCTTTTCCGTTACACGAAAGCATCAGCAGGCAGATTGAGAGGGTTCCCAAGACGCCATGTATCGCCTTTGTTCTTTTCACTCTGATTCCTCCTTGGTCTTCTAGCACATTCTTCCTTTTATGAAAAAATGTGGTTTTGTTTTCTCAACAAGTCTATTCGTGCTTATTTATAATGTCAATAAAAATTTGTTTGTCTGAGGTAGGAATTATAATTCAGTAAATATAATAGATAAAAAGAAATATAGAATATGCAAAAATACATATTTGCTTTTTCTGTTTATGTTGCGAAAGTAAACGTTTACTCGTATATGTTTGTATTGTTACTCCAGTAAAGAAGTGGTAACACGGAATTATTAAGGTTTAGGGTTGATATGTAAACGTTTACACGTTCTTTTCGGTCAGGCGTCGTAGGCAAGAAAGCGCTTGCGCTCTATGCGGACCTCGTCTATAGCGACGAGGCGAGCATCGCCGCGAGGGCGGCCGGTATCCATACGGGAGTGAGTCGATCGCTACGCATGCGCGCGGAATAATGAGTCTTCCGGCCAGTCGCCGTCGACTCGGAACGTCCCCTTCTAGAGCTTCGGCTCCGCGTCGGACTTAATCGGTCTCTTCGTTTTACGACCGAACAATGAGCCTAGCATCCCTTCGCGGACGGTCTTCTTCTTGCCCGACCCCTCGGCTTGATCGCGTCGGCCCTGTAGCCGCTCGGCCAATGACTCGAGCACGCTCTTTGATCCGATCGATACGAGGAAATGGGCTATGTCTCCATTGACCGAATAGCTCGGCATGAAGGTGACGGGGCCTTCGCGCTTCACGGCGACGTGCGAACGATTCGCTTCCTCCAGCACGGAGCCCAGCGCTATATCCGGGAAGAACTCGGTTAGCATCGATTCGCCTATGCGCACGCCGGCGAAAGCCTCCTGCTCCGCCGCCTCGCGTGAATACGCGATGATACGTCCGTCGAGTCCTATGGCGAGCAGGGCGCCTTCTGAGGATTCCATCGCCGAGCGGACGAGCCCTGTCAGGGCCGCTATGCGTTCGCTCTTGCGCGTCGACGCATCGGATAGTTCTCCTACGATGGCATAGATGTTATCGCCTATCGTCCCGAAGCCCGCCAGCCTTTTTTGGGATAGACTGCCGCCATAGCGTACCAGGTCGGATAGGCCTTCTAGCTCTCGACGCTTCCTCTTGCCTCCGGCCAGTATCGAGGCCGTCAGGACGGCCTCGAGCGCGGAGGCGATCAAGCCGTAGAAGAGGATGGTCTCGGCGGGCCCCTTCGATCCGAGGCTGACGCTCAGGACGTAGGCCCCGATGGACGCGCCCAGGGTAGCGGCCATGCCGATTACGGCGAGCGCTAAGAGGGCGGTCGTTTTCACCATGATCATGGCTTGGCTCCTATATATTCAGGAATTCGTCGTGGGCGGCGTTCGATCCTAGAAGGAAGAGCCGGTCGGCCTCTTCGATGATAGTCGTGTCGTCGGGGAATAGTAGCCGCTCGTGGCGGATGCCGTTCCCTGAATCGTCGAGATCGACGGCTACCCGCGCGATAGCGACGAGGCGCAGGTGTAGCTTGGCTTCGAGTTCTAGCTCGGCCGCCGTCTTTCCGATGAAGAACTTGGGAGTCAGGCATTCGTTGAGCGAAACGTCCGCGCTGAGCGGGAGAGAGTCGAGCACGTCGGGCGCCACGAGGCGCCTGGCGACGCGCCTTCCCGTCTCTTCCTCGACGTTTATGACTTCGTTGGCGCCGATACGCCGTAGCACGGAAGCGTGGAGCGGCGAGACGGCCCTGGCGACGACATAGGGAATTCCGCGCTGCTTCAGCAGCATAGTCGTTAGTATGCTCGCCTCCAGGTTGTCGCCGAGGGCTACTATGGCTACGTCTATATCCTCGAGCGGAGCCCGCAGTAGCGAGTCCTCGTTGGTAGTATCGACGAGCAATGCGGCGGATACGGAAGCCTTGATCTGCTCGACGATAGCGGGATCGCGATCCATCGCGACGACGTTGGCCCCCTTCCCCATAAGCACGTCGCATATGCTAGCGCCGAAGGCACCGAGGCCGATCACGGCGAAATTTCGTTTTCTGGACATCATCCCTCCCTTTTATCCGATAGCGAGATCGCCTTGCGGGTATTCAAGGGCTCCCCGCGGGGTTCCCTTGCTGGCCGCCGTCAGTATCGTCAAGGGGCCGAGCCTACCCATGAACATGAGCATGATGACGAGGAGCCTGCCCGGCGTCGAGAGGCCGGGCGTTATGCCCGCGGACAATCCGACGGTGCCGAACGCGGACGTAGCCTCGAAGAGCAGCTGCAGGAATGGCCGATCCTCGGTCAGGCTGAGCAGGAGCGAGCCTCCGAATACGGCCGCCAGTCCGAAGATGAGTATGAGGAATGCTTTACCGACCTTGTCCCCGGATACGGAGAAATTGCCGATGCGCGTATTTTTTTCCTGCCGTAGGAAGGATCGGAGGTACGAGCCTATGGCGGCCAGGCTGTTGACCTTGATGCCGCCCGCGGTGCTACCGGAGGCACCGCCCGTGAACATGAAGAAGATCATGAAGAACAGCGTAGCGTCCTTGAGCCCGCCGAACGATATCGAGTTGAATCCGGCGGTCCTGAGGGTGACCGACTGGAATAGGGCCCCGAGGTACTGCTCGCCGAGCCCCATGCCGGACATGGCTCCTTCGTGCTCGAGGAGGTACACGCCGCAGAAGCCGGCCAGGACGAGGGCTCCGCTTACGGTCGCTACGGCGAACGTGTTTTGGCTCATCGTCTTGGCCCTCGGACGAGTCTTCCAGCCCGAGCCGCGCCGTACGCGAAAGAAGAAGCCCGATGCGGTTTGTCCGAGCCATGATCGCAGGTCCCGCATGACGCCGAAGCTGATGCCTCCGAGCGTTATGAGCGCGGCGACGACAAGTAGTATCCATGGGTCGCGGCTGAAGGATTCCAGGCTGTCCGAATATAGGGCGAAACCGGCGTTGCAGAAGGCGGAGACGGAATGGAAGGCCGCGTAGAAGCTCGCCTTGCCCGCCCCATAGCCCAAAGCCGTGAATCGGACGAAAAGAAGGAGGGCTCCGGCCCCCTCTATGCCCAAGGTGGCTAGCACGATGGTCCGCAGGCTACGCGAGAGGCCCGTCATATCGTCCTCGCTGAGCATATAGGATACGGTCAGCCTGTCCTTGAGCGAGAGCCGCTTGCGCAGGGCTATCATGACGAAGAAGGAGAACAACATGATGCCCAATCCGCCTATCTGTATGAGCAGGAGTATCGTAGCCTGGCCGAGCAACGAAAAATCGACGGCCGTATCGACGACGACGAGACCCGTCACGCATACGGCCGACGTTGCCGTGAACAGCGCCTCGACGAACGAAAGCCCTTTTCCGTTCGTCGAAGCCGGAGGCACCATGAGGACCAGTGCCCCGGCCAGTATGACGAGCATGAACGAGACGATGACCGTCTGGGCCGGCTTGGAAGACAATCGCTCGAACAGGACGTAGAGCTTCTTGAAACGACCGAATACCTTGAGGACGAGGAATATGTTCCTGATAGCCGGCGCCAGCCAGCCAATCTCCGACGGCGTCCTGACCATGATGCTCATGTACTTCGAATAAAGGAAAAGCGCGGTAAAGCCGGCGAGAAACGCCAGAGACGGCCAATGCTTGCGCGCATAGTTCCATCGATACGAGGATTGCCGAATCTCGCCGACCTCTGACCAGTATAAAAGCGCCAGGATGCCGAAATCGAGGACGTGCAGCGACGCGGCCAGGGCCGGTGAAGGACTCGCCCGTTCCATGAACAGCGCCACGATGCCCAAGGTTAACGCCGTCAGGTTGATTCTGTCCCATTTGCTCATTGACTCAAGTATAGGGCACGCCGCTATGACGGGTAAAGAGCGGTCCTATCGCCGTGAACCCGGTAAGAACAGCCGATAGGCACGAGGGTCCCGCTGAAAGCGGCGGTACGAGGTCCTCGGGCGCTACTACCGAGGAGGGCCGTCGACGCGTTTCGCGCCGTAGCTCGACCGTATCGCCCGCGCGTTCGCTCGTATATAGCCGGCGTCGCCGGTCGCCGCGAGCGGCAGGCTGCCCGACGCGTCGAAGTTGCCTTCGTTGAGCCCGAACACGCCTGCGCCGTACTCGCCGAGCGAGCCGGTAGCCAGGTAATAGGCCTTGCCCGCGCCGTTATCGGCGAGGAGGCAGCCCGATATCGAAAGCTTGCCCCGGTGGAAGATGGCCTGGCCCTTCGCGCCCGCCGAGTTCCCCGCGACGGTGCAGCGTAGCATCTCTATAGAGCCGCCGGCCGAGTCGACGGCGCCGCCGCGGTCCTTCGCCACGTTCCCGAACAGCACGCAGTCGACGAGTCGGGCGCCCGCCTCGCAGGAGACGTGCAGGGCGCCGCCGGAGGATACCGACCGGTTGAACGCTATGACGCTATCCTCGACGAGGGCGAAACCGCCCTTCTCGACGCGGAGGCCCGCTCCCTTCCCGCCGCAGTCGACGGCGGCATACTCGTCGGCCGGAGGCCTCCGTAAGCCTCGGTTGCCGGCTATCGCGCAGCGTCGCAGCTCGGCCCGCCCCTCCGTCCAGACGCCGACGCCGTAGGTCGCCAGGTTGTCGACGACGGCGCAGTCCTCCATGACCAGGTCGCCGGAATTGCTGACGCCCCCGCCTCGTCGCGGCACGTCGGTCACCTTGCCGCCCCTGACGGTCACGCCCGAGACGTAGGCGTGGACGCCGGGCGCTATGGACAGGACGCCTCCCTCGGCGTCCATAGGATCGGGGGCGCCCTCTATGACGGTGTCCAGTGCCCCGAAGCCTACGAGCGAGGCGTCCCGCCTCAGTCGTAGGCTGACGCCGCTGTACAGGGGATCCATCAGGTAGAAGACGAACACGCCCGCCGGCGCCTTCTCGAGCGCCTCGCCGATATCGGCATAATCGCAGCCCGAGGCGCCGACGGTTACGTATCCGCCCCGTCCCTCCAGAACCGCCGCCTTGCGGGCGCCGACCGCTTCCCGGTCGTACGCCGCTAGCATCGAGCGGATATCCGCGTCCATCGCCACGAGTGGCTTCGGCGGCCGCGAGCAAGCCGCCGAAGGAAAGGCGAGCGTCGCGGCTAGTACGGCCAGTATCGGCACGCGATGACGTCGATCGGTTCGCATGCGTGCAGTATACCGCACGTCCGGGCGGAGCGCCATCGATTCGGGCTCCGCGCTCCGTTCGAGAGGCCTCCGCCTACTTCCCGGGCTCAGGAGCGCCGGCGGAGAACAGCTCGGCGAGGCGCGCCACGGCGGCGTCGGCTCCCGTTTCGTCGTCTTCCTTGCCGAAGCAGACGCTTCCGGGATCGGCCTCGCGCCTATAGCTCAGGACTCCGAAGCATAGTGCGTCCTCGGCTCCATCGGATACGACGAGCCAGCCCATGCTTCGGGCCATATTGCGCAGCGGGACGGATAGGTTCTCCTTGTACAGGTCCTCGTACCCGGCGGTCATGCCTCCGTGCACTATAGAGCCGAATCGTTTCTTCTTCCCGGCGGGGCGGCCGGCGCAGTAGGCGAGATAACATCCTTCCTCCAGCTTCTCGAACAGCGCGACGAGTTTGGAGGGTATGCCGGCATAGTGGGGGCAGACGACGGCGATATCCGCGTGCCGATCCAGAACGTCCTTGATAGCGTTGTAGTCGTCTTGCTGGACGCAAAGGCCGTCGCCGGCGCATCCCTCGCACATATCGCAAGCCTGGACGCGGTAGTCGCGCAGGTCCAGTATCTCGGCGCCGCCCAGCGCCGCCCCGAGGCGCCTCGCTATATCGAGGCTACGGGATGCGTGGCCGGTCCTCGCGACGTTCGACGCGCTGATTACGAGCATGACCTTCCTCCGTCCCCGCCTGTCGTGTGCCCGACGAAGAGTATCGAAGGCGCGGAGCGGAAGCCGTGCTCCCGTACCAGGACCTCGGCTTCGCGGGCCTCGGCCTCGAGCCGCGCGCGGAGGTCCGGGGAGGGGATGGAGGCGATCTTCTGCCGATAGGCGGCGAAGGTCCCGGCTATTTCTGCCAATAGCCCGGGGTCCTTGGGGTCTCCCCCCTCCGACGGTACCGGGTCCCAGCTACCCTCCGAGAATTCCAGCAGGCCCAAGAGGCTATGGAAGCGCGCCTCGTCGAAAGTCTCGGCGTGGTACACGCCTCCCGCCGTATCGACCCGAGCCCAGAAGCGGTGAAGGCGTACGTGATTCCGTTCCGGTTCCGTCTCGGCGTTCCGGTGCATCTCGAACACGACGAGCGCGCCTCCGGGCGTGAGCACGCGGAGAGCCTCCGCGATAACGCGGGACGGATCCTCGAAATGGTGGAGGGAATTGGCTATCGCGACCAGGTCGAAGGCGGCGTCGGGAAAGGGCAGCGCGTTGGCGTCGGCAAGCTCCGCGCGGACGTCCCTCAGGTCCGCAAGGTTGCGCGCCGCCGCCTCCACGGCCCGGGACGCCGAATCCGTAGCCAGTATATCCCCATAGGAGCCTAGGCATGAGGCGAGCCTCCGCGCGAAACCGCCCGAGCCCGTAGCGATCTCCAAGACGCGCGACGGCGTCAGCGAGGCCAGCCGCTCGGTCAGGATGTCCATAGAAACCCCTTTTTCTCTACGCGGCCGCACATGATAGTAACGGCGGCTGGCGCCTTTTCGCCAGGCGGACCGGCCGCGTTCCTGGCGAACCATCTGTCGCCGTCCCGGATTCGGGCTCGGTCTATGACGATGGCTCCATGATACCGTTCCCCCGGATTCGGCGCTATCGTCCGAATGGGGGATACGGATCCTGGCCGCCGCCCGCATCCATAGGCTCGGGCTCCGGCTCCGCCGCGCAGGCGGGCTCGGCGTAATGCTCCTGATGCTCGTGACCCGCGGATATCGGAAGCGCTTGGCGAACCTTATGAATTGAACGTAATGGTAATTCTCGTTTCTTTTTCAGTTCCTATTTTCATCGTTCCGCCAATCTGTTCCGCCAGCATCCTTACTAGGTCTAGGCCGAAACCCGCCTGGCCATCCTTTCTCCTGCCCATTCCCCGGCCATTATCCGCCAGGCTGAAGGTGACGAGCCCCTCTCTCCTGACTATCGAGAGGGAGATTATTCCCTGCGCCATTCCGGCGAACGCATGCTTCATGCAATTGGATATGAGTTCATTCAGGATGATACCCAGCGGAGCAAGGAACTGGACATTCAGGATAAAGTCTTCAATTTTCGATTCCAGCGTGACGTGTTCCCAATTAGGGAAAGTTGAGATTATTTCGACGGAAAGGTCCTCGAGGTAATTCTTTACGGAGAGCTCGCGATAATTATCCGAGCAATACAGCTTGTCGTATAAAACGATCATGCTCTGAACCCGGTTCTCCGCGTCCTTGAGGGCGGTGTACGCTGCGGTATGTATCAAGGCTTCCGATTGCATGTACAGGAGCCCTTTAATCGTGTTCA
The DNA here is from genome assembly GCA_002839315.1 of Spirochaetae bacterium HGW-Spirochaetae-3. GTDB lineage: Bacteria > Spirochaetota > Spirochaetia > Treponematales > UBA12059 > SZUA-370. Next base: position 60,217 of record PGXV01000006.1, read on the forward strand.
TATTATTCTTGATCCGGTGGTGCACTTCCTTGAGGAGAATTTCCTTTTCGCTTAAGAGGAGCCGGATTTTTTCTTCCGCTTCCTTCCTGGCCGTAATATCCTGTGCAAAACCGAGGTATCGGGATGGGGAAAGCTGTACTCCCGTTAGCGACCACCAGCGTCTTTCGCCTGATTTATGGCGGTATTTGAATTCATCATGCGATTCTCCTTTTACCTTGAGGGCATTAAAGATCTCCATATCCTGTTCGACCGTTTCGGGGGGCTGTAGATCTGGAATGGAGAGTGTCAGGAGTTCCGGTATGGTGTATCCGGTAATGCGTTCGGCGGCGGGATTCGCCTCGAGATAGTGACCCTCGGAGTCTACGACGAAGAGGCCGAAGGGGGCTGAGTCGACGTAACTCCGAAGCCTCCCCTCGCTTTCCTTCAGTAATTCTTGTTTCTGGCGGATTTCAGCCGTTGCCTTCAGTACCCTCTGGCGTAGAAGGAGGATGAACATCGAAGATACGACCACTAGGAAACCCAGGAGCGCCGCGCCGTATTTTAGCCAATTCGGAATTATCTCTATAGCACCTACGTTCCCATGAGACCATTTCTGTCGGGCTTGATTATAGACGGATAGCTTCTGGTGCTTCCATGCCTCGAGGTACTTATCTAATAGGCGTATGATATCCGCGTTTTTACCCTTGCCAGCGGTGAAGTAAATATCGAACGGATTGAAGACCACGCCGGTCGAGCGGATACCGTATTCTCTCTGGCGGGCGACCCCGAAGGTCGAATTTACCACGCCGCCGTCAGCCTCCTTGTCGGCAACTACGCGAAACACCTCGTCGAACGAGGCGACCTCGATATAGGTGACCGAAAGATGGAAATTGCTCGCCAGTTCGATGAAGTTGCTCGCATTGAAGTCATCCTTCATGACGGCTACTTTTTTCCCTTCCAGGGCGAGGATGGAATCAATATCCGAGCCGAGCGGAACATATACCTCGCTCCAGACCGTTAGCAGGGGAATGGTGCCGTAATCCATATAAGCGGCCCGTTCATCGGTATACGCGACACTCGTTAGCAGGTCGACAGCACCCGACTTGATGCGCTCCAGTCCTTCGTTCCAGGATCCCCATACATACTCAAAGGAGATGTTCTCGGCGCGGCCGATCGCATCGAGGGACTCGACATAGAATCCCTTTACCGTGCCGTCAGTATCCATGAAAATTGCGGGGAAAAAGTTAAAGGCCCCGACGCGGACAGTGCGCGGTTCTGTGAAACCAGGGACGGCTAAGAAGATAATCATGGAAAAAATACACATAAGGTGCTTCATTCAACCATCCTGTTTTCGGAGCGAAAAAGGAAATTCCGAATCGTCGCCTTATAGTAAATAATCAACCAGCAACTTCCTGGACGAATCGAGGCGATGCCGGACTGTTTACTTAATCTATCACCGAACGGGTCTGAAGTGTAGCGGGATTGTGCCTATGCGTACGCCAATTCTCTCTATAGGCGACCCTCTAGGTAAAAAAGTCCCCCGGATCGGGCGCCCGCACCGGAGAAGCTTCGACGGCGTCACCTTCTCGCTGGCACGAAGGTCGACCGCCGGGGCTTTAGCAAGGGCGATCCGGAAGGGGTTCCTCCAAGGCTACGACCGCGCTCGCCGGAAAGCCGATGACGAGCAATCAGTCTATCCTCGCCTTGAACGAGGCGAGCGTGAGCCCGCCTCGCTCGCTGACGCGCGCGTCCCTGCGCGCTTTTCGCCGCTGCCACGGCGCGCTCGCTGCGGTTCGAATCCGTCCAGCCCCTGAAAATATAAAGACCCGATCGGAGGAACCGATCGGGTCTTTATAAAGTCGGGCTGGACGGATTCGAACCGTCGATCTCTTGGTCCCGAACCAAGCGCGCTAGCCACTGCGCTACAGCCCGAAAAAAAATCCCGCCGCGACGGCGGGATTCGGGAGCGACGGGGATTGAACCCGCGATCTTCGGCTTGACAGGCCGACGCGATAACCAGCTTCGCTACACCCCCACGTCATTGCTGACAGGACGGCATATTATCGACGTGCGCGCTTCGTGTCAAGAGGATCGCTTCGGGCGATTCGGTCCCCACGGTTTTTTCGCGCGCGCGTATGGCGAACGCTCGGCCAAACCCTTCTCGTGACGTTTCGCCGCGTCTCCGCCTTTCTTCTCTCCGCCGCGATACGGGATGGGCGGCTTGCGGGATTTTTCCGGACGCTTGCCTCGATTCGCGTCGTCTGGGCGTCCGGCGGGCTTTACGCGCCCGGCATTGTCGGATCCCTCGGACCGGGGCGCCTTGTAGGGGATCGCGACCGAGGCTATAGAATCGGAATGCGCCCGGACGAGCACCGCATTCGACTTGGGATCTCGTTCCGAAGCCGACGGGGGGAGCGGGGAATCGAGTACGGCGAGCGATCCTGACGGCAGGTCGGCGAGCGAGTCGCGGACCAGCGCATAACCGGTCTTGGTACACGCGTAGCGACCGGCGCCGCCGTCGGGGAGCCGGAACGCGTCCGATACGATGCGAACGGATCGATCGGCCGGTGTCGTCTGCGTCGCCGGTACGGGAGGCTCGGGCTGGAGGAGGAGCCATGAGGCGATCAGTCTGTCCTTCGGAAGCCCCGCGGCCTCGGAGAAGTCCAGGAGCCGTTGCGGAGCGGCGCCCGGATCGATGACGAAATGGCACCAGGGCGCCTTGGAGCGGCCGCGGGCGGTGATGACTTTTTCGAGGGTTCGCCCGGCCTGTCTCCCTTCCGCCCGGTCGGAAGATAGACCCGCCTCGACGTCTTCCTTGCGGAACGCGCCGGATAGGAATGCTCCCGCCATGGGGCAGGCCGCCCGGTGCGTGCACGGCGCGAGGGGACGGCCCCCCCGCAGCAGTACCGACTCGCGGAGCGCCGCGAGCATGGCGCCCGAACGGGGATCGCCGGGCTCTACGACGAGCATCCGGCCTCCGGGCGCGACGTGAGCGCCGAGGGACGACGCGAGCATGTCGGCCCGCTCGGAAAGCGAGCCCTTGATGCGCCAGAAGCTCTCGTTGAATACGTTCGCGGCGGTGACGAGGGCGTAGCGCTCGCGTTCCGAGTCGTCGGCGAGGGAGAAGCTCTCCTTCTTTATGCCTATTTTCCACGCGAAGGGCTGGCCTGCGCGGAGGGCCAGACCCTCGAGCACCGTGGCGCCTATCTCCATGACGCGGCGAACCCGGTCCATGCAGTCGATGCGTAGCTCCACGCCGCGCAGGTCTGGCCGGGCTATCCACAGAGCGATGGGCAAGGTAAGCGGGCCGGAGCCTATGTCGAGCACGCCGTCGCCCCGCTTAAGCCCGAGATCGAGCTCGGCGAGCAGGGGGGAGAGGCGTACGACGTTCCACGGCAGGAAGTACCTGAGATACGCCGCGAGCTTGGCCGGTTCGCCGATATAGTCGGGCTGGCGGGTGGACTTCTGCCTTAGATCCTTGTGCCGCCCGGCCGGCATCGGCGCGGCTTCCTCGACGATGTCTAGTAACGCCGAGACGAGTCGGGCGGAGTCCTTCGGGGCGACGGGCGTCTTATAAGCGGATATGCCGAGCAACTTTGACGGGGCGTATACGACGCGAGGCGGCGCCACGTACTTGGGACGGTCCCCGGGGGATCGCTGGCCCGGCCGGGCCGCGGCCTTGCCGCTCGCTGTATGTCGATTCCGATCGGGCCCGGGACCGCGCGGGCGCTTGTCATCGTGTCGTTCGTCGTTCATATGCCGAACTATCGCACGTAGAGGGCCGGCTTGCAATATCGCCATCCATGATCGCCATCCATGGCGTTCCCGTCCGTGGAGCGGACGGGCCGTCCCGAGGCCGTGCATCCATGCGCGGCGCCATCCATGCGCGCCGTCCATGGCGTACCCGTCCGCTGGAGCGGACGGGCCGAGCTGTGGGCGCGCATCCATGCGCGCCATCCATGGCGTGCCCGTCCGGTGAGGCGGCCTGCTCCAACCGGGCCTCGTCCGGGGCGCCGAGGCGGATAGCCCGGTCCCCGCGCATAGCGCGGGGACGCGCCCTAAGAAGGAATCTCCGTCAATCGAGGCTGAGGATTACCTTGCCGGATTGTCCCGATAGCATCGCGTCGAAGCCGGCCTGGAAGTCGTCGAACGCGTAGCGGTGGGTTATCACTGGGGCGATGTCGAGGCCGGAACGGAGCATCGTCTGCATCTTGTACCATGTCTCGAACATCTCGCGGCCGTAGATGCCCTTGAGGAAGAGTCCCTTGAATATGACCTTCTCCCAGTCGATGCCGGCGCCGTTGGGCAGTATCCCCAGAAGCGCGATGCGTCCTCCGTTGTACATATTGGCGAGCATCTGTTCGAAGGCCTGCGGCGAGCCGGACATCTCCATGCCGACGTCGAAGCCGCCGACCATGTCCAGCTGCTTGATGACGTCCTTGAGGTTCTCCTTGGCGACGTTGACGGTACGGGTGGCCCCGAGCTTCTTCGCGAGGTCGAGGCGGTAGTCGTTGACGTCGGTGATGACGACGTTGCGCGCTCCTACGTGGCGCGCTATCGCGGCGGCCATGCAGCCGATGGGGCCGGCGCCGGTGATGATCACGTCCTCGCCGACCATGTCGAAGGAGAGGGCCGTGTGCGTGGCGTTGCCGTAGGGATCGAAGATCGCGGCTATCTCGTCGGGGATGGAGTCGTGGACGTGCCAGGCGTTGGACGCGGGCACCGATACGTACTCGGCGAAGCATCCGGTACGGTTTACGCCGATGCCCTGGGTGTTGGGGCACAGGTGCCGTTTGCCGGCGCGGCAGGCGCGGCAGACGCCGCAGACGATATGGCCCTCCGCCGAGACCCGTTCGCCGATGCTGTAGCCCTGGACCGCGCGGCCCATCTCGACGATCTCGCCGACGAATTCATGGCCGATGGTCATCGGCGTCTTGATGGTGCGCTGCGACCACGCGTCCCATTTGTAGATGTGGACGTCGGTGCCGCAGATGGCGGTCTTCTTCACTTTGATGAGGAGATCGTTATCGTCGACCGAGGGCATCGGAACGTCTTCCATCCATAGACCGACTTCAGGGGATTTCTTAACGAGAGCCTTCATATGTGCCTCCATACCAAGATCCGATTACAGTATAGCGTGGAGAATGATGTCAGTGAAGTGTGGTCCATTCAATTATCGCAACGAATATTTCATAAAATAAAATAGCGTTTTGAATATTAGCAAAATTTTGTTTATTTTACTTGCGCGTACTGTTTGACCTGCGTATAATCAAAAAAATAACGAGCTACTTCCAAGGTCTCATATAAGGAGTTTGCATGCCCCAGAGGATTCTGATCATAAATCCTGGTTCGACATCGACCAAAATAGGCCTGTTCATCGATGGAACGGAGTCTTTTACCGAAGGCGTCGCACATTCCGCCGAAGAGATAGCTCGTTTCCCGTCCGTCGCCGATCAGCTGGAATTCCGTGAGCGGACCATACGCGCGTGCCTGGAGAAACGCGGTTTCGATATTCGATCGCTTTCTTGCGTCGTCGGCCGGGGCGGACTGCTGAAACCCATTCCCGGCGGCGTCTATTCGGTGACCGAGGCGATGAAGAGCGATCTCAAGAGCGCCCGTTACGGCGAGCACGCGTCGAACCTGGGCGCGCTTATCGCCGACAGCATAGCCGGCGAGATAGGCGTTCCTGCCTTCGTCGCCGATCCCGTGGTGGTAGACGAGCTCTCCGACGTGGCACGCGTCTACGGTCACAAGCTGTTCCGCAAGCAGAGCATCTTCCATGCGCTGAACCAGAAGGCCGTCGCCCACCGCTGGTGCTCGGAGAACGGTCGTCGCTACGAGGACGTCAGGCTGATCGTCGCGCATATGGGCGGCGGCGTCTCCGTCGGGCTCCATAGCGAGGGCCGCGTCGTCGACGTCAACAACGCGCTGAACGGCGAAGGCCCCTTCAGCCCGGAGCGCGCGGGTACGCTGCCGGCCGGCGCCTTGGCCAAGCTGTGCTTCTCCGGCACCGTCACCGAAAAAGAGGTGATGAAAATGATCAACGGCCAGGGCGGCATGGTCAGCCTGGCCGACACGAACGATATGCGCGTCCTCGAGGCCAGATACAAAGGGGGCGACGCCGAGGCGACGCTTGTCTACGAGGCCTTCGTGTACAACGTCGGGAAGGCGATCGGCGCGTTGGCGGCGGCCGCCGACGGCAAGGTAGACGGTATCATCCTGACCGGCGGCATAGCCTACGGGAAGCCGGTCCAGGAGGGACTCAATAAGATGGCCGGCTGGATAGCGCCCGTTACCGCCTACCCGGGCGAGGGCGAGCTCGAGGCGCTGGCCGCCGCCGGCGAGCGCGGCCTCGGCGGCGACGCCAGGGAATACCGATGATCAATTCCATCGCGGATATCATGGCGGCCGCCAGGGCCTCCGGGCGCAAGCGCATCGCGGTCGCCGCGGCGCAGGAGCATTCCGCGCTCGAGGCGGCGCTCGACGCCAGGGCGGCGGGCATCGCCGAGCCCATCCTGATAGGCGACCTCGAAGCGATACGCGGCATAGCCGCCGAGCTCGGCGCCGATCTCGCCGGCGTCAGGATGATCGAGGAGAAGGACTTCGCCAAGGCCGCCGCGGCCGCCGTAGCGCTCGTGCGCTCGGGCGAGGCGGACGTGCTGATGAAGGGCGTGCTCGATACGTCGATCCTCTTGAAGGCGGCGCTGAACAAGGAGTCCGGCCTGAACGCCGGCCGCCTGACGAGCCACGTCGCCGTGATCGAATCACCCTACTACCACAAGCTGTTCATCGTTACCGACGCGGCCATCAACATCGCGCCCGACCTCAGGGGCAAGCTCGACATCATTGCCAACGCGGTACAGGTCTCGCGCTCCCTGGGCGTCGAGCGGCCCAAGGTGGCGCTGCTCGCCGCGATGGAGAAGGTCAATCCGGAGAAGATGCCGTGCACCGTCGACGCCGCGATCATCACGCAGATGAACCGGCGCGGACAGGTCAAGGACTGCGTCGTGGACGGGCCGCTGGCCCTGGACAACGCGGTAAGCGCGGAGAGCGCCAAGATAAAGAAGATCGTCTCCGACGTCGCCGGCGACGCGGATATCCTCGTCGTCCCGGACATAGAGGCGGGCAACGTGCTCTACAAGGCGCTGCTCGACATGGGCGGAGCCAAGGGGGCGGGCGTCGTCGCGGGGGCCTCCAAGCCAATCGTGCTGACGAGCCGCGCGGATAGCAGAGAGACCAAGTTGGCGAGCATCGCGCTCGCGGCGCTCGCCGGCTAGGCCGGGGCGCGAATCGCGCGGGACGCCCTGGGCGTCCCGTTACGCTGTAGCTTTCCCCGGCGGAGCGGCCGGGAGTACGAGAAGGAGTCGCCATGGCTAACAAGGGAAAACCCGAGATCGATAGGGAACGGTGCAAAGGATGCCTATTATGCGTCCGCGCCTGCCCCGTCAAGGTTCTCGCGGCTGACGTCGAACCTAATTCGTGGGGTTATTACCCTTCGACGGCCGTCGCGCCGGAGAAGTGCATAGCCTGCGGCAATTGCTACGCGGTCTGTCCGGACGTGGCGATTAGCGTCTACAAGCTTTAAGGGGGTCCGGCATGGCTTTAGAGAAGCGCCTGATGAAAGGCAACGAGGCTATTGGCGAGGCCGCGATACGAGCGGGTTGCGATGCGTATTTCGGGTATCCGATTACCCCGCAGAGCGAGCTTATCGCGTATATGGCCAAGCATATGCTCGATGCGAAGCGAGTGTTCATACAAGCGGAGAGCGAAGTCTCCGCGATCAATATGGTATACGGAGCCGGCGCCACCGGAGCCCGGGCGATGACCAGTTCGTCGAGCCCGGGAGTCTCGCTCAAGCAGGAAGGCATATCGTACGCCTGCGGCGCCGACGTCCCGATGGTCGTCGTCAACGTGGCGCGATCGGGCCCCGGCCTCGGCGGCATATCCCCCGCCCAGGGCGACTATTTCCAGTCTACGCGCGGCGGCGGCCACGGCGACTATTACCACATCGTGCTGGCGCCCAAGAGCGTCCAGGAAGCGGCCGACCTGACCTACGAGGCCTTCGACCTGGCCGACGAGTGGCGCATGCCCGCGATGATCCTCGCGGACGGCATGATAGGCCAGATGATGGAGGGCGTCAGCTTCCCCGAGCCCAAGGACCCGGCGACGCGCGTCGCCAAGCCGTGGGCCGTGGGCAACCGCAACGGCCGCAAGGACGTCAACCACGTCGACTCGACTCACCTCGTACCGGAAGAATTCGAGCAGGCGCTGCACGCGCGCTACGCCCGTTACGAGGAGATGAAGAAAGTGCTGCCCCGTTTCGAGGAGCATTTCGTCGAGGACGCCGACCTGATACTGACCGCCTACGGCACCTCGGCCCGCGTCTGCCTGGGCGCGATGCAGATGGCCCGCAAGCTCGGCCTCAAGGTCGGGCTCTTCCGCCCGATCACGCTGTGGCCGTACCCGGAGAAGCGCCTGGGCGAGCTCGAGGGCAAGCGGTTCCTCGCGGTAGAGATGAGCATGGGACAGATGGTCGAGGACGTGCGCCTGTATACGCACGGTAAGAGCGAAGTATCCTTCTACGGACGCTGCGGCGGCATGATTCCGACCGAGGAAGACGTCCTCGCCGAGATCCGCAAGATCTTGAAGAAATAAGGGGGCGAGCGTGGAACTCATATACGGACATCCCAAGAGCCTTAAGCCGATCCAGACGAAATACTGTCCCGGATGCGGGCACGGCGTCATCCATCGCCTCATCACCGAGGTAATCGACGAGATGGGCATGCAGCAGAAGTCGATCATCCTGAATCCCGTAGGCTGCTCCATCTGGGCCAGCATCTATTTCGACTTCGACTCGGTGCAGGTACCCCACGGGCGCACGCCGGCCGGAGCGACGGCCGTCAAGCGCATGTTGCCCGACCACCTGGTCATCTGCTACCAGGGAGACGGCGATCTCGCCGCCATCGGCACCGCCGAGGCCGTGCACGCGGCCAACCGCGGCGAGAAGTTCACGACCATCTTCGTCAACAACGCGATATACGGCATGACCGGCGGCCAGATGGCGCCGACGACCCTCGTCGGCCAGAAGGCCACGACCGCCCCCTACGGGCGCGATCCCGACGAGGCCGGCATGGGCTATCCGATCCGCGTCCTCGAGATGCTCGCCACCCTGGCCGGTACCAAGTACCTCGCGCGCGGCGCCGTCAACAACGCGGCCAACGTACGCAAGACCAAGGGCTACATCAAGAAGGCCTTCGAGGCTCAGATGCGCGGCGAAGGCTCCTCGATAGTCGAGATCCTGTCTCAGTGCCCGACGAACTGGGCGATTAGCCCGGTCGAAAGCGTCGGTTGGGTGGAGAGCGCGATGATACCGTTCTACGCGCTCGGCGTGGTTAAGGACGAGCTGGCGCCCGTCGCCGATACCGTCAAGGAGGCATCGAAATGACCGAGAAAACCTTTATGGCCGGATTCGGCGGCCAGGGCGTCGTATCGATGGGACAGCTGTGGGTATATTGCGGCATGAAGGAAGGCCTCGAGGTCACGTTCTTCCCGTTCTACGGAGCCGAGAAGCGCGGCGGCATCGCGCGCGCCAGCGTCATCGTGTCCACCGAGGAAATATCCAGCCCCCTCGTCTCCGCCCCCGACAGCGCCGTCGTGATGAACATGGACTCCCTGCCCCTCTGCGAGGCCATCCTCAAGCAGGGCGGGACGCTGATCATCAACTCGAGCCTCGTCAAGGTCGACACCAAGCGGACCGACGCCCGCGTGGTCAAGGTACCGTGCAACGAGATAGCCGAGCGGATAGGAGACGTCAAGTTCGCCAACATGGTGATGATGGGCGCCCTCTCCAAGGCTACCGGCGCCGTCAAGCTCGATAAGCTGGAGGCGGTGCTCAAGACGTTCTTCAGCGAGAGCAAGCACAAGTTCATACCGATGAACATGCAGGCCATCCAGGAAGGCGCCGACGCGGTAGGCTGATCCGGCTCGTCCCGTACTAACGATCCGTTCTTGCCGCTCGGGGTTCGCCCCGGGCGGCTTTTTTATATACCGGCGCCGCCGCTTCGGCCGTTATCGTTAAAAAAGGCTTTACATAATATAGACAAAAGAATATATTGAGGAAGAAATATAATGACAGGGAAATAGAGGAGAGCGTATGGCACGATACATCATCATAGGCGGCGTGGCGGGCGGAGCGTCGACGGCGGCGAGGCTCAGGAGGCTCGACGAGGCAGCGGATATAACGCTCGTCGAGAGGGGCGACTATATCAGCTACGCCAACTGCGGCCTGCCTTACTACGCCGGCGGCGTCATAGCGGAGCGGGACAGGCTATTCGTGATGACGCCCGACAAGTTCAAGGCGTGGCTGAACGTGGACGTGCGCACCGGTACCGAGGCGGTCGCCGTCGATACGGCCGGCAAGACCGTGACGCTGGTCGAGACGAGGACGGGAGCGAAGCGCGTAGAGGCCTACGACGCGCTGGTGCTGTCCCCCGGCGCCGAACCGATAAAGCCGCCGATACCGGGCATAGACTCCGAGGGAATATACACGCTGCGCTCCGTGCCCGACGTGGACGCGATAAAGAAGCGTATAGACGAGAGGCGACCCGAGCGCGCCGTCATCGTCGGCGGCGGCTTCATCGGCCTCGAGATGGCCGAGAACCTGCACGAGCGGGGCGTATTCGTGACCGTCGTCGAGGCCCAGGACCAGGTTATGAACGTCCTCGACCCCGAGATGGCCGCGATGGTCCACCAGCAGCTGAAGAGCAAGAATGTGGAGCTGTACCTGTCGGACGGCGTCAGCTCGTTCGAGCGACGCGGTAGTCGCACGGTCGTCATCCTCGCGTCCGGGGCCGAGCTGCCGGCCGATATCGTCATACTGTCGATAGGCGTCAGGCCGGACACGAAGATAGCCAGGGCCGCCGGCATCGAGCTCGCGCCTAACGGGGCCATCGTCGTGGACGCGCGCATGCGCACGAGCGCGCCGGACGTGTACGCCCTCGGCGACGCCGCCGCCTTCATGCACCCCGTGCTCGGCAAGGTCCTCGGCGCGCCGCTGGCCGGACCCGCGAACAAGCAGGCCCGCGTCGTAGCGGACTCCATCGTACGCGGCGGCGCGGAGGGAGGCGAGGGCCGCGCGTGGAAGGGCGCCATAGGCACGAGCATAGCCAAGGTCTTCGACATCGTCGCGTCGTCCGCGGGACTCGCGGAGAAGACCCTGCGAGCCGCCGGCGTCCCGGTCGCCTCGGTGGTCACGCACGGCTCGAGCCACGCCGGCTACTACCCGGGAGCGCTGCCGCTGACCGTCAAGACGGTGTTCGATCCCGAAAGCGGGCGGCTGTACGGAGCCCAGGTCGTCGGATGGGACGGCGTCGACAAGCGCATCGACGTCCTGGCCGAGGCCGTGCGACGCGGCGAGTCGGTCGTCGACCTTGCGGCGTTCGAGCACGCCTACGCGCCGCCGTTCTCCAGCGCCAAGGACCCGGTGAACATCGCCGGCATGGCCGCCGAGAACGTTCTGGACGGCCTGACCCGCGCCGTGCCGTGGAGCGCCGTCCAGGGCATGCTCGACGCGGGCGCCTTCTTCCTCGACGTGCGGACGCCCGAGGAATTCGCGCTCGGTACCATCCCCGGCGCCGTCAACGTGCCGAACGACCAGCTACGCGCGCGCCTGGGCGAGGTGCCCCGCGACCGCGCCGTGCTCGTCTTCTGCGGCGTCGGCCTGCGCGGCTACCTCGCCGAGCGCATACTCAGGCAGAACGGCTGGAGCGACGTAGGCAACCTGTCCGGCGGTTATAAGACCTGGGAGCTTGCTAGCGCCCGTCAATCCAACACCGGCGTCTACAAGCCGGGCATGTCGGGACTGCAGACGGGTTCCGGATCGCCCTCGTCGTCGCTTAACGAGACCTACTCGGAAGGCTCGGGCATGCCCGAGCACATCGCGCGCGCGGCGGACGTAACCGTCCGCGTCGACGCCTGCGGGCTCCAGTGCCCGGGCCCGATCATGAGGCTCAAGGCCGAGTCGGACAAACTGCCGCAGGGCGGCCGCGTCATCCTGTCGGCCAGCGACCCGGGCTTCGCGCGCGACGTCCGCGCCTGGTCCAACATGACGGGCAACCGCCTCGTATCGGTAGAGGAATCCGGCGGCGTCATCACCGCGGTCGTCGAGAAGGGCTCCGGCGTCAAGCCGGCGGCGGGCGGCGGCTCCCTGGACGGCGCGACCTTCGTCGTGTTCTCCGACGACCTCGACAAGGCCCTGGCCAGCCTCGTGCTCGCCAACGGCGCCGCGAGCGCCGGCAAGAAACCGACGATGTTCTTCACGTTCTGGGGCCTCTCGGTGATAAAGCGGAAGAAGAAGCCGCACGTCGCCAAGGATCTCATGGGGCGCATGTTCTCCATGATGCTGCCCGGCCACATGGGCGAGCTTTCGCTGTCCAAGATGAACTTCGGCGGCGCCGGAGCCCTGATGATGAAGGGCCGCATGAAGTCCAAGAAGGTCGACCAGCTGGAGACGATGATGGAGCAGGCCCTGCGGGCGGGCGTCCGCCTCGTCGCGTGCCAGATGTCCATGGACATCATGGGCGTCGCGCGGGAGGAATTGATGGACGGCGTCGAGATAGGCGGCGTGGCTACCTATATGGAAGCCGCGACCAACTCCAACGTCAATCTGTTCATATAAAACTCGGCGCGGCGGCGGCGCGACGCGTCGCCGCCGCGCCCTTGACAGCGCCCCGGGCTTCTGGGAAGATAATGCATCTTTTCCTGTAACGAGGTCTGTTTGAAGGCGACGGCGCTCTAGCGGATCGGTCAAGCCGAACCGCGGGACTATCCTACATCGCATAGAGTCTCGCTTTCGTGCCCTGGACGGGCGTCGCCCGTCCTCAGGATGAACCGTCCGCGCCCGTTACCGCCCCCATTCCCGTTACCAGGATTACCCATGAAGACTTCCATCGACGTCAAGGGCCGTTCCCTCGTCTTCTCCACCCCGGAGAACGACGCCGAATTCGACCGTATCGTAGAGCTGAACGAGGCCGTGCACGGCTCAGGCGTCCGCGACCTGTGCCGAACCCTCTACGGCCCCTATCCGCTCATGTCGCGCGACGACTGGTACGCCGTTATCGAGCCCGATACGGGCCGCGCCCTGTCGACCCTCTGCCGCATCCCGACGACCTGGACCTATCGCGCCCCGGGCGCGGCCGTAGCCGCGTCAGTCGACGTTCCCGCCGCCGAGCTTTCCATAGTCGCGACGGCCGAGGACGCCCGCGGCCTCGGCCTGTCCAGCCTGCTCATACGCCGCTACGAGGCCGATTCCGCGAGGCTCGGCTTCACGCTGTCGACGATCGAGGGCATACCGTATTTCTACCGTCGCTTCGGCTACGAGTACGTCGCCCCCCTCTGCGTGCAGCTCAGGCTCGGCCCCGGCCTGTCGCCGAGGGAAGGCAACGAGCGCGACTCGTGGCGGCCGTCGGCCCCGGCCCGCGGCATGGAGCCGGGCGGAAAGGCGAGGCTCGCCCTCGCGGCGGAGGCGTCCGCGCTCGGGCTGAGCCTCCGCGAGGCCGGCCCCGCCGACGCCCCCGCGCTCTCCCGGCTGTTCGACGCGTCCAATCTCGGGCTCGGGATATGCGCCAGGCGCGACGGGCCGCTGTGGGACTACCTCCTCGGGCCGGGACTCGCGTCGCCCGAGACGGCCCTGCGGAGGCTGCTGGCCTACCGGGGCGATCGCCTCGTCGGCTATCTGGGCGTCTGCGCCGACGGCTTCGGCCCCGGATGGACCGTGCTCGAGGCCTCCGTCGACCCGGCCCTGGCCGACGGCGAGCGGCGGGCCGTCGCGTACGCGTTCCTGGCCGAGGCCGAGAAGGAGCGGGCGGCCGTAGGCGCCGCGCACCTCGTCGTGTCGCTGTCCCGGTCCCATGAGCTGTCCGCGCTCGCGCTCGCGCTCGGCGCCGACGATCGACAGGAATACGGATGGCAGGCCAAGGTCCTGGACCCCGTCGCCTTCTGCCGCCTGGCGGCGCCCGTCCTGGAGGCGCGGCTCGCCGCGTCGGCGTGGAACGGATCCGCGTACGCCCTGACGCTCGACATGTACGGCACGGCGCTACGCTTCGACTGGGACGGCTCGCGCCTCGCTGCGGAGAACGGATCCGCTTCGGGGACCGTTCCGGGGCACGCTCCCGAGTGCGGCTTCCCGCCCGAGCTGTTCGCGCCGCTCGCGCTCGGGTACCGGAGCGTCGCCGACCTGCGGCGCCTACGGCACGACGTATCGATCTACGGGGAGGCGGAGGCGTTCCTGGACGCGCTCTTCCCGCCGACGGACGCCTACGTGCATCAGTTCATATAGACCGGCGGCCGCTCCGATGCAACGATCGGGGCGGCCGCGTGTCTATATAGGGCGAAACGGAGCTAGTAGATGAACTTGGAAAACATGCATATCAATATCTGGGGAGATTCCATACTGAAGGGCGTGGTCCTCGACGAGGCTAACGGTCGCTATCAGGTGCTCGAGAATAACTGCGTCGATAGGTTCGCGAAGCTCACCGGGTCTATCATAAACAACCACGCCAGCTTCGGCATGACGACGGGAAAGGCGCTGGACCGTATCAAGAAATCCATGATTCGGAAAGCGCCCGACCGCGACGATATCGTGCTCATAGAATTCGGCGGTAACGACTGCGATTTCCGATGGGACGAGGTGTCCGCGAACCCCGAGGGTCGGCATTCGCCAAAAACGCCGATAGGGCAGTTCGGAGAGGCGCTTCAGGCCATCATAGACCTGTTCAAGTCTATCGACGTCAAGCCCGTGCTTATGGCGCTACCGCCGCTCGAGCCGGCGCGATTCCTGGATTGGGTCTCTCGGGGCCTTAACCGCGCCAACATCCTGGCCTGGCTGGGGGACGTGAACAGGATATACCGCTGGCAGGAGGCGTATAGCGACATCGTCGTCCAGACCGCCAACGCCAACGGACTCCGCGTCATAGACGTGCGGAAGGATTTCCTCGTGAGCGACGGCTACGCCGCTAAATTCTGCGCCGACGGCATGCATCCCAACGAGGCGGGCCAAGCCGTCATCCTCGAATCCATACTCTCGTACGTGCGTAGCGCCTAGCCCCCGCTCGTAGCGCCTAACCCCGCACGAAGTGCGGCATACCCTCGGGTAGGACCAGCGACAACTCCACGAGGCCGGCGACTTCCCCGGCTTCGTCCCTCCAGGCGCTCTGGAAGACGAGCTTCTTCTGCCCGGCCTTGTCTATCGTGTAGACGTTCTGGCCTCCTGACTCGAGGAGATCCTGGATGATAGCCTTGGACCGCTCGTTATGGCAGGCCATGAGGGGCGACCCTACGAGCGCCCTCCCGCCGTCCTTCTCGAACGTAGCCGCCGACTTGTCGTTCATGTAGACTATCCGGTGCTCCCGGTCGGACACGGTCACCGCCCCGGGGAACCCGGTCACCCAATCAGGCATGCTGCTCATAGACGCTCCTCGGCCGCCGGCACTATGGCGGGGCTTTACCTTACCAAAGCCCGTAGCCGGTAGACAATGGCCGGCCGCGGTCGCCTTCGGGCTATACCGCCCCGCGACGGCGAGCGTGCTTGACATGTCCGGATTATATCGGTAGTGTATTAACAACATAGTACACTAAAGGAGTATATAGTGTTACAGATTCAGTCCATGACCTTCGGGTATGGCAAGAAGCCGCTTTTCAAGGACTTCGACCTGACTCTGGAGCCCGGGGCCATCCACGGGCTCCTCGGGCTCAACGGGGCCGGCAAGACGAGTCTCTTGAAGATCGCCGCCGGCGCCCTCCGTCCGACGGTAGGACGGGTAGAGGCCTTCGGCCGCGATCCCGCCGCCCGCGGAGCCGCCTCCCTCGCCGACGTGGCCTTCGTGCCCGAGGACCCCTGGTTCCCGGCCTTGAAGCCGGCCGCTTGGGTCGACAGGGTAGCCGTCTTCAGGCCCGCCTTCGACCGGCCGCGTTTCGAGGTCCTCGTCGACGAACTGGGGCTCGACGCCGACAAGCCCGTCTCCAAGTTCTCCTACGGGCAACGCAAGAAATTCGCTCTCGCGGCCGCCATCGCCAGCGGGGCGAGGCTCCTGCTGCTCGACGAACCGACCAACGGGCTGGACATACCGTCCAAGACGCAGTTCAGGCGCGTACTGGCCTCGGCCGTCGGTCCCGACCGTATCGTCGTCGTGTCGACCCATCAGGTCAGGGACCTGGAGAACCTGATAGACCCCATCGTCATCGTCGACAAGGGCCAGGTCGCGTTCGCGGTGAGCGCCGCCGAGCTTGACTCGCGCCTCCGCGTCGAGCGGCTATCGACCCTCGCGGGGCGGCCCGTCGTCTACGCCGAACGCGACGCGGTCGGCTGGACGGCCCTTCTCGCGGCCGGCCCGGGCGACGAGTCCGGAGGGGTTGATATGGAATTGGTGTTCAACGCCTCTATCGCTGCGCCCGAGCGCCTGCGAGCGGCTCTTGCCGGCGAGGCGCTGTCCGAGTTCAACCCCGAATCGCCCGAAGCCGGCATGGGAGGCCTATCATGAACCGCGACGGAACCGTAAACGGATTCTCGTTTTCCCGCGTGGCCCTGCTCGTCAGGAACAAGGCGTACGAGGACGCGCCGGCCATCCTCATAGGGCTGGCGATACTGATCGGCAACGACCTGCTGTCCCTGGTGTTCAGCCGGGTAGCGGTTACGAACGATGGACGCGGCCTCTATTACATCATCGCGATAACGGGCGGAGGATTGCTGCTGTCGGCGCTGGCCTTCAAGCGGATGCATGGCCGCTCGAGCGCGGACTGGATACTCCTGCCCGCGTCTCCATTGGAGAAGTACGCCGCGGCCTTCATCAGCTATATCGTCATCTTCCCGATAGCGGCGGCTATAGGGCTGTCGGGCGTATCGGTCTCGCTGTCGCTGCTCGAGCGCCTGGCGGGCGGGACGGGCGGGCGAATCTGGCATCCGTTCACCGTCGCGACGCTACGCCTCTACGGCGAATACGCGGCCGTGGCGGTAGCGTTCCTGGCCGGCTCGGCCACGTTCAGGAAGCGGGCCTTCCTCAAGACGGTCGGCGTCTCGATAGCCTACGTATTAACCTGCTCCTTGCTGGTCATGCTGGGCCTCAGGATCATATACGGGCTACGCTTCGGCGATCCGTTCTCCGTGAAATTCGATTCCGGGGCGCTGACCATAGGCGGCGCCTACGTACCCAACGCCGATGCGGTGCAAAAGGCGTTCGAGTACCTGGTACGCGGCGTCCGTCTCGCGTTGGTACCGGCCTTCTCCGTCGCGTTCGGGTATCTGCGTATTCTCGAGAAGGAAGCTCGCGATGAGGTTCAGTAACGAGCGTCCCATCTTCATGCAGATAGCCGAGCTCATAGAGAAGGACATCCTGTCGGGCCGGCTACGGCCCGGCGACCGGCTACCCTCGGCCCGCGAACTGGCCGTATCGCTCGAGGTCAACCCCAATACCGCGGCCCGGTCGCTTCAGTCGCTCGCGGACGGGGGCCTCGCCCGATGCGAGCGCGGCACCGGCTACTTCGTGGACGACGGCGGCGCCGAGCTGGCGCGGGCGGAACGGCGCAGGCGCTTCTTCGAAGCGGACCTGCCCGGCCTCTGGAAGAGTATGGACGAGCTGGGCTTGGGTATAGACGACCTGACCCGGCGATGGGCGGAGCGAGCCTCCGCCGAAAGGAAGATACCATGAAGACGAGCTCAAAGGTCCTTATAGCGTTCGGCGCGGCCACGGTAGTGGCCATACTCGCCGCCCTCGCGGCCGTCGCCTCCCTCGCGGGCTAGAGGAATCCATCATGGCACACGGCACGGAGACCTGGACGGTCACGGAGCGGCGCGAGCTGGCCGACTACAGGATATTCAAGGCGGCCGAGCTTCGAAGCCTCGGCCCCCACGGCAAGGAGGGCCGCTTCGTCATCCTCGACGCCCCCGACTGGGCCGTCGTCGTACCCGTCGTCGTCCGCGAAGGCGGGCGCTTCATCCTGTCCGTGCGCCAGTACCGCCACGGCTCCGGCGTCGTCTCGGCCGAATTCCCCGGCGGGGTAGTGGAGCCCGGAGAGGCCCCCGCCGCCGCCGCCGCACGCGAGCTCCTCGAGGAGACCGGCTACTCGGCCGGCCGCGTCGTCCATCTCGGCTCCTGCTCGCCTAACCCCGCGTTCATGGCCAATACCTTCCACGTCTTCGCCGCGGAGGACCTGTCCCTGGTCGCCGGGCAGTCCCTCGACGAGCACGAACTCGTCGACGTGGAGGAGACCCCCGAGGACGAGCTCCTGGCCCGCGTCGGAGAGCCGCCGTGGAGCCACGCGCTTATGATGACGGCAGCCTGGTATTACAGGAAGTGGCGGGAAAGAAGTGATCTGTGATCTGTGATCTGTGATCTGTGATCAAGATAACGTATCTTCCACTGATTACTGATTACTGATTACTGATTACTGATTACTGATTACTCTCGTTACAGCCAGATTTCCCTGAGACGGAACCGGAGCGGCAGGGAGCGGTCCAGCGCCTTGCGGCCGAGGGCGTCGCGCAGAGCCGTCTCGCGGGGGCCGATGAGCCTCGCGTCGCCGAGGACGCCGTCCATCGCCGCCCTGAACAGCTCGGCGTGGGCGCGGAGGCCGGAGAAGGCCTCGGGCACCGGGAAGACGAGCCTACCGTCGGCGGGCGTAAAGACGCCGACGCTATGGAAGAGCCTCCTCGACAGGGTGCGCCGCTCCCTGTCGCCCAGCGGCCCGAAGCGCTTCTTCCTCCTCGCCGCGAAGGCCCGGTAGTCGTCGGTCATGGCCCGGGCGGCCTCGGCGGCCTCATGGGCGCCGAGCGGCGGCAGGGTGGAGACGAGGTACTTCTTGTTCGCCGGCGGCGATAGGATGTCGGCCAGGGCCGTGGTCGCCAGGGCCCCGAGCGCCGCGTCGTCGCACGATACCCGGACGCCGGCCTCGCCCCGATCCTCGACCGTCGGCGCCGGGACGCCGGGGCCGGCGACTGGCGGGTCCACCGCGCGGGCCGTCTCGACGACGGCGTCGCAGAGCCGCGCTACGAGGCTCCGGAGCGACGAGCCCCTGACCGCGGACCGGGCGCGGGCCCGCATGATCGCCCCGTTGGGGAAGGGCCGTATCCCGTTCGCCGCGAAGAGGCCTACCGCCGCTATCCATGCGGCCGCCCCCGCTGAGACGGTCAGGGCCCAGGCCGCGCCGCCGACCGTCGCGGCTCCCAGCGCTGCCCGTGACCAGCGCCTGACGGTCAGGCCCCGGCGTAGCGCGGTCTCGAATCCACCTACGACGTCGCCCGCGACGGCGCCGAAGCGCGACTCCGCGCCGTCGGCCGGGCGTATGTCCAGGACGTGGGCCACCTCGTTGCGGTACGGCTTCCCGACGCCCCAGGCCTCGCGGGTCGACAGCCGGTCGCTCGCCCGCTCGAGCATCGCCGCGTTTATGGCGTCGCGCCTCCCGTGCAGGTACCCGGGCCCGCGGCCGTCGAGGCCGGGATGCAGGTGGGCTATCCCGCGCTCTATCGTCCCCTCGGCGCCGAGCCCGTAGAAGCGGGAGTACTTGCGCTCCAGCCGCTCCAGGTCGCCGTAGCCCTGCTCGTCGTCAGGGAAGACAGCGACGACGTCCCAGTTGTTCGCCGCCTTGAGCGGCCGGTCCGGGTCCAGCCTCAGCGTCCGTCCGCGCATCTGGTTGGCGAACGCGAAGCTGGACGCGCCCGTCAGGTCTATGAGCGTATTGAGCCGCAGAGAGTTCCATCCCTCGCCGAGCATCGCGCGCGTACTGACGAGGCAGCGCGATATCCCGCGCTCGAATATCTCGCTTATCAGCGGGACGTACGCGCGGGTCGACCAGAGCGACGACTCGCTGCCTATCTCGCAGAAGCCGTCCCGCCGCGTCACCCGCAGCGCTATGTCGATGCCCCGCTCGTCGAGGAAGCGCCCCGCCGCGGCCAGGAAGTCGTCCAGGATGTCGTCGTCGACGAGGACCGTCGTCCCGGTCAGCAGTATGGGGTCGCACTCGTCGGTCGCCGGGTCGGTCGTCATGAACTCCATCAGGCTCAGCGCCCCCAGGCCGTAGTCGCCGTCGCGCTCGTGGTCGCAGAGTATCAGCCCGCGGAAATCGTCGCCCATAACCGCCATCTCTCGCGCTATGATCGGCTTGACGGCGAGCGCCTTGGCCTCGGAGCGGCCGAGCATCCGGTCGACGGTATCCCCCGAGCGCGCCAGGGCGACGGGCCCGACGGCGTAGCCGAGCGCCGCCAGCGCCTCCCGGCACGAGCCGAGCAGCGCCCGGGCCGCGTCGCGCGCCGCCTTGCGCGCCCCCTCTCGGGGGGCCTCGAGGGACCCCGAGAGGGTAGGGGCGCCCTCGGCCAAGGGGACGAGATACCCGTACAGGTAGTCCTCCAGCGTCAGCAGCGCGTCGGGGAAGCGGGGCGGCTCGTCCATCTCCTGCGTCGGCATGACCGAGGGCGGCAGCGCCAGGCCGTTGGCGGCGACGAAGCGCGCCATCGCGACGCACAGCCCGGGCCGCTTGCGGTACAGCTCCGCGAAGGTCCACGGCGTCCCGCGCTCGTCCCGGTACGCGGCCAGCCGCTCCTCCGCCCAGAAATGCAGCGGCGTCACGTCCGTGGCCGTCAGCAGCTCCCGCATCGCGCGCCGGTACGGCTCCAGCCGCCGCCCCAGCGCCTCCAGCTCGCGGTCGGTAGGCGATACCAGGTAGACCAGGTCCTGGAACGGCGCCAGGTACCCCTCCTTGACGACCGGCGGCAGCGGTATCTCCGCGCTGACCTCCCCGAGGAGCGCGTCGTACACCTCGCGCTCGCCGGGCTCCGCGTCGACGGGCGGCGTCGCCGTCAGGCCTATCAGCATGGAACCGTGCTTGGCCGCGTGGCGGCCTATAACGCGCGCCCATTCCTTCGTCAGGTGGTGGCACTCGTCCAGGATGACGACGGATCGCGACGCTATCGCCGCAAGCAGCGCCTTCGAGTTGGGATGCTCGCCATCGCCGTCCCTTGACCTCACGCACACGCTCTGGTACGTCAGCGACAGCAGCCGCGCGCCCGATCCCGGCTCGCACGACGCCGAGAGCCCGACGCCCCAGGTCTTCGCGTAGTCCACCCATTGCGCCTGTATGGCCACCGTCGGCGAGAACACGACCGCGTCCAGCCCCGTGCGGCACATCATCTCGAGGCCCATCAGCGTCTTGCCCGAGCCCGGCGGCGCGACGAAGTGGAAACGCCTGCGGCCCCCGGCGTAGAGCCGGTCGAAGGCGTCGAGCGCGTCTTTCTGGTACTTACGGAATTCCATCGCGAGCATACCGAACCATGCCAGCTATACGGGCATCGGTCAATCCTGCGATCGCGGACCGGTAGGCCGCGATCGCAGGCCGTCGTTCGACCTGACTCGCGATAGCTCGCAGGTCAACGACGGCGCGATCCTGGACCGGTGGGGCCGCGATCTCCCGCCGTCGTTCGACCTGACTCGCGGTAGCTCGCAGGTCAACGACGGCGCGCGCAGGGCCGGGGCTTCGTCGTCCCGGCGCTTGACAAAACATAAAAACAGTAGGCAAGCTAACTATTATGTGGGAAGGAAAACGACCGGTAGACGATTATAACTTCTATTCGCTGCTGGGCATCGTGCAGTCGGGGATGTGGCTGCAGCGCGATCTCGAGCTATACCTCCGTAGCTTCGACCTGACGTTCGGACGGTTCTCTATCCTGTTGAGCATACTCGATACGCCCGATAACGCGATCAACGGAAAGGAGCTATGCAGGAAGATAGGGGTCACGAAGACGACGATATCGAAGATGGTCAAGAAGCTGATCCAGGATGACCTGATCAGGCCGTCTTCGCCGCCGGGCGATAGGCGCGTCGTCGAATACCGGATAACGGAGGCCGGTACCGGGAAGCTGAATGACATAATACCCGGTTACCTGCTACGGATGCGGTTGATAGGATCCAATATCTCGATAGCGGAGAAGAAGAGCCTGATTTCCATCGTAGGCAAGATCAACTTCATCGATAAAGAGACCGTCCTGAGCAGGTTCGAGGAACGGCCGATCGCCGACAAGGCGGAAGAAATCAAGCGCTACTGCGGCGACGGGACGCCTGAAGATATCGATAGCGTGATGCGCTTCCTCGACGAGACGGCGGATATACCGATAACGAGGATCGTCGACTACTATCTGGGGACGGTCAAGACGATCGAGGGGATGAAGCGTATCGAGTACTACCTCTTCAACGGCACCCAGATGCAGCGGAACTATGCCACGCTGTTCTTCGCGAGGAAGAACGAGTGGGCGCTCGTGAACAAGGCCTATGGCCTGGGGTTGATCGACTATATCCAGGCATACTCGAAATAACGGGCGCCGCGATAAGCCCTACGCTCCCGTCCGAACCGTCTCGGCCCGGTTCAGCAGGAAAACGCCTCCCAGCGCCAGCAGGATCCCCAGGAAATCCGACGCTCCGACCCCTTCCCCGAGGACAAGGGCGCCGAGCGCCGTCGCGGCGACCGGCGCCGCGTACAGCCAGCCCGAGGCGAAGACCGGCCCGGCCTCCCTCACGAGGACGAGCGTCGCCGTATGGGCCACGATGGACCCCCCGACGATCAGGTAGAGCAGGGCCGGAACGGCCGCCGAGGTAAAGGCGATATCCTCCAGCATCAAAGCGGCGACGAGGAGTAGTATCCCGCCGACGAACGACTGGAGCGCGCTCACCGTGACCGTATCCTCCTCATGGCGGAACAAGCGGGGATAGACGGCGTTTCCGGCGGCGTAGAGAACGACGCTGGCCATGGCCATGGCCAGGAAGAACGGCTCCGAGCGCGAGGCCGCCGGCGCGGCCATGAGGAGTACGCCCGCCGAGCCCGTGACGAAGGCCATGCCGTGGCGCAGGTTCAGCTTCTTGCCCAGGAGTACCGCCGCGAAGACGGCCGTCACGATCGGGCCCGCCCCGTCCAGCCGGGCCATCAAACCCGAGTCGACCCGCGTCTCGGCTATGAACATGCAGCCGAAGGTTCCGACGGTCAGGAAAAGCGACAGAACGGCGGAGCGCAGCAGAAGCGGCCGCAGGCGCGTGAACGACGTCCTCTTCGTAAGCAATAGCAGCGCCAGCATGCATCCGCCCGCGGAGACGAAGCGGAGGGCCGCGAAGAAGAGCGGCGACGCGCCCTCGTCGAGGCCTATGCGGATGGCCAGGAAGGTGCTTCCGAAGATAAGGCAGACCAGCGCGAACAGGCCGTAGATTCGTCTCCTTGACATCGCTATCCTCCGACGGCAAGGTAGCATTATCCGAATTACGGGTACAGTAACAGGAAGAAACCAATCTATGGGTACAGCGGGGTAGGCCAATGAAGAAATACGAGCTCCTATACGGCCGGATACGAGACCGCATTAGCAAAGGGAGCCTAGCGGCCGGCGAGCGGATGCCTTCCGTCAGGGAAGAGGCCGAGCTGTCCGGCGTATCGATCAATACGGTCATAAAGGCCTACGAGCTGCTCATGGACGAAGGCTACGTACGCTCCCGCGAGAGGGGCGGGTTCTACGTCCGCAAGGGCGGCGCGGCCCCGTACGAGGGCGGCATCGGCACCGCGGGCCCTACCCCGGAAATATGCTTCGCCCGGGCGAAGGAGACGGGCGAGCGGCTCGATCAGCTATACGAGCGGCTCCTGCACATCGACGCCAGCTTCGCCAGCGCCGCGCCCGACCTGGATATCCTTCCCGTACGGGAACTGAGGCGGATAAGCCGCGAGCTTACTACGTCCTGGATGGAATACGGCTATGTCGAGGGAGACCTGCCCCTTCGCCGAAGGATCGCCCTGGATCGCGAGGATTGGGACGGCCCGACCGTTGCGGACGATATCGTCGTAACGAACGGTTCGACCGAGGGGCTCAGCCTCATCCTTCGCGCCCTGCTGGAACCGGGCGACCGGGTCATCCTCGAGTCGCCCACCTATATGAACTACTTCCGGCAGCTGGCTCCCCTTAACGCGGAGATATGCGAGATCCCGGTCGGAGACGACGGCATCGACCTGGATATGCTCGAAGCCGAGCTGCGGAAACGGCCGGCCAAGATGATACTGGCGCAGCCCAACGTCCAGAATCCGACCGGGATCACGATGCCCGACGCGGCGAAGAAGGCCCTCGCGGGGCTGGCCGAGCGTTACGGCGCGTTCCTCGTCCAGGACGACGTCTACGGCGACCTCTCCTTCGGCGCCGTCAGGCCCGCCAACCTATCGTCCTTCTCCGACAGCCCGCTCATCCTGCAGGTCTCATCCTACTCCAAGTCCATCGCCCCGGGGCTACGGATCGGCTGGATACGCTCGCCTCGGTATGCCGCGCGCCTGACCGAGGAGAAACTGCGCCTTTCGATGGACGCCCCGCGCTTCTCGCAGTCCCTGCTCGCCGAGTACGTCGGCTCGCAGTCGCACCGAAGGCACCTGAGGACCATAGGAAAGGCCCTGCAACGGCGCCTGGACGAGTATATCGCGAGGCTTTCGGAGATATTGCCGGCGGGCAGCTTCGTCAGGAGGCCGTCCGGGGGCTGCCTGCTCTGGATCAACTACCCGGGCGGGACCGACGGGGCGCGTATCTTCGAACGAGCCGCGGAACGGGGGCTTATCGCGGCGCCGGGAGCCCTTTTCTCGGCGAGCCCGCAGTATGATCATTGCATACGGCTGAACGGCGGCATGAAGCTGACCGCCGAGCGGTCGCGGACCCTCGACCTCCTCGCCGGTTGACCCGGATGGACGGCCGCCAAGCCTGACGGCGGTTGCTATAAGAACGGGCGCGGGTTTCGAGGCCCTCGGGATCTATCCGGGAGAGCAGGGGCGATCGCCGACTGGCGCGGCGATCGCTAGCCGTCGTTCGACCTGACTCGCTGCGCTCGCAGGTCAACGGCGGTGATCGCGGCCTACCGGTCCCCGACCTTAATCGAGAGCATCAAGATAGAAACACCCCCACACGCGTGGGGAAGACCCTTGCTAAGAGTCCCCGCCGACAGTAGAGCCGGAAACACCCCCACACGCGTGGGGAAGACCTGACGTCACCGGCGCGACGGTATCCGGGCGCAGAAACACCCACACACGCGTGGGGAAGACCCTCATCGTACCGCGCGGCACGGAGATCCGCTAGAAACACCCCCACACGCGTGGGGAAGACAGCGCGTCGAGGCCAGCGATGGTCTGCTCGATGGAAACACCCCCACACGCGTGGGGAAGACAGGGCACCCAATAATCGGCACCATACTTACTTGGAAACACCCCCACACGCGTGGGGAAGACTAGACGTATGACTCGACGCCGTGCCGGCGGAGGGAAACACCCCCACACGCGTGGGGAAGACATTTCCTCGTAGGACTCCATCATGCCGAGCGCGGAAACACCCCCACACGCGTGGGGAAGACTTGCTTGACCATGTTTGCCCTATTGTGCCTCCGGAAACACCCCCACACGCGTGGGGAAGACCACTGTTCCTGCTGGCGAAATGTGGAAACTTAAGAAACACCCCCACACGCGTGGGGAAGACCACAAAAGAAGCGGCCAGAAGTGCGATTCGGTAGAAACACCCCCACACGCGTGGGGAAGACGGCCATATGCGCCGCGCCGTAAGCAAGGGAGAGGAAACACCCCCACACGCGTGGGGAAGACCGGGGCAGAATGCTTTATCCGCTTTAATCCCGAGAAACACCCCCACACGCGTGGGGAAGACCCGGTTATCGGGTTTACGAGCAAGTACGGATAAGAAACACCCCCACACGCGTGGGGAAGACAGCATAGTCAGACGCCTCGTCTATCTCGTAGTAGAAACACCCCCACACGCGTGGGGAAGACTTCAGGCGCTTTAAGCTGGATAGGCCCGCTTGAGAAACACCCCCACACGCGTGGGGAAGACACGCCATACGCGATGCAATCATGGGCGCATTCGGAAACACCCCCACACGCGTGGGGAAGACACTCGTTCACCTAGGAGGCCGCAATGGGCGACAGAAACACCCCCACACGCGTGGGGAAGACCCCGCGGATACTTGGAGCGGAAGTCGTCGACCAGAAACACCCCCACACGCGTGGGGAAGACGGGTCAATGCCTATCTCGCTTTTAGTAACGCTAGAAACACCCCCACACGCGTGGGGAAGACAAATAACGCAAAAATCCAGCAAATAAATGCTTAGAAACACCCCCACACGCGTGGGGAAGACTTCGTCGCACCGGGCTTTGAGTGTGGCTATAGAGAAACACCCCCACACGCGTGGGGAAGACCCCCGGCAAGACGAATCTGTCAAGCCGAGGGTAGAAACACCCCCACACGCGTGGGGAAGACTCACTCTTTTGCGAATGAGGTGATAGTCTCTGAGAAACACCCCCACACGCGTGGGGAAGACGGCTTCCCATCGGGTGCGGTACCAGTCGTCGAGGAAACACCCCCACACGCGTGGGGAAGACGATACGACCTTCCCTAAGCCGGACTTCACCGCGGAAACACCCCCACACGCGTGGGGAAGACAGCAAAGGCGATCCCAGTTGCGAAGGGATCTTGGAAACACCCCCACACGCGTGGGGAAGACTTCCTATCTGATCCGCCAGGCGCGGAAACAGTAGAAACACCCCCACACGCGTGGGGAAGACAGACAGAACTCGAAACCATGACCCTCGTACCCGGAAACACCCCCACACGCGTGGGGAAGACCTACTCATTGTATGACTCCATGATTTCGAAGAAGAAACACCCCCACACGCGTGGGGAAGACGTAAAAACGGAGCGGAAGGAACAAGCTCATGAAGAAACACCCCCACACGCGTGGGGAAGACAGTCCAATCCCGGCTCGTTCCACTGATAGTGTGAAACACCCCCACACGCGTGGGGAAGACCCACCATATCAGGATGCAGGACGTCACCGCCCAGAAACACCCCCACACGCGTGGGGAAGACTTATCCCGAGCACAACCCCCGAGACGCCAGAGAGAAACACCCCCACACGCGTGGGGAAGACGGTAACCGGAAGGAGCACAAGGCCGAGCTCGAGGAAACACCCCCACACGCGTGGGGAAGACATTGCCCGGCCGCTTTGGCCTCTCGCTCCCGTAGAAACACCCCCACACGCGTGGGGAAGACGGCCCAGCGGGGCATGAAGATCGAGGGGCGCCAGAAACACCCCCACACGCGTGGGGAAGACCTGAAAGAAAGGAGGTGACACCTATGCGGTACAGAAACACCCCCACACGCGTGGGGAAGACGGCGGCATGAGATGAAAGCCGTCTTAGACGCGAGAAACACCCCCACACGCGTGGGGAAGACCCGAAACCGGAGACGACCACGAAAACAGACTTGGAAACACCCCCACACGCGTGGGGAAGACTTCCTTTCGTATGCCGTGCGGATTTTCTCCGTAGAAACACCCCCACACGCGTGGGGAAGACCGGAAGTTGACGTTTTCGATCAAGGGAATATCGGAAACACCCCCACACGCGTGGGGAAGACGCTACGTCGCGGGCTTCGATCTCGCCTGCGGTAGAAACACCCCCACACGCGTGGGGAAGACACCAACAGATAATGGTGCAGCCTACGTAGGAATACTAGATGATGTGGTTAGCTCGAAGGGGGAGTTTTCTCGATGACGAGTGGAAGCCCGCTTATATACGTTACCTGTCGGGTTGTATCGCCGAGGCTCCAGATCTTATAGCCTGGTGTCCGGTTGCTTCTTTCAAAGATACAGAGACCTGATTCCGGAGGGCATGATTCGTTCAAGTATTGCACCACGTCATCGGCTACAGAGTCTTTGATGCCTGATACGAAGACGTTAGCCCTCGGTTCTACGAACCAGAGTTTCATCCGGCCTCGGACGGCTGGAGGTAGGTCGTTAGCTAGTACGACGAGCATTCTTATCTCCCTCGAGCATTTCCTTGATATCCAGGCCGATCTGTGCGAGTAAGTCCGTCTCTATGACGCGCTTACGGAATTCCGAGGCTACTTTGTGCTTGTTGTACTTTCCAGCCATCTCGCGGGTTAGGAAGAAGGCTAGATCGATGCTCAGGTATTCTTTGTAGAGATCGGCCATATCGTAGACGAACGGGAGCGGGCTCCCGGAATGGATGAAACCAATATGCGGCGTATAGCCCATGCTATAGATCGCCGAGGTAAGGATCCCGTAGAGAGCCGCGTTCGCCGAGGTCATGATCTGATTGGTGATATCGCCCATCTCGAATTTACCGGGAACGAAGGATCGCCCCTTCCATCCGACCTGATACTCCGTGCTCTTCGCTTCGTAGAGATCGCGGACCCGGTAACCCTCCATCCCCATCATCTCTTGCAAGCTCTTATCGGTAAGTTCTGCTGTCGGGAATCGTCGGGAGTACATACGCCGTGCCACGGCAAGCGCCTTCTTCTCGTCCGAGGCGATCTTCACCTGCTTCCTCAGGTTGCGTGAATCGGAAGTAGGGCTCTGACCTACGGCATAGAATAAGAGGCTGTCTTCTCCTACCCAGCAGACGCCGCAGTTCGCCGCCGCCATCACTTTGATGGCTTCATGGGTGATACTCGTCCCCGGCCCCAATAGAAGGGTCTGGATAGTAGCGATGGGAAGCCGAACGACGTTCCCCTCGCTATCGATCCACTTCACGCTACTATCGTCTATCTCCAGGCGACCTCGCTCCAGGTAGATGAAAGGGTATTTGTCCTTTACTTGGGGTAGACTTTCCCTGGTTATTTTAATGAACAGGCGATTACGCTCTTTTTCCTCCGTGCTCATGGTATAACCGTTATCCTCCTGTCGCGGTATTTCTTTACTTCGCCGAATTGAACCGGTACGTCATTGATGGTAAAACTTTCTCCTTCAAATTCGCCGTCTAGAACTCTGAAGTCCTCCCGCAAGCCTTTCTCCGCCGCTACGTCCTCCGCGGCGCGCAGGGCGTCGTCCGCGGTCGAGTACTCTCCCCGATATATGAAGTCGGTAGGTACACAGGTTTTCCGCCCTAGATAGAGGTCGTATACGGGGTTCAAGAGCGCTTCCGCTATGGATTCGGCGCGGGCGGGCGGGGTCTCCAAGACGACGGCGAACCGGGCGTCCTGGAGATAGTAGCGGTACGTCATCTTCGTTCCCCCGCCGACGGCCTTGCTTCCATCGCTCTTCTTGGGAATATGAAGCGTCGCCCAGGGATCTGAATCGTCGTAGCCGCTCCCTACCATATGGAAATCTCGTAGCAATGGTTCCCTGGTAGCCCTTACATACGAGACGACTGTCTGGGTAAGGGACGAGAACTCGAGAAGGAGCTCTTTCTGGTCTCCCCGAGCTCCTAGCGCGCAACAGACGAGCCCTAGTACGCCCGATTTGGTTGGAAACTTCAGGGAATCCCTACGGCCGAATTTCGAGTCGGCGCCCCAGGCTTGGAGGGGGGCTTCAAACCACAAAAGGAGATACTCGCGATTCATCTCAGACATTCTCCAGGGTCGATTTCAACGAAGCGACTAAGTCGTCGACCGAGAACGAATCATCCTCGCCGTACGTGAACTCGGCGATTTTCCCGAAGAGCGAACCGGAGAGTTTTTCCTTCTTCGCCAGATACTCTTTTAATGAATCGATGCTCGGTTGTAGGAACCCGCCGTTCTCGGCCCGTACGGCCGTTTCAAAGGGAACCTGCAACGGCTGCCCGCGTCGGACCAGGATCTTGGCGAATTCCCAAGGAGACGCCCCTGACTGTGTGGTCTGACGCGCCGATGGTACGGCGACGTACAAGGCTTTCACGAATGCTTCCAACGCTTCTGTCATGCTCTGTCCAGAAAGCGTCTGCCATAACTGTCCAAGGTCCAAACGTACGTACCGGTAATACGTTGCCGAGTTGAATTCCAGGCTTCCCATATGGGCCGAGCCGGGTTCGTCCTGCAGGTCGTCGAGCGCGGTAAAGAATTCTACTTCGTTGGTAACCCTGTGTGTAGAGATCGCGTGGGCGAACGAGGCGGCCGCCTCGACGTTTAGTTCCGCAGCTTGAGCCACCATTCGCCCGAAGAGCGCGATGTCTATACCGTCGATCACGGGATCGAAGCTCTTCTTCGCGATCTTATGGATTTCCTTCGCGTTGACCGCCTTCGCGTCGAAGCCTATTCCCTTGCCGTATTCCGCGAGCGCCTTCGCCTCGGTCATCGTAAAGAAATGGAGCGTATCCTTGGTTAAGGCATCGGCGATCGGAGCCGCAACAGCGTCTGCCTGTTCCGCGGTCGCGCCAAGCGCCACGGCTTCAGCGGCGACCATCTCCGCGACCTTCTTGGTCCTCACGGCTAGGGTCACCCCGAAATCGTGCAAGGCCAGGCGGACCTGACGCTTCCAGCATTGACTGCTGACCCGGGCCCGGGTGCTCCCTCCGACTTGCGCGGTCTTCGGGGCTCCGACATCGTCCCTGTTCAGGCAGGTTACAGGAAAAGACTGCAAGATGTGGAATTCGATCCTCGTGTTCTTGTAGGGATTCGGTTCTTGGGTCATGGCATTTTTCTCCTTGTACTGCGTAATGATTCAATCTGTAAGGGGAACGAGCTGGAGTAACCCGAAGCCGAAGCCCTTGGCTCGTCCCATCCCCTCTTCGAACGCTTTCCTGAACGTTCCCCGGTCGACGACACGGAGCTTGCCGATAAAAGTGGCTTCGCCGTGGACAACCGTCGCGCCGTTTTTCTCGAATCGCTGGACGCCGATTCCTTGAACTTGTATCAGCGGGGTACCTTGGCTATCCCTGATCACTTCGAATCCGAAGCTGGTCGGCGCTTTTTCACAGAACCAGGACAGCAAGGCCTCCTTGCCCCGTACCGCTACTGTTTTCCCTGTAGGTTTATCCCGCTTGGTCGGATTCATCCTGACTTCGAAACCGTAGAGCGCGCCGTCAAGGAACGCCGTGGGGATTTCCTTGCTCTCGATTCGCCCTAATGTCGGCGAGGCGGGTTCCTTCTGCGACAAGATGAGTATCTTCCGTCCGTGGAAGTCGCCGCCCTTGTCCGCGAACAGAAAGTCTCTCGTCTGTCCCTCCCGCGCGGGGAAAAGCGAATAGACGACGCGATGCACGCTGTAGGCATCCGTGACCTTCAGCGTTTGACACTCGGCCCGATTCAGGGTCAGTACGCTGGCTATCACGCAACCTCCTTCCTTCCGTAGAAGTCGGCGGCCCAGCGGACTCTCGTTCGCTCGGCCTTGAACCAGAGAAGATCGTCTAATAGCTCGCCGTAGTTCAACGGGACGCTTCTCGATTCTATCAGGCTGAGGATGGGGCGAAGGATGGCGCAAACCTCGGCTACCGTTTCGCAAGCTAATAAGCGGCGTAGTTTCGCCTTTGCGGCGTCGCTTTGATTGCCGTCCGCTTTGTCCGTCTTGAAACAAGCCGCGATGGCTCGTCCAAGGCCTAGATTGCCATCACGCGCTGGTTTAGCCTTCGCCAACGCGCTAGCGACTACCGCGAACGGCCGCCGTTCCCGCTCGTTTTCCAGGTCGCACCACCCGGCCAGGTATTCCCAGGCTTGGTACTCGGTCGACGGGTTGTCGGCACGCCGTAACGCCGCTCCGAAGGCGGTATCCTGGCTCAATCGCCGCAACACGAACTCGACGAAGGCGCTCCCCTTGGTCTTTCTTTCAACGACCTCGTTTGTTTCCATACGTCTCCTTTTTGTCGGCTTTACGCCAAATATTTCCCAAGATAGGGCTTGTTGGCCGCCCAGGCATCCAGCTGCCGCGCGGTATCCTTAGGACAGAACGTGTCGTACGCCTGCTGAGCATAATTCGCGAAGATCCTTCGCATAGTCTTGGCCTTGTTCGCGTCGGTGCAGGCGTCGATCAGGTCCTGGAACTGCCGTTCCGCGAGCTGCCAGAAAAGATTGCTCGCTTGCCGCGCGAACATATCGCCATCCGATTTTATATCCCTGTAATAGCTTAAGCAGCTTCCATATACGGCCTTGGATAGATCTTCTAACGCGCCCGTTTCCAGTTTGAGTTGCTCGAACCAGGCTCGGCCGATTAATGATACCGGTAAAGATATTTCCGACTCGACATAGTCGTCGGTGCCCGAGACATATTGCTCTCCGGCGTTGCTGCTGACGCGTAATCCTCCCGACCATACTGTAATCTCCGTCCCCATTTTTATCGCCCGAGGTAATGCGAGACGCAAGGAGAGACAATCGTAAGGATTAGCGCTATCTGATTGGATGAACGAAAGAAGGGATGTGAGCATCCTCCAAGGGCGTTTCTCAGGATCGACCCATAAGACTTTGGGTTCTTTCTGTGAATAGCTAACGGCCATCGAAGGGTCAGTACCACCTTCTTTATAGCCGGGATACGCTACGCCTTCTGAGTATCGGATGCCGTCTTCTTCTAAGAGCACAAACCGGCTGAAAGGAACGAGCCTCCCCAGCAGTGAGGTCTGAAGGCTTTTTGCAATTGGACAAGCCTCCCCTGTTGGTGGAGTCTCCCAGGGAACAGGCCCAAGAGCGGACTGAAACGTTTGATGTTCGTTTAGCTGTTGCTGAGTAATAAGGTTGACCCTGATAGTGTCCCAGAGGGTAGAGCCTATTATGAAGCTATGGAGGAATCCAAGGAATCCGATAGAGGTGCCCGGCTTGCCTGTGGAGGGTTTCCCCTTATCGTTTGTTTTTCCCGTATAGCCGGTAGACAGAACGATGCTGTTATCCGTCTTCTTGCCTCCGAGGCCGAATCCCATCAGTTGAACTAGAATGAGCGCTCTTTCGGCATCGTCGGGAATTCGTTCGATTTGGGACATGGTGAGAACCGTTGTGTTGCCTGTGGAAACACTAGGAATAACGCTTCCATAGCTCGTTAGCCTGGCTGATGCGATTCCTCTGATCTGCAGGAACGGCTTCTCCCCATACAACCAGAAGCAATCCCTTTTTTCGTTTAGGTAAGCCCGCGTCTTAGCCGCCAAACCCTCCGTCCCCAGAGCCTCCCATTCAGCCTCGTCCCTAGGCGTAACGGCGGCCTGGGCGATCGCCAGGAGTAGCTTGATAAGGGCGATCTTCTGTATGGGGTTCCCTCCTAGGGCCCGAAGGTTCGGGTCGGAGAATATACGCATCAGGCTAACGGGCCCAATCCCGGCGACGGGAATCCATGGCTCGTCGATTAAGTTGAAACGATTCGTTGCTCTTTCCATTTTTTCTCCTTATTTCTTGGCTTGGTATCCGATTTCCGAATCGTAGACGGCGTTGAGCTGGCCTCGTTCTCCTAGAAGCGGCGATATCGCCCCGTCGTCCTGAACGATGGCGACCCTGAAGTTATCTTCTAGATAGACGTAATTCTTCAGCCATCCGAGCGATTGGTCGGATATCGCCGGCGGGGCTACCGATTCCGAGACGGTGACGGTGTGTAGCTGTAACGCTACGGCTGCTTTCCGCCATTCAGGCATCCCTCTGGTCCAAGGATGATCGGGCAGGGTAAGCACATCGTCGTCGGTGAATGTCACGACGGTATCCGCGCCCTGCTTTCGTAAATGCCTAAGCAACAGGATTTCCACGGTGTCCATTTCCGAATAGCGGGTGGCCGCCCGTTCGGGCAGGGTGACTCCGCCTCGGGATACGCCGACCAATGCGAGACCGCGGAGCTTCTGTCTCCTCGTCTCCAGATCGTGCTTGAACCCGGCTAGTACGCCCGTCTCGCCCCGCTCTTCATACGTGGTCTCGAGCAGGTTCCGAATCTGGCTTGGAATAGAGACGCTCTCTTTGTTTACCCAGGTTTCTAGTGTTCTGCAGAGCACGTATGGCGAATATACGAACCTCGATGTACCTAATGCGGTTTCAGGATCGGCGATGGTCGCCTCCCGCGACGAGGACAGTATCCACGCTTCGTTCCGGGCGCTAGAAGGGCGATCGTTCTCATGTCGCCAGAGCCTTCCCATCCGCTGGAGGAGCATGTCCGTAGGACAAAGGCGCGTTACTAAGAAGTCCGCGTCTATATCGAGGGATTGTTCCACCACTTGGGTGCCGATGAGGATCCTCCCACGGGACGCGCGCGTCGTTTTCCCGCCGGGACCGTACAGGCCGACCCATAGTCGTTCGTTTCTTTGCCTGTCGGCCTTGATGAACCGTGAGTGAAGAAGCCCGCAATCCACCCCGCAGTCGTGCGAACGCGACGCAAGGGTCTTGTATCGCTCCTGAGCCTCGAGCACGGTGTTTTCCACCCAGAGAACCTGTTGCCCGTCCTCCGCGCGGCTGAGGGCTTCATCCATCGCGCGCTCATTATCGGAAACGAACCTTAAGGCGACCTCGACGTCCTCCGGCGGATCGGTCGCCACTGTCTGCGGGACGCCTTCTCTCGGACAGGCGGTAACCAGGGGGTATCGTTCCTCTTGGGAAGGTTCCCCGCCAAGCAGGAGGGATCGCCTCTCCCGGGTAAGGGTCGCGCTGAGGATGATCACCGTGCAGCGGATCTCCACGAGGGCGTTGACGAGGTTGTCGAGCAAGGTACCGGTGTAGCCGTCGTAGGAATGGACTTCGTCGAGTATCACGACCTTCCCGGCTAAGCCGAAGGTCCGGACGAAGCCGTGCCGTACGTTCATTACCGCCATCAAGGCCTGATCGACGGTACCAACAGCGAACGGAGCCAAGAGCCCACGCTTGGTCGAGTTGAACCACGAGCCTCCGGGGCCGCCGTCTTCGCCGAGTTCCGCCTCTTCCAAGAGTCGGGCCGACCCGTGGACGAGAAGCGATCGACGATTCGCTTGCTCGGGCTCAAGGATTTTATCCAGGAATAGGTTAACTCGATCGAATATCTTGTTCGAGGTCAATTGCGTCGGAAGCGCGAAATATATTCCGCCGGCCCTGTCCGATTCCAACGCTTTATAGGCGGCGTACAAGGCCGCTTCCGTCTTTCCTAGCCCCATCGGCGCTTCCAGGATATAGACGCCCGGCTGCCTGCACGCGTCCGCTAATCGCGACTGAATAGGGCGGGGAGCGAATTGGAAAATGTCGCGGAAGCTCAGGCCGCGTCGAACCCTCGGACGTATGAAACCTGCCCTATCCAGGGCCTGATTGACTAGCGGTTCCCACGAGACACCCGGCTGCTCGAAATACGGACCCGATCCTATCCAGTCCGCGACGGTCGTAAGCCCTGATAATACCGAGGCGTGGATCTCGTCCCTGACATGCGGCCAGTCTGAATGGAGCCGCTTCTTCAATGCTACGATCAGTTCTTCCCTGCGTTCCTGCCACGCGTCCCCGCCGAAGACTTCGCAATTCGCTCTGTACAGCCCAAGGGCGGGGCTTGAACCATGATGGCGCCCTAGTATCTCCGGTATGAAGGGGCCAATGCCCTGGGTCGCTGCCTTGCTGACGCCCGGATGGCCCATCCAGTTCTGTTCCAGGTCGGAGTTAACGGCGTCGAATCCTGAAAGCTCGATGCCTAGGGATTGTGCGATCCTTTTCTGAAACGTAGGGCTGACCTTGCCGACGTCATGCGCGGCGGCGATCAATTCGCTCCCGTAAGGGAACAAGGCTTCGCGCATCCAACCAGGTTGTCGCGCTATGAGTCCTTTAGCGACATCGCCTACGATCTGGCAGTGTGTTAGGACGTCGATGCCTGGGAGCGTATTACCCGCGGAATCCTTTAAAGTCTTGGCGAGACACTGATCCAGCGCCAAGGCTGGCGGAGGAGATAATGGGCGTGAAGACTCTTTTGGACCTCTCATGGATGTATGCTAGTCATATGTTTGTTTTTATTTATCATGCCTGTATTTTACATACTATTGTTCTGATCACGCCACTGAAAAGTAATTTATGCTCTATTGTCCATACGCCTCTCTGTCCTCCCCTCTCGCCCGAGTAGGAGTTTCGCGGTTCACTCACGCTGACAGGCACCCGCCACCCTGAACGCCGCCCCGCTCGCCCACGAATCCTGGGAGTGCTGAGGCCCCGCGCCTAAGCCTTTGGCGTGTCCCGATGCCTCATTCCTCGGATACGGTCAGCGCGACGTTGCCGATCTTGTGGCCCGCGTCGACGTAGCGGTGGGCCTCGCGCACGTCGGCGAGCGCGTACGTCCGGTCGATGACGGGCTTAAGGCGCTCTCCCTCGATTAGTTCCCGTATAAAATCAAGGTCGCCCCCGACTATCGCCGGATTGCCGGAATTGTTCAGGTATATCCCGCCGCTAGCGAGCAGGCGCGAGCATTTTCTCTTGTTCAGTTTCATCACGGCGTCGTACACGATATCGTATCGCGCTTCCGTCTCATAGATATCGGTCGTCGTGTAATCGATTACCGTTCCCGCCCCGAGCCTTCGTACGAGATCGAAGTTCCTGGAACTGCACACGGCCGTTACCTCGGCGCCGTAATACCTCGCCAGTTGGATCGCGTAGGTCCCGAGGCTTCCCGAGGCTCCGTATATCAGTATCGTTCGCCCTTTTGTAATGCCGGCTTTCTGAAAGTTCTTTAAGACCGTCAGGCAGGCCGCCGGTACGGTAGCCGCCTCCTCGAACGTCAGGTTGCCCGGCTTCATCGCGAT
Source organism: Spirochaetae bacterium HGW-Spirochaetae-3 (assembly GCA_002839315.1). Lineage (GTDB taxonomy): Bacteria > Spirochaetota > Spirochaetia > Treponematales > UBA12059 > SZUA-370. The sequence goes on from PGXV01000006.1 coordinate 96,650, forward strand.
AAGCCCTTTGCGCTCCTGCGTCCCGTCCTTAACTTTTTCCGGTAAGGATATATATTCCGCGTACCCGCCGAGACCGAATCCGGTTAGCGCGAAGACCTCGTCTCCGACCTTGAACCCGGTAACGCCCTCGCCGACGGCGGAAACGACGCCCGATACTTCCAGGCCGAGTATCAGGTTCTTCCTCGGCCTTGGCAAGCCGAATACCAGCCTGACGAGGAAGGGATCGGCCCTTCGTATGCGCGTGTCGCCTATGTGGGCCGACGCGGCGCGTATCCTGATGAGGACGTCGTTATCCCTGAGCGAGGGAACGTCGACCTCGCGCATGACGAGCCCTTCGGGAGCCCCGTATCGCTCGCACAGTACCGCCTTCATATTCCCCCCCTATGACGATCCGCCGACTCGGGGCGCGGCGCTTGTTAGGCTGTCGTTCGTCGTCATCGATTTCTTGTCGATGAGGATTAGTAGCGTCGAGGCGACTAAATAAAACACGGAGACGATAGTAATTAACCTGTAATCCTCGATCAGTACTATCTGTAATAGCATGTTGAACAAGAAGTGCACCCAGACGGCTACCAGTAGGTTCTTGCTCTTATTATAGAAATAAGTAAGGAACACGGAGAAGCTACAAATGCCGAGCATGAAAGAAAGGCTGTAGACGACTAGGTCGTAGCCGCTTAATCCCGATACCAACCATAGCGGGAAATGCCATGCTCCCCATAGGAGCCCTATGAGAATAGCCGAGACGAGCGGGCTGTGTTTTTTCTGAAGCGCGTTCAAGGCGTATCCGCGCCAGCCGAGCTCTTCTCCCGACGGGCCGGATGTGATGTTTATGAGTATGGCGGGGACGATATCGGACAATTTTATATAGCTCAGGCCCTTGACGGACTCGCCCCTCAAGAGGATGAAACAGAGGATCGAGAGCGCGACGATCAGCGCCTGGATTACCGTCGGGATCATGAAGTCGGCTATCCCGACTCTCGGGAATTGCTTCTTTATAAAATCGGGGATCGACTCTTTCGTATGTCTAAGGAGCAACAGGACCACGAACGTCGACGACCACGCGCAGATATTCTTTAAGACGGTCAGGACGATCGGGGGCGCTTGCAGGAATACGGCTAGGCCCGTGATTGAGAATAGGATCCAGAATAGCAGATACGTGAATAGTACGAACGGTCGAATCGAAGTAGCCTCTTTCTGTCCCATACGATCCTTTCCCTGATACGTATGCCTTGGAACACGCGTCGTCGAATCGCCGCGGCCTCGTATCGATGCGCGTAGCGCGCCGCCTAACTATACTCCATGCCCCCTCGTTTGCACGATACGAGTAGCGCTCCTCCGCGCGAGCCGGTTCCGATGGCTTCGATACCCGCTGTTCCACGCGCCAAGGCCCGACGCCCCGTGACCCTTGCCCCTGCACGGCCCCGCATGCACTAACTAGTACCGATGATGATGCTATCGTATCTTACCGCACCAAAGCCACGACACAACGCCCCTTAACCCTTGTTCCTAACAAGCCCCGCATGCACGCGGAGGAGGGTGTCATAAGAAAATCGACCTTCGCGCAGCGAAGGCCATTTTCGTATGACAGGCCCCTCCCCGAACCCCTCCCGGGGCGTCGTGTCGTGGATAACCCTTGACATCCCCCCCGTAAGCCCTACACTTACCCCAATGGCCGTCGTCCGGGCCCTTCCCGGGCGGCCGCTCATTTCAACATCGGCGATCCCCGCGACGTCACCACCGTAGTGCAGCGAACTCGAGATGCCCGGAGGTTCCAGTGGCGTACGCGACGGCGACGATTTGACTAGACTCGCGGGTTCCCCGCGTCCGTATGCTTCCCCCGTATCCGAATCCATCGCCGCCGCTTCCCCCGCGCGAGCCCCTTGGCAGAAGCACCCTGCCGCCGTACTGCTGAGATCCGCCCCCGAACCGAAGAGCGTTGCCCCCGTACTGCGGGGGCACGCCCTCGAACCGCGGAGCGTTGCCCCCGTACTGCGAGGGCACGCCCCCGAACCGAAGAGCCTTGCCCCCGTACTGCGAGGGCACGCCCCCGAACCGAAGAGCGTTGCCCCCGAACCGAAGAGCGTTGCCCCCGTACTGCGGGGGCACGCCCCCGAACCGCGGAGCATTGCCCCCGAACCGAAGAGCATTGCCCCCGTACTGCGGGGGCACGCCCCCGAACCGAAGAGCATTGCCCCCGAACCGAAGAGCATTGCCCCCGAACCGAAGAGCGTTGCCCCCGAACCGAAGAGCATTGCCCCCGAACCGCGGGGGCACGCCCCCGAACCGCGGAGCGTTAGCCTATGAGCCCGATCGTCGATCAGCCGTCGTTGACGGTAAGCATAAAACGTAGGAGGTGGGGAATGACCACGTCATCCATCGCATTGTTCCTTCAGGAATCGCGGACGTTCGTCGAGAACGCGCTTAGCCTGCCGGAGCTCGCTTCGGTATTGGCCGAGTACGGCTACACGCGGGAGAAGCTGCGGGAGCTGCTAGCGCTGATCGTCGAGGCGGAAGCGCTGGCTCGGAATAAGGCCGTCGAGTACGGCGAGAAGTACGAGGCTACCGCCAAGCTGTCGGCGGCATGGGACGAGGCGAACGTCCTGTACCAGAAGGCGCTCAAGCTGACCAGGGTGGCGTTGCGCGACGATCCCAAGGGCTCGGAAGCGCTCGGGCTCGGCGGGCCGCGCAAGCAGAGCATCTCGGGCTGGTACGAACAGGCCGGCGACTTCTACGCCAACCTGCTCGGCGACCCCGCCTACGTGCTGAGCCTCGAGCGTTTCGGCTATACGCTCAAGCGCCTGCAGGAGGAGAAGCTCGTCGTCGACGGGGTGATGGGCGCGCGCGACGACAGGGCGACCGAATCCCATCAGGCCAAGGCGTCTACCGCGGCTCGCGACAGGAAGCTCGACGCGCTGGACCTCGGCGTGTCCGACCTTCGCGCCGTCTGCGAGGTGGCCTTCTACGATACGCCCGAGGAGCTGTCGAAGCTCGGCCCGATGGCCCCGCTACGCAGGCACCGCGTCCCAGCCAGGAAGAAGCCGGTCGCCGCCACGGCTTGATCGGGTAGCCGGCGCATGAGCGACGCGGGACGGCCGTATTCGGCTATCCCGCGTTTCGTTTTCATGGGGCCGTCACCGGGGGAGGGTGCGATGAGAATGATATGGATGCATCGTAGTCGCCGTATGCGCTCCGTGCCTTGAGCTCCGGCCCCGCGAGGCCGGCTCGGCTATTTTTTCCATGCCTTTAATGCTCATCATGGGTACCGCGTCATCAAGCGTAAGCATTAAAGCAGTATTACGAAAACATGATTACGTTAATTAACTACTGCTTTACACAACGACGACTATTAAGGCGGCACGACACTATAAGGGCCTTCGGGCGATCTTGAAATGCTATCTATCAAGAAAATATCTAGTGACAACCATTCAGCTATGATATAATCTATGAATAGAAATATTTATTAATAGTGGAGAAACAATGCATAAAATGAGACTGCGAGTCTTGGAAATCTTCGCCTCTCTTTTTTTCACCTTCTTATCTTTAAACCCGGCCTACGGTCATGATTTTAATGTGGAGCTCAGTCTAGGTACGGGGATATGGGGCGGGCCTTGGGCCCAGGCCGTCAACGATGCCAACCTTCCCTTAGGGCTTGATACTAAGGGCCTTATCATACCGACGCTATCCGCGGCGACTGTCTGGAAAGGCCCTCCGCTATTCGGCCCCGTCAGGTTCAATGCCGCCGCCGGACTAGGCCTCTGGTCAGGATCCTTAGCCGGATACCAGGATGGCGAGCTTCAGCGGGCCCAATCCATTCTCGCCTTTGCGCTCGAGGCCCAACCCAGGCTTACGGCGGAGTTCCCTATAAACCAAGGGCATTTCATAGCCGAGCTCGGCCTTGGATTCGGTATAGCGCTCGGCCCCGTGCTTTCTATCGATGCTTTCCCGGGCTTTATGAGCGTAGCGAAGACGTCGCCGGACTTCTTCCGCCGCTTTTTCGGTACAGCCGGGATAGGCGTAGGGTTTCGGGCTAACGGTCGCTTTTCCTATATGATGCGCGCCGAGGCCGGGATCGCGGACTTTGGCGCGGCGCCAGGAGATGGACCTACCTGGATTGGCCGCTTTCAGGCCTCAATATCGTACGCCTTGCCTGGAAAGGACAGCCTGTGAAACGGTTTAACGCTAGTCTAGGAAAAGCTTGGCTGGCTCATTGCGGGCTCTTGCTCTCCACGGCCCTGAGCCTGTCCGCGTGCGCCCCCTTGTTTTCCGGTATCCCCGCGGATCCTGACGCCGTCCTTATCATGCCGGTGTCCGGCACGGGCCTCTTTAACTATGAAATAGAAGTCTCTTCCATATCGCGCGACGTATACTTCATATTCAGCGCTTCCGCCGACAAGGATACCTACGCCGTGCCCTCGGCTACGGCGCTTTCCGTAGACGGCGAGACTTTGCCGGCTCCGTCGGCGATGAAGACCCCCGCCGTATTCGGGGAGAGCGCAGACAAGGGCCAACGGATCGCAGACTTCAACCGCAACCCTTGGAGCGCCCTCGGGATAGCTAAAGCGCCTTCGGTTCCTACGGCGAAGCTCTCGTCATCGAACCTTGGCGTCCCTCGAGCCTCGTATACGGAAGGCGACACAGGAACCCTTAAGGACGGCCCATCAAGCTGGGATTCCACCTGCCGATATGTATCTGATACGCCGATTGGCGTGGCCGCGGACGGCACGCCGCGGCGCCTGATCGTCTGGGTAGAGGACGATTCCTGGTCTTATGATCCCAGCAACCCTAAGCAGTACCTAGTCACACAAGAGATGGTTAATTGGTTGGCGGGTAAGTTCCTGGCCTCAGGGGCGGATAATGACGTATACGATTGGCTTACGGCCATCCTCGGCCCCGAATGGGGCGCTACGCCCTATTCGAACCTGATCGACTTTGACGGAGATATCCATATCGTGCTCGCGGATATAGAAGACGACGACGAACCTAACGGCGGGATCGTAGGATATTTCTGGTCGCTGAACAATTTTACGAACGCCTACCTGGCCGGCACCCCGTACGCGAACCTTTCAAACGAACGTATTATGTTCGTCCTTGATTCCGTCATGTTCGCTAATCCGGTCGGCGGCGGCGATGATGCCGTATGGTCTACGGCGGACGACTGGGCTCTTGAAGTCTATTCCACCTTGGCCCACGAGTTTCAGCACATGATCTCCTTTTACCAGCGATCCATAGTCCGCGACTCGGACGGGGCGGACGTCTGGATAGATGAGCTCTGCTCCATGCTGGCGGAGGATCTCCTGGCCGAGCGCATGGGCGTGCCCGGTCCGCGTGGCGTCGATCCCTCTGATGGTAGCGCGGGGCCTTCTGACAATACCGAGGGACGCATGCCCCTGTTCAATCGGTATTCCTATTTTCCCCTCGCCGTTACCTCGTCGTACGACGTCTATGATTATTCGACTACCTACGCCTTCGGAGCCTGGCTGGCGAGGAATTATGGGGGTGCGTCCCTCTTGCGGAGCCTGGTTCATACCAGTGCTTCGGACGAGTCGATCGTAGAAACCGCCGCGTCCGCCGGAGGGGCGCAGCCCGGCGACCTTGATTCCCTTATCGCGCGCTGGGCGGCGTCGGTCCTATACTCAGACCGCGAGGATATGCCCAGCGGTTACCGCTATAATTCCGGCGGCTGGTTTAGTTCCACACTGGACGGCAATAGCTATAGGCTCGGCTCCATCGACGCCTTCCGGTACCGCCGCTATGGCACGGCCGAGCTTGGCCCCTTCGTATTTACGGCTAACGGTCCCGCCGGCCAGGGCTCGGCCTCCTCGAACGTACTGTTCCAGGCCGCCCATGGCTTTACGGGCAAGCGATCCTTTGAAATAAACCTACCTGAGGGCGTACGCATGTATGCGGTGCTTAAGTAAGGATGGAGCCCCGCCCTGGCGGGGAGAAAAGCATAAAAGGGGGCTATGAATGAATAAGAATCGAAGAATGGGCGTCTTGATCCTGGCTTTGCTCGCTTTTGCGGCCGTATCAAGCTCGTGCGAACTGTTCGGCGCCGACGGACCTACCTACCTCGGCGTCGATTGGGAAGGGGGCACGCTGACCTATGATTGGGACTTGCCTTACCCGTTTAACGACTCAACGAGTTGGGATGCGCAGACCTACTATGAAATCGAGCCGAGCACCTACTATTTCCAGTACGATCTACCCACTTATAGTTTTTCATCAACATGGTATTCCCTTACCATCGAGGCTGAAGCCGGTAGTTTCCCCTTCCAAGAAGGCGCGGAAACGGCCTTTGCCCTCTTGCTCATGAGCACGGGCCCAGAGCTGTACTCTGGCAACCAGGTCGCAGCGGCAAAAAATATTGAACCCGATGGATCCTGGACCGCGACGGCGAGCATAGGTGGCAAAACGGCTACTCTTAGCCATATAGTCGACGATGATAAAGTCTATGCAATAAGCCATTCTATGAACTCCAAGACTAAGTAAGTATAAGGGGTTTAGCCTAGCTATATAACCAGCTTAGGGCGGAGTTACGCCGGGCTCTTATGTGGTTGGTTAGCCTCACTAGTAAATGTGGGCTCTGTATAGCAAACCCGGATCAGGCGATCCGGGTTTGCTAGTGAACACGAAAGTAATATGGAAACAAGTCCGCTCAGAGTTAGGGCTGTACTGAGGCGGAAAGGATATTCTATCAGGAGCGATCGAGGCAACTTCCACCTGAAATACGAAAGAAAGCGTTGGCTATGCTATTGGCGGTCGATGCTTCTACGGCTGAAGATGATTCCGGGATTACGCCATCTACTACACTCGAGCATCTAAAAGGCTCAATGTAAGGATGGTATTCAGTGCTTTCGAATGAATCCGGATTGAGACGTTCCGGATGCAGTCGGCCGAGGCCAACCAGGCCAAGGCTTCTACCGCCGCGCGCGACCGCAAGATCGGAGAGCTCGACTCCTGGGTGCTCGCGACCTGCGCGCCGCCTGCGGGCCGCTGCGGGCGGAGGGCATGCAGATCACGCGGGTGCTCGGCGAGAACGTGGCGCGGCTCCTCAAGACGAAGGCGGGCGCTTCAGACTATCGTGTGGCGAATGGCTGAAGATCAAGGCCGCCCAAGTGAAATGGAATCGCGTTCTTGGACCGTTTCCTGTTCCGGAAGCCGCGAGCGATTTCCTTGATACGTTGAATGCGTGCATTCTTGGCTTCCGGCATGCCGTTGTTTACCGTATGGCGTAGACTCGCCGGAGACGAGCTCGAGACGCGGCCCTGTACGACCGCGACGAAGGCGCCGCCGTCGTACAGGGCCGAGCCGCTTTTATTCGGAGCACCCCCAGGTGACGGCGACGGTGTGGGTATAGGAATCCCAGTATTCACTCCACCCCGCGGGTTTTTCCGCCGCCTGGCAATGGATCTGTACCTTATCGCAACCTTCGATAATAGGATCGTTGATAGTCGTGACACTCGATGGAATGAAGAGGTTTATAAGGTCGTCGCAATGGAAGAAGGCGTAGTTATCGATACTCGTAACGCTCGCGGGGATCGTGATCTTGGTCAAAGCGGTATTATACATAAAACTATACGTCCCGATCTCAAGCACTGTAGACGGGATAACATAGGTAGATTCGGATCTGCCACAGGGGTATATGATCAGTTTTTTCATCGCTTTATCGAACAACGCGCCGTCCGAGGAGGAAAAATAAGCGTTGTTCCAATCTACGTGTATGGCGGTCATTGCGTAGCAATTCATGAACGCACTGAACCCGATGCTGGCGACGTTCCTGGGTATCTCGATCGTGCCACCAAGGGAAAGGCAGTCGCCGAAAACTTCCTCCATTATGCTCGTTAGGCTTTCCGGAATATTAACGGCGATCAGGGACGTACAGCCTATGAACGAATAATCACCCAACACCGTTAAGCCTTCCGGGAGGTGCAGGTCGGTTATTCCGCTACAGTAATAGAATCCGTTCGAGGCGGTCCTCGTCACCGGTATCCCCTTGTAGTACGCCGGAATGAACAGCTCCGCGTCCAGGGTTCCCGTCCCCTTGGAGACTTCCCAGGCGGTACCGCCGGATATCGCGTTGAAGCTCAGCGAGTCCGCGGCGTTCCACTTGGCGTACAGGGTAATGTCTTCCGTGACGGGGTCGTCGAAGTCCCAGCGGGTGGCGCAGGAGGCTTCCGTGTACCAGCCGCTGAAGACCAGGTTTCCGTCCACTGCGTTCGTGAGGTTCATTGGCTCGTATACCGGGTATCCGGACAGGGTCTTTTCCGCCGGGACGCTCCCTCCTCCCTGGGAATCGAAGGTCACGTCGACGACCACTTCCGCGACGCCCGCGCCCTTGGCGCACGCGCCGAAACTCAGCGCCGCGCAGGCGAGCGTCGCCGCGCATACGATTGCTTTTACTGTTTTCATTCATGAGCCTCCTTGATGGCGCGAGCGCCCCGCGCGTTTATGGAGACTCTAGCCCCTTGATTTTAGCCTGTCGTCCTGGTTTACGATTTCTGGACGTCTTGGGGAGGTTTTGCGAAAGTCCGAGGGCGAGAGGCCGGTTTCCTTGCTGAAGACGGAGTTGAAAGCGGATTTAGAGTTGAAGCCCACGGCGAACGCGATGTCCAGGATCGACGTCTCCGATTCGGCGGCCAGCAGCTTTTTCGCTTCGTCCACGCGGCGCCGGTTGATATAGCCGCGGAAATTCGTTCCCAGGCTTTCGTTCATGATCTGGGAGAGCCGGTGATGCTGTATTCCCAGCCGCGTGCTCATGGATTGCAGCGTGATGTCCGGGTCCCGGTACCCGCCTTCCCCCTCGACGGCCCTTTCGAGCCCGGCCAGGATGGTCCGTACGTCGCGGCCCCTTTGGGGAATCGACGCACGTTCGCCGTTCGGGGGAGCGCATACGGCCCGAAGGGTATACTCGGGATACCGGTAACTCAGGAAGAAAAAATAGACGCTGTTGATCCCGTTGGCGAGTACGGCGATGCCCAGGATATTCTCGTTCCCCGCGACATGGCCGGCGAGGAAAATGACCATCGTCAACAGGGCGTTGGCGAAATAAACGAAAACGCCCTTGAAATGCCTCCTGAATTTTCGGTCGCCCGTATCCATGAGCCCTCTCACCAGGTAGGTACAGAGCGCTACGTGGCAGAAAAAATGAAAGTCCCCCAAAGTATTAATAACCCGAATCGCGGGGATCGCGAAGTGATCGGGGTTGATGCCGTCCCCCGCGAGCGGGGCCCATTGCATCCACGGTCGGGCTACGACGAGAAAGACGAGAACCGCCAGCGCGGGGACGAACGGTAGCGATCGGAGCGCCGCCTTCGGGGGCTTCTTGCCCGCCAGGTTTTTGACGTAGGCCAGGAGAACCGGCCCGGCCATGTACGTCACCACGACGTCGCTGTACAGGAGCCATGGCGCCCATGCCAAACGTGTGGCTCTGTAAAGCCCGTAGTAAAGCCAAATATACCCGAGGCAAAGGAACAAGAAGAACAAGGATCGGTTGACCTGGTTTTTTTTTCGGATCGTCATCTGTAGCGCGGAAAACATGAACATCGTCGAGCCGACGCCTAAGAAAAGGTATGTAACTATTTTATGCATGCCGTCCCCGCCTGTTCGCAGATCGTAGCCTTAGAGTTTATTGCTGAATAATCTCCCCTTGAACTGATAGGAACCGTCATTTCGGGATTTTTGCGGTTTCTCGTCGAAATTCGGCTTTTACCCCGAAAAACGACTGTTTCCCAACCCCGAACAACGAAACCAACCAGGCTTTGTCGGCATCGCCGACGACAGGAAGTCTAATACCTTCTATTTTTGCTGACAAGCTGTGATTCGACCGATATTCCCAGAGCATAAGAGTATAACTCCCCCAAGTCGCCGTATATGCAACGATTCTGAGGTGGTATCCTGTTCTGCTAGAACAGCGTGATGTCCCCCGTGGCCACTTCCTCGTACTTCTCCGCGCCGGAGGCGACCAGGTCCTCGAAGAAGGTGGTCCGGTTGCGGCCGGTCTTCTTGCTATGGTACATGGCCTTGTCGGCGTAGTCGATCAGGGTGACCGAGTAGGTGTCGCGGGTCATGCGACAGGCGCCGATGCTGACCGTAACCCTGCCGACCTGCGGGAAGTCGCGTTCCTCGACGGCGGTCCTGAATCGTTCCAGCGCGATCGCGCATCCGGCCTGGTCGGTGCCGCGTAGCACGAAGACGAATTCCTCCCCGCCGAAGCGGAACAGCATGTCCTCGTCGCGGAAGCAGGCCTGCATGGTCTGGGCGAGCAGTATGAGGACCTCGTCGCCGTACAGGTGGCCGAATTTGTCGTTGACGGCCTTGAAGTGGTCGATGTCGACCATCACGAGCCAGTATCCCACGCTCTTGCGGTCGCGCTTGTCGCCGGGGAACTCGCCGTCGGCCTCGTCGGGGAGGAGCGAGAAGACCTTGTTTATGCTGTCGTCGAAGGTCTTGCGGTTGTAGAGGCCGGTCAGCTGGTCGGTCTGGCCGTCGCGCAGCACCTCGCAGAAATTCCTGTATATCTGCAGCATCCCGCCTACGAGGTAGGCGTTCATCCTCGACAGCGGCTCCTTTACGGTGATGATCAGGAACGCTTGCGTCGACCGCGTCTTGTGTATGTGGAATATCTCGGTCAGGCCGTCGCCGGTCCGCGTCGAGCGGGTGGCGTCGCCCGATCCGAGTATCCCCGCGATGGCTATCACCAGCTCGCCGGGAACCTTTATTTCGTCGGCCGTGACGACGCACTGGCTGTTGTTGAAGGCGAGCTCCCGGTACGGCTGGCCCTTGCCGTCGATCTTCAGGATGCTGAGCCCCGCGGGGTTGAGGAAGTCCTTCAGCGTTCGCAGGAGGCTGAACTCCATGAGCTCGATGTCCCTCATCGCGGTCAGCTCGGCGAGCTGGTTGAACAGTAGCGGCGCGTAATCCATGTCGGGAACCCTCCGGTCTCGCGTCTACTGTAACGCCCCGAACGGCCAATTTCCAATGGGCGCCCTTTACTGCTCCCGTATCGCGCCCAGCCTCCGCCTGGCGGCCGCCTCGAGCGGGAGGCAAACGATAAGCCCCGCGAGTATGGCGTAGAACATCGATATGAGCGCGACGGCGAGGTTGGGGCCGATGCGCGCCTTGTCGGCCAGGTTGCCTAGTATCGCTATGAGGCCCAGGAGGAAGGCCATCGGGCCGGTGGCCATGAGGTAGCGGAAGGCCGTGCCGAAGAAGAGCCTGGCGTCCTCGAGCTCAGGCACGCCCGCCGAGTCGGACAGGGCGTTCCTGAAGGCGGCGCCCATGCTCCGGAAAGACCAGCCGGCTTTCAGGAGCAGCGTCGGTATGCCGAAGGCGATGACGGCGCTGGCCGGGTCAACGTAGGCGAGGGCGCTTATCGCCGAGAAGCACGTGCCCAGGTAGACGAGGGCCAGGGCGCCCAGAGCCGATACGATGTACTTGAACGCGTTCATGTATTCTCCTCGCGGGCCGCGGCCCGCATTATTCTATGCCCCTCGATCCGTTCGGGAGGCCCGTTTCCCATATCGCGTCCGCTGCGGCCGCCAGGTCGACCCGTACTTCATCCAGGCGGCCCGAAGCGGCCGCGCTCCCCAGGCTCGACGCCAGCGCGCCCTCGGCCTGCCGGGGCCAGGCGGCCGCGGCGCACAGGGTCAGGCACGCCGCCAGGGCCAGGCTCGAGCGCCAGTCTCCCGCCCGGGCCGATCCGGCGGCCCTCGTCGGCGGACTCGGCAGGCGCGGGGGCGGCGGCGCGCGGCGGGCGGCCGCCTCGATATCGTCCTCGAAGTACGCGCGTAGCCCGGCTTCCGCCTTCTCGATGTCGTCAAGCATCGTTCACCTCCGTCGCCAGCCTGAGTCGCTCCCTCAGACGGTGCATGCGCCACTTTACCGTGCCCAGCGGCGCGCCCGTCGCGCGGGCGGCGTCCGCCAGGCTCATCGAGCGGCCGTACACGAGGAAGGCCAGCTCGCGCTCGCGCTCCGGCAGCGAGCGCACCAGTTCGGCTATCGCGGCCTGTTCGCCCCGCCGCAGGCATTCCGTCTCGGGACTCGGTCGCCGCTCGTCGGCGATGGAGCGTAGATCCTCGGGCGCCGAGTGCGTCTCCGCGCGGCGGGATGTCGCCCGGAGGCGCGACAGGGCCAGTCGGCGGGCCACGGCGACGAGCCAGGGCTCGAACGGCCGCTCGGGACGGTAGCGGTCGGCCCGCTCGAAGGCCCGCAGCACGGCGTCGCCGGCCAGTTCCTCGCGGTCCTCCGGCGATAGCCCGGAGAACGAGCGCAGGTAGGCTTCCAGCCGCGGCCGCCATTCTTTCCATAACGAGTCGAAGAGGCGCTGCCTGTCGTCGGCGGGCAATATCCGGTTTTCCGCGAAAGCGCGGCGTCTCTCAAGCTCCATATACCCGAGTATACGCGCGGAAGGCCTGAAAGGTTGGCGGCTACGACGTATTATCTTCGCCCGGAGCTTGACGTTCGTGTAACATTCCGCTGGTGCATTAAGTGCCTGGTACACCAAGGGAGAACAGACATGATTACATGCGATTCCATGACCTTCGGGTATGGAAAGAGGCCGCTCTTCGAGGGCCTCGATCTCTCGCTCGCGCCGGGCGCCGTATACGGCCTGCTCGGGCACAACGGTGCCGGCAAGGTAGAGGTCTTCGGCCGCGTCCCCGGCGGCCGTTCCGCGGGATACTGGCCGAGCGCCTAGGGCGTCAGCTCGAAGACGCACTCGTCGCCGTCCCAGAGCGTCTCCCTGACCTCGAGTCGGCGGGGCTCGGGCAGGGCTCCGGCGAGCCCCGCGAAGGGGTTGATGCACGATATCGAACACGGAGCCGGGGCGCCGAGCTTCTTGGCTATGGCGCAGGCCAGGCAGGAGCCGGTCTTCGCGCGGAACGTCCGGCCCTCGGTCTCCGTCGTCCAGGCGGCGCATCCGAAGATGGCCGAGAAGGTGGCGAAGAGGGCCTCGGGCGTCGTTATACCGAGTCGCAGGAGTTGGCCGGGCGCCGCGGCCTCCTGCTCGCGCCTCTTGGCCTCGGTTACCTGTTCGAGGACGCCGTGGGCCTCGTACTGTCTTGCGGCGTCTACCAGCGCTCCCGCGTAGAAGAGTTGCAGGGTCTTCAGGGTCTGGGTTTCGTTCATGTCCGTTCCTCCGTTTCTAGTGTCGCCTCGAGTCTACCCGGCGGCGGGAAAGCGGGGTATGATGAGGAATCATCATTTTTCGCAGAATCTACGCGGTAAAGGGGAGGCGGCATGGACGTCGGGGACGCGCGGCGGGAATACGATCGGGTCCTTACGCTGGCGACTCTTCGAGCGGAGGATTGCGACGAGTCGAGGCTCGCCCATCACCTGCCGTTCCTGGAGCGGCTCGACGCCGTGGACGGCAGCTCGGTCGCCCTCTTCGACGTGCGCACGCGATCGTACCGCTTCCTTACGTCGTCGTTCCGGTTCCTGGGCGGCTATCCGCGCGAGGAGGCGATGACGGGAGGGCCGGACTACTTCTTCAGGCTCATGCACGCGCCCGACGTTCCGTTCGTGCTCGAGACCGTCTCCAGGACCTTCCGCTTCCTGTACTCGCTGCCCGCCGCGGAGCGCGCTCGCTACAAGCTGACGTTCGAATTCAGGATCGAGGCGGCTTCGGGCGGCCTCGTCAGGATAGTCCAGCAGGCGGTCGTCCTGGAACTGGACGCGCGCGGCAACGTCTGGCTCGTGCTCATCGCCAACGACCTCGCTCCCGGGGGCTCGCTCGAAGCGGATCCGGAACGGCGGCTCGTCGACATCCGGACCGGCGACGGGTACCTGTTCCCGCGCGACGCGCCGGACCCGGACCGCGCCCCGCTATCGAGGCGGGAGCTCGAGGTGCTCGGGCTCGTCGCCTCGGGCATGGCGAGCCGGGAGATAGCCGACCGCCTGTTCCTCAGCGTCGCGACGGTGAACAACCACCGCCAGCGTATCCTGGAAAAGCTCGGTACGAGGACGAGCGCCGGGGCCGTGCGCTACGCGGCCGCCGCGGGACTGGTCTGAGGCGCCGGAAGCCCGGTCGCGTCGCGGCGATTGCATTAGTTCCAGTAATATTTATAATCTAGTTAGCCGGATTCATAGCAGAAGCGTATCGGAGTGCACATGTCGGGCGGAGATAAAAAAAATATCCTCCTCGTGGAGGACGAGGCGCTCATAGCGATGGCCGAGAAGGCGCAGCTCGAGCGCTACGGCTATGCCGTCGTGACGGCTACGAGCGGCGAGAAGGCCGTAGAGGCCGTGGAGCGAAACCCGGGGATCGACCTTATCCTCATGGACGTCGACCTGGGCAGCGGCATGGACGGAACGCAGGCCGCCGCGATCATACTGGAGAGCCGCGACATACCCGTCGTGTTCGTCTCCTCCCACGGCGAACGGGAAATCGTCGAGAGGACCGAGAAGATCACCTCGTACGGCTACGTCGTCAAGAGCTCGTCGATCACCGTGCTGGACGCATCGATCAAGATGGCCTTCAAGTTGTTCGACGAGAAGGAAAAAGTGGATGAAGCGATCGACGCCCTTCGGACCCACGCCCAGCTGCTCGAGAACGTTATCGACCGGTTCCCTGGTTTCGTCATCTGGAAGGATACCGATTCCGTCATACGCGGATGCAATAACAATTTCGCCTTGAAGTGCGGGTACTCTTCGTCGTCGGAGATAATCGGGAAAACCGACTATGACCTCCCGTTCCGTCCGGATGAAGCCGACTCCTTCCTCGCGGACGACAGGGAGGTCATGCGGACCGGGATACCCAAGCTGCACTTCGAGGAAGTCGAGCATGTCGCGGATAACGAGCTGATGACCCTCGAGACCAGCAAGATGCCGCTGTACGATGCATCCGGACGGGTCTCCGGCATCCTGGCTGTCGCGACCGATGTCTCGGAGCGCAGGAAGCTATAGTCCCACGAACCTCATGTCCGGCCTGAGCGCCAGGCGCGGGCGTCGCCCGCGACCGAGACGCGCTATCTTCCACAGATCACAGATAGCGGATCACCGATCGCGGATTCCCGCGTAGTAATCCTCTCCCCGCGCGTCGACGGCTACCAGCGCCGGCAGTCCCCTGAGCTCTACGAGCCGTATCGCCTCCATGCCGAGCTCGGGCCAGTCTATGACCCGGCACGACGATACGTAGCGCGACGCGGCGAGCGCGGCCGCTCCGCCCAGGGCCGCGACGTAGGCGCCTCCGTGGCGCGCGCAGGATTCGCGGCAGGCGGGGCCGCGCTCGCCCTTGCCTATGGTAAGCGGGAATACGCCGCGCTCGCCGAACGATTCCAGGTAGGAGTCCATGCGCTTCGACGTCGTCGGGCCTATGGAGCCTACGGCGGCGCCGTCCGGCGTCTCGGTGGGGCTGGCGTAGAACGCTGGGTAGGCCGTCCAGTCGGGTAGCGGCTCGCCGCGGTCGATCATAGCCTGCAGGCGGGCGTGGGCGGCGTCGCGGGCGAGTACGGCCTTTCCCCAGAGCGCGACGAGCTCTCCGGAGCGGAGGCCGGCGACGGCGGCCCTGGCCTCGGGGGTTCCCGGAGCGCCGAGGTCGACGCGCCTGGCCTCGCCGAATCCGCCGGGAGCAGCCTCGCCGGCCGCGGGCGCGATGGTCGCGCCGGCTACGATGCGCCCGACGTCGTTCGCGTCGGCGAGCCGCTCCATGAAGTATCCGTCGCGCGATACGTAGGCGTAGGCCTGGCGGTGCGCGGAGCACGATACGGCGACGACGACCGGGAGGCTGGCGGCGTGGCGCGGCAGCCGGATTACCCGCGCGTCCCGCGCCAGGAAGCGGCCGCCGAGCTGGGCGCCCCAACCGGAGCGGGCGGCGGCGTCCATCACGAGCGCTTCGAGGCCGCGGTCGCGGTACGGGCCGCCCCGCGTTTCGGGGCGAGGGGGCAGCGCGTCGAGGGCGCCGGCGCTGGCCAGCTTGCCCGCGAGCGTCGCCTCCTCGGGACTCTGGCCGCCGAGCACGACGGCTATCCGGTACGGCGGGCACGCGGATACGCCCAGGCCAGCGATGGCCGACGCTATGAAGGACGCGAAGGCCTCGGGGGCGAGCAGGCGCTTGGTCTCCTGGAAGAGGGCCGTCTTGTTGGACGAGCCGCCGCCCTTGGCGACGAACAGGAACCGGTATTCGTCGCCGCGCACGGCCGATATATGGGCCGATAGCGGGGCGTTGTCGCCGGTATTCGCCTCGCCGAGGTCGGGCAGGGGAGCGACCTGGCTATTCCGCAGGCGCTTCCGCTTCCACGCGGCCAGCGCTCCCGCGGCCAGGGCCCCGGCGTCGCCCGAGGGGCCGTCCACCAGGACGCCGTCGCCCTTCCAGCCGTATACCGCCGCGGTGCCCGTGTCCTGGCAGACGGGGTAGGTGCCCGCGGCCGCTATCGCGGCGTTCTCGAGCAGGGAGGCCGCCGCGTAGCGGTCGCGCCCGTCGGAGCCGGGATCCGAGGCAACGGCCGCCAGCTGGGAGAGGAAGGAGCTCCGCAGCCTGAACTGGACGTCGCCGAAGGCCCGTTCGGCCAGGGCCGCGAGAGCCGACTCGGGTACCATGATGAAGTCGCGGCCGAGCGCCCGCTCGGCTCTAGGCGGGTCCAGCGGGAGTCGGTCGAAGGCCACGGGAAGATCGCCGTCGCGGGCCGCCCGTATCGATGCGTAGAAAGCGTCGTCTGATCCGTGCATGCGTAGATGATAGCTCCGACGGCCGGTCGTTTGCCAGTATCTCCCGCTTCGCGTATAATGGTACGTAACCGGACCGCTCGATACCTATTCGTGACGGGCCCGGAAACCGCGAGGAGGTATATACTGGAAAAGTCCGTATTGAATGGAATCCTTAAAAGGACGAAGGAGCTCGAGTCGTCGCTCGAGTCCATGCGGGAGCTGCTCATTAGCAACGCCATCATGCTCGGCGAGGTCCCGTCCTACGCCGGCACCTGGCAGAGCGACGACGAGATGGCCAGCGTCGACTATAGCGTCCGGGCGCGGTTCTTCGCGGACCGCATGACGGAGCTTGGCGTCGACGAGTGCACCACCGACCCGCTCGGCAATCCTATCGGCATCATCAAGGGCACCGACCCGACCCTGCCGCCGATACTCGTCTGCGCCGAGCTCGACTCGCTCTACACGCCCTCCGGCGACATACACTACGCCCTCGACGGCGACTCCATCGTCGGCCCCGGCCTGATGGACAACGCTCTGGGCGCCGCCGCGGTCATGGCGCTGCCCGAGGTGCTGCGGCGCGAGGGCGTGTCGTTCAGGTCGACGGTCATGCTCGCCGGCATTCCCAACTCGATGCGCGAGAGCAAGAACCTCGTCGTCGTCGATCGCTTCCTCGATTGCCTTTCGGTACGGCCCAAGGCGGCCCTTATCGTGAAGGGCGGCGAGCTGGGCCGCCTCAACTACTATTCCGAGGCGGTCGTGCGCGCCGATATCGTCTGCGAGCGCAGGCCGGGGGCGCGCTTCGCGCCGCTCAACATGATCATCGTCGCCAACGAGATCATAGACAGGCTCCTCGCGATAGAGCTGCCCCAGAAGCCCGAGACGACGGTCACCGTAGGGATGATACGCGGCGGCTACAAGTACGGCGCTCCCGCCACGACGGTCAGGATAGGCAT
This sequence comes from Spirochaetae bacterium HGW-Spirochaetae-3, assembly GCA_002839315.1. Taxonomy (GTDB): domain Bacteria; phylum Spirochaetota; class Spirochaetia; order Treponematales; family UBA12059; genus SZUA-370. The sequence continues at coordinate 114,244 of PGXV01000006.1, forward strand.
AGAGCTGCGGAGCACGTCGAACGACGCGCTGTCCGCCCTGTCGGGCAGGATCGCGTCGATACTGGACCTGGTACGGCACGAGCGCCGGGTGGACATCGAGTACGACGTCGCCGCCGAGCTCGGCGCGGAGAGCCTGGGATGGGAGCATCCCCTGACGAAGGCCGCCGTCGCGATACTCGACGAGCTGGGCATAGAGCTCGGCGTCTACCCGAGCGTCTCCGAGCTCTTCTACTACCTGAAGCGGGGCATACCGGCCATCACGGTCGGCGTCGCCAGGGGCAACGAGTACCATCAGGACCGCGCGTGCGCGAGCATACGCTCGCTGTACAGCGGCATGGCCCAGCTCGTCGGGCTGATGCTGATGGCAGACGAGGAGGCCGCCGATGCATGAGCCGGGGGATTGGCTTTCCAGGCGTACCTTCCACCACGACGATTTCTCCGATATCGCGGCGCTGGTAGCGCGGAAGAAGGAGCGGGGCCTGTCGATATCGCTGTGCTTCCCGACGCTCAACGAGGAGGCGACGATCGCCAAGGAGATCGTCATCATCAAGAGCGAGCTGCAGATGCGGTACCCGCTCGTCGACGAGATCGTCGTCATCGACTCGGGCTCCACGGACCGTACCCGCGAGGTCGCGGCCGAATTCGGCGCCAAGGTATACCTGGCGACGGATATCCTGCCGGACATCCCGCCGTTCAAGGGCAAGGGCGAGAACCTCTGGAAGGCCCTGTACGTGCTCGAGGGCGACATCATCGTCTACGTCGACGCCGACATCAAGAACATCCACCCGCGCTTCGTCTACGGCCTCGTTGGCCCGCTGCTGTCCGACGACGAGGTGCGCTTCGTCAAGGCGTTCTACGACAGGCCGATAGCGCTTGACCAGAAGACCGTCAAGCCGTCCGGCGGCGGGCGCGTCACGGAGCTCGTCACGCGGCCGCTGTTCTCCAGCTTCTATCCCGACCTGGCCCAGTTCATCCAGCCGCTGTCGGGAGAGTACGCGGGCTTCAGGGAATGCTTCGACTCCATACCGTTCCCCATAGGCTACGGCGTGGAGACGAGCATGCTGATGGACATCTACGACAAGTACGGAATGGACGCGATGGCACAGGTCGACCTGGACAAGCGCGTGCACCGCAACCAGACCACCGTGGCGCTCGGCCGCATGTCGTTCGGCATCATCCAGACCTTCATCGCCAAGCTGAGGGCCTCGGGCAAGGCGTCCATGGCGTCCGAGCTCTACAAGACGATGATACAGTTCGAGCTGGAAGGCGGGACGTACCGGCGCAGGGAGAACCGCATCGACATCGTCGAGCGGCAGCCGATCATAGACCTGCCCGAGTATCGCGCCAAGTTCCCCGAAAGGGCAGACCGCGCATGAAGGTCCTCGTCGTGCATTACCACCTCAAGCCCGGCGGCGTGACTACCGTGATACGCCGCCAGCTCTCCGCGCTGTCGGCTCAGGGGATAGACGCCGCGGTGCTGGCGGGCGAGGCCTCCGCCGGCTTCGGCGGCGAGCTGTCCGTCGAGCCGGCGTTGGCCTACGACGCGCCCGGCTCCCCCGACGAGCCCGACCCGGGGCGGGTCAGGGCCATCGCGTCGGCGATACGCCACGAGGCGGACGCGCTCGGGAGCGATACGGTCGTGCACGTGCACAACCCGACCATCCGCAAGAACTCGTCGATGCTCGCGGCGCTCGCCGAGCTGGCGTCGTCGCGGCGTCCCCTCGTGATGCACGTCCACGACCTCGCCGAGGATTGGCGCCCCGAGGTCTATTCGGATCAGCCCTATACCGACGGGGCGGTCTGGGCCGCGATAAACCGTTTCGACGCGGCGGCGCTGGCCGGCGCCGGCGCCGGATCCGTGCGGTACCTGCCCAATCCCGTGCCGTGCCCCCCGCCTCTGTACCGTTCGGGCCAGGAGCCGGAACGGGCCGCGGGGCCCGGTCTCGTGATATATCCGGTCCGCGGCATACGGCGCAAGAACCTCGGCGAGGCCGTGCTGCTGTCGCTGTTCGCCAGGCCGGGCGGCCGCGTCGGCGTGACCCTGCCGCCTACGAGCCCGCGCGACGTCCCGTACTACGAGCTGTGGCGCGGCGCGGCCGTGGAGCTCGCGGCTCCCTTCTCGTTCGGTCTCGGCCTGGAGCGCAGCCTGGAAGAGGTATACGCGGAGGCGTCGGCCGTGCTGACGACGTCCGTCAAGGAAGGCTTCGGCCTGTCGTTCCTGGAACCGGCGTCGAGGGGGTACGCGACGCTCGGCAGGCGCCTGCCGCGCGTCGTATCGGACTTCGAGGACGAGGGGCTATCGTTCCCGGCGCTCTACGATTCGATACGGGTACCGTCGGGGCTGTTCGACGAGGCGGCGTTCGCCGCGCGCGTCGGGGCCGTCGTCGAGTCTGCCGCGCTCGCGTACGGCATCGATTCCGCGGGCTTGGCCGATTCGGTCATCAAGAGCATCTTCGGCGCCAATAGCGCCGTCGGCGCTAATAGCGCCGCGGGCGCCGATTTCGGCAGGCTCGACGAGACGGCCCAGCTCGAGGCGTTGCGAAGCCTGAAGGCCCGTCCGTCCGCCCGCCGCGCGATCGTCGTCGCCAACCCGTTCCTGGACGGCTGGGACGAGGCGGCGGATCGCGTCGCGCCGCCGTCCCGCGAGTCGCTCGAGCCCTGGTCGGAGGCCGCGTACGGCGCGCGGCTCGTAGAGCTGTACCGCGACGCGCTCGAGCGCCGCGGCGGAGCGGCTCCCGGTAAGGACGCCTTGCTTAGACTGTACGTACGACCGGAGGCCTTCCATGGCGTCGGCGTCTGATTTCTCCGCTTCCCTTATAGAGGAGCTAAGGCGGGCGATAGCCGAGCGGGGTATAGAACCCCCTCCGTCGGACGATACGGCCGAGCGCTTCGTCCCGTCCGCCCGGGTACCCGCCGAGTTCGCGGAGATCGCGGGGCGGGCCCTGCCTTCTGCTCCGGAGGCCGTCGCCGTCGATGTCTACGGGACGCTTCTGGCTAGCGCGATGGGCGAGATAGGCCCCGGGTCGGCGTGGGAAGGCGAATCGCCCGGCGACCCGGACGATACCTATCGCGACATCTTCCCTCGCGACATGGCCGATCGCCTGCACGGTCTCGTCGCCGACATCCACGAGCGCGAACGGGCCCGCGGCATTCCCTGGCCGGAGGTGGACGCGCCCGCGATGTTCGCCCAGGCGCTCGGCCTCGGGTTGGAAGACGGCGCCCGGGCCTGCGTCGCGTGGGAATGCTCCAATAACCGCTGCTCCGCCATGTCGGGAGCGGCCGCCTTCCTGGCGGAATGCGCCGGGCGGGGCCTACCCCTGGGTATCGTGTCCAACGCGCAGTTCTATACGCCGCTGTTCCTCGAGGCGGCCTTCGGGGCGGCGTTGTTCGGGCCCGGTACGGAGTCCGCCCCGTCGCTCGGTTTCGACCCCGGGCTGGCCCTGTGGTCCTATGAGACGAGGCGCGCCAAGCCGGATCGCTGGATGTTCGAAGAGCTGGCTCGCCGCCTGGCGTCGCGCGGTATCCCGGCGGACAGGATACTGTACGTCGGCAACGACGCGCTCAACGACTGCGCCGCCGCCGGCGAGGCCGGCATGATGACCGCCCTGTTCTGCGGCGACGCGCGCTCCTGCAAGCCGCGGGCCCGGGAAGCCCGCGTCTCAGCCTGCCCGCCGGATACGCTGGTAAAATCGTGGGACGACCTGAGGAGGCTCGTATGTACTTGACGAGAGCGCGTGACATAACGCGGGTAGGATTCGTGTCGACGCGGTTCCAGGGGACCGACGGCGTGTCCCTGGAGACGTGGAAATGGAACGAGGTCCTGACGGAGCTCGGCTACGAGACCTTCTTCTTCTCCGGCAAGAGCGACTGGTTCCCCGAGCGCTCGCGCGTCGTCGAGGACGCGTTCTTCGGCCAGCCGAAGGTAAAGGAGCTGCATAACGAGATATTCGACCGCAGCACGAGGCGCCGCGGGCTGACCGCGGAGGTCGGCGAGATAAAGGGCAAGCTCAAGGCCGCGCTGTACGAATTCGTCAAGGAATTCAGCATCGACGTGCTGATCGTGGAGAACGCGTTCGCGATACCTATGCACATACCGCTCGGGATAGCCCTGGCGGAGCTCGTCGCGGAGCTGGAGATGCCGACCATAGCGCACAACCACGACTTCGCGTGGGAGCGGCAGCGCTTCATGACCGGCTGCGCCGAGGACTACATCGTGCGGGCCTTCCCGCCGCGCCTGCACAGCGTATACCACGTCGTCATCAATTCCGAGGCGCGCAGGCAGCTGGCCTTCCGCTGCGGCATCTCGTCCATCATGATACCCAACGTATGGAATTTCGACTCCGACCCGGTCGGGCCCGATGACTACAACGCCGGCCTCCGCGCAGAGCTGGGCATAGGGCCGGACGAGGTGCTGTTCCTGCAGCCGACGCGCATCGTCGCCCGCAAGGGCATAGAGAGCGCCATCGAGATGGTCGCCCGGTATAACCGGCTCGTCGGTGGCTCCAAGCACGGACGCCTCCTCGTATCGCATCCCGACCTCGACGAGGGCGACGCGTACCAGTCGAGGGTCCTCGACTACGCCAAGTTCATGGAGGTCGAGCTGATAGTCAGGCCCGACCTGATAGGCGTGGACCGGGGGACGCGGCCGGACGGGGGCAAGGTCTATTCGCTGTGGGACGCGTACGTCGGCTCTGACTTCGTCACGTACCCGTCGACGTACGAGGGCTTCGGCAACGCGTTCCTCGAGGCGATCTTCTACCGCAAGCCGATACTCGTCAACCGATACGCCATATACGCCCAGGACATAGAGCCGCTGGGCTTCAGGACGACGGTGATGGACGGCTACGTCACCGACGCCGTCGTCCAGGACGTCGCGCGCGTGCTGGACGATCCGATGGAGGAGCGCAAGCGCGTCGCGGAGAACTTCGCGATAGGCAAGAAGTACCTGTCGTACGAGGTGCTTAGGCGAAGGCTGCCGTCGGTGTTCATGAACTTCGGCGCGGTTTCCTAAGCGGACAGGCCGCGAAGCGGACTAGGCCGCGGAGCGGACTAGAACCCTCCCGATATGCCTATGCCGGCCTTCCACGAGGAAGGCCCGGGCGACCAGTCCATCCCGGCCATCAGGGTAAAGGCGAGGGGCAGGCGGGCGGGCGCCAGGTTGATCTCGACGGCCGTGCCGATAGGCCACGCCATGGAGAATCCGTCGGAAAGCGGGTCGCTGATCATGGACGCCGACAGCGACGCGCCGACGGCGTAGCCGCTCGCGCTGAGAGAGGCGCCTAGCCCGGCCCTCACCGACGCGTCGCCTTCCCAGTAGCCGCCGATATGGGGCATCAGGGCCACGTTCAGGAAACGCGAACCGAGGCCCATGGCCGCCCCGAGCCGCGCGTACGACGGGTTGCCCGCGGTAGCGTCGGACAGGCGGCCCTCCGCGACGGCCGAGAGTCCGAACGGGCCGGGCAGCCCGGCCGCGACCCGTAGCCCGATCGTCGCGGCGGCGGTCTCGTCGCCGCGGAGCTCCAGGCCTATGCCGCCGTCGAGGCCGCGCTCCAGGGAGCCGCCCGCCGAGAGCGTAACGCCGCCCGAGGCGGAGGAGCCGTCGACGGGGCCGTCGGCCCAGCCGAAGGCCGCTATGCGGAAACCGTCGACGCCGGGCGCGAAGGCCGCCGGGGCGTAGACGGCGCCGTACATCGGCCCGTACGAGCCGACGGGCACGACGATGAGCGTGGAATCCACGACGATGCCGGACGAGAAGTCGTACCGGTCGCGCAGGGTCTCGATGCCCGCCTCCGGCCTGACCGAGAGCTCTATGGAGTACGTTCCGTCGGGCACCGGCTCTCCGTCCCCGCCGCGGCCGTCCCAGGAGAACGCCTGGTCCCAGTCGGCGAAGGGGCCGCTCGACTCCTCGTACAGGCGCTCGCCGTTCGGCCCCAGCACGACGAAGTCGGCGTAGCCGGCCGCGCTCACGCCGAACGAGACGCTCGCTATCCCCTTGAGACCGGAATTGCGCGGGTTGAAGCGCGCCCGCGACAGCGCGAAGCCCGCGGCCTCGAACGGCGCCTTCTCGAGCGCGGCCGACAGGTACGCGACCATCCGCTCCGGAATGTATATGGAGAACGTCTGCTCGACGTATCCGAACGCCTTGACTACCACGGTCCGTTGCCCCGCCGGCGCCTCGATGACGCCCTGCGAGTACGATTCGCCGTCGATGATCACCTTCGCCTGGGGCGGCTGGACCTTTACGTCGAGGAAGCCGGTCTTGACCTGCAGCGACGCGGTGACGGTCGTCTTCGTGTCGGCGGCGAGGGTGACGGTCACGACCGAGTCGTAATAGCCTTCCGCCCTCAGTACGAGAAGATGCGCTCCGGGCGCCAGCCCGGTCATGTCGAGCGGGACCGTGCCGCGTACCTGGTAGTCCAGCCATACCGCGGCGCCGCGTACGTCGCAACGTACGGACAGGGACGACAGGCCGCCGAGCGACGCCGATTCGACCTGGATCGTAGGCGTAGAGGTCCAGGAGAACGCGAACGCGCCGGCGGCCGCGAGGATGAACGCTATGAAGGGGAATCTTCTCATGCTCCCTACTGTAGCGCGTCCCGGCCCGTGCTACAAGCCGGAGCTTGCGGCCGGAAGGATATCGCCATACAATGACCGGCATCATGCGAACGAGGAGGCAGGCGTGGGCGTACTGATACCCATAGGCTCGGGCAAGGGCGGCGTAGGCAAGACGGTATTCACGGCTAACCTGGGAGCGGTCCTGGCCTCGTACGGCAAGACGGTCATCCTCGTGGACCTCGATCTCGGCGGAGCGAATCTCCATACCTGCCTCGGCGTGCGCAACAAGCATCCCGGGGTCGGTTCCATCGTCTGGAAGAAGGAGAAGCGGCTCGAGAACCTCGTGGTTCCTACGTCCATCGACCGGCTCTTCCTCGTGCCCGGGGACAACCTCCTGCCCGGTACGGCCAACCTGGACTTCTTCACCAAGCGCCGCATCATGAAGGAGCTGCTCGAGCTGACGGCCGACTACGTCCTCGTCGACCTCGGAGCGGGCGCGTCGTACAACGTCATAGACTTCTGGCTGATGGCTCCCGACGGCATCGTCGTGACGGCCCCCGAGATACCCTCCGTGCTCAACGCGTACTCGTTCCTCAAGACAGCCGCGTTCAGGATGCTCTTCCGGTCGTTCGGCAAGGGTAGCCCCGAGCGGGAGCAGATAGTCGAATTCGTCGTCAACAGGACCGAGGGGCAAGGCGACACCTTCCTCGCCTTCGCCGAGGGGCTGGCCAGGGCCGACGCCCAGAAGGGCGGCGCCAAGGGGGCCAAGGCGCTCGAGGAGCTGCGGCGGCTACGTCCGAGGGTCGTCGTCAACATGGGCTCGGGCCAGGACGACGCGACGATAGCCCAGCGCCTGCGCGAGATATCGGCCAGGAACCTCGGCGTCGGCATGGAGTACATCTCCTATATAATGCGCGACCCCTACGTGTCCGCCTCCGTCCAGGATCGCGCCCCGCTCGCTATCACGGCGCCGGACGCGTCGTTCGTCCGGGGCGTCAGGGCCGCCGCCGAGAGGATCATCCGGACCCCGACCGCATCCGCGCCCGGCCTCGAGCTGGACGACGAGGATATCTTCTCGATGATAGAGAAGGCCTTCGACGAGGAAGGCAGCCCGACCCTGTAACGGTCTTGCCCCGGCGTATCCGGGCCGATATCATCGGCGCATGCTCAAGCTTCGCCTCTCCGTCGTCGTATTCGCTATCGTATCGGTTTCTCTGGTGTTCTGCGCGTCCTCGTCGTGTACCCGGGCCGTACCGGCGCTTCCGACCGCGGACGACGAGCCGGTTACCGCCCGGAACGCCCGCTCCGAGGCCAGGGCCCGGATCGTAGCCGCGGCTATGAGCGACGAGGAACTCGTCGGGCAGGCGATGATCATAGGCGTAGACGGCGTCGGCGAGCTGTCGAACGGCAGTCGCGCCATCCTGAGCCTCGTACGGCCCGGCGCCGTTATCCTGTTCGGCTTCAACGTAGCGGAAGATCCCCGTTCGGTAGCGTCGCTCGCGGCCGATATACGGTCGGCGGCCGGCGTTCCGGCGCTCGCCGACGGCGCCGCCCTGCCGCCCTTCGTCGCCATCGACCACGAGGGCGGCGCCGTATTCCGATTCAAGGGCGGGTTGACGAGGCTGCCGCCCGCCAGGACGATGGGGCGGGCCGGGGCCGCCGCCGCCGCCGCCGCGGGCGCCGCCGCCGGTTCCGAGCTGCGCGCCGTAGGCGTCACGATGAACGCGGCGCCCGTCGTCGAGGCGCTTACCCAGGCTAACCGCGCCTTCCTGGCCGATCGGGCCTGGTCAGACGACCCCGCGACGTCCGGGCGACTCGCCGCCGCCTTCATCGAAGCCTGCCAGTCATCCGGCGCTGCCGCCGTCGCCAAGCACTTCCCCGGCAACGCCGCCGCGGATCCCCATCGCGGACTCCCCGTTCTGGACGTCTCGCGCGCCGCGCTGGAGGGCGCCTTCCTCGCTCCGTTCAGGCGGGCCGTCGATGCCGGGGTCTCCGCCATCATGCTGTCGCATGCGCTGGTCCCCGCGATCGACCCCGGCCTGCCGGTAAGCCTGTCGCCGCTCGCCATAGCGCTCCTAAAGGACGAACTAGGCTTCCGGGGCATCGTACTGACCGACGACCTGCAGATGGCCGCCCTGTCGGGGCGGGGCGGGGCGGGGGAGGCCGCGATAGCGGCGCTGTCGGCGGGCGCCGACATGGTGATGGTCTCCGGCGGCCGCACGGCCCGGGACGCCCGCGCCGATATACTCGCCGCGCTCGCCGACGGGCGGCTTTCCCGGTCGCGCCTGGAGGACGCGGCCGCCAGGGTCGTCGCGCAGAAGCTGCGCTTCGGGCTCGATACGGAGACCGAAACGGATCGCGGGTCAAGGCTCGAAGGCCTAGGCGCTACGGTAGCCGGGAACAGGGCCGCGCTATCGGGAGCGATGGCCGGGCGGGAGTGATTTTTCTCGCAACCGCGCCTAAGACGTAGCGCCGTATCCGCCGATCCTGTAAGGGTGAGCAAGAAAGGCGTTCCGTCGATAGCGCTCCTCCTCGTCCTGGCGATAACCGCGGTTCCGCGGGCCTTCGCGGCCGATCTCTCGGTCGCGTCGTCCGACCTGCGCATAGAGCAGCGCGGAGACGCCGGCTATCACCTGTTCGTCAGGGCCAAACCGGGTATCGGCAGCGTGCTGCTGGTCGAGACCACCAAGGACCCGGGCGGAGTCGCCGATAACTACGCGTATCGCGCCGAGGCCTGGAATCCGGTGAACGGCGACGAGAAACGCCTCCTGAACGGCGTCTTCATGGATCCGAAGAGCGGTATCCGGTCACTCATCGACTCCACGCCCGAGCCTGACGCCGAGTTCGGTTCCGCCTTCCACGTGTTCATACCCTGGGTCGTATCGTACGGCTATCCCTGGTCCAGGAACGGCAGGGAATTCATCGCCGACGGCACGTTCGTCAATATACGGGCCTTCGCCAGGCCCTACGCGGACTATTCGGGCGGATTCCTCGATAATCCGTACCGTATATCGGTAACGCAGAAGCCCTTCCCGAGGCCGGAACCCAAGGTCGTCCCCGCGATCGAGCCGCCGCCGCCGATCGTCGAGCCTCCCGCGCTGGAGCCGGCGCCCGTTCCTCCCGATACTTCCATCTATATGCCCGAGGCGCTCCGCTCCTTCGAGTCGATAGCAAAGTCGGGCAAGGGTACCGTCTCGTATTCCCTCGGCGAGGCGGATATCGTGCCTACCCTCGAACGTATCCTCGACGCGGTCGAAGGCGATTCCCTCGACCTCGTCATCTGCCTGGACACGACCGATTCGATGGCCGACGACATAGAGGCCGTCAAGACGAGCCTGCCCGAAATGGTCAAGGCGAAGACGGCCCGCTTCGCTTCGTTCAGGCTGGGGCTCGTACTGTACAAGGATTACTTCGAGGATTACGTCGTGAAGCGCTTCGAATTCACCGATGACGTCGACGCCTTCACCCGGGCGGTCACCAAGGTGCGCGTGGCGGGCGGCCGGGATATTCCCGAAGCCGTCTACGAGGCTCTCTACGAGGCTCTCGTCGGCTATGACTGGTTCGCGGAGTCGAAGCTCATCGTGCTTGTCGGGGACGCGCCCGCCCATCCGTTGCCGCGCGGCAAGATAGACAAGGCGATGGTCGACGGGAAGTCGTCCGAGCTGGGCGTCTCGATCGACGTGATCATACTGCCGCACTGATGATCTGGAACCGTTTCTTGTTTACACCTCGGGTGCCGCCGTATTACAATCACGGGACATCAGGAATGGAGCCTCGCGGGATGGAACGACGACGGAAAAACAAGAACGGCATGGAAATCCTCGAGAGGGTCGCCAGCTTCAAGGTGCTCGCCTTCTCGGCGACGGTCCTGGTTTTCGGCTTCTCCTTCGTCGCCTCGAGCGTCACGGCCTCCGCGTCGATCAGGGAGGAATCCATCGGAGCGGCCGATCTCGCAGACGTCGGCGGGGCCGGCCCGGACGGTACGAGCGAGGATTTCTCGATGGACGCGCCTCCTCCTGATCAGGGGCTGTTCTACGTCGTCTACCGCGTCGTCAAGGGCGATACGATTTCGGAGGTCGCCGCCAGGTACGGCGTTACGACCGATTCCATCGTGACGTTCAACGGCATCACCAACGCCAGGACGCTGTCCATAGGCAAGTACCTGAAGATCCCGACCCTTAACGGAATACTCTACTCCACGGCGGCCGGCGATACGGCGACCGCGCTCGCGGCGAGCTACGGCGTATCCGGGGACCGCATCAAGGAGCTGAACGGCATAGGCGACGAACCGCTCTCCGCCGGCAAGCCCGTGTTCCTGCCGGACGCCCGCATGTCCAGCTGGGCGCTCCGCGAGATATCGGGAGACCTGTTCTCGTGGCCTATACGCGGCTGGATAACCAGCTGGTACGGATGGAGGGACGACCCGTTCTCCGGAGCCCGTAGCTTCCACACGGGCGTGGATATCGGCGCCCGCAGGGGCGCCTCGGTAAGGGCCGCGATGGAGGGCGTCGTGTCCGCTACCGGGTATTCGACCGTGTCGGGCAACTACGTCGTCATCAGGCACCACTCCGGCTATACGTCGCTGTATGCGCACCTGGACCGGATAGACGTCAAGCCGGGCCGCAGCGTGTCTCAGGCGACCGTGATTGGCGCCGTCGGCAGTACCGGCTACAGCACCGGGCCGCACCTGCATTTTACCGTCAGCAAGAACGGGCGTACGATGAACCCCATGACGGTCCTTCGCTAGTCGCCTGATTAGTTTGACAGGCCTACCCTTTTGGACTACCATGCGGTGAATATGAGAAACCTTCAGGGCATACCGGCATCCCCCGGCATAGCCATAGGTTCTGCTTTCGCGTTCCTCGACGACGAGGAGCCGACGATCCCGCGATATACCGTCACGGAGCTTGAGCTCGACGGCGAGTGGGATCGTTTCGTCGTCGCCGTCGGCAAGGCCAAGGACGACGTGACGGTGCTTCGCGACAGGGCGACGCGGGAGATGGGCTCCGAGCACGGCGCCATCTTCGACGCGCACCTCCTGATGCTCGACGACCCCGAGGTGCTCGACGCCATCGATCTGTCGCTACGGGATTCCTTCCTCAACATAGAGTGGATAGTCCATCAGTACGAGCAGACCATCGTCAAGCGGCTCGAGGGCCTCGACGACCCGATACTGCAGGAACGCACGGTAGACGTGCACGACATAATAAAGCGCGTCCTCAACCACCTGATGTTCCGCGAGCGCTTCTCGCTGGCGGACCTCGGCTCCGACGTCGTGCTGGTCGCCCACAACCTCCTGCCGTCGGACATGATCGCGATGAACCGCGCCAGGGTGAAGGCCATCGTTATGGACGCGGGCGGCAAGACGAGCCATACGGCCATCCTGGCCCGCGCCTTCGAGATACCGGCGGTGCTCGGGCTCGGCGGCGCGGTGCGCGGCATAAAGAGCGGCGCCATCGTCGTCGTCGACGGCAATACCGGCGACGTCAGGGTCGACCCGGACGCCCAGACCCTCGAACGCTACGAGCGCGTGCGCGCGAAGATGGCCGAGCGGGACGAGGACCTGACCGCCATCGCCTCGTTGCCGGCGAGGACGCTGGACGGCAGGGACGTGCTGATAAAGGCCAATATCGAGGTGCCCGAGGAGACCGATTCCGTGCTCAGGCACGGCGCGGCGGGGGTCGGCCTGTTCCGGTCGGAGTTCCTCTTCCTGCAGCCGGGGCGCGCGCCCAGCGAGGACTCCCAGTACGCCGCGTACCGTCGGGTCATCGAGGCCATGGCCGGCCGTCCCGTCACCATCAGGACCCTGGACGTAGGCGGCGACAAGGTCGTTCCCGACCTCGCGATAGAGGAAGAGAAGAATCCCCTGCTGGGCTGGCGGGCGATACGGTACTGCCTGTCCGATCCCGAGCTGTTCCAGGATCAGCTGCGCGCCATCCTGCGCGCCAGCGCCCACGGGGACGCGCGTATCATGTTCCCGATGATATCCGGTCCCGTCGAGCTCGACTCGGCGATAGCCGCGCTCGAGCGCGCCAAGGCCGAGTGCCGCAAGCGTAACCAGGCGTTCCGCGAGGACATCCCGGTCGGCATCATGATCGAGGTGCCGAGCGCGGCGCTGATAGCCGATATCCTGGCGACCAAGGTCGACTTCTTCTCGATCGGAACGAACGACCTGATCCAGTATACGATAGCCGTCGACCGGGGCAATGAACGGGTAGCGTACCTGCACGAGCCCTTCCATCCGGCCGTGCTGCGCCTCGTCAAGAAGGTGATAGACGACGGCCACGCCGCCGGCATACCGGTGTCCATGTGCGGCGAGATGGCCAGCGATCCCTTCGCGGCCATCGTTCTCCTCGGCCTCGGCCTGGACGAATTCTCCATGTCGGCCGTCTCCGTGCCCGACGTGAAGCGCACGATACGCTCCATCAGCTTCGAGGAGGCGACCGCCGTGGCCGCCGAGGCGCTCAAGCTCTGCTCTCATCAGGAGACCGAGGCCTTCCTAGCCTCGCGCCTGGCCGACCGCGTATCGCGCGGCGCGTAGGCGGGTAAGACTCTCTAGCCCAACGGCCCCGTTCCGGTATATCCTGTAGTACTAATGAACAAAGAAACCATCATAGAGCCGCCCCGCGTACGCTGGCGCGGCCTTCCTACGATCGCCATAGCCGGGCGTCCCAACGTCGGCAAGTCGACGCTTTTCAATAGGCTCCTCCACTCGCGCCGCGCGATAGTCGATCCCACTCCCGGGGTCACGCGCGACCCGATAGAGGGCGAGTGGACGCCCGACGGCGCGGATATGCCCGTCCTGATCATCGACACCGGCGGACTCAAGATCGACCGGGACGACATGGACGACCTCGTCGCCAAGAAGAGCTGGGAACGCATCGCGTCGGCCGATCTCGTGCTGTTCCTGCTGGACTGCGTCAACGTCACGCCGGAGGACGAGGAATTCGCGGCGATGCTCAGGCGCTACTCGGACAAGGTCGTCGTCGTCGTAAACAAGGCGGACAGCCCGGAGCGGGACGCCAGGGCCTGGTCCCACGCGTCGTGGGGCTACAAGGACATGGTGTTCGTCTCCGCGGAGCACGGCCGCAACATAGACCAGCTCGAGGAGCTCATCGTCTCCCGCATGGACTGGTCCCGGGCCGAGCGCGAGGAAGAGACGCACGACGATATACGCGTCGCGATCATGGGCAAGCCGAACGTCGGCAAGTCGACGCTCCTCAACCGGCTCCTGGGCGCGGAACGCTCCATCGTCAGCGACATGCCGGGCACGACGCGCGACGTCGTCGAGGGACACTTCGTATGGAAGGGCCGTACCTTCACGGTGCTCGATACCGCCGGGATGCGGCGCAAGGCCAAGGTGACCGAGGACGTCGAGTACTACTCGGTGAACCGGGCGATCAGGACGCTAGACCGCGCCGACGTCGTCGTGCTGATGATAGACGCCCAGGAAGGCCTGTCCGACCAGGACAAGAAGATAGTCCGCCTGGCAACCGACAAGGGCCGCGGCGTCGTGTTCGCGCTTAATAAGTGGGACCAGATGCCCGCTATCAAGAATACCTTCGAGGCGGCCAGGGACAAGCTCCAGTTCTTCTTCGCGCAGATGGCATACGCTCCCGTGCTGCCCCTGTCGGCCAAGGACGGCGAGGGAGTCGACAAGCTCCTCAAGACCGTCGCCGAGCTGTTCGACCAGCTCAATACCAAGATCGAGACGTCGAGGCTCAACAAGGCGGTGCACGACTGGATCGACAGCTCTCCGCCGCCCGCGAGCCCCCGGGCCCGGTTCAAGCTACGCTACGCCGTGCAGACGGGCGTCAACCCGGTCTCGTTCGCCATCTTCGCGACGCGGCCCGAACTCGTAGGCGATTCGTACCGGTCCTACCTGCGGAACAAGATACGGACGGACCTCGGCTTCAAGAACGTGCCCATCGAGGTGGAGATGCGCGCCTCACGCAAACGCTTCGAGGACCTGGACAAGGGATAGTCGGTGGGCGGCCCGTATCGTACCGGCGACGTGGAACGCCTCCTGGGGCTAGGGGAGCACGTGCTCCGCTACTGGGAGCGGGAACTGCCCATCCTGTCGCCGGCGCGGTCTCCGTTCGGTCGCCGTGAATGGTCGGAATCCGACATTTCGCTGCTGTTGCGGGTCCGGCACCTGGTCAAGGACCGGGGATTCGGGCTTTCGGCTACCATGGACGCGCTGATAGCCGAGCGATCGGGCTCGGCCGCTGACGTAGCCGCCGCGATGGCCGAGCTTAGGGCCGGCCTCGTATCTTCGTATTTCGAATCCAGGGCGCTCGCGGAGCGTATCGCGTCCCGCTCGCTAATAAAAAATACTATGGAGGAAATCAATGCCCGCACAGAACGCTAAATCGCTATGCGATTTCATAGACGCCTCTCCTACGCCGTACCACGCCGTCGATTCTGCCCAGGCGACCCTCAACGCCGTCGGGGCCGTTCGCCTCGACGAGCGCGACGCGTGGCGCCTGGAACCCGGCCGGACCTACTACGTCGCTCGCGACGGCGCTTCGCTCGTCGCGTTCCGGATGGGACGCCTGGCGCCGTCCGAGGCCGGTTTCGCCTTCGCGGGCGCGCATACCGACGCTCCGGGGTTACGGGCGCGGATAGAGAAATCGGTGGCCGCGAGGGGCTTCGAACGAGCGGCCGTCGAGGCGTACGGCGGCCCGATACACTCGACCTGGCTCGACCGCCCGCTGTCCTTGGCGGGCCGCGTCGTCGTGAGATCGGCCGGGGGGCGCACTGAGCGGCGGCTCGTCAACTTCGCGAGGCCCGTGGCCGTGATTCCCAACCTGGCCATACACTTCAATAGGGACATGAACAAGGGCGTCGAGTACGCCATGAACGGTTCCTTGCTACCTATCGTATCGGCTTCAGGCCATAACGGGAAGGAAGGCGGCGCCGGCGCGTCCTGGCTCGTACGAGCCGTAGCCGCGGAGCTCTGCGTCGAAACCGATGCCGTCGTCGCGGCGGAGCTGACCTTCGTCGACGCGGCTCCGTCCATAGCGTTCGGCATGGACTCCGAGCTGCTCTCGGCTCCGCGCATCGATAACCTGGAAGGCTGTCACGCGGTGCTTTCGGCGTTCGCGTCGGCAACAGCGCGCGATCACGGCCAGGTGGCCGTCCTGTTCGATAACGAGGAGATTGGCTCCGGCACGTCGCGGGGCGCCGATTCGGCCTTCCTCCGTGACATAGTAGAGCGTATCGTCGCGCTTTCCGACGGTTCCGGACCGGAGGCGGCGCATCGGGCGCTCGCGCGGTCGTTCAGCGTATCGGTCGACGGCGCGCAGGGGTGGCATCCGTCGTACGCGGACAAATTCGACGAGGACTTCGCGCCCGTGCTCAATGGAGGGCCGGCGGTAAAGGCGAACGCCAACGTGCGCTACGCCACCGACGCGGTAGGCGAGGCTGCGTTCAGGGGGCTGTGCGAGTCTTCCGGCGTTCCATGCCAGCGCTTCAGGATGCGCGCCGACCTCGCTCCCGGAACGACCATAGGGCCCATCAGCTCCGCCATGCTCGGCGTGAGGACCGTCGACGTAGGCGTACCGATGCTCGCGATGCACTCCTGTCGCGAGACGGCCGGCGCGTACGACCACGACTACATGATAAGCGCCCTCCGCGCCCTGTACGCCTCCGGTCCATCCATTGTCGACTGATTCCATAGCTTCTTCATAAAAAGCGAGGCCGCCCCGGGAGGGGCGGCCTCGCTGCATCTAGCGGCGGACGTATTACTCTGCGATCCCGAAGGTCGGGTATTTCTCGCCGTCGATCCAGACGCCGTCTCGGAGCTCGTTGGCGAGCGGCGGAATGGAAAGCGTCATGCCGGGAAGGATCAGGTCGGGATTCGCCGGATTAGGCAACGCCTTCTTGTTGGCCTGATACAGGAGCGGCCACTTGAGTGGATCGTTGTAGATGAACGGCAGTCCTGCGATGCGCCATAGGCAGTCGGTGTTCTTCTCCAGCTCCCTGACGACGAAGTACGCCGGCAGCGCCTGCTCGTCGGTGACGGCCGCCAGGTACGCGTCCACCGTATACGCGTGCGTGGTCGCGTCGTCGTACCGTTCGGCGGTGAACGCCGCGCGGGCCGCCGCGAGGGAGGCCGTGGCCCCGGCGTAGTCCTCGGGGAAGCGGATCTGGGCGCGTACTCCGGTCGCCCAATCGTAACGAGCCTGGGCCGAGTCGATGGCCTTCCTCGCGGTGCGCATGGAGAGGATCATCGCGACGTACTCGTCGGACAGCCTCGCGTTCTCCTGCGCCTGGGCCGCCAGGTCCGCGGCCTCGTCGTATTCGCCCTCGTCGAAGGCTACGCGGGCGGCGGCCTCCAGTTGGAGGCTCTTTCGGTAGTACGTATTGTCGACGAGGCTCTGGGCCTGCGCCGCGGTGACGATAAAAGCGAGGACGATGAAGGCGATTATGGTTTTCTTCATGGCGTTCACTCCTCCTCGCCTTCGGTTGCCGGCGCTTCGACGACCGGTTCGTCGGAGTCGAGAACGTCGGTTCCGATCGCTTCATCGCCCTTCTCGGCGATCGTCGCGCTCCGCGCGTTCTTGTCGCCTGCCGCCTGTATGGCCGCTACGGCGGCCGCGCGCTTGGTCGCTGCTAGCTCGTAGACTTCCTGGAACAGGTATTCTGACTTCTCGAAGAGCGGCGCGGCCGCTTCGTTGTCGCCGGATGCCGAGGCCGCTACCGCGGCGTCCCATACGGCCTTGGCGTCGGCATAGCCTTGCTTGACCGCGACCTGGGCCTTTATCGCCTCGGCGTCGACCTTGAACCGTTCCGCGGCGGAGCGATTCCGTCCGGCGGTCAGTTCCCATCCCTTGGACAATACCAGCCGGTATCGCAACAGGGACTCGTCGGCCGCGTCGCCTGCGGCCTTCGGATCGGTAGCCATGAGCCCGTCTACGGCGGCGAGCTTCTGGCCGGCGAGCTCGTAGTTGCCGGCGTCCATGGGGCCGTATTCAAGATTGTCTACGGTAGTCTTCACCGATACGGCGGTCGAGCGCTTCTCTACCGCGTCGAACGCGGCGATAGCCAGTCCGTACGCGTCTATGGCTCCCCGGATGTCGCCGGCGGCGAGGGCCGCGTCAGCCGCGACAAGGAGCGCGTCGGCTTGCGCGAGGGCCTCGGGCGACAGCGTCTCGGCGTCCGCGTTCAGGGCTCGCTGCCTGGAGTCGGCCGCGGCGGCCTTGCGGTTCTGGGCGGCGAGCGGGCCGCCCTTGGAGACGAGGTCGGCGAACAGCGGCTCGGCCGCGCCGAGCTCTGCCATGGCGGTCGGCCTGTCGTCCGCGTCGAGGGCGGCCTTGCCGGCTACGTACCGAGCCTCGGCCGCGGCGTAGTCCTCGGCCATGCTGTCCTTGAGGCCCAGTTCGAAGGCCTCTTTCCTGAGCGCCAGGACACGGCCGTGCAACGCGTCCAGGTCCTCTTTGGATATTTCGGGTCCCTTAACGGGTTCTACGGTTTGCGGCTCCGGTTCCGGGGCGGCGGGCGGCTTGGTAGCGCAGGCCGACAGTATAACGGCCGCGGCCAATCCGAGTATCGATACGCGTCGTAGCGTCATTCGTACCTCCATTTGATTATCGTTGCGGCAGAGCCGCAGGGGACGGGCATAAACGATTCCTTGCCTTCGACTTATGGATTACATGACAGTACCACATTCAAAGGCGTCGTTGACAACATTATAGTATAAAAAAGCCCTGAAAAAAAGGGGAAAGGCGCGAGCCTTTCCCCGATAGGACTATTTACGCTATCGAATCAGGCTTTTTCGAGCGCGACCTTCCACGAATCGTCGCCCGCCTCGATATCGACCTGCCCGGGGATGGCTTCCCATCGTAGGGCTACGGTGAGGGTCTCGCCGGAGACGAAGTCGCCGAACGCGTCGAACGCGCGTTTCAGCTCGTCGGATCCGAATACGGACAACCGTATGCGGTCGGTGACGGCCAAGCCGGAATCCTTGCGGAGCGTCTGCACGCCGCGGACGAGGTCTCGCGCGTTGCCTTCGTCCAGTAGGGCCTGCGATATCTGCGCGTCGAGGGCTACGGTCAGCGTGCCTTCGTTAACGACGCGTAGCCCGGCCTTCTCCTGGCGGCGTACCTCGACCTTGTCCAGGGTAAGCTCGACGTGGCGGCCGGCGACCTCTATGACCAGGGTCGAGCCGGATAGCAGGCTGGCGATCTGCTTCGGCGACAGCGCCTCGACCATCGCCGCGCCGGCCTTCATGTCCTTGCCCAGTTCCTTGCCGAGCGCGCGGAAATTCGCCTTGGCCTGGTACTCGACGAGCTCTTCCTCGTCGTCGCGGAATATCACTTCCTTGACGTTGAGCTCGTCGCGGATGATGTCCTCCATCTCGAGGAGGACGGCGCGCTCGCGGGCGTCCTTGGTCACGAGGTGTACTGCGGCCAGCGGCTGGCGGATCTTGAGCTCGTGCTGGTAGCGGAGCGAGCGGCCCATCGTCACGGCCTTGCGCACCGCTTCCATCTTCCACTCCAGGTCCTCGTCGCGATAGCGCTCGTCGTACTCGGGGTACGAGGCCAGGTGTATGCTCCGCGGGGCGTCCTCGTTCGAGCCGTCGCCGCGGAGGTTCGTCCACATGGTTTCGGTGATGAAGGGCGTTACCGGGGCCATGCACAGCGCGAGCCGCCGGAGGACGCGGTACAGCGTGGCGTACGCCTCCACCTTGTCCCCGTCGTTCTCGGAGCGCCAGAAGCGCCTTCGGGAGCGCCGTATGTACCAGTTGTTGAGCGCGTCTATGAAGTCGAGCATCGGGCCGATCGCCGCCTGCATGTCGTAGCCCTCGAGCCCGGCGCCCACCGCGCGCACCATCGTCTCGCACCTGGACAGTATCCAGCGGTCCATCGGGTTGGCCGCGGATATCGGCGCCTCTCCCGGCTCGATCTTGTCGATGTTGGCGTACGTGACGAAGAAGCCGTAGGCGCTCCATAGCGGTAACAGTATGCTCTTGACGATCTCGCGGACGCCGTCGTCCGTGAAGCACAGGTCGTCGGCCCGTAGCACCGGGGAACCCATAAGGTACAGCCTGAGCGCGTCCGCGCCGAATTTGTTTATCGCTTCCATCGGGTCGGTATAGTTACGCTGCGACTTGGACATCTTCTTGCCGTCGGCCGCGAGCACCATGCCCGATACGATGCAGTTCTGGAAGGCGGGCCGGTCGAAGAGCGCCGCCGCGAGCACGGTGAGCGAATAGAACCATCCGCGCGTCTGGTCGAGGCTCTCCGATATGAAGTCGGCCGGGAAGTGGCCCTCGAAGTGCTCCTTGTTCTCGAACGGGTAGTGGACCTGCGCGTAGGGCATGGATCCCGACTCGAACCAGCAGTCGAGCACCTCGGGGATGCGGGCCATCGTCGATCCGCAGGAGCACGGCATCGTCACCTCGTCGACGAAATGCTTATGGAGATCCGTGAGCCTGACGCCCGACAGCCGCTCGAGTTCCGCGCGCGAGCCGACGCAGACGGTCTTGCCGCAATCGGGGCATTTCCAGATCGGCAGCGGGTTTCCCCAGTAGCGGCTCCGTGATATCGCCCAGTCGCGGGCGCCCTCGAGCCACTTGCCGAATCGGCCGTTCTTTATATGGGCGGGCTCCCAGTGGATCTTCTGGTTGGCCGCGATGAATTTCGGCTTTATCGGGTCGATCTTGACGAACCAGCTGCCGACCGCCCGGTAGATGAGCGGGTGCTCGCAGCGCCAGCAGTGCGGGTACGCGTGGAGTATCTGGTCGCGCTTGGCCAGCTTGCCCTCGGCCTTGAGCCGCTCCATGATATCCTTGTCGCAGTCCTTGACGAAGCGGCCCGCGTAGTCGGATACCTCGGCGGTGAACTTGCACTCCGCGTCTATCGGGCAGACGGTCGGGACGCCGGTGCCTTTGAGTACCTCGTGGTCCTCCTCGCCGAAGCCCGGGGCCGTATGCACGATGCCGGTGCCGTCCTCGGTGGTGACATGGCCTCCCGTATACGTGCGGAACGCGTTCTGGGCGGCTAGCTCGGCGAAGTAGGGGAACAGCGGCTCGTATTCGATGCCGGCGAGCTCCGAGCCCTTCTTGCGCCACAGGATCTCGGGTAGCTGACCCTCTTTATAGTACGCGCCGAGGCGCGATTCGGCGAGGATGTAGCGCTCTGCGTTATCCTTAACGAGGACGTAGTCGATGTCCGGCCCGAGGCAGAGGGCCAGGTTCGACGGCAGGGTCCAGGGCGTCGTCGTCCAGGCCAGGAGATAGGTCGACCCGTCCGGGAGGCCGTCCAGGCCCTTCGGCGCGGCCTTTACCTTGAACTTGAGCGTTATGGCCGGATCGTGCACGTCCTTGTATCCGCCTAGCGCCAGCTCGTGGTTGGAGAGTACGGTGGAGCAACGGGGGCAGTAGGGGAGGATGTAATGGCCTTCGTAAACGAGGCCCTTATCCCAGAGGCTCTTCACTACCCACCAGATCGACTCCATGTAGTCGGGATCCATCGTCTTGTAATCGTTGTCGAAGTCTACCCAGCGGCCGGCGCGCGTCATGATGGTGCGCCATTCCTGGACGTAGCGTAGTACCGACGAGCGGCACGCCTCGTTGAAGTTGGCCACGCCGAAGCGCTCGATATCGGTCTTGGAGTCGAGGCCGAGCTCCTTTTCTATCAGGTTCTCAACCG
The DNA here is from genome assembly GCA_002839315.1 of Spirochaetae bacterium HGW-Spirochaetae-3. GTDB lineage: Bacteria > Spirochaetota > Spirochaetia > Treponematales > UBA12059 > SZUA-370. Next base: position 135,456 of record PGXV01000006.1, read on the forward strand.
GAAGCCCGTGACAGTCCCAGCCGAAGCGTCGTTCGACCTTGAAGCCCTTCATCGTCTTGTAGCGGGGGATGATATCTTTTATCGTGCCCGGGACGAAGTGCCCGAAATGGGGTAGCCCTGTAGCGAAGGGGGGGCCGTCATAGAAGACGTACTCGGGAGAGCCGTCGCGCTCCGAGATGGATCGCTCGAAGACGTCGTGCTCCTTCCAGAACGCGAGGACCGTTTCCTCCATCGAAGGGAAACTGGCTTTTGAATCTACAGGCTCGTACATGGATGCTCCTCCGGGACGATGTGACGACGGATTATGCCATAAAGGAAGGCGTTAGCGCCAGCGGTGAGTATGCTATACTGCGGCGCTTACGTAGTTGTGTGGCCTATTTCGAGGGAGAAAAAAATGTTTCATGCAAGACCAAACTACGCGTCGCGTACGCGTTCTATTCGCGGCGCCACGACGACGGCGCTGATAGTCGTCATGGTTCTTTCCCAGGCCGGATGCGGTTCGTCGCTGGACGCCGCGTCCTCGCGGCGGAAGTCGGGAGCCGTGACGGAGCTTGAGGCCCAGGCCCTGGCGGACGCCCGGGCCGCCGAAGCCGCAGCGGCAGCGGCCGCGGCCGAAGCCGCGGCTGGAACCGGCGCGATGACGGAAGAGGAAAAAGCCGCCGCGGAGCGGCAGGCTGAAGCCGAGAGGATAGCGGCTATCGATGTTCCGCCCCCTATCCTGTCCGGTCCCCCCCAGGGCGTCTACGCCGCGGGCGTCACCGTGAGCGCGTCCGTGCAGCAGGCGGAAGCCAGGCTCGTCTATACGCTTGACGGCAGCGCTCCCGTGCCGGGAAAGGGCGAGGAGTATACGGGTCCCGTCAGTATCCCGGCGAGCGCCGTCCTGCGGATCGCGGCCTACGTCCCGGGCGGCAAGGCGTCGCGGACCGTGTCGGCCGAGTATACGATAGGTGAAATATGCGCCGCGTCCGGAGCGTCCGGCGACGGTAGGCGCGGAGCGCCTATGGGCGACCTCGCCGCGGCGCTGGAGAAGGCCGTCGCCCTGGGCTTGCCCGTAGTCAAGCTGGCGGCCGGCTCCACGTTCGCGGGGTCGCTCGATATCGGCGCCCCCATAGACTTGTCCGGCGGCTGGAATCGGGGCTTCTCCGCCCGAACGGGCGAGCGCAGCGCCATCGTCGGCCGCGAGTTCGACGGTACGACCAAGAAGGCGCCGGGATACGCGCTTAGGGTTTCGGGAGCCAAGGCGAATTCCGGCGTCAGGATCGAGCGCGTCGAATTCCGCGGAGGCTCCGCCTCGTATTCCGCCGGCCTCGTCGTGGCCGACGGCGCTACCCCGAGCCTCGTCGATTGCCGAGCATTCGGCGGAGACGGTAGCTACGGGTACGGCGCCGCTGTGCTCTCCGGCGCCGCCCCGAGCTTCCGGTCATGCAGGCTGTCGGGCGGGGACGGCGCCACGTCGTACGGCCTGTCCGTCGACTCGGCCCGCGCGACCGTCGCCTCTTCCTTCCTGCTCGCGGGCGCGGGCGCCGTCGGCGGCTACGGCCTGTCGGCCACCGACGCCGCGGTCAAGGCGTCCAGCACGGTACTTGCGGGCAACGCGGCTAACGTAAGCTACGGCGCCGCGTTCTATAACTGCGAGGAATCGAGCCTGGAATCGTGCACCGCAGTCGGCGGCTCCGGCAAGGAATCCGCCGGCGTCTTCATCTCGGCCTGCAATCCCGCGATAGAGGATTGCATCGTCGGCGCGTTCGGCGCGGCCAAGTCCTATGGCATCATCGATAATTACGGCGACTCGGCGCCGGCCCGCCTGAGCTCGGTCGTCTTCGTCGGCTGCTCCGGCGGCCTGTACTACGACGCCGATACGAAGATAGCCTACGCCGCCGTCTCCGCGACCGGCGGCCTCGCCGCCCCTGACGGCTCCGCGCCCGCCAAGCCCAAGGCGACCGCCTGCGCCGTCGGCGACTTTACCCTGTCCGCCGCCGACGATTACGCCACTCCCCGGTCCGCCGCGATGCCCCAAGGTAAGCCCCTCGCCGGCGCCGCCGCGATAGACGTCACCGGCAAGGCCCGCACCGCCCCTTGGACGATAGGCGCCTACGAACTCTAGCAGGCAAGACCGGGCCGCGCAGCGGTCTCGGTCGCCCGTAACCGTACCCGGTCGCCCAGAAACCGTAGCGACGACGCGCGAAGCGCGCTCGTCGCCCCCTAACGACCCCTGGTTCCCGCCCCGAAATTAAGCGGCACGCGCCAAGGCGCGCGCCCGCTTGAATTTCGGGCGGCGATCGCGGCCTACGGGCCCGCGATCGCTATTTTTCCGTAAGGCTGAACACTCCGTCCCAGTCCGGGGCGGGCGGCTTCAGCGAGAATACCTCGCACTTCTTGATATACGATTTCGTCGGCCCGTCGTCCGGCCGTTCGGCCGCCATTGCCAGTAGCAGCTTCGTCGCCTTCTTCCAATCGCGCAGGTCGAAGGCCTCGTGGGCCTCTTCGAAGCGAGCGAGGAAGTCGAGCGTGTCGGGCGTCGCCTCCGACCTGAACCCGAGGAGCTCCCACAACTGGACGGGCGTGTTGATGCCGACCACGCGGACCTTGTCGAATCGCCGTACCAGGAATTCGTCGCCGGTCTCCTTGTAGGTATCGTCGGACATCAATATCCAGCTACCGTACTGCTTGTTGACGCCCTCGAGCCTGGCCGCGAGGTTAACCGCGTTGCCCATGATGGTGTAGTCCATCTTTCGCTCTGTGCCCATGTTGCCTACGACCATGTCGCCGGTGTTGAGGCCGATGCGCGTCAGCAGCGGGTTTGGCGTCATCTTGTCGGCCATGAAGCGCTCGTTCAGCTCGTTTTCCTTGCGCTTCATCTGGATAGCCGAGCGGCACATCAGCGTCGCGTGCTCCTTGTATCCGAGCGGCGCGCCGAAGAACGATATGATGGCGTCGCCCTCGTACTTGTCTATCGTCCCGCGGTTCTCGAGGATGATGTCGCTCATGCCGGACAGGTAGATGTTCAGTAGCTTGACGAGCTGCTCTGCGTCGAGCGCCTCGGATATCGTCGAGAAGCCGCGGACGTCGGTGAACATCGCGCTGATCCACTTCTTCTGGCCGCCGAGCTTCAGCATCGACGGGTCGGAGATGATCTCGTTGATGACGTCGCCGGAGAGATAGGTGCCGAAGGCCTTGCGGAGGAAGCTCTTCTCGCGCTCGGACAGGATGAACTCGAGGAGCGAGTATACGAGGAACGACGAGAACGTCGCGAGCAACGGAGACATGACCGCGACGTAGATACCGGATACATGGAACACCGCGTAATCCGCGACGAACACCGCGACCGTCGCGCCCAGGCCGACGAATATCTGGTTCTTCGTCGACAGCTTCCCGGCGAGCAGCAGCACGCCGCCCGCGAGCGCGAGCGATAGGAGCGAGGATATCCACAGCGGGGCTTCCGACAGGAAATCCTGCTGGAGAATCGTGTTCGCTACCACGGCGTGCGTGCCTACGTTCTCGTATTTCTCGTTGAACGGGTTGACGCCGAAGTCCGTCGTGCCCGTGCTCGTCCAGCCGATGATGCAGAAAGCGCCCGCGAGCTTGGCGCGGAGGCTGGCGTCCATCTCGACGTGGCGGCCATAGTCGCCGGCCGTTTTCTTCCAGAGCAGCTCGAAATCGTTCTTCATCTTGTCGTACAGCTCGGCGTACCCGGGATCGTCGGCGTCGCGGGCCGCGTCGAACAACGGCGGTACGGTCTCTCCGTAGCCCTCTCCGATGAACGCCGCTACGGTTTCCCAGTATTCGCGCCGCGACAGGAGCCACGTCGCCCTATCCTCATCGGCGCCGCTCTCCAGAGCCGCGTGCCTGTACGCCTCCGATCGGTCCCAAGCCTCGAGGCACGCGTCGACCGGGGCGTATCCGGGACCGAGGGTCCATCCCTGGTTGGACTTGAGCCGCCGTAGGTTGTCGGCCGTGGATTCGCCGTCCGAGCGATAGGATAGCAGGTAATGGAACGCGATATGGTCGAAGCTGTCCTTGAAATCCGTCTTGGGCCACCTGATGAGCATCCGGCCTTCGCGGTCCAACGGGATGCTTACGTCGCGAACGCCGTCGGGGTATCGGGCGCCCTTGAGGATGAGCTCGCCGTCGCCGATGACCATCTCCGGCTCGCCGAGCCGGCGCAGGAGCGGCGATATCGCGAGCTGGAGGTATGTCTTGCCGTCCACCACATCGAAGAGCCGTATGCGCCTGCGGACGCCGTCCGGGTCGATCTCGACGTTGGTGAACCCGGCGTTACGCGACATGGTGCTGATCTCGGGTATCGGAATGAGGAAGCCCGTCGTCTCGCTCGGCTGGCCGCCCTCTATGCGGACATTGGGGTAGACGTAGCGCTCCTCCGCGATAGGTAGCCGTTCGGCGAATATCTCGCTCATGGCCGACTGCTGAATGTTGAGGGTGGTGTACGAATTGCCGAACAGCCGCATGGCCTGGCCGAGGTACACGTCGTTCTCTATGGCGACGAGACTGGTCTTGCCGTACAGATCGTCCCTGGCACCGTCGATGTACTCGACGAGGGCCGCTCCGTATTCTCCCGCGTCCGCGAGCGGAATGCGCTTGTTCGCGAGCGCCTGGAATACGTCCGCCATATTGGAGCCGATCTCCTCGAACGCCGTGGAGAATTCCGATCGCAGCGACCCTTGGAGATACGTGCTGTCCACGGTCATCGGACTCTTCTCCAGGTATTCGATATCGAACACGGTGTAGTCCGCGCCGAGCTCAGTCAGCGCTTCCAGTCCCTGGGCGAGCAAGCCGCGCGGCCATGGATACGTACCGATCTTGTCTATGGAGGTATCGTCGATATCGAGTAGCACGATGGACGAATCCTGCTTGACCGCCGGCTTTAGCCACAGGAAGAGGTCGTAGGCGTTGTGCTCTAGATCCTGCCATGCGGGGAGCAGGTACAGGAGGGCGAATACCGCTCCGATGGCGAGCGGAAAAATGACGAGCCTACGGTGGATTCGTTTCTTCGGCATCTTTAACTCCATACGTGAAAAAATCTATTTATCGTAGTATACTCCCCACATATCCTTGTTGTAAGGTGTTATATGAAACGTTTTATTGTTATAACAGGATTCCTGCTCGTGGCCGTAATCGGCGCGGTAGCGCAATCCAACGAGTTCGTAGACGGACTACTCGAGTCGGACGCCGTAACCGTCGGCCAGGCCGCGTATCTCGTACTCGTCGCCTCCGACAACCTGGGCGGCGATGCTGACGAGGCCAGGGCCTTCGAGCTCCTCGATAACTTCGGCTGGGCTCCGGAGGGCGCAACCGTCGATACTCCCATCCTCATGAAGGACTACTCGTTCCTCCTCATGAACGCCTTCGGCCTTAAGGGCGGCTTCATGTACGGATTCTTCCCCTCTCCGAGGTACGCCTATAGGCAACTGAAGTCGTCTCTCGTCATACAGGGCCGGTCGGATCCCGACATGACGGTAGTAGGCAATTCCGCCATACGGATGCTCGGTAGGGTGTTCGACATCAAGGGGATATCGGAGTGAAGCGCATCAATCTCGTTGCGATGGCGCTCGTCGCCATCGTCGCCGTAGGTCCCGCGACGGCGCTCGACTTCGGCCTCGACATTACCGAGAAGACATCGCTGTCGGGCGCGGGCGACGAAGTCGCGCTATACCAGAAAAACCAGGCCATAGCCTGGCTATCATTACCCGTCGGGGCGTATTCATCCTTGTACGCGTCGGCGCTGTACCAGTTCACCGGGGACTTCGAACTATCGCCTAACGCGTCGGCCGCGATCGTGCCGTATGCCTTTACCCTCGGGCGCTTCGAGCTGGAGGGATTCAAGAGCCTGGATTCCGGCTCGAGCCTCAAGTGGTCCGTCGGCCGCGTGCCGTTCCAGGACTACTCGGGCCGTATCGTCAACTCCCTGCTCGACGGCGCCAAGGCAGAGCTGGCCCTCGGGACGACGCTCCTCTCCGCGTCGGCCGGCTACTCCGGGCTGATATTCAAGGACGACGCCAGCATGCTTATCGACACCGACGATGATAACATAAATAGCGACGACGGCCTCGTATTCGCTCCGAAGCGGCTCGTGCTGTCTATGGGCGCCCGGTTCGTCGAGCTCTTGGCCCTGCACGATTTCGGCGTCGACGGCTGGGCCCAGTTCGACCTCGACTCCGGCGGCTCCGCCGTTACTCATACGCAGTACCTCGAGCCGTATATCGAGGGGCGCGTCGGCAGGACGCTACGCTGGCGGTTCTGGAGCGCGCTGGAACTCGGGCAGGATCCCGATTTCTTCTACGCGCTCGCTAGCGGCGCGCGTCTCAGGATGACGCTTCCCGAGACCTACGGCCTCCGATTGACCGGCGCCCTGTCTTGGGCCGGCGGCGACTACGACGGAACCGGCGCGATGGCGGCTTTCAAGCCCGTCACGTCAAGCTCGCTTTCGACCATAGGCACTACGCTGTTCAGCGACGCGCTCAGCGCGTCGGTCGACGCGCAGGTCTCGCCGGCGAGAGGACTTGCAGTCGGCTCCAACTGCGCCGCCGACTTCTCGGCGGACGGGTACCTCGGCTTCGAAATTTCCGGACGCGCCGCATACCGTCCCGTCAACGATTTTTCCGCCACCTTTACCGGCGGCGCCTTCATCCCGTCCGCAGGCGATCTCCAGTGGCTTCTGATGGTCACCGCCGAGGTCAAGCTATGACCCGTCTCCGCGATACCGCGACGAGCGCCGTCGTCGGCGGCGAAAGGAACCGTACATGAAGAAGCTTATACTCGCGATCACGACGCTCTTGATCCTATCGGCCGCCGTTCAGGCGGCGACCGTGACGGCGACCGTCGTAGAGATAGCCGGCAAGGTGGAATACCAGCTACCGGGGAAGGGGTGGAGGCCGGCGAAGGCCGGTGACGCGCTACCCAAGGGCACCATCATATCGACGGGCTTCAAGAGCACCGCGGTGCTCAAGGTAGGGACGTCCAGCATCACGGTCAAGCCGATAACCAGGCTGTCGCTCGAGGACCTTATCCAGTCGGATTCGGGGTCCCAGACGCAGCTCTTCCTGATGGCCGGACGCGTCAAGGCGGAAGTCACGCCCCAGGCCGGGAAGAAGATAGAGTTCCAGGTGAAGAGCGCGACCGCGACGGCGTCCGTTCGCGGCACCGGCTTCGAGTTCGACGGCATCAACCTGCTCGTCGATAAGGGCACCGTACAGCTCAGGACCCCATCCGGCATGATACGGTACGTCGGAGCCGGTGAGTTCAGCTACGTATCTGCCAACGGGTCCGTATCGGTCCCCGTCGCGGCGTCGATGGAGACCGGCCTGGACCGCATCGACGAGCTCGTGGATCAGGCTGATTCCGACGCGTCGGCGCTATCCCAGACCGTTCCGCTCAACCCGACCGCTAGCCTGATCTTTAATTTTATGTAACGCCCGCCCTGACGATAAGGCCGTCGGATCGCTCCGGCGGCCTTTTTTCGTTGCGAGAATCAGAACGCGAGCGCCAGCCTCATGCCGAAGGATGCCGCGTCGTTACCGTCGAGGCTCGTCATCGAGCCGGAGGAGTAGCCGGCCCATATCGTCAGCGAGGCGTCCTGCTCAACGTCGAGGGCGGCGGACAGCGTGACGGAGGCGATGCCGTCGCCCAGGTCGACGACCGATCCGATGCCGAGCGACGCGAAGTCCCCGGCCTTGGCGCTCGCGTCGGCGTACAGGTAGTGCCTGGCCGGATAGGCCTCGCCTTCGGCCGCCGCTTCGAGCGCCTCGGCCGCGTCACGGGCTCCGCCGGCGTTATACCGGTACTCGGCGGCTACGAAGAACCACGAGCCAATGGACCAGTCGGCGCCGGCGACCGTCTCCAGGCTGCCGTCGCCGGGTCCGGCCCCGTCCGGGACGGCGTACGCGATCTCGGCCCAGAGTCCGAGGACGAGGTCTGTCTTGACGGCGGCCGAGACGGTCGTCTTCGCCGCGGCGCCGTCCCGCGCGGCCTGCAGCCCGAAGTCGGAGCCGAGCGCGTATCCGTACAGCCTGCCGCCGTACGAGCCGTCGGACGGGTCCGACGCGGGCGCCGCCACCGCCTCGACGCCGCCGAGCGCTCCCAGCGGCAACGCGACGCGTATCGCGTCGGCTCCGACGCGCTCAGGAGACAATCCGACCAGCCGGGTCTCGGCGAACAGGTCGGCGGGGCTCCACAGGAGGCCGTTGCCCCAGTTGACGATCTGGCGCCCGAGCGTGACGACGACGGGTCCGGGCGACCAGCGGAGGTAGGCCCGTTCCAGCGAGAAAGCCGCCGTCGCCCCGTCGGGACCGGTCAGCGCGTCGGCCGTGCCGGAGAATTCCGCCCTGATGCCGGGACGCCTGGCCTTAAGGGTCAGTTCCAGCGCCGAGTCCGAACCGTACTGCGGCGATGTCGCCCAGGCGGCCGTACCCGAGAAGGAGGCCTCCCCGGACAGGCTCCACGACGGGCCTTCGGGTCGGAAGTCTTGGGACGCGACCGTAGCGACGCCGATCGCGGCCATCGCCGCGGCCAATGCGATCCGATAGCCCGTCGCGTTCATCGTTCGAGCGCCGCCCTGGTGAACAGCCCCGGGTCGAGGTCTATATCGAGCACGAGCGAGCCGAGCGACATCGTGGTGCTGGTATTCTTCCGTAGCTTGTCCTCGAGCACGAATACCGTCGGATACCATCGGCCGCCCAGTCGCTCCACCTTCCTGGCCTCCATGGTCTTCAGCAGCCGGCCCGACCGAGCGTACATGTCCTCGGAAAGCACGACGAAGCGCTCGGCGTCGACCCTCATCACCCGCCGGTCGAACTTGGCCTTCGGCGTGAGCGCCTTGAGCTCGACGACGAAGGCCCGCCTGCCGCCTATCTCCGCCTCTCCCGTGACGGTCGCCGAATACGTCGACGACAGCTCGTCGGATTCCAGCGCGTCCTCGTACGACACGTCCGAGCCCATCATGCCTTCCTTGAGCAGGTGCCCGGAGATGCGGACCGTATCCTGCTCCTTGGGGAAGTACATCCACAGGTCCTTATCGAGCTTCAGCATCCTCGTGCCGGCGTCCTCGGGGTTGGTGAATTCGACCATGGCCTTGTCGGCGCCTATAGCCTGGACGCGCATCGTCTTTATCCGAAATTCCTCGCCGATGCGGATCTCCATGCGGCCCGTGTACTCGATGCTCTTGAACGACTCGTTCGAGTCTATCCTCGCCAGGATGGCCGCGGCGCTCGGCGCGTCCGCGGGGGCCTGAGCCCAGGCGTATACTGCGGCCCATAGAGCGCAGGCCATGATCAACGATCGCTTCATACGTATCTCTCCTTGCTACGCCGACCGGATGGCGTCTATCGGGTTCATCCTCGCGGCGCTCCTCGACGGCAGTATCGCGACGACCGCGGAGACCAGCGCGCCGAGGGCGAACAGGGCCATGGTCGCCGTGACGCTGACCGTGAAGAACACGACGTTGTCCATCGGCCATTCGAAGCTCGCCAGCGAGGCGCTCATGTCGAGGCCGACCTTGCTCATGACCAGGTTCACGGCCAGCCCGAGCGTCGCGCCCGTGGCCGATCCTAGTATGCCCATCATCGTCCCTTCGGCCAGGAACAGCGCGAGTATCTCGGCCTTGGGCATGCCCATGCTCTTGAGGAGGCCTATCTCCTTCTTGCGCTCCAGCACGACCATCATCATGATGTTGGTGATGATGAACGCCCCGAGGAACGCGACGACGACGTACATCCAGCGGTACATCGACTCGGCCATCATGACGAATCGCGGGAAGTCGCCCATCTCCGTCCACGACTTCACCGATAGCCCGTCCATGCCCCGCTCCGCGAGGGCCTCTCTGATGGCCGCCGCCGCCGCGTCCGCTATCCGGTAGTCGTCGAGCATCACGAGGACCTGCTGGGCCCCGGGACCGAGGGCCAGCAGGTCCCGGGCGTCGTCGAGGCCTATCTGGAATACCGCGTTGTCCAGCGTGTTGACCCTGGTGCGGAACAGCCCGACGATACGGAACTTCTTGAAGCCGAGGCCGTAGTCGGCGCGTTGCGTCAGGACCTTCAGCTGGTCTCCGACGCCCAGGCCGAGGTCCCTCGCGAGGCTCTCGCCGAGTATCGTCTCGCCCGGCCCCTCGATATACCGGCCGCCCACCATGACGCTACGGTCGAGCATCAGCAGCGAGCGCTCGGCCTCGGGATCGCCGGCTACGCCGAGGGCGGCCTTGGTATTCGGCCCGGACGAAAGCAATACGCCGAAACGGGCCCTCTCCGCGAATACGGCGCCCTCCAGCCCCGGTTCGTCCCTCAGCGCGGCTATGATCGCGCCGGAGTCGGGGATGGCGGCGTTTACCGGCGAGAACCGTTCCCTGGAGCGATACTCCTCGGTGACGATATTCACGTGCCCGACGTCGTTCTTCGTATAGTTCTTGACGATGGAACCGAGGAAGCCGCCTATCATGCCGTTCAGGACAACCACGAGCATGATCGCGATCGCCACCGAAGCGGCGGCGAGTATCGTCCGCCTCTTGTTGCGGCCCAGGTTCCGTATCGCCATGGTCAGTATTCTCATCATGCCCTCCCTAGGCGAAGCGCAGCGCGTCGGTGACCTCGAGCCGGGCCGCGCGCTTGGCCGGTATCCTGGCCGAGACGAAAGCGACGACGATACCGAACGCGAAGCCGAACGCCATGGTGGCGGGGTTCCACTCGCCGTAGAGCGTGCCAGAAAGCGGTAGCCCCCCCATGTCGACGTCTCCGACCATCGCGCTTATCGATATGCCCCTCGTCGCCATCAGCCAGACGAGGAACGACCCGAGCGCCACTCCCGCCGCGCTGCCCAGCGCCCCGACGATGACGCCTTCCAGCGTGAAGAGGCGCCGTATCTCGGCGGGCGGCATGCCGTACGCCTTGAGCACGCCTATCTCCCGTATACGCGCGTAGACGCTCATCAGTATCGTGTTGACTATCCCGACGGCGGCGATGAGCAGGACGACCATGATGATGAAGTACGACGCCTTGCCCTTCATCGCGCGCATCGCCAGGTAATCCTTGGCCAGCTCCGTCAGCGGATCCGCCCGGAGCCCGGGCAGCGCGGCTGAGACCCTGGCGGCGGCGTCCGAGGACGCGTCGAGCAGGTCGCCGAGGCTCGGCATGCGCTCGGACGCTACGACGATCTCGCTGACGAATCCGTCGGTGCCGAGCAGCGCGTCGGCGTCGGCGTAGGTCATGAAGAGACCGCCCTGGTTTATCTCCGGCATCGGGCTGAAGACGATCCCGGCCACGAGGTACTCGTCGGCGTTGACGTTGTCGTAGACCGTGGACGCCGAGACCATCGCGTAGTCGCCGGCCGTCAGGCCCATCTCCGCGGCGAGGCCGGAGCCTATGACGATGGAGCGCGGCGCGGCCGAGTCGAGCCAGGAGCCCTCCACGACGGCCTCGCTCAGGCGGAAGACCGCCTCGTCCCTGGCCGGGTCTATCGCCAGGGCGATCACCGGCAACGCGTCCTCGTAATTGGAGACGTTCGCGACGAACCGGGTGCGCGGGGCCGTCGCGACGATGCGATCGTCCGACGCCATCGCCGTCCGCATGACCGCCTCCGGGTCGGGGACGCCGTGCTCCAGGGGCGTGCCCTGAAGGTTGGATATGTATTCGGGCGTGCGTATCTTCATGAACGACTCGGTATAGGCGACCATGTTGTCTATCGTCAGCCTGTCCATGCCCTTGAGCATGGAGTCCGCCATGATGAAGAGCCCTATGCCCGCCATCATCACGACGCCCGTGATCATCGTCCTGCGCTTGTTCCTGAGCACGTTGCGCCACGCGATCTTCAGTATGGTACCCATGCTCACCTCTTCTCGTCCGAGACGATGCGGCCGTCCCTGACGGTGACGACGCGCCCCGCCTTCTCCATCACCATCCTGTCGTGGGTGGAGAACACGAAGGTCGTGCCGCGCTCGGCGTTGATGCGGCGCATGAGCTCTACGGTCTCCTCGGCGGTATGGCTGTCGAGGTTCGCCGTCGGCTCGTCCGCCAGCACGACGGACGGCTCCTTGACGAGCGCGCGCGCTATCGCGACACGCTGCTCCTGGCCGCCGGACAGCTCGCGGGGAAAGCGGTTCTCCATTCCCTGGAGCCCGACCGCCGCCAGCATCTCCAGCGCCTTGGCCCGCATCGCCGACTTGCCGTGGCGCTTCTCTATCACGAGCGGCAGCTCGACGTTCTCCGCGACGGTCAATACCGGGATCAGGTTGTAGGACTGGAAGATGAAGCTGATCCGGTCCTTCCGGTACGCCGAGAGCTCCTTCTGCGACGCCGCGCCGAGGTCCGCGCCCCCGTAGACGACGCGACCGGAGCTCGGCGCGTCCAGGCAGCCTATGATGTTGAGCAGCGTCGTCTTGCCGGAGCCGGAAGGCCCGACGACGGCCAGGAATTCCCCCGCGTCCACGCGGAGCGATACGCCGTCCAGGGCCCGAACCTCGCTCTCGCCCTTGCGGTATACCTTTGTCAGGTCATGCAGTTCCAGAACGCTCATGTCGCCTCCCCGCGCTTCGATCGCGCCGTCGTCAGTATGGTTTCCAGTTCGCCGAGGTATCCGTCAAGCGCGCGCCTGCCTTCGACGCTCAAGCGCACGGCGGTATACGGTTTATTGTTCTTGAAGCTCTTCTCGATGGCCACGTAGCCGGCTTCTTCAAGGGTCTTGAGCTGGATGGACAGATTGCCCGAGCTCAGCTCCAGCGCGTCTCGCAGCTCGGTAAAGCCCGTTTCCGGCGCGTCTCCCGACGAGAGGTACGTCAGGATCATGAGGCGCGCCTTCTCGTGTATCAGCCTGTCGAGCCCCAGCTCGACGAGGCGCTTCCGCCCGCTCATCGGCCCGGCGCCCGATCGTCGTCGCCTTTGCCCGTCGCGCGCGTCTCGGCGAACTGGGCCAGCGCGAATACGAAGAGCATTCCGCCGTAGATGATGAGCAGCCACAGGAAGGGCGCCGCCTCGACGAAGGGCGCCGATACGAGGCCCATGAGTATCCCCCAGTAGCCTATGACGTAGTACGAGCGCAGGCCGCACCGTATCGCCACGCCGTTCGCTATGACGCCGATCAGGAAAGACGTGACGGGTAGCGCTATCCACGGCTCGCCGACGAAGAACGCGTACGCCGCGGCGGCGACGAAGCCGACCGTCAGCGGTATCGTCACGTGGGCCTGGCGCCCACCGTAGAACGCGTCGACCACCTTCGCGAGGCCGTCGCGCCCGTCGACCCGCGCCGCCTTCCTCGTCATGAGCAGGACCTTCGATACGCCGCCGCCGATGAGGAACAGGGCCAGTACCGCCCAGAGGGCCGTCTTCGCTCCCGTCGGGATAGCGTCGAACGAACCGTACCTCGTCGTCAGTATATGGGCCGGTAACGCGAACAGCGTAAGGATTATGCCCGCGACCAGCGAGAACGCCGCCCAGCCGGGAGGCGCCGCTACGTCATGGAGCAGGGGGTCGTTACGCTTCACCGCGCGCTTGATGTCGGCTATGTCGTCGCTCAGCTTCTTCAGCGTGTCTTCGTCCATTGATGTCTCCTGTAAACAAGTTTATGACATAAACAATGAATCGTCAATAGTCGATCCGTTTTTTCCTGCATCCGTCTCCGCGGCTGGCCTTTTGAACTATATAATAGTAATTTCAATATATGAGATACTTTATACTATCGCTCATAGTAGTACTCTCTTCGTGCGGGCCCCGCGAGGCGGCGTCGCAGGGAGTAGAGGCCGGCGGTAGAAAGGCAGATATCGTGTACAGGGAAGGCTCTCGCTCGCTCGTGCTGGGCGGCGGTTGTTTCTGGTGCCTGGAGGCGGCGTACGAGATAGTGCCCGGCGTGCTCGACGTGGAGTCCGGCTACGCCGGAGGCTCGCGCGCCGACCCGAGCTACGAGCAGGTGTCGACGGGACTGACCGGGCATGCAGAGGTCGTGCGCGTCGTCTACGATCCGGCCGTCGTTTCGATACGAACCCTGCTCGAGCTGTTCTTCCGCATCCACGACCCGACCACCGAAGACCGGCAGGGGGCCGACGTCGGAACCCAGTACCGCTCTATAGTCCTGTACGCCGACGAGGAGCAGAAGGCCGCCGCCGAGGCCGCCATCCGCGACGCTCAGGCAGGCTTCCGCGATCCTATCGTCACCGACCTCGCGGCCCTCGATCGGTTCTGGCCCGCCGAGGACTACCATCAGGACTTCTTCCGCAAGAATCCCGCGTACGGCTACTGCCAGGTTATCGTCGCCCCAAAGGTCGAGAAGACCAAGAGCTTCGTCGACGCGTTACCGTAATGAGTGTGAGTCATATGCGCGAGTGTGAGTAGGATACGCTACCTTCACTCACACTCGCGCTGATCACTTGTCCTTGAACATCTTCGCTATCAGGTGCTTGTATTGTTCGGCGACCACGTGGCGCTTGACTTCCTGCTTGGCCGACAGCTCCCGTCCTACCTCGAACGGCGTCGACAGGAGCTCGAAACGGAAGATGCGCTCGAAGCTCTTGAACCCCGTCTTCTGGTTGACGGCCTCGTTTATCTCGTAATCGATAAGCTCCCTGACCTCTGGTTGGGCGAGGAGAGCCTCGTAGTCGACTATGGGCACGGTGTTGTCCTTGGCCCAGGCGGTGACCATCTCCTGGTCCGGCACGACGATCGCCGCCAGGAATCGCTGGTCCTGCCCGAGCACCACGGCCTGCTTGACGTACGGGCTGTCGCAGATGCGCTGCTCTATCGGAAGCGGCTCGACGTTCTCGCCGCCGCGCAGCACTATGGTGTCCTTGGCGCGGCCGGTCAGCTTGAGGAATCGCTGCTTCGTCAGCATGCCCAGGTCGCCCGTGTCGAGCCACCCGTCCTTGGACAGCACCTTGGCCGTCAGCTCCGGCTTCTTATAGTAGCCGAGCATTACCTGCGGTCCCCTGACATGGACGACGCCCTTGCGGCAGGTGCCTACGTCGGCGCCCGACTCGTCGACGATCCGGAATTCCGTGCCCCTGATAGCGGGTCCTACGGTACCCATGACCGGTTTCCGCTGCGGCCGTAGCCCGATGACCGGCGCCGTCTCCGTGAGGCCGTAGCCTTCCAGAATCTGTACGCCTATCGTATCGAAGAAGATGTCCACCGAAGCGGGCATCGCGCCTCCGCCGGAGACTCCGGCCTTGAAGCGGCCGCCGAGCTTCGTCTTTATCTTCTTGAAGATGAGTAGCTCTCCCAGGCCTCGTAGCGGCGCCAGGAGCAGGAGCGGCACTATCGGCACGACCGCGTCGAGTATTCGAGAGCGGTTGCCGTAGTCGGGAAGCAGGCCGAGCAGCATGTTGCGGAAATAGGCGTAGCTCTCGCCGACGCCGACGAAGAACCCGAAGAGAGCCTTCTTCATGCCGCCTGATTGCCTGATGTTCTTGTAGATGCCGTCCTTGACGGATTCCCATATGCGAGGAACGCTCGCCATCCAGTGGGGCTTGATAGCCTGGAAGTCTGGCAGCATGATCGCTCCGATGGGCTTGGAGTACGCGATACTGTCATATACGGCTATGATCGCGTACTGGACTATGCGCTCGAACGAATGCCAGACGGGTAATACCGATAGCCATATCTGGCCGGGGGCAAGGTCGATGATCTCCGGCAGCACCTCCGTCTGATGGAGGAAATTCGCGTGCGACAGCATGACGCCTTTCGGCTCTCCGGTGGTTCCGCTGGTATAGATGACGGTCGCGACGTCCGAGCTCTTGCCCTTGGCGGTTTCCGACTCGTAGAAACCCGGGGAGGCCGCGCGGCGCGCCTGTCCCGCGGCGAATACGTCGCGGAACGACAGGACCTCGATACCGGCCGCCTTCGCCTCCGCGACGGCCCCGGCGGACGCGGGGTCGAACAGTACTGCTCTCTTGAATAAGGGCATCTCGCCCTTGCGGGAGACGATCTTGGCGAGCTGTTTCTCGTTCTCCAGTATCGCCATCGAGCATTCGCTCCACGACAGGATGTACGACAGCTCCTGCTCCGTAGCGTCGCATCCGCGGGGGACGTCGGCGGCGCCGAGGCCGATGACCGCTAGGTCGCTGACGAGCCATTCCTTGCGGTTGTCGGCGATCAGTCCTATAAGGTCGCCGCGCGCCAGGCCTAGATCCGCCAGTCCGTCGGCGAAGGCGGCTACCTCCTCGAGGAGCTCCGCGTACGTCGTCGGCCGGAAGACGTTCCGCTCGTCCTTGCTGTACTGCATGACGAGCTCGGGCTTCGCGCGAACTCTTTCCATGAACATGAGCGCCAGGGTCTCGGCCATGATAATCCTCCAGAACCGGGGATACGGGACGCGCACGGGACGCGTCCGGTCGGGCGCCTTCCAGGCGCGGTAACTATCATGACAATATAATCAAATATGTAAACTGACGCAAGGGTGAAATGGCGTCGATATCAGGCTCGCGCTTACCGCTCCATCCTTACGCGTTCAGCCGGCACCTCGTCGAAGTAGGCCTTGAAGAGCCGCTCGATATCGTCAAGCCGATCGGAATTCTGGATGGCGTAGCGCAGGTGATGGCCAAACGACAGATTGTCGCAATAATAGAAGAAGAACCTGCGGGCGCGGCTCTTGTGAAATGACTCGGGCAGCAGCTCCCGTATCAGCGACAACATCCGCAGTCCCGTCTCCTCGACGCGGGCCTCCATCTCGAAGCCCGGATCGGCTTCCTTGCCGCGGAGGAGCGCGAAGAACCAGGGGCGACGAACGGCCTCGCGGCCTATCATCGCGCCCGCGCCGCCGTACTCGTCCACCGCGGATCGGTACCGTTCCCAGCTCCTGACGTCGCCGTTGCCGACGACGGGTATGCTTATGGCCTCGGCGACCGCGCGTACGTGGCTCCAGCGTCCCAGTCGCCTGAATTTCTCGTTCTTGAGCCTGGGGTGTATCACGAGATAATCCGCGCCCGCGTCGGCCAGCGCGCGGCAGAAGTCGACGAGCGCGGATTCGGATTCCTCGTACCCCAGTCTCAGCTTAGCCGATATCGGTACTCCGGGGGCGGCCGCCTTGAGCGCCGCGATCAAGGACGCGGCCCGCGAGGCGTCCTTCATCCAGCTGACGCCGCCTCCGGACTTCTCTATATGGGGGGCCGAGCAGCCGAAATTGGCGTCTATGCCGCCGAGCGGCATGCCGGAATCGCGGCGCTCCTGTACGAGGCGGGCCGCGGCCTTGGCCATCGGATCGACTTCGGAGTCGTATAACTGGACCACGGTCCGTTCGGGGGCCGGTTCCGAGTCCATGAACCAGCGGTCGAACGGCGAACGGGCGAGGTATCCCGAGGCGCTCGTCATCTCGGTATAATAGCGATCGCATGAGCCGAACGACGCGATGAGCTCGCGAAGCGGCCTGTGGCTCAGCTCGACCATCGGGGCGAGGAGGAGCGCTTTGGGGGGTAGTATCGGCATCGCGTGGACTATACGCCGCGCCTCGCTATCGAAGCAAGCTCGCGCGACGCGCGACGCGACGATTGACTCTATCAGGACTTATGAGGTATAAACCCAAAGCGCGAGTATCGGCGCTTCCGCGTCGCGGTCGCTATTCGATCGGCGGCGCGGCTCGCGGACGTACCGCGGCCCAACAACCGAAATCGACGTTCCGGCAATACTACCAGGAGGAATTCGTGAGCGTAAAGATCAGGCTCAAGAAATTTGGCGCCAAGAAGCGCCCTTACTATCGTATCGTGGTGCTCGACACCAAGCAGGCCCGTGACGGCAAGACCATCGACGAGCTCGGTATCTACCACCCGATCGAGAAGGAAGGCGCCCAGATCCGCGTCAACGAGGAGAAGGCCCGCGCTTGGCTCGCCAAGGGCGCCCTCCCGACCGACACGGTGCGCAGCATCTTCAACAAGCAGAATATCCGCCTCGGTTAAGTGGCGGGGCTCCGCTATCGGCGAGGTTCCGCGCAAGGCGGACGTCCGGGGCCCATCGCTTCCGCGTACGCGCGGCGGCGAGGTCGCCTGCGGAGGCGCCTCATGGCGCGGAAGCCGAACGAAAGGGCCATGTGATGGAACGAGATTTCATTGAATACGTAGCGAAATCCCTCGTGGACGATCCGGCCGCCGTCGCGGTCAACCTCGTCGAGACGGACGAGGGCACGGTGATCGAGCTACGCGTCGCTCAGGACGATATAGGCAAGGTCATCGGCAAGCGCGGCCGCATCGCGAAGGCCATCAGGACCTTGCTGTCCGCCGCCGCGACCAGGGGCGGTAAAGACGTCAAGCTCCAGATCCTGGACTGACGTGGACGAACTCGCACTCGGCCGCCTCGGCGCCCCGCACGGCATCGATGGCCGCATCAAGCTCGTATCGTTCTCCGGCGAGACCGATCACCTACTCAGCCTCACCGAGGCGACGCTCAAAGGCGGCGGTCGAACCCTGCGCGTAAGCATCGAGTCCGTCGTACCGAACGGCGCGGGGGTCCTGCTCGCGATCGCGGGGTACGACTCTCCCGAGACGGTCCGTTCCCTGTCTGGCATGGAACTGTGGGCTCCCCGCGACAAGGCCGCCCCGCTGGAAGACGACCAATACTATTACGCTGACCTCGTCGGTTGCGCCCTTGTCTCGGGTGACCGTATCGTCGCGACCGTTATCGCCGTCTGCGATAGCGGCGGCGGCGATCTCCTGGAGGCGCAGAAGCCCGACGGCGTATCGTCCTACGTACCCTTCCGCAAGGAGTTCGTCGGCCGCGTCGATATCGCCGCGAGGCGCATAGAGCTCGTCGCGCCGTGGATACTCGAGTAAGGAAGCCGTCGTAATGAAGATAGACGTGCTCACGCTTTTCCCGGGAATACTCGAAGGCTTCTTCACGAGCTCTATCATGGCGCGAGCCGTAGAGCGCGGACTCGTGTCGTACGGGCTCACCGATATCAGGGACTTCGCGACCGACAAGCACCATAAATGCGACGACGAGATATTCGGAGGCGGCGCGGGCATGCTCATGCTGCCGTCTCCCGTGTCGGGGGCCCTCGATTCGGTGAACGCCGCCGATGCGCGCGTCGTCTTCGTGACTCCCGGCGGCAGGCTCTTTAATCAGGCGTACGCCCGCGAGCTCGCGTCCGAGGAACGGCTCGTCATACTCTGCGGCCGTTACGAGGGCGTGGACCAACGCGTCGTCGATAAGTACGTGACCGACGAGATAAGCATCGGCGACTACGTGCTGTCGTCCGGAGAGACGGCGGCACTCGTTATCGTCGACGCTATTTACCGGCTGATTCCGGGCGTCATCACGGGAGAATCGCTCGATGAGGAGAGCTTCGAAGGCGGCCTTCTCGAGTACCCCCAGTATACACGACCGGCGGTCTATGATAATATGACAGTCCCTGACGTTCTCGTCTCGGGCCATCACGCGAACATCGTCAAGTGGCGCATGAAGAAAAGGCTCGAGAAGACTCTCCTGTACCGTCCCGACCTGCTCCAGGGTAAGGGACTCGAGGGCGAACTCAGGGCCATGATACTGGAATTAATTGGACAAGGGGGAGAGGCATGAACCTCATAAAGATGATCGAGGCCGGACAGACCAAGGCCTATCAGGACGTCAAGGCCGGAGATACCGTTCGCATCCACTTCAAGATCGTAGAAGGCAAGACCGAGCGCATCCAGCTCTACGAAGGCCTCGTCATAGCGATGAAGAACGCCGGCGTGGGCAAGACCCTGACCGTCCGCAAGAATTCGTACGGCGTCGGCGTCGAGCGCGTGTTTCCCATGCACTCACCGCGTATCGAGAAGATCGAGATACTCAGGTACGGCAAGGTTCGCCGCGCCAAGCTCTATTACATCCGCGAGAAGGTCGGCAAGAAGGCCAAGATAAAGGAACTGCTCGGCGGGCGAAAGCCGGCCGTCCGATCCCAGGCGGCTCAGGCCTAAGAACTTGCGGCCGGTCGGACCGGACGACGGAACTGTAAAACCGCGACAATCTGACGTCGGCGACGGGCATAAGCCGTCCGCCGGCGTTCGTATTTTAAAAGCCCGCGGGAGCGAACCGGGCCAGGCCGCCCGCGGCGCGTCGCCGAAGGCCGCGCCATCCCTTTCGTCGGTCGCGGCGGCGCGAGCATCGGCCGCCGCTTCCCGCCCGGCCGGCTCGCCTCCCGTAGCCGCGCGCCCCTTGCCGTGGATGGCGACCGCCGCCGAATTATGCTCGACGCTCAGACTCCCCCCCGACGCCGCCTCGTACGCTACCCTGTCGGCGATGCTCGGCGAGCGCATGCCCCTCGACGCGCGGACGGCCTCCGCGATACGACGGGCGGTACGTCGGCATGAAGACGATCCGGCCGCGGCGCGCGCCGCCGCGAGGGCGACGGCCGCCGGGCTCGATCCGGACGACCCCGCGATCGAGCGCTTGTTAGGCGCGCTCGACTCTTCAGGCGCGGGCGCCCGCGGCGGCACGGGCGGTGAAGCGGATACCGGCCGTCGACGCGACGATAAGGGAGACCGCGAGGAGCTCGAAGCGCTGGCGACCTCGCTACGAGCCGCCACGGAGGCCGCGATGGCCGACGGAGACTTCTCCGCGATGGCCGAACCAGGCCCCGACGGCTCGGGATGGGCCTGCGTACCGTTCTCCGCGCCTTTCGGCGACGTTTCTTTCCATGGCTACATGCGAATATGGTATACTAGTAATGGCTCGACGCGACGCGTCGGTCGCTTCGTCGCCGATATACGGTTCGGCGACGAGAGAAGGCTCTTCGAGCTGTCCATGGCCGGAGGACGACGTACGGTAGCGTACTATTCCGACGACGCGCCCGAACGAGACGCATTCGAGGCCGAATTCGGAGGCGCCGATGCCGTACGTACGGCGGCTCTGGATCTCGGTTACTTTTCTGAGTTGGTTTCTCGTCGGAGCATAGACGAAGATGCCTAAGCACCGTCGCTCGTCCGTCGCCCTTCGCTATGACGAATCGCTGCCCGCGCCCGTAATCGTCGCGAAGGGTACCGGGCGTATCGCCGATAGGATAGACAGGATCGCGGTCGACGCGGGGATACCGATCGTCCGTAACGCGGAGGTCGCCGCGGGCCTGGAACCGATCGATATTGGTGAGTTCGTGCCGCCTGAGTATTGGGAGCTCGTAGCGCGCGTCCTCGTTTTTATAAGGAAAGTACGACGATGAAAAAGAAGTATTCGCTAGACAGGATCTTGCCCGGTACTCGATTCACCGCTGACGCGTTCTCCGAGGGCGACATCCTGTTCGCTTCGGCCGGCGTGTCGATACGGGCTAAGGATATCGACGGGCTCAAGCGCTGGGGCATAAGCGCCGTATTCAGCGAGGGGCAACTCGAAGAGCCAAAGGAAAGCATCCAGGAACCGGGCGTAAACGCCGCCGCCGATAACGCGAGGAGTTCCCTCTCCGCCTTCGCCGACCACGCTCTCTACGCCTCCTATACCGACATGATAGACCGGCTCAAGAGCCTTATGGATCGGATCGCAGCCAGCGAGCGCGTAGAGGCGAAGAACGTAGACCGGCTGTCTCAGGATCTGGTACAGCTCGTTCGTGAAAAAGAGGCGGCGATCGTTTCGGCGATCCTCTCGGCCGACGTAAAGGGGTACGACCTGGCCCGGGCCGGAGTCAACTGCGCCATCCTGTCGGTCGTCGTCGGCCAGACGATGAAGCTGCCGCCGCATCGCCTCGTTCACTTGGCGTCGGGCGCCTTGCTCCACGACGTCGGCATGCTTCGCGTTCCCGAGGAGATCATCAAGAAGAAGGGTACGCTTAATCCCGAAGAGGCGCAGAAGATGCGCGCGCATCCTCTCCTGTCGTACCGCATCGTCATCAGGGAACTGCAGTACCCGGACGACGTGGGGCTCGTCGGCCTCCAGCATCACGAACGCTGGGATGGCGACGGCTACCCGCGCAAGACGGCGGGCCAGGAAATAGACCTGCTGGCCCGTATCGTATCGGTCGCTGACGCCTTCGAGGCGATGGTAAGCCAGAAGCCTTACCGTAATTCCATGATCGGGTATGCGGCGATGAAGAACCTGCTGTCCGACAACTCCCGACGCTTCGATCCCGACGTGCTCAAGGCCTTCGTGCGGAGCATGGGCATCTACCCGATCGGCTCTATCGTCGTGCTCAACAACGCCGCTATAGCCAAGGTCGTCGATACCCACGCCAACGCTCCGCTCAGGCCTCGGCTCAGGATCATCGTCGACGAATTCGGCAAGCACTTCAAGGACGAATCGGGGGATACCCTGGACCTGCTCTCGGAGAAGACCTTGTTCATAGCCAGGGCCGTCGATCCCCGCGAGCTCGCCGCCCCCGCTTGATAAGCCGGAGCGCCAAGGGGCGCGCGTCCGAGGACGTCGTCGCGGCCTCGTTGGTCGCCGCCGGGTGGACGGTCGTCGCCAGGAACTGGCGACGGGGCAGGGGAGAGCTGGATATCGTCGCGCTGAAGACGGGGATCCTCGCCGTCGTCGAGGTGAAGAACGTCGACGCATACGGCCTCGAGAGCCTGGAACGGTCGGTCGGACCGTTAAAACGCCTGCGAATAGTCGAAACGTCTAAACTCTTCGTCGCTGCGCATCGAGAATTTAGTAACGCGACCGTCAGGTACGATGTCGCCGCCGTCTCGGCCGGGGCCGTCACGGATTACTTCGAGAACGCGTTCGCGGAGCGCAGATGACCAAAGAAGCACGACGACCCGATACGGACGAGGACAGACTTGAAGAACTCAAGGCCATGGTGCATGATGAGAGGTATATGGCCGGGGCCATACTTCGCATAGCATACGTGCTCAGCGACGAAATCATGGACGGCATCGGAGTAAGTCATGGCGGATGGAAACAAGGATTCTAGGCGGCGTTTCGGCCGTAGGGGGCGGGGACGCGGCGGTCCGAGGGAAGGCGAGAAATCTTCCGAAAAGGCGCGCGCGGACGAAGCGCCCGAAGAGCGGAAAACCGTACTGGCCGATCAGCCGCCCGTTATCTGCTCCATATGCGCGAAGCAGATTTTCGACCTGTCCAGCGCCTTGGCGGGCAGGGATGGCGGACTACCGGTTCATTTCGATTGCGCGCTGGCGCAGGCCGCCGAGGGCGAGCCCCTGGAACCGAGCGAGCGCGTAGCCTACGTAGGCCGCGGGGCGTTCGCCGTCGTGGAATACCGTGACAAGAGCATGACCGCCTTTACCATCAAGCGCCGTATCCAGTGGGAAAAGGAAGGCGAGAAGTACGACTGGCGCAAATCGATACAGCACAGGATGGGGCTGTAGGCCGGGACCGTATACCAAGCCCTGGCGCCCTATACGTTTTAGCCTATACTGTATTGCGGAGGCCGTATGATCGACGCTTCGTATACCGTACTCGTGGTCGACGACTCGGGCGCCAACAGGGCGTTCCTCGCTAGCATCCTCGAGGAAGACGGCTATCGCATAGTCCAGGCCGTCGACGGCGAAGCCTGCCTGACCGTCGCGGTAGCCGAGCGGCCGGTGCTGATCCTGCTCGACGTGGTGATGCCGGGCATAGACGGGTTCGAGACCCTGCGCAGGCTCAAGGCCGACGCGGCGACCCGGCGAATCGCCGTCATCATGCTGACGAGCCTGGGCGACCAGGAATCCAAGCTCAAGGCCTTCGATTTCGGCGCCGTCGACTATATCGTCAAGTCGGCCAACGAGGCCGAGGTCCGCGCGAGGGTGCGCGTCCACGTGAGGCTCGCGATGGCCAACGAGGAGCTGATGGCCGCGAGGGCGGAGAGCCTCCAGCAGATAGCCGCCGCCCAGCGTTCCCTGCTCGTCAAGCCTTCAGAGATGCCCGACGCCGGATTCTCGATATACTATCGCTCCCTCCACGAGGCCGGCGGCGATTTTTATGATGTCGTTCCCGTATCCGACGGCGTCTATTTCTACTTGATGGCGGACGTCGCCGGCCATGACGTCGGAACGAGCTACGTAACGCCGGCGGTCAAGGTTCTACTCAAGCAATGCGCCACTCCGGCCCATTCGGTAGAGGAATCCCTGGCCTACCTGAACGGCGTCCTGTCCAAGACGATCCTCGAGGACAACTACCTGACCGCGTTCGCGCTTCGCATCAACCGAAGGGCGGGCAAGGCCGTGTTCGCCGCGGCGGGCCACCCTCCGGCCCTGTATATCCCGAAGGACGGCCCCGCGTCGTTCGCGGAGTGCGAGAACCCCTTCGTCGGCATGCTCGAGGAGTCGACTTACCGCTCCGCGTCGATGGACGTGCGGGCAGGGGACCGCTTCCTCCTGTATACCGACGGGCTCGTAGAAGGCGGAAGCCGGAAAGAGAACTGGATCGACGCCAAGGATGGCCTGATCGCGGTCGCCGAGCGCCTGCGAGGCATGGCGCTATCCGAAATTCCCCTTGCTTTCGTTCGCGGGATGGGAGCCGATCGGCCGGACGACGACGTCGCCGTGATGGTCGTAGAGGTATAGCGCTAGCCCTTCCTCGGCATCGCCGTAAGCCGCGTCTTCTATTTTTCGCTCCTTTGGCGTATCCTTGATCCATGGATTCCAGAACGTTTTCGCTCGCGGTCGCGTTGGTCGGCGCGTCCCTCTCGTTGATGACCGCTTACTATGCCTCGTTCCGTAGGGAACGAGGCATAGCTATTTACGCTACCGGATACTTCGCCGCCGTCATCGGCTTCGTCCTGCTACTCGGGCAGGGATCGCTACCGCGCTCTATCTGCCTCGTCCTCGCCAATCTGCTTATCCTCTTCTATCAGCTGAGCCTCGCCTGGGGGTTGCGCTACCGCATAGGGCTCGCCCCCGCCTGGCCTCGTCGCTTCTGGCTGTACCTGTCGGCATGGCTCGCCGTTCTCGTCTTCGCCTCGTACATCGTAGACTCGTTCATAGTACGGGCCGTATTCTCGTCGGCGTTCATAATCGCGGGAGCGACGGAGTTCATCGTCGCCTTCCGTCGCGGGCCGGACGGGAGGCCCTCGGCGATCATGCGCCTCGCGTTCGCCGTAACCCTTTCGTTCTCCGCCTTCCACGCGATCCGCATCGCGCTCCTGCTTACGTACTCGACCGGGCGCGCTACCCTCATGGACTCGGGGTTCGTTAATTCCTATACGTTCGCGTTTACGATATTCTTCTCCGTCCTGTGGGCCGGGCTCATCCTTATCATCGACGCGACGGATCTTCTGGCGCAGTTGGAGCACCGGAGCGAGGTCTTCAAGTCGTTGGCGACGACAGACGAGCTTACCGGGCTCTACAATCGGCACAGTCTGTACGCCAGGCTCGAGTCTGAGATGGAGCGGTCATCCAGGTACGCCGCGCCGCTGTCTATCCTCATGTTCGACGTCGACCATTTCAAGCGCGTCAACGATACCTGGGGGCACGACGCCGGAGACGAGGTGCTGAAAAGGATAGCGGCCATATCCGGCGCCTCGGTCCGCGAGCCGGACAGCGTCTATCGCTGGGGCGGCGAGGAATTCATCGTGCTGGCTCCTCATACTTCGCTCGACGGGGCCGTCGCCGTCGCCGAGAAGCTGCGGAAGGCCATCGCCGCGGGGATCTTCCCCAGGGTCGGAAACGTGACGGTCAGTTTCGGCGTAGCGGAATTCATCCCGGGGGAGGGCGGCGACCGATGGTTCAAGCGCGTCGACCAGGCCCTGTACCGGGCCAAGAACACGGGGCGCGACAAGGTCGTCGCCTTCGGTCCGGGAGACGAACTCCCGGTCGCGCGCGTAAGCATCCCGTGGCGGGCCGAATGGGAGTCGGGAGACCGGCTGATAGACGAAGGACACAGGCGGCTTCTCGATCGGGCGAACGACCTGCTCGACGTCTCGCAGTCGGGTTGCTCCCGGGAACGCCTGCTCGCCGGCATGGACGCGCTGCTGGCCGAGATCGGGACGCATTTCTCCGAGGAGGAATCCGTGCTGGCCGGGCTCGGATACCCGGGGCTCGAGATCCACGCGGGCCTGCACCGGGAGCTCGTCCGCGCCGCGACGGAACTACGGGCGAGGTCAGAGGCCGAAGGCTTCGAGACTGGGGCCCTGCTCGACTTCCTGGTCGAGCGCGTGGTCATGAACCACCTGGTCAGCGCGGACGCGCTCTTCTTCGGGTATCTACGCGGTTCCGAGGCCCCCGGAGACGAGTAGCCTCCCTGTGGCTACGCGTCGCGGAAGGGGGGCGAGAGCCCCCCGAGTCATTTCTGCTTTATGACGTCGAACCCGACGTACGGAATCAGCGCCGGCGGGATCCTCACGGTGCCGTCCGCCTGCTGGTAGTTCTCGAGCAGGGCGATGATGCCGCGGCTGATCGCTATCGCCGTACCGTTGAGCGTGTGGACGTACTTGTTTTTGCCGTCGTCGTCCTTGTACTTGATGTTGAGGCGGCGCGACTGGTAATCGGTGCAGTTGGAGGTGCTGGTCACCTCGCCCCATTCGCCTCCGTTGCGGCCGGGCATCCACGCTTCCAGGTCCCACTTTCGGTACGCGGGGGCTCCGAGGTCGCCGGTGCAGGTGTCGACGACGCGGAACGGAATGCCGAGGCCGGAGAATATCTCTTCCTCAATGAGGCGAAGCTCCTCGTGTACGCGGTCGGAATCCTCGGGCAGGCAGTACGCGAACATCTCCAGCTTGGTAAACTGGTGCACGCGGTACAATCCCTTGGAGAACTGCCCCGCCGAGCCCGCCTCGCGGCGGAAGCAATGGGACAGGCCCGCCATGCGGAGCGGCAGCTTGTCCTTGGGCAGGATGGTGTCGGCGTAGTAGCCTCCCAGGGTTATCTCCGCGGTGCCGACGAGGCAGGAACCCTCGCCCTCGACCGAGTATACGTTCGACTCGGCGCCGCGCGGATTGAAGCCTATGCCTTCCAGGATCTCCATCTTGGCGACGTCCGGCGTTATGAACGGCGTGAAGCCCTTCTTCGCGAGGATATCCAGCGCGTAGCGCACGAGGCCGAGCTCGAGGAACACGCCCTCGTTCTTGAGGTAGTAGAATTTGGTTCCCGACACCTTGGTTCCGGCGTCGAAATCTATGATATCGAGTTCCTGGCCCAGCTGGACGTGGTCCTTGGGCTCGAAATCGAAGGTCGTCGGCTCTCCGACGCGCTTCACCTCGAGGTTGTCCTTGTCTTCCTTGCCGACCGGAGCGTCGGGATGCGCCATGTTCGGTATCTTGCGAACTTCGGCGTCGAGGCGCGATATGACCTCGTCAGCCTCGGCTTCCATCGCGGTTATCGCGTCCTTGAGGCGCTTACCCTCGATAATCAGCCTGTCGCGGACGGCGGTTTCTAGCTTGCCCTTCATCGCGGCCGCGTTCTCGTTGCGGGCGCGGCGCTCGTCCTCGAGTCTCTTTAAAAGCTCGTTGCGCTTGTCGAAGAGGGCAGCGACGAGTTCGGCGTCGGCCTTCATGAAGCGGTCTCCGATATTTTTCTTGACCGCGTCCAGGTTGTCCTTGATGAAGCGTAGGTCTAGCATGGTGATGCAGATCATAGACTAAAGGTAGCTTGTATTCAACGGGCTTTTTTTGGTACCCTAAGCCATGAAGCTAGAGATAAACCCGAGAGGCAACGGCGCCTGCCCCCTGTGCGTTTCGCACGGTTCCTGCCGCGTACAACGCAAGCTCGCCGATAACGTCGACCCGCTCGGATCGATCGATGACGAAGGGATGGAGATCGTGATCTATTCTTGCCCCTATTTCAAGGAAAAGATCGCGCCGTGATCGAACGTCTCGAAACCGTATCGGCCCGCCTCAGGCAACTCGACGACCTCGTCTCGGATCCCGGTCTGGCGCGCGACGCTAGCCGCTACAAGGATACGATGCGCGAGCGCTCGAGGCTCACAGAGATCATGGACGCGTACTCCGAGTATCGCCGCGTCGAGAGCGAGATATCGGGCGCCAAGGCCATGTTGCACGATGAGACGGATCCCGAGCTCAAGGAGATGGCCCGCGAGGAGCTGCGCGGGCTCGAAGAGAGCCTCGCCGCCTCCGAGAGGCTCATTACCGAGCTTCTCGTGCCCCGGGACCCGCTGGACGACAAGAACACCATCATGGAGATTCGCGCCGGCACCGGCGGCGACGAGGCCGCGCTGTTCGTCGCCGACCTGTACCGCATGTATACCCGCTACGCCGACGGGCGGGGCTGGAAGATAGAGGTGATGTCGAGCTCGGAGACCGGCCTCGGCGGTTTCAAGGAAATCATCCTCGCGATCTCCGGCGATCAGGCCTTCGGCAAGCTCCGCTGGGAGTCGGGCGTGCACCGCGTACAGCGCGTGCCCGCGACCGAGGGATCGGGGCGCATCCACACGAGCGCCGTCACGGTAGCCGTATTGCCCGAGGCCGAGGAGACCGAGGTAGACATACGGCCCGAGGACCTGCGCATCGACGTGATGCGCGCGGGCGGACCGGGCGGGCAGTGCGTCAACACGACCGATTCCGCCGTCCGACTGACCCATATCCCTACCGGCCTCGTCGTACATTGCCAGGACGAGAAGAGCCAGATAAAGAACAAGGCCAAGGCCATGCGTATCCTCCGCGCCCGTATCTACGAGTTGGAGGAAGATAAGAAGAACGCGGAGCGGGCGGCCGAACGGCGCGGTCAGATCGGCTCGGGCGACCGTTCGGAGCGTATCCGTACGTATAATTTCCCGCAGAACCGCGTCACGGACCACCGTATAGACGTGACGCTCTATAAGCTGGATCTGTTCATGCAGGGCGATATCGACGAGATCATACAAGGGCTCGCCCTCCGCGCCCGCGAGGACGCGATGAAGGACGAGGCCCGATGATCCCCGGCGCGGAGCCGCGTCCGTGAACGTACGGGCGGCCCTGGCGGAAGGATCCGGCGCCCTCGGGGGCAGTAGTCCGGGATCGCCTTTCCTGGATGCCGCCCTTCTCCTCGGGCTCGCGCTGGGCCTGGAGCGCGACCGCGTTCTCGCGGCGATGCCCGACGAGGTTCCTCCCGCCGCGCTCCGGTCCTACCGCGCTTATATCGGGCGCAGGTGCTCCGGAGAACCCGTGGCGTACATCCTGGGATATAAAGAATTCTACGGTCGACGCTACTCGGTCGACCCGCGCGTGCTCGTGCCGAGGCCCGATACCGAATTGCTCGTGGAGACAGCCCTGAGGCTCCTTCCGCGCCCCGGGACTTCCCGGGAACCGCGTTGCCACGACGCGTTCACCGGCTCCGGCTGCGTCGGCGTCTCGATAGCCGCCGAGCGGCCCGACGTCGAGGTGTCGCTGTCGGACGCATCGGCCGACGCGCTCGAGCTCGCCTCGGCCAACGCCCGCGCCCTGCTCGGCCGCGCCTTGGACGCCCGCGAGGGCGACGTGCTATCCGCGGCGGTCGGCCCGTTCGACCTTATCGTCGCCAACCCGCCCTACGTGACGAAGGCGCTGACCGACGAACTGCTCCTGGGCGGCGACGCGGAGCCGCGGATGGCGCTGGACGGTGGTGAACTCGGGCTCGACCTCTATCCGGATATAGCCGCGCAGGCGTACGCCCTGCTTTCCGAGGGCGGCGCGCTGGCCGTCGAGATAGGCGAGGAACAGGGCGAGGCCGTCGCTGCGATCTTTAGGGGCGCAGGCTTCGGAGACGTGACCGTCCATACCGACCTGGCAGGTTCCGACCGGGTCGTTGCGGGGGTGAAGCATGCAGTACGACGATAGGCTCGACGATTACCTTGGCAAATTCTCGGCCGAAGACGCGGATCGCGTGCGCGCGGCCCGCTCCTGGGCCGCGGAGCTGCACGCCGGCAGTTTCCGCGCGTCCGGCGAACCGACCGTTACCCACCCGGAGCGGGTCGCCGCGATACTAGCCGGCATGGGCATGGACGCGGACAGCGTCATAGCGGGGCTGCTCCACCAGGCGATAGAGGACGGGGTCGCGACGGGCAAGGCCGTCGGCGAGCGATTCGGCGAGCGGGTCGGGTCGCTCGTGGACGAGCTGTCCCGCATGGCGTCGCTCAAGGCCAAGAACAAGACGAACCAGGCCGCCGAGGCCATACGCAAGATGCTGTTCGCGATGACCCGCGACCTCCGCGTCATTATCGTCAAGCTGGCCGATAAGCTCGACAACATGCGTACTATCCGTTGGCTACCCGAGGAAGACCGGCGCCGCATAGCCGCCGAGTGCGTCGACGTGTTCGCGCCGTTGGCGGACCGTCTAGGCATCAGCTGGATGAAGGACGAGCTGGAGGACCTCGCTCTCAAGGAGATCAACCGTGAGGCGTTCGACCAGATAAAGCTGCTCGTGTCCGCGAAGAAGCCGGAGCGCGAGGCCTTCCTCGAGCGCGCCCGGGAGGATATCCAGCTGGCCGCGAAGGACGAGGGCCTGTCCGTCGATGTGATGTCCCGGGCGAAGCACTTCTATTCCATCTACCAGAAGATGCGGAAGCGAGCCAAGGGCGCCGACGAGCTGTACGATCTGTCTGGAATACGCGTGCTCGTCGACGAGGAGAGTCAATGCTACACCGCGCTCGGTATCGTGCACGGCCTGTGGAAACCGCTCGAAGGTCGCTTCAAGGACTATATCGCGATGCCCAAGTCCAACGGGTACCGCAGCCTGCATACGACGGTGATGGCGTACGACGGCACGCTCCTCGAGATCCAGATACGGACCCGCGACATGCACAACGTGGCCGAGTACGGCGTCGCGTCGCACTGGCTGTACAAGAAGGGCTCGAGCGCCGAGATAGTCCGCCCCGAGGACGTCTCCATAGTCAACCGGCTCAAGGGCTGGAGCGCGATGCTCGACGAAGGATCGGATTTCCTGGAGGACATCAAGCGGGAGA
The DNA here is from genome assembly GCA_002839315.1 of Spirochaetae bacterium HGW-Spirochaetae-3. Classification (GTDB taxonomy): domain Bacteria; phylum Spirochaetota; class Spirochaetia; order Treponematales; family UBA12059; genus SZUA-370. The sequence continues at coordinate 166,139 of PGXV01000006.1, forward strand.
TACTCAAGGATTCCATCATCGTGTTCACGCCCAAGGGCGACGCGATAGAGCTACCCGCGGGCTCCACGCCGCTGGACTTCGCGTACGCGATACACAGCGACGTGGGCAACCGTTGCCTCGCGGCCAAGACCGACGGCGCCATCGTCTCGCTCGACTCCGAGCTAAGGAATACCCAGGTCGTCGAGATCGTGACCGGCGCCAACGCCAGGCCCAACGTCAACTGGCTCAAGATGGTGCGGACGAGCAAGGCGCGCGCCAAGATACGCTCCTACCTCGTCGCCGACGGTTCCGTCATCGCGATAGACAAGAACGTCGTAGCCCGTAAGCGCGACGAACGGCACGAGGAGCGGGGCAAGGCGCATCCCGGGGACCGCAAGCCCGAGCTGGAGGTCCGGCACGGCGAGGCCAAGCATACGGAGCCGAAGAAGCCGGAAGCGCCGGAGGCCGCGATCGCGCAGATGGACTACCGGCCCTACGTGCCCGGAGAGGCCACCGACTCGTCGCGCGCGGGAGTCAGCGTGTCCGGCGCGGATAACCTTATGATACGGTTCGCCGCGTGCTGCAAGCCGGCCGTCGGCGAGCGCATCGTCGGCTACGTCTCGCGGGGGCGCGGCATCATCGTACACCGAGCCTCGTGCAAGAACCTGCCGGCGATACCCGAGTTCACCGAGCGCCGCGTCGAGGTGACGTGGGAATCCGCGCCGTCGCTGACGCGGCGTTACCACGTAACGGGGCGACGCGTCCTCGACCTGTTCTCCGAGATAGAGAACGCGGTGCGCAAGCACGGCGGCCGCCTCGTCGAGGGCCGTCTCGAGGACGGCCTGGATACGCTCTCCGGCTTCTTTACGATGGCGTATCCGAGCGCCGAGGACGCGCGTACCGCTGAGCGCAACCTGCGACACGTACCGTCCATACTGAAGATCAAGCGCACGGACTAACCGGCGAGCCTCCTATAGATCGCTACGATTCTTGACGATACTCGATAACAGGAGCAACGATGTTAAACGCTATCATGGATCGATTCCTGGTTAAGTACGCCGACAGCGAGGGCCTGGAGAAGACTCAGGTCTCGGCTCTCGTCTATACTCTCGTCGCTATCGCCGGCGCCGCGATAACCGCGTTCATCATGATACGCAATCCCATGATGAGACTCGTGATAGGAATCCTCGCGGCCGTATCGATCGGGCTCATCGGGCTCGTCAGGGGCGGCTTCGCCGTCGGGGCCAGCGCTGGGGCTACGACCCTCGTCTCCCTGCTTTTCGCGGCCATACCGTTTCTCCAGCCGTTCGAAGCGGCTTACGAGCTCTACCTGCTCGCGACGCTCGAATGCTTCGCGCTCGTAGTCACGGGGCTCGTCGCAAGGAGGCAGTGGCAATCGTTCGGCGTACTCGTCGTCGCGCTCGCCGCCCTGTTCGCCGATTATTTCATCCGAGTCGTCCCCGGGACCGCGGAAGCGAACAAGAATCTCGACGACCTCATCATCGCCTCGATTATCCTCGTCGTATCGACCGCTATCGAGCGTGCCATAAAGGCGCGGGACTATTCGCTCATGTCGATAAGCCGGGCCGAAGCCGCGAGGAACCGGGCTCAGGTCGAAAGGCTAGAAGGCATCATACGATCGAGCGGGGACGCGCTGGGCCTGGGAATAGCCGCCAAGAACTCCGCCGAATCGACCGCCAGGCTGGTCCGCGAGATGAAGGCGACCCTCGAGTCCGTGGGGTCGGAGTTCCAGGATCTCGAGGGCCACGCCCGGGCCATCACGGAATCCTACGCTCGTATCGGCGAATCATCGCGGCTCGTTGAATCCAAGGTCTCCGATCAATCCGCCGTCATAACCGAGTCGTCCGCGGCCATAGAGCAGATGACCTCGTCCGTCAACAGCATCGCGGCGATAGCCTCGGTGCGTCGAGCCGCGATCGGCAACCTGAAGAACGCTACTGAGGAGGGACGCTCGCAGATGAGCGGATCCGCCGACGCCCTCCGCACGATGCGGGACTCCGCGTCCTCCATAGTCGAAGTAGTGAACGTCATACGCTCGGTCGCGAGCCAGACGAACCTCTTGGCGATGAATGCGGCGATCGAGGCCGCCCACGCGGGTGAAGCCGGCAAGGGCTTTTCCGTAGTGGCGGACGAGATCCGCAAGCTGTCGGAAGAGACGAACGAGAACGTGCGCATCATCGACGCCGATATAGAGAAGACGTTCGCTTCGATGAAGACCGCGACCGACGTCAACGAAAGCGCCCAGGCCATCTTCAAGAAGGTAGACGAGGAAGCCGACGCGGTAGCCTCGGCGATGGACGAGATAGGCCGGGGCCTCTCCGAGATATCGGCCGGATCGGGTGAAATACTCCAGGGAACGACCGAGTCGGTGCAGTTCACCCAGACGGTCAAGGACGCGTCCCGGAAGATGGGCGAGGTGATAACGGCGTCGGAATCCGACCTGAGCCACCTGACCGGCAAGGCCGATAGCGTCAGGGCCAACCTGTCATCCGTCGAACGGAAGTTCGACCGGATCCAGGCCGAGTCCGAGGCCCTAGGCGAGGCGGGTCGCCTCAACGAGCTGGCCCTTACGAATCTCATGGAGAGCCTGGAAGCGAGTCGTTAGGGCTCGTCGTCCATGACGTACCCGTCCGTAGGACGGGCTCGTGCGGGGGGCGCGCGTCCGTGCGAGCCTATAGTTTGACTCGCGCCGGGAATTCACATAGAGTCTTATCGGAGGCATTGCCATGTACGTGATCATCGTCGATATAATCGTCAAGGACGGATTCGAGGACAGGTACCGCGACGCCGTCATGATACACGCGCGTACCTGCCTGTCCCTGGAAGAGTCCTGCCTGCGGTTCGACGTGCTCCAGGCGCCGGGCGACGCGCGTCGCTTTACCCTATGCGAGGCTTACCCCGACGAGGCGACGTTCATGAACGTACACCGGAAGACGGCGCACTTCGAGCGCTACCTGGAAACCACGACGGCATGGGTTCAGAGCAAGGACGCGCGGACCTTTACGAGGTTGTACCCCGAGGATTGAGGCTCGGGAACGGCGATTCGCCGCCGCTCCCGAACCATAGCTCCGATGTTATTCTCCTTTATAGTACTTCGAGTACTTCCCTCGTTTCAGCAGTGTCCCTAGCGCCCCGCCTATGAGCCCGATGGCGACGCGGAGCGCCTTCATGTCAATAAGCTCGACGAGGTTGCCGTCGGGATCCCTCATGAATACCCAGTCGACCGATCCCGTCCGCTGCGGGGGCGTGACGAAGTCCGCGCCACCGGATCTCAGGCGTTCATGCCAGCGCGAGACGTTAGTCACGTTCATCGCGAGGTGCGTGAACCCCGGCGCGTTCCAGACCGCGTCCCGCTTCTCGGCCTTGGGGCTGAATTCGAACAGTTCCAGGACCGATCCGCCGGGAGCCCTCAGGAATCCCATGCGAACCCGGGCGCCGTCAACCCCGTAGAGCGGGAACAGCGCTCTTGTCGCGGATGGTTCCAGCGTGTCCTCCGATATGAGGAGGAAGCCGAACGTCTCGTGGTACCAGCGTACCGAGGCCTCGAAGTCCGATACTGTCAATCCGGCGTGGCAGATTGAATGCGCCTTCATACCTCGCCCCCTACTTCGCGTAGCTACCGACGAGCATCATGTACTCGCCGATGGCCGCCCCGTATTCCGGCGCGCCCTTCATGATGATACGGCCGGCCTTCGTGGCCTCGACCATGTCGTCGGTCGACAGGAGTATGCCGAGCGCGCTCGTCGTAGAGTCGAAGCTCATCGTGAAGAACGGTTTCGCCCGCTCGTACGTTCCCCGCGCCGCGCGGCTGTTGCCGGCCTTGATCCTGAGGTAGGCCGACAGCTCCGGCCTTCCCTCGACGGTCCACGCGTAAACGCGGTCCGGGCTCGCCTTGACCCACTTGGCTACGTCCGGATGCCCCGCCTTGTTCAGCCGGCTTATGCCCGACGACAGCAGGTAGAAGTACATCTTGACGACCATCGATCGGGTCGCCTCGTCGTCAGGCGCTTCTTGAACCCCGAGCGCGGCCGCCATCGCTAGCAGCGCCTTGAAGGTGGATACGAGGATGCCCGGATGCCTGAGCCCGCCCTTTATCCTGGGTAGCTTCTTCGACTTGCCCGAAAAGAAACCGTTGAGGGCGGCGACCGACGGGAACTCCAGCTCCACGTCGGGCGTCTCGAACAGGCCCTTGCCGAAGCGGAGCGCCCCGTCCTCTATGAGGAAGTGCGTGCCTATCTTCGGGGCGCCGTAGACGCTCTCGCGATTCCCGGTGAGGGCGCTCACCTGGACGGCGCCGTTCTTCCCGGCGAAGCCCTTCTTGACGCTCTCCTTGTCCTCGGCTATCACCTTGAGGAGGGGGAGGGCTGCGCCGAGGAATATCCTCGACGCGTACAGTTCGTCGTCGCCCATAGCTAGACCTCGTCTTCCCAGTTATCGTCGGCCTCGAAGTCCTTGCCCATCATCTCGCGCACGGAGGCGGCTATGCCGTTCTCGTCGATGCCGTAGTGAGCGAGCAGGTCCTCGTGCAGGCCTATGATGGAGAAGCAGTCGGGGACGCCGAGGCGCTTGAAGCTGAAGGCCTTGCCGGTGCTCGCCGCTACCTCGGCGACGGCGCTGCCGAGTCCTCCTATCGTTGAGTGATCCTCGACGGTGATGACGCGCCTCGTCTCCTTGACCGCCCGCTCCACGGCCTCGACGTCGATCGGCTTGATCGTATGCATGTTGAGCACGCGCACCTTGAGGCCGTCGACCTTCTCCAGCATCTTGGCCGCCTCGAGCGCGCGCCAAACGGTGGCGCCGCAGGCGATGATGGTCAGGTCGGAGCCCTCGTGCAGGGTAACGGCTTTCCCGATCTGGAAGCCGTAGTCCGGCTTGTCGTAGACGACCTGGTCGAACCCGCGGTTGATGCGTATGTACACGGGGCCCTTGCGGTCGTACGCCGCGCGTACCGCGTGGGCCGTCTCTATGCCGTCGGCCGGTACGATGACGGTCATGTTGGCCATCGAGCGCATGATCGCTATGTCCTCGGTGCAATGGTGCGTCGTGCCGGCCTGCCCGAACGACAGGCCCGCGTGCGTCGCTATCATCTTGACGTCGAGGTTCTGGTAGCAGATGTCGGTGTGCACCTGGTCGAGCGCGCGCATCGAGGTAAAGATGGCGAACGTGGAGACGTAGGGGACGAGCCCGGTCTTGGCCATGCCGGCCGCCATGCCGAACATGTTCTGCTCGGCTATGCCGACGTTGAAGAAACGCCCCGGGAATTTATCGCCGAACACGCCGATCTTCGTCGACTTGGCCAGGTCGGCCGACAGGCCTACTATCTCGGGATGCTCGTCGCCCAGGTCGCACAGGGTCTGCCCGTATATCTCCGCCGTCGACATCTTGGCCGCGTCGAGCATGGTAAAGGTCATGCCGCTCATTTCGCCGTTCCTTTCTCGCCGGAGGCCCTGGCCGCGTGGAAGCGCGCGAGGCTCTCCTTGGCCTTGGCCGTCTTCTCTCCGTCGAAGCCGCCGTAGTGCCACTTGTAGTCGCCCGATATGAAGTCTATGCCGCAGCCCTTGATCGTATTCGCTATGATGACGACCGGCTTTTCCCTGGCCGCGGCCGCCGTATCCAACGCGGCCGCGAGCGAGTCGAAGTCGTGCCCGTCCGCCTCTACCACCTCGAAGCCGAAGGCGCGCCACTTGTCGGCGAACGGTTCGAGGGCCATCACCTCCTCGGTCGGGCCGTCTATCATGCACTTGTTACGGTCGACGATGGTCACCAGGTTGGTCGCCTTGAAGTGGGCGGCGGCCATCGCCGATTCCCATACCTCGCCCTCGTCGCACTCGCCGTCCCCGAGCAGCACGTACGTCTTCCAGTCTCGGCCCTGGAGCCTGGCTCCGAGCGCCATGCCCAGCCCGATGGCCAGGCCGTGCCCGAGCGAGCCGGTGGACGCCTCTACGCCGGTGACCTTCCTGGAGTCCAGATGCATGCCGAGCGGGCTACCGGTGTGGTTGTACTCCTTGAGCAGTTCCTTGTCGAAGTAGCCGAGGTCGGCGAGTACGGGCGCGTATCCGACCCCGACGTGCCCCTTGGACAGGATGAAGCGGTCGCGGTCGGGCATGGCCGGGTTCTTCGGGTCGATCCTCATGTACTTGTGGTACAGGATGGTCATGATGTCCATCGCCGACATCGAGCCGCCGACGTGGCCCGAGCCAGCCCATACGATCGTGTCTACGCAGAGCGTCCGCAATTCGTGCGCCTTGTCTTCCAGGCGGCGCTTATCCTCGGTCGTGAGTGCCATGGTTACCGGCCTTTCCGGGCCGACGCGGGCCCGTCTTTCGAGACGGCGGCGAACGCTTCGTCGGCTACCTCGAGCGTAAAAGCTATGTCCTCGTCGGACAGCGCCGCGTTGATGAATTGATTATGATGATTCGTGAAGAAGACGCCGCGTCGCACGCATTCCGAGACCCAGGCCTGGTGCAGGTCGAAGTTGGGATCGTTGGCCATGTCCATGAACCACATGGCGGGCTCTCCCGATATCCGTAGCTCGTAGCCGTGCTTCTTCCCGGCCTCTACGAGTCCGCTCGTCAGTTTCTTGCCCTTCTCGGTGCAGACCTTCGCCGAGTCTATCTTCCTCATCTTCGTGATGCAGGCGATGGCCGCCGCGATCGGAACCGCGGAAAGCCAGTAAGAGCCCGTGTACATAACCGAGCCGGCGGCTTCCTTGAGCCATTCCTTGCCGCAGACCGAGGATATGTTCCAGCCGTTGGCGAGCGCCTTGCAGAAGCACTCGATGTCGGCCTCGAAACCGTAATGAGCGTCCGAGCCGCGTACGTCGAGGCGGAAGCCGCATCGCACGTCGTCTATCGCCAGCACGACGCCCTCGCGGGTGCACAGCTCCCTGACCTTCTTCCAGTATCCATCGGGCGGGAGCCTGTTGGGCTCGAACACCGGATGGTGGTACGGCGTGGCCATATAGCACGCGATCTTGCCGCGGTTCTCGGCGAATAGCCTCTCGAGCCCTTCATAGTCGCCGAACTCCACGTACAGGTTATTGGCGATATCCTCGGCCGTCACGCCTGGATGCCCCGCCTTCTGGGTCCACGGAGCGACGCCGTGATAGCCGCCCCTGGTCAGGACGATCTTGCTCCGGCCGGTCGCCGCCCTGGCGATCATGATCGCGAACATGGTGGTATCCCCGCCGTTCTTCGCGAAGAAGGCCCAGTCGGCCATGTCCACCGTGTCGACCATGAGCTCCCCGAGCTCGACCATCTTGGCGGTCGGGAAGGATACGCAGTTACCGTCCTTCATCTGCGCCTTGACCGCGGCGTCCACGTCCGGGTCGTTATAGCCCAGGATATTCGGGCCGTAGGCGCACATGTAGTCGATGAAGCGGTTGCCGTCGACGTCCCAGAAGTACGAGCCTTCCGCGCGGGAGGAGAAGAGGGGATAGGCGTCTATAGGCATGAAGCAACCCTCGGCGGGACCGAGGTGGCCGTACACGCCGCCCGGTATGACCTTGGCAGCCCGCATGAAAAGCTCTCTGCTCTTCGGATAGGTATAGGTGTTCATCGCATCTCCTCCTTAGCTCAGGTAGCGGGGCACGAGGCCGAGTATCTTGTTCATATGGTCGATGATGGGCGTATAGCCCCCTAACGCGACTTGCCCGGTACCTATGGCCATATATGCCGAAAGTTCGCCTCGGATGAGGGCCCCCGCGTCGTCTAGGCTCGCGAATACCATGCGGGCTCGGTTTTCCGGAGCCCGGCCTTTTTTCGTCTCGAGCTTGCCGCCCGTGGCGACGACGCTGACGGCGGGGCCGCCGCTGGTCGATATGAGGATGCCTCCGTCGGCCATCCGCGCGGCGTTGACCTTTCCGTCCGGGTCGTTATTTGCTATCTCGGAGAGCGCGTAGAACGCTGTGTACAGCGACAGCTCGGCGTTGGCCCGGCGATACGCGGCGTCCTTGAGCAGTTCCGGCTTGGCTCGTAGGTAGTGGGTCAGGCGATCCGTCAGCGTCGTGAACGGACCCTTCAGGTAGGCTATCTTGGTAAGTCCCTTGATCGGGATTGGATTGCCCGTCCCCGCGAACATCGCGTTGAGCGCCGCCGCGTTCGGGAACCAGAGATTGATAGTCGCCCCGCCGCCGCCCGGCATGAACTCGATGCCGCCGTTCCCCACGGCGAGCCTGGCCTTGCCGACTCCGCCTACGGTGAATTGAATTACCTCTCGCTTACCGTTAGCGATCTTCCGCGTTTCTTCGTCGTGGCCTGGAAGCCCCTCGAGCGTGCGGAGCACCGCGAATAGGTTGACGCGCGCCAGCGTTACCTGATCGACCATGCATTACCTCCCTGTCGTTTTCAATTGTACGAGCGAGCACTCGCTCTACGCTTATACGACACCACGGTTTCATGAATTCCGCAACAAGAATCGTTCTGGAAAGAATGGTGAAGCGGACCGTATTCCTGGTTCCGGTCCGCTATCCATGGTTCATCGGGGACGAAGCCTGTATCGGAGTCTCACCCGGAACGCTATGAGGCGGCCGTTTCTCCGGCGGATCGTAGCGGGGCCGACGGAGACTTGAATTTCGCCAGCACCGGCGGGACTATCAGGAGCATGGCCGCCGCGGTTACCCAGAACGGTGCCACCGGCGCGATACCCTGCCAGAGCATCGCCCCGAGCCACGGGGCGGGCAGCGCTATGAAGCCATTGCTCGTGGACAGGAAGCCGAAGGCTATGCCGCGCAGGTTCTCCGGTACCGACTTCGAGATAAGGCTCTGATACGCCGGCGAGAGCAGGCCGACCGCGGCCCCGAATACGACGAAGGAGGCTCCAGCCGCCCAGGGCGAGTCTACCAGTAGCAGTAGCAGGAAAGACGCGAAGGCCGTCAGGTAGCCCGCCGCTATAGCGAAGCGCTCGCCGAAGCGGTCTGAAAGATGGCCGGCCGGTATCATCACCAGCATCGACGCCCCTCCGAACAGCGCGTTGAGGAGGCCTATTGCCGCTATGTCGATACCGCGCTCGTCCTGCAGGAAGACGGGCAGCAGGTTGCCGGACAGGCCCATGGCGATGTCCCTGACGCCGTCAGAGATCAGGAGCCAGGTGATGAGGCCCCCCGATACGGCCAAACCGAGCATCGTTCGTAACGAAGAGCCGAAGTCCTTGACCGACACCGATCCGGACGAGGACGAGGTCGAGCCGTGGTTCCTGGCCATGGAGAGCCGCATGACCGTAGCCACGCCGTAGAGCGACGCGGCGCTCAGCATGAGGCCGCGCCAGCCCAGGTACTTCACGGCGAGTCCGCCGGCGAGGGGGCCTACGACGGCGACGACCTGGAAGATGGTCTGGCTGACCGCGAATACCTTGCCGCGGTTCTTCTCGTCCGACTGCTCGGCTATGAACGCGTCGAAGCTCGGCGCGACGAAGGCGCCGGCGATGGAACCGACCGCCTGCCCGACGAGCAACCATCCCCAGCTCGGCGCCAGGATGATGCCTATCCAGCCGAGTACCCCTCCGACGGAACCTATGGCGATGGACTTGAGCCTGCCTATGCGATCGCTCATCCATCCGCCGGCGATCTGCAAGGCTAGCGGTACGATCATCGACAGCGTGAAGAACAGTCCGATCTCGGATACTCCGGCGTCGAGCTCCCGCAGATAGAGGGGCAGGAGAGGATAGAACATCTGCCCTCCGACGTTAGCCAGGACCATCGCGACGAGGAAGTTCCAGAGCAACGGACTAATGAGGCGCGCTTTTCGCGCCGCCCCGGCCGCGCCCCCGATAGGGGGCACCTCGGCGACGGCCCCTTCGGGCGCCGCGCCGTTCCGCGTTTCGTTTAGCATGGAGACAAAATAACTGTAAGTCGTCTGGGTTTTCAAGGAAAACTATCGCGGGTGCGATGGTTCCGCTGTTTGGTGGTCCGCCTTGTCGACGTGCCACGGGCTAGAGAATATTCGATACTCTCCTTAGATTGTCTATGGTATACTAGCCGTAAAGGAACATAATAATGAAAAGAACGCTGATCGCAGTGCTGGGCTTGTCCTTCTCCGTATCGTCGCTCGTCGCCGCTCCTCTCCCCGGGACCATCGAGGAATTGCCGTTATTCCCTGGCGCCGTCCGCGTCGAGGAGCCGGGATTCGAACCGATGGAAGGACAGCGCGAAGCGTCGTTCGAAATAGCCGAGTCCCCCGAAGACGTCGTCGCCTGGTACGTAAGCGCGCTGGCTTCCAAGCCCCGTACCGACCTGGACGCTCCGCCGTCGATAAGCGTAGGCTCGTTCTTCGGGCCGATGCACGACGTTACCTACTGGGAGCTCGATTCGATAGAAGACGGCTACGCCGACAGGACCAGGACCTACGAGGGCAAGTGGATAATCGATCAGCTCAAGGGAAAGCGCAAGCCGATGGGCGAAGGCTACGTAACGAGCGCGAGCGTGTTCTGGGTATACCGAAAAGCCAAGAGCGAATATATCCAGTTTAACCTGGAGATCATGGATACGACCTTCGACCGGTACATGAACGGCGATCCCGAGACCGGCGACGGAAGGGGTAAGAAGGTGTATGCGGAGAGCTGCCGTATACGCCTCGTAACGGAGCCGATGTCAGGGTTCTAGCGCATACGGCGTGAGTGTGAGTTGCAGATAATGGCTCGGGAATCCAGTCGGCCCCGTCGGGCGCTCATGGAACGCGCCGCCGCGCCGAAATCCTAAGAATACCCCGTCGTCACCCATCGCGCACTCATGCACGCTTATCTAGCGCGTGGCTACTGCAGAACCGCTATGCGTGTCTTGGCGCTATGCCAATAAGACGACTCCGTAGTATCATCGTTGTACGATGAATACCAACGATATCCTGAGACGGCTACGGTTCGCCGTCAAGGTCAACGACGCGACGATGATGGAAATGATGGCTTTGGCCGGCTCTACGGTTAAACGCGAGGAGCTCGATTCCTACTTCAAGAAAGAAGACGAAGAGGGCTATAGCGAATGCCCGAAGGTCGTTTTATCGGCATTGCTCGACGGGATGATACTGAAGTACCGCGGACCAAGGCCTGCCGCCGAAGGCGCTAAGGCGCCCGCCCTTGATATGCTCGATAACAACATGGTCCTCAAGAAGATTCGCATCGCGCTACAGCTCAAGGAAGACGACATGATCGCGATCATGAAGCTGGCGGGTATAGAGCTTTCCAAGAACGAGCTTACGGCGCTATTCCGCAAGAAGGGCCAGAAGAACTACATGGAATGCATGGATCAGTTCCTGCGCAACTTCCTGACCGGGCTGGGGCAATACGTCCGCGCCGCTACGCCGAAAGAGGCGTTATAGAAGGGCCCGTGTACGGATGTTAGCGAAGGAGTAGGCGTATGGTCTTTGAACGTAAGAATCCCTCGTTCGCTCTGTGCGGGCTTAACTGTTGCCTCTGCCCCAGGTTCAATACGGAGGGATCCTCTCGGTGCCCGGGTTGCGGCGGGCCCGGTTTTACCGTGGTTCATCCGACCTGCGCGGTAGCTACATGTAATACCAAGCATGATAGTGTCGAGTACTGTTTCCAATGTAGCGAATATCCATGCAAGAAGTACCAGGAAGAGAGCGATCGCGATTCGTTTATCTCGTATAAGTGCGTGAAGCGGAATTTTGACGAAGCGAAGAGAGACCTTGCCAGGTATGAAAGCGAACTCGCTCTACGATACTCGATCCTGAAACTGCTACTGGAACGGTATAATGACGGAAAGTCAAAAGGGCTCTACTGTCTCGTCGCTAACGATATGCCGATGGATGAGCTGCCTGCGCTTATCGAGAGGATAAAGGAAATACCCGACGGGATCGATGGTAAAGAGAAAGCGAAGAGAGTAAGGCAGGAAATCGTTGCCCTCGAAAAAAAACTAGGCATCGAATTCAAGCTGAGGAAGTGATACGCCGTCTTACTCGGGCAGGGGTATGACCTAATGGCCCAGAACCGTGAATCGACCCGACTCGAGCGTGGGCACAGGCTGAAAGGCGACCTTACCCGAACAGGAATTTCCTCGGTACCGTGGCGCACATGGTCTGGAGCGTCTTGGCGCCGAGCCGCTCCAGGAACAACAAGTAATAGGACTGTAGGGTTATCTCCCCGGGGGACAGAAAATACATCACGTCGAAGTCGCTGCCGAACATGACGCGGGATCGTATCCTCCCGTCCTTCATATACGCGTCGGCGATGAAGTCGATCTCTTCAGCCTTGGTATAGCAGGACAGGTCGGAAAAAACGTTCGTGTTCTCGCGTATCAGCCTGGCGACCGTCTCGTGCCACGCCGGGTCCTCGGTTCGCGCGCCGAAGTGCGCGAGGTCGAGCCGGAGCTTCGGATAGGCCTTGACGATGGGCTCCCAGTAGAGAGGGTCGCCGAAGTCGGCATGGTCCATCATGAAGTCGGGGAAGCCCTTATAGCTCGTATGCGAGGTGATCGGGACGGAATTCTCCGAGCAATAGCGATAGAGCGGTTGGAGCTCGGCGCATCCCGGATGGTAACCGAGTCGGGGGTATAGCTTGACTCCGTAGAACGGGCCTTCCTTCCCCGTTATCTTGCCCGAACAGACGGCTTCTACCGCTCCGGGCCTCCGTGGATCGACGGCGAAGAACGGGAAGGCCCGTCCCGGGAATGCCGCGCCGAGCGCGGCGGCCGCCTTGATCTGGCGCTTGAATCCGGGCGTAAGGAAGAGTCCCTCGTACCGCTCCTCCTCGTCGAGCCTGAATTTGTCTTCCGCGCGCTCGACGAGAGCACGCGCCAATTCGTCGATGCCCACGGCCTTCCTGGCCTTATCATGGGCTTCCCCTAGAAGGGATCCGAGCCGCGACAGCTCATCTCCAGCAGTGGTCGACATGGCGGCCAGGTCCTTTCGGAGCGACGACAGGTCGCTTCCCCATCGGGAATCCATCGTGGGCGTCGTCGCCTCCTCCGGCCCGTTCGCCCGCGCCGACGCGTTCGCGGGGCCTAGCGCTCCCGCCTGCATATAGTAGATGTCCATCATCAGCGGGACGAACCCGAACTCGGCGCGCGAGAACGCCGCCATCCCCGTCTCCGTGATGAACTCGCCGTTGCGCTCTTCCGAATCCGTCCCGGCGTCGAGGAGCTCCATCGCCCATGCCAGGAATTTCCTCGCGGAATCGCGGGGATCGGCGCGCCGCGCGCCGCGCCTCGATCCTTTAGCCGAGCCGATCAGGTCTGGAGCTTCTTTCCACGCGAGCGGGTACGTTCCGCGTATGATATCGAAGAGCATGCGAGAGGCCTCGAGCGCGAGGTACTCGACGTTGAATACGTGGCAGTGCGCGTCGAACCATAGACCCGACTCTGCGGGAATGCTACGTCGCCTGAAGTACGAGATGAACCGTTCGAACATGCATGCCTCCCTGGCGATCGCGTAGAGCATACCGCTACTGGGGCGTTTGATCAAATCGGATGGCGCTAAGCAGGTCGCTGTACTCGCGGGCGATCCGAAGATAATCGGACGTCTGTATTGACCGTGGGTACGACGCCAAGTACGATGCGGTACTATGAACAGACGACCGTTCATCGCTCGCCAGGAAATCCTAGCGGTTTCTCTTGTTCTATTTTCCGCGCTCGCCGCGGTATGGGCCGGCCCGAACCAGAGGCCTCCCGCACGCGCCGAGTATTACGGCGAGCTGGGATGCGCCCATTGCGACACCTTCGTCGACAAGGAGCTGCCGTCCGCCGAGGCGGCTAGCGGCGTTAGGGTGGAGCTCGAGGCGTTCGACATACTATCCGAGGCGGGCTACGCCCGTTGCGAGGCGCGGGTTGAGGCATTAGGGTACTCGTTCCGCGTATTCCCGGTTCTCGTCATCGGGCAATCTGTCTATCAAGGCAACGCGGCTATCGAAGCGAATCTCGCGGCCGAGCTGAGGAGCTACGCCGAAACCGGATCGTTCCTGCCGCGGTTCGACGACGCGACGGAGAAAGTCGAGCCTACGCGCTGGTCGGCGCCTGCCATCATCGCGGCCGGCCTCGTCGACGGGGTCAATCCCTGCGCTTTCACGACGCTACTGTTCTTCATGTCGTACCTCAGCCTTCGAGGCGGCACGAAACGGCGTATGGCCGCGGCCGGGCTGGTCTTCGCCGCGGGAATATTCGCGGCGTATTTCCTCATCGGATTCGGATTATTCAATGCGTTCCGACTGGGCGGCCGGCTCCAGGCGTTCAGGCTAGCGCTGAAGATAGCGATGAGCGCGATAACCGTCGTATTCTGCTTGTTTACGGTACGCGATATCCTCTCGTTGAGGAACGGCAAATCGGCGGATATATCGCTCAAGTTACCGGAGCGGCTCAGGCTAGGGATAAACGCGGCTATTCGCAAAGGCGCCGGGAGCGCGGCCTTCCTAGCCGGCGTGTTCGTCGCGGGCGTCGTCGTCTCGGTCTTGGAATTGGCGTGCACGGGCCAGGTCTACTTCCCCGCCATTTCGATCATGGTGCAGTCCGACGCGTCGTGGCGGGGGATCGGTAACCTCGCGCTCTACAACCTGGCCTTCGTCCTACCGCTCCTCTCCATCCTCGGACTGTCGCTGTTGGGCATGCGGCAGGAGGCGTTGCGCGCTTTCTTTACGCGGCACCTGGCCGCGTCGAAGGCCGCGCAGGCCCTGCTGTTCGCGGCGCTCGCCATTCTGGTGTGGGTGGTATAGCGCGCCCTCCGCGAAGCCGGCATAGTCCTCGCTAACCGGGATCGCGGTCGTTTCTAACTGAGGACGAGGTCGTTTCTAATTGAGTACGAGGTCGTTACCCACTGGAAACGACCTCGTATCTAGCTAGATACGAAAATGAATAAGCTGGATACACCTCTGATTAAGCTACGTAATTCTCTTGGCGGCCTTGAAATATATCGCTTGCGCCCGCGCGGCGTTTGACCTATGCTGATAGCATCTCCGCTACGTTATGGCGCTTCCCCGCGACCGATAGCCATCGCCTCGCGTCGATCCGCGAGGAGGACGCATGCCGCTGACCGTTTCGTCGAGGGTAAATACCCTTATCGGCCGCAAGAGGCAGTGGCGCTTCCACGTGAAGCACGCTGGCATCGTCGGATTCGAGTCGCTGATGAAGGAGATGGCCAGGTCTAGCGGCTCGGCCTCGTTGCCGGATATAGCGCGCGTATTGCTAATGTATCGGGAAACGGTATCCAGGCTCGTATCCGACGGCTACTTCGTGCAGGGGCCGCTGGGCGATCATTACCTGAGCGCCGTGGGTACCGCGCGTTCCGAGGACGACCGGTTCACGCCGAAGCTGGAGTCCAGCGGGCACGGCTATCGGCTGCGCTTCAGGCCCGACCGGGCCGTGGAGGCCGGCATCGTCGGGCGCGTCAGTTTCAGGCGCGACAAGGATAGCGGCAGGTGGAACCCGTATCCGAGGGAGCTCGAGCAGATAGCCGGTGGCGTATCCGCGTACCTGGGCCACAAGAAGCCGCTGACCTTCTCCCGCGGCGAGTACGTCAAGCTCTACGGCACCCTGCTCTCCTTCGACTACAAGAGCGGCGAGCTGGGCGTATTCCTGGTGCGAAGGTACGGGAACGACGCGTACCGCTGCGGGCCGTACGTGAGCGTCAAGCCGAGCCTGGTTATCTTCGCCTTGGCGGACGACGTTCCGGCCGGCGAGTACAGCCTCGTCGTCCGTACCGCCACCAAGGCCGGCGCCGTCCGCTCGGGGACGCTACGGTACGTGGTTCGGATAGGCTAGCCCCCCTGCATTCCCGCGTTTTCCTTGAATCATCCTAGAAACCGTGCGATACTCGCCGCCGAGGAATCATGGAACAGACAGGCGCTTCCAGGGCGACCGCGAGGCGGCGCCGGTTCGGGGACCGATACGACGGCAGGCGTATCCGTACGCTCAATCCCTTCTATCAGATCACCCCGTATATCATGCGGAGCCGCGTAGACGCGCACGATTACTTCGAGGACCGGATAGATATATCGAATACTGAAGCCTGGCTGCGAAGGCAGCGCGACTCGGGATATCCGGAGATGGGTTACCTCCATGTATTCATCGCCGCCTATATCAGGATGATATCCCAGAAGCCGCGGCTCAATCGTTTCGTCGCGGGCAAGAAGATATTCGCGCGCAACGAGCTGACGTTCTCGCTCGCTCTCAAGAAGAAGCTGCGCGACGACAGCCCCGAGACGACGATCAAGATGTGCTTCCGGCCTGAAGATACGATCTACGACGTCATGCGCGTCGTAAACGAGGCGATAGGCGCCAACAAGGAAACCGAGGCCAGCAACGCCACCGACAGGGCCGCGAGGCTGTTCATGCTATGCCCCGGGTTCCTGGTCGGCTTCCTGCTCTTCGCGGTGCGTACGCTCGACTATTTCGGCTTGATGCCCAGGGCGATACATAGGGCCAGCCCGTTCCATACCAGCGTGTTCATCACCGACCTGGGGTCGCTCGGCATCAAGCCGATCTATCATCACCTCTACGACTTCGGTACGACGTCGATCTTTATCGCGTTCGGCGCCAAGGAGCGGTCACGGGAGATCGCCAAGGACGGCTCGATAGTCGAGCGGAAGTACATAGGCATGAAGGTCGTCAACGACGAGCGCATATGCGACGGGCATTATTACGCCAGCGCGTTCAAGGTGCTGCTGGGATGCTTCAAGGACCCGAGCCAGCTGGAGCGTCCGCCCGAGGCCGTGGTTCTAGACCAAGACTAGTCGCCGGATGGCGAGGATCGGGCGGTATCGTCGCGGGGCGCGGCGGCGCTCGCCTTCGTCGCTTCAGTCGCCTTCTCAGCGGCCGCGGAGACTTTATCGTTTAAGGTCGTCTTCTCCTTCTCGAGCCGGTGCACCCTTCGCTTGAGTCCCGACGACTGGAACGACCGCTTGAATACGGACGGCGCCATGATCAGCAGGCCTATCAGTATGCCCAGGGACAGCGTCAGGATGAGGACGAGCGACAGCGAGCCCGAAGCCGACCATGAGAAGAACGTGATGGCTACCGTGGCGCTGTTCTGAGCGGCGAACATCACGGCGACTATAGCGACGATCAGCACGAGTATCAGGTAGGCTATCTTCATGTGGAGCTCCTTGTTCCTTCGCTAGTATATACCTGTTTTCCCAATATTTTCAGAATCGCAGGGAAAGGCACGATAGTCCGCCGTCGATCTTCCTGAACTCGCTCATGTCCAGCTCGATGGTCTCCATGCCCAGCTCACGTAGCGACGCCGCGACGCCGGGATGGCCGGAGGGGACGATTACGTAGTCGTTGACACGGAGGCAGTTGGCCGCGTACGCCTCCGCCAGCGCGACGTCGACGCGCTTGAAGCGGGAGAACTCCGGGTATGACGCGAAGGCGCGGTCGACGAGCAGTACGTCGTCCTCCATATACGAGCAGCCGGTCTTGAGGTGCAGGGTCGGGGGCATCGTGACCCCGCGTCCCGAGAAGCCTCGCCGATTAAGGGCCGCGATGAATTGCGCCGCGCCCTCGGCGTTCGTCCTCGACGACAGGCCGACGAAGAACTCGTCGCCGACCATCATGACGTCGCCGCCTTCAAGTGTGCCTGGCTCCCGTATCTCGTCTATATCGTCGTAGTACTCGGCCAGGAGCGCTCGAACCCCCGCTATCTCTCCAGAGCGACTGACCGTAGCCGGCCTGGTTATCGTCGCGAAACGCTTCGTGCATACGGCCACGTCCTCGACGAAACAGGAATCGGGGAACTCTTCCAGCGCCGGCAATACCCGTACCGCCAGGCCGCATCGCTCGAGCGCCCGTACATAGGCGTCGTGCTGGCGCAAAGCCAGGTCGTAATCGGGCCTGCCCAGCTCGGGGTGCGTCGTGATGCCGTGGACGAGCGAACGGGCCGGCCTGCGAACGATGGCTTTCGTGAACATCGGCTGCGTCATGGTTGGGCTCCTCGGTCCGGAAGGTATAGAACATGGTACGACGCTAAGATGCGTACGTCAACCGAACGAAGAAGTCCTATCGGGCGGTAATACCGTCAGTCAGTAGCGCGATATGCGCGGCGAGTTCCTCTCGCAGGTCGAACGCGGGAGCGCGGGCGCACCACTCGAATACCATGCCGCGGATGGCCATGACGATATGCCCGGCGACTCGGGCGCCGTCGATATCCCGGCGGAAGGCCCCGTCGTCGCGTCCCCTCTCCAGTATCTCCTCGAATATGCGATACAGGTCGCGGTCCCGCGATACGAAGGGATCGAGCGATATCTCCTGCGCGACCTCCGCGCGGTATACGGCGCGTAGCAGGTCGAGTCCAACGCAGGATCCAAGCATCTCCGCGACGGTATCGGCGAACGCCGACAAGGAGACGGATGGGTCTCCGTCCTTGGGGATAGCGGCGTAGCGACTACGGTAGTCGAGGTCGAGGGTGTCGAGGTATTCGCGGACAGGGCCGATCTTGGAATCGTAGTGAGCGTAGAACGCGCCCTTGGTTACCCCTGCCGAGTCGACTATCGCATCCAGGCTCGTAGCGTCGAAACCCCGTTCCCTGAATAGCTTCAGGGCGTTGTCGAGGATCCTCTGCCTGGTTTCCTGGGCGCGCTCCCTACGGATCCCGCCGGCGCCTGCGACGCTCATGCTGGAAATATAAACTTGACAGCTCGTAGAAGCAATACTAGGCTGGCTTATTAACATACCGTGGTATGTGAAATGAAATCGCGTGGAGGTCGAGATGCCCGATGAAGAACTCATAGCCCGTATGGACCGATTGAGGGATGGAATGCGCCTCCACGGGCTGGATGCGTATATCGTATCCTCCGAAGAAAACATCTGGTACCTTACGAGGCTCGTCTATAGGCCGGAGGAACGCCCGTTCTTTATCGTCATTCCGGTAGACGGACGGCCGACTCTCGTCGTGCCTATGCTGGAGGCCCGGCATCTCGGTAGGCCTCCCATAGACAGCGATGTCGTCGCGTATTGGGAATACCCTTCTCCGAAGGGCTCCGGGTGGGCCGACGTCCTCAGAGAAACGATCAAAGGGGCGAAGAGCATCGGCGTAGAAGGAAAGATGAAGGCCGTCGTCGCGCAGGAGCTAAGCGGCTTGTCGCTTTCCGTCGTCGACGCCGTAGAGGAGCTGCGGCTCGTGAAGAGTCCGGCCGAGGTCGCCCTGATACGGAAGTCCGCCGCCATAGCCTCCGCCTCGATGGGCCGACTCCTTAAGGCCGTCTGCAAGGGCTCGTCTGTCGTCGAGTCCTTCATAGTCTCGAAATCCGTACAGACTGACCTGATCAAGTCGGGCGAGTTCAATCCGCTCGCTACCGCTCTCCTCACCGCGGCGTGGCCGGCGCCGTTGAGTTCCATGCCCCATTCCGTGCCGCCCCTCGGCGCTCGCTTCGGGGGGCCCGGGCCGAACGTGGCGATGTGCTACTTCCGTATCAACGGGTACGCGGCCGAATGCGAGCGGACGTTCTTCCTGGATCCGCCCGGAGCCGAGGATCTCGAACGTTTCGCGGAGATCTCGGAGGCGAGGCGCCGGGCCTTCGCCTTGCTGAGGCCCGGCGTACGATGCTCGGAGATCGACGCGGCAGCCAACGGCTATCTTCGCTCCCGGGGCTTCCCGGAACGGCTACTGCATCGCACCGGGCACGGCATAGGGCTCGGCAACCACGAAGAACCGTGGCTCGCGGAGGGGGACGACCGGCAGCTACGGGAGAATATGATCGTAAGCGTAGAGCCCGGGCTGTACTTCGACGACCGGGGCGGGTACCGCCATTCCGATACGGTGCTCGTCACGAAGGACGGCTACGAGGTCCTCACGGACTATCCCGACTCTATCGAGTCTCTGACCCTCGGGAACGGCGGGCTCGGGGCGAGGCTCAAGGGCCGCGTCATACGGTCGGCCTTGGGAATGTAGCGGCGATGCGGTCGCGCTAGCTTATAGCTTTACCTTCGATAGGTGCTTGTACGCCAGGATCAGCTCGTAGCTCATGCCGCCTTCCCCCCGGACGGGGCAGGCGGTGATCTCCTCGATCTTCTCCAGGCGACTCTTCAGCGTATGCCGGTGTATCCCCAGGCGCTCGGCCGTCTTGCGGAAGCTCCTGTCGAGTTCGAAGAACGTCTCGAGCGTCGAGAGAAGCAGGCTGCCGTGCCGTTCGTCCCATTCGCGTATCAGGCCGAGGTTGTCGCGCGAGAAGCTGAGCAGGATGTCGGGCCGGCCGTCGTCGATGAACGCCTTGTACAGATACAGGTTCTCGTAGAACGACACGTGCCCGCCGCCGAACAGCGCCGTGCCGAGGAGCAGCGCTTCCCTGGCACGCCCCACGTAGGGACCGACCGGCTCGCCCTGAAGGAAGGAATCGCTGGCGCCGATCGACAGCCGGTTGTCTCCGGCGGCCGCGCGGAGCGAAAGCCTGATTTCCGCGGGCGCTACGCCTTCGGCGATGAGCATCAGCAGGTAGCGCTCGCTTGTCGTGGTTTCCCGTAAGGAACGTATATCGACGCCGAAGGGCAGATAGGGTGCGAGAGCCGCGGCTATCCCCTCTGGCTCGGTGGACGATGAGACGGCGAGTACTCGCCGCCGCGTCGACGTATGGTTGGCGACGGTCGAGGCGGGAGCGCTTTCATTATACTTGTCGACGGCGACGAACGGCCATAGCGCGCGCGCCAGTAGCGCCGCCGCGCCGTGTCTCGATATCCACGACGGGTACGTAATCACGGCGATGTCCTCGTAGGCGTTCGAAGAGTCGATGCCGGCCGGAAGCGCTAGTGCGCATGCGCACGCCTTCGAGCACATGGCCTCGAGCCGCGGGAGGTCGTCCGTGTCTCGAGGCTCGCCCGCGACGACGATATCGCCCGGGCGCGGTTGCTCGGCGTCGTCGGGCCCCGTCGTCTCGAGCACCCATATCGGCATCGGCGGAATCGTCGGTATCCGTCTCGGGACGAACCCTGCCAACTCCGGATCGGAGAGTATACGCTCCAGCGAAACGGGCTCGGCCATTGGCGCAGTATACGGGCAATTACCGCAAGCGGCAACGAAAAAGGGCGCAGGCCTCCCCCGTATACAACCTGTACAATTATTCCGATCCCGATTGGACCGTTTGGCCATTTCGCGTATGGCGATAATCGCCATACACTGGTCTACGGCAGGACGTCGATGCGCGAGGAATCGAGGAGATCGAACATGATAAAGCCACGACGGCTCAAGAAGGGCGCGACTATACGCGTCGTCTCGCCGGCGAGCGGCATGTGGGCCCGAAGCGAGCTATGGCGAGGCATCGAGGGCATCGAGGCGCTCGGATTCAACGTCCAGACGGGCGCGAGTGCCTTCCGTAACAAGCACTACCTCGCGGGCGAAGACGAGGAGCGGGCTCGGGATCTGATGGACGCCTTCGTCGACCCAGACGTCGACGCGATACTCTGTAGCCAGGGCGGCTACGGAAGCGCTCGCCTTTTCTCCCTGCTCGATTTTAGCGCCGTCGCGGCCAATCCTAAGCCCTTCGTAGGCTACAGCGACATCACTGCGTTGCATCTGATGTTCGGTCGACTCTCCGGGCTGGTCACCTTCCATGGCCCGAACGCCGCAGGCTTCGAGCAGGGGTATCTCACCGAGTATACGCGCGTCGCCTGGGAAGCCGCGGTCGAAGGCGAGGCCCCGATCGGATCCATATCGATGGCGAACCCCGACGGGTATCTCCTCAAGGTTACCGGAGGCGTAGCGGAAGGTCCGATCGTCGGCGGGAACCTGACTCTCGTATGCGCGTCGCTCGGTACGCCCTTCGAGATCGACACGCGAGGCAAGCTCCTCTTCTTCGAAGAACTGGACACCGAGCCGTGGATCATGGATCACATGATCACGCAGCTCGCCAACGCGGGCAAGCTACGCGACGCCGCTGGTATCGTGATCGGCGATTGCCGCGACTGCGAGCCGCGAAAGCTCGATCCGGGTTTTCATAACCAGTGTAGCTTCGAAGACGTCATTTTCGATCTTTTAAAGCCCGTCGGCAAGCCGCTCATCTATGGGCTCCCGCTCGGGCACGGGAAGGACAAGGCTACGCTACCGTTAGGCATCGGCGCGAGGCTCGACGCGACGGCCGGGACGCTAACCTTGCTGGAAGCGGCTACGATAGCCCCTTAACGGGGGCTCAACGCCATATACGGAGGTACCGGAGCATGAAAAGAATCTTCTTCGCCATCGTCGTCGCCATCGTCGCGGCGGCCTCACTCTCGGCGCAGGGCGGATCGGCGCCGGGTTACACGCTCAGGCTCGGTACGAGCGAGGACCTGGACGCCCTGTCCCCCTTCCTCGCCTACGAGCGGGCGGCCACCGAATTGTTCCTCATGGTCTACGATTCGCTCAGCGAGTTCGATGCGAATCTGGAACCCGCCCCGGGCCTGGCCAAGAGTTGGTCGGTAAGCGATGACAAGTTGACCTGGACCTTCATGCTACGGTCGGACGTCGCGTGGAGCGACGGCGTGCCGTTCACGTCGAAGGACGTCAAGTTCACCTACGAGACGATGGCGTCAGCCGAACTCGGACTTTATTACGGGTTCCTTTCGGGGATAGAATCCATCGAGACGCCAGACGATCATACCGTCGTCATCAAGACGTCCGAGCCCAAGGCCAATATTCTCCAGAATCCTACGCCGATCCTGCCGGAGCATATCTGGAAGGAAGGTCTCGACGATTTGGAGACGTTCGAGGACCCGGCCATGGTAGGCACCGGGCCGTTCCGGTTCAAGGAATGGCAGAAGGGCCAGTATTTCAGCTTGGTGGCTAATCCAAACTATTACGGCGGGGCACCGAAGGTCGGTGGCGCCGTGTTCTCAATATTCGCTAACCGCGAGACCCTAGCCCAGTCGCTTTCCAACGGCGAGATCGACGTGGCCCTGAATCTGTACCCCGATCAGATCGCTCAGTTGGAGCGATCCGGGAACGTGACGGTGCGCTCGTTCGCTGGCAACGGTTTTACGCAGATGACCATCAACTGCTGGAACGATCCCGCCTCCGGCGGCGATCTGGCGCTCCGCGATCCGTTAG
This sequence comes from Spirochaetae bacterium HGW-Spirochaetae-3, assembly GCA_002839315.1. Classification (GTDB taxonomy): domain Bacteria; phylum Spirochaetota; class Spirochaetia; order Treponematales; family UBA12059; genus SZUA-370. Next base: position 189,082 of record PGXV01000006.1, read on the forward strand.
TGCGCCGGGCCATCGACATGGCTCTTAACAAGAAAGATATCGTCGAGATAGCGTTCAATCGCGGCGGCGTCGCGGCGGACTCGCTCATCCCGCCGGCGACGGCGTTCTGGCATTGGGCTCCGACCGGCTCCGAGGCGCGTCCGTTCGACGCCGCGGCCGCGGGGACGCTTCTCGATAAGGCCGGTTACGATCGCAAGGATACGTCCGGGGCGCGCATGCGGCCGGACGGAACGCCTTTCTCCATACGGCTCATAGCCCGTGCGGAGAATCCGCGCGAGGTAAAGGCCGGGCAGATGATACAGAGCTACCTCCGCGACGTCGGCGTGACGGTCGCCTTGTCCACGCTCGACGACGGCGCGCTTACCGATGCCATAGCCTCGGGCGATTTCGATATGTTCATCTGGGGATGGGGCGGCGACGTCGACCCGACGACTATGCTGTCTATCCTGACCACAGACCAATTCGACGGCACCAACGAACCGCGCTATTCTAACGCGGCGTACGACGAGCTCGTCGCCAGGCAATATACTCTCCTGGACGAGCGAGAGCGGCAGGTGGCGGTTTTCGACGCGCAGAGGATAGTCTGGGAGGATTCGCCCTTAGTGATACTATCCTACGATCTCGATGTCCAGGCTTGGCGAAGCGATCAGATAGGCGGGCTCGTCCCCGTTTCGGGCGGTCCCGTATTCTACGCTAACACGAACGTTAACTACCTGACGGCGGCGCCCGTTCCCGGTCAGAAGGTCGGATCGTCGTCAGGTGCTATACTCATCGTCGTGATCGTAGCGGCGGCGTTGGTCCTGGCGATCGTCGCGCTCGTCGTCTCGCGGCGGAAACGCGGCGGTAGGACTTCCTGGACCGACGATAAATAGGGCGAAAGGGGAGACCGGGTGAAACGGACGGTATTCGTAAAGAAAATTTTCCAGGCCGCGCTCACCATCCTGGGCGTCCTGGTGATCAACTACTTCCTCTTTAGGGTGATGCCCGGGGATCCCGCCTCCATGCTCGCGCGGAATCCGAGGATGAGCGCCGAGTCGGTGACGCGGATCAACGAGATGTTCGGGCTGGATAAGCCGTGGTACGTGCAGTTCGGAATGTACTTCGGCGATCTCGTCCGCGGCGACCTTGGCGACTCGTTCATCTTCAAGAAGTCCGTGGCGCTCATCATCTGGGAACGAGTGCCCGCGACGTTGCTCCTTACCGTCGTCGCGGAGGTTCTCGCGATAGCCGCGGGCATGTCCATCGGGGTCGTGGCCGCGTGGAAGCGCGGGCGTCCCGTAGACGTCGGCGCGCTAGGATTCGCGCTCGTCTCCTATTCCATGCCTACGTTCTGGCTCGGTATTCTGCTCGTCGCTTTCTTCTCAGGATACCTGCACCTTTTTCCCGTGTCAGGCATGATTTCGCCCTCGCTCGTGTTCGCGTCCCCTATCGTCAAGCTGGGGGATATGCTATCGCACCTCGTGTTGCCCTCGCTGACGCTCGCCTTGGTACTCATCGGGGAATACGCGCTTATAATGCGTAACTCGATGATCGACGTGCTTACCGAGGACTACATCGTTACCGCGCGGGCCAAGGGCCTCTCCGAGAGCGATATACTAAGGAAGCATGCCATCCCGAACGCGATGATACCTATGACGACGATCATAGCGATGAGCCTCGGCTTTACAATAACCGGAGCCTTGCAGGTGGAGACCGTGTTCTCGTGGCCAGGACTCGGGCGCCTCATGTACGAGGCGCTTAAGGGCCGCGATTATCCGTTGCTGCAAGGCATCTTCCTTCTGACTAGCGTCGCGGTCGTCGGCGCCAATTTTATCGCTGACATCGTATACGGCTATATCGACCCTCGGGTTCGGGCATGAGGAGGGACTCATGGAGTCGATAACCGGCGCCCGCTCGATGTGGCGGCTGTTCCGATCCAACGCGCTCGGCGTTGTCGGCCTCGCCATCATCGTTCTCTTCGCCGTCGTCGCGCTAGCGGGTCCCTTCCTGGCCCCCTACGACCCGCTTTCCTTCGGGAGGCCCCAGGACGTCCTCCGCGCGCCCGGTCCGGGGCACCTGCTCGGTACCGACGATTTAGGCCGGGACGTGGCGACGGCCCTGGTGGCGGGATCTCGTGTATCGTTACTCGTCGGGCTTTCGGCGACGCTGATATCGATGCTCGTCGGCACTCTCGTCGGCGTCGTCGCCGGGTACTACGGCCGCTGGGTCGATACGGCGCTTATGAGGTTTACGGACGTGTTCCTGGTATTGCCTTGGCTGCCGCTCATGCTCGTACTGGCGGCCCTGCTCGGGCCGAGCGTCTGGAATATCGTCCTCGTTATCGGCCTGACGGGCTGGGCGGGGACCGCCCGCGTCATAAGGGCGCAGACGCTCGCCATAAAGGAGCGGCAGTTCATGGAGCGCGCGCGATCCATCGGGGCGGGCGACGGCCATATCATCATGCACCATCTGATGCCGAACGTGTTCCCGTTGATATTCGCCAATACGATACTCGTGACGGCTGTCTCCATCCTGTCGGAGACGACGCTTTCGTTCTTGGGCATGGGGGACAGCACCCGGCCGAGCTGGGGGACGATGCTCCATTTCGCGTTCGAATCCGGCGCGGCCAGCTCCGGGGCCTTATGGTTCATACTTCCTCCGGGATTCTGCGTCCTACTCCTCGTCATGGGCTTCACCTTCCTCGGCTACGCCTTCGACGAGATCCTTAACCCCAAGTTGAGGAAGAGGTAGCCATGGCCCTCCTTGAGATACAAGACCTTCGCGTTTCGTACGCGTGTGGCGCGGATAGGGTGCGAGCGGTCGACGGCGTTTCGCTGTCGCTGGAGAAAGGCGAGATACTCGGGCTCGTTGGCGAGTCGGGTTGCGGCAAGACGACGACCGCGCTGGCGATCCTCCGGCTGCTCCCGGAAGGCGGTACGATAGACGGGGGGAACGTGCTGTTCAACGGCCGCGACGTACTAGCGATGAGCGACAGGGAATTGCGCGCGTACCGCTGGAAGGACGCCTCCGTAATTTTCCAGGGAGCGATGAACGCCCTCAATCCGGTTCAGCGCGTAGGCGACCAGATAGTCGAGGCCATACTCGAGCACGAGGCCGTGGATCGTCCGGAGGCAGTACGCCGCGTGAAGCGCTTATTCGAGCTGGTGGACATCGAGGGTAGGCGAGCCGGAGAGTATCCCCACGAATTCTCCGGCGGTATGCGCCAGCGCGTGATGATAGCGATGGCGCTTGCGTTGAATCCGCGGCTAGTGATAGGCGACGAGCCGACGACCGCCCTGGACGTTATGGTCCAGGCGCAGATATTCGAATTGATAGAAAGGCTCAAAGAGGAGTTCGACCTTTCCATGATAATCATCACCCACGACCTGTCGGTGCTCGGAGACGTATGCGACCGAGCGGCCGTCATGTACGCGGGAAGGATCGCCGAGATAGCCTCGATAGACGAGCTCGTTAATCGCCCTGCCCACGCGTATACGGAACGGCTCATAGAATCGTTCCCCAGGGTAGGCGGCTCGCGAGAGATGCCTGACTCGATAGCCGGAGATCCGCCGGATCTGACAAACGCGGGGCCGGGTTGCCTCTACGCTCCACGATGCTCGCGCGCGAGCGAACGTTGCTTCCGCGATGTCCCCCCGCCCGTGAGCATGGGCCGTGGCCATATAGTGTACTGTTTCCATGAAGGGGGCCGCCGTGGTTGAGCTACTACGCGCAGAAAACCTGGCCGTCGGCTATCCGATGCGGACCGGTTTCATGGAGGGGCTCTCCGGGAAGGAAAAGGGAACGCTACGCGCGCTCGACGGAATAGATCTATCGATCGGCGTCGGCGAGATCGTCGCGCTCGTAGGCGAATCGGGATGCGGCAAGACCACTACAGGCAAGGCCCTCCTCCGGTTAGTCGACGAACGATACGTACGGGGTTCGGTCCGCTTCGACGGGGTCGATGTCTATGGCTTGAGCCGGTCGGGTCTCTCGGGCTTCAGGAAGACGGCCCAGATGATCTACCAGGATCCGTACCAATCCTTAAACCCCAAGGACTCGGTCATGGAGATCGTCGTCGAGCCGCTACGCGTTCACGGTTTATCCGTCGGGCGAGACGCGCGTTCGCGAGCGGTGTCGGCGCTCGAGGAAGCCGGTCTTAAGCCCGGAGGGGAATATGTGGATAGGTATCCGCACGAGCTTTCCGGCGGTCAAAGGCAGCGCGTGGCCATCGCTTCGTCGCTCATACTCGAACCTCGGTTTATCGTAGCCGATGAGCCGGTTTCGATGCTTGACCTGTCGGTGCGCGCCGGTATCGTACGGCTCCTGGCCTCGCTCCGGGATAATCGGGGATTGGCCTTCGCGTTCATTACGCATGACTTGTCTCTCGCCTGGCTCTTGGCCGACCGCGTCGTCATCATGTACTTGGGAAAGATCGTCGAGGAGGGTCCCGCTGACGAAGTCATCTCCCATCCATCACATCCATACTCTATCGCGCTCGTCGACGTACTGCCCCGCATCGAACCGCGCGCGGGACGTAAACGAAGGTTGCTATCGGGCGAGCCGCCGAATCCTGTGTGCATTCCATCCGGTTGTCGGTTCAAGCCGCGCTGTCGCTACGCGACGGATCTATGCTCAGAAAAGGAGCCCGTCTTGGAGGCTGTCGACGGAGCCGCTCCCGGTCATCTCGCCGCTTGCCATTACAGGGGATCCCTCCCTTCATGATTCGCGACTCCCCCCAGGTCGGGCCTGCTACCGTCGGAGGACTGCTCGCTCTTCCGGAATTCTCGGATACGATCGTACTGGCCGGGCGTTCGGGAATGGGAAGGCCCGTGGCCTGGGTGACGCGTCTCGACGAGCTCGAGGACGCGCTGGCGATCGATAACGGCGATTTACTTCTTGTCGAGGAAGGGGAAACGTTAAGCCGCGGCGGGCCTCGTTTCCTGACCCGCCTAGCCGCCAGGGGAATCGCGGGAATAGCCATGAGAAGAAGTGCCGGTCATCGTGAAGCGCCCGAAGAGAGTATCCGGGAGGCCGAGGATGCAAGTCTTCCGCTCGTGCTCCTTCCTCCGGCTATCGGCTATCGCGAACTCTCCCTCTCCATCGCCTCTCTCAGCTTCGGAACGTCACCCTCATTCGCCGCGCAGGACGGCAAGGATCCTCTGAACGATCGAAAGCCGATGAGTGCGATCGAACTACTCGCGGCCATGTTCCATGGTGACCACGACGAGCTCGAGAGGGTCTGTCTCGGATCGAGTCTTCGCGGCGAGCGTGACTGGCCCGATATTCGCGCGGCGGTCGAAGCATACCTCGTGAACGGCGGCAACGCTATCGCGGCCGCGTCTGAGTTGGGCGTACACAGGCATACTATTCGAGCGAGGCTAAAGCGTTACGAGATGATTTCAGGGCTGTTCCTCGACGACTCCGATTCTCGTCTCGCCGTAGGCCTCGCGTTCCGGTTAGCCTCCGAAGGTGTATTCCCCGTCCGCGAGGATAATAATGCGTGACGCCATCTTCGATTACCTCCGCGATCATGAGCACGAACTACTAGAGGACATCCTCCGCCTGGTTTCCGTCCGGTCCGTAACCGATGATCGGGTGGAATCCAGGCGAGCCTTGGCCGTGTTCCTCGAGCTGGCCGCCGGGTACGGATTGGAGGCGCGCTCGGTCGCCGGAGGCGACGTAGGTATTGTCGAATTCGGCCCGAGGCTACCGCCAGGCGCCGAGACTCTCGGTATTCTCGCCCATGTCGACGTCGTGGATCCCGGCGACCTCTCGAGCTGGTCCAGGAATCCATGGGGAGAAATCGCAGCCGGCTCGGTTTGGGGACGCGGCACGCAGGACGATAAGGGGCCCTTGCTCATGTGCCTGCATGCCGTTAGGGCTATGGTGGCATGCGGGCATCCCGTGAGGAAGCGGATCCGCTTCGTCGTCGGCACGATGGAGGAGGCGGATTGGGCGGATATCAGGAGATGGTTGACGGAACCGGACGCTCGCCCTCCCGATTACGGCTTTACGCCCGACGGTGAATTCCCGGTTATCAATCGAGAGAAGGGCTATTGCGACGCGTGGCTGTCGTTCCCGGCGGAAAGCGCTTCGACCGTCGGTCCGTTCAGGTTGGAGTCGCTTGAATCGGGCACCTCGATCAACTCGGTCCCGGACTCGGCGCGCGCGACGATATCGGGCCTCGGCGTCCGACCGGTCGCTATCGCCGCGCTCGCGTCGGCTTCGTCCGCGCTTAGAGAATCGGTATCTATCGCTCTTGGACCAGACGATCGCGCGGTATTGTTAGCGCGAGGGCGAGCGGCTCATTCATCGCGTCCTGATCTTGGAAGCAACGCCTTGGTCGCCCTCTGCCGGGCGATATCGCTCCTGGGGCGGAATACTATAGCCGCCTTCGTGACCGAGCGGATCGTCGGTGATTACCTAACCTCCGGGCTCGAAATCCGTAATGGGCGCGAGGAAGTCGTCGGGGAATGCATAGGGCCAGCGACGATATCGCCCGATATCGCCAGGACCGACGAGTCCTCTTTCCATATCGGTATTAATATACGTACCTCGTTCGGGCAGGGACTAGACGATATCGCCGCCGCCTTTTGCTGCGAGGCTTCGCGATACGCATTTTCATTCAGATTGGAGCAATTCATGCCGGCGATCCTAGTCCGGCGCGACCAGCCCTTCATGCAGGACCTTGCGGCGGCATACGAGGCGCGTACCGGCGAGCGCGGTGAATTCCTCTTGGCTCCCGGTAGCTCGTACGCCAAGGCGCTACCGAATCACGTGGCGTTCGGCCCTATACTCCCTACTATGACTGACCTGTGCCACCAGGCAGACGAGCGCCTGAGCCTCGAGGAGATCCGTTCAATTACGGCTATCTACGCCGAGGCCATAGCATCGATCTCCGCGGGCGAGCCCCTACGGCAGCGGTCGTAGGGGCCGACGCGGGATGCGCGCCTCAGCCGGGCAGGAATTCCAGGTCGATCCCGGAGAAGTCGTGCTCGATGCCCATCGAATCGAGTATCTGGGATACCTGGCCGCGATGGTGCGTGCCGTGGACGAACAGCTGGTGCGCGAGGAAGCACAGCGGGACCGACTCCGGATCGCCGCCGTACCAGTCGAGCTTCACGGGGACGGTCAGCGCCTCGTCGTCCAGCGCCTGGATCATGTCGATGGTGGCCTGGTCGGCCAGGGTTCCGATGCGTCTCAGTTCCAGCCACTCTTCCTCGGAAAGATCCTTGTCATGAGGGGTCTTGAGGCCGCCGCTAGCCTCGAGAGCGGCCGCCGCGGCGGGGCTGGACGCCCGGAAGAGGCTCTGGAAATAGAGCGTCGCTCCGACGATGTGCGCGGCCAGGCCGGCGAGGCTACCGTAATGGCTTTTCCTGTCCTGGTTCAGGGCCGCTCCGGACAGGTCGTCGAGTAGCCGGAATACCGATTCATTAGCCCGCTTGGAATATCGGGCGTACATAAGAAGGACTCGTTTCATCGGAACGCCTCCAGGAGATACAGTATTTATCCCGTAGCCAGATCGCGGATGCATCTCCATGCGCTATCCGGCGACCGCCGTAATGCATGATATAGTATAAATGGCAAAAAAGTAGCATCCGATGGATAATACCAATAGAATAATTCTATCATATAGGTTGGAGTGATGCATGAAAAAGTACGGTCGGCTTTTCCGCTTGACGGTCGCCATCGCTAGTCTGCTCATGGTAGCGGCGAGCGCCGCCGCCTTCGTCTATTTCAGGGATACCGGCGTCTCGCCGTTCCGGCCCCTGGCGGTCGTAGGCGCGTCCGGAGCGGTATTCGCGTCGCTGGCCTTCCTGATCGTCGGTCGGGCGGCACGGTTATTGTCCGCCGGGATTCCGGAAGGACTCGATGAGGAGGAATCCCTGATGTCGTCGCTCGAGGCGATCGGGAATATCCCGCTTCGGTCCCTGTCGCGCTTCCTCCTCATCGCGACGCTGTTCTTGGCGGGCCTATTCTTCGGAGCGGACGGTATCGGGTTGCGCCACGGCATCCGCGGCATGCTTTTCGCGTATATGCTTTCGATCGGCATGGTTTCCGGCGCGGCTATCTTCGTGTTCTCCGACAAGCTGGTGTCCCAGAGGCTCCTCGCGCAGAGGCTCGCGCGCTATCCGTCCGTACTCAGGGTATCCCGACAGCAACGCAAGACGCTGATAATCCCCTCGTTCATGAGCCTCATGTCGATGCTGTTCGCGTTCACGTCCTCGGCCATCTTCTCGGGAATAAGCGTCGTGGCGCTTTCGGCCCTGTTCTTCGCCGTCGTACTGTTCCTCGTCGTCATATGGAATTCGGGGACGGCGCTCCTCTATCGTTCAATCATCTCACAGTTCGAGGTGCTGTCCTCGTCGGAGAAGGACCTTACGAAACGTATATTCATCGGGGCGGTGGACGAGCTCGGGACGATATCGGGCATGGTCAACGCTTTCTGCGTTTCCCTGGGGGAGAGCGTCTCCGGGTTGAAAACGGCCCAGGCGACCCTCAACGAACTGGGGGCCGGACTAAGCGCGACCGCCGACGAGACGGCGGCCAAGGTCGCGCGGATAGCCGAGAACGTTTCCGCGGTCAGGGCGCGGACCCGATCGCAGGCCGGGAGCGTGCAGGAGTCGTCGGGGGCGGTAGAGCAGATAGCCAAGAATATTGAGTCGCTTGACCGGCTTATTACCGAGCAGGCGGCGAGCGTTACCGAGGCCTCAGCCTCGATCGAGGAGATGGTCGGCAACATCGCGTCCATCTCCTCCTCGATGAACATGATGTCCGGGCAGTTCGGCGAGCTGCTCAAGTCCGTGGACGAGGGAGAGAAGACCCAGCTCAAGGCTCGCGACCGTATACTCCAGATCTCCGAGCGCTCGGCGTCGTTGCTGGAGGCGAACAAGGTCATAGCCGCGATAGCCTCGCAGACCAACCTGCTTGCCATGAACGCGGCCATAGAGGCGGCGCACGCCGGCGAGGCCGGACAGGGCTTCTCGGTCGTGGCGGACGAGATACGCAGGCTGGCCGAGACCTCGTCCGGGCAGTCGCGCGCTATAAAGACCGACCTGGCCGAGGTCCAGGCTGCCATCGAGGAAGTAGTCGTCTCATCCGCCGAGTCCAGCGAGTCCTTTTCCAGGATAGCGGCGCGTATAGGCCAGACGGACGCGCTCGTAAAGGAAGTCAGCCTCGCCATGGAAGAGCAGAAGGAAGGGACGTCCCAGGTCTTGCAGGCCCTGCAATCCATGAACGATATAACCTCGGAGGTGAAGAGCGGCTCTACGGAGATGAGCGAGGGCAACAACACCGTGCTCGCCGAGATGGCTCGGCTCCAGGCCTCGACCGCGGAGATAGAGGAGAGCGTAGACGCGATGTCCGTAGAGGCCCGCGACCTTAAGGAGGGCGCCGCCCGGGTATCGGAGTTCTCCCGCGGGACGCGGGAGACGATCCGTCGGATGGACGAGGAACTAGGCCGATTCAGGACCGAATAATCATTCGCTCAGCGAGAAGCGCAGCCCGCCCAGGGCCCTCGTGCCGGTGGATACGTAGTCGGGACCGCCGAAGAGCAGGTCCTGTTCCAGTCCGATGAACAGCTCCATGAACGGGTGTACCCTGACGGATCCCTCGAGCCCCAGGTACGGACCGAGCCTGAACGAATCCGGATTGAACGTGAATACCGGCTCGAGTCCGATGGAGCAATGGAACCCTACCGGTTCAGAGCCGAAGGAGAACCGTACGCCGCCCTGGAGCGGTACCGCCATGAAGGCCCCGTCCGCGGCGGGGCGTACCGCGTAGGCGACCTTGGCCTCGAACGACAGCCCCTCCTGCAACGGCATTACTACGCCGAGCCCGGTCTCGAGCGCCGTATTGGAATACTCGAAGAAGTTGGCGCCCAGGCTGACGCCGTACGTGGTGACCTGCGCGAACGCTCGGGCGCCCATGGCCGCGAGCAGGGCCAGGACGATGAATACGTGCTTTCTCATGATGAACCTCCCAAGTGCTATTGCCTTTATCCATTATCGACCCGATAGGCGCTTTACTGGAAACAAAGCTACCCGTTCATCTCGACGAGCAGGCTCCAGTACTTCTTCGGCATCTTGGACATCTGCAAGCGGGGATTGGTCCTGGCCTCGATGGAGACGGCGTCGAAATAGAGTCTCCAGAGCAGTCGGACCTCGCGTTCGCGTCCCGAGTACGCTCCGCCGGCCGGCTCGGGCGGCGGAGCGAAGACGAATCCCTCGACGAGACTCCATCGGCCGTTCGGCTCGTGCATCGCCGCGCTACCGCGGCGGAGGTCGTGCAGCGCGAATCGCATCGTCCCGAAGCGGGCCGCGAAATGATCGGAGATCAGCGGCAGTATGTCGCAGTCAGGCTCCAGGGGCGCGTACCACGAACCGTCGGACAGCTCGGCGAAGCGGACGAGGCCAGCCATCCGCTCGGCTTCCCTGCGGGCCCTGTTGGCCGCCTTGTCCACCGCGAGCATGACGGGATCTCCCAGATCGCCGAGCGCCTTAGAGCCTTCGGCGCGAAGCCGCCGCATCGCGGCCGCTACGTCGCGTCTCGCGTCGGGCAATTCGGACAGGAAGGCCTCGAGCAGGATGCGCATGGCATCCGGGCCGGCGCGGCGGGTGAGCCTGTCCCATAGCGCGGCCGCCCTGGCGTCGTCCCTGGCTACCGCGATACGCATCTCGAAAAGGCCTTCCGGCGACCTGCCTTCGACGACTCGCGGCGCCGGAAACGGCGCGTTGAGCGCCTCAGCGCAGGCGCACAGGAATCCGGGGAGGCTTCCGTCGTGGGACAGCGTCGCGTCGCCGTCCTCGTACGCTCTTGTCTCAGGCATGGTCGCCTTCCCAATCGAGCTCTAGCTGAAGCGGGGCGAGCATGGCGCGCGCGCCGTCCGTAAGCGCCGCGCGGGCGTACGACGCGTCGGGCGATGCGCGTCTGGCGGTATCCGGTACGTTCGGCGCGACGCCCGAGCAGGTTACGAAGAAGGCCGCTCGCTTCATGACGACGCCGAGCGATCTCAATGATTCCGGCTTGAGCCTGGCGTGCGCGCGCGCCTTGACGATCCTCGACGCCGATCGCGGCCCGATGCCCGGCACGCGTAGTAGTTCCAGGTAATCGGCACGGTTCACGTCCACCGGGAATCTGCCGAGGTTGCGTAGCGCCCATGCGCACTTCGGATCGAGGTCCTGGTCGAGGTCGGGGCGCTCCGGGCTCAGGATCTCGTCCGCGCGGAAGCCGTAGAACCGGAATAGCCAGTCGGCCTGATAGAGCCTGTGCTCTCGCAGGAGGGGAGGGCCGGGCAGGACCGGTACGCGGGTATCCGTTCCCGCGGGCACGAAGGCCGAGTAGTAGACTCGCCTGACGTCGTAAGCCAGGTAGAGATTCTCGGCGAGCGTCAGGATGGCGGCGTCGGACTCCGGGCTGGCGCCGACGACGAGCTGGGTCGTCTGGCCGGCGGGCAGAACGGCGGAGGCGGGATCGCGGCGACGATCCTTGCGGGCGGCCATCACCGAGCGCCGGGATTCGGCGGCCGGCCCGATATCGTAGGCGGGAGTCGGTTCGGCCGCCGAGCCGGAGACGGCGGGCAGGTCTTTCCACGCGGGTTCCGCCGCGGCCGGCAGGGAGCGCCGCTCAGGCAGTAGCCTCCTGGGCTCGAAGCCGCTCGCGCGGGCGAGCGTGCGCATCACGCCGAAGATAGCCTTGGGAGTCTTGTCGGGGGCGACGCGCTCGAGGCTCGCCGCGCTGGGAAGCTCTATATTGACCGAGACCCGGTCCGCCCAGCGCGCCGCCTCGGTGACGAGCTCGGACGCGGCGCCGGGGATAGCCTTCAGGTGCAGGTAGCCGTTCCATCGTTCCTGGACGCGCAACGTCCTGGCGACGCCTATCAGGCGTTCCATCGTAGCGTCCGGGCAGCCGACGACGCCCGACGACAGGAATACTCCCTCTATATAGTTGCGCTTATAGAAATCCATGACGAGCCGAACCAGTTCTCCGGGCTCGAACCCGGCTCGCGGTACGTCGTTGGAGCGGCGGTTGACGCAGTATGCGCAGTCGTAGGTGCAGGCGTTCGAAAGGAGTACCTTGAGTAGCGATACGCATCGGCCGTCAGCCGACCAAGAATGGCATATGCCGCCTACCGCGCCGTTACCGATACCTCCGGGCTGCGCCGGCCTCGCGCTGCCCGACGACGAGCACGAGGCGTCGTATTTAGCGGCGTCAGCAAGGATTTCGAGTTTTCTTTCGGTATCCATGGCGTCCGTCCCCCGGAGCATGGTACTATACGGATGTTAAGCGGTCAAGGTTCCCGACGGTATCGTTTTAAATCGGCGGCCGGCATGCCCATCGCGGGGAGGGCGAGGAGCAGGCGGCCCTCGACGATCCTGGCCATGCGGGAACCGATGGCGTTGAACGAGAAGAACGCTAGGTCTGACCAGGAATACGGAACGCGTATACGGTATTGGGAGTCGTCCCGATGTATCGTCTCGTAGCGGAAGCCTTCCGGAAAGGCCGCGAGGTCGGCCGACCTGCCTTCCATCACCCTGTCGTTGGAGTGCGAAAGGATACGGGACCGAAGCGTCCGGTATCGTTCCGCCTCGCTCGGCAGAAGGAGCCCGCCGTCCAGTATCATCGCGTCGAAGTCGTTGCGGAAGCCGTCGCCCCCGATATCCACGAGCCTTTGGAACCGAGTGCCTGACATCCAAGAGTAGTCCACCTCGACGCCGTAGGCCCCGATGCGCGTCTGTATCAGCTCCTGCAGGTGAAGCATCAGCTTGTGCGCGTTCCGGAGGAATCGATAGTCGGGATCGACTCCGTCCTTCTTCCTCGGCGCGTCGAATCCTATCGCCTCGAGACCGTGCCCGTGGCCGCGCATGGCGCACACGTAGTCGTAGACGCGGTTGACGAAGTACTTCATCGAGAAGAACCACTCGGGCGGCGAGACGAAGAGCCCGAGCGGGAAACGCCTGCGGCAGTACAGGCTGAACGCCCGGCTCCCGATTACCGTCTGAACCTGTACCCTGTCGCACGTTCCGTCCAGGCCTATGGTAAGCGGCGCCGCGTCGGCCCGTATCTTCGCGAAAGTCGGCTTGCCCGAACCCAGGCCGAGGAAATGCTCGAACAGTACCGCGTCGGGAAGCCGCCTGATCGGCGCGAATACTCGTTCCCGTATGTCCGGGTGGTCCTTTATCACGCGGATGCTGCGCTCGTTCGTCCTGTAGAATAGCGCGGCCTCGAAACGCTTGCGCTCGTCTTTATCCGTAAGCGCGCCGATCACCGACGACTCCCGCAACAGGGTGTAGTCGGGATGCAGGTCCAGCACGATACCGAAACGGCGGTGCAGCTCGCCCCGCAGCTCCGCGAGACCTCGCGACAATTCGGAGAACCCATGAGCGGGCAGGGCGTCGTCGACTATGATGTTGAGGTCGACGTCGGTCGCGTGCTGCGCGCCTAAGTCGTTATAGGTGGAGAAGAGCCGGCCTAAGCCGAATACGAACGTAGCCTCGACGACGCGGGGATTGAGGCTTCCGAGGAAGACGCGCCGTATCCAGTTCTCGACGGCGAATCGGTTCAGGTCCTTGCGAGGATACAGGTAGTCGTCGGCGACGGACGACGGGTCCAGTCGATGGATGCCGGGATCCATGATCGCCCTGTTGCGCTTGGCATAGGTCTTCTCGATGAGGCTCGCCATCTCGGAAGGGCCCGCTCCGGCCGATGCGCGAAAATCGAGATCCCGCTCGAGGGCGCCGTATTCCGGGTCTCGATAGTCGAAGGTCGCTGCTGGAGCCGTCACGGGCGATGTAATCATTCTCGGGGAATCCTCGGTGTCAGGGTATTACGGTATCCCGCCCGTGAAGGCGCGTCCCGGCCGTATTCTGCGCCCTATTCTGGCCGAGGGTCAATATAATTCTTGCGCTTTAGTGGTTGAAAGGCACTTGACGCGCTTGCGGCGTTGTTGTTATCGTCCGAAGTAACAAATAGATGGAGGGTGTACCATGCAGAAGGTGCCGATCGTTTTATCACCGCAAGGCGCGTGTTGTCTTTCAATCTCGCTATCGACTCCCGTCGTAACCGCTTCCTCGTCCTCCGTATCTCCCCGCCTCCGTCTACGCCTTCGTCGTCGCTAATACCCCCGTTCCCCCCTCAGTCATAAGTAATGGATCGCGGACCCGCAAGGGCCCTGATCAAGCATAGCCGTATCGCCAGCGTCGCGCCGTAGGCTCGATGGATTCCGGCGCCTGGCGTATATCCCGCGCTTTCGTTCGTTCCCGTATCGGGATCGCGCGACGGTGACGGGCGGTATTCACGTAAGGAGAACCATATGAAGAAGATAGCGCTCGCGTATTCAGGCGGACTCGATACTACCGTCATCGTCCCCTGGCTCAAGGAAAACTACGACTGCGAGGTCGTCGCCATCTGCGGCGACGTCGGGCAGGCCTGCGATTGGGTAGGGCTGCAGAAGAAGGCGATCGCCTCCGGCGCGTCGAAGCTGATAGTCAACGACCTCAAGAAGGAATTCGTCGAGGAAACGCTATGGTCCCTCGTAAAGGCCGGATCCCTGTACGAAGGCCGCTACCTTCTGGGTACCGCCGCCGCGCGGCCCCTGATCGCCAAGGCGCTGGCCGAGACGGCTATGGCCGAGGGCTGCTCGGCCATTGCGCACGGCTGCACGGGAAAGGGAAACGACCAGGTCCGTTTCGAGATGGGTATCAAGGCGTTCGCTCCCGATATGGAGATAATCGCGCCCTGGCGGATCTGGGACATGGGAAGCAGGGAGGAGGAAGTCGCCTACCTCGAGGCCAGGGGCATTCCCGTGCCGTTCAAGAAGGGCGACTCGTATAGTCGCGACGATAATCTCTGGCACGTCAGCCACGAGGGCCTGGACCTTGAAGATCCGATGAATGAGCCTATACTTGAAGGTATGCTCAAGATGTGCGTACCCCCAGAGAAGGCCCCGGACGCCCCTGAATACGTGGAGTTGCAGTTCGAAGGCGGCGTTCCCGTCGCGATCGACGGCGTGAAGATGGACGGCGTGTCCCTCGTCGCCAGGCTCAACGTCCTCGGAGGCAAGCACGGCGTCGGCATCCTCGACATGGTGGAGAACCGTGTCGTCGGCATGAAGAGCCGAGGCGTCTACGAGACGCCGGCGGGCGCCATCATCATGGAGGCGCATCAGAAGCTCGAGCAGCTGTGCCTGGACAGGAAGGCCATGTCGTTCAAGGCGACGGTGGCGCAGCGCTTCGCGGAGCTGATGTACGAGGGCGAATGGTATTCGCCGCTGATGGAAGCGGTCAACGCGTTCGTCGATTCCACCCAGAAGAGCGTGAGCGGTACCGTCAAGCTAAAGCTATGGAAGGGCAGTCTCGCCTGCGCCGGCATGAGCTCGCCCTATTCGCTATACGACCACTCGCTGGCCAGCTTCGCGACGGGACCGCTGTTCGATCACCATGACGCTACCGGGTTCATCAACCTGTATTCACTGCCGGTCAAGGCCAGGGGCCTGATGAAGGCCAGGCTGGCCTCGGAGTCGGCGAAGGCCGCGGCCGCGGCCGCCACGGTCGTGGATCCGAAACAATCGCATGGCTCGGGCGGATCCGGGCTCGTCGCCGCCAAGGTAGCGGCGGCCTACTAGGATGCCCGGCGTGCTGAAGCTCTGGGAGACGTCGCCGTCAGGTCTCGACCCGCGCGTCGACGCCTTCCTGTCTTCCCTGTCCGTCGACTCCCGCCTGCTGGAGGTCGACATCGTCGGATCCTCCGCGCACGCGGCGATGCTCGGCGCCGCCGGGATCGTCCCCGAGTCGAGATCCGTCGCGTTGACCGAAGCGCTGGCGGCGATGCTGGCGGAGGCGCGCTCCGGTTCGCTGAAGCCCGACGCGGCCGCCGAGGACGTGCATTCGTTCATCGAGCAGGAACTGACGCGGCGGCTCGGCGACGCGGGCAAGTCGGTGCATGCCGGGCGCAGTCGGAACGACCAGGTAGCGCTCGACATGAGGCTGTACCTGCGGCAGGCCTTCGGCGAGGCCGAGGCCGGCATACTGGACGCTCTGGGCGCCCTCTGCGACCTCGCGTCCGATAACGCGGAGACATACATGCCCGCGTATACCCACCTGCGGCGCGCCCAGCCGTCTACCCTGGCGTTCCACCTGCTCGCGTGGTGCGCCGCGCTGGAACGTGACTACGGCAGGTTCGCGGACGCCGCCAGGCGGGCCGACGAGTGCCCGCTCGGTTCCGCGGCCGTCGCCGGTTCCGGCTTGCCGCTCGACCGCCGGGCGGTAGCCGAGGCGCTCGGCTTCGCGCGACCGAGCCGCAACGCGATGGACGCGACCGGAGACCGGGACGCCTGCGTGGAGTACGCGGCGGCCGCGTCGACCCTGCTCATGCACCTGTCGCGCTTCTGCGAGGAGATCATCCTGTGGTCGAGCGCCGAGTTCGGCTTCATGGACATAGCCGACGAATGCTCGACCGGTTCCAGCATCATGCCGCAGAAGCGCAATCCCGACGTCGCGGAGGTAATCCGAGGCAAGTCGGGCCGGGTGTTCGGCGCCCTCGTGTCGCTGTTGACGATACAGAAAGGCCTGCCGCTCGGCTACGACCGCGACCTGCAGGAGGACAAGGCCGCCGTGTTCGACTTGCGCGATACGCTGGCCGGCGTGCTTCCCGCATTCGTCGCGCTCATCGAGGCGCTCAGGCCGAAGCCCGCCGCGATGGCGGCCGCGCTGGAGACGGGTTTCGCAGAGGCGACCGATCTCGCGGAGCTGCTCGTCTCAAGGGGCGTGCCGTTCAGGGACGGCTACGCCGCGACGAAGGCAGTCGTCGCCGCCGCGACCGCCAAGGGGATCGGCATCGCCGCCCTCGATGACGCCGACCTTAAGCGCGCTTCCGACGCGTTCGCCGGCGCGGGCATCAAGGCGGGCGACCTAGCGGACTATCTAAGGCCCGCCGCCTGCGTCGCCAGGAGATGCCTCGTCGGCGGACCCGCTCCCGCATGCGTGAAGGAAGAGATCGCGCGGCTACGCGCGTTCGCGGCCGAGGCGGCCGGCGCTTAGCGCAACGTTAGGCTTTACGCGGTTACGAGATAGAGTATGTACATACCTTAAGCTTGGTAAAGGGTAAAGGGGCGCGCGATGTACATGGAAGCCGAGTTCTTGGATCGTTGCAGGGAAAGGGGCCTCGACGCCGCCGCCATCGAGCGGGCCTCGTCGGTGGTACGCGGCTTCGAGAGGAGAGTCGCCGGCGCGGGTAGGGCGGGACGCCCGCGATCGCTCGCCGACGCCGACCTGGCGCTCGTCGAACGGCAAGCGGCCAGGCTCGTCGCGGAAGGCTCCATGGACGAGGCCGCCTTGACGGCCATAGCGCGCTACTTCGCCGTGATACGGCGCGAAGACGCGGCCATCCGTTTCCTGGCGTACCTGTTACCGGTCGGCGTGCTGCCGGCCATGGCCGCGCGCCTGCGGTCGATGGAAGGCGACGACGCGGCGGATCGCGTGCTTTCCGGAATCGGGTTCCCGCCCGTCGGGTCGCCTCCCGAAGCCTATCCCGAAGCGACGGGGCGGCTCGTCTCGGCTCTCTCGAGGGAGCTCGGGATCGAACGGGCGGAGCGCGTACTCAAGTGCAACGTGCACGGAATCCCCGAATCGGCGTACGCGCCGGAACGGAAGCGCCTCGCCGAGCTCGGATCCATAGACGCGTGGCTGATCGACTATCACGGCCGCATCGTCGAGGAGCTGGCCCGTCACGCGGCCGACGGTACGCTCTGGTACGAGCAGGCGATAACAGACGACGTCGTGGATTTCGTGAGGTACAATCAGGAGATCCAGGGCGGAGTCAGGGTCGGCGGCACTATCTACGTCACCAAGATACCCTACGACCCCGCTCGCTTCCTCAAGTCGTCGGATCCGCTGGAACGGCGCCGGCTCGCCTGCCATTGCCCGCTCGCGGCATCGTCGATACGGGCGGACGGCGCGGGCGTTCCGGCGACATGGTGCTCGTGCTCGGCCGGCTATACGAAGTACCTGTTCGACGTAGCCTTCGGCGAGGAGACCGAGGCGGAGGTCGTCTCGTCGGTACTAGCCGGAGACCCGATATGCAGGTTCGCGATACGGATTCCGGAGTCGGCGCTGAACGACGCCTCGTACGGCGTCAGGTCGCTTGCGTCGTCGGGTACAGGTAGCGCTTGATCTTCAGCGTGGCCGTCTTCTCGAAGGGCATCTCGTGGATCGATATCCTGGCGATCCTCGAGAAGGAGGCGAGACGCGCGTTCGTGGCCGCGCGCAATCCCGCGAGCAATCGCTCGGTCTCCTTCACGGCGGCGCTCGACGCCTCGTGAACCGCGTCCTTAGCCTCGCCGAGAATCGCCTTCGCCTTCTCGTTGAGCACGACCATCGCTACCAGGGCGCCGTCCTTGGCCGCGTACACCAAGGATTCCTCTACCAGCCCGCTGGAGGCGAGCGCCGATTCTATCTCCTCGGGGTAGATGTTCTCCCCTGACGACCCGAGTATCATCGCCTTGAGCCTGCCTTTGACGTGAAGCAAGCCGTGAGAATCGAAGGCGCCGAGGTCGCCAGTCCGGAACCACCCGTCCGCCGTGAATACCTCGGCGGTACGCTCGGGATCCTGATAGTATCCGGTCATCACGTTGGGACCGCGAACCTGAATCTCGCCTTCGGCGTCGATCGGCAGGGCTCGTATCGTGCCTGCGTGCTCGGCGTCGGCCGGAGGCGCTATCCTGATCTCGACGCCGTCAAGCGGGCGGCCGGTCGAACCGAGCCGCGTCTTCCCGGGCACTGCGGCCGCGACGAGCGGCGCCGTCTCGGTGAGCCCGTAGCCGATAGCGTACGGGAATCTCGCCGCTAGCAGGAACCGTTCGACGTCTCGGGAAAGCGCCGCGCCGCCGATCCCGAGGAATCGTATCGATCCTCCGAACGCGGCCTCCAATTTCCGGCCGGCGGCCCTGATGGCGAGTCTCCTGGTGGGAGCGAAACGGTAGAGCGGGTGATCTCGAAGCTTCGGCTCGACCTTGGCACGGTATAGTTTCTCGATGATCAGCGGTACGATGACCATGATCGTCGGCTTGACGAGGAGGAGAGCCGACGCGAGAACGGGCGCCGTCGGCGGCCTGTCCAGGTAATGGACGCTGCAGCCCTGTAGCAGGGGTGTAATAAGGCCCATCGTGCTTTCAAGGGTATGAGCGAGCGGCATCACCGACAGCACCCGGTCATCCGGCCGTAGCGCGAATACGGCGCGGGTCGCCAACGCGTTCTCGACGAGGTTGCCGTGCGTCAGCATGACGCCCTTGGAATTACCGGAGGTGCCGGACGTGTAGATGATGCAAGCCAGGTCGGAGGCGGAAAGGGAATCGCCTCGGAGGGAGTCCCGGAGGGAGTCCCGGAGGGAGTCATCGGCTTTCGGGTATTCGCGACGCCCGGGGATTCCGCCCTCGATGACGCCGTAGCCGTCCGTATCCATCTCGTCGAGTCGAACGACGGGGATCGAGGAGTCTATTCCGGATATCTTAGGAAGCGTCTTGCCGCTGGCGCATATCGCGACGACGTCGGCGTGCATCGCCACGTTCGCGATCTGGTCGGGCGTGAAGTCGACGAGGACGGGTACCGCTACGGCGCCCGCCATAGAGGCGCCGAAATATGCGATCGCCCATTCAGGGCGGTTCTCGCATAGGATCATCACCCGTTCACCGGCCTTGACTCCCATATCGCCGAGCGCCGCGGCGAAGCGACGCGTAGTCGCCGCCAGCTGCGCGTAGTCGTAGGCGGTCGTAACGGCGCCGTCCGCGACTCGGCACAGGGCCGGCGAATCGCCGAACGCCGCTCCCGCGGCCGAGAGTAGGGAGGGAAGGGTACGTCGATCCAGGCTAACCATGCATTGCTCCTCGCGGATAGGGAAGCGTCCCGTCCACGATACGAATATACCATCGTTCAACGTGAAAGGCTAGACAAGAAAACGAATAGTGTCAAAATGAAAACCATCGAGAACGCGTATCGAGCTTTTCCGCGACCAGCGACGTCAGATACGCCGCAGATGCCTGGGCTCCCGCGCGAGTCCTTCCGCGTAGGGCCCCCGATAGCGTTCGGGCATGAGCGCCGCGATGGAAGCCATTATCTCGTCGGCCACTTCCTGCCGAACCGTTTTCGTCATCGATCCGGTCGGTTCTATCATGAACGGGGCGCCGACCCGAAGGTGGATAGGCGTACGCCGAAAGGACTTGAGGTTCGTCCAGAATTCCTCGGTTCCCCATAGCGTTACCGGCCAGATCGGAGCGCCCGCCTTCTCGGCGAGCATGGCGACGCCCGCTTTGCCTCTCTGGAGCACCCCCGTCCGGCTCCTGGTGCCTTCGGGAGCCAAGCCCAGGACGCCCCCGTCGGCTACCCATGCCAGGCAGCGGGCGAAGGACTCGGTGTCCACGCCCGAGCGATCGATGGGTATCGCGTTCCAGATAGATGCGAAATAGCGGTACGCCGGGCTCGTCAGGTTCTCCTTCTTGCTGAGCGCCGCTAGCCTCGGCGATGACAGGAACGTCGCGAAGAAGGGAGCCTCGATAAAGTTGACGTGGTTCATCACGATGATGGCCGGGCCGGTTTTTGGAATTCGCTGTAGCTCGCCTATATCGAGCTTGCAGGTGATCCTGAATATGCCGCGGATAACGGCGTTCGTGAAGGCGATATCGACTCTCATTACGGCTCCTCGGTAGCTCCGATGATACCCCGGATCCGATAAGGAAGCGAATAATTCGATTGACGAATAGCGCGCACGAACAGGGTAGGGACGACGAAGAGCCCGTTCGGGTCCTTAGCCGTCCCTACTACCGTCCGCTCCTTTTTTTTACATCATACGCCAGGGGCTATAAGGCCCCGCGATTATCGTACTTCGCGCTTCTGCCCGCGTTCCATCAGCGCCTTGAGCGTTGCCGACGGGTCCTTGCGCTTACCGAGCAGGATCATCGCGGCGATGATGTACGGCTTGTAACTGGCTTCCATGTACGTCTCGTCGCGATAGCGGTCGAATACCGTAGCGGCGACCTCGCCGGCCTTGCAGGAGACGTCGGTGATGTCGGCGGGCAGGCAGTGCATGTACAGGGCCTTGCCGCCGCGGGTCAGCTTCATCTTCTCCTCGGTGCACTCCCAGTCCTTGAACCTGGCGTTGTTCGCGAGACAGGCCTTCTCGAGTTCCTTGAGTCCGCCCTGGTCGCCAGCGTGCAGGAGCGGCACGCGCTGCTGCATCACGTCGTACGGGGCCCAGCTCTTCGGGTATACGATGTCGGCGTCCTTGAACGCCTCGTCCATCGAGTTGACGTGCGTGAACGATCCGCCCGACTCCTTGGCCTGCCTCTTGGATAGCTCGACGACGTCCGGGATAAGGTCGTAACCCTCGGGGTGGGCCAGCGATACGTCCATGCCGAAGCGGCTGGCGAGGCCGATGATGCCCTGGGGCACCGACAGCGGCTTGCCGTACGACGGGGAATAGGCCCAGGTCATCGCTATCTTCTTGCCCTTGAGCTTGTCCACGCCGCCGAAGCGGTGGGCGAGGTGGAGGAAGTCGGCCATCGCCTGGGTGGGATGGTCTATGTCGCTCTGGAGGTTGACGACGGTCGGCCTGTCGGGGAGTACTCCGGATGCGACGCCCTCGTCGAGGGAGCGGGCCACCTCGCGCTGGTACTTGTCGCCCTCGCCCAGGTACATGTCGTCGCGGATGCCGATCGCCTCGGAAAGGAAGCTGATCATGTTAGCGGTCTCGCGCACCGTCTCGCCGTGGGCGATCTGGCTCTTGCCCTCGTCGAGATCCTGGACGTACAGGCCCAGGAGATCGGCCGCGCTCGCGTAGGAGAATCGCGTGCGGGTGGAGTTGTCCCTGAAATTCGATACGGCGATGCCGGAGTCCCATATCCTGGGGCTGATGTTGGCCTCGCGCATAGAACGGAGGATGTCGGCGACGAGGAACGTCGCGTCGAGTTCGTCGCGGCTCTTCTCCCAAGTAAGGAAGAAGTCCTTGTGGAACATGTCGATCTTCTTTTTCGACAGCTGGTCGATCAGTGCCTTGATTTCATTAACGCCCATTGGTTGTCCTCCCTACGATTCATCCGGCCTATACCAGGTCGGTTTTACCTACTCTCACAGCTTGCCCATCGCGCGCAGGACGCGCTCGGGGGTAAACGGCCAGACGCGGCACCAGGCGCCGACGGCGTCGTGTATCGCTATCGATATCGCCGGCGCGGCGCTATTGAGCGATATCTCCGATACGCTCTTGCCGCCGAACGGGCCGACCTCGTCCTCGACAGGTACGAGCTCCACGTGGAAGTCGTCAGGCACCTCGTATATCGACGGGATCTTATAATCCGTGAAGCCGAGATTCAAGGGCCTGCCCTGGTCGTCGAACAGCAACTCCTCGTAGAGCGAGTGGCCGATGGCCTTCATGACGCCGCCGTATATCTGGCCCATCGCGAGCGCGGGGTTGATCGGCGTGCCGCAGTCCTGGTACGCGTGGAAGCGCCTGAGCCTGACTTCGCCCGTGCGTACGTTGACCGCCGCCTCGGTGAAATGCGCTCCGTACGGGAACGCGGCGTGCTCCGTCTTGAAGTTGCCGAAGCCGACGAGGTCGCCGTGGCCCTCGCCCTGGGTAGCCATGTGCGCCAGCTTGGCGAGGCTTATCTCGCCCCGCTTGCCGCGCACGATGCCGCGCGGTACGAGGTAGAGGTCTGATTCCGGCTCGCCGAGTATCCCGGACGCTACCTTGATGCACTTTTCGCGCAGGTCCTCGGCCGCCCGTACGGCGGCGTTGCCGGAGAAGTAGGTGCCGGAGCTGGCGTACGCGCCTTTGTCGAACGGCGTGGTGTCGGTATCGCCGGAGACCACCGTGACGTCGGTCATGTCGAGTTTCATTATCTCGGCCGCGGCCTTGGCGGTCACCGTGTCGAGGCCCGTACCGAGATCGGCTCCGCCTGAGAGCATCAGTAGCGAACCGTCGGGCAGGAGCCTGAGCTCCGCGTTGGCGGCGTCCAGTCCCGGTAATCCCGAGCCCTGCTGTATGATCACCGCGCCACGGCCTATCTTCCAGTCAGGGTCGTCGGACTCCGGCTTAGGCTCGCCCCACGCGAACGCCTTGCGTCCGCGAGCCACCATCTCGTCGAGCCCGCACGTGCCGAGCGTTACGGCCGCGCCGGGTCGGCCCTCTCCGAGGCTCTTCAGTATCTCGAGCCTGGAGCCTGAGCGGACCATGTTCTTCTCTATCAGGTCCAGCTGGTCCATGCCGAGTTCGAAGGCGAGCTCGGCGAGCGTGCCCTGCAGCGCGAACGAGCCCTTGGGCGCGCCGTAACCCTGATAGGCGCCGGCCGGCGAAAGGTTGGTGTAGTAGGTCTTAACAGAGAAACGGGCGTTGTCGCAGAGGAGGAGCGGCAGGCTCTTCGAGACGGCGTTCATCGGCACGGTCAGGCAGTGCTGGCCGTAGGGACCGGTGTCCGCCTCTACCTTCATGTCCATCGCGGTCAGCGTGCCGTCGCGCCTGGCGCCGAGCTTGACGGTTATCTCCATGCCGTGCCTGGTGCGGCTCGTCATGAACTCCATCGCGCGGTCGTAGCGGAACAGTACCGGCCTGCGCGTCTTCCACGCCATGTAGCCGGCTACGTCCTCGAGGACGATGTCCTGCTTTGCGCCGAAGCCGCCGCCGACGCGCTCCTTGATGACGCGTATCTTGTGCTCGGGTAGCCCGACCGCGGCGGCGACGATGCGGCGTAGGTGCCAGGGGACCTGGGTGGACGCGTGTATCACCAAGCGGTCGGCGTCGACCTTGGCGTATACGACGTGCGGCTCCAACGGCGTGCATTGTACACGCTTGCCCACGTAGGTTCGTTCTATGACGACGTCCGCTTCCGCGAAGCCCTTGTCCACGTCGCCTATGCCGTCGGCCACGCTGGCGGCGAGATTGCGGTGCGGGTCTGCGTGAAGGGGGAACTGGTATATGATCGGGTCGTCTCGGCCGTCTCCCTCGGTCGAGCTGCCGGCGGGCGGGTCCCCGACTACGTACGAGACGGCGCCGTGGTGTACGATAGGAGCGCCGGGCGCCTTGGCCTCGGCTATGGACAGAACCGGCTTCAGCACCTCGTACTCTACGACGATGGCTTTGATCGCCGCCTCGGCCTCTTCCGGCGTCTCGGCGAGCACGGCGGCTACGCGGTCTCCGACATGGCGTACCTTGCGCGGGAACATGCGCTGATCATGGGGGCTCGGCTCGGGGAATCCCTGCCCCGCCGTGGTGTAGACGCGGTCCGGGCAGTTCTCGTGGGTGACGATGTCGACGACGCCTGGCATATCGAGGGCTTTTGATACGTCGATGCTCTTGATCCACGCGTGCGCGTACGGCGACATGAGCAGCTTCAGGTGGCATGCGTCGGAATCGACGCGGTCCTCGACGAAGGCCTTCTCTCCCCGGGCGAGGGCCGAGGCGTCGACCTTCTCCCGGTCCTTGCCGACGTGCCGGAGGTCCGGCCGGAATTCGGGGCCGAGCGGTACGACGTACTCGGGATCGGCCAGGCGCTCAGAGGCTATCCTCGCCGCGTCGTAGAACTGCTCGTAGCCGGTGCATCTGCACAGCGTTCCGGACAGCGCGTCGCGCAGTTCTTCGTCGCTCGGTTTCGGGCTGCGCGCGAGGAGATCGTGGAGAGCGAGCACGACCGCCGGGGTGCAATAGCCGCACTGGACGCACGACGCGTCGATCAGCGCGCGCTGTACTATTGAAAGCTTGCGGTCCCTGGAGAAGAAGTCTACGGTCAGCACCGAGGATCCTTCGGCCTGGGGCGCGAGAATCTGGCACGAATTGACGAGACGGCCGTCGAGGATGACGGCGCAGAGCCCGCACGAGCCTTCGCCGTCGCAGCCGTCGCGTACGGAGACGATGCCCTTGCGCCGGAGCGCGGCGCGGAGCGTCTCTCCCGGTGCGCAGTCCCACGAGACGGAGCGCTCGTTCAGCTTGAAATCGACCTTCATATCTGTTCCTCCGCGGCGTGCAGGGCGTCGGCTACCAGGGCCGCGCCGCGGAGCCGCTTGTACTCGACGCTGCCGCGTTGGTCGGCCCGCGCCTGCAGGAGCGGCGCGACGGTCTTCTCGATGTCGGCCTTGGTCGGCAACGGCTTGCCTTCGAACAGCGCCGCGACGTCGGGCCTTAGGGAGGCGCGGGGTCCGAAGCCCCCGATGGCGATCCTGAGTCCGGCGACCTTGCCGCCTTCTAGCCTGAAGGCGCACGCGGCGGTAGACGTGGCGATATCGCAGGCGGTCCGGCTGGCGCGCAGGCTGGACGCCCGAAGGCCGTCTGCCCGCGGCACGATGACCGTCAGCACGAGCCCTCCGGGCGCGGCCAGCCAATCGGCCAGCGCGATCGTCACCGAGGCCTTGCTTCGTTCCTTGTATTCTACGCTCGCCCCGAGCGCCAACAGAATCGGCGCCAGGCTCGAGCAGGACTTGTTAGCGCCAAGGTTGCCGCCGACGGTCGCGCGATTGCGCGTGTTGCGGTTCGCCATCGACGTCGCCGCCGCCCTGATGGCGGGCGGCGTCGATTTCGAGTCGACGATTTCCTGGAACGTCGCGCCGGCGCCGAGGCACAGCTCGGCGCCTCGTCCATCGGACGCGCCGCGCGTCTCGATCGTTCGGGGCACGGCCCTGCCGATGTCTACGACGCGCTCGGGCTTGTCCCTCGCCTCGAACGCGAGCGACCAGGTGCCGCCCGCCAAAGCGAGAGCGCCCGGAGCGGCCAGTAGCTCGAGCGCCTCGTCGAGCGATTCGGGCCTGAAATATTCTTTTACCATGCGGCTTCTATCCCCGCTTTCTTAAGGAGACGCTTCGCGCAACGATTTGCCTCGTCGCGTATGCGATCCTCGTCGGCGCCCGTCAGGCGCCCGTTATTGACGACCAGCTTGCCGTTTACGATAAGGTGGTCGACGCCGTGGTTATACCCGGAGAAGAGCAGCGCGGCCGCCGGGTCCGATAGCGCGCCCGCGTACTCGAGCTTCTTCACGTCGAACAGCGCGACGTCCGCGAGCGCGCCTGGTTCCATGGCGCCCGCGTCGTCGTAACCGAGTATCCGCGCGCCGCCGGCCGTCGCGAGCCCCAGGACCTCGCGGGCGGTGATGCCCGCCGAGCCGTATCGCACGCGCTGCAGTAGCAGCGCCTGGCGGGCCTCGCCGAGCATGTCCGACGCGTCGTTCGACGCGGAGCCGTCTACGGCCAGGCCGACGCTGACGCCGCGGTCGAGCATCTCGCGGACGCGGCATATGCCGGAACCCAGCCGCATGTTCGACGACGGGCAGTGGGCGACGCCGGTGCCCGTGCGGGCAAGGAAATCGAGTTCCTCGTCGTTGAAGTGGATGCCGTGCGCGTACCATACGTCCGGGCCCGTGAACCCGCAGTCCTCCATGACCCTGAGCGGGCGGCGGCCGTACATCTGCACGCAGAAGTCGTCCTCGTCGGCCGTCTCGGCCAGGTGGGTATGCAGTCGGGCGCCGTACTTGCGGGCCAGGTCGGCGGCGTCGCGCATCGACCTCTCGGAAACCGAGAACGGCGAGCACGGGGCCAGCGCCAGCTTGCGCATGGAGTCGGGCGCCGCGTCGTGGTACTTACGAAGCGCTTCCTCGCTCTGGGCCAGTATCTCGTCCTCGTCCTGCACGACGCTGTCCGGCGGCAGGCCGCCGTCCTTCTTGGATCGGGACATAGAGCCGCGGGTCGGCGCGAACCGGAGGCCTATCTCCGAGGCCGCCTTGAACTGGATGCCCGGCAGGTCGCCCGTGAACGAGCGGGGATACAGGTAATGGTGATCCGTCGACAGCGTGCAGCCGGTCTTGGCCAGCTCGGCCATTGCCAGCATGCTCGACCAGTAGACCGCCTCCTCGTCGACGCCCTTCCATACCTCGTACAGGTAGACGAGCCAGTCGAAGAGCTTCGCGTCCTGGACGGCGGGCACGTTGCGCGTCAGGGTCTGGTAGAAATGGTGGTGGGTATTGACGAGTCCGGGCAGCACGACATGGCGGCTCGCGTCGATGACGGCGCAGGCACCTTCGGCGCCAGACGGCGCCGAGAGGCCCTTGCCTATCTTCGATATACGGTTGCCGTCTATGAGGACGTCGACCCCGGACAAGTCATCCCCGACGGAGCCGGCGTCGGCGCCGGCTCCGTAACGGGGTCGGACCACCCTGAAGCAGTCCTTGAGTAGTATCACCTGACAACCTCTGCGTTGAACTCGTTGATCATGACGTCCAGGTCGGCGGCCTGGGCGCGGAGCCCGCCCCAGTAATTGCGGTGGTCGTCCCACTGGGCGCGGAGCTCGGTTACGTCCTTGCCCAGCTGCTCTATCCAGAGGAAGTACTTGAGCTGGTGCACGCGGCGCTTGTCCACCTGGGACATCTCGAGGACGTGATCCACGGACTGGCCCATGAGCCTATCGTAGTCCCTGTCCGCCTGGCGCTGATCGTACGCGCCGCGCTCGGCGTTCATCTCGGTGATACGGCTGCCGTACATGGCCATGGAGTCGGTGAACATGGTGAATACCACGTCGGTCTCGTCCATCTCGTAGTACTTGGCGAACTTGATGGCGCCGAGCAAGTTGCCGACGCCGGAGATACCCATCAGGTTCAGCTTGGCGATATCGTCGGCGGAGACGCCGTTCTCGGCGAGCAGCTTATGGCCGGCGGGCTCGTTGAAGAGCCGGATGAGGCGGATCGGTAGCTCGTCGTCGATGCCGACGGCCATGTCGGTGTCGCGGAGGTTGTGGATCCACGGGATATGCTTGTCGCCGATGCCCTCGATGCGATGGTCCCCGAAGCCGTTCTCGAGGATGGTCGGGCACTGCAGCGCCTCCGCGACGGCTACCTTGGCGCCGTTGAAGTGGTCGCGGATATAGCTTCCCGCGCCCATGGTGCCGGCCGAGCCGGAGGACAGGACGACGCCGCCCATGTGGTCCCCGGGCCTCGCTATCTTCTTGAAGACCTCGGCCATGGCGGGCCCGGTGACGTTATAGTGCCAGAGGTGGTTGGGCAGCTGGTCGAACTGGTTGAAGATGACGCATTCCGGCCGGTTCTTCTCAATGTCGGTGCAGGTGTCGAATATCTCCTTGACGTTGGACTCGCAGCCGGGCGTGGCGATGACTTCCTCGGCCATGGTCTTGAGCCACTCGAAGCGCTCCTTGCTCATGCCGGCGGGAAGGATGGCCACCGACGGGCAGGACATCAGGCGGGAGATATAGGCGCCGCCGCGGCAGTAGTTGCCGGTGGACGGCCAGACCGCCTTCTTGGTGGTGGGGTCGAAGCGGCCCGTGACGAGCTCGGGCAGCAGGCAGGACAGCGCCGCCCCGACCTTGTGCGCGCCGGTAGGGAACCACTTACCGACGAGGCCGACGATGCGGGCCTTGGTGCCGGTGATGGAGCGGGGGATCTCTACGTAGTTGACGTCGCCGAAGGTGCCTCCTTGCTCCTTAGGCTCGTTGTGCCAGTTGACGCGGAACAGGTTGCGGCTATGCACGTCCCATAGCCCGATGTCCTTGAGCTCGTCCTTGACGGACTGGGGAATCTTGGACGGATCACGCATCTGCTCGTAGGTAGGGAGGATTATTCCCTTCTCCTTGCAGCGCTGGATGTTCTTCTTGCGCGCCTTCTCGTCTATCCGTAAATCGATCATGCCTTGCTCCTTTAGCTGGTATACGAATTTAACACATAGGCACGGAGAAGAGGATGAACCACGCTGCGTCCCATCTTCCCCGTGCTTGGAATCCTCATTATAGTCCAAGGCCCTTCATCGCGCCGGCTACGTCCTTGAGGCCCGAGCCGGTCAGCATGACCACTACGGTCTCGTCGGCTCGTATGCCGGCCTTCGCCTTGATGAACCCGGCCCACGCGGCGCTCGAACTGGGCTCCGCGAAGAGCCCCGCCTTGGCGGCCAGCTCCTTCTGCGCGTCCAGTATCTCGGCGTCGGTCACGACGACCGCCTTGCCGCCGTACTTCCTCAGCTTCGACAGCGCGTGGGCGCCGTTGCGCGGTACGTCGACTGCGATCGAGTCGGCTATCGTGTCGCTCGGTACCGGCGCTCCGAAACCGCCCGCGGCCAGCGCCCTTGCGATGGCGCTCGAGCCTTCGGCCTGGCAGGCCCAGATCGTCGGTACCCTCTGGATGCGGCCGAGCCTGACCAGGTCCTCGAAGCCCTTGTAGACGCCGGCGATGATGACGCCGTCGCCTACCGGTACGAAGACATGATCGGGCGCGACGAAGTCCTTCTTAGGGAGTTCGGCGAGGTGGCCCGCCCGTCTGGCCTCGTGCTCCCGCGCGCGCGCGAGGTCGCGGACCATCTCGAAGCTGACGGTCTTCTTCCCCTCGATGGTCAGCGGGTTGTACGCGGTATTGCGCGACAGCACGCCGGTCTCCCCGCTATACGCGAGCGACTGGTCGAAGGCGACGTCGTATGTCCCGTCCACCTCCCGCAGCTCGGCGCCGTACTGCAGCACCTGCACCCGCTTGGCGACCGGAGCCTTCCTGGGAAGGAATACCGTTATCTTGAGGCCCGCGGCCGCGCCGATACCGGACATGCTGGACGCGGCGTTGCCGGTGCTCGCGAGCGCGATCTCCGTGATCCCGCGTTCCTTCGCGAAGCCCGCGACCAGGTACGAGGCGCGGTCCTTGAACGAGCCCGTGGGCTCGCAGGTGTCGTCCTTGAGGAAGAGTCGAGGGAATCCCGTCTCGTCG
Organism: Spirochaetae bacterium HGW-Spirochaetae-3; assembly: GCA_002839315.1. Lineage (GTDB taxonomy): Bacteria > Spirochaetota > Spirochaetia > Treponematales > UBA12059 > SZUA-370. The sequence goes on from PGXV01000006.1 coordinate 218,774, forward strand.
CGAAGCCGGGCGGGTTCCCACAGCGGCGTATCGCCTACCGGCAGGGGGGGCAGGAACTCCTTGGCTACCGGTAGCGGTATATCGTCCGGACCGCCGTCGAATCTCCCCTCCCAGGCGCACTCGAGCACGCCGGCGAGCGGCCGGTCGGCCTCCTGCTTCGCCGAGCAGGCGCCGCAGAGGTATCGTCCCGGCTCTATGCCGTATTCGGCCCCGCACTCGGGGCATTTATAGAACCACCTCATGATCACAGTTTGGCGTCTTCAAGGGCGTAGGGGAGGGCGGCGTAGAAGGCGGCGGCCTTCCACAGGTCGTCCACGCGCGTTATCTCGTTGGGCGCGTGGGCCTGGTTCTCGTCTCCCGGTCCGAATCCTATGCTCGGGATGCCGTGCCTACCGGCGACCGCGACCGCGTTGGTCGAGAAGGTCCACTTGTCCACGACGGGAGCCGCGGAGAAGACGGCCTCGTGCGCGGCGACTCCGGCCTTTACGAAGGGGTGGTCGGCGGGGAATTTCCAGGTCGGGAAGTAGAGCTCCTGTCGGTAGTCCTTGCCTGTCCAGCTGGGGATCGCGTACTCGGGCATCGTCACCTCTACGGCGTCGACGCCGGCGGCGAGGATGGCGTCCTTGACCTGCTGGATGGCCATGTCCTTGGTCTCGCCCCAGGTAAGGCGGCGGTCCAGGTACAGCATCGCCTCGTCGGGTACGGCGCACTGCGAGGGGCCATGGACCTTCATCTGCGAGACTACGACCGTGCCCTTGCCGAGGAACCCGTCGTCGTCCGGTTTCAGGGACGCGTTGAGCTTCTCCATAGCCAGAGCGGCTCGGGATGCCTTGTACGCGGCGGAGACGCCGCGCTCGGGAGCGGAGCCGTGGCAGGAGACGCCCTTCATGTGCACTTCCATCTCCATGCGCCCGCGGTGGCCGCGGTACAGGCGGAGCGACGTGGGCTCGGTGGACACGAAGAGATCGGGCACGAACTTCTCTTCCTCTATAAGGTATTTCCAGCAGATGCCGTCGCAGTCTTCCTCGATGATCGTGAAGGCGAACCATACCGAGTACTCGCCCGAGTAGTTCATCTCCTTGAGGATGCGCCCCGCGGTGATCATCGCGGCCGCGCCGCCGGTCTGGTCCGAGGTGCCGCGGCCGTGCACGAGGCCGTTCTCGATATCGCCGGAGAACGGGTCCTTCTTCCACTGCGAGCGGTCGCCGATCCCGACGGTGTCGATGTGCGCGTCGATGACGAGCTTCTTGGGGCCGTCGCCGACCCGGGCGAGCAGATTGCCGAGGCCGTCGATGCGTACCTCGTCGAAGCCGGCCTTCTCGCACATGTCCTTGAGGAAGAGTATGCGCTCCTTCTCCTTGTTGCTCATCGCCGGGACCTTGATGATGCTAGAGAGGTTCTTCGCGGTCCAGTCCTTGTACGATTCGGCCTTAGCCCTGATTTCCTTGCCGTTCTGCACGCTCATTTCCTTTCCTCCATCCGTTGCCATAACCTACGCGTCTCCGACCTACCGCGGGCGGCGATGGCCCCGGCGTCGAAGATCGGTTTCCTGTCCTTGACGATATACCTGCCCGCGACCATGGTCGAGCTGACCATGCGCGAGCCCATGCCGAACGCGACGTGGCCGGCGACGTTGCCGCTCTCGAGCGGGACCGGCGGGTCGTAGTCCCAGAACGCCAGGTCCGCCTCGAAGCCGGCCTCCACGCGTCCGAAACGCTTGCCCGGGTAATAGCGCTCGAGGAGACGGTTGCCGTTCTGTAGCATTTCCAGGTACGCGTCCATCCATCGCGAGCCGCCCGCGTCCTTGTGCTTGAAGAACGCGAAGAGCGCCTCCTCGAGCATGTCCGAGCCTATGCCGTCGGTGCCGAGCACCGGGTTCCTGTACTGCCCTATCTTGTCGTTGTAGCCCACGCAGTTGTTCATATTGGAGCGAGCGTTGTGGGCGATGAACGAGTCGCGCTCGTTTACCAGCTCTACTTCGCTCGGCGTCAGGAAGAGCCCGTGGCCGAGTATGGTCTTGGGCCCAAGGAGCCCCGCGTCGTCGAGGCGCACGCAGATGTCCTTGTCGAAGCGATAGCGGGAGTCGACCGCGTCGAACTTGTCCTCGGCGACGTGGATGTGCAGGCCGCGTCCCGTCGACGAGCAGGCCGAGGCGAGCGCCTCGAGCGTCTCGTCGCAGACGGTGAAGGGCGCGTGGGCGCCTATCGCCGCCTCGACGGTCGGGTCTCCTCCGGCCTTGCGCACGGCGTCGGTCTTCTTGGCGAAGCGCTCGTTCTCGCGAACGCCCGCGCGGGCGCCTTCCATGCCGTTGCGGTCGGTCGTCTCGTAGCACAGGACGCCGCGTATGCCCACCGTCTCGAATCCCTCGGCGAGCGCGTCGAGGGAGCCGTCGATGTACTCGGGACTCGCGTGATGGTCGACCACCGACGTCACGCCGAGCATCGCCGCGTCGGCGGCGCCCGCGAGGCCGCTCGCCCTGACGATGCCCTCGTCGAGGGCGCGGTCGAGGAGCCACCACATGTTCTTCAGCTGCTGGGCGAAGTCCTTGCTCGGCTCTATCGCGACCATCAGCCCTCGGGCGAGAGCCGAGTAGAAATGGTTATGCGAGCATACGAGGCCCGGGCTGACGTAGCCCCCGGGCGACTGGCGATCGGCTCTGGGATACTTCGACGCGAGGCCCCTGCCCACCTCGACTATCCTGGCGCCTTCTATGGCTACGTCGGTAGGCTCGGAGACCGAGCCTGGGTAAAAATGGAGAACGCGAACGTTCTCGAGGATCATCATGCCTTCCCTCCAGCTATGAGATACGAGTGAGAGTCGAGTACGGTCTTGGCTATCGCGGGCATCGGCGAATCGGCGGCCCGCTTCGTCCATTCGGCGTACGGTCGCGTCGTGACCGCGGACTTCTCGCCCGGCTCGGCGCGCATGACGAGCGTCGGCGAGGCGCTGTCGCCTACGAACGCGAAGCCCGCGTTGGAGCTCTCGCGGAGGGCGGCCTCGCCCGAGAACAGCGTCGGCTTGCCGGAATAGGGCTCGCCGTCGTAGGGGCAGAAGAAGCCGCAGTTGCCGCACTCGTTGCAGAGGTCGTCGACGTGCACGATCTGTATCGCCTGCTTGAGCGCGCCGCCCGGGGCGACGGGTAACGCGAAGTTGGCCCGGTTGGGGCATACCTCGACGCACCGGAGGCAGGCCGAGCCGCAGGACAGGCAACGCTCGGCCTCGCGGGCGACGAAGCCCGGATCCGTTACCGGCAGGCTCGGTAGCGTTTCGCCGCGCCGCGACAGCGCGTCGTGATCGGGCGCCGAAGGCTCGAGCCTTTCTACGCGCGGCTCGACGCCGGCGGCGCGGAGGATGGCGTAGGCGGCCAGGCGCCCGTCGGCCTCGCCCGCGATGATACTGGCCGGTCCGCGCCTGGCGTCGCCCGCGGCGTAGACGCCGGGAACGCTCGTGGCCATCGTCGACTCGTCTACGACGGGACGGCCGTTCTTGCCTACCTCCGCCCCGAGCGATTCGAACAGCGCGCGGTCCGGGCTCTCGCCCACCGCCGCTATCACGAGGTCGCAGGCGACGTCTCGGACCCTGTCGGAAGCGACCGGAGCGCGCCTCCCGGACGCGTCGGGCTCGCCGAGCGACATCTCCCTGACCCGCAGCACCGGTAGCGATCCGCCCGAGCCCGGCGCCATCCGCTCGGGTAGCGACAGTTCGGTGTATTCTACGCCGTCAACGAGCGCCGCCTCGAATTCCTCGCGGTCGGCCGGCATCTCCAAAAGCGACCTGCGGTACAGGATACGGACCTTGGGCTTGCCGGCGAGCCTCGCCGCGACGCGTGCGGCGTCCATCGCGGTATTGCCGCCGCCGGTCACGACTATCGCCTTGTACCCGTCGAACTCGCCCTTGCGCTCATGCGCCGCGGCCAGGAATTCGAGCGCGTCGACGACGCGTATGCCTGATCCTTCGAGCGGCAGCTCGCGCGGGATAGGGGCCCCGGTCGCCACGACGACCGCGGAATAGCCTTCGGCCTTCAGCGCGGCGGCGTCGACGGAACCGGAATGGCCGAACCTGAAATCCGCTCCGAGCGCCTTGATCCTGTCGATGTCGGCCGTGATATCCTCTGTGGAGATGCGGAAGCCGGGTATGACGTTGGCGGGGACGCCTCCGGGGCCGGCCGCCTTGTCGAATACGGTTACCGGGTAGCCTTCCAGCGCCAGGTAGTGGGCGCAGGATAGTCCCGCGGGGCCGGCGCCGAACACGGCTGCCTTGCCCTTGCCCGCCAGGGACGGAGCCTTAACGGCCGGAATCGTAGCGGAACGGGCACAGGCCAGTTTCATCGAGCGTATCTCGACGGAGCCCTCGTAGTCGACGCGCGAACAGGCGTACATGCACTGGTGGTCGCACAGGACGCCGGTGATATGCGGCAGCGGATTGTCCGCCAGCACGATAGACAGCGCCTTCTTGGCGTCTCCGGCGGCGAGCGCCTTCATATAAGCGGGCGGCTTCTGGCCGGCGGGGCAGGCCTCGACGCAGGGGGCGGCGAAGCAGTCGCTCAGGGGCAGGCTCTTCTTGATGCGCGCCTCGCCCTTCTTGTAGTCGCCGCGGTAGGCCGGGTCCTCGAGCGCCGCGGCCGCGAGCCGGGCGAGCCGATCGGCGTCCGGCCTCGCGGGTACGCCCGCATCCAAGGCGCGAACGGCCTCGCGGGCCATCGGCTCCAGCCTGAGGTATCCGCCCGGCTTGAGTATGTCGGTGGCGACGGTCAGCGGGCCGAGCCCGGCGGCGAGGCAGTCGAACGCGTTATGCGCGCTCGCGCCGCCGCAGTACGAGAACGGCAATGGCTCGGGAAGGGCGGCCGCGAGCCTGGCCGCCAGGCGGGTGGTTATCGGGAACAGCGATCGGCCGGACATGTAGCGCTCGCCGCCCGGCATCCGCGCGCCGTCGTTGACGTTCGCGAGGGTGTTGGACAGCTTGACGCCGAATCGCGCGCCCTTGGCCTTCGACTTGTCCCGAAGCGACGCGATAAGGTTCAGCGCGGCGTCGAACTGCAGGTCGTGCTCGAAGGTCGGGCGCTTGACGAGTATGCGTTGCCACCCGGTGGTGTCGAGAATACGCCTGACTTCGTCGTAGCCGAGCAGGGTAGGGTTGAGTTTTACGTAGGTATCGAAACCTTTTTCTTCTATTAAATAGGCGCCGATCCGCTCAATCTCGGCGGGCGGACAACCGTGCATCGTAGACAGCGTTACCGAGTGCACCGGGGCGGTCGGCATGGCCCTGACGGCTTCGCGAGCGCGAGCGGCTCCGGCCGCTCCGAAGGCGGCCTGGAACGAAGGCGCGTCGACGGCGGCCTTCGCCTCGGCGAGGGCCTGCTCCCATATCGGGGTGCCGGCCGGCGAGCGCATGCCCTCGATGAAGGCGTCGACGCGCGCGCCCTTGATACCGTCGAGGGTATAGCCGACGGACATGTTGAACATCAGCGCGCCGGGACGCTCGCACAGCGCGGCGCGGAGGATATGGATCGCTATCCACGCGCGCAGGTATTCGGCGCGCGCCTCCTCGAGCAGCAGCTCGGTGGACCATTCCACGTTGTGCCCCTCGTCCAGTGCGTCGATGCAGGGCTTCTCTATATCGAGCCGGTCGTTCTCCTGAACGGTCTTGAGCTCGAATACCCTGGCTCCGGCGAGCCACGCGGCGACTATATTAGGCGCTATCTGGGTATGCGGTCCAGCCGCCGGTCCTATGGGCAGGCCGATGACGGCGCCGTTCACGTCGAATCCCGGCGATCGCGACTCCCTGCCGATGACCCGCCGCGTCAATGCTCCGGGAATATCGTAGGCCCCGTCCCTCGCCGTCCATTCGCCGATTATCCGCCCCAATAGCTCGCTCATCGGCAATGACTTCATGATCTTGCTCACCGGTACCCCCATCGTAGATGTTTTCCGTATCCCGCCTCGGCGATTATGCCCGAGGCTGCGTTCCACACGGTCCGTCCCCTGACCATGGTTTCGCGGATTCGGCCCGCGAGACGCATGCCCTCGAACGGCGTTATCGTTCCTTTGCTTAGTAATTCCGATCCGCGCACCTCGTAGACGCCGCTCGGGTCGACCAGCACCAGGTCGGCGTCCATGCCGACGGCGATGGCGCCCTTGCGGCCCGAGAGCCCGAAGCGCGCCGCGGCTCCTCCGCTCGTAGCCCGCAGGAAGGACCGGAGGCTCAAGCGACCGGCCCTATAGCCTTCCGAGTACAGGTACGGGAATAGCGTCCCCGTCCCCGGTATGCCGCCGTAATCGGTCCATACCGAGCCGGTCCGCTTCTCTGACTCGGGCGCGGGCGCGTGATCGCTCGCTACGTATACTATCGCGCCCGACTCGAGCAGGCGCCAGAGCCTCGCGGATTGTTCCCTCGATTTAACCGGCGGCGCGGTCTTCAGCGACGATCCCTTGTCCGCGAAGTCCTCGCGGCCGAATGCGAGGTAGTGCGGGCAGGTCTCGCAGGTAGCGCCGGCCGCGGCTACGGCCTCGGCTGCGTCGGCGGTACCGACATGGACGACGTGAAGGGCGCCTTCGCGGCCTTTCGCCAGGGCGATAGCCGAGGCGACCGCGACGGTCTCGGCGGACTCGGGCCGCGAATCGACGTAATCGTCCCACGACGGAGCGCGACCGGCCGCGATGGAGCGGGCCTTCATCGCCGCGGTCGCCGGTAGGACGACGCCTGGATCCTCCGCGTGCAGGAGCAGGGGCCGGCCGAGCCCGGCCGCCTTGGCCACGGCCCCACCGAACCCGTAATGGTCGACCGCGGTGAACGTATCCATGCCGGACACGAAGTAGCACTTGAATCCGACGACGTCCGGCGCCAGCGCCTCCATGTCGGAGGCCAGCGCCTCCTCTATGCGATGCCCCGAGACGCCTCCGTATAGCGCGTAGTCCACGACGCCGCGGCCGCCCATCGCCGCGAGCTTCTCGCGGAGGTTGGCCGCGGTGGTCACCGGGGGCAGGCTGGTACAGGGCATGTCTATGACGGTGGTCACGCCGCCGCGCGCGGCCGCCATCGTGCCGTGCAGGAAGTCCTCGCGGTGCGTGAAGCCGGGTTCGTCGAAATGGACGTGAGGATCGATGGCTCCGGGGAACACCTCGAGGCCGGACGCGTCGAATACGTCCTCGCCGGCGGTCGGCTCGATGGAGGCGGCTATCCCGACGATGGTCTCCCCGTCGATTCGTATATCGCGGCGCTCGAGAGCGTCGGCTCCGGGCAGGGCGCACAGGCCGTTCTTCAGTATCATCTTCCGGGCTCCCTACCGAGGGCGCCGTCGAGATCGCCGGTCAGGAAGAGCATCGCCTTCTCCGGGGTCATCGGGAGGTCGTAGAACGACGGGGCGTCCGGCCTGGCCGCCTTGAGCGCGTCGAGCACGGCGAAGTAGCCGGCGATGCCGTACATCAGTGGAGGCTCGCCGACGGCCTTGGAGTTCGCTACGACCTTGGGGTTCGGTCTCGTGAAGAAATCGACGTCCATGCGCGGCATGAAATGCGCGTCAGGCAGCTTGTAGGTCGATAGCGTGTCGGAAAGGAGCCTGCCCGAGGCGTCGAATTTCAGCTCCTCGAGGCAGCTCCAGCCCAGGCCCTGGGCGAACGCGCCCTCGACCTGCCCCATATCGACGAGGGGGTCTATCGATTCGGCGATATCGTGGACGATGAAGGCGTCGTCGAAGCGGTACGAGCCGCGTACGACGTCGAGCGTGGCGGTGACGACGGCGCAACCGTACACGTGGTACAGGAACGGCGTGCCGTGTTCCGCCTTCATGTCGTAATGGAGGCCGGGCGTCGCGTAGAAGCCGTGGGCCGAAAGGTCGATGCGCCGCTCGTACGCGGCGGTCGCGAGCCTCGCGAAGCTCAGCTCGGCCGACGGTTTCCCGTCGACGGTTACCGTCCCGTCGACGATGCCGACGGAACCGGGCTCGGCTCCGAGCGTCTCGGCGGCGATCGCGACGAGGCGCTTCTTCAATTCGATGCAGGCGACCTGGGCCGCCATCGCGTTGATGTCGGCCCCGCTGCTCGCGGCGGTCGCTACCGTATTGGCTACGGTCGTCGTGCGCGTGCTCTCTACCCTAACGGACGAGAGCGGAGCGCCCAGGGTCCTCGATACGACGATGGCTATCTTGCGTCCTACGCCCTGGCCCATCTCGATGGCGCCGGTGGACACGGAGACCGAGCCGTCGTTATAGACGTGCACGAGGGCTCCGCCCTGATTGAGCATGATCTTCGTGAAGCTGATGCCGAAGCACAGCGGCAGGACCGCGGCGCCGCGCTTATAGGCCTTGTTCTCCGCGTTGAACGCCGCGATGCCCGCCCGCAGCTCGGGCCACCTTGCCTTGTCCATGCACAGGGCGAAGGTCTCCTTCGCTCGGGCGTCGTCCATGCTCATACCGTAGTGCGACACGTCTCCCTCGGAGAGCAGGTTCTTCCGCTGGATCTCGGCGGGGTCCATGCCCAGCGCCCGTGCGGCCTTGTCGATCGCGCACTCGATGACGAAGATACCCTGAGGGCCGCCGAAGCCGCGGAACGCGGTGAACGGCACGAGGTTGGTCCGGCACATGATGCCGGTGGCGCGGACGTTGGGGATATGGTACGCGCCGGCGGCGTGGAACATCGTCCTCGGTATGATCGCCGGCGACAGGTCCGTCGCGGCGCCGGCGTTCTGGTAGTAGTCGGCCTCGAACGCGAGTATCGTGCCGTCCTTCTTGAGCCCTATCTTGAAGTCCGACGAGTAGGGGTGGCGCTTCCCGGTGCTGGCCATGTCGTCGCGGCGGTTCAGGTACAGCTTGACAGGCAAGCCCGTCCTGACGGCGCCGAGCGAGGCGAGCGCAGCCCAGCCCGAGGCCTGGTCTTCCTTGCCGCCGAACGCGCCCCCGAGGCGTCTCGTCTCTACCTCGACGAGGTTCATGGGGACGCCTAGTATACGGGCCACGATGGCCTGTACGCCGGAAGGGCTCTGCGTTCCGGAGAGGACGCGGACGCCGCCCGAGTCGTCGGGGTAGGCGATGGCTCCCTGGGTCTCGAGGTACACGTGCTCCTGGCCGCCTGATTCTACGCGTCCCGAGACCACGACGTCGCACATCCCGTACGCGGCCTCGGGGTCTCCGGAGCGCTGGGTCCGCGGCGTCATGATGACGGCGCCCTTGGCGTAGGCCTCGCGCGGATCGACTACGACGGGCAGGTCTTCGCGGCCTTCGATCGTGACCAGCGCGGCGGCCTTCCTGGCTATCGACCTGGTCGGGGCCAGCACCAGCGCGAGCACCTCGCCGCGGTAGTGCCATTCCCCGGTCGATAGCATAGGCTCGTCGGGTATCGACGTGGAGAGCTGGTTCTCGCCCGGTACGTCGGCCGCGACGATGACGCGGACGCCGGGGGCGAAGGCGAGCGCGGCCGAAGCGTCGAGGCGCGCGAAGCGGCCGTGCGCCGACGGCGACGTCACGATGGCCGCGTGCAGCATATCGGCGCCTTCGGGCATATCGTCTACATAGGTGGTCTTGCCCATCACGTTGAGGGCGGAATCGGGATTGCGCTTCATGCCAGTAGCTCCTCTTCCAACCTGAGTTCCGGCCATAGCCTGCAGCAGGCGGCCCAGGCCAGCCTTTCAAGCAGGCGTTTCCTGTACGTCGACGAGCCGCGGACGTCGCTCATCGGGCTACCGGCGCCGGCGGCGATCGTACCCAGCTCTCGAGCTAGCGCGGCAGAGGGCTTCCTGCCGATCATAGCGGCCTCGGCGTCCCTCAGGCGCAGCGGCGTCGCGGCGACGCCGCCGGCCGAATAGCGCGCCTCGGCGATCGTTCCGTCGGGACTCATCCGTACGGCGACGGCGCAGTTGACCGTGGCTATGTCGAGGCGCTCGCGCTTGCTCGCCTTCTCGAAGGCGAAACTGCTCCAGCCGCCCGGGAAGGAGATGCTCTCGACGACCTCTCCGGGAGCCAGGACGGTCTTCTTGTAGCCGACGAAGAAATCCTCGAGGGCGACCGTCCGGCTCGCGGCGGCCCCGGAGAGCCTGAGCTCGGCCCCGAGCGCTATGAGCATCGCCGTCATGTCGGCTATAGGCGACGCGTTCACTATGTTGCCCGCGAGCGTCGCGCGATTGCGGATCGGCGGCGACGCGACGTCGAGCTCGAAGCGCTCCACGCCGGGAGCGGCCTCGCGGACGACGGGGGACGAGAAGAAGTCGGTTGCGTTTACGGCGGCGCCGAGCACGACGGCGGAGCGGCCGCCCGCGGAGGATTCGCGGATCGAACGGGCCCGGGGCCCCTTGTCGGAGAAGGACGGGGCCAGGCTCGGGTCCGGGTCGGGGTTGCGGACGAAGTAGTCGGTACCGCCGCCGATGACGAGGCGCGCTACGGCCTCGCCGCTACCCTTTTCGCCGGACGGGGCTATCGGGACGGCCATCGCCGCGGCGAGGCCCGCGGGTAGCACGCGTCGCTCCGCGAGGATGGCGAGGCGCTCCGGGAGGCCCGAAGGCAGGTCGGAGAATTCCCCGGCGAGCCTGGCCGCCGCCCGCCTTATGGAACCGTACCCGGTGCACCTGCACAGGTTCCCCTCGACGGCGACCATCGCCTCTACCGGGTCGACCCTGGCGCCGGATACCAGGTAGCCCGTCAGCGCCAGCACGAAACCCGGCGAGCAGAATCCGCACTGGCTGGCGCCCTCGTCGAGCATCGCCTCCATGACCGGAGTCAGGCCGGCCGACGCGAGGCCCTCGATCGTAACGACGTGGCGGCCGTCCAGCTCGCCCATCGCGAGGGTGCACGACGTGACCGAGCGCCATTCGACGGCGCTTTTCGCCGAGAGCCCTTCCGGAGCCTGATCTCCCTGAATCGGGCCTCCGAGAAGCACGAGGCAAGCGCCGCAATCGCCTTCGCGGCAGCCTTCCTTGGTCCCCTTGAGCCCGGCCTCGTTGCGTATCCAGTCGAGGGCGAGCGCTTCTTCGCGGACGGATATCCTGTAATCTGTCTCGTTCAGCCTGAAACCGATGGTTCGTATCATGCGCGTTCCTTTATGTGGGCGGTCCCTACGGCTTCGCTCGGGGCGCGGGCAACGTCCCGCGATCGTCTGAACCGCGTATGGTGTTCGATGAGTATGCTACAAGTGTAGTCCAGGGCTACGCCGCTGGCAACGAGGATAGTAGTGGCTGTCTCTACGCTGGTGGTGTACCGGGGGCGCCGCCGGATACGGCCAAGGGCCGTCAAGGCATTCTAAATAGTGATACCTGTTCGAACGCGTTAACGTCGACGAGCCCCTTGTCCGTGATCTTGAGCGCTGGAATCACGGGTAGGGCCATGAACGAGAGGGTCATGAGGGGTGAGGCTCCCGGCATGCCTTCCATCCTGAAGAATTCTTCGAAAGCGGCGAGCCGCTCCAGTACTTCGGAGGCGGGGCGATCGCTCATCAGTCCCGCCACGGGCAGGGCCAATTCAGCGAGGACTTCATCGCCGTCGGTTATGACGTAGCCGCCCTTCATGGCGTTAAGCCTTCGGGCAGCCTTGAATATCGACGCGTCGTCGACGCCGGCGATTATCATGTTGTGGGAATCATGGCTTACGGTGGATCCTATCGCGCCGCGCTTGAGCCCGAGTCCGCGTATGAACCCTTTGCCGATATTGCCAGAGCCCGTATGGCGCTCTATGACGAATATCTTGATGATATCGCGGTCGACGTCGGAGACGCAGGCGCCGTCCGAGGTCTTGGGCCGCGCGAAGGAAGCCCCGGTGATGATCGAGCCGGGCGTGGATTCGATGACCCTCGCCTCTCCGCCTTCGTCGGGGATGATGAAGTCCTTCTCTTCGAGCCACTTCACGTTAACCGAGTCCCTGAGCGGCGCGACGGAGAACGATCCTCCGAGCGCCTCGTAGCCGTCGGTCGCCTTCCCGTCCTCGGCTATCGCGGTCCCGGCCTTGAAGACGATCTCGGCGCGGAAATCGGACATGTCCGAGAACGCTACGAGATCGGCCTTGTAGCCGGGGGCGATGGCGCCAGAGCGCTTGAGGCCATAGTAGACGGTAGGGTTGTGGCACGCCATGCGTAGCGCGTCGAGCGGCGGTACCCCTCCGGAGACGAGGGAACGGATAGCCGCGTCTATATGACCTTCGGTCGCGATATCGTTTGGATGCCGGTCGTCGGTGCAGAGCATCATGCGGCGGACGCTCTCGCTATCCATCGCGGGGATGAGATTCTCGAGGTCGCGGGCGCTGGAGCCCATACGCGCCATGATCCACATGCCCTTGCCCAGCTTGTCGAGGGCTTCTTCAGGGGTCGTCGCCTCGTGGTCGCTCCGGATGCCGGATAACGCGTACGCCGACAGGTCGCGCCCCGATAGTCCGGGGGCGTGGCCGTCTATGGCCTTGCCGGCCTCCCAGAACAGCGACAGCTTGTCGAGCACCGTGGGATCGCCCGCGAGCAGGCCCGGATAGTTCATCACCTCGCCCAGGCCGAGTACGCGATCCTCGCGCGCGAACCGCGCAAGGTCGGACGCGAACAGCGAGGCTCCGGCGGTATCGAAGTGGGTAGCCGGTACGCATGACGGTACCATCATGTATACGTCAAGCGGTATCCCGTCGGAGGCGCGAAGCATCCAGTTGATGCCGTCATGGCCGAGGACGTTGGCGATCTCGTGAGGGTCGGCGATTACCGCCGTCGTGCCCCTCGGCGCGACCATGCGCGCGAATTCCGCGGGGACGAGCAGGCTCGATTCGATATGCACGTGGGCGTCGATCAGGCTCGGGCAGAGATACCTGCCTCCGAGGTCTCGGGAGGCCTTCGCCTTCAGCCCGTCGTTGAGGCCTACGATGTACCCCTTGTATATCGACACGACGGCCCCGCCGATGACGCGACCGCGGAAGAAGTCCACGACCCGGCAATTGGTGAGGTTGAGGTCCGCGGGAGTACGTCCCCGGGCTACGTCGATATAGTCGGTTTTTAGCATTTCTCGTTGCCTGCCCCCGGGAATCCGGGTGACCGATATTGTTACCGGAAATTCCCCGCTTGTCAAACCAAAAAGCGTCAGTACGAGCGGCTTGGATAAATAAAGCGCTAAATATTGAAGGAAAAAAAATAGGTTGCAGAAAATATTAAGGAGAAGTACGCTCAAACTGATTATGCCCGCCTCAGGCCGCGCGACCGGACCGGGGGAAACGGCACAAATAACCAAAGGAGGCTGAAAAGTGGAACAGCTTTTTAAGCTTAAGCAACACGGTACGACGGTACGGATCGAAATCATGGCCGGTATCACTACCTTCATGACCATGGCCTACATCCTGGCGGTGAATCCGGGAATCCTGAGCGCCACGGGAATGCCCGCCGGCGGCGTATTCACCGCCACGGCCCTCGCGTCCATGATAGCGACCCTGCTGATGGCGTTCATGGCCAACCTGCCGATAGCGCTCGCCCCGGGCATGGGTCTAAACGCGTTCTTCGCGTTTACCGTCGTGCTCGGCATGGGCTATTCGTGGCAGCTCGCGCTGACCGCCGTCTTCGTAGAGGGCATCATCTTCGTGCTGATGTCGTTCTTCAATATCCGCGAGGCGATCGTCAAGTCCATACCGAAGAACATCAAGAACGCCGTATCCGTAGGTATCGGCCTCTTCATCGCGTTCATCGGCCTGCAGAACGCCGGCATCATCGCCAATAACAACGCGACCCTCGTGTCGCTCGGCGACATTACCAAGGGTCCTGCCCTCGTCGCTCTTATCGGCCTCGTATTGACCGGCGTACTGCTCGCGTTAAAGGTCAAGGGCGCGCTGCTCATCGGCATCGTCGCGACGACGATCGTCGGCATCCCCTTCGGCGTCACGACCATCCCGAAGGGCTGGAGCCCGGTCAGCGCGCCGGCCGCGCCGCTCTTCTTCCAGTTCGACTTCTCGAAGCTTCTTTCGCTCGACTTCTTCGTAGTCCTGTTCACGTTCCTGTTCGTCGATATCTTCGACACGATAGGCACGCTGGTCGGCGTCACCACCCAGGCGGGCCTGATCACCAAGGACGGCGATATCCCGAAGGTCAAGCAGGCACTGCTCGCCGACGCCATCGGCACCGTAGCCGGCGCCGCGCTCGGTACCTCGACCGTCACCTCGTACGTAGAGAGCGCTTCCGGCGTCGCCGAGGGCGGACGCACCGGCCTGACGTCGTTGACCACCGGCCTCCTGTTCGGCCTCGCGCTGTTCCTGTCGCCGGTATTCCTGCTGGTCCCGGGCGCCGCCACGGCTCCCGCCCTCATCCTCGTCGGCCTCTTCATGCTGAGCCCGGTCAAGGAAATAGAGCTCGGCGATTTCACCGAGGCGATCCCCGCCTTCCTGACCATCATCATGATGCCGCTCTCGTACAGCATCGCCGAGGGCCTCGTCTTCGGCATCCTGTCCTACATCTTCCTCAAGGCGATCACCGGCAAGTGGAAGGACATCTCCATCGTGACCTGGATCGTCGGCGCGTTCTTCATCCTCAAGCATCTACTCTAACGGTAGGCGGGAGCGCGGAAGCACGCGCTCCCTGTTCCCGGATATTAAAAAAGGGGCGGCCCGATCCTTCGGACTGCCCCTTTTCGTATCGGCGACCGATGCGTTACTTCGGCTTCCTGTCCTTCTTACGCTTCTGCCTCACCTCTTGATAGGAACCCATCATTATCGATACTGCCTCGAGCCCCGGCACGTTCTCGCATACGATCTTCACGATAACGGTCATCGGTACCGCGAGGACGAGGCCCGCGAAACCCCAGAGCCAACCCCACGCGGATAGCGATACGATGATGATGAAGGGCGATAATCCGAGATTCTGACCCTGGACCCGCGGTTCGATGATATTTCCCAGCACCATGTTGACGCCCAGCATCGTCGCGGCGGCCGCGATGATCGGGCCGGGCGCGGGCCAGAATTGCACGAGCGCGAAAAGTGTCACCCCCGCTCCGCCTATGATCGAACCGATGCTCGGGATGAAATTGAGAATGAACGATACGACGCCCCAGACGATGGGGAAGTCGACGCCTATCCAGCCGAGGAGGAGACCTATGATCAGGCCGGTGGCGAGGCTTATGAAGAACTTCGCGCTCAGGTACCTGGCGACCTGCTTGATGACGTCCGCGACGATATGCTGTATGCGCGTCGACATGATGCCGGCGAAGGCTAACTCGATACGCTTGCGGAAGTGGCCGATCTCCAGTAGCAGGAATACCACGAAGAGTATGACCATCACCGTATCGGTGAGGAACCCCAGGAACGACTCCGAGGTCGTCAACGCGAGCGTCTGCACGCGCTCCCGGACGCCCAGCTGGCTCCACAGGTTCTGGAAGAGGCTTATCCGCGCGTCGTACGGCAGGCTGAACGCCTTGGCGACGAGCGAGTACAGGTAGCTGAACCGCTCCTCGTACTTGGGGTACAGGGAGAGTATGGTCTTGAGGCTCCCGTACAGGATAACGCCGATTACGTAGATGCCCATGGCGACGATGAGCACTACGACGACGGCGCCTATGACCCTCGGAATCTTTATCTTCTCGAGCCCTATGATCACCGGTTCCAGCACGAAGGTCAGGAGGACGGCTATCATGAAGGGCAGGACGACGGACGCGGTGATCTTCAATGCGCCGATGGCCAATATGAGCGCTATGAAGCCGAGGAGGAACAGGTTTATCCTAGCGAAGCTCGCGCTTCGGTATCTCTCTTCGGGCATCGTGTAGTCCTATCAGCTTGAACGCTGTATCGTCTGCTTGGAGACGTACGCCTCGCTGCAACCGGCGAGGATCCGTATCTTTTCCAGCCAGCCCTTGGCCTCGCGCTCCGTCGCGTACGGACCGATTCGTACCCGATACCACGTGACGCCGTCCAGGTCCTTCACGGTGATCAGCGTCGACAGGCCCTTGCCCGCGAGGTCGCGCTGCAGGTCGTCGGCGTGGGAGCGGCTGGTGAACGCGGCCGCCTGTATCCAGTATTCGGCGACGCTCTTGGGAGCGGCCGGCTTGGCAGCGGCCGACGACGCGGGCTGCGCGGCGGCCGGTTTCTCCTGGGGCGCGGCGGTACGCGGCTTGGGCGCGGGCGTCGAGGGCGCCGGAACGTAGGGTTTGATGGTCGTAGCGGGCGACGGTCCCGCGGCGTCGGGAAGGGTAGCCGAGTCGGGCTTGTCGCCGTAGACGATGATGATGTCAGAACCCGGCGCCGTCGGCGCCGGCGCGGGAGGCAGGGGCACCGGTTCGACGGCGCGCAGGTACTCGTCGGGGGACGCGGACCTCGGCGGCGCTACCGCCGCTACCGACGCGGGGGCTCCGGCGCTCGAGCCGCGCGGGAACGCGAGCGCCAGCGCGATTCCGGACGCGACGACGAGAGCGATGACGACGCTGAGCACCGTCCACAGTACCTTCTTGGTTTCTATCGGCATAGCCCCTCCACTATTGGCGCCTGGCGGCGCTTCACTTCGTATATCGGTATGTAGGGCGTCCTAGTTGAGCCCGAGAGAAGACGCTAGCCGTCCGGCGACTACGCGTATTTCCCTTTCGAAACTAGCTTTGCCGCCATGGTTCCGAACGACGATCGTCTTGTCCGCGTACGCCCGGCCCGCGACCCAGAGCGGCCGTTGCCTGGCGATGCGCTTCAGTATCGCCAGGACCCCCAATCCGTCGCGGAACCTGCCGCGCGCTATCCTCGAAAGGAGGGGAGCCCGGATCTCGATGATGGAGTCGCATGCCGCGGCGACCGGCAGGCGATAGAGCAGGGCGGCGTCGACGCAGACCCTGTCTCCCGCTTTCTCGACCGCTTCCGCCGCGAGCGCGTTCATCGTCGGGTGTATTATCGCCTCGTATAGCGCGAGCAGGGACGGATCGGCGAATACCAGCGCGCCGATGGCGCGTCTGTCGGGGCTCCCGTCCTTTTTTAGCGCGCCGGGCCCGAGAAGCTCTGCGACCGCGCCGGCCGAACGCGAGAGCGCATCGTGGCCGAGCGCGTCGACGTCTATCACCGACCACCCCATGCCACGTAGCAAGGCCGCGGCGCTGCTCTTGCCTGCGCAATAGCCGCCGGTCAATCCGACGGTCAATGCATGTCTCCCCACGACTTGGCCGTCTCCACCCCCACGCGCAGAGGCACGGACAGCTCTATCGCGCTGGTCATCGCGTCGGCGATCGCGTCGGCGACCGCCTTCGCCTCCGCCTCGGGGGCCTCGACTATCAGCTCGTCGTGCACCTGCAGGAGAAGCCTCGCGGCGGGGAATTTCTCGCGTAGCAGGGCGTCGACCTTGAGCATGGCCAGCTTGACGATATCGGCGGCCGAGCCCTGTATAGGCGTGTTGACGGCCATGCGCTCGGCGGACTGCCGCTCGTTGGCGTTCCGGCTACCGATGGCTCGAATAGGGCGACGGCGCCCCAGTATCGTCGAGACGTAGCCGTCGCGCCGGGCGTCCTCCACGGTATCGCGTATGAACGCCGCGACGCCCGAATAGCGCTCGAAGTACGCGTCTATGAAGCGCTGGGCCTCCGCCCTGGGTATGCCGAGCTCCTGGGCGAGCCTGAACGCGCCCATGCCGTAGATGACGCCGAAGTTGATGGTCTTGGCGGCCCGGCGCTCGGACTGCTGCACGTCGTCTTCCGGCTTGCCGAGCACCAGCGCGGCCGTACGCCTGTGAACGTCCGCGCCTTCTATGAAGGCCTTCCTGAGCTCGCCGTCGCCGGACAGGTGGGCGAACACGACCAATTCTATCTGCGAGTAGTCGGCGGAGATCAGCGTCCTGCCCGGCTCCGCGACGAAGGCCTTCCTGATACGGCGGCCTTCCTGCTCGCGTACGGGGATGTTCTGGAGATTGGGGTCCCTGCTGGAGAGCCGGCCGGTCGCGGTGCCGGTCTGGACGTAGTGCGTCCTGATCCTCGGATCGACGGCGGCGAGGACGAGCAGGGAGTCCACGTAGGTGCTCTTGAGCTTCTGCATGGTCCTGTGCCGCAGTATCAGCTCGGGGACCTTGTCCTCCCGCGCGAGTTCCTCTAGCACCGATATATCGGTACTGTAGCCGGTCTTCGTCTTCTTGCCGCTCGTCAGCTTGCGCTCGACGAACAGTATCTCCTGCAGCTGCTTGGGCGAGTTCATGTTGAACTCGTGCCCGACGAGGGCGTAGCTCTCGGCCTGCACGCGCGCCAGCTCCCCGTCCAGCTCGGAGCCGAAGGTTCGTAGCGCGTCCGCGTCTACGAGGATGCCTTCGCGCTCCATCCTGGCCAGCAGCGATAGCACGGGCATCTCGACGCCGGCGAACAGCTCCGAAAGGTTCTTTGCCGCCAGCTCACGCTCGAGGACCGTCTTGAGCCTGAGGGCCATGTACGCGTCCTCGGCGCCGTACGGGGCGGCCTTGGCTATCGGCACCGTAGAGAACGGCGTGTCCTTGGGGGCGACCTCCGAATAGGGCGTACCGCCGAAGCCAAGATACGACGCTCCCAGGCTCTCCAGCTTGAGGGAATCGCGTTCGGGGTCGACCAGCCAGGCGGCTATCATGGTGTCCCATGGCGCGCAGTGTATGGGGGCGCCCCAGTTCTCCATGACGTGCATGTCGAATTTCAGGTTCTGGCCGACGACGACGATGTCGGAACGCGCTAGAAGAGGGGCTATGACGCGCCTGACCGTCTCGTCCGGCAGGCATTCGGCGTCGGGGGAGGCGAGCGGCACGTAGCAGGCCGATTCAGGGCCGACGGCGATGGAGAAGCCGACCGGCATCGTACGCATCTCGTCGAGCGAGTCGGTCTCGCAGTCGAAGGCGAAGGTTCCTGCCTCGGCGGCCGCTTCCGCCCAGCCGCGCAGAGACGTCTCGTCGAGGATTACCTCGAAGCCGCCCGCGCGCGAGTACGATTCGGGTATAGGCGGCCGTATCGGTTCCAGCGTCGTCGCGGAATCCGGGGGAGGCGCGGTCCGTCCGTCCGCGGGAATGACTTCGGCCGAGGCGAACAGGTCGCCGGGCGCAGGTTGAAGTGCGTCCTGACCGTCCTGCACCCGTCTCGTCGCCAGGCTACGCATGCCTTCGCGCATGAATACGGCGCTCGCGGCATCCCGGTCGAGGCGGGGCACGGCCAGCTCGTCGAGCGACGATATTGAAAGAGGCGCGTCGTAGGCCAGGGTTATCAGCTCGCGGGACAGGAACGCGCTGTCCCTCCCGGCCTCGAGCTTCTTGCGGAGCCCGTCGGGCTTGACCTCGGCGAGACGTTCCCATACCGCGTCGAACGAGCCGAACTCGTTCAGGAGCTTGAGGGCGGTCTTGTCTCCGACGCCGGGAACGCCGGGTACGTTGTCCGACGCGTCTCCCGTCAGCGACAGGTAGTCGAGTATGCGCTCGGGAGGAACGCCCCATTCTTCCTCGACCTCCGCCGGGCCTATAAGGGCGAATCCCTGGTCGCGATCCGGGCGTAGCGCGCGCACGGTGCCGCCGACCAGCTGGAGGAGATCCTTGTCGCTCGAGACGACGTAGCATTGCCTGCCTTCCGCGCGGCACCTGGCCGCTATCGTGGCTATGATGTCGTCGGCCTCGTAGCGGTCTGCCCGCAGCATCGGTACTCCGAGAAGCCCGAGTATTTCCTCGACCATCGGGATCTGCGAATGCAGGTCTTCCGGCGTCTTCTGCCTGGTCGCCTTGTAGGCGTCGAACATCTCGTGGCGGAAGGTCGGCACGGTGGAATCGAATACCGCGGCGAAGGCGGACGGCGAGTAGCGATCCCATAGCTGGAAGAGGCTTCGGTAGAAGCCGAATACGGCCGATACGTTATCGCCGCGGGGATTGCGGAGCGGCTTCGATATGAACGCGAAGTACGATCGATATATTATTCCGTAGGCGTCGAGAAGGAAGAGTGGTTCCATGACTTGTAGGATACGCGCTGTCGCGGCGACAGGCAAGACGTGATCGGCGGAACGCTCAGCCCTTTATGTCGAGCGCCGTCGGCTCGGCCGCGGAGGAATAGACGCTCTTCCGCTTCGCGTACGGATTATTGACGCTCATGATCTCGTGCCTGAGCATTTCCATGCGTTGCTTGAGCAGGGCCCTGTTCTCGGAGTTGCGCGATACGACCTCGTCCTTGAGCGTCGTGAGGGTGGAGCGTAGTTCCGTAATGCCTTCCGGTTCCGCGCCCGAGTACGACGCCCGGTACATGTCCTCGAGCGGGTCGATGACCTTCTGCACCGAGAATATCTCCGAGACGATGCTCTGCTCCAGTTCGACGTGGGACACGAGGGCGTCGACGTCGCCCTTCTCTATATCGGCGCGCTGCCGCTCGAGCAGGGACATATAGTCGCTGAATTTCTCTCGTTGCCTGACGAGAAGCTCGCGGAAGCGCTTGAGAACCGCTACTCTTTCATCGAGTTCTTGCTTCGAGAGGCGGCCGTCGGAGGGCATAGAGGCGCCTATCCAGCTATATTGACGCCGGAACGGCGTTCGTCGCCCGAGCCCTGCGCCTTGGTCGCGGCTACGGACCAAGCCGAGGACAGATCGGCCAGCATGGTGCGTACGACGCGGATCCTGCCGGAATCCTTGGCGATATTGGCCTCAGAAAGCTCCCGGTTGAAATACACGTACAGCGAGAAGAGGTCGCGGGCTATGTCGCCTCCCGCTTCGAAGTCCAGGCTGGCCATAAGCTCGGTCACGATATCCTGTACCTTGCATATGGCTAAATTGACCTTCTCGATATTCGCCGGTTTCTGCTTGAGGTCGGTGTCGAGGAAGTCCACGGCGCGATCGCACTGCTTGACCGCCTCCTCGTACAGCATGACTACGAGCTGGCCCGGGCCGGCCGTACGAATGCGGGTCTCTCTATAGGCTGCGAGTGGATTCTGGGTCATCTGGATCTCCCCCTCCTCTGATCGTCTTCTTTACGTATCGGAACGGGAATCCCGAGCCTTGATCGAAAAATCATTCATCCCCCATCGTGCCGGTATCGTGCCAGGTCTCGATGATCCTGAACGCGTCGTTGATGCGGGCGCTTTTCTCCGTAGCGACCTTCAGGGTCTCCTGCGACGATCCGTGTCTGTCCGGATGGTGCTGCTTAAGGAGCCGCTTGTAGGCGGCCTTCGCCTGCTCGAACGAGGCCCCGTAAGAGAGGCCGAGCGTCGAGTACGCGGCTACGAGCCTAGGCGGCGGCCCTGACGAGGCTCCTGGACGAGCCGCCCGAGACCGTTCCTCGGCTCGCTCCCGCGCCTCGCGCTCCCGGCTGAGCCGCTCTTGAGCCGCCCTGTCGTCGTCGAGGTACGCGTCCAGCTCGGCCATTGCCTCGTCGAGCGCCGGATCGCCCGTGGCTCCGGAGCTAACGCCGCGAAAGGCGTCCGAAATCGGGCTCGATCCGGAGCCGTCCGATCGGACCCATGATTTAAGTAGATCGCCGAAGCGATCGAAGAGTTGATCCACGCCTGACATGCTGGGTATACTGTAACGTAAGCTTCCCTCCGAGGCAATACGACCGTGGGTAGTGAAGGATTGAATGAAAGACTATAAACCGGCGGTCGCCGTCTACGGCGGCGCCAATTTCGATATCCAGGCCCAGTGCAGGCGGCCTTACCTGCCCGGAGACTCCAATCCGGGCACGGCTACCGGGTCTGCTGGAGGCGTAGGCCGAAACATCGCCGAGAACCTCGCCAGGCTGGGCTTGACTACGGAGCTCGTC
Organism: Spirochaetae bacterium HGW-Spirochaetae-3; assembly: GCA_002839315.1. Lineage (GTDB taxonomy): Bacteria > Spirochaetota > Spirochaetia > Treponematales > UBA12059 > SZUA-370. The sequence goes on from PGXV01000006.1 coordinate 240,389, forward strand.
ACCGTTTTCGGCGGCGACGACCAGGCCTCCGTGCTCGCCGACGGATGCAGGAAGGCGGGGATCGAGATCGGACGCTCCCTGATACTGCCGCGTGAGTCTACGTCGCAGTACGTATGCATCCTGGACGCGGACGGCACGCTCGTCGGCGCCGTCGTCGCGATGGACGCGCTGGAATGCTTCGGCCCAGACGAGCTCGCCTCCCGCTACGGTCCCGGCGACGACGCCGACGTCGTCGTCATTGACGCCAACCTGCCGGCGGACACGATAGCGGCGGCTGCTTCGCGCTGGAAGGACAAACCGCTTATACTGGATACCGTATCGGCGACCAAGGCCGCAAAGGCCGCGCCCGTCGTAGGCCGCTTCTCGATGGTCAAACCCAATCGCAAGGAAGCCCTCGCGTTGCTCGGCCTGGAACGCGACGAGCTCGAGGCGGATCCGGAGCGTTCCGCGGCCGCGTCGGCGGTTGCGCTCCTGGGCCTGGGAGTCCGCGAGGTATTCGTCTCGCTCGGCTCGCTCGGGTTGCTATGGGCGGACGGGACGGGCATGGGAATAGCCAGGCCGCTCGATATTCCCGTCGTCAACGTGTCGGGCGCCGGAGACGCCGCGACCGCCGCGCTCGCGTGGGCGACGCTGCGGAGTATGGATTGTAGGGGAAAAGCGTCGTACGCGGTAGCCGCGGCCTCGCTCTGCGCATCGTTTCCGGACGCAGTCGCCGCGGGCATGAAAGCCGCCAGGCTCGCCCAGCTAGCAGAAGGAGTACGTAATGAACGAGTATCTTGACCTTAGCGAAGAGGTTCGCGACGCCATCGGGCGGGGAGCCCCGGTCGTCGCCCTCGAATCGACGATCATATCCCATGGAATGCCGTATCCGCGTAACGCCGAAACCGCTATAGCCGTCGAGGCGCGGGTAAGGGAGTCCGGCGCCGTGCCCGCGACCATCGCCATCATCGGCGGCCGCCTCAAGGCCGGCCTGTCCGAGGCGGAGATAAGGTTCTTGGGCGAGCGCGGCCACGCGGTGGCCAAGGTTTCCAGGCGCGACGTCGGGCGCGTCGTGGCGGCGAAGGCCGACGGCGCCACCACGGTGGCCGCCACGATGATAGTCGCGGAGATGGCCGGCATACGCGTCTTCGCCACAGGAGGGATAGGCGGCGTGCATCGGGGAGCCGAATTGACGATGGACGTATCCGCCGATCTAGACGAACTGGGCCGCACGAGCGTCGCCGTCGTCTGCGCCGGCGCCAAGAGCATCCTCGATATCGCCAAGACCCTGGAATACCTCGAGACCAAGGGCGTTCCCGTGGTCGTATACCGAGGCGACGAATTCCCCGCGTTCTATACGAGCAAATCTGGAATCAAGGCGGAGCTCCGCATGGATTCAGCGGCCGAGATAGCCTCCATGATCAAGGCGAAGTGGTCCCTGGGCCTGTCGGGCGGCGTCGTAGTCGCGAACCCCATACCGGTGGAGTACGAGATGCAGACCGCCGTGATCGACGCCGCGATAGAGAAGGCGCTGAAGGAAGCGGCGGCGGCCGGCGTCAGGGGCAAGGACGTGACGCCGTTCATGCTCGCAAAGGTCAAGGACCTGACGGGCGGCGACAGCCTGGAATCCAATATAGCCCTCGTCATGAACAACGCGAGCCTGGCCTCGGCCTTGGCCGTCGAGTATAGCCGCCTGTGACGAGTCGCCGTCCCGCCCGGTTCGTAACGGCGCTTGCCGCCTTGGTCGCGAGCCTGTCCTTACCGGTTCCGGCGCGGGCCGGCGACGTCGTACGCTTCGTAAATACCGGACTACGGGAGGGCCTGGCCAACGCCAGCGTGTCATCCATGGTCCAGGACGCCGCGGGATTCATATGGGTCGGTACCCAGGGCGGCCTGCATCGCTGGGACGGCCGATCGTTCACCCTGTACGAGAACGAGCCGTTCGATCGGGCGTCCCTGCCCCATAACCTCATCCAGACGCTCTATATGGACGACGACGGGATCACGCTGTGGATAGGCACCTACGGCGGGCTGGCCCGCCTGGATACCAGGACCGGCGTCTTCTCGTCGTGGACCCACGATTCCTCGGCGCCGGGCTCGCTGTCCAACGACGTCGTCGTTTCGATAGGCCGGGACGCGGCCGGGCGACTCTGGGTCGGGACCCTCGACGGCCTGAACCGCATGGACGGCGACGCCTTCGTGCACTACGCCGTCGACCCGAACGACCCCGGGCGCCTCGCCGTAGGCCTGATACGCTCGATCTTCCGCGACTCGCGCGGGACGCTCTGGGTCGGCACCTCGGGCGGCGGCCTCTACCGCTATCGGCCCGATACCGACTCGTTCGCCGGGTTGCGCTCGGACGCAGGGCGCGACGACGGGCTACGGTCCGATTACGTCTTCTCCATCAGCGAGGACGCAGATGGGTTCCTGTGGCTTGCGCTGTGGAATTACGGCATATCCCGGTACGATCCCCGCTCCGGCTCGTTCGTGGGCTATCCCCTCGCCGATACCCGCGCGTATTTCGTCAACGCCGACGAGCCGGGCTTCGTCCGAGCCGGAACGTGGGGCGGCGGCCTCTTCGAACTGACCGTCGATTCGGGCGAGATACGGAGGTTCTCCAGGAGCACCGACCGGCAATGGTCTCTGCCGCACGATACCATATACTCGATGCTCGTCGACCATTCCGGTAACGCGTGGATCGGTACCAACGGGGGCGGTATATCGCTGATGATGCGCGATTCCGGCGGGTACTCCATATACGAGCACGACCCGGCGGATCCAGGATCCCGCTCGTCCGGAAAGACCATATCCGTGCTCGAGGACCGGAAGGGCCGGCTATGGGTAGGCACGTATAACGGCGGGATAGACCGGCTCGATCCCGGATCGTCCGCATTCAGGCATTATCGCAACGCCCCCGGCGATCCGAGGAGCCTTCCCAACGACATCGTCGTGAAGATATACGAGGATAGCGGCGGTACCGTCTGGACGCTGACCAATGACGGCCTGGCCAGCTACGACGAGAGGCGCGACTCGTTCGACCGCGTCGCGCGCGATCCCGACGACCCCGATTCGCTGGCGGCTACCGTCCTCTACGATATGCTCGAGGAGCCGGGGACCGGCAATTACTGGATAGCCACGTATACCGAGGGCCTGGAATACTGGGACAGGGCCGCGGACAGGTTCGTCCACTATCCGTCCGTGCAGGGCGATCCGTCCACGCCGAGCGACAACCTCGTCTACAGCCTGGCCTACGACAGGCTGGGCCGGCTGTGGGCCGGCACCAACGCCGGACTCTGCCGGTACGAGGGCGACGGGCGATTCGTGCGGTACGAAGCCTCAAGGGAGGACGTCACGCGACTACCGTCCAGGTCGATACGCGACCTGTACGTCGATTCGTCTGGCTCGCTGTGGGTGTCGACGAACGGAGGCGGCCTCGCGCGCTACGTCGAGGCTTCCGACTCGTTCGAGCATTGGACCAAGCGTGACGGGCTGCAGTCGAACATAGTCCTGGGCGTGCTCGAGGGGAACGCCGGATCGATATGGGCGATGACGACCAACGGACTCTCGGTACTCGAGCCCCGGAGCGGGAGATGGCGCCCCTTCTTCGACCAGAGCCGGTTGCGCTACGGCGAATTCACCGCGGGCCGCTTCAAGTCGGCTTCCGGCACCCTGTACTTCGGCGCGCTTAACGCTCTGTACGTCATCGATTCCGCCAAGGCCAGCTACGCGGCGTACATGCCGCCGGTCAGGATCACCAGCATAAAGCTCCTCAATAAGGAACTCGATACGGGATTGGCGCCGTGGTTCGTCGAGCGCATAGGCGTCGACTGGAACGAGGCCTATCTGTCGCTCAACTTCGCCGCCCTCGAATACGGCGACCCGTACCGGATCCAGTACGCGTACATGCTCGAGGGCTTCGATGAGGATTGGGTCTATTCCGGCGCGCGCTCCTATGCCAGCTATACGAACCTGCCCGGAGGCAGATCGTACGTCTTCAAGGTAAAGGCGGCGAACGGCGTCGGCGACTGGAGCGGCGTGGCGACCGAACTGCGCATTGACGTTAGAACCGCGCCCTGGCTACGCTGGTGGGCTATCGTGCTCTATGCCGCCGCCACGGCCGGCGTCGTATGGATCGTCGGCGTCGCGAGGAGCCGCGTCGCCCTCGAGTACCGGGTAGACGAACTATCCCGCCTGAAGGGCCAGCTGGAAAGCGCCAACGTTCGCCTGGAGGTGCTCGCCGCGCACGACGGCCTGACCGGCCTCCTAAACCGCCGGGCCCTCGACGGCGAGCTGTCCCGCCGCGGATCCGCGGCCTCGCGCCTCGGCGAGCCTATATCCGCCCTGATGGTCGATATAGACTATTTCAAGCATTACAACGACTGCTACGGGCATCAGACCGGAGACGAATGCCTTATAGCCGTCGCCAACTCTATCAGGGCGGCGCTGGAACGGCCGCAGGATTCCGTCTCGCGCTATGGCGGAGAGGAATTCGTGGCGCTGCTCCCCGGTACCGACGAGGCGGGCGCGAGGAAAGTCGCCGAGCGGGTCAGGGCCGCCGTCGAGGGCCTGGGCCTGCCCCACGCGGACTCGGCCATCGCGTCCCTCGTCACCGTCAGCGTCGGCTACGCGTCGATGGTGCCGTCTCCCGACGATAATCCCGCCCGTATCGTCGACCTGGCGGACGCGGCCCTCTATCGGGCGAAGGCCGCGGGCCGGAACAGGATCGCCTCGTAGGCGGCGAGGAGCGCTCGGGCCGGTGACGAATCGACCGGGAACGTGACGCTATAGCCTGTCTCGGCTACGATTCTGGACGGGACTATACGGCTCGTTTCTCCGATTCGAGGCGCTGCTTCTCGGCGAGTATGCCTTTATACATCTTCTCGTCGATAGGATAGAATCCCACGAGGACGAACGCGGCGGCGAGCGCAATAGCCGGCAGGATGCCTATGAGCGTGCGTATCGCCATGATGGAGCCGGCGCCCTGAACTGCGTCCGCGATGTAGCCAGAGGCCCCGAGGATCGCGCCCGAGATCACGAGCGACAGTGAGACGCCCACCTTGGACGCGAAGGTCCATATGCCGTAGAACGCTCCCTCCTTGCGCTTTCCCGTCAGAATGGCATCGTACTCGACCGCATCGGGAACCATAGCCCAGGGCGATACGTAGCCGAATCCTACGCCTATTCCGGCGTATGCCATCGTCCCGATGAAGAAGTTGATACCGAGACGGTGCGCGAAGAAGAAGAGGATGAGGCACGCGGTGGAGAGGATGAAGAAGGCTATCTGATAGGTACGCTTCTTGCCGATGCGCTTCGAGACGAGCACGGATATCGGTATGAAAATCATCGCGACGACGAGTAGCACGACCATGGCCGCGGTAGTCATGCCTTCGTTCCTGTAGATGTACTTGAAGTAGTAGACGAGGATCCCCTGCATGAAGGTAAGGCCGCTTAGGTGGAGGGCGTAGGTCACGAGGATAATAACGTAGGGTTTGTTGCTGAACACCGCCGTATAGGTCTTCAGGAAGCTTTCCTTCGGAAGCTCCGTCTTGGAGTGATCGGGCTCCTTGACCGAGAAGAAGGTGAGAAGCGCCGTGACGGCCATCGCCGCGCCGAGGACGAACCCCATCCCGGAGAATCCGGCGGCCTTCGAGGGGAAGAGGCCTACTATAGGAAGCACTGCTCCGGCGCCGAGCATGGTGCCGAAGACGGCGAAACCGAAACGGTATCCGTTCAGGCTCGTGCGTTCGTTATAGTCGTCCGTCAGCTCCGGGGTGAGCGAGTTGTAGGGAATATTGACGACGGTATACGCGGTGTTGAGGAGGCAGAGCGCCAGCGTCGCCCAGGCGGTTAGGGTGATGGGATCGGTGAAGCTGGGTTTCGTGAAGAAGAACCACATCGTCAGGAGAAGCGGAATCGCGCCAAGAAGGATGTACGGACGACGTCGACCTAGCATCGTCCTCGTCCTGTCGGAGATGAACCCCATCATCGGATCGGTCACCGCGTCCCATAGCTTGGCGATCATGACGGCGAGGCCGGCGGCGGCGGCCGGCACGGCGACGACATCGGTCAGGTAGTTGAGCGACCAGAATCCCATCGCCGTGAAGAATAGATTCCCGCCGAGATCGCAGACGCCGAATCCCAGCTTCGTCCTGAGGGACAATCGTGTTGTAGCCATAGTAGCTCCTTTCGCCGACTCACGGCGATACCCATCATCGAGTTATACGTGATTGTCTATATTGATACAATGGCATTGCCTTATAAGCAACTAATGAGAACCACGCAATAAAAACATTCGATGAGTCTATGGAGCGCCTAGTCGATGCCTGTCAGTATCCAGCGCAGGAGGGGAGCCGATGACGATGGCCGCCCGCGTTAAAGCGAAGGCCGCGACCTGCGCGCGCCGAGCGTTTCACTCAGTTCGAGGCCGGCCTCGCGTATCGTCCGGATGAAGGCGTCCATCTGAGCCTCCATGCGATCCTTGGGGCCCGAGATGCCTATCGCGGCCTCGACTACGCCTTCGAAGTTGATTATCGGGGCCGCGAGGCATACGACGTTACGTTCGTATTCCTCCGCGTCGACCGCGTATCCCAATTCCCGTACCTTCGCCATTTCGGCGACGAGCGAGTCGATGTCGGTGATGGTATTATCCGTGTATCGGCTCATAGGGGCGTCCTCGAATAGGATACGGAGGCTTTTTTCGTCGAGTTCGCTTATCAAGCATTTGCCGACGGCGGTGCAATGGAGTTCCTCGCTGTCCCCAATATTGGTGTTTGCGGAGATCGTCTTGCTCGCCCTCTCCCTGTCGACGAATACAGCGCTCATGCCGGATCTGACCGCGAGGTGCGCGTTCTCGTTAGTCTCGACGGCAATGCGTCTCAGGAACGGCGACACGATCTCGGTGATCTTCGTCTGCGTCCGGAGCGCCGCGGCGAGGGTGTAGATACCGAAACCCAGCTGGTACGTCTTGCGCCCCTCGTCCTGGCGGACCAATCCGCGATTCATCAGCGTAGACAGCAGCCTGAAGACCGAACTCTTGTCTATCCCGAGGAACTCGGTCATCTCCGTCAGGCTGTGCTTGCTTTCCGGGTGTTCTGCAAGGTAGTCGAGCAGGCTGAGCGCTCGTTCTACGGACTGTATCATTGAAGTGTCTTGTTTCGGCATGGTGCAAATATAGATCGGAAGATTTTCTATGACAATAGACTTTGAGAATCAAATGTTGACATAAGCGCAATGACGTTGTATAAAAAGCAATATGAAGGCACCTAGTACTAAGTCGATATCGATCGGCGAGCTGGAACTCGAGGCGAAAGAACTTCGGCGCCTCATCCTCCGGACGACCCACCGGGCCGGTATAGGCCATACAGGAGGATCGCTGTCGGAGGCCGACATCCTCGTCGCCCTTTATTTCCGCGTCATGGGCGGCATCGATCCGTCAGAACCGGGAAAGGCGACTCGCGATCGATTCATCCTATCGAAGGGGCACGCGACGCCGGGTTACTACTCGGCGCTGGCGCTGCGCGGGTACTTTCCGGTGGAGGCGCTCGAGACGTTCGACGAACTCGGGACGATGCTGCAGGCCCATCCTGATATGCACAAGGCGCCGGGAGTCGACATGAGTACGGGATCTCTAGGACAGGGGCTTTCCTGCGGCCTCGGCATGGCCCATGCGTCCCGTCGATCTCCCGAACTAGGATCATTCCGGACGTTCGTGTTGATGGGAGACGGAGAGTTGCAGGAAGGCCAGGTTTGGGAGGCGGCGCTGTATGCGGGTGCCAAGAAAACGCCCCTTATCGTCGCGATCGTCGACGACAATAGGGTGCAGCTGGCTTCGACTACCGACGAGGCCGTCTCGGTGGCCCCTCTCGCCGAAAAGTGGCGCGCGTTCGGCTGGACCGCCCTGGAGGTCGACGGCCACGACATGGGCGCCCTCGTCGCGGCCCTGAAGGAGGCGAGGGAGCTGGCCGCCTACGGTCCCGTAGTCGTCTTGGCGCGGACCGTAAAGGGAAAGGGCGTCTCCTTCATGGAAGGAAGATACGAATGGCATGGGAAGGCGCCGGACGACGGGCAGTTCGAGGCCGCTATGCAGGAGCTTCAATCGTGAAGGCGGCCGCCATGATATCGCCGCGCTCGGCCTTCGGCATGGCGCTGGTCGAACTGGCCGACGCGAATCCGAGGATGCTCGTCATAGATCCGGACGTCTGCACGTCGACGCAGACGGCGCTGTTCCGCTCCTCGCATCCCTCCCGGTTCATCGAGGTCGGCATCGCGGAGGCGAACGCCGTCGGTATAGCCGCCGGGCTCGCGGCCTGCGGTTTCGTGCCCTGGGTGTCAGCCTTCGCCGTATTCCTGGCGACGCGTTCCTGCGACCAGATCAGGGTCTCGGTAGCTCACGCCGACCTGCCGGTCAAGCTGAACGGTTCATATGGCGGCCTTCCTACGGGCCGAGGCGGCGCGACGCATTCCGCTATCGAGGATATCGCCATAATGCGGTCTATGCCCAACATGACGGTCCTGACGCCGGCCGACGCCTCGGAGACCCGTGCGATGACGGCGCTCTCGCTACGACTGCCGGGTCCCGTATACCTGAGGACGGTCCGCTGCGAGCTGCCCGCCCTGTTCGGCGAGTCGCATAGACCCGTGCCGGGAGTGGCGGTCTGCTTGCGGCCGGGTACCGATCTCGCGATATTGACCGAAGGGATGATGGCGTTCAAGGCATTGGCCGCGGCGGAGGCTCTCGCCGAAGAAGGCATCCGAGCCAGGGTCATTCACTTCGGGTCGGTGAAGCCTATCGACAGGGCCGCGATACTAGCTGCCTCCAGGGAGTGCGGCGTCGTGCTCACTGTCGAGAACCATTCCAGGATAGGCGGCTTCGGGAGCGCCGTCTGCGAGGTTCTGGCCGAGGAGGCGCCGTGCAGGGCGTCGATCCTGGGATTCCCGGACGTCTTCCTGGAATCGGGCGACGACGACGCGATATTCGGGAAGCACGGCCTCGACGCGGCCGGAATCGCCGCGGCCTGCCGGGAACTGCTCGGGGCGAGGACGCGATGACGACCAGCACAGGAGAAGCACGATGAGGATTGCGATCATAAGCGAGACGAGCGCCGCGGCCAGGAACGCTGACATAGTCGACGCGCTCGAGGGACGCGGCCATACGCTTGTCAACTGCGGGATGAAGGAAGCGGGAGCCGAGCCCCAGCTGTCCTACATGCATACGTCATTCCTGTCGGCGCTGCTCCTGGGACTCGGTCGGGTCGACTACGTGGTCGGCGGCTGCGGTACCGGGCAGGGCTTCATGAACGCCGCGCTCCAGTATCCCGGCGTGGTATGCGGGCATGTCCTGTCGCCGCTGGACGCCTGGCTGTTCGCCCGCATCAACGACGGCAACTGCGCGAGCCTCGCGCTCAATCAGGGATACGGCTGGGCGGGCGACGTGAACCTGCGCTTGATTTTCGATCATCTTTTCTCCGACGAGAGAGGCTCGGGCTATCCGCCGCATCGCGCCGATCCCCAGCGGACGTCCCGCGATGCGCTCGCCGCGGTGTCGCTGGCGACGCACCTTCCGTTCGCCCGCATCGTCTCGGCGCTTCCTGAGTCCGTGGCCGTTCCCTCGCTATCGTATCCCGGGATAGCCGAGCTCCTCGATCTCGGATCGGTCGCCGACCGCGGCCTGGCGCTGGCACTGGCGGCGAGGATGAACCGATGACGGTCTACGAGGAGCGGCGAGGCCGCGCTACGTCGATCCGCGAGGCCGGAGGGATAGAAGCCGCCCTTTCGTCGGGGCGGCTCGCGCGTACGCTGAACCTGTCGTTGAGCGAAGGCCTGGTGCTCGGCCTGTTGAGGCAGGGAGTGCGCAAGTATATCGGCGTCTTCGGCCACGGCAGCACCGACGTCGCCGAGGCGCTACGGCCGTACGCCGACGAGGGAGTGGTCGAGGTCTACAACGTACGTAGCGAGATCGAGGCGTCCCACGCCGCCGCGGCGCTCAAGTGGCAGTACGGCGAGACCCCGGCCGTCTTCACGTCGATAGGGCCGGGAGCCCTCCAGGCGCTTTCGGCGTCGCTGACCCCGCGTTCTAACGGCGTCGGACTATACTACCTGTTCGGAGACGAGACCACCCGCGACGAGGGCTACAATATGCAGCAGATCCCGTCGCCGGCCCAGGCCTCGTTCCTCAAGATCGCCTCGGCGATGGGCGCCGCGTACAGCCTGCATACGGCCGAGGCGCTCGGCGCCGCCCTGAAGCGAGGCGCCGCCGCCGTGTTCTCGCCGATACGGCAGGAACCGTTCTACCTGCTCCTCGCGATGAACGAACAGCCGCGCATCATGGAGGGCTTCAACCTCGAGGAACTGCCGCGAGCGCCGGAGCGTCGGCCTACCGCGCCCGTCGGCGACGAGGTCTACGACGAGGCCGTGGCTCTCATAGCCCGCGCCGAGCGAGTCGTCGTCAAGACGGGCAACGGCGCGCGGGCTCTCGATCCAGCCGTCCTCGAGGAGTTCCTCGAGCGTTCGGATGCCGCCTACGTCCACGGCCCGTCGATCCCGGGCCTTCTCTCCGGCGGCCATCCCAGGAATATGACGGTCGGCGGCTCCAAGGGCTCGATCTCCGGCAACGCGGCGATGGCAGCCGCCGACCTCGTCGTGACTATCGGCGCGCGCTCGGTCTGCCAGTGGGATTCCTCCGGCACGGCCTGGAAGAGCGCGCGCGATATCATCGCGATCAATACGGACCACGCCGACGCCGGCCACTACAACCGTACGCACCCACTCGTCGGCGACGCCGGAGCCGTCCTCGAACGGCTCCTGGCGCGTATGCGGGCCGCGGGCCTGCGTAAGGGATTGACCGCGACGGCCTGGAAAGGCGAATGCGATAAGCGGAAGTCCGAATGGGACGCCTTGGTCGGTTCGCGGGTCTCAGGGCCGCCGCGCTACGACCGCGATCTAGGACGTCCGGCGCTGACCCAGCCCGCGGCCATAGCCGAGGCGATAGCCTTCGCCGACGAGAAGCGCGCGGTCAAGTACTTCGACGCCGGCGACGTCCAGGCCAATGGGTTCCAGCTGACCGAGGACGATCTGCCCGGAGCGACGTACTCCGATACGGGAGCCTCCTATATGGGATTCGCGGCCTGCGGGATACTGTCGGCGGCCTTCGCCGACGAGCCCGCTTTCCCCATAGCGTTCACCGGCGACGGTTCCTTCGTGATGAATCCACAGACTCTCATCGACGCCGCTCGCCATGGACTGCGCGGTATGATAGTACTGTTCGACAACCGCCGCATGGGCGCTATCGCCAGCCTCCAGCGAGCGCAGTACGGGGAGGAATTCAGGACGGAGGACGGCGTCCGTGTCGACTACGTCGCGCTCGCCACCGCGGTCCGGGGCGTCGGGGGCTTCTTCGCGGGCTACGACCGGCCGGCGCTGCGGGCGGCGCTCGAATCGGCCTACGCCTATCCGGGCCTTTCGCTCGTGCACGTTCCCGTATACTCGGGACCCGACGAGGAGGGCGGACTCGGCGCCTATGGAGACTGGAACGTCGGACCCTGGTGCGAACGGGTACAGCAAGAGAAGCGTCGCCTGGGATTATGACGAGGAGGACTCGATGGCAAGACTAAGGATAGCGTTCGCCGGCTGCGGCCGGATATCCGATCTCCACCGGCTGGGCTACGTCGACAACCCGGACGCCGAGCTATACGCCCTCTGCGATCCCGACGCCGAGACCATCGGACGCCGCGCAGCCGAATGGGGCGTAGGCGTGAGCTACTCCTCGTTCGACGATCTCCTTGCCGATCCTCGGGTCGACGCCGTCGAGATCCTGACGCCGCAGCTACTCCACGAGGAGATGGTGGTCAAGGCCCTCGCGGCGGGCAAGCATGTCTCGGTCCAGAAGCCGATGACTACCGACCTGCCTAGCGCGGATAGGATGATAGCGGCGGCCGGGCGCGCGGGTACGGTATTGAAGGTAGCGGAGAACTACGTCTTCTACCCGCCCCTGGAGCTCGCGAGGAAGCTGATAGCCGACGGCGCGATAGGCGACCCTATGACGGTCCGCATAAAGATGATGTCGGGCGGGGCGGGCGGCTGGCCGGTGTCTGACTCGACCTGGGCGTGGCGGCTCAGGGAGTACGCGTCGGGGCGAGGGATGAACACCTTCGACCACGGCCATCACATGTGGTCGGCCGCCTGGTTCCTGCTCGGCGAATTCGACAAGGTAAGCGCCTGGATCGACCAGATCAACGGTATCGTCGACTCTCCCGCCGTCGTGCAATGGAAGCATCGCGGAGACAAGCGCTACGGCCAGTGCGAATTCCAGTACGGGAAGGAATTCATGGTCCCGTCTTCGTACTACGGCAACGACGAGTGGATAGACGTGTCGGGGTCGAGCGGAGTGCTCGTCGTGAACCGTTGCACGGCCAGCATCAAGGCCGGACCGGCTGTCGGGGTCTACTCTGGCGGCGAGTGGCGGCACTTCGAGTCCGAGAGCGACTGGGCGGCCGGTTTCGTCGGCTCGACCCGGAATTTCATCGATTCCATACTCGGGCGCGAGGAACCGATGCTGTCGCCGACTCAGGCGAGGCATATCCTGGCCATGGATCTAGCCGTCGCGAAATCCGACAGGGCAGGACGGTCGGTATGGATAGACGAGCTCGACGCCCGCTTCCCCCGCGCCTACGCCGGGCGGCGATCGCGTTCGGAACGGGCGGAGAAGGACGCGCGCCTCCGCGCGCTCTCCGGCTCCGGACCTTCCGGCTCGGAGGCCCTGGCGGCGCGGTCGGGGGAGCTTACGCGCGCGCTCTCCGGACGCTTCCAGCCGGCGGCGGCGGCGAATTTCGATGCCTCGATCGGCATCGAACTGGACGAGGGGAGCGGCTTCGCCGAGCGCTACAGCTTGCGCGTCACGCCGGTCGGGGCGGTCGTCGAGGAGGGTATGCTCCCCGAGGAACCGCTACTCGTGCTGCGGACCAGCAGGTCCGTATGGGCGGCCATCCTCACCGGTAAGACCCATGTAGAGACGGCGTACCTACGCGGGAACCTAAGGATCGAAGGCGAAGTCGCCCAATCCTTGCGGATACGGGACATTTTCAAGCTGTGACGGCGGCAACGGCCGCGACGAGGAGATTCGCTATGAGTGAACGGGTACGGCAACTGGGTTACTATGTGAACGGCGAGCTTCGGGCGTCCGAGACGACCCGCTATATGGACTGCTTCGATCCATCGACCGGCGAGGTGACGGCGCGTACGCCGCAATGCACCCCCGGCGAGGTCGAGTCGGCGATAAAGGCCGCCAAGGCGGCCTTTATCGCGTGGTCCGCGACGCCCGCGCCCAAGCGGGCCCAGGTGCTATTTCGCCTGAAGGCCTTGATGGACGCGCACCTCGAGGAGCTGACTCTCCTGACCGCCAAGGAGCACGGTAAGGTCTGGGACGAAGCCATGGGAGACGTGCTCAAGGCCATCGAGGTCGTCGAATTCGCATGCGGCGCTCCGGAGTTGATGAAGGGCTCGACGCTGATGGATTGCACCGTCGGCTACGACACGGCACAGTACATGGAGCCCCTCGGCGTGTTCGCCGGCATAGTGCCGTGGAATTTCCCGGCCATGATCCCTATGGGTTGGATGGCGCCTCTGTGCATAGCGACCGGCAACACGATGGTCCTGAAGGCCGCGAGCCATACCCCCCGGACGTCGATGCGTATCATGGAGCTGTGGACCGAGGCCGGCCTTCCTCCCGGCGTCCTCAATCTGGTCACCTGTTCGCGCGACGAGGCGGAGATACTCCTACGTCACGCCGACATCGCGGGCGTCGCCTTCGTAGGCTCGACCGGAGTAGGGCGTCATATATACGAGACGGCCGCGCGGTACGGCAAGCGCGTGCAATGCCTGACCGAGGCGAAGAACCACGCCCTGGTGCTCGCCGACGCGGCCCTCGAGCGCGCGGCGGCCGGTATCGTCAATTCCGCCTGCGGGTGCGCCGGCGAGCGATGCATGGCTCTTCCGGTTATAGTCGCCGAGGAAAGCATAGCCGACCGGCTCGTCGCCCTGCTCAAGGAGAAGATGGGCTCCCTGAGGATGGGCGCCGCCTACGAGAAGGCCTCGAGGCTGGGGCCGCTCGTTACCGCGGAGCATCGCGATCACGTGATCTCGTGGATAGAGAAGGGCGTCGCCGAGGGCGCCGAGCTCGTGCTCGACGGCCGCGGCAAGACCGTCTCCGGGTACGAAGGCGGATTCTACCTCGGCGCGACGCTTTTCGACCGGGTCGAACCGGGCATGAGCATTGGCGACAAGGAGATATTCGGCCCGGTAGCCTGCGTTAAGCGCGTCCGGGACTTCGAGGAAGGTCTCGCCGTCATGAACGCCAACGAGTTCGCCAACGGATCGGTAATCTATACCCAGAGCGGGTACTACGCCCGTGAATTCTCGCGCCGCACGCACGGCGGCATGGTCGGCATCAATATTGGCATTCCGGTGCCCCTTGGCGTATTCGGCTTCACCGGCCATAAGAACTCCTTCTTCGGCGACCTCCACGCGATGGGAAAGGACGGCGTCCGTTTCTTCACCGAGCTCAAGAGCGTCACCGCCCATTGGTTTTCGGAATCGGAAGCCGCGGTCGCTACCGTCGATAACAGTTGGGATGGCATGATCTCGATGCCGAAGTAGGCGCTCCAGGACTTCTACTACCGGCGCATCGCCCGGCCGTCAGAATCGACGGCCGGGCAACTTTAAAAGCTAGGCCCGATCGTGCTATAGTCCCGGCATGGCATCCAAAGCTACTTCTTCGCAATACGATGAATCAAAGATAAAGACCCTCTCGTCCCTTGAGCACATACGCCTGCGGACGGGCATGTACATCGGCCGCCTCGGTACGGGCGCCAACCCCGACGACGGTATCTACGTCCTCCTCAAGGAAGTCGTGGACAACGCCGTGGACGAGTTCATCATGGGCTGCGGCGACCTGATAACCGTCGCGGTGAAGGACGGCTCGGTATCGATACGAGACCGCGGCCGGGGCATACCCCTGGGCAAGGTGATAGAGTGCGTGTCGATCATCAACACCGGCGCCAAGTATTCCGACGACGTATTCCAGTTCTCGGTCGGCCTCAACGGCGTCGGCACGAAGGCCGTCAACGCGCTGTCCTCGCGTTTCCGCGTCGTGTCGTATCGCGACGGCAAGTACACCGAGGCGCTTTTCGAGAGAGGCGTGCTCAAGGACAAGCACGAAGGCAAGGCGGGCCGAGAACCTAACGGCCTCCTCGTCGAATTTACGCCGGATAGTGAGATGTTCGGCGACTACTCGTACAACATGGAATTCGTCGAGAAGCGGATGCGCCACTACGCGTACCTCAATTCCGGCCTGAGGCTCGAGCTGAACGGGCAGGGCTTCGCCAGCGAGAACGGTCTCCTCGACCTGCTCAAGGACGAGACGGGCGACGACGTGCTGTACGACGCCGGGTACTGGCGCGGGGACAAGATAGAGTTCTCCTTCACGCACTCCAACAACTACGGCGAGGAGTACTTCAGCTTCGTCAACGGCCAGTACACGTCGGACGGCGGCACCCACCTGTCGGCCTTCCGCGAGGGATTCCTGAAGGCGGTCAACGAATTCTTCCGGGCCTCCTACAAGGGCGAGGACATACGCGAGGGCCTCGCCGCCGCGGTCGCCATAAAGCTCAAGAACCCGATGTTCGAGAGCCAGACCAAGAACAAGCTGGGCAACGGCGACATCAAGGCCTGGATCATCCAGGAGGCCGTCCGGGGCGTCGACGACTACCTCCGCCGTAACCCGACCGCCGCCAAGCGGCTCGAAGAGAAGATAGCCACCAACGAGAAGCTCCGTACCGAGCTCAACGTCGTCAAGAAGGAGGCCCGCGAGGCCGCCAAGAAGATAGAGCTGAAGATCCCCAAGCTCAAGGACTGCAAGATACACCTCGGCGACGGCCCGGACGGCGAGCGCTCGACCATCTTCCTTACCGAGGGCCAGTCCGCCACCGGCTCCATGGTCAGCTCGCGCGACGTGATGAGCCAGGCCATCTTCAGCCTGCGCGGCAAGGTCGAGAACATGCACGCGCGCAAGCGCGTCGCTATCTACAAGAACGAAGAGCTCTATAACCTGATGATGGCGCTGGGCATAGAGAACGACGTGGAGGGCCTGCGCTACGCGCGCATCGTACTCGCTACCGACGCCGACTACGACGGGTTCCATATCAGGAACCTGCTCCTGACCTTCTTCCTGACCTTCTTCGAGGAACTCGTCACCCAGGGCCGCGTGTTCATCCTGGAGACGCCTATTTTCCGGGTCCGGACCAAGAAGGAGACGCGGTACTGCTACAGCGCCAAGGAGCGCGACGAGGCCGTGAAGTCCTTCGGATCGAGCTCCGAGGTGACGCGGTTCAAGGGCCTCGGCGAGATAAGCCCCAACGAATTCGGCCAGTTCATAGGCGAGGACATACGCCTCGTGTCGGTAGATATCCAGACGCTCAAGGCGGTGCCCGAGGTGCTCTCCTTCTACATGGGCAAGAATACCCCCGAGCGCCGCGACTACATCATGAAGAACCTCAAGAACGACCTGTAGGAAGCATATGGCATACGTCAAGAAGCTGTTCAACGAGAATTTCCTCTACTACGCGAGCTACGTGATAAAGGACCGCGCCATACCGGAGCTGGAGGACGGGCTCAAGCCGGTCCAGCGGCGTATCATGCATACCCTGTTCGAGGCCGACGACGGCAAGTTCCACAAGGTCGCCAACATCGTCGGCTCGTGCATGAAGTACCATCCCCACGGCGACGCGTCCATATACTCGGCCGTCGTCGTGCTCGCCAACAAGGACCTGTTCATAGACAAGCAGGGGAACTTCGGAAACGTGCTGACCGGCGACGAGGCCTCGGCCGCCAGGTATATCGAGTGCCGCGCGTCGGCGTTCGCCAAGGACGTATTCTATAACCCCAAGACCACCCGGTACGAGGAGAGCTACGACGGCCGCAACAAGGAGCCCGTCGTATTCCCGGCGAAGATCCCCGTGATCGCCATAACGGGCGCCGAGGGCATAGCGGTAGGCATGAGCACGAAGATACTGCCGCACAACCCCGTCGAGGTGCTGACCGCCGAGATAGCCTGCCTCAAGGGCGAGTCGTTCAAGCTGTATCCGGATTTTCCGACGGGCGGCATCGTCGACGCGGGAGAGTACCAGGACGGCCTCGGGCGGGTACGCGTGCGCTCGACGCTCGATACGTCTGATCCCAAGCGCATCGTCATCCGCGACCTGCCTTACGGCGTGACCACCGAGAGCCTCATCGAGAGCGTCGAGTCCGCCGCCAAGTCCGGCCGGCTCAAGATAGCGTCCATCAGCGACTATACGACCGATCGCGTCGAGATAGAGGTAAAGCTGGCGCGCGGCGTCTACTCGCAGGAGACCGTCGACGCGCTCTACGCGTTCACCCAGTGCGAGCAGTCGATATCGTGCAACCTCCTCGTCATCAAGGATGGCCAGCCGACGCTGATGACCGTCACCGAGGTCGTGCGCCACCACGCCAAGCGCCTGCTCGCCATACTCAAGGCCGAGCTGGACCTCGAGATAAAGGAACTGCTGGACGACCTGCACGCGCGGACCCTGGAACGCATCTTCATCGAGGAGCGCGTCTACAAGGCAATAGAGACCAAGAAGACCCAGGGCGCCGTAGACAAGGCCGTTATCGACGGCCTCGCGCCCTTCGCGTCGGAGATAAAGCGCGAGGTCACGCTCGAGGACGTGGAGCGACTCCTGCGGATACCGATACGGCGCATATCCCTCTACGATATCGAGAAGGCCCAGGCCGAGATGGCGCGCATCAAGGCCAGCCTCAAGGAGGCACGGTATAACCTGGCGCACCTGACCGAGTACGGCATCGGCTTCCTGGAGGGCCTCTGCAAGCGGCTCAAGCCGGACTGGAAACGCAAGACCCGCATCGGCTCGTTCGACAGGGTCGACGCCAAGGAAGTCGCCAGGCGCGACATAGCCGTGCGCTACGATCCGCAGACCGGCTACCTCGGCACCGCCGTATCGGGCGGCGAGTACCAGTTCGACGTATCCCCCTTCGACAAGGTGCTGATCATACGGAGATCGGGCATATACTCCGTCGTGCCCGCCCCCGAGAAGCTGTTCGTCGACAAGGGGCTCCTCTATTGCGGCATCGCCGACAAGGACGTCCTCTCGGATATCGTATTCACGTTCGTCTACGTAGAGCCCAAGAACGGCTCGGCCTATATCAAGCGCTGCAAGATCGAGGCCTGGATCATGAACAAGGACTATCAGCTCGCGTCCGAGGGCGGCAAGCTGCTGTTCTTTACCTTCGCGCCGAAGAAGTCCTTCATCGTCAAGTACGCGCCCAAGCCCCGCTTCAAGATAGACGAGGAACGCTTCAAGGTCGAGTCGTACCTCGTAAAGGGCCTCAAGGCCCAGGGCGTCCGCCTTTCGACGAGGCAGGCCCTGTCCGCCGCCGGCGAAGGCGAGAAGGGGCTCTTCGACGACGTCGCTCCGTCCCTGGCCGCCCGCGCATCCGCGACTAAACCAGAGGCCGCCAAGAAAGCTAAACCCGCCAAGAAGCCCGCCGTCGTCAAGAAAACGGCTACCGCGACCAAGGCCGCCGCTCCGAAGAAAGCCTCGCCCAAGGGCGTCGCGAAGCCGACCAAGAAGCCGGCCGGCAAGAAGGATGACGGGAAGCCGCACGGCGGCCTCCTGGACAAGGCCGCCGCCAAGAAGAAACCCCCGAAGCGCTAGCCGGAAGGGGCGGCCCGCCCGCCCCCTCGCGCTTGACATTTTCCTGCGTATCAGGTAATTTTGCCTCGCTTCTTACGGAGCATTCCCCTGTAGCTCAGCTGGCAGAGCAAGTGGCTGTTAACCACTGGGTCCGTGGTTCAAATCCGCGCGGGGGAGCATTTTTTGGCGCCAGATGACGTTACCCGTCATCTGGCGCTTTTTTTTTGTTGCGCGGATTTGAACCGGAAGGGCCGCCGAGCGATAGCGAGGAAGAGCGCGCAGGATGCGCGCGGAAGGCCCTGGAGGCGGCCCGGAAAGGCGAGACACGATGTCGAGCCTTGTAGGGCAAATCCGCGCGGGTGCAATCCGAGCAGTGCGCAGGATTGCAGGGGTGAGAACGATGGTACTCCATCGTTCGAGGGGGTATCCCCCTTTCCTTACAATCGCGAGACTCGTAGCGGCGCAGGGGTGAGACCGGCGGTACCCTGCCGGTCGAGGGGGTATCCCCCTTTACTATGAGCACCTTCGGGACGGCCTTTTCTTTTGCCATACCCCCCCGCGCGGATTTGAACCGAGCGCCGTCGCGACCAAAGGAAGCGGAAGCCAAATCCGCGCCGTTTCATCGTCCTGCCGGGCAACGTAGCTTGTTCCCTCTACTGGTATGCAAGACTAGCTAAATCATTATCTGCCGCGGCTAGAATCCGTCTGCCCTCGGTAAGCATGATTTCTGAAAAACGCTCGAGCAATGCGGATGGCCGACTCCATCGATACCAGAAGAGCGGCGTATCGAGCCTGCTCCGCGGATCGAGCTCCATGAGCCTTCCTGATTCTATCTCAGGCGACGCTTGTACTTGCGGCATCATTGCATAGCCCAGACCGCGTCGCACCGCTTGGGCGAGTTTCTCCGCGGAGGGGATATAATGTGCTGGCGGGGAGACTTGAGGCATCCCGAAGGCCTGGGATAGCGCGCGGTATTGAAGCTGGTCGTCGCGGTTGAAATGAATGATGGGCGCCTTTGCCGCGGAGACTCGATCAAAGCCGTTAGGGAACCATCGTCGGGAAAAATCCGGCGAGGCGACCATCACGTACCGCATCAAGCCGATTTTCGTCGAGGTGAAGCCCTGAACGCTGAGCTTTTCAGAGGCGATGCATCCGGCAACGGTTCCGGCTCTCAGGGACCCGATGGTTTTTTCCTGATCGGCGACGAATATCTCGAGCGTAATCCTGTTCTCGAGGAGAAACGGAGAGACGGCGTCGAGAAACCATACTGAAAGCGAGTCGGCGTTCACGGTGATAGGAATCCTGCGGAATTCGGCCTCCTCGCTCATGCCAAGGTCGTTGAAGGCCTCTTCCTCCAGCTCTGCCACCTGACGGTAGTGGCGGAGGAGTCGTTCCCCCGCGGCGGTAGCTCGCGGCGGATCAGGATTCGGCCGATTTCTTCCTCCAGCGTGCGTATCCGTTGAGATACCGCTGATTGGGTGATGCCCACTCGTGAGGCTGCGCGGTCGAAACCGCCTTCGTCAAGAACAGCAGCGAAGGCTTCGAGCAATCTGTAATCGATCATTATCTATATTAGCATCCCTTATGAAACATTAGGAGTATTCGTTGTACTAATATCGCTCGCTTTGATATCGTTTCATTGAAAAGGACGGGCAGGGGAAAGGTGCATTAGTGCTTTTCTGGATATGAGTCCTGTATCTTTTTCCTGGTAGTATCGGAGGGTCTGATGTTCTTGGTTCTAGCGATTGCCTCGGCCATGTTCTATGGCTTGGGGGACTTTTCCGGGGGGTACGCCGCCAGTAGAAGCAAGGTGCTTCCTGTCCTGGTCGTATCCCAGGGCTTCGGCTTGGCGACGGCAGCGGTAGCGTTGATAGTCATGTGGCCGGGTCTGCCTGGCCGCGCCGATCTTGTTTGGGGTCTCATAGGAGGACTCGCGGGAGCGTTCGGGATAGTCATGCTCTATCGCGGCATAGCCACCTGTGTCGTCGCTATCGTCTCGCCTACCGCCGCCTTCCTGAGTTCGATCCTTCCCCTTGCCGTGGGTTTCATGCTCGGCGATCAGCCTGGGATTCTGGCGCTCTTCGGGATAGGCCTATGCGTACCTGCGATAATTCTGGTCTCATCAAGTCCGGCGGATAGCCTAATCGACAAGCACCGTGCCAGGTCCTCATTGCTTCACGGTCTTGTAGCAGGCCTCGGTTTCGGGCTCTTCTACGTGGCGCTTTCGCGTCCTGGCGTGCATGCTGGTTTCTGGCCGCTCGTCGCGGCCCGTTCCGCTTCGATATCCACGGCGCTTATCGTCATGCTAGCCAAGCGCGAACACCTGTCCCTCGATAAAGGAAGTCTCGTACCGGCGATTCTTGCGGGCATCCTGGACATGGTCGCCAATATACTGTTTGTTCTTGCCTCCAGTTCTGGGATGCTCTCGATCGTGGCGATAATCGTGTCGCTTTACCCTGTGCCTACTATCCTGATGGCCAGAATGGTGTTCAAGGAGCGCATCACGCCCGCCAGGTGGATTGGTTTGGGGCTATCTGTCGCTGGGCTCGTCTTGATCAGCCTGAACTAGCGGCGTGAACCGCCACGGGTCCGCCGGTAGCGTTGCCCATAGCCTTGGGCCTCGGCGTCTCTATGGTCGTCGACCTCGCGATCGGCACGATCGCCCCGCCCGTCGGCTTGGGTCTTTTCGTCGCGAGCGCGATAACAAAGATTCCCATAGAACGCCTGATACGGGTTATTATGCCCTGTCCTATAATGATGCTGGCGGATCTCGTCATCCCGACGTATATCCCCCGGATCATCACGTGCCCGCCGAACCCGCTAAATTGAGGAGCCTGGAATGAGTATCGATATTAGCCTGAAGGATCTATCCGACGCCCTGCCCGCCGACTTGTCGCCTGACCAGCGGGCGAAGGCCCAGACCCTGTTCCTGAAGAGACTGTCAATGGACGCCCACTCCTTCTTCGGAGGGAAGATGCAGACCCTGCCCAAGTGCGGATTGTGGGGCTTCAACTGGTTCAATGTCTGGTACACGCCCGGGGTCTCAAAAGTATCGACCTCAATACGCGACGACAACGAATCGTCCTTCGCCCTGTCCAACCGCGGCAATCTCGTCGCGGTGGTCTCCGACTCGACGCGGGTGCTCGGCGACGGAGACTGTACGCCCCCGGGCGGCCTGGGCGTCATGGAAGGCAAGGCCTTCCTGATGAAGTACCTCGGCGGCGTCGATGCGACCGCGCTGTGCATCGACTCCCGCGGCCCCGACGGCAAGCACGATCCCCGGAAGATCATAGACTTCGTGAAGATGGTCCAGCCCAGCTTCGGCGCCGTCAACCTGGAGGATATCAGCCAGCCCAACTGCTTCAAGGTCCTCGACGATCTCCGCGACGCCTGCGATATCCCCGTCTGGCACGATGACGCGCAGGGTACGGCGACCGTTACCCTCGCCGGCCTGATCAACGCGCTCAAGCTGACCGGCAAAAGGATGGGCGATGTCCGTATAGTGCTACTAGGCGCGGGCGCCTCGAATACGACCATAGCCCGGCTGATACTGGCCGACGGCGGCGACCCCGACAAGATGACGCTGTTCGATTCGAAGGGCTCGCTCCACCTCGGACGCGCTGACATAGAGAAGGATCCCAGGAATTACCGCAAGTGGGAACTATGCCAGAAGACCAACCCCAAGCGCTACGCCGACGAGGCCGCGGCGCTGGCGGGCGCCGACGTGCTGATCGCCCTGTCTACTCCCGGCCCGGACACGGTCAAGCCGGAATGGGTAAGGGCCATGGCGCCCAAGGCCATCGTCTTCGCCTGCGCCAACCCCGTGCCCGAGATCTGGCCCCACGCCGCCAAGGAAGCGGGAGCCTACATCGTCGCCACCGGCCGCGGCGACTTCCCCAACCAGGTAAACAATTCGATATGCTTCCCCGGCCTGCTCAAGGGCGCCCTCCTGGTGCGCGCCAGGAAGATCACCGACGGCATGGCCATCAGCTGCGCCCATTCGATAGCCGATTTCGCCGAGAGGCGCGGGATAAACCCCGATGATATCATCGCGAAGATGGACGAGACGGACGTTTTCGCCATCGAGGCCGCCGACGTGGCGATGCAGGCGATAAAGGAAGGCGTCGCCCGTAATCCGATGTCCTGGGACCAGGTCCACGACCGCGCGATGGCCGACATCCTGGAAGCCAGGAAAACCACGGACGACCTGATGAGGCTGGGCCATATCAAGACCCCGCCGCAGTCGATGATCGACGCGGCGCTGGCTTGGGCGGTGGCGGAGGCGCGCGCGTAGATCGGCGAGAGGCCCGCCTTCGATCACCGGATGGCCAAGGTCTCCTTCGGGAGCATCGTCGAGGTTGTATGCGCCGTTGACGCCGCCCATCACCTCGACGTGCTCTGCCGCCTCGCCGGCATAGGCTCGCCCCCGCCAGCGGTCGTCATCAAGGCCCCCGAGCTGGCGGCCGGGCGCCGCGTCTCGACGCTCCATTCCGCCAAGGGCCTGGACTTCCCCGTCGTGCTCCTGTTCCTCGACAGGGCCCCGTTCTTCGGAACCGGCTACGACGACGAGTCGATAGAGCGCATGAGCGCCAACCTCGTCTACGTCGCCATGACCAAGGCCATGGACCGCCTCGACGTGTTTACGCTCGAGAACCAGGAGAGCGTCGCGATCGTCAACGTGGCGAGGGTGTTCGCGGAGCTCGGGGCGGGATGACCGAGGCCCCGACTCTCTTATCGGCCGCCGAGCGGCAGTACTCCCTGGGCTGAGACGATCATTCCGGTGCCGGCGACTATAACCGTATCCCCTCCATAGGTCTCCCGGCTGTCGAAGGCGTATCCGAGGCAGAGCTGCAGGACCCCGAGATCGAGTCTTCCATACGCGTTGTAGCTCTGAAGCTTATACGATCCATCGGATCGATCGAATTTCAATTCCGAGTTCGAGACGCCGACCGCGAGATTGATGAAATCGAGTTCTTCTACACGGCCCGCGAACGGGCGATACACGAGCGACGCGTCGAAGATAAGGTCGCGTAGACTGTCGAAGCTGTCCATCCGCGCCTCCGCGTTGATTCCGAAGGGACTCCGCGGCGCTATGGCCAGCGAGAGATCCGGGCCTGATATGAATTCGAATTTCGTTTCGAGCCAGGACGCCTTCGCGGTGAATCGGACGAACGGGACCGGAAGGATCGGCAGGGGGCTGCCGTCCGATAGGTCGATGCCGAAGTCCCCGATCACCGCGCCGCCTCCGAGCGTAAGCGACAGGCCCGGCGCCGAGACGACGTCGTATCCGTATATCGCCCCGGTCTTGAACGTAGGAAGCCCTCCGGCTACAGGGCGATCCGATTCGCTCACGAATAGGCCGATCCCTCGATGCCGTCCGTGCCGCGCGCTGAATATGCCGCTGATCTCGTGGCTCAGATCGGGATATCCGAATTCGAGCCCGCCTTCGTAGAGATGGGCCGAGTACAGGGCCAGCACGACGAGTTCATTCGGGCTCTCCTCGTCGCCGGTTGTTATGATCAATCCGATCGACGGGCTGACCACGGTCCGGTTCGTCAGAAGGATCTGTTCGTATTGCGCCAGGGGATACGCTTTCATCCCCGCGGCGGCCTCTCCCCGCTTCGTAGCGTCGGCCTCGACGCCTCCGGAACGCTCCTCTGCCACTAGCCCCGTACTACCGAACGACAGGATCAAGGTTAAAACGACGAGGCTCTTCAAGCGATTCATTTGTTTCTCCGACTAATTGTTTGCTGTTCGAACAGCGGCTTGCTTGTTCTTCTTGCATACTACCCTATAGACCGACAGTCGGTCTATAGGGTAGTATGCAAGCATGAGGCTAGCAAAAGACCCTGTTGAGCGCAGGAAAGAGATTCTGGACGCCGCCGAGCGACTCTTCGAGACGAAGGGTTTCGACGTGGCGACTACCGGCGACATCCTCGCGGCGGTAGGAATCGCGCGCGGGACGCTATACTACCACTTCAAGTCCAAGGAAGAGATCCTGGATTCTATCGTGGAGCGGAACTGCGCGCAGGGATTGGAGGCGGCCGGAAGGCTAGCCGCCGACAGGACCCTGCCGGTCCTGGAACGCCTGTTCATGTGCATAGGAGCCTCCCGGCCCGCGGGCAAGGACATGAACTGGATAATCGACCAGCTCCACCGGCCGCAGAACGCCCGCATGCACGAGAAGATGAATTCCGCCTTGCTGAACGGCCTCGTGCCGATCATGACCGCCGTCGTGGAGGAGGGGATAAGGGACGGGACCTTCGCTACGGCCTGTCCGCGAGAAAGCGTCGAGATGGCGTTGTGCTACGGCGTCGCGGCCTTCGACGACGAACTGTTCGGTTCGGATCTGACGGATAGGCGGAATCGCGCGCACGCGTTCCTACGAAATCTCGAGCTCGTCCTGGGAGCCGCCCAAGGCAGCATGGAGCGCTTCCAGCCTATGCTCGCCGACGGTAGGTCCGCGTCCTGCGGAGGCCCGGAGACGGGCCCCGGGGCGGAAAGGTAGGGTATGTACTATCGTATCATCAAGGATGACGTCCTCAAGAGCAAGGGCGTCACGCTGGCTACCCTGCTATTCATAGTCGCGGCGGCCGCCCTTGTAGCTTCCGGCGCGGCGCTGGCGGCTCAGCTCTTCGGGGCCGTCGACGCGCTCATGGAGGCGGCGAGGACGCCGCACTTCATGCAGATGCACGCCGGCGAGCTGGATCGGGCGTCGCTGGAGCGCTTCGCCTCGCTGAACGAGCTCGTAGAGGACTATTCCGCCGGCGAATTCCTCAATATAAGCGGAGCACGCTTCAGCCTCGGGAGCAAGACCCTTGCCGACAGCGTCCAGGATAACGGCCTCTGGACGCAGAAGGCCGGCATGGACCTCCTGCTCAGCCTGGACGGCGAGATGATACGCCCGGTCGACGGGGAACTATACGTCCCGCTGGCCTACCTGAAGGACGGCACGGCGGCACTGGGCGATGAGGCTAGCGTAGCGGGCCGACGCTTCCGGGTAGCGGGTTTCCTCCGCGATTCCCAGATGAACTCCCCCCTCGCGTCGTCCAAGCGCTTTCTCGTGAGCGAAGGCGATTTCGAGGCCCTGCGCGCCGATGGCAGCGTGGAATACCTGATATCCTTCAGGCTCAAGGATCCCGCCGCCCTCGGGGCCTTCGAGGCGGCCTATGCCGAGTCGGGCCTCCCCGCCAACGGCCCGACCCTGAGCTATCCGCTCTTCCGCCTGATCAACGCGGTATCGGACGGCCTCCTGGCGGCCCTGCTGACCCTTTCCGGAGCCCTGACGGTCTGCATATCGCTCCTCTGCGTGCGGTTCACGCTTCTGGCCAAGATCGAGGAGGACTACCGCGAGATAGGCGTCATGAAGGCTATCGGGCTCCGGCTCGCTACCATCAAGAGGATATACCTCGCCAAGTACGCCGCCATGGCGGCGCTCGGCGGCGCGGCGGGCTGGGGCCTGTCCCTCGCGTTTCGGCGCCCGCTCCTGGCCGGCCTGAAGCAGTCGATGGGAGAAGGCGCGGGAGCCGGCCTGGGGCCCGCCCTCTCGGCGCTGGGCGCGTCTCTTGTCGCGCTCTCTATCGTCTGCTACGTCAGCCTGGCTCTCGGTCGCTTCCGCCGCCTGTCCGCGGCAGAGGCTCTGCGCTTCGGCGCGCCGGCCGATGCCCGCGCCGGCGCGAACCGGCCCCGCCTGTCCCGCTCTCGCGTCCTGGGGGTCAACACCCTCCTCGGCATCAAGGACGTCTGGGCCAGGAAACGGCTCTACGCCGTCATGGCGATCGTCATGGCCGCGGCGACGTTCATGGCGGTCGTACCGACCAGCCTCTACTCCACGATGGCCTCGCCGGGCTTCTCCGCCTATATGGGCGTGGGAGAGTGCGACCTGCGCCTCGGCGTCCAGCAGGCTGAAGACATCCCCGCCAGGGCCGCCGCTATCGCCGAGGCCCTGCGCGCCGATCCGGCGGTGCTCTCGTCGGTCGCGCTGACGACCAAGGCCCTGTGGACGACGGATCCGTCGGGAGCGCGCATACGGCTGAAGGTCGAGCTCGGCGACCACCGGTCCTTCCCCGTGCTGTATTCGGACGGAGTCCCGCCGACGGGCCCGGGCGAGATAGCGCTATCGGCCATGAACGCCGCTGACCTGCGGAAGGCGACCGGGGACGCCATGGTCATCTACGACGGATCATCGTACCGGAAACTGCGCGTGAGCGGCGTCTACGGCGATCTGACCAACGGCGGCAAGACCGCCAAGGCCTCGTTCGAGGCTCCGGAGGCGGAGGCGATGTGGGCCGCGGCCTACGCGAAGCTGCGCGATCCGTCCCGGGCCGCGGAGGCGGCGGAGCGCTACGCGACGGCTTTCCCCTACGCCAAGGCCTCGGATATAGGCGAGTTCGTCCGCCAGACGTTCAGCGCCACCCTGGACTCGGTGAAGACCGCGGCCTACGCGTCGGTCGCGGTCGCCCTCGCCGTGGCGGCCCTGATCTCCTACCTGTTCATGCGGATGCTCATAGCCAAGGATCGACGCCCCGTCGCCATCGTCAAGGCCTTGGGCTTCAGCGAGGCTGACCTGTCCGCCCAGTTCGCCGTCCGCTCCATCCTCGTGCTGGCGGTCGGCGTCTCCGTGG
The DNA here is from genome assembly GCA_002839315.1 of Spirochaetae bacterium HGW-Spirochaetae-3. GTDB lineage: Bacteria > Spirochaetota > Spirochaetia > Treponematales > UBA12059 > SZUA-370. The sequence goes on from PGXV01000006.1 coordinate 267,714, forward strand.
GCGTCCTGGCGGCCGATACCCTGGGAGAGTCATTGGCGGGAGCGGCGATTACGTCCTTCGGCGCGGCCGCCTTCCGATTCACAGGCGACCCGCTCGTCACGTACCTGGCCATACCCGCGGGCCTCGTCCTTTCATCAGCCCTAGCCTCGTACGTCGGGGCCCGCGGCGCCGGACGCGCGGCGTTCGTCGACCATCTCAAGGAGTGACCCATGCAGCATATCATCCGGGCCGAAGGCCTTATCAAGACATACGGCGGCGTCGCCGCGCGACGACGCGTGCTGGACGGCGTATCGGTCGACCTGGGCCGCGGGGAATTCATCGCGGTCATGGGCCCCTCGGGCTCGGGCAAGACCACGCTGCTGTTCGCCCTCAGCGGCATGGACCGCCCGGACGGAGGCAGGATCGAGTTCGACGGACAGGACCTGTCCTCTCTCGGAGAACGCGCCCTGGCCGACCTGCGCCGCAAGCGCATGGGCTTCGTTTTCCAGCAGCCGTCCATGCTCAAGCACCTCAACATCCTGGACAACGTCATACTGGCAGCCCTGCATGACCGGAGAGGCCAGGCAGCGAGGCTATCCGCCAAGGCCCGCTCGCTGATGGAGGGCGCCGGCATAGCCGAGCTCGCCGAGCGCGACGTCTCCCAGGTCTCGGGCGGCCAGCTGCAGCGGGCCGGCATCTGCCGCGCACTCATGAACGATCCGCTCGTCGTCTTCGGAGACGAACCGACCGGCGCCCTGAACAGCTCGGCCGCCGAGGGCGTCCTCGAGATGCTTCGGAAGATCCACGCGGGGGGGACGGCGATCGCCCTCGTCTCCCACGACGCCCGCGTGGCGGCCAGGGCGGAACGAGTGCTCTTCATGCGCGACGGGGCGTTCGTCGCCGAGGAACGGCTCGGGACCTTCGCCGGCACGGGCCTGGAGGGCAGGGTAGACGCCGTGACGGCGCATATGCGCGCCCTCGGCATCTGATGGCCGGCCGGGGGCCCCTGGCTAGGACCGACGCTTCTACTACAACATAGACGGGGAATAAGAATGAAAACCACTGGGACGATAGGGTACACGCGGTACATCATATGGGCGTACGCGGCCTTCTGGGCCGTCGTACTGGTATTCGGAGGCGCCGCCGCCATGCTCTTCGAGTCGCCGCCCGCCGTCATGAACGCCGTCAGCGTCCTGGGTAGCTGGACCCCGACGATCGTGCTTCTGGTGATGCTGAAGAAGTTGCGGCCCGGTTCGTCGGTAGCGGACTTTTACCGGAACGCGTTCAAGGCGAGGCCGAGCGTGCCGCTCTTCGCGGCGATAGCCGTCATGGCGTTCGGCGCGCTCGCCGCCGCCGCCCTCGTCGCCTCGCTGGTAGAGGGGACCCGGCCACTGGCTCCGTTCGTCATGCCTTCCTCCATCGTCGGAGCCCTGGCCCTTACGGCCATGCAGGGACCGAGCGGCGAGGAATCCGGGTGGCGCGGCTACCTAAGGCCAGAGCTAGAGGGCCGCTTCGGTTTCTTAAAGGGGAACCTGATCCTTGGCCTGGTCTGGGCATTCTGGCACGCTCCGCTCTGGTTCCTGGCCTCCGGCTTCTCGGGCGCCCGGCTCGTCCTCTTCATCGCCGCCAACGTCGTCGTGCTGAGCTCGTTGACGCTGATCATGGCCGCTCTCATGCGCCGTTGCGACAATATCCTCGTGGCCTTCTGGGTGCACTTCTTTTTTAACCTCTCGCTCCGCGTCATCGAGGGCGGCGTCGTGTTCTTCGCGGCGCTCTCGGCGGTCTATGTCGCGCTGGCCATCGCGGTCCTGGCCGTCATGCGCAAGGATTGGGCGCCCGGAGCCTGACGAGCGTACGGCTCCGCCCAGAGCCCGCGCTTCATGCGACGGGCGGCGCGCGGGTTCGAAGGCGAGTCCGACGGTCCGGCCCAGGAGCCGCTCCGTCGCGAAGCGGCTCGCCTCCTCGCCGAAACGCTCGACGGGCTTGCGCGGGTCCACCGTCTCAGGCGTGTCCACGCCTATCAGCCTGACCTTCTCCACGATACCCTCTTCGACAGGGCTACCACGGTTCCGACGTATGACGGTACTCTATAGATTCCGAGGAGCCGGGCGTCGGCGGCTTACCCGGATGCCGCGCCGCTGACGATCAAGAGCAATGAGGAAATGACCCACGAACCACGTATGCGCCGTTTCATGCTCCTAGTATAACGGGGGCGAGGATATTGGAAGATACCGTAATCCGATACTCATGCAGGTAACTCACGCTGATTCTTTAGAGGGCAGTGCCGTTGAGTTAGGGGGCAATGCCGTTGGGCTAAGGGGCAATGCCGTTGGGCTAAGGGGCAATGCCGTTGCGCTAGGGGGCAGAGCCGTTGGGTTACGGGGCACTGCTCTGGAGCTCGGGGGCAATCGTCGGAGCGAGGGGGCAATGCTGTTTTGTCAGGGGGCAGAGCCGTTGGGTTAAGGGGCGCTGCTCTGGAGCCCGGGGGCAATCGTCGGAGCGAGGGGGCAATGCTGTTTTGTCTGGGGGCCGTGCAATTCGGCCGGGGGCAGAGCCGGTTCGTTAGGGGGCAGGGCTGCTGGGTAAAGGGGCAGTGCCGTTGAGTTAGGGGGCGTGCCCCGTGGGGTGCGGGGCAGGGCTATTTAATCAGGGGGCAATGCGAAACAGGTAGAGGGTAACGCTGCAACGATGAGTTTTAGGCTCGGATAGTCATTGTCAGGCGACGGGCACTCTCTGCCCGCTAACGGGCGCTCGTTTGCCGACACGGCGTCTCTTGATCGATCGGGTTATCCGAGGGACCATGGTTAATCGTGAGGGTGAGAGCTGACAGGTGAACGTATCGAGTGAAGTATGATGGGGGTGCTGGAGAAATCCGCTTTGTCGCGTACAGATATCTTTTAATTATCTAGCGGCTATATAAAAATGATCAGAGTTTCCAATGACCTTTTGCTTTTTGGAAAGATAGAAGAAAGTCAGCAATAGTTCCAGAACACGGGGCTGTTTCGACTTCTTTATCGGTAGCCGGCCTAAGCTCTACAAATTAATGCCATGAAACATCAAGCTTGCTTTGTCCCCATTTCGTTACTCCATTAAAAAAGGACTGGAATACCGACTTGCTCAGCAATAAACCACATTCCATCAATACGACATGACCTACTATTTTTAATAATATCACTGTTTGCTTTCCCTTCAAGAAGCACGAAGTTCCGAGATCTGAAATTGCCGCCATCTCTGTATTGATATTCAAAAGATGAGTATGGGGTAATCATGATTTAGTACGATCGGGACTTGTCCCCACATCGACGAGATCGAAAATGTAATTGCGGTGATATTTTAAGTATTGCATCGTTGAATCTGGAACCATACGAAGACGGCTCCTTTCATTTAGGCCAGTCTTTCTGACGTCATTCATGTCAATTTTAGCTGATATAGTGATTCTTCCATTATCATCAAAGCTGATAAATCCTTTGTCGAAGAGTTTGTCGTATGTCGGCACTAGTAGAAGTGAATTAAATCCATCGACTCGTTCTCTATTGTTTGATACTCGCCAAGGCTTGATATGTGATGCTGTGAGGATGCATTTTTCTGTAAAATCGGAGATACAACATGTATGCCAAATTTGGATGCTTTTCTCTCTGAAAAGACCCTGCCCGATTCTGCTTGACACGATTGCCTCTCGCTCTGTGATCGCGGGAATGTAATCAGGGGTAGCTTCTGTGGCAATATCAATATCAGGTTGAGTGATGTCGAGGAGCTGCAAATTAAATTTTGAAGGCCTGTCTGAGTATAGCCTGTAATTTCTGAGTACTGCTCTTCCCTTATAGATAAAATTCTGATGGTGAAGTTCGCGATAAAAAACATGGATATCATCGCGTTGCTCTGTTATACGATCATCGCTGTTATGACCTTTTTCCCCTTCCCAAAAAAGTTGATCATTATCTATTCGATCTTCATATTGTGTAAGCATTTTCTGTTTTTCTTTAGTAATAAATAGAATTATGATATTTTGGTCTCTCGGAGTAACGACGCCACGACTTATCGCATTGAATGTTTTATAGTTCCATAGATTGGCAAGGAAGGGACGATTATATTCGGTCCCAACTATCAAACTATCGAAATGAACCATAACCTACCTCTAATTCTTTGGCTACTTTAAGCTATTCCAATGTATTAGTTACGTAAACATAGAAATTCCGTCTGACTCCGCCTTAGCTTTTATCGAGAATACCTGCCCGCCGCTATCGTAGTGATCGGGCTCGTCTCTAGCCTACACCCGAAACGAGGAAGCGTCCATGCGGGCTTCGCCGGAGCTGTCCGCGTAGCCTATCCCGATCCCCCGGTGAACCAGCGCACGACGCCGACCTTGTTCCTGGCGTCGTCGTATATCATGCCGCCGTTCCAGTATTCCAGCGCCGCGACGAGGCTATTGCCGCCATCGTCCTCGACGATGAAGCGTACGCGCTTGCGGAAGTCGAACGAAACGCGCAGGCGCTTGGCGGGATCGCTCCGGTTGCCGTGCTTGATGCCGTTCTTGATGATCTCCGACGGTTGCTGCTCTAAGGCTGCCCTCCTTGAACGATTCGGGGCAGTCCGTCAGCACGAGCGCGGCGTACTCCCTGACGCGCTCGAAGTCGCTGGAGAATTCCATCCGCGCGGAGCACCTTTCCAGCATGACGGAGCAGGACATAGAGCTGGCCGGTAGGATACGTGAGCGGCTGGAGTCCGCTAACGAGCCTATAGCGGGGGAGGGCAACCGCTTCGAGGCCTGGTCGCGGTCGGCGAAGGGTGTCGCGGTTTCGCTGGTCGTCTCCCTCGTATGGGGCATGCTGCGGATGTACGATTTCAGCCGCGGGCTGCCGGCGCTGCTCGTGGCGCTCAACGAGGCCATCGTCATGACGTTCCACCTGGAGAAGTACTTGACGGTGTTCTTCTGTATAGTCGACCCGGAGACGGGCACGCTGCGATCGGCCGTCATATACCGCTGGCGCCTCGCTCCGCGACGAGCCGCCTCCGCGCTCGACGGTACCGGCGGCGTCCGATAGCGTCCGATAGCGTTCCGGGGAGTTCCGGCCGCGGCTTGGCGACCGTCGACGGGGAGGTAGCGCGGATCCCTTGCCGGTATGTTATCATTGAGGAAGGACGGTGACTCGATGGAATCGAAGATAGCTGCGTTCTCCACGACAAAGGGCATGACCCGACGATGCAGAGAGGTTTTCGTACGGCAAGGATGCCCGGAGATCCCTATATACGAGATGACGATGGATTCGGCTCTCGCCCAGGCGGAGAAGTGCATACACGACGGGACCCTCGTGCTGATCTGCCGTGGAGGTACGGCGGAGTTCCTCCGAAAGTGCATCGAGGTGCCTATCATCGATATCCGCCATAGCTTCCTGAGCGTCTTCCTAAGCGTCAAGGAACTGAGGAAGCAGTATCGGACGATCGCCATCGTCGCGTTCGGATTGGCGTGCGACGCCGTTCGGAAATACAACTCCATAATGAACGATGACGTACGGGTGCTCGAAGTTACGTCGTCGGAGGAATTCGAGTCGTCGTTCGAGGACGCGGTCCGGAGCGGCGCCGAGGTGGTCCTCGGAGGCATCCAGGTGGAGGCGCTCTGCCGTGAACGCGGTTTCCCGTATTTCTCCATGGAGCCCGACGATTCCGAGATCGGTCAGGCTCTGGAAGAAGCGTTCTATAGCCTTCGCATCGAGGAGGAACGCAACCAGCAGTACAGCCTGATCACGACTATTCTGAACTGCGCGACCGAGGGTATCGTCGGGATAGACGGTACGGGGACGGTCTTCCATATCAACCAGGTCGCGCGCCGGCTCCTCCATTATACCGAGCGTTGCCGTATCGACGACCTCATGCCCGCGGAGAAGGTCCTTCGCACGCTGGAGACCGGGGAGGACTACCCGAGCGAGCTCGTAACGGTCCGCGGGAAGGGGCTGGTATGCGGTTGCCGCGCTATCCGCTCCGGCGACGCCGTCAGCGGAGCCGTCCTGACGCTACAAGAGGCGAGCGCGATCTCGACCATGGACGGACAGATACGTAAGAAGCTTCTTGGGCGGGGCCACGTGGCCAAGAAGGAGTTCGTGGACCTGGTCGGTCATTCCACGGCGATACTACAGGCCGTGAAGACGGCCCAGCGCTACGCCCGGTCCGGTAGCTCCTTACTCATCCTGGGGGAGACGGGCACCGGGAAGGAGGTGTTCGCCCAGAGCATCCATAACTCGAGCTCCCGGAGGAAGGAACCCTTCGTCGCGGTCAATTGCGCCGCGCTTCCTCCGAATATCCTCGAGAGCGAGCTGTTCGGCTATGTCCATGGTGCCTTCACGGGAGCCCGGACCGAGGGCAAGCCGGGGATTTTCGAGCTCGCCCATAAGGGGACGGTCTTCCTCGACGAGATCAGCGAGATGTCGACCGACCTCCAGGTGAAACTGCTCAGGGTGCTGCAGGAGCGTGAGGTGACGCGCATCGGGGACGATCGGGTCATACCCGTCGACGTCCGCGTGCTCGCCGCCAGTAACATAGACATACAGGGCGCGATCGCGCAGGGGCGGTTCCGTATGGACCTGTATTACCGCATCGGCGTGCTGGAGCTGTACCTGCCGCCGCTACGGGAGCGGAGAGAGGATATCCCCGATCTCGCCGAGAGTTTCATGCGAGGGCACAAGTCTCTCACGGCGAGGGCGGAGGAGGCTTTGAAGGCGTATCCCTGGCCGGGGAACATACGGCAGCTCTCCAACGTCATGGAGCGCTTGGACGTGCTGTGCGATCATAGCGTCATCACGCACGAGGACGTCCTGAAAGTGCTCGACGTCTCTCCCGGAGCGCCAGGTATCCCCGAGCGCCCGGCATCCGCGGATGCCGGCTCGGCGGCGGATGAGGCTCTGCTTCCTCGTATGGAGGAACGGCTCATACAGGAGGTATTGTCGCAGGTGGGCGGGAATAAGGCGCTCGCCGCGTCGCGCCTCGGGATGAGCAAGACGACGCTATGGCGCCGACTGAAGGCGATACGCGGCGCGAATGAGCAAGGCGCTGGGTATCAAGCGGACTAGCGGGTATAATCCGTAGCGCGATCATGATTGTTAGGGCCTGTAGGATAACCGTCGCCTATGCTCTTCCATGGGAACCTGGATGGAGCATAGGTCGCGATAGGATGCCATCGAGGATGAACTAAGATTCTTCACGCTTATACCGCCATCTTCGATCATCGTTTCATCCGTTGCGATACCGTAAATCCCGGCGTGCCGATAGTATCCGCGGCGTCGGCGCCCGTTAGGCCTCGTACCGATAAAGAACGATTTCCGGTAACGAGTCGATGGCGGTTCATGCGATAGCGGTATTCGCTTGCCGTCGAACCGCGGCCGCATTATGCCTCCCAGTTATTGCATAAACTTCTATTCAATTTCAATATGAAACTTATCATGAAAACTTGGTTTCAATATGAGATAGATATGAAAATATCGTATCATCGATCGCTCCTTGGTATGGAGCATCGAACGGAAGAGACAGTGTCGAACAGCACGCATTTCCTATATTCGCAACTTACAGCAGGAGGGGTAAGGCAACTCAGCTGCGCTCCATTCGAATGCATCGGGTTGGCATGATTCTTGCTATATAAGATGGCAATGCTAATCCGAATGGGGGGACGCCCTCTCGGGGAGGGGATCGATACTCAGATGAAGATTGGATTCATTGGATTTGGCGAAGCCGCGTACTGCATCTCCTGCGGACTGAGAGAGGAAGGCGTCACGGGTATCGTCGCCTACGACGCGTTCGCTAGCCGGGAGCTGGAAGGTCGGCGCATACATGACAGGGCCTCGGAAAGCGGGGTCGGGCTACTGGATAATCCGGCGGACGTCGCTTCGTATGCCGATACCCTGTTCGTAGCCGTACCGTCTACCAACGCGCTGGAGGTATGCGAGGCGATACGGGCGTCCCTGAAGGCCGGGCAGATATACGCCGACGTCAGCGCTTCTTCCCCGGAGACGAAGCGCAGGATATGGGAGCTGATACGGGATACCGGCGTTCTCTTCGTGGACGCCGCCATGCTGGGGTCGCTCCCCCAGGATAGGCATCGCGTTCCGATTACCGCTAGCGGGAACGGGGCCGAGGCCTTTCATGAGGCCATGACTCCGCTAGGGATGCGCATCACCGTCGTCGGAGGCGGGAGCGGGGCCGCGTCGGCCATAAAGCTGGTACGGAGCATCTTCATGAAGGGGCTGGCCAGCCTGATGATCGAGATGCTCCAGGCGGCGGACGCCCAGGGCGTGACGGACGACGTCGTTGCGTCCTTGTCCGGGTCGCTGGACGGGGTCCCGTTCAGGAACCACCTCTCGCGGCTCGTCACCGGGACGGCGCTGCACGCCAAGCGGCGGGCGGACGAGCTCAAGGGGTCTATCGCTCTCCTGGGCGAGGCGCGCCTGGACGACGCCATGACGATAGCGGCGAAGCACAAGCACGAGCTGGTCGCCGAGTATCGCTTCAGCGAGGCGTACGCTTCCGGTAAGCCCTCGGGCTACGGGGAGATCATCGAGAGACTCAAGGTAAAGAGATAAAGGAGACGAGCATGTCGGTAGGGAAACGAATATACTTGAAGCGGGACTTGCCCGATCCTGCCCTGGTCGAGGCGTTCAAGGCGATCCCCGCGTCCAACGTCGGCGACGTCATGGGGCGCTCGTGCGGGATGGACCCGCGCATTCGTCTCATGAGCTCGCCGAAGGCCCAGATGGCCGCGGGCCCCGCTCTGACCGTCAAGACCTGCGCCGGCGACAACCTGACCCTGCACGCGGCGCTTAATATAGCGCGCGAGGGCGATTTCGTGATCGTGGCGAACGAGGGCGGTAGCGCCCGGGCGCTCATCGGCGAGGTCATGATGGCCTATCTGCACCTGACGAAGAAGGTGGCCGGGATCATCATCGACGGCCCGATCCGCGATATCGACGAGATCGGCAAGTGGGATTTCCCCGTTTACGCGACCGGCACCAATCCGGGCGGGCCGTACAAGGAAGGCCCGGGCGAGATCAACGTGCCGGTATCCTGCGGGAACATCAGCGTCAGCCCCGGCGATATCGTACTCGCCGACCCGGACGGCGTCGTGGTCATCCCGAGGGGCGACGCCGCGGCGATCCTGGAGGACGCTCGCGCGTTCCAGGCCGCCGACGAGGGCAAGCTGGCGGCGGTCCGGTCGGGCACGGCCAAACGCGAATGGGTCGACAAGGCCCTCGCCGATAAGGGTTACGAGGTTATCGATGACGTCTATCGCGCATAAGACGTCATATATGCATTCGAAAGGAGATCTACAATGAACAAGAGGACCATCCTAGGTAGTATGGCGACCATCGCCTGCGCTCTCGCGCTCGCCGCTTGCGGGAATTCCGAGAAGCCGGCGGCCAAGACGGCCGAGGCCGCCTGGCCCGCCAAGACCGTCACCGTCACCCTCCCGTACAACGCCGGAGGCGATACCGACATCTACGCCCGGCTCACCGCCCGCTTCCTGGGCGAGAAATTCGGCGAGACCTTCGTCGTCGTCAACATGCCGGGCGGTAGCGGCGTCGTCGCCGCGAAGTACGTCATGGCCCAGGCCCCCGACGGATACAACGTGCTGTTCAACCATACGGCCTCCCTCGTGCAGGAGGTAACCGGCATCGCCGACTTCTCCTATACGAACGGCTTCGCCAACGTCGGCACCGTAGCCATGGACCAGACCTATACCCTGGTGTGCCGCAAGGACTCCGGCTGGAAGAGCCTGGAGGACATGATCGCCTACGCGAAGGCCAATCCCGAGAAGGTGACCTACTCGCAGGTCTTCGGCAGCGCTACCCACCTGGTGTCCGTCCAGATGGAGGAGTCCATGGGGATCAAGCTGAAGAAGATCGACGTCGGATCCGCCGCCGCGGACCGGACCGCCGCCTTCATGGGCAAGCAGGTCGACCTGCTCGTGGCGAACTACGTGAACCTCAAGGACTATATCGAGAACGGCGACTTCATCGCCCTGGGCATCTGCGCCAGCGAGCGGAATCCCGCCATCCCGAGCATCCCTACCTTCATCGAGCAGGGATACTCCGTGCTGAACCGCAAGCTCTACGAGATGAAGTTCCCGAAGGGCACGGACCCAGCCATCGTGGCCAAGCTGACCGACGCGCTCAAGGAGATCTCGGCGAAGCCCGAGTTCCAGGCCGAGCTGGTCAAGTTCTTCGCCCAGCCGTACTACCGCTCGCCCGAGCAGACGGGCAAGGAAGACCTCGCCGAGATCGAGGAAATCCGCACGATGATGGGCGACCTGGCTAAGAAATAGATACGCCCGTAGCCGGGAATCCGCAGGAGGTTTCGAATATGGATAATAGGTGGCGGGACATCATATGCGCCGTCTTGTTTATAGCTTTCGGGGTATTCATGTTCGTCGTGTCGACGGGCATCGACCCCATCGTCGCCAACGACGTCGGTTCCGGGTTCGTGCCGAGGATCATCGCGGGCGCGATAGTCGCGCTGGCCGTGGTCCTGCTGGTGCTCTCCGTCCTCAAGAAGCGCGTGGCGCGGACCGAGAAGGCCGACGAGGACCTGAAGGGCGGCGTATTCACCGTCCTGGCCCTGGCAGCCTACGTCTTCCTGTTCGATCGCCTCGGGTTCCTGGTCTCCACGGCGTTATACCTTTTCGTGCAGATGACGATCCTGAGCAACCGCGAGAACCGTAAATTCAAGCTGTTCGCCGTGCTGGCCCTGGTCGTGCCTGCCTTGATCTACCTGATCTTCACGAATTTGTTCGACATGGCCCTCCCGGCGGGGATAATCAGGTTCTAGGGGTACCATATGATATTGCAGGGAATCTTATTAGTCTTTAATCCCGCCTGCCTGGGCTTGATCCTGCTCGGGGTCCTCGTGGGCATCATCTTCGGCTCGATACCGGGACTCTCGGCCACCATGGCCGTCGTCCTCTTCCTGCCGATGTCCTTCGGCATGGATCCCATCAACGGCATATCGCTGCTCGTCGGCCTGTACCTGGGCGGTATCTCCGGCGGCCTCATCTCGGCGATCCTGCTGAAGATACCGGGTACGCCCTCGTCGATAGCCACGGTGTTCGACGGCGGCCCAATGGCCGATAAGGGCGAGGCCGGAAGGGCCCTGGGCGTGGGCATCCTGTACTCGTTCATCGGCGGGCTCATCAGCATCCTGGCCCTCGTATTCATATCCCCGACGCTCGCCAAGGTCACGCTCGTATTCACGCCGGTCGAGTACTTCGCCATAGCGATCTTCTCACTGACGATCATCGCGAGCCTCTCGGGCAAGTCGCTGCTCAAGGGACTCCTGGGCGGCCTGTTCGGCATCGCGCTGTCGATGGTCGGCATGGCGCCGCTGGACAGCCTGACGCGCTTCACCTTCGGCAACTACCAGCTCTTCTCCGGCTTCGACATCGTCGTGATCCTGATCGGCATGTTCGCCGTCACCGACATCATGCAGGCCGGCTTCGAACGGAAGCACCTGGCCGACAGGATGAGGAAGACGACCTTCGAGCTCAAGGGCTTCGGCATCACCCTCAAGGAATTCCGCGGGCAGATCGTCAACATGGTGCGCTCGGCGCTGATCGGCATCGGCATCGGCATCCTGCCGGGCATCGGCGGCTCGACCGCGGGCCTGCTCGCCTATACCGCCGAGAAGAACTCGTCCAAGCACCCCGAGAAATTCGGCACCGGTATCATCGACGGCGTCATCGCCTCCGAGACCGCGAACAACGCGGTAATCGGCGGCTCGCTCATCCCGCTACTGACGATGGGCATCCCGGGCAATACCGTGACCGCCGTGTTCCTCGGCGGGCTGATCATCCACGGCATATCGCCGGGGCCGCTCATCTTCATGAAGAGCGGGAACATCATGTACGGAATCTTCACGGCCCTGGTCGTGGCGAACGTCTTCATGATCGTCTTCGAGTACCTCGGCCTGAAGTGGTTCGTGAAGCTGCTCGACGTGCCGAAGCACATACTCCTGCCGATCATCATGGTGCTCTGCGTGGTCGGCGCGTTCTCGACCAGCAACCGCATCTTCGACGTCTGGAGCGTCTTCGCCTTCGGGCTCGTAGGGCTGCTGTTCAAGAAGATCAAGATACCGTCGACGCCGCTGATCATCGGCTTCATACTCGGCTCGATGACCGAGGTCAACCTGCGAAGGGCGCTCATGGCCTCCGACGGGAACTGGGCGGTATTCTTCACGAGGCCCATATCGCTGGGGTTCCTGGCGGTCGCCCTGATCTCCGTGGTCATGACGCTCCGAAAGAGCGCGGCCGCCCTCAAGGAAGAGGAAGCCTAGGGACCGAAGACCGGCCCGCCGAGGCGCGGGCCGGCGCGCCCCGAGACCTCCGCCTGGGCGGAGCGCGCCCGAGAGGGGGAGATATGTACGAGCTACTTATCAGGAACGGCACGGTGGTCGACCCGGCGTCCGGAGTTAACGGCGCGGCCGACGTAGCGATAGCGAACGGCCGCGTCGCGGCGGTCGGGAGCCTGGGCGACGTTCCCGCTGAACGGGTCGTGGACGCTTCGGGCTGCTACGTGACGCCTGGACTGGTCGACTTCCACCTGCACCTGGCCCCGCTCGCGGAGATCGGCGTCCCGGGGGAGGCCGCCTGCTTCCCCTCGGGCGTGACGACGGCCGTGGACTGCGGCAGCGCCGGCGCCGGGACCTGGGAGGGGCACCGCCCGGTAGTAGCGGCGAGCCGCCTGCGGGTACGGGCGTTCCTGCACGTCTGCTCGGCAGGCCTGGCCACGGGCAGGTTCACCGAGAACGCCGATCCCCGCTACTACGACGAGGAGAAGATCGGCCGTCTGCTGCGGGAGTACCCCGGGGAGCTCGTCGGGCTCAAGGTACGTCAGGGAGCCGAGATCGTGGGCGACCTGGGACTGGAGCCCCTGCGCCGGACCGTGGAGCTCGGGGAGAAGTACGGCGTGCCCGTCATGGTCCACTGCTCCAACTCGCCCGCGCCGCTGCCCGAGATGCTGGACCTGCTCCGGCCCGGCGACATCCTGACCCACGCCTACCAGGACAAGGGACACAGCCTCCTCGACGAGGGCGGCCGGGTCTGCGAGGCGGCCTGGAAGGCGCGGGAGCGGGGCGTCGTCTTCGACGTGGCCAACGCGAACGTCCACTTCTCCTTCGAGGTGGCCCGCCGGGCGCTGGCCGAGGGCTTCCTGCCGGATACGATCAGCACGGACCTGACGACCCGGAGCCTGTACAGGCGCCCCGCCGTGTTCAACCTGGCGTTCGTCCTCTCCAAGTACCTCTGCCTGGGAATGGACCTGGGGCAGGTCGTCGCTCGCTGTACGGAATACCCCGCGAGGCTGCTAGGGATGGCCGGGGAGATAGGCTGCCTGGCGACCGGGGCCCGCGGCGACGTGGCCGTGTTCAGGGAGATCCGGCGCGAGACCGAATTCGGGGACAGGGCGGGGGTCCTCTTCCGGGGGGATCGGCTCCTGAGGCCCGTGCTGACCGTCAAGGGCGGCGACGTGGTCTATCGGGATATCGAATTCTAGAGAAGGGCGCCGATCCTCCGACTCGGCGCGGGTGCCGTATTCCTTCTTCTAGGCGACGGTCTACGGAGAGCCCCCGATGATCAAGGCGATGCATATCCCCTAAGACGAGCGCCGTCGCCTCGATCAAGGCCTCTTCCGGGATGATAGCCTCCTTCGAGAACGGCAACGCGGTAGCTCAGAACAAGGAGCAGTCGAAGAGGTCGCTATCGAGCGTAGTCGCGGACGGCAGGGACCATCTGACCGGGATCGAAGGAAGCTCCTGGACGGTGTCGGGGCGGGTACTCCAGATACGGGACCTGACCTCCGCGATCAACGGCATCGCATTCCAGGCCGACCTTCTGTCGATGAGGACCGCGATCGAGGCAGTCCGCGTCGGGGACGACCTACCGACGCTCGGCCCGGGCGCGGCCCCGTGATGGCTTCCGTATTCCTCGGGGCGGGCAGGCTGTTCGACGCGGCGTTCTCCTGCGGTAGCTTCGCCGACATGAGCTCCGTCGCCAGGCTCAAGAACGAGGGAGAGGCTGCCGTCGCCGGCCTCTTCTGCGGGCTCGCCTTCATCCTGGCCTTCGGCTCCGTCCTGGCCTAGCTCGGCCTGCGCCGCCTGGCCGGGCGGCTCGCTATCCCTCATGACCGCGTCGCCTAGCCCGATCCCCCGGTGAACCAGCGCACGACGCCGACCTTGTTCTTGGCGCCGTTGTATATCATGCCGCCGTTCCAGTACTCCAGCGCGGCTACGAGGCTGTTGCCGCCGTCGTCGTCGTCGCTGCGGGGGCCGCGGTAGCTGGCCAAGGACAGGAACGCGTCAATATCCTCGCGGAAGAGCGCCTCCTGCCTGCGGCGGTAGAAGTCGTTCCACGCGTCCAGTTCCTTGAAGCCCTCGCCCTCGTCCTCGACGATGAAGCGCACGCGCTTGCGGAAATCGAACCATACGCGCAGGCGCTTGGCCGGGTCGCGGCGGTTGCCGTGCTTGATGCCGTTCTTGATTATCTCCGACAGCTGCTGCTCCAGTAGCTTGCCTTCCTTGAACGATTCGGGGCAGTCCGTCAGCACGAGCGCGGCGTACTCCCTGACGCGCTCGAAGTCGCTGGAGAATTCCACGAACAGCTCGTTGCGCTCGTCGACTATCAGCTTACGTACGATGAGGGTCCTCATGATACTTCTTCTATGAGCGGCAGTATGTTGGACATTTCGAGCACGCGGCGCGGCGATCCCTTGAGCCCCCTGAACCGTAGCTTGGCTCCTTTCTTGCGTAGGGCCTGGACTATCCTGATGATGGTGCCGACGCCGGTGGAATCGAGGTAGCCTACCCCGGCGAGGTCGAGGAGCAGGCCCGGCCATCCGCTCTCTATCTTGTCGAGAGCGAAGCGGCAGAATCGCGGCGCGTTATACAGGTCGAAGTCGCCGACCAGGCGTAGCTCCGCCGGCTTCGATACGTCGTCGGTCAACGATGTCCATTCCATGGAGCCTCCTTGCGTTACGGCGCAGAGGATGACGGGGCGTGATGAGGCTTCCGTGAAACGGAGGCTAGAAAATCGATAAATCACGCGGCCCTAACGAAGCGCTCATCTGTCCGAGCGATAGTACGGTCCATGAATACGAGCGAGCGGACGGTTACCCTTATTACGGAGATGGCCGCGGCCAGGGATTACGGCACCACGGTGCTGCGGGCGGCGCGGCACCGGCATAGCGTCCCGGGCGACGTCAACACGATCGCGCTGGCCGACGAGCTGGGCAAGCGGCCGGAGATAGAGCTGGTAGCCGTCGTCGACGAAGACGGCCGGCCGCGCGGCCTGATACTCAGGGAAGCGCTGTTCGCCCTGCTGGGCAAGCCGTTCGGCCGCGAGGTGCTCGGGCGCAGCAAGGCCGAGGAGCTGGCGGAGCCGTTCCCGCTCCTCGACTACCATACGGCGCTCTTCGCCGCCGGCGCTACCGTGGCGGGCTCGCCCGCTACAGCGGGCTCGCCCGCAATAGCGGGCGAAGCGTCGGCGTACCGCGTCCTCGTCGACGCGGACGGGCGGTTCCGAGCCGCGCTGTCCATGCGCGACCTGGCGGAGCACCTGTCCAGGATAACGGAGGACGACATAGAGCTGGCGGGCAGGATACAGGAGCGGCTGGAGGCGGCCAACGAGCCTATAGCGGGGGAGGGCTACCGTTTCGAGGCCTGGTCGCGGCCGGCCAAGGGCGTCGGCGGGGACTTCTGGTACTCTTCCCGGCTCGAGGACGGCTCGGCCTTCCTCGCCCTCTGCGACGTCTCGGGCAAGGGCGTCGCGGCGTCGCTAGTCGTCTCCCTCGTATGGGGCATGCTGCGGATGTACGATTTTAGCCGCGGGCTGCTGGCGCTGCTCGTGGCGCTCAACGAGGCCATCGTCATGACGTTCCACCTGGAGAAGTACCTGACGGCCTTCTTCTGCATATTCGACCCGGAGACGGGCGTGCTGCGATCGGCCGACATGGGGCACTCGCACGCGTTCGTACTCCGGGACGGCAAGCCGCGCTCGCTCAAGTCGTCCGACCGCAACCTGCCCATAGGCGTCGAGCCCAGGCTGGAACCCGTCATCTACCGCTGGCGCCTGCGGCCGGGAGACGCGCTCGTCGTCTACAGCGACGGCATAACCGAGCAGGAGAACGAGGCCGGCGACGAATTCGGCGAGGGCCGGTTCGCCGCGGCCGCGCTGGAGGCGGTACGGCGGGAACGACGCGCATCGCGGCTCTACGCCGCAGCAGGACGACATGTCCTTCATGATGCTACGCTACTCGGGTACCCCCGAAAGCCGCAGCCCCAGCCTCGTCGGTACCGGCGGTACGCGATAGCGTTCCAGGGTGTCCGGGCCGCAGGTCGCCGTGCCGAGCCCGCGCTGCGCCGCGTCGACGCAGAGGAAGGTCTCGTCGAGGCGGCGCAGGTCGCAGGCGTGCGCGGCCTTCCAGAGCTGCCCGGCGCCGTGGTGCGACGCGCTGAAGTCGAAGAGCCGGTCGCCCTCTACGCGCAGCCGGGCGGTACGTCCGGCCAGCTCTATCCAGCGCGCGCCGGAGCGGTTGCCGTTCTCCTGCGGCAGCACGTACGGCACCTGCAATCCATCCACCGTTGATTCCCATAGCCCGACCGCGGCGCCCGCCTGACGGTCGGCGTAGCATTCCTGCGGGCCGCGCCCGTACCAGCGCACGCGCTCGAAGCCCTTACGGAGAGCGCAGGCGAGCCCGACCTTAGGAAGTTCCGGCAGGCCCGGGTCCAGGTCGAAGAAGAAGTCGCCGTACAGCCCGTCGTCGCCGAAGCGCAGCGTCTGGACGAAGCGCCCGGCGCGCCTTCCCGTCCTCGTCGTCACCTCGTGCGCTATCCTGAGCGACGCGCCGGGGCGGTCCTCCTCGACGGCCGGCTTACCGAAGCGTAGCTCGTCGAGCCCCGCGTCCAACCACCCGTACATGGCCTTGCCGTCGCAGTAGAACGAGTAGTCGGCAAGCCCGCGCTTGTCCATGAACAGCTTGAGCCCGTCGTTCTCCGTCGGGGCCCTCCAGAGGCTCATCGCGAGCGGCGCGCAGAGCGTCTCCTCGCCGTTTATGGAGAAGCCGTCTATGAATCCCGCGTCCGATATCGACGCTTGCCAGGCCGAACCGGCGGAAGCGGCGCCGCGCGCTGTCCAGCCGTCGCCGCGTCGCTCCAGCGCGCCTGACTTTGTAGGCGTCGTCGATAGCCGAGCCGCCGGGGCGGCCGATAGCGGCAGCTGCTCCCAGCCGAGGCGGTGGCCGGCGGGCGCCCAGGCCGTAGCCGTCGCGGCCATGAACTCGAGCAACAGGAACGATTCGCCGCGTACGACGGCCTCGCGCGCCTCGCTTGTCCAGGTAATGCCCAGGTCGACGTCCGCCTCCAGCCCGGGGCCTACGTCGGGCAGGGCGACGACGCCGCGGAGCAGGGCCGCGCCTTCGCATTGCACGGTCCAGCGCAGCTCCACGCCCGCGAGGCCGGTAAAGTGCCTGCGGTTGCGTATCCTGACGCGGCCGGCGGCCGGATGGTCGGCGGCCGCGACGACCGGCCTGAACAGCCAGGCGCACTCGTCGAGCACGGGCTTGGGACCGCGGTCCGGGAACACGAGCCCGTTGCATATAAAGTCGAGGTCTGACGGCACGTCGCCGTAGTCGCCGCCGTACTTCCAGTACTTGGCGCCCGACGCGTCGAAGGCCTCTATGCCCTGGTCGACCCAGTCCCATATGAAGCCGCCCTGCAGGCCCTCGCGCGACTCTATGAGCGCCCAGTAGTCGGCGAGGCCGCCGTTGGAGTTGCCCATGGCGTGCGAGTACTCGCACATGATGAACGGTCGGTCGTCCGTCGTGGTCTTCGCCCAGGCGTCGAGCAGCGACAGGGGCGGGTACATCGTCGATACGATATCGGAGCAGCCCTTGCCGCGCTTGACCGACTCGATGTCGTGGCGGCCCTGGCCCCATTCCGGGCGCATACAGCCCTCGTAGTGTATGGGGCGGGTAGGGTCGGCCGAGCGTATCCACGCGGCCATGGCGTCATGGTTGCAGCCGTAGCCGGACTCGTTGCCGAGCGACCATACGATGACGGACGGGTGGTTGCGGTCGCGTATTACCATGCGCGAGCCGCGCTCCAGGAAGGCGGCGGCCCAGCGCTGGTCGCGGCACAGGTGGTCGTAGTACGCGTGGCTCTCTACGTTGGCCTCGTCGAAGAGGTAGAGCCCGTACTCGTCGCACAGATCGTACCAGCGCTCGTCGTTGGGGTAGTGCGACAGCCTGACCGCGTTGAAGTTGGCCCGCTTCAGGAGCTCCACGTCCTTGATCATGCCGTCCATGTCGAGGGTCTTGCCGTTCCGCTCGTCGTGCTCGTGGCGGTTGACGCCGCGTATCATGACGCGCTCGCCGTTGACGAGGAGCTTGCGGTCCCTGACCTCTACGCTGCGGAAGCCGAGCCTGAGCGCGACGTGCTCCGGCTGATCCCCCGACGGCGACACGAGGCTGACGACCAGCGCGTACAGCGCCGGCGACTCGTCGGACCACGGCTCGGGGGAATCGACGGCCAGCGACAGCCTGGCCTGCCATATCGAGTCGCGGTACGACGAGCCTATCGTCGCCTCGGCCGTCGCTACGGGAACCTCGTCCCGCGCGCCGGCGGCCGGCTCGCCGCGCGCCGGGGCGAAGCCTGACGGCCCGCGGGTCCTGGCGCCGTAGAGCGCCAGCCGTACCTTCCAGTCGCCGGTCGGCGCGGGCGGCCCGGGAGGCCCGGGAGGCCCGGATCGCGCGCCGGCGGGCGCCGGGTAGTCGACCGGGGCCGTGCCCGGCGGTACGGCGGCGGCCGGGTCGTAGGTAAAGCCGAGCCGCACGGTAACGTCTACCGAGCCGCGGGCGAAGCCGGGCTCCGGGACGGCGCGCGCGTCGACGTCGGCGATGTAGGCCGCCTCGGTGGAGTACAGGTAGACGCTACGGTAGATGCCGCCGAACCACCACTGGTCCTGGTCCTCTATGAAGCTGGAGTCCGAGTAGCGTATGACCCGGAACGCCAGCGCGTTGCGCCCGGGCCTCAGGCTACCGCTCAGGTCGAACTCGCAGGGCAGGCGCGTGTCCTTGGAGAAGCCGAGCCGCTCGCCGTTGCACCACGCCTCCAGGTAGCTCTCGGCGCCGCCCACGTGCAGAACGACGCGGCGAGCCTCCCAATCCGGCGGCAGGTCGAAGCCGACGCGGTACAGCCCGGTGGGGTTATGCGCCGCGGGAGCGGACGGCGGCGCGTTGCCGAAGGGCATGATGACGTTGGTGTAATGGGGCTTGTCGTAGCCCTGCAGGGTCCAGGTGCCTGGCACGCGCAGCGGCTTCCATCCCGAATCGTCGAAGCCCGGCTCGTGGAAGCCGGCCGGCGTCGCGTCCGGGTTCTCCGCGAGCGCGAAGGCCCACTCGCCGTCGAGGCTAAGGACGAACGGGTCGGCCGGCGCGTCTCCCGCGGGGCCCTGGCGGGCGGCCAGTAGGGCGTCGGCGGGGGTTGGCCACGGCAACAGCGGTGCGCGCATCGGTAGCCTGCCTTGCCCCTGGACTTCCGGGGATTCCCAGGCCGTCGGTCGGTGGAAGAGATCGGTATCCATGGTTCATGCGCTCCTTCGGGCCCAGGCCCGTTACTTTACCGAGCCCAGGAGTCCCGCGACGAACTGCCTCTGCAGCGCGAGGAACAGGATCAGCACCGGCAGCACCGATATGCATACGATGACCATGATGGCGCCGTACTCTATCGTGTACGCGTTCATCATAGAGCTGATCGCTATCGGCATCGTCTTCTTGGCGTCCGAGAGGATCGTTATCAGGGGCCACAGGTACGAGTTCCACTGGTTGATGAAGATGTAGATGGCGGACGACACGTAGGTCGCCTGCATCGACGGCGTGACGATGCGCAGGAAGATGGCCAGCTCGCCCGCGCCGTCGGCCCGCGCAGCCTCGATGATCTCCGTAGGGAACATCTTGAAATTCTGCCGCATGAAGAAAATTATGAACACCGACATGATCGAGGGCAGGACGATGGCCGCGTGGGAGTCGAGCAGCCGCATGAAGGCGAACATCCTGAACATCGGTATGACGAGGGCGATCTGCGGGATGATGAGCGTCAGCAGCAGCACGTTGAATACCCGGTCGCGCGCCTTGGACGGGTACTTCTCGAACCCGTAGGCGGCGAATCCGTTGACGAGCAGCCCGAAGACGACGGTAAGGATCGCTATCTTGAGGGAGTTCCAGAAGAACAGCGGCAGGTTGTACGACTTGGTGGCCTTGGCCCAGTTGCTGGCGAATTCCGCGCCGGGCATCAGGTTGCCCCTGAGCACGTCGTTGGGGTTGAGGGTGGAGCCGACGACCATCCATACGAACGGGAATACGCTTATGACCGTAGCGGCGAGGAGGACGACGAGCGCCAGGACCCTGCCTGCGCTCCAGTTCCTGACCATGCTCATTTGGCCTTCCTGTTCTCGCCGAGGAGGCGCATCTGTATGAACGCGAAGATACCGGAGATCAGCACGACGACGTACGACATCGCGGTCGCGTACCCGAAGTCCGCGTTTACGAAGAACGCCTGGCGGTAGATGTACAGCGCGGCGGTCATCGTCGCGTTGGCGGGTCCGCCCTGCCATGTCAGTATGTTGGGCTCGTCGAAGAGCTGCATCGTGCCGCTGGTCGAGGTGACGACCGAGAACAGTATCACCGGTACCAGCAGGGGGATCGTTATCCTGAAGAACTGCCGCGCCTTGGACGCGCCGTCCACCTCGGCGGCCTCGTATATCTCGGGGTCTATGCTCTGCAGGCCGACCAGGAAGAAGACCATGTTATAGCCGGTCCATCGCCACGTCATAGCGAGCACGATGGTCACCTTGGCCCAGAAGGCGTCGTTGAGCCAGCCTATCGGCTCGGCTATCAGGCGCGCCTTTATGAGGACGTTGTTGAGCATGCCGTTCTCCTGCAGCAGCACGCGGAACAGCACCGACACGACGACGAGCGACGTGACCGCCGGGAGGAAGATGGCCAGCCTGAACGGCCCCTTGAAGCGCCTGATGCCCTGGTTGAGCAGCACGGCGAGCAGCAGCGCCAGGAATACCATCAGCGGTATCTGGAACAGCATGAACAGGAAGTTGTTGCCGAGCGCGGCCTGGAACACCTTGTCCTGGCCCATGCGTATGAAGTTGCCCAGGCCGATGAAGGTATTGGTCATGCCCTTCCATCTCCTCGTCACGTAGTACAGCGACGATAGTATCGGGTAGAGCATGAAGAGGCAGAACAGGACGATGGACGGGGCTACGCACATCCAGCCGAACTGGTTGAGGTATCGCTGGTACGTCGCTTTCTTTTTCACGGCGGGCTCCTGGGCGTCGGATGATTCCGTCTGCCCCGGCCGGTACGATACCGTCCGGGACCGACGGAATTGTTATATACGCTGCGCGTCAGTTACCGGTGACCTGTTTGTACTCCGCCTCGGCCGCGGCGATGGCGTCGTCGATGGTCGCGATCTTGCCCTGGAAGTAGTTGAGCGTCGCGTGGGCCACGGCGTCGCGCATCGGCACGTAGTGGGGCGTGTACTTGAGCGTCGGCACGTTGGCCATCCACGACGCGAAGTCCCTGGAGAGGGCCTGTCCCTTATAGAAGAAAGAGTCATTTGCGGTGTAGTTGGAACCGGACTGGCTGGGCAGGAAGGTGCCCATGGCGCCCGCGTCCTTGAGTATCGTGTTGTAGAACTCGAGGTTCTCGGGCGTGGCGGTGGCCCAGACGGACTTCAGCAGGTCTACGGCCCGCGCCTTGTTCTTGCTCGACGAGAAGACGTACCAGCTGGAGCCGCCGTTGTTGGACGCGTTGGCCGCGCCGGCGACGCCCTCGATGAGCGGCGTCGGGACGACCATGTACTTGCCCGCGTTCTCGGGGCGGGACTTGACCGAGCCGACCATCCAGATGGCGTTGAGGAACCCGGCGCTCGTGTCGCTGTTGATCGCGTTGATCCAGTCAGACCAGCCGACGACCTGGTAGAGCAGGCCCTTGTCGTTGAGCTCCTTGAAGAGCGCCAGCGACTTCCTGAACGCGTCGCTGCGCAGGTTGAGGCTGCCGTCCTCCTTGAAGAACTGGCCGCCGGTGGACTGGACGACGATGCGCAGCATGTCGAAGTTGTCGCTCTGGTAGGCGAGGAGCGGCTTGCCTGTCTTGGCCTTGACCTGCTCGCCGAGCTCGATGACCTCGGACCAGGTGAGGTTCTTGCCCATGTAGGCGTCGGGGTTTAGGCCGGCGGCCTGGATGTAGTCGGTACGCAGCCATAGGCCGGTGGAGCCGGTGTCGAACGGTATGCCGTAGACCTTGTCGCCTACGGTCATCGGGCCGACCTTGTAGGCGGCGAACTGGCTGTAGTCGACGCCCTCGGCCTTGAGGTCCACGAAGGCGTTCGGGTAGTCGGTGAGGAACTGCTCGATGCGGAAGTCCTGGAACAGCGCGACGTCGGGGAGCCCGGCGCCGTTGGCCTGCAGGCCCGATATGATCTTGGCCTCGATGTCCTGGGCCATGTCCACGATCTCTATGGTCACGCCGGGGTTGGCCTTGTTGTAGACGGCCGCGGCCTGCTTCATGGCGTAGACGTTGAAGTTGGGGTCCCAGCACCAGACCGTGACCTTGTCGGTCATCTTGGGCCCGGAGCCGCAGGACGCGACGGCGCCCAGTACGAGCGCGAGGGTCAGCGCCATGGCGATCGCGACGGATAGTCTCTTCTTCACGTGATGCCTCCTTGAGGAATGATGCGCCGCGCGGGCGGCGCGTCTCCATGATGGATCCATACTGGGATTCCGCAAGAGACAGCTGTCACTGAATCGGCGGCGCCGTAGGGTACATTTGTCCCGTCCCTAGGGGCGGGCGCGGAATTTGTTGGCCATCCGTATGATCTGGAAGCGGTCCTTCACCTCGAGCTTGGCGTAGATCGCGCTGACGAGGTTCCTGACCGTATGCTCGGCGAGGCGGAGCTCCGCGGCTATCCGCGGATTGTCGTAGCCGGCCGCGATGAGCGAGAAGACCTCCCGCTCCCTGCCCGTCAGGCTGTCGAACCACTCTATCCCGTCTATCATCGCGGGCTCCGGAGCCGGCGCGGGAACCGGAGCCGGAGCGGAAGCCTGCTCGACGCCGGCGGGGGCCTGCATCAGCTTGGCGACGATCTGCGGCGATATCTGCACGACGCCCGTCATCAGCGCCCGGATGCTCGCTATCAGCTCCAGCGGGGATATGTCCTTGAGCAGGTAACCCGCGGCCCCGAGCGCCAGCGCGTGCTTGACCCGGTCGTCCTCGTCGTAGGTCGACAGCATCAGTATCCTGATACCCGGCGAAGCCTCCATGACGCGCTCCGTCGCCTTGACGCCGTCCATGACGGGCATGAAGACGTCCATCAGTATGACGTCCGGGGACAGCGCCGCGGCCAGCGCCACGGCCTCGGCGCCGTTGGCCGCCAGGCCCACGACGTCTATGTCCTTGGCGGAGTTGCGGAGCGTGGTGGACAGGCTCTCTCCGAAGAGCCTCTGGTCGTCCGCTATGAGTACCCTGATCATTTAATCGCCTTCCCGCCCGGTTCGCGGGCCGCCGGAAGCGGAATGTCCACGGCAAGCGCGAAGCCGCCCTCCAGCGACGCGCCTACCTCTACGCGCCCGCCCAGCGCGCCTATCCGCTCTTCCATGCCGCAGAGGCCTATGCCCTTGACGAATTCGGAGGCGCCCTTGCCGTTGTCGCTTATAGTCAGGAAGATGCGCCCCTCCCGTACCCAGAACCGTATCCCGACCGCCGTCGCCATGCCGTGCCGCACCGCGTTCGTCAGGCCCTCCTGGATGGTCCGGTACAGCGCGAGGTTAAGCTCGACCGGTAGTAGCCTGGGCAGGTTGCCGAGGTTGAGGTCGACCCTGATGCCGGCGACCGAGCGGAAGATCGATACGATCTTGTTGATGGCGTGCGCGTTGTCGGCCAGGCGCGGCCCGTCGCTGCGCAGCTTGCGGAGCGCCGTCCTCGTCTCCTGGAGCCCCTCCTGCGCCTGCTTGCGCGCCGTGACGATGATGTCCGAGACGGCCGCGCGGTCCTCCCCGGGCAGGCTGCCCGCGGCGTCCATCAGCGCTATGAGGTTCGTGAAGATGTAGCCGGATATGTCGTGGATCTCGCGGCTGATGCGGTTGCGCTCGCGCTCGGCCGACTCCTCGTCCACGGTGCGGGCGTAGCCCTGGAGGTTCTGGTTGAGCTCGGCGAGCGTGTCGACGTTGAGCTCCTGTATCCGCAGCGAATCGGCCAGCTCGGCGTTCCTCGAGGCGAGCCGCACTATCCACGCGGCGGATACGGCCGTGAGCGCCATGACCGCGGTCAGCATGACCAGCTCCTCGGCGCTCGGAAGCGCTACGGCGTCGATGACGAGGCTCCTGCCCAGGAAATACGGGAACGCCTGCGCCAGCGACAGGGCCAGTATCGTCGCGGCCGAGACGGCGAGGTTGGCGGGGAACGCCAGAAGCACGCATATCTCCGTCATCAGCCCTATGCCGAGGGCTAGCTTGGCAGATAGGTAGGCGGGTATGCCGTACCCGAGGACGACGATAGCGTAGCAGCGGACGAGCGCGATGAGCGCGACGGCGAGCCCCGGCTTGACCGCGAGCGCGACCAGGCTCAGCGCTATGGAGACGTAGACGCAACCGAGGTAGGTACCGGCGAACCACGGGTGGTCCGAGGTCTCCTGGATGGACAGGCGGAAGAATATCAGCGCCATCGCGTAGGTCGTCGCCAGGGTCGTGACGAGGAAGGCCTTTGCGGGGGAGATCCAGGTCTTTACGGCCGGCGCGGTCGGTCTCGCGGCCGTCGTCGGGGGCCCGTCGAGGGCGCTGGCTCGGGTCATGCTCGATCCTATCATCCTATGCGCCTAAGGCCAATGGAAATTATGCGCCGACGAATGTTTCTATACATAAAGCGATAATCGTTGACAAATGGTTAGGCTCTGATATTCTGTTGAAATATCAGTTGATTCTATCAGGAGGCACTATGAAAGGCTTACCTAAGTCGGCGATCGTGTTGCTCGTCGTCGCGTTCGCGCTATCGAGCACCAACGTTTTCGCCGGACCCGCCTACCACATCGGTATTTGCACCGAAACGGTCTCGCAGGCCGAGGACGACCTGCGCGGCGCTGAACAACTCATCAAGGAGTACGGGGCCGTATCCGAGGGCGGCATCATCCAGCACATAACCTATCCGGACGACTTCATGTCCCAGCAGGAGACGGTTATATCCAACCTGGTCGCGCTCGCCGACGATCCCCTGATGAAGGCGATCGTCACGTGCAACGCTCTGCCCGGCGTCGCCGAGGCGTATAAGCGCATACGCGCCAAGCGCCCCGACATCCTCCTCCTCGCAGCCCTTCCCGCCGAGGACCCCCTCGTCATCCAGAAGGCCGCGGACCTCGTCGTCGACCTCGATTTCGTATCCCGCGGCTACACGATCGTCTGGGGCGCCAAGCAGCTCGGCGCCGAGACCTTCGTGCATATATCGTTCCCCCGCCACATGTCGTACGAGACCCTCGGCCGCCGAAGGGCGATCATGGAAGCCGCCTGCAATGACCTCGGCTTGAAGTTCGTCTTCGAGACGGCTCCCGATCCCACATCGGACGTCGGTATCTCCGGAGCGCAACAGTTCATCCTCGAGAA
This sequence comes from Spirochaetae bacterium HGW-Spirochaetae-3, assembly GCA_002839315.1. Lineage (GTDB taxonomy): Bacteria > Spirochaetota > Spirochaetia > Treponematales > UBA12059 > SZUA-370. The sequence continues at coordinate 293,374 of PGXV01000006.1, forward strand.
GGTGCCCCAGTACCTCCAGAAGTACGGCCCCAAGGGCGAGAAGGTCGCGCTCTTCTGCACGAACGACGCGCAGACCGAGCCGCTCATCCAGCAGATCATAGCGTCCAAGAACGGCATATTCGTAGAGCCCGACACCGCCTCTCCGCTGATGGGATTCCCCGGGGCCCTCGGCTTGGACCTGTCCGCGGAGAAGGGAGACTTCCCCGCCATCGTCGCCAAGATAGAGAAGGCCATCGTCGCGAAAGGCGCGTCGGGTCGGCTCGGGACGTGGTCCTACAGCACGGGATTCTCCCTGACCGCCGGTATGGGCGAGCTCGCCAAGCGCGTCCTGGACGGCAAGGCCAAGCTTACCAAGGTTCAGGATATCTATAGCGCCATAGGAAAGTACACGCCCGGCGCCCAGTGGAACGGCGCTCTCTATACCGACATGAGCACCGGTGTAAAGGCCAAGAACGAGCTACTCGTATATATGGATACATACGTTTTCGGCAAGGGTTATCTCGGTTCGACGAAGGTGAAGATCCCGGCTAAATACGCGCTTATCAAGCGCTAAGCGGTAACGAAGACCGTACGGGCCCGGCTCGAGGCTTGCGCCGCGACTCGGGCCCGACCGCTTTCTCTTCGGCCGCCTACTGGCGGCGCATAGGGAAATAATCTCAGGAGAATAAATGGGACAGGAAGATGCCCTTCTATCCATCGAGCACTTGTCGAAGGAATACTATGGGAACATCGTGCTGCGCGACGTTTCCTTCGACCTCAAGGCCGGGGAGATCCTCGGCCTCGTAGGTGAAAACGGCGCGGGGAAGACGACGCTCATGAGCGTTCTCTTCGGCATGACCGTCATATCGGAAACGGGCGGATACAAAGGCAGCGTTCGTATCGACGGCGAGGAGGCGAAGTTCGGCAGCCCGTTCGACGCGCTCGACGCAGGGCTCGGGATGGTCCATCAAGAATTCAGCTTGATCCCCGGCTTCTCGACCATGGAGAACATCGTACTCAATCGTGAAACCATGAAGGCGTCGCTGCTCAACGACGTATTCGGCGACAGGATGAGTCTTCTCGATAGGGCCGCGATGAGGCAAAGGGCGGCCTCGGCCATATCGAAGCTCGGCGTGACGCTCGATACCGATATGCTTGTAGCGGACATGCCGGTCGGCCATAAGGAATTTACCGAGATAGCCAGGGAAATCAACCGGGAGAAGACGCGCCTGCTCATCCTGGACGAGCCGACGGCGGTCCTTACGGAATCGGAGGCCAAGATACTTCTCAAAGCCCTCCGCAACCTCGCCGGACAGGGCATCGCCATCATCTTCATCTCGCACCGCCTACAAGAGATAGTCGAGATCGCCGATCGCATCGTAGTGCTGCGCGACGGAACGGTCGTCAAGGATACCGTCAACGAGTCGCTATCCATAAAGGACATAGCCTCCTGGATGGTCGGCCGTAGCGTGTCGGTCGATCGTAAGCAAGACGGCGCGGGGAGATCGTTCGGCGAGGATATCCTGCAGGTCGACGGACTATGGGTCGATATGCCGGGCGAGCCGGTCTGCGATGTATCGTTCTCGGTTCGATCCGGGGAGATATTCGGTATAGGCGGCCTCGCGGGGCAGGGGAAAGTCGGTATACCCAACGGGATCATGGGCCTTTTCCCGGCGGGCGGCTCCGTTCGATACAGGAAAAAGGAAGTGCCCCTCAACTCTCCCCGCGCCGTTCTCGAGATGGGCATCGCGTCCGTCTCGGAAGACCGGAGGGGCGTGGGACTGCTCCTCGATGAGAGCCTGGAATGGAATATCGCCTTTACGGCGATGCAGATACAGGAGAAATACCTGAAATTCCGCCTCGGCGGCCTGATTAAGTACCGCGACGAGGCCGGTATGCGGGCGTTGACCGCGGAATACATAGACCTGCTCGATATCAAATGCACGAGCCCGAAGCAGAAGGTCAAGCAACTCTCGGGCGGCAACCAACAAAAGATCTGCCTCGCGAAGGCTTTCGCGATGAAACCCGATCTCTTGTTCGTTTCCGAGCCGACTCGCGGGATAGACGTCGGAGCGAAGAAGCTTGTGCTCGATACGCTACGCCGCTATAACGCCGAGAACGGTACTACGATAGTCATGATATCGAGCGAACTGGACGAGCTGCGCTCGATATGCGATCGCGTCGCGATAGTCAACGAGGGCCGTATCGCGGGTATTCTACAACCAAGCGCCGACGTGGCCGATTTCGGGCTCATGATGTCCGGGGTCGCGCCTGAGAGCAGCGACGCCCAGGAGACCGCACATGTCTAGCATCAAGCAATACCTGGCCGATTTCGGATGGCCGCGCATCATCATATTCTTCTTCCTGCTATCGCTCTTCGTTGCGGCCCCTTTCTTCGGGGTCCGGCTCGATAACTCACTCGCGGACGTGCTCAACCGCTTCGGCCAGAACGGCATATTCGTGCTGGCGATGGTTCCGATGATCCAGTCCGGATGCGGGCTCAACTTCGGGCTATCGCTCGGTATAATCGCCGGCCTCATTGGCGCGTTGCTTTCCATCCAGGCGGGCCTCGTCGGCGCGTTAGGATTCGCCGGCGCCATCGCGATGGCGGCGCCGTTCGCCGTGCTGTTCGGCTGGGCCTACGGGCGAATATTGAACAAGGTCAAGGGCGAGGAGATGACCATCGCGATGTACGTCGGATTCGCCAGCGTGATGTTCATGTGCATCATGTGGATAATCCTTCCCTTCGATAGCCCGACGATGATCTGGGGATACGGAGGGAAGGGCCTCCGGACGACGATAAGCCTCGAAAGCTTCTATAAGCGGGTGCTCAACGACTTTCTCGCTATTAGGATGACGCCGAGCGCAATCATCCCGACGGGAGAGCTGCTGTTTTTCTCGCTTTGCATCTACCTCATGTGGAGCTTCCTGCGGACCAAGACGGGGACGGCGATGACCGCGGTCGGATCGAATCCGGATTTCGCACGAGCCTCCGGCGTCAGCACCGATAGGATGCGTACCCTGTCGGTCATCATCTCTACGTTCCTGGGCGCGGTGGGTATACTCGTATACCAGCAGAGCTACGGATTCCTGCAGCTGTATACGGCGCCCCTGCAGATGCCCTTCGCCGCGGTCGCCGCTATCTTGATAGGCGGCGCTTCCGTCAATAAGGGGAGCATGCTCAACGTCGTCGTCGGCACGTTCCTGTTCCAGGGGCTCTTGACCATGACCCCTTCGGTTATAAACTCTGCGCTCCAGACGGATATGTCCGAGGTCATCAGGCTCATCGTCTCGAACGGCATCATTATCTACGCGCTTACCCGGAAACTCAAGGTGACGAAATGAGCGGTAAATACACGGTAAAACGTTTCTTGTCGGAGAACGCGGTCATCATCACCTTCATCGTCATAACGGTGATCGCCATTCCGTCGTCGCAGTTGTCTGCGAACTACATAATTCAGGAAATGATAACGAGACTGGGGCGGAACTCCTTCCTCGTCCTCGCGCTCCTCCTTCCTATCTACGCCGGGATGGGCCTTAACTTCGGGATGTCGCTCGGGGCGATGGCGGGGCAGGTCGGCCTCATACTCGCCGTTAACTGGAGGATATCCGGGATAGAGGGCCTGCTCTTCGCGGCCCTCGTCGGGACGCCGATAGCCGTCGTCGTCGGATGGATATGCGGATCTATATTGAACAGGGCCAAGGGCCGAGAGATGGTGACGAGCTATATGCTAGCCTTCTTCATCAACGGCATCTATCAGTTCGTGGTGCTCTACGTGATGGGAATGGTCATACCGATCCGGTCCCCCGCGATACTGCTGTCGAGGGGATACGGGATACGCAATACGCTCAACCTGGAGAGCGTTCGGCAGTCGCTCGATACGGCGTGGATGCTCACTATCGGCCCGTTCTCCGTACCGGTCGTGACGTTCCTCGTTATCGCGTCGCTCTGCCTATTCATTGTCTGGTTCAAGCGAACCAAGCTCGGGCAGGATATGAGGGCCGTCGGGTACGATATGGTGGTGGCCGAGGCCGCGGGCATTCCGGTTGACCGTACGCGCGCGATATCCATCGTCGTCTCTACCGTCCTCGCCTGCCTCGGCCAGATAATCTTCCTGCAGAACATGGGGAACATGGCCACGTATAACGCGCACGACCAGACCAGCTTCTTCGCGGTCGCCGCGATCCTGGTAGGCGGCGCTTCCGTCAAGAAGGCCTCCTTGCCTAACGTATTCATAGGCGTGGTGCTCCTCCACCTCCTGTTCGTCATATCGCCGAGGGCGGGGCAGAATTTCTTCGGATCCGCGATGATCGGCGAGTACTTCAGGCAGTTCATAGGCTACGGCGCCATCGCCCTCTCCCTCGTGCTGTACGCTTCGAAGGCGAGGCGCGAGGCTGTTCGGGTGCGGGAAGTCCAGTACGGCCACGGCGGCGGCAAGAAGGCCGCGGGAGAAGCGCGATGAATACGAAGAAGAAGCGCTTGATAGTCCGGGCGACCCTGGTCGTTGCGTACGTCCTGGCGATAGCCGTCGTCTTCGTTACGGGGAAAGAGCATACCCTCCTGATCGATAACATGGAGGTCGACGAAGGGCGGATCGCTGCCTTCGAAGAAGTGCTGGTATCGATCGACGGCAGGGAATCCGTGGAGTACTACGCCGACGACCGCGACATGACGGTCCTCAAGGGCCAGACGCACCGTATAGTCATCGAAGACGAGATAAGCGGCACGAAGGTCGAACGAGAATTCAAGATCCCGCTCGACGAGGATATGGTCATCCTGTACCTACCGAAGGTTGCCTCCGGCGAGGAACCCTACGTCGAGCGTTTCGTGCCGTTGGAGCTCGAGTCAATGCCGGAAGACGACGGCGAGATCGATACTGGTTTCCTGAGCGATCCTTCGCCTGACGCGGAGGTCGTCCCGTAGCCGGGCGCGAAGGCCCGTATCGCGTCTCGATACGGGCCTTCGCGTCCTACCCCCTAGAACCTGATCTTCGCCGTCGCGGATACCGACGCGTAGGCGCCTGCGTGCTCGGGGCCTAGCTCGCCGCGCTCGCCCGAGCCGGTTATAGTCCGCTCGTCCAGCGCGGCGCGGCCTACGATGGTAACGGTCAATCCCTGGAACGGCTCGTGCTCCAGCGACAGGGCGGGGGAGAAGGACAGGTCGTCTATGCCGGCCAGGCATGACAGGCCCGCCCGGGTGTAGTCGTCGATGCTGTACATCGCCTGCACGAACGCGTAGTTCCTGCGGTTGTAGACGCCTGTCGCGTCTCCCGCGAGGATCGCGGCGTCGAGCCTCGTCAGGTCCTCGTCCGGGTCGAGCATCCCGGGGCCGTTGTACAGGTATTGCGCGAGGGCGTACAGCTTGCCGTCCAGTAGCGAGTAGTCGACGCCGATAGCGGCCTCGAGCCCTTCGATGCCGGCTCCGTCGGCTGGAGCCAGGGAATACGTCGCGTCGAGGACGATACCGACCGTCGCCTCCAGTTTTACGGAGAGCCCCGCGCGGTGTACGCCCATGCTCCGCTCGCCGTCGGGCGTCCGGTAGGCGTAGAGCCCCTGCACGCTCGCGCGCTCGAAGTGGGCGTCTATGGACGTACCGCAGAGCAGGCCCTCGCCGTCCATGGCGAGAGGATCCTTTCCGGCTACGACGAATCCCGTGGCCTTGCCTTCCCAGGAAGGGTAGGCCGCTATAGCGGCCCCGAGCGATCCGCGCGGGCGGGCGTCGGCGACGAGGGGATTCGGCGGGTTGAGGAAGTCCGACGGGCGGAAGGCCTGGCCGTATCCGAAGGCCAGTCTCATCAGCCCGAAATCGACGTCGGCCCGCTCCCCCCGGACGCTCACGTACAGCCGCTCCAGCTCCAGCGCGGCGACGTAGTTCTCTCCGACCGAATAGGGATTCGCGACCGCGAGCGCCGCGGCGTTTGCCCCTGACGCGGCTATCAGGTTGACCGCCGCGTATACCGTGCCCGAGTCTCCCGCCCTGGCCTTGAGCCTGATGTTGGCGTACTGCTCCATGCCGTAGACGAACGGGGACGAGATTCCGGCTCCGGCGGCGGCGTTCGCCGTTCCGCTGACGATCCCCGATACGACCGGCTCGTCGGCCGACGCCATGGGCGCGGTCGCCAGCGCCATGAGCGCCGGCATTACCGTCGCGATGAGCGAGCGGCCCAGCCAGGCGGACGGCTTGCGCGTCATCGTTCCAGGTTCCTCATGCTGAACACCGAGTCGTCTATGGGCGCGTCCAGCTCCAGCGAGTCCATGATGAATACGGTGCGGCTGTCCCTGCGCAGGAGGTCGCGCATCTCGGACTCCACGGGGAATCGGCGCTCGCCGATGGTCTCGGCCCTGATCAGGTTGTATTCCTTGAGCCTCGCGCCCGAGAGCGCGTAGAGTTCGTACCGCAGCACGTCGCCGGTCTCCTTGTCTATCCAGAGCCTGCGCCGGGGATAGCTCTCGGTCTTGGCCTTCGCCGCCAGGTCGAGGACCCAGGCGGCGCGGCCGTTCAGGGGCTCCGACCCGCTTAGGGTCGGCACGTACCGGGCGGATAGCTTCTCGTTCTCTATGCTGTCCTCGTACGACATGTCCGAGCCCATCATGGATTCCTTGAGCAGGTGCCCGGAGATGAGCATTACCTGCTCGCTGTCCGGGGAGTAGACGTACAGCCGGCCGCCCTTCTTCAGGTACTTGGTCCCGCGGTCCTCCGGATTGACGAATTCCACGAAGGTATCGTCGTTCCCCTTGCCCCAGAACGCCATCTTCTTGACGAAGCGCTTGCCCTGGTACTCTATGATCATCCGCCCCTTGTAGACTATGGTCGAGTAGAATTCGTTTCCGTCCACCCGGGCCAGTAGTTCCGCGGCGCTCGGGCCCGATTGCGCCGCGGCGCTCGCCGTCAGGGCGGCTAGCATGATAATCGTCTGTATCGTTCGTTTCATGTCGTTCTCCTTGAGTAATCGCGCCTATGCCCCGCGCTATCGCCTGAGCGCCTCTACCGGCTCTATGAACGCGCTCTTGAGCGAGGGTATCAGCGTGCAGGCGGCGGATACGGCGACGCCGAATACGAAGCCCTGCGCGAGTATGGCCGGCGAGAAGGACAGGAAGAGGGTGCCCGACACCGGGAATTCCTTCATGCCCCCGCCCATCATCGCGTTCATGTCTATCGGGAACATCGAGCCTATCGCCGACGCGGCTCCTCCGACGACCGTGCCCACGGCCGCGCCGAAGACGCTCAGGAAGACCGCCTCCAGGAAGAACACCGCGACGATCTCCGCGCGCGTCATGCCCAGGGCTCCCATCATGCCTATCTCCTTGATGCGCTCGTGTATGACCATCAGCACCGTGTTGATGATGAGGAAGCTGGCCACGATCTGGAACACGGCGAAGACGACGACGTAGACGATGTTCATCTGCCTCATCATGGCGACCCAGTAGCTGTCGCCCCATTCCCGCACGACGTGGCCCGGGCCCATGACGTCCGCGACGAGGCCCTTGAGCCGCCGCGAGTCGTTCGCGTCCCGGGCGTATACGAAGAGCTGCTGGGTCCTGTCCTCCAGCCCGAGGATGCGTTGCAGCCTGGCTATCGGGACGATGATGACTTCCTCGTCGAACTTGCGATAATCGAACTCGAATATGCCGACGATCCGGGGGTTCCAGTACTTGTCTGAGAACTGCGACGATACGGTTTTTAGCGGCAGAGGGTCGCCGACGCGTAGGCCCGACTTACGGGCGAATTCGCTGCCGACGGCGCACTCGTTGCCGTCGCCGGGGAAACGGCCCTCGAGGAGGCCGTCGTCGCGGTCGGTCAGGTTGAATACGTTGACCCGTAGCTCCCGTTCCATGTCGACGCCCCACAGGAGCGCGTGCTTTACCGTGCTGTCGAACAGCGACGCGTACGCGGTGATGCGCGGCAGCGCGGCGACGACGCCGGGCAGGGATTCCAGCTCCGCTACGACGTCCTGCAGCGCGCGGTCCTCGGCTACGGGGTACTGTACGGGGTAGTACTCCTTCTCCGCCTCGAACCCCACGCTCGTCACGTTCACGTGGCCGGTCTCGTAGGTTTTCACGACTTCCTCTATGCCGTCGACCATGCCCACTATCCACGCCTGCATGAATATATTGAAGAACACGGCTACCGCAACGGCGACGACGCACAGGGCCGTCCTGCGGCCGTTCCGCCAGATGTTCCGGTACGCTATGGTCGTCAGCGCCGAGAGACGGCCGCGGCTTCTGCGTTCTGTATCCATCGTGACGCTCCTCATTCGAAACGCAGGCTTTCGGTGACCGGCAGCCGCAACGCCCGTATGGTCGGCGGCAGGGCCATCAGCGCCGACAGCAGGGTCGCCGCGGCGGCGGTCAGGATTATGGTCGCGGGGTTCCAGGCCGAGCGGAAGAGGGCCGCGACGCGATAGCCGAAGTCGCCGCCCATCTCCTTGGACATCGACGAGAAGTCGACGCCGTATTCCACCATCGGTATGTTGATCAGGCAGCCCAGGGCTACGCCAGCCATCGAGCCGAGGAATCCTATCATGCCCGCCTCGATCGAGTAGGATAGCAGCAATTGCCCGTCGGTCATGCCGAGCGCCCGCATCATCCCTATCTCCTTGGTCCGTTCCAGCACGGCCATCAGCATGGTGTTGGCGATCCCTATGAACGAGAGGATGAACAGGAACACGATCATGACCCGGGTAGAGACGTTATCCCCCGCGGAGGCGGCTAGGTAATCCTCGGCGTAGGCCTCCCATCCCCGTACCGAGAGCCCCTCGGGCAGGGTCTCGCCCGAGGCCGCGAGCGCCGAATCGAGGGCAGCGCGTATCGATTCCGGCCGCTCCGCCTTGCCGGGTAGCGCCGTGTCGCTCGCCCCGGAGGAACGTATCAGGAGCTCGGTCACGGCTCCGTCGAGCATCAGGCCAGCCTCGCCCTGCAACGCGTCCAGCGGTATGAACCCGACGTTGCCGTTGGTCTTCGGGTTAGGCGAGTTGACGATCCCGACGACCGTCGCGTCTATCAGCTGGTTGACGTGGCGTATGGCGCCCGAATAGTCGGCGACGGTCATCGCGCGCAGCAGCGCCGCCAGGGTCGCGGGGTCGTCCGTCGTCAGGTAGTATTCGTCGAGCACCGGGTCGCGTTCGTACGAGCCGAGCGCCAGCGCCCGTCCCTCCGCGTCCAGCGACGGCAGGAGGTCCTCCTCGAAGCGGTCGCGCCTGACTGTCTCCGGCGCGGCCACCATGTCTATGACGGTGGAGATACGGACGTCCATGCGGCCCGAGCGGGAGAGTATGCCCCAGAGCCGATCGAGCTCGGCGGCTCCGGCGTCGTCGCGTAACGCCATGAGTCCGTCCCGCTCGTCGTAGAGGCCGGCTATGAACCCGGCCTCCCCGGCGTCCGTCGCCGCGCCGTAGACGTCCTTCTCGTACTCCTCCGTCGTCGGGCGGCGCGGTATCCCCACCCGGAGCTTGTCGGCGGCTACGGTGCCGAGGGCCAGCTCGGCGCGTCCCGCCTCGGGGAAGCGTCCCGACTCGACGAAGTCCGGGTATCGGAGCAGCGCGGTTTCCTGTTCGGGGTCTACCGCGTCGAAGAGTATCGGCGCGGTGCCGGTGCGCGAGTAGAGCGTGCCCGAGAATACGAAGCGGGGGGCGGAATCGTAGCCGGCGGTCTCCAGCGCGTCCGCGATCTTTTCCCAGCCGACGAAGCTCTCGTACATCGGCAGCTCGTCCTTCTTGGCGAAGTAGGCGTCGGACTGGATCTTGGCGGCCCCGATCTCGTACGATACGATGTTGCGGCGCGAGTCCAGGTTCATGCCCAGGAGCCACGCGTCTGCCGCGATGTACAGCGCGACGCTTACTGCTACCGCTATGGTGGTGATGACGGTCTTGACCCGGTGCCGGGCCAGGTTCCGCAGGGCTATCGTCCCTACGGTCTTGAGCGGTCCTTCCTTCATCGGCGGGTCTCCGTCTCCACGATACCGTCGCGTAGCCTGACGAGGCGGCGGGCGCACTCCATGACCATCGGGTCGTGGGTAGAGAATATGAAGGTCGTGCCTTCCTTGCGGTTTAGCTCGAGCATCAGGTCCAGGATATCCTTGCCGGTCCTGGAATCCAGGTTGGCGGTAGGCTCGTCGGCCAGTATCAGCGAAGGCTTCTTGACCAGCGCACGCGCGATGGCCACGCGCTGCTGCTGTCCCCCCGACATCTCCTTGGGCTTGCGGCCGCCCATGCCCGCGAGCCCGACCTCCTCGAGCGCCGCGAGCGAGCGGTCGCGTATCTCCGCGGTATCGTAGCCCATCAGCGTCAGGGGCAGGGACACGTTCTCCAGCGCCGAGAGCACGGGGATGAGGTTGTACGCCTGGAAGATGAAGCCTATCTTCTCCCGCCGCAGCAGCGCCAGCTCTTTCCTGGACAGGGATCCTATCTCGGTACCGTCTATCGCTACCGAGCCCGAGCTAGGTACGTCGAGGCAGCCTACCAGGTGCAGGAATGTGGATTTGCCGCTACCGGAGGGGCCGGCTACGGCGGCGAACTCGCCGCCCCGGAACTCCAGGCTCACGCCCTGCAGCGCGTTGATCGTGAGCCCGTTCAGGGAATAGTCCTTCGTCAGCCTATCGGTCGTTACGGCGTTCATCGTCATGCTCCTCGCTATCGTCCTTCTTCGCGCGCTTCGTCTCGTTCAGGGCCTGTAGCCCGAACAGGTCGTTCGCCTTCAATTCCTCGGTTATCGAATTCGGCACCAGCATCATGGAGTTGCCCGCCTTGAGCCCCTCGTTGAGTATGGACAGGCTCTTGAGCTTCATCGCCGTACCGTGCCGGTCGTATATCTCGGCGGCTTTCGCGAGCGTCTCGGCTATCTCTATCTCTGCCTCCGCCAGCATGACGCGGCCCTTCTTCTCGCGCTCCATCTGCGCCAGCCGGCTCATGGAATCCTGGAGCGACTCGGGTATCTGTATGTCGGTGATCTCTATGTGCTGAACCGTTATGCCCCAGTCGGTGGTCTTCTCGTCCACCTCGGCCCGGATCTGCTCTTCTATCATGTCTCCGCGCTCCAGGAAGGTGGACAGGTCGTTGCGGCTGATCGCGCTCCTGAGGGCCGTCTTGGACGACAGGGCCACCGCGTCCTCGTAGTCCTGAACCTCGCAGACGGCCTTCTCGGCGTCCCAGACAAGCCAGAAGCACAGGGCGTCGACGGTCACGGTGACCGAGTCGCGGGTCAGCGTGGTCTCCGCGGTAAAGTCCGTTACCCTGATACGCAGGTCTACGGTCCTGGCTATCCTGTCCGCGAACGGCAGGAGCAGGAATATTCCCGGCCCCTTTACGCGGTGGAACTTACCCAGCCGTAGCACGATGGCGCGTTCCCACTCCTCTACCTTCTGGAGAGCCGGCGCGACGAGGGCTCCCGCCGCCGCGAACGCGAGTATATAGCCGCCTTCGCTCAGGTACAGGGCCGTCACGGCTATGGCGATAAGGATGAGCAACTTTACCGCGATGGTCCACCTGGGGAAGAGGCTCATGATCCCTATGGTCAGGACCGGCGTGCCGAGGAGCACTCCCATATCCGCGGCGGTGGGCGCGGTTCCCGCGCCGAGCCGGAGGGCGACCCCGCCGACGGTGAGAAGGGCTAATAGGCCTAGGCCCATCGCGTTAACCGCGAAATCCTTCCTCCGCTCGTGTCTCGGCATATTCTTGATGGGAGGATTGCGTTCCGCCCCTTTTACGAACCACATGTTCGGTCCTCCTTATGATTCCTGACCAATTCTACTGCCGATGCGCGGTCGACTCCGAGCGCGGCCATGTCGCGTATGAAACGCGCGACCGTCTCGTCGATCTTGGCGGGCAGTCCGTCCTCCGGCGCCGTCGGCTTCCGGTCGGAGACGTAGGTGCCGCTCCCGACCTGGGTAATGACGATGCCGCGTATCTCCAGTTCGCCGTAGGCTTTCGCGATGGTGTTGGGGTTGATCTTGAGCTCGATGGCCAATGATCGAATGGTCGGCAACCGGTCGCCGGGCAGGAGTCTTCCCGCCAGGATAGCGTGCTCGACATGCTGGATGACCTGCCTGTAGAAAGGCACCCCGCTCGCCGAGTCGAGACTGATGGTAATGTCTCCATAGGTCATTGTACTATTCATCTAATACAAGATTAAATGAACTAGTACAATATGTCAATACATTTTCTCATACAATAGAGCGGACGTCCGGAGGAGGGTTGGCGCCTGCCCGCCGTCATGGCTCAGGCGGTATGAGCTACTCGAGTAGCCGCCTGCACTCGGCGACGAGCCTGTCGGGGTTCCATGGCTTCTTGATGAAGACGTCGAGCGAGTCGGAGGCCTTGAGCTTGTCCAGCTGATCCTCGTCGGTCTGCCCGGATACCATCATGGTGCGTATCTCGGGGTGGAGCCGCCGTACGAGCATAAGGAATTCGTCTCCCTTCATCCCCGGCATCAGCCAATCGGAGATGACGAGGACGACGCGCACGCCGTCCGAGCCGAGCTCGCCTATGACGGCCAGGCCCTCGTCGGCGCTACCCGCGATCTCGTATCGGTACGACGGGCCGAGCTCGGAGCGGAGCTCTTGGCGTAGCGCGAGCAGGATTATCGCCTCGTCGTCGACGAGCAGTATAGCCTTGTCAGCCTTCAATCTATCGCCTTCCCCGACCGTCGTCGCCGCGCGGTAGCCTGACGGTGAATACCGCTCGTCCCGGGGCGCCCGCGAATGATATATCGTCGACGTTACCCCGCGCAAGCCGGATCGCGATATCCGCCCATTCGATGGAGGGCATGCGTACAGTATCGGGATCGCCTGTGCCGCCGTCAACTCAGCCGGAACGGCCCGATCACCGCTCTCCGTACCAGTCGACCCTGCGGGTTACGAACATCACTATCCCGATGACGCAGAACGCTCCCACGGATCCCGTGAGCAGGGCCCAATCCTCGGACTGGAGCGTTATGAACAGGTACAGGTACGACACAGCCATCACCGGTCCCATGTACCAGGCCTTCGAGGTATCCTTGAACAGGGACAGCGAGTAGGCAAGTACCATCGACGAAACCGCGGCCGCCGACGCCAGGTACGCGGCTCCGAACGGTATATGCTCGGAGAGCGATAAGAGCAGCAGGTAGAATACGAGGTTACCGATTCCGGCCAGCGCGTATTGGACGGGATGTATCGACCGCTTGCCGAGCGTCTCGATAAGGAACATGGTCAGGAACGGAACGACGATGAACAGTATAGCGTACTTGACCGCCCGATCGTTCAACGCGTACAGGTCCAGCACCTCGAGCAGGTCGACGCCGAAGAAGGCTCGCGACAGGCGGTCGTCGCCTCGGGCGGATCCCGTCCAGGAGAGGGGCGTCCCTCGGCTGAGGTGCGATACGGTCCATCGCGCCGTGAAGCCGTCTTCGCCGAGCGTCTGGCTGCCGGGCAGATAATCTCCGCGATACGAAGGCGCGGTCCAGTCGGACGATACGGTCGCGTCGACGTCCTCGCCCAGGGGCAGCAGGCGTACGCGTCCCCCGCCCTGTACGGACAGGACCGCGCCGAACGATACCGGCTCGTCCGGGGCGATGGGAGCCGCGGCGCGTATCCCTCCGGTCAGGAGCCCCAGGCCCGCGTCGCCGGGCTTGAACGACAGGGGCGCTCCTCCCCAAAGCGGATCTTCGAGCCCCCGCAGACCCTTCTGGTTCTCGATCGCCACGACGATCTCCGCCTCTCCGGCGAGAGCCGTCTCATGCCCGGCGAGGCCGGCCAGGGCCTCGGTAGCGTCGAACTCGGCGTCGACGCGTAGCGTCCCCGAGAATACGGGCACCGAGAATATGCCGCGCGACTTGCGGGTCGTATCGAGGTCGACCCGCAGCGACGTACGGGAAGGCGTTATCCAGAGGTCGAAGTACGATTCCCGCAGCTCCTTCGTCTCTCTTCCCTTGTCGTCGCGTAGCGTCACCTCCTCGAGCCTCGCGCAGGGGACGCGCAGCACGGGCCCCGCGAACCGGAGCTCTCCGCCCCACGACTCGATGATCTCGTTTTCCACTTCCTGGGCCCTTCCTGAGCGCTCCCTCACTATCTGCCTGACCAGCGCCGTCGGCATCATCATGACGAGTATGAGCGCGCCTATCAGCGCCGCCTTGAACCCCATACTCCCCGTAAACTTGCCCGATATTCGCATTACGCGCTCCTTGAAGAATCCTGGATGCTATGAGCCTACTCCCCGCCCGCGGCGGAACGACGGCGGAATCATGGCGGAATTCGAGCATCTGGGCGACGGGCGCTCCGCGTGCTATCCTATCGGCCGATGAATACGATAGGCGTCGTAGACGACGAGAAGAACATCCGCGAGACGGTCTGCATGGCCCTGAGGCGCGAAGGCTACGGCGTGGCGGAGTACTCCAACGGCGAGGAGGCGTGGGCCGCGTTCGGCGCTGGAATCCCGGACCTCCTCGTGCTGGACATCATGATGCCGCGCATGGACGGCATCGAGCTGTGCCGGCGCGTCAGGGCGCTGCGTTCCCGCGTGCCCATCATCTTCCTGTCGTCCAGGGACGACGAGATAGACAGGGTGCTCGGCCTGGAGTCGGGAGGCGACGACTACGTGTGCAAGCCTTTCGGTATGCGCGAGCTGCTGGCGCGGATAAGGGCGGCCCTGAGGCGGGCCGCGCCGGAACGGGACGAGCCGCCGACGGCGGCGGGACTCTCCGTCGGGCGACTGACGATGGATGACGAGCGCTACGTCGCCAGGCTTTCGGGCCGCGCCGTACCGCTGACCGTTACCGAGTTCAGGATGCTCCGCAGCCTCGCCGAGTCGCCGGGCGCGGTCAGGACCCGCGAGCAACTGATGCGGTCGGCCTTTCCCGACGACTGCTATCCGAACGACAGGGCCGCCGATAGCCACATCAAGCGCATCCGCGGCAAGCTGTCGTCCGCCGACGAGTCGTTCGACGGCATTGAGACCGTCTACGGGCTCGGGTACCGGCTCGCGATAGACCCATGAGGCGCCTGTCCGTCCGCCTGCTCGCGTTCAATATCATGCTCATATTCCTGCCGCTCGCGAGCCTCCTGTACCTGGATACCTACGAGACGCAGCTGCTCGATACGCAGGAAGGATCGATGATACAGCAGGGCCGCATCCTGGCGTCGGCGTTGACCGGTACCGACCTGGCCGCCGAGGCCGCGCTCGTGCTCGGGCGGCTCGGCGGCCGCGTCGATTCGCGTCTCCGGGTCGTCGACGCGGCCGGCCGACTTATCGCCGATTCCGCGACGATGGTGCCGTCCGCCGAGACCGCTGCGACCGGGACGCGGTCTTCGTACGGTGCCGCGGGAGAGCCGGCGGCTCCCGTAGACTCGAGGAAGGCCAACGAGCGCGCGCTGTACAGGACGGTGGTCTACCCGCTGAACCTCCTTCGTCGTTTCCTGTCGCCTCCCAGCGAGGCGTACGACTCCGGCGAGTACTATTCCGGCAAGAACGTTCTCCTCGGACCCGAGGTCGTCGCGGCGCTGGAAGGCCGCTACGGCGCCGTCACGCGGCTATCGTCCGGAGGGCAGGTGTCGGTCAACCTGTACTCGGCCATCCCGATAGTGGGCGTCGCGCCGGGAGACGTTCTGGGAGCCGTGCTCGTATCGCGCTCGACCTACGGCATCCTCGTGAAGCTCTACGCCCTCAGGCTCGATATCATCAGGATATCCGTGGTGTCGCTCGTAGCCGCGGCGTTGCTATCGTTGACGCTGTCTATGACGATAACCTCGCCCATAGGGCGGCTCAAGAGCGAGGCCGAGACGGTGCTCGATAGCGCCGGCCGATTCAGGGGGCGTTTTACCGGCCTGCGGCGCAAGGACGAGATAGGCGACCTCTCCCGGGCCCTGTCGTCGCTGTCCGAGCGGCTGGAGAAGCGCATCGCGTATATTGACGGCTTCACCGCCGACCTGCTCCATGAGCTCAAGAATCCGCTGGCGGCGATACGGGGGGCGACCGAGCTGGCCCTCGAAGCGGAGTCCCCAAACGACGAGCGTACGAGCCTGCTCGAGCGCGTGCGCGACGAGGAACGCCGCATGGAACGGCTACTGGCGGGATTGCGCGAGATGGGCGGCATCGACAACCGGCTTGACGGCGAGAGCGTCCAGCCGGTCGACCTCCGTGAGCTCGTTCCCGTCGCCCTTTCCCGCTATCCTCATAGGGACTATCCGATGGTCGGCGTCCGATTCGAGGTCGGCGTCGATCGGCCGGCCCTCGTACGGGTCAACCCAGACAGGCTGGTGCAGGCGATAACCAATCCCGTAGACAACGCCGTATCGTTCTCTCGCGCGGGCGCTACCGTGTCGGTCCGGCTCTACGAGCGGGGCGGGGCGTACGTCATCGACGTCGACGACGTGGGGCCGGGTATCGCCGAGGCATCCAGGAACAAGGCCTTCGATCGCTTCTACTCGGACCGGCCCGAGGGGGAGAGCGATGCGCATTCCGGCCTCGGCCTTGCGATCGTCAAGGCAATAGCAGCCGGCTACGGCGGAAGCTGCTCCATCGGCGACGGCCCCCGGGGCGGCTGCCGTTTCAGCCTGACGCTGCCCAAGGCCTAGCGCTTCTTTTCTTCGCGCGCGTGCCTGAACACATCGAGGTTGTTCCTGGCGGCCTTGAACAGGAGCCCTAAGGTCTCTATGAGCGCCTTCTTCGTCGGTTCGTCTACGTCCTTGAACGACTTGCCCAAGGCCATAGCGCTCTTGAGCCAGTCCTTCGTCAGTTCAGGCAACGTGCGCGCCTCGGTACCGCCTATCACGCGGTAGAGCACGTCGACGAAATGCTCGCGCTGCTCGAGCGTCATCCCCGCTATCCATTCCTTGACCGTCTGATCGATGAATACGCTCTCGTTCGTGACCGACTGCATCCGCACGAAATCGGTGCCCAGGACGCTCCACGAGTACGGATCGTGCTGCATCAGGCCGGATTGGTCGCTATGGACGATCGTGTATCGCTCGGCGTGTTCCAGGAGCATGCCTATGATCGACGATTGCGGTATGAACGCGAAGATCCGGTCCTGCATCTCTCGGAACTCGTCCCTCTCCAGTATCGAGGAGCTGACCCCCGGTCCGTCGTTGTTGTAGACGGCCAGGATCCTTTTCCTCGTCCGCCTCTTCGCGAAGACGGAAGCGTATACCGCCAGGTTGCCGCCCTTGGAGTGTCCGCCTACGTACAGCTTGCCGCGCAAGCGGGCGGCTACCTGCTCCAGGTAGACCGCGGCCGCCTCCTGCGAGGGGACGGGGCAGCGGAAGCTCATATTAAAGTCTTCCTTCCAGCCTACGAGCGACAGGTCCGTGCCGCGGAACGCGACGTAGGTCCTTCCCCGCCCCAGGAGGATCGTGACGGCGGAGAATTGCTTCTCCGCCGTGAGGTCGATGCTGTTGACGTAGCCGGTCAGTCTCATGTCCCCGAATCGGTCCGAGGCCGCCAGCGCCGACAGCAGGCGTACGTCCTCTTCGTTCCTGATGGCGGCCTCGGCGGTATCCGAGTCAGCGAACAACTCGGCCGCGTCCGCTATCGAGATGCCGTTCCTGTCGATCTCGGCCGAGACTATGCCGTCGAAGGGTATATAGGACAGAACGCTGAGTATCAGGCTGTCTACCGAGTTGAAACCGCTCGCGGAGAGGCCGACGTCTCCCCTCCATTCCAGGTAATCGAAAAGGTTGGCCATCGTCTCGTCCTCCTAGGATCTTTCCGCCTTGGCGAATTCCATCCAGTCGTCGGGGCGGTCGCCCGCCGACGCTCGCGGTCCTTCTCGTACTATCGGCGTGCGTAAGAGGAGAGGGTGGGCGAGTATCTCTTCCTTGGGGTCGTAGTCCATGTAGGCGAGCCCCCTGTCCTTGTAGTACCTGGATTCTTCGTCGACGAGCGAATCGAGGCCGACGGCGCGGGCTATCGCGTCCAGCTCGCCGGAGCTGATACCCTTTTCGGCCAGATCGACGAAGTGGTAGCCGACGTCGCGGTCCTTGAAGAACCGCTCCGCCTTGCGGGTCGCCTGGCATTTACGAGTTCCGAAGATCTGTAGCGCCATAGTGAACCTCCCCGGTCGGAATTCGAGATCCGTATAATACTACTACCGCCCGATTATTCCAATCGACGAGCGAGGACCGTCGCCGCCGCTCGTAGCAGCACAGGCGTTTTCCATGATCGGCTGCGAGAACATGAAACGGTCGACCAAGTCGACCGGTTCCGCGCAGGTCGCGTCCAGGGCCGTTTCCGGCATGCACGGCGGCATGACCGTTGAAGTTACCCTTTCCGATAGAAGGATCGAGAAGGTCGTCGTCAAGGCCCAGAACGGGGCCTCCGGCGTTTCCGACACGGGCATCGCGCCATGGGCTGCCCCGCGATTACCCCGAGGACCGAGATCCATGAAATCCGGGGCCAGGTTATTCCCGGGCTCTTCGCGGCCGGCGCGCACGGCTACATAGCCGGCCGGGTAGCCGCCGACGGGGCTTTTATTCCTATGCGTATATAGCTACGAAAAGCATGAGAAGCGTACTTCTCAAAAGATACACGGCGCGGTATTGTCCTGTGGAAATAATGAAAGGGAGTGGGACATGAGTACTGAGCTAAAGAAAAAATTCGGGCTCTTCACCGCTATAGCGATGGTAGTAGGAATCGTGATCGGCAGCGGCGTCTTCTTCAAGGCCGAGAAGATACTGACCGCGACAGGCGGGAACCTGCCGCTGGGCATCCTCGCCTGGGTCATCGGCGGCATCATCATGATAGCCTGCGCGTATACCTTCTCGGTGATGGCGACTCGATACGAGCATATAAACGGTATCGTCGATTACGCCGAGGCGACGATGGGCAAGACCTACGGATACTACGTCGGCTGGTTCATGGCCATAATCTACTATCCGACGCTGACGTCCGTCCTCGCGTGGGTATCCGCGCGCTATACGGCGGTGCTGTTCGGATGGAGCATCACGGGCGGAGAATGCATGACGATCGCCGCCTTCTTCCTAACGGCGAGCTATGCCCTCAACGCGCTGTCTCCGACGCTCGCGGGCAAATTCCAGGTATCTACCACCGTCATAAAGCTCGTTCCGCTCCTGATCATGGCGGTCGTCGGAACCGTCGTCGGCCTCGGTAGCGGTATGATAGTACGGAATTTTACGACCGTCGTCTCGAGGGTCGACACGGCGACCGCTCTCTTTACCGCCGTCGTCGCGACGGCCTTCGCCTACGAGGGCTGGATCATCGCTACCAGCATCAACGCGGAGCTAAAGGATTCCAAGAAGAACCTGCCCATAGCGCTGGTGGTCGGAACCTTTACGGTGATGCTCGTATACATTCTCTACTACGTCGGCCTGTCGGGGGCCGTCGCCAACGAGACGCTGATGGCCGGCGGACAGGAAGGCGCCAGGCTCGCCTTCGAGACGCTGTTCTCCGGCCTCGGAGGAACCTTGATATTCGTATTCGTCATCATATCGTGCCTGGGTACCCTGAACGGATTGATGCTCGGTTGCACCAGGGGCGTCTATTCCATCGCCGCGCGAGGCAAGGGGCCCAATCCGTCCATGTTCAAGCAGGTAGACGCTGTTACCAACATGCCCACGAATTCGTCCGTCCTCGGTTTGTTGCTGTGCGGAGTCTGGCTTGCGTTCTTCTATGGCGCCAATCTCACCGCGCCATGGTTCGGTTTTTTCTGCTTCGATTCCTCCGAACTCCCGATCGTAACCATCTATGCCCTGTATATTCCCATCTTCATAATGCTGATGAGGAACGAGAAGGAGCTCCCGGCCTTCAAGCGATTCTTTATGCCCGTTCTAGCCATACTGGGCAGCCTCTTCATGATCGTCGCCGCCGTATTCTCGCATCGCATGGCGGTCGCGGCTTACCTCATCGTATTCGCGGCGGTCATGCTCATCGGTTCCCTGTACTCGAAGGAGAAGGCGCGCTAGCCGTATCCACGATACGGCTCTCCCTGCGAGATCGCGCGGGAGAGCCGGTCCGCGCTCGCGGTGACGAGCCTGGCAATACCGTTACCGGTCGACTATGCTAGTTCAATGGCCGTATCGCGTTCGGAGTCGCGAAAGATCGATCCTCTCCCGCCTCGTCCGCAGGCCGGGAAGCTGCGCCGTATAGGCTCCAGGCTGGTCGCGCTAGGCGTCGGAAGCGTTTTCGTTACCGCGATAGCGCTCGTCGTCATCGCCGTCCGCCTAAGCGCCTCTTACGCGCTTCTCGCGCGAGAAGAGGTCGATGCGCTGATACTCCAGGATCTCGACCACATCACAACAGGAGTCTACAACCTCGTCAGCGCCGAGGGCGAAGCCTTCTCCGAGGAACTGCTTCGAAGCCTCGGCGTGGCCCGCGCGTTCCTGCGGCAATCTGGCGGCATCGGATTCGGCGCGCCCCTCGTGCCATGGGAGGCCGTCGACCAATTCAGCGGTACATCCGCAACGATAGCGCTGCCGCGCATGCTGGTCGGAGGCGCGTGGCAAGGATACAGCGCCGACCCGGCGGTCTCGAGCCCCTTCGTCGACGCGACGGCCGGATTGCTGGGCGTCACGGTTACGCTCTTCCAGCGCATGAACGAGCGCGGCGACATGCTGCGAGCCGCGACGACCGTTCGGAAAGGCAATGGCACGAGAGCTATCGGCACCTATATACCTGCGGTCATGCCCGATGGTTCGAAGAACCCCGTGATCGCGGCCGTGATGGACGGCCGCGTCTTCTCGGGGCGCGCCGTCGTGGTCGACGACTGGTACCTCACGGCCTACGAGGCGCTCCGATCCCCGGAAGGGGCGATCGTCGGCATGCTCTACGTAGGGCAGCGTCAATCCGCCATAGAGTCCCGCGTACGCGCCGCGATCGTCGGTACCCGGATCGGAAAGACGGGATACGTATACGTGCTATCGGGGAAAGGGGAGAATCCCGGGCGCTATATCGTCTCGCAGAACGGGGCCCGGGACGGCGAGATAATATGGGACCTCGTCGATCCGGACGGGCGGTATGTCACGCGGGACGTCGTCGACGCGGCTCTTCCGCTCAAGCCGGGAGAGTTGGCTACGATCCGCTACCGCTGGCTTAATCCCGGAGAGACGGAACCCCGATGGAAGATCGCGCGCCTGGCGTACTACGCGCCATGGGACTGGGTCATCGGGGCAAGCGCCTACGAGGACGAGCTGGGCGAATACCGTACCGTGCTCGAGCGGGGCAGGATAGGGATGTCAATAGCCATGGCCGTCGCCGGACTGGCCATCATGATTCTCGGCGGGACCTCCTCGGGCTTCATCGCGAGGGGAATCGCCCGTCCTCTGGTCGCCTTGGCGGGATCGGCCAGGGCCTACGCGCGCGGAGAGGACTGGCTGCCGGTCGTCGTCGATACGTACGAAGAAGTCTCCGACCTCTCCTCTACGTTCGACGTGATGACGGGGCGCATCAAGGAGACGATGCGGAGCCTTCAGGATAGCGAGGAGAAATATAGGGGCGTCTACGAGAACGCGCTGGAAGGAATATTCAGGACGAGCTTCGAAGGCGCGATACTTGATGCGAATCCAGCGATGGCCCGCATGCTCGGATACCCTGATGCTACGGCCCTCAAGGCCGCTGTCGGCGACGACGTAGCGTCGGTATACGCCAGGCGGGAGGATCGCGAGGCCTTGTTGATGGACCTTCGCGAGCGAGGCGTCTCGCTAGGCCGCGAGTTCCAATACCGCAGGGTAGACGGTTCCTTGCTGTGGGTTTCCGTGCATGCCAGAGAGATACGCGCCGAGGACGGATCGACCCTCGGCATCGAGGGCCTCGTCACCGATATCAACGCCCGAAAGCGCTCCGAGATAATCCTGCGGGCGACCCTGGCCCAAAAGGATACGCTCCTCAAGGAAGTGCATCACCGTGTCAAGAATAACCTGCAGATACTCGTCAGTCTCCTGGAGTTGGAGGCGAGCGAGCCCCACGACGACGAAGGCCTGACGATCCTGCGCGTTTTTTCGGACCGGGTCCGGGCGATGGCCGATATTCACGAGATGGTCTACCAATCGAACGACATGAACAGCGTAGACATGGTGGCGTTCACGAGGAACGCGGCGGCGAGGCTCTATCGCACCTATCGAGACCGCTTCAGCGAGGCCGTGTTCCGTATCGACGGAACCGGTTTCTCCCTCGGGCTCGAACAAGCCATCCCGTGCGGCCTGCTCATTAACGAGATACTATCCAATTCGTTCCGTCACGCCTTCCCTAAGGACTCGATCGAGAGTGGTTCTATCCTTGTTCGCTTCGGGATCGCGGAGGACGGGCGGGTAGAGCTGCTATTGTCGGACGACGGCGTCGGGATGCCGGAAGGATTAGCGCTTCGCGCCGGCGCGAGGCTGGGTATAACGCTTATCGAGGTGCTATCCGAGCAAATAGGAGCGAAGCTCGAAATCGGGCGCGCGTCGGGGACTAGCTATACGGTGCGCTTCACCCCGGCCCCCGACGCGTCAGCGTTGGCGCCCGGGCGCGCGCTATTCACCTAGCTTCCCCAATGCTTCCTCGTACATGTCCTCGACGGCCCACATCATACGGTATTCGGGGTAATCGCCCATAAGCCTCTCGCATATAGCCTTCATACCCTTCCAGTCTTCGCGCTCCCTTGATACGAACAGGCGCTGGTAAATAACCTCGGGCAGGAAGGCGTCGCCGGGATATCCCGACTCGGCCGCATCAGCCCATCTGAGTATCTCGTCGCGACAGCGGGCGGCGAGCGTCTCGTCGTCGAAGTACTCCTCTGCCTTGTCGCCTAATTCGCCGAGTAGGTTCTGCAGGTTCCATATCGCCTGAACGGGCGTTTCCCCGTTGAGTACGGCGGGTCTGGCGTTATAGAAGGCGGATACTTCCGCCGCGTCCTTCCAGCCGAATCGGGCCGGATCGGCGATAGCGTCGCCGAAGGAATAGAATACGGGAGCGGTGATGCGCCGACTCAAGTCCGCGATGTCGGCCGCCAGCGCGTTCATCTCGCGTCGGTATCGCTGACGCTTGAAATCCTTGAGGTAACGGTAGGCCTCCTCGAGTCCCTTGCCCGGCTTCAGGAATAGCGGGTCCTGTCGGCTCGACTGCCCGAAGAAATCCACTGCGTCGGCGTAGCAGCCGGCGTCCAGGTAATCGAGGCCCCTATAGTAGGATCTAGCCGCCGGCAAGGACTCTGTCGCTACGGTGAACCTGGCCGGGTCGGCGCCCAGGCCGCGGGCCAACGCGGCGGCGAGCTCGCGTTCGAGCGACAGCGCCGACTCGGGACGCCCCGTAACCGAAGCGGCGCAGAGGATCTTGCCGGATTCCGTTTCCACGGCCCTGGCGTCGGCGCGAAGCTCCGTTCCGCTAGCGGCGAAGGACCCGTAGACGAGGATACCGGCGCTCAACAACCGGCCTATACGAGGCGCGCTTGAATCGTCGACCATGCCGGATAGCGAAAGCTCTTGCTCGCGGAATAGCCTCTCCAGCTCTTCCCGCTCGATTATCTGGAATCCCCCGGCGTTCGCCAGGTCCGTGACGAGCATGTCCGCGAGACCCTTGGATAGCCACGCAGAGTCGACGTCGCCGGTCGTGTTGGAGAAATACAGGACGGACAGCGTCCTGGCGGCTTCTTGCGCGAAGCCGCCGCTGACGGATACGGCGAAGAGGACTACCGCGAGCGAGGCTACGCGGCGGATGAGGCGCGGTGCTTTTTTCGTTGACATGCCTAGATGATAGCCGCCATACCGGCGCTCAGTATAGTCCGGAGGCGCTTTCCGCCTCGTCTCTGGGAAATATTGTAAATCCGATGGATATTGGTTATTGTATCACGATGGCATTGCACGGTAACGGTCGGATCATATCGACGATCAAGGATCAGGTATATTCCGTCATCAAGGAAAATATCCTCAACGAGCATTTCAAGCCCGGGCAGCGGCTCCAGGAGCTCCAGATCGCGAAAGAGCTGAACGTCAGCCGCTCCCCGGTACGGAGCGCCATCAACGAGTTGATAGGCGAGGGCTTGCTCGAGAGCATCCCGAATAAAAGCGTCATGGTCAGGCGCCTCTCCGAGAAGGACATCGTCGACGCCTACGAGTTCCGCCTCATCGTCGAGGGATTCGCCGTCCAGCGGACGATAGAACTGATGGATGGCGCCATAGCCGAGCGGCTTCGCACGTTCCGGAGCGATTTCGCGAGTCACGACGACTTCGGCGCTATCCAGGAATACATAAAAATCGACACCGCGTTTCACGAATTCCTCGTGTCTACCGCGGGGAACGCTATCCTGATCGACTCGCTCGACAAGGTATCCATGCTTATTACTCCGTTCCGCGTTTTTTCCTTATCCAGCCAGCAGCGGTTCCTCGACTCGATCGATGAGCATACGGGCTTGATCGACGCGATACTCGATCGGGACGCGGTCCGCGCCGCGGATATCTGCACTGCGCACCTCCGTCTCGCTAAGGAAGAGATCATAAAGCATCTCCGCTCTGCCAACCTCTGACGCCGCTCGATATATATTCCGATAGTAGGCCGAGCGCCTTGAGAGCCATGCGTCTTCCGCATGGCTCTTTTTTATTGACATGACTCAATACCCGTGTATTATGTATACATAATACATAATACCTAGTGTCGTTCTACATCGCCCGTTCGAGGGCAAAGGAGTGCAACGTTGTTCATTGATTTGCCGTATGATTCCGGCCGTATACAGCTGTCGATCGTCGACGAGCGGGTTGCCGGCATACTGACCGTACCTGGCCGCGGTACGACGGGCCGTTCGCAGGAAGACATCATCCGCGACGCGCTCCGATCGCCTATAGGCTCGAAGCCTCTATCCGAGCTGGCCGTAGGGAAAAACAAGGTCGTCGTCATCACGAGCGATCATACGAGGGCTGTCCCCAGCGCACTGACTCTTCCCCTGCTGCTCGAGGAGGTACGCAAGGGGAATCCCGACGCCGATATCACCGTCCTCGTCGCCACCGGGCTGCACCGGGGCATGACGCCTGAGGAGATGAAAGCCAAGTTCGGCGAGGCCGTCTGCGCCAGCGAGCGTATCGTCAACCACGACGCGTACGATACGGACGGATTCGTCGACCTGGGCGTCCTGCCGTCGGGTAGCAAGTGCGAGATAAGCAGGCTGGCAACCGAGGCCGACCTGCTCGTCTCCGAGGGCTTCATCGAACCCCACTTCTTCGCCGGCTTCTCCGGGGGACGCAAGAGCGTGCTGCCCGGCGTCGCCTCCCAGGACTGCGTCAACATTAACCACAGCGCGAGCGCCATCCAGCATCCGCGGGCGGCTACCGGAGTCTTATCGGGTAATCCGATACACGAGGATATGATCAAGGCCGCCAGGATGGCGAACCTGGCGTTCATATTCAACGTGCTCCTCGACGAGGAGAAGCGCGTCATAGCCGCGTTCTGCGGCGACGCCGACGCCGCGCACCGGGCCGGCTGCGAATTCCTCCTCGACCGGAGCGGCGTCGATCCCGTCAAGGCGGACATCGTCGTCACGACGAACGGCGGCTACCCCCTCGACCAGAACCTGTACCAGTGCCCCAAGGGCCTCGACGCGGCCCTTGCCTGCGTCAACGACGGCGGCGTGATCATACTCGTCGCGGCGTGCAAGGACGGCCTCGGCGGCGAGAATTTCGGCCGCATGATGCTCGAGGGAACGCCCCGGGAACTGCTCGACCGCATCCTGGCCACCGCGCCGGAGAAGACGGTCTCCGAGCAATGGTGCGTGCAGCGATTCGCCGACGCGCTGATCAAGTACAGGATCATCCTGGTGACGGCCGGCATTGACCGCGCCACCGTAGAGAGAATGAACTTCATATACGCGGAGACCGTCGACGAGGCCTTGTGCAAGGCGTACGAACTGACGGGTCCTCGATCAAAGGTCGCGATACTGCCGGACGGCGTCTCGGTTATCGTGAGGAGGTAGGAAGATGGAAGATATGGCCAAGGCTATCCAGAATCACGAGTCAGACAACGTCGCCACGGTATTCGACGTGGTCAAGGCGGGTTCCAGCGTCAGGGTATTCGACAAGAAGGGGAACACGACCGAGCTGGCGGTCTCGAGCGACATCCCGTACGGCCACAAAGTCGCCCTCGTCGCGATAGCCGAGGGCGAGCAGGTGACGAAGTACGGCGAGGAGATAGGCGTCGCTACAAAGGCTATCGAGCCCGGTCAGCACGTGCACGTCCATAATATCGACAGCATACGCGGACGAGGCGACTGGGCCGCGAAGGAGGGCAAGTAATGGCCGCGTATCAGGGTTACGTCCGCAAGGACGGCAAGGCGGGCGCCAGGAATTATGTCGCTATCGTCCCTTCAGTGGTATGCGCCAACGAAGTCGTCGAGGCGATCGTCGCCAATACCGTCATGACTCAGGGCATCATCCATCACCAGGGCTGCTGCCAGACGCCCCCAGACCTCGATCGCATAACCGATTGCCTGATAAAGATATGCGAGAACCCGAATGTCGGCGCCGCGCTGATCGTCAGCCTCGGCTGCGAGGGCGTCGATACCGACCGCCTCGAGGCGGCCGCGCGCGCAACCGGAAAGCCGATTGAGCGCATAAACATCCAGGAGCTCGGAGGCACCAGCGCGTCTATCCAGGCCGGCATCGACGCGGCCCAACGCCTCGTGCTCGCTATATCCGGGCAGCAACGCGAGACGATAGACATGTCCAGGTTCGTCATGGGCATTAAGTGCGGCGCCTCGGACACGACTTCGGGCGTGGCGTCCAACCCCGTGATAGGCTACGTCGCCGATAAGGTGGTGGACCTGGGCGGCACGGTTATATTCGGCGAGACGACCGAGTTCATAGGAGCCGAGCACATACTACAGCGGCGAGCCAAGAACCCGCACGTGGCGTCCGAGATCGCCAGGATAGTCACCGAGATGGAGAACCGTGCCAAGGCCATCGGCGTCGATATGCGCAAGGGCCAGCCGACCCCCGGCAACATAGAGGGCGGCCTGTCCACGATCGAGGAGAAGTCGCTCGGCGCCATCGTAAAGTCCGGCACGAGGACCATCGAGGGCGTCATCGGCTATACCGAGGCGCCCGCGGGCCCGGGCCTGTGGATCAAGGATTCCCCCGGGCGCGAGATAGAGCTGCTATCGGGCATGGCAGTCGGCGGGGCTCAGGTCATACTGTTCTCCACCGGCCGCGGCGCGCCTCAGGGCTTCCCCGTGGTGCCGGTCATAAAGATATGCGGCAACCCGGTGACCTACGCGCGGATGGACAAGGACATGGACGTCAACGCCGGCCTTATCATAGACGGCGAGCGCTCCATAGAGGAAGTCGGGGAAGAGGTCTTCTGTCAGCTCCTTCGCGTCGCCTCCGGAGAGACGACCAAGGGCGAGTCGATCAAGTATACGAAATCAATGGATTTCTACTGCCTCGGGCCTGTTATTTAAGAGAGCCTCACAACGCCGCGATCGTCGATCGAGGCTTTTTCTATCACGACTGAAGGAGCGAACGAAGATGACTGACGTAAACGTCGCTAGAGTAGTCATCGGCCTTGTGGTCGCGATGGTGATAATCATCGTCGCGGTGACCAAGACCAAGATCCACGTATTCCCCGCAATGATCGTCGGCGCGCTAGCGGCCGGACTCGTCGCCGGGCTCGCGCCGAAGGACGTGCTCGCCAATATCGTCACCGGTTTCGGCGGCACCATCGGGAGCATAGGCATCATCATCGGCTTCGGCGTGATGATGGGCGCGATCTTCGAGGTGAGCGGAGCGGCCAAGCGCATGGCCCTGACGTTCATCAAGATGCTAGGCAAGGGCAAGGAAGACATCGCTATGGCCATCACGGGATTCATCGTGTCTATCCCGGTGTTCTGCGATTCGGCCTTCGTCGTCCTCTCGCCGCTCGCCAAGTCCCTGGCCAGGAATACCGGCAAGAGCCTCATCACGATCAGCTGCGCCCTCGGCACGGCCCTCCTCGTGACGCACTCGCTCGTGCCGCCGACCCCGGGCCCGCTGGCTATCGTCAGCTTCTTCAAGGTCGACCTCGGCATGTTCATGATCTACAGTATTATCGCGTCGGTGTTCATCGCCCTCGGCGGCCTCGCGTACGCCCGCTGGGTGGGCAAGAAGCTGTTCAAGCTGCCCGACCCCAACGACTCGACCAAGCTCATAGACAGGCCGTACACCGCGGCGGAACTCGAGACCCCCGAGCAGCTCGTTCATGAGAACCTGCCCGGTACCTTCATATCGTTCGCGCCTATCCTTATACCGATCGTGCTTATACTCCTTAATACCGTCTCGGGCGTTCTCGGAGCGACCGGTTCCGTCAAGACCCTGGCCGGGCTCTTCGGCCACCCGGTGGTCGCGGTAGGCATCGGCCTCATGATCGCCATATACGGCCTCGCGGGCAAGATGGATCGCAAGGTAGTCGTCGGGCTTCTCGACGATTCGATCAAGCAAGCCGGTATCATCGTCTTCGTGACCGGCGCGGGCGGGGCCCTGGGGCAGGTGCTCAAGGCTTCCGGAGCCGGCAACGCCATCGCCGAGGCGCTCGTCGCGGCTCATATCCCCGGTATCCTCTTGCCGTACCTGATGGCGTTCCTCCTGCGCATCGTGTCCGGTTCCGCGACGGTCGGCATGCTGACCGCCGGCTCTATCACCGCGCCGATCATCCTGTCGATGGCCGGCGTCAACCCGTACATGGGCGCGCTGGCGTGCTGTATCGGATCGATCGGTATCACGAACCTGCACGACAGCTACTTCTGGGTCGTCAACCGTACGACCGGCCTCACCGACGTCAAGGAGATGTTCCTGCACTGGTTCGGCGCCGTCTGCGCGCTGTCGGCCACCGGCGCGGTCGTCCTGTTCGTGATGAACTTCATCGTAGGCAAGATCGCGTAAGCGACTCCCGCCCTTCTACGACGGCCGCCGGGCGTAATGCTCGGCGGCCGTCGTCGTAGAGAAGGGTAATCGGTAATCAGTAATCAGTGGAAGATACGCTATCTTGATCACAGATCATTTCCGTAGCAATGCTTTCCTGAGCAGTGTCGCGCACTCCACGTGGCCGTTCTCTATCGCCATCACGAGCGCGTCGTCGCCTATCCAGTCGGTCAGCCGCGGATCGGCGCCCTTCTCCAGGAGCGTTCGTAAGGCCTCCGCCCCGCCGCCGCGGGCCGCCGCCATCAGCGCGGTCTCGCCCCTGGCCTGGTAGAAGCCGCCGCTGCCGGGTATAAGCACCTCCATGCGTACGTTCGGGTCGGCCCCGGCGTCGAGGATGAGGCGGACTATGTCGGCGTGCCCCTCCGCGGACGCGTAGTACAGCGGCGTGCGTCCCTCGAATCCGATGGCGCGCACGTCGGCGCCCATGCCGAGCAGGCGCCTGACCAAGGCCGTATGGCCGCCGCGGGCTGCGGCCATAAGCGGCGACAGCATAGGTCCGTGGATTAAGTACTTGTTGGCGAGCTTCGGGTTGGCTTGCGCGCCGCGATCCAGCAACATCGCGGCCAGAGCGTCGTGCCCGGCCACGGCCGCGTAGCCGAACAAGTCGTACATCTCGCCATTGATATAGGCGCCAGGATCGCCGCCATGGTCGAGTAGGAATTCGACTATGCGCCGCTTACCCGCCTTGACCGCTTCCTTAAGCAGTTTCTCGGCGCCGTCGCTCGGAAGGGCGGAGTACTCAGCGTCCCAAACGGCGGCGAAGGCCTTCGCATCGTCGCGGGCGCTATGTAACCGCATCAGGTCCATGGCGGAGTAGTAGCCGTCGTCGATGAGCCTGAGCCCCTTCGACGATAGGTGCAGGAAGAGTTCGCCTTCGCCTGCCTTGGCCGCGCGCAACGCCGCCTTGACGTCGTTCGGGCTCAGGCGATCCTTCGCGTCGAGCAGCGCGTCTATAGTAGACTTGGACCCGGTGACGGCATGCCATTTGACCGCTAGCGTCAGCGGATACACGGGCAACTTCTTCGTGCCGAGGAAATCCTCGAGGCGGGGCAGGAGCTTCCGTACCTCGGCGGCGTCTCCCGCGCATACGGCGGTGATGAGCGGATTCTCCGGGACGCCCTTCCCGAGCAGTATGCGGCAGCTCTCGGCGTCCAGGTTCGTCCTCGCCGCGTCGAGGGCGGTCCATCCGTCGTCGTTGCTCGCCTTGGGATCGGCGCCCGCGTCGAGGAGGAGCCGTACCAGTTCCGGGTGCCCGCTCTCGGCGGCGAACATCAGCGGCGTACGCTGCTTAAGATCGGCTATCGTCCGCGTGAAGGACGATCCGTACGAGGTGAAGTCGGCGGTGAAGGCCGACGCGGACTTGGCGTTCACGTCGGCTCCCTTGGCGATGAGAAGCGCGGCCAGGGCCTCGTCGCCGGACATGCACGCGAGCATCAGGGGCGTATACTTGTAGTTCTTGTCCCTGGCGTCGATGACGGCGCCCGATTCGACGAGCAGCGCGGCGATATCGGACCTGCCGTACACGGCCGCCAGCCATAGCGGCGTCATGTTGATATAGCTATCGCTGTTCTGCGTGCCCTCGGTATCGGCGCCCCCGGCCAGGGCCGCCTCCACGAGCGGCCTCGACCCGAGCACTACCGCGTTGGGCAGGAACGGCCCTTTCTCATAGAACTTGATCTTGGCGCCCTTCTTGTTCAAGCTGAAGTTACGGTGCGGCGCGTCGAGGAGCAGTCGGTAGACCGCGGGATCCCCGCTCGCCAGCACCTCCTGGTAGACGGCGCTCGTCGATCCTATCCGTACGCCGCGCTCTTTCAGGTAGTCGGCGATATCGGCGCGCCCGCCCTGGACGGCCCGTATCATCGCGTACTCGGCGGCTTCCGGTATATAGCCGCCCGCGTCAATAAGCGCCTTGACGAGATCCAGCCGGCCGTGCATGGCGGCCAGCTCTATGGGCGTCGACCCGATATCGAGCGGTAGCTCTTCGTCGAGCCCGACGCGCTTCCGAATCAATGCCGCGGCCTGATCGTACTCTTCTATGCGTATGGCGCGCGTAAGCGGGGGCGACGAGTCTATGGTAGCGGGCTCGCCGCGCCTGTCCGTCCCTATCAAGTCGGCCAAGCTGGCGCATGAAGAGAGAAAAAGAACAGAAGCGGATGAGACGACGATCGCGATACGCCGTAGCGAGGCTACCTTGAATTCCATGGTTACGCTCCCTCGAGTGCTGGATGCATCGAGTCTGGGGCAGGATCGTCGTCGGGTATACTGTACGAAAGGGCTAAAACGCGCGGTGTACCAAGGCCACGAGCTCCATGCGGCTACGGCAGCCTGTCTTGTAGAATATCGACGTCAGGTGCGCCTTGACGGTCCGTTCGCTGACGAACAGGTTGGCCGCCAGAGCCTTGTTGGACAAGCCGTCGCACAGGCCTTCCAGGAGCTGCATCTCCCTCTCCGTCAGGTGGTAGCCGAGCCGTAGCGTTTCCTTGACTGCCGCCTTCTCGTCCGCTGGCGGGATGTCCGGAATTTCGCCGCGACGCGCGAGGAGCGTCAGGTAGTTATGGAAATGCCCGTTGATGATATCGAGTATCTCGCAATCGCGCTTAGTAAACGGAGCAGAATCCTTCGACCTCTGTACTGAGATATTAAGTGGCCATGCGGGACGGAACGGGCTGAGGCCCGAATCGAGGCCGAGCGGCCTGGCGAAATCCCTTATGAACTCCGAGTCGGGCATCTGGCCCCATTGGACTACGTCCTTGCCGCGCCTGGCTACGCCTCTCTCGTCGTAGAGTATGAACGGCACCTTGGAGTAGTAATGCGTGTTGTAATGCTCGAAGGTGCGGCGATCCCAGCCGCCGCAGGCGACGCAGCGTATGTCGCGATCGAATACGCCTATGCCGACGTCCCAGGGGATGATATCGCCGATTCCGGTGAGCGCGCGGTCGAACAGGTCCTTCCTGTTCTCCGCGCCGCCGCTATAGAGCAAGAACGCGTTGATCTGATCCCAGGGCAAGGCAACCATCAGCGACACCTCGTCGTAGGGATTCGCCTGCGAAAAGGCCGGCGCCGAACCGTCTATAGTATTCCAGCGGCGCCGGTTCTTGTCAAATTCTGATCGAACGCGGGGGCTATGGATAGCGGCTACCCATAGCCGCGGTCAAGGCGCGTTCGGCCTCCCGCTTGCCTGACCTGTAGGCGATCAGGAGCGCGTCGTCCCCTATCCAGTCGGTAAACCTGAAATCGGCCTTGCGCTCGAGGAGCAGCGACAGCATCGCGACGGAATCGGCCTTGGCCGCCAGCATGAGCGGCGTCTCGCCGGTGTTCAGCTTCGTCGTGATAGAGCCCGGCACGAGCGGGGACATGCGCACATTGACGTCAGCGCCTGCGTCCAGCAAAGCGGAGGCCCGCGCAACGTCGCCGGAAAGCACCGCGTAGGCGAGGGCGGACCTGCCTTCGAACCCGATCTCGTTGACCGAGGCGCCTTTCCCCAGCAGGTACCGTACGATAGGCGCGTTTCCCGTCTCGGCCGCGGCCATCAGCGGGCTTATGAACGGATATACGACCCAGCCTATCTTGGAAAGCTTGGGATTGATCTCGGCGCCGTTGTCCGCGAGTAGTTTCGTCAGCTCCAGCGAACCGGTGGCGGCGGCCTTGCCGAGCAGGGACAGCCGGTCCTGGAACCAGTACGCGTTGGCGTCCGCGCCGCCGTCCAGCATGAATCGCGCCAGCTCGACGCTTCCCGCCGTAACCGCTGCCGATAGCAGCCTGTTTCTCTGGCCCGCGTCCAGGTCGGGGCTCGCCGTTTTCCACGCGGCCTTGAATCCGGCGGCGTCGCCCCGCCTCGCGAGCGCGCGCAGGATCTCGTAGCCCGAGTCGTACGTCGGAGTATTCAGCGCGAGCCCCTTGGCGTACAGGTATAGGAACAGTTCCTCGTCCTCGGAGCGCGCTATACGCAACGCTCTCTCGATATCGTACCCGCTGAGCTTGTCCTTGGCTTCGAGCAGCGCGTCGATGACCGCCTTGGATCCCGTGACCGAGTACCAGCGCACCGCCAGCTGGAACGGATAGACGGGGTGCTTCTTCGTTCCGGCGTACTCGGCGAGACTCGGGAGCAGCGTCCGTACCGTCTTCTCGTTCCCGGCGCAGATCGCCGTGATGAGCGGGTTCTCCTCCACGCCCGCGGCGAGCAGCATCCCTGCCGAGACTGGGTCCATGTAGAGCCTCGCGGCGTCCATGGCCGACCAGCCTTCGTCGTTCCTGAACAGCGGGTCGGCGCCGGACGCGAGGAGTAGCCGCACCAGCTCGGGGCGACCGTTCTCCGCCGCCAGGATCAGCGGCGTCCGTTGCTTGAGGTCGGCGATGCTCACCGACAATACCTGCCTGGACTCGTTGAAGGACGCGCCCGCGAGGTACTTCGTAGCCGACTTGGCGTTGACGTCGGCGCCGGCCGCTACGAGCCGCTCGGCGGCCGTCAGGTTGCCGGTGATGCACGCTACCATCAGCGGCGTGTACTTGTTGATCTTGTCCGTCGCGTCCGGTACCGCTCCCGCCGCGAGCAGGGCGAGCGCGGTCTCCGTCCGTCCGGCGGCCACGGCGAGCCAGAGCGGCCGCACGCCCTGGTATCCCAGGTACTCGAACGCCTTGGTCTCCAGCTTCGCCCCCGCGCCGAGGGCCGGCTCGATCAGGGGGGTAGCGCCGATGATGGCAATATTGGACAACAGCGTCCCCGGCGTCGGGTTGCCTTCGGTGAATACGGAATTCGCGTAGCCGTTGATCGAGAATTTAGGATGGGGAACGCGCAGGAAGAGCTCGTAGGCTGCGGGGCTCTTCGTCGCCATGCCGTAGCGGTACGTCTCCAGCGATACGCCGGCCCTATAGCCCTTCCCGATCAGGTACTCGACGATGGCCGCCTTGCCCGCCTGGGCCGCTCGCATCATCGCGATCTCTCCCTCGGCCTCGCCTATCCAGCCGGCTTCGACCAGCGCCTTCACCAGTTCGAGCCTGCCTTCGCCGGCCGCTATCTCGACCGGGCTGGAATCTACCGGTATCAGTATCCGTTCGCCGGCTCCGACGCCGCGCGCGATAAGGGTCGCCGCCCTGTCCCAGTCGTCGAAGCGCATCGCGCGTATAAGCGGCGGCGCGTCCGCGAGCGTTCCCGGCTCGCCCGCGGATACGCTCCACGACGACTCGAGACCCTTGGATATGCTGGAGCAGGCGGCCAAGGCGAGCAGGGCCATTGAAACCGCAAGGAAACGCAGTGCTTTGCTCATAGTGTTCTCCGTGACCGTATTCTATCCGCTCGGCCGACGTTTCCTATTGTACCTTCGGGCAGTTCGACAGGGACGCTACTCGTCCCTGTCCGATTCCGAATAAAGGCTAAGGAGTAGGAACAGCCCTAGGTCTATCCGCACGCCCGCGACCAGCTGCAGCTCGTTGTTAAGGCCCAGGAATATCGAGTTCCTGCTGGAATAGTAGAAGTCTTCCATCTTGGCTTCCGGCATGAAGGAGAACTGCAGGCCGCCCTCGAAGTACGGCGCGAAATCCGCGTCCGTATAACCGAGCTCCGCCTTGCCGTATAGCGCCAGCGACAGCGGGTCGCGGCCGGCGAGCCGGACGTACGCCTCCAGCGGCAGCAGGGACGTGATGTCGTCGTCGTAATTGTCGCGCACCTTTATGAGCGAGACGGAGAGGCCGTAACCGCGCTCGACGTCGCGGAAGGCCACGTCGATGAACGACAGCGAAAACTGGTTGCTCGCGTCGAAGTCGTACGACTCGCCCCGCGCTACGGGCAGGCAATCCCCGGCTATGTCGAAGGTGCCCAGGTTCCAGTTGACGAGCCAGTCCTGGGCGTTGGCCCCGGAGAGCGATAGCGAAAGGACCGCGAGGAGTATCGTCTTGCGCATCTTCATTCCTTGACTGACACAGGATGTCGAGCCCAATGCTACCATGGCGGCCGCGCGGCATCCAAGCGCGGCCCGGATCATCGCTTGACAAGGCCCGCGAGGCGCGCCGATTATGTTCGCATGAATATACGAACGACGCTATGCCTCGGCGCGCTCGCCTTGTCGCTGGCCGCCCCGGTCGCGGCAGCGCCGCGCGTCGCGGTGCTTGCTCTGGAGAACCGGTCCGGCGACCCTCGCTACGACTATATAGGCGGCATAGCGCAAGGGCTCCTCCTGTACGACCTGTCATCGAGCGGATCGGTGGAGCTACTCGACAGGGGCGCTATAGACGCGTTGCTCGCCGAGCGAGAGCTGTCCCTGTCGGTTATCGCCACGGCTCCGACCAAGAGCTTCGAGGGCATATCGACGGCGGATTTTATTGTAGCCGGAGAATACGTCCTCATGGGCAGCGAGCTTCTGCTGACCCTCAAGCTGGTGGACGTGGCCAGCTCGCGCGTCGTGACTTTCTCCGACACCGGCGCTACCGAAAACCTGGTGCACGGCCTTGCCGAGGCCGTCGTGGAACGATTGACGGGCACGCGGCCATCGCTCCGCGAAGAGGGGCGTAGCCGCTCTATCCTGTCGCTACGCGACGAGACGCCCGGTTCGATCGCCCTGTTCTCGGGTCTGGTAGACGCGCGCGTCTTCCTGGACGGCTCGTTCGTCGGCTATACGACCGGCGACCGGCGCGTCCCGTTGGTGCTCGACGCGCTCGATCCCGGCGTCCACGAGGTATCCACCGATCTAGGCAATGACTTCGGGGTCGTAGGGCTACCGGCGATAACCTTCGGCCCGTGGAGGGAGCTCGTGCGCGTGCAGTCCGGCAAGCGGGCGGTCGCGGTCGATAAGAGCACCCATTTCAACGAGGTGCTGTACCGCCTCAGGACGGTCTTCTCCGAGGACGCGACCGCGGTCTTCGACTCGGACGGCCGGTATTCCGTGGATCGATCGTTCTCGTTCGTGGACAGAGCGGGTAAGGAGCGGGCTGGCCGTATCGTCCTGGAATTGAAGGCGCCGTCCGACGGGGCAGGAGGCGGTAGCCTCGTCGCGGAAGCTGACGGTGGGCGCCAGAGCCTGCCGCTGGAATGGTCGCGGGACGCGGAGACCGAGTTCGGAACGACCGTCGGCATCGTGGAATTCTCGATCGTGGTGGACGCGCGGTACGGACGCGTTACCGTAGAGATGGAAGCCGAGCGCTCAGACGTCGAGCAGGGGATGCACCGGGCCCAGCGCTGAAAGACCCTGGGTTCGGGCTTTCGCTAAGCGCGGAGGCCTTCCATAAGGATCCTCATGTCGCGGAGCGTATCCTCGAGGGAAATATTGCCGTAGAGTATGCTATTCACCGTCGCCGCCTCGACGAAGGAGAACAGCGTGAACGCCATGGACTTCGGGTCCAGCGGCCGTATCTCGCCCGCGTCTATCCCGATAGTCAGTATCCGTTCCAGCCCGACGCGTAACGCTCGGACGTGTTCCTGAACGTTGAAGCCGACGCCGGGCATCTCCCTGTTAGGATGGAGCAGGAAGTCGAGGACGAGTATCATCGATTCCTTGTCGAGGATCGCTACGCGTTCCAGGTAATCCATGATCCGCAGGAGCTTGTCCGTGGGCTTGATACCCTGGTCATGGGTTACCGCGTCTATCTCCGCGTTGAGCGTCCGGAATACGTCGGCTAGCGCGAAATCGATTATTTGTCCAATGTTCCTGAAATACTGGTATATCGTCGTACGGCCTATTCCGCATAGATCCGCTACCTTGCCCAGTTTCAGTTCCCGAAAGCCGTCGCGTACTAAGACGGCGACGGTCTTTTCTGCGATCTCCTTACGGCGCGCATCGTAATCGACTATTTTCGGCATGGATTAACCTCGATGGAACGTAGTATACGACCGCCGGGACGGAGTTTTCAATAAGCGTTCGCGGACCATGGCCGGCCCGCGAACGATGCTCGGGATTATTCCATGGCTACAGGTTCTCGAGAGCTACCTTGCCTCCGATGTAGTATACGAAGCCGAAGCCTTCCGTCGTAATATCCGGCATATACAGGCCCATGGCTCCGAGTCCCAGCCGGAACGACTGCTTCTTCCCCAGCTTGTACCAGATGGAGATATCGGGGAAGAAATATGCGCCCGCTTCAATCGAGTTGTAGA
This sequence comes from Spirochaetae bacterium HGW-Spirochaetae-3, assembly GCA_002839315.1. Classification (GTDB taxonomy): domain Bacteria; phylum Spirochaetota; class Spirochaetia; order Treponematales; family UBA12059; genus SZUA-370. Next base: position 330,267 of record PGXV01000006.1, read on the forward strand.
GTCCTATCAGGCCGAAGAGGCCGCCTCCGACCTGCGCCTCCAGCGCTACCCGGCCCAGGTTGAGCTCGGCGAACGCGTTCGGCCAGATGATCGTCTCGAGGATGAAGGTATAGGCGCGCGCGCCGATGCCCAGCTTCACGATGTCGAGGTCGAACTGGTAATAGAACGCGGCCTCGGGGAACGGGATGAAGTAGGTGTTGAAGAAGTCCACCGTCTCTTGGGATATCTCCGCGGAGCCGTTGAACGCCGCGCCTATGCCCCGCGGGACGTCGGCCCCGATATCGATGCGCATCTGGGAGAAGGCCGGAGCGACCATTGCAACGATGATAAGCAGTACGAGTACCATACGTTTCATCATGAACCTCCTGGAGGGAATCGTTGTCCGACGCCCCTTCTCGACATTATAAACCCTTTTGCGGCGATATTCACGAAAAGAATCCGGGTCGTCAAATGCTCCTCGCTAGCCGTACCCACAGGTTCCACGCTGCCCTGGCCTTCTGGTTGGCGTTGAGCGGCAGCGAGTGCGCGGAGCCGCAGGCCCACCAGTCGGCGCCTTCCTGATGCGAATCCTGCCAGTCGGCCGCCCAGTTGCGGTCCCCGCCCGAGGGGCCCGACTCGGTACCCTCCGTCGCTCCATCCCCGTCATAGTCGTAGTTGCACGCGTCGCTAACGCGCTTGTCGCCGTAATAGGCTCCGTCGGGGTCGTAGCACTCGATGTCGTAGAAGTCGTACAGCCACTTGCCGTTGGCCTCGCAGTAGTCGCGTATCTGCAGGTTCCGAAGATGGAGGTTGCCGGTCAGTCCCGTTCCGTCGGCGTGGCCGGTCATATAGACGAAGCGGACTTCGGGATACGACTCTTCCAACGAGGCCATGCGGGCGAGATACTCGGCTATGGAGCCTTCCGTCGCGTCGCTGACTTGCCCGCACCAAGACCAGACGACGACGTTGACCGCTGGACGCGCGCGTAGCCAATCACTGGTCCTCGTATCCCAGTCCGGATCGCTTCCCAGGTCGCACTCGTAATGGTCGTCGAAGCGGAGATAGCCGATTCCTGCGTCCGCCCCGCCGATGGCATAGAGCCCCGAGCCGCCGTAGAACGCGTCCATGCCCGCCATGCCGTCTGAGATCTGGCTGCCGTGGGAGGTGTGCCAATAGACGATGCGGAGCGTTTCCTTGGCGTGGGCGATAGACGCTTCCGTAAGGCCGGCGACGCTCGTAGCCTCATGGTCGATGATGGTGCCCGGGACTTCCGTGCCGATGACCCAGTCGCAGGACGACAGGATCATGGCGATAACGAGGGCGCTCGCGACCCGATGCCGATTCATGGCTACCTCCGTCTAGAAATATACGATGAATCCCAACTGGGCCGAGTCTTCGCCGCCCAGCGATACGCTGAAGCCGTCGACGTCTACGGACGCGAGCATGTTGTACTCGGCGTATAGGCTGACGTTTTCCCAGAATGCCAGCTCGACGCCGCCGAGGCCTCCGAAGTACAGGTCTATGCGGTTCTCCGCGGCCATCGTGGCGCGCGCGCCCAGGAAGCCTCCAAGGTACGGAGACGCCTTGCGCCGCGCCGGATGCCACTCGCAGGCAGCCGATAGCCCCCATGCGGAGCTCGACTCGCCGTCGATCGCGTTGTACGCGACGCTCGCAAGCCCGCGTAGCGCCAGGCTATCCTCGAACCACCATTTTTTGCCTGCTCCCGCCTGGTATCCGTCCTCGTAGGACCCCACGGTCTCGAGGAAGCCCTGGAAATCGAAGACGAGTCCGATGCCCCGACCGACGCCGGCCTTCGCCGGTTCGGCTACTGAGAATTGCGAGGCCAGGAGAGCTATCGCCAGCGCCAGGAACGTTTTTTTCATGCATGGCTCCTCTACGTAATGATATCACGCGATCCGCATGGCTCCCTCTCTGGCCATTCCGAAAAAAAAGGCGAGAAGGGATGCTTCCCTTCTCGCCGTGCATCGTTGCGCCTGTATGTCTAGAGGGCGGTAGCCACGGCGTACGCCGCCTTGGTCGCCTCGAATACGCGGCCCAGGCTGAACGAGTCGCCGAGGTTGCGGATATCCGGCGCGGCTAACGCCTCTACGCAGGAACGGTACAGCTCGTCATCCGGGCGGGCGCCAGCGGCGAGCAGTACGAGGTCCGCCTCCATCTCCTCGTCGCGCTCCTCGATCTTGATCCTCGGCGCGAAGGGGTTCTCGATGTTCTCGGGCAGGAGCGGCGTCCACGTCACCTTGGGGTCGGGTACGGATTTGGATACGTTGCGGCGTACCGTTACCGAGCTCGGCCTTACCGCCGTCAGCTTCGCGCAGTTGTACATAGCCACGCCGCGCTCCTCGAGGTAGTGGAGGAGCCAGCCGCGGTTGGCCGTGCAGACGCCCTTCATGAAGGCGGGTAGCATCTCGACGACGGTCACGTCCTTGCCCTTTTCGTGGGCCAGCCAGTACGCGGTCTCGCAACCTACGACGCCGCCGCCGACGATGACGATCTTCTTGGCCTCGTCGGCCAGCGACGGATCGCGAAGCACGTCTACGGCGAGTAGCACGCCCGCCGAGTCTATGCCGGGCACGGGCGGCCTGGCCTGCTTCGATCCGGTCGCCGCGACGATGACGTCGTACTTGCCCTTCTTGAGCTCGGCGGCGCTCGGCGCCTTGCCTAGCTTGACCTTGAGCTTGTGTTCCTTCTTCGTGGACTCTACGTCGTGCCTCAGGTGCTCGAGGTAGTTGACGATGTCGAATTTGATGGCCGGGCGCGATCCGGGGACGAGCATTCCGCCTAGCTCGTCGCGGGCCTCGAACAGCGTGACGTCATGACCGCGGCGTGCCGCGATGACGGCGCACTGCATGCCGCCCGGGCCGCCTCCCACGACCGCGACCTTCTTGGTGACCGCGGCCGGAGCGAGCTCGGAGCCGTCGAGTATGTCCTCGAAGCCGGTCCGCGCGTTGACGGCGCACTGGGGGTGGCCGCCCTCGACGAACTCGTTGATGCAGCCTTCCTGGTCGCCGATGCACGGCACTATATCCTCTACCTTGCCGGCGAACGCCTTGTTGGGCCATTCGGGGTCGGCGAGCAGGGGGCGGCCGAGCATCACCATGTCGCAGTCCCCGTCGCGCAGGGCCTTCTCCGACAGGTCCGGGTAGCCGAGCTTGCCGACCGCGACGACCGGTACCGGCATGCCGGCGTTGGAGAGTATCTTCTTCCCGGCGAAGTGCTCCTTGACGATGCGCGACACCTCGAGATAGCAACCGGGACCCATCGACGACGGCGGGTGGGGTAGCCACCAGTTGTCGTAGCAGCCGAGGTCGACGTCGAAGAGGTCGACGCCGGACCGCACGAGGGCCTCCATGTACTCGAGGGTCTGCTCGGGCGTGCGGCCTCCCTTGAACTTCTTGAGGCCAGCTACCGTATTCATGCGCTCGCCGTACGTCTCCTCGAGCGCGAGCGACAGGTCTATGCGGTACATGATCGGATAGTCGGGGCCGACGCGGCGCCTGATCTCCTCGACCATCTTGACGCCGAAGGCCTTCCAGTCGGCGAACGCGCCTATCTTCCGCCTGTTGAAGGCGGGGTTGGTCATCTGCTCGAGGAGGTAGCCTTCGTGGCCGTGGAGGTAGACGCCGTCTATGGTGGCGGCCTTGGAATCGGCGGCGGCCTGTCCGGCGTTCTTGATGATGCGCTTGGCCTGTCCGTCGGTCAGAGGGCGGCACGGCAGGGCCGGCATGTAGAAGTTGGGGTTCCATGAGGCCGATACCGGCAGCTTCTTCTTGTTGATCAGGCACTCGGGGGAGCCTACGCGCCCGAGTCCGGGCGTCAGCTGGATGAAGAAGCGCGCGCCGTTAGCGTGGCAACGCTCCGCGATGTCGCGCCAGCCGGCGAACACGGAGCGGCTACGGTCGATGCGGGGGAAGTAGGATAGGTCGCCGAGCTCGGTAACGGTCGGGTCTACGCCGTGGCTTATCGGGATGAGCCCCGACGTTATGAGGCCGACGCCGCCGCGCGCGCGCGCGGTGAAGTACTCGATCATCTTGGTATTGGGCCTGCCGGTTTCCTCTGACATGCTGACGTTGCCCATCGGCGCCATCACGAGCCGGTTCTTGATGGTCAGCCGATTGACCCGGATAGGCGAGAACATGGCGGTATAGGGGTGGAGGTTCTTCGTCATCCTGCCCGCGGCGAGGCATCCTGGCTTCTCGTACCAGGTGCCTACGCTCGCTACGAGCGCGGCGACTCTTTCATGCGCAGTATTCATATCGTTGCTCCTTACTCGTATTTCACTCAGGGCGTTTCTATCGTTACCGCGCCGTCGGGCGTTATGGAGACGGCGCATCCGTTCTTAACGGCGGCGAGGAATTCGTCGCCGAGACCGTCGACGGTGACGATATCGCGATCGTTCCAGACCTTCGCGAGTATCACGCCGCCGGCGGCGAGCGAGTCTATCGGCTCGGCGAAAAGCAGCGCCAGAGGGGCGACGCCGAGCGCGGCGGCGGCCTGGAGTATCATGCCTCCGGTCGTCGATCCTATGGTCTTCGGGAGGCATAGCACCTTGCCGGAGATGACCTGGTTGAAGATATCCGGATTATTCTGGTCGGAGCATCGGACCTCTGGTTTCTTGCCCATGATGTCGCGCTGGAGCGACGCGAGGATGTTGAATCCCTGCTTCGAGACGACCGCCTCGCCGATCGCCGCGCCCGCTACTACCGGGCGTCCCTTGAATGTCTTCTTCATGCCCGGCCTCCCGAGACTATAGCCAGTATTTCCGCGTCGGTATAATAGCGGGCCTTCGTATAGGTCCGCAGCTTGTTGGAGTTGGTTATCACCGGCTTCTTGCCGCATAGCGGATTGTTCATGTACATCAGCGGGCATATCGACGACAGCGTGGCGCCGGTCGCCTTGAGCCTGGCCGCCGCCTGGGCGTCGGCGCGGAACGCCGCTTCTACGTCGGGCGCCGTGGTCAGCACGGTCGGTACCGCGACGCGCTTACGGCCGGCGGCCTTCAGGGAGGCTTCCAGCCTGTCGACCCAGCCGTAGAGCTGCGACCGCGAAAGGTGCGGGCATCCTACGAAGCAGCGCGTCGGCTTGGCGTCGGCGTCCTTCCACATCATCGGGTAGCCGGCCTTTATCCTGGCGATCTCCGCATCGTCTATGACGTATACCTTGGCGTCCTTGCGTACGAGGGCCTTGCCCTTGTCCTTCGCTTCCGGAGTCAGGCCCTCTACGTGGTACAGTCCGACGGCGCCGTTGGATGCCGTCGCCGCGCCCATGTCCTTGAGGTAATCCCTGGCCCTGTCGTCGAGCTCCCCGCCCAGATACCTGTCGAGGCCGCGGATGTAGGGGACGTCCTCTATCACCTTCATGCCTATGGCGCTACCGAGGAGCTGGGCCTCGGGGCAGACCGTCGTGTTGAGCTCGATGACCCAGGAGGCCGCGCGCCCCTCGTCGGTAAGGAAGCCGAAGCGCGGCGCCTTGCCTACGATGCCGCACATCAGCTCGAGGACGCCGGAATTGCGGTTGCTGCGGGCCCCGAGCACCGAGTTGGCGTAAACGACGGCCGACGATTCGGCCCACGCGAGCATGGCGCCGCGGGCGGGGATATTGCCTACCTCGTCGAAGTAGCACGCGCAGGTGAACGCGCGATCGTTCTTGAGCCCTACCTTCTTGAGCTGCCCCTCGTAGTCCTCCTGCCTGGAGTACATCACCTTCCTGAAGATCAGCTTCTCTATGGGCCCGACCGGCACGTTCGCGAAATCGTAGGGCCGTGGGTCGACGGTGAACGGTTCCGGCGTCTTGAGCCCGGAGGCTATGAGCTCGTCCATGATATCGAAGACAGGGCCGAGGAGGGGGATGCCGAAGGACGTGACGAGGTGGACGCCGTGATCGAGGTCTACGAGGCTGTCGGCGCCGAAAACGTCGCCGAAGCGTACGATCGATTCCATAGCCTTGCGGAGCGTATCGCCGCGCTTGCCCGCGAGGATATCCTCTTCCTCGGCGTTCAGGCGCATCGAGTGGGAATACATGCGTATCTCCTTCTCTCAGATATGAAGATAGTAAAATAAATAATATTACACCGACTATAGTCGGTGAAAATAGTCTATACTGCTTTCCCGACGAGCGCAAGGAAAATACGGCGGAGTGACGATTGGACGCCGCTCGAATCTTCGATTGATCGAGGCAGACAGCATGCGGATGGCATTACCTAACAGAGTACCGACGAGCCGGGACGTACAGGCTCGGGAAACGCGAGCGCGCATATACGAGGCGGCCTGGCAGCTCATCGGCGCCGAGGGTTTCGCCAAGGTCTCGGTAGATCGAATCTGCGGGCGCGCAGGAGTCGCCAAGGGGTCGTTCTACCACCATTTCAAGAGCAAGGCGGACCTGATAGTCGAAGGGTATTCGCTCTGCGACCGCTACTTCGAGGAGGAGGTCGCTGGCCGGCTCTCGGCGCCGGACGCGCCGGGCCGTATAGTCGAATTCGTATCGCACCAGATGCGCTATGCCGTGCGTATGGGCCTGGACCTGATACGCCAGGTGTATATGAGCCAGCTGGAGAACGGCACCCGCTTCTTCGTCTCGTCGGAGCGGTCGTTGCCGCGGATACTCAAGGGCGTAATAGTCGAAGGGCAGGCCGCGGGTGAGATCGCGCGCGACGTCGACGCCGACTACGTCACCGGGTTCGTGCTCCGATTCTCTCGCGGGACCATATACGATTGGTGCCTGCGCGAAGGGTCGTACGACCTCGAGGCCGTAGCTTCGGAGGCGTGCCGCCGTCTCGTCTCGGTTTTCGAGCCTTAAGTCCGGCGTACGAGGACCGCGCGGTCGGGATCCTCCAGTAGCGCCGTCCTCAGGCCGAGCCTCGAACCGAGCCGCTCGAGGCTGCGCGCGGCGAAGAATCCGACATGGGTCTCGTCCATTCTATAGCGCCACCGGCTAAATGCCTCGCGGCCTTCCGGAGGGAACCGGGTACGGACGCACAGGGCGCCGCCGGGCGAGAGCAGGGCGGCCAGTTCGGTAAAGACCGCTCGGGGATCGGCCAGGTGCTCGGCGACCTCGTGCACGAGTATCGCGTCCCAGCGCGCGTTCCTCCACGCGTCGCCGGGCGCGAAATAAGGGTCGTAGACGCTTACCGCGCAACCGCGTTCCCGCAGTAGCATCGCGGGTACCGGCTGTGGGCCGGAACCGAAGTCGAGCACCGTAGCGCCAGGAGGCAGGTACTCGGCGACGGCGTCGAGGTATTCGGCTATCCATGACGTATAGCGTTCGTCCTCATACGAATTCCTGTGCAGCCGGTACCGTCTCTCCTCGGCCTCGGGAGTCGGGATCCGCCCCTGTTCGATGCCGACGTACCCGCATTCAGGGCATTCGGCGTAGACGGCGTCGCCAGCCAGGAAATCGGCGGCCGACGCGCCGCACAGTCTGCAATCCATGGCGACGATAGTACGCCGAACGCATCGGTCGTTACCAGCGGCGCGCGTCGCACGACGCGAAACTACTTGACATAGCCGGCCGAGGTGCGTAACTTCGGATCGAACGCTTGGATCCGGAAAACGGACCGAGACGCGAGGTGCATACGATGGATGTTCTCACCTGCGCGCGCCGTTCGAGGCGCGCATGGCTATCATAGGGATCGACTCCCTTGGATATACCTATCCCGGCTCGTCCGAGCCGGCGCTCTCCGATATAAGCCTGGATATAGACGAAGGCGACTATGTCGCCATTGTCGGCGCCAACGGCTCCGGCAAGAGTACCCTCGTCCGCTGCCTCAACGGGCTCCTGCAGCCGGAGCCGGGGACCGTCCGCGTCGCGGGCGCCGATCCCTCCGACCCGAAGGGCCGCGTCGCCGCCCGCAAGGCGCTATCGCTCGTGTTCCAGTCGCCTCCCGACCAGATCGTCGCCTCGGTCGTCGAGGAGGACGTGGCGTTCGGGCTCGAGAACCTCGGCGTGCCCAGGCCGGAGATGCGCGAGCGCGTACTCGAGGCGCTCGACCGGGTCGACCTGCTCGCGGAGCGCGCCAGAGCGCCGCGCTTCCTGTCGGCCGGCCAGCAGCAGCGGCTCGCGGTAGCCGGCGCTATAGCGATGCGCCCGAGGATCGTGGCCTTCGACGAGGCTACCTCCATGATAGACCCCGTCGGCCGCAAGGACGTGCTCGCGCTGATGGACGACCTCGTCGCGAGCGGCATCGCGGTGATCCACGTGACTCACGACATGGACGAGGCGGCCAGGGCGCGACGCGTCGCCGTGCTGTCGGAAGGACGGCTCGTCTTCGTGGGAACGCCGGCCGAACTGTTCGCGTCGGATAGGCTCGACGGCCTGCGGCTCGGGAGGCCCCGGTCGTACGCCGCGGCGTTGCGGCTCGGTATCGAGCCGATCGTCGGGGAGGATGCCGCGGCCCTCGGCGCGCGCGCGGTTCGGGTCCTCGGGGCCGCTATCACGGTAGCAGTATCGGAGAAAGCCTCGGCCGGCGGACATGCGACCGGAGGAGACCCGATCGCCCTGGCCGATGAGGCCGGCGCCGCGTTCTCTCTCCGCGACGCCTCGATGAGCTATTCCAACGGCGCCGAGAATCAATGCCGGGCCGTCGATTGCGTATCGATGGACGTACCGGCGGGAACGGTGGTAGCGCTCGTCGGCAAGACGGGCTCCGGCAAGTCGAGCCTGCTTCAGCTCCTCGACGGCCTGGCGCTACCGGATTCCGGCTCCGCGCTGTCGTTCGGCGTCGACACCGCCGGTCGGAAGGCCGACCTGCGCACCGTGCGCATGCGCGCTCCGCTGGCGGTACAACGCCCCGAGAGCGCCATATTCGAGCCGTATTCCGGGGATGAGGTCGCCTTCGGACCTCGCAACCAGGGCCTGTCGGGGGAGCGCCTCGTTGAAAGGGTCCGCGCGGCGATGGACGCGGCCGGGCTGCCGTTCGACGAATACCGTGACAAGCCGTCTCGAACCCTCTCCGGGGGACGCAAGCGACGCCTCGCGATCGCGTCGATACTATCGCTCGACCCGGACGCGCTACTGCTCGACGAGCCTACCTCCGCCCTCGATCCGGCCTCGCGCGACGATATGCTGCGACTGATACGGGGCTACGCGTCCGGGGGGCGCACCGTCGTCATGTCGACTCACTCGATGGACGAGGCCGCGTCGGCCGACCGTGTAGCCGTCATGCGAGACGGCCGCCTCGAGGCGTACGGCCCGCCCGACTTCGTGTTCGGGACCGGATGGGACAGCTCGTGGGGCATCGAACGGCCGTTCGCCTTCGAGCTGGACGAGGCCTTGATCGCGGGGGGGCGAGCGTGAAGGGGCTGGAATTCTGGAAGAACGTGTCGATAGGACGCTACGTCGAATCCGACTCGCCTGTCCACAGGCTCGCGCCCGCGACGAAGTATCTCTGGCTGCTGGCGATCATGATTCCCGTCAGCTCGTCGCGCAGCGCCGTCGTCGTCTGCGCGTCGGCGTTGCTGCCCCTGGTCTTCGCCGTCCTGGCTCGCGTGCGGATACGCTTCCTGTTGCGCGGGTTCCTGCCGGTGCTGCCGTTCATAGCGCTGGCGGCGACGTTCCAGGTGTTCCTGTCGTGGCCGGGTGACGCGAGCCCGGTGCTCGCGGCCGTAGGGCCGGTGTCCCTTAGCCTCAGGGAAGCCGTGGCGGTAGTTATGATGGCCGTGCGCTTCGCCGCGATGATGCTGGCGATAGGGCTGTTCACGTCGGTGACGAACGAGGGGGATACCGCCAGGGGCGTAGAGGACCTGTTCTCGCCGCTTGCCAGGATAGGGTTCCCCGCTCGCTCGCTGGCGCTGACGATAGCCGTGGCCTTCCGGTTCATCCCTATCGTCGCAGGCGAGTTCGAATCCGTCGTCAAGGCTCAGGCGGCGCGGGGCGCCGACTTCGGGACGGGGAGCAGAGGCCCTATACGCAAGGCCAAGGCGTACCTGCCGCTCATCGTGCCGGTGACCGTACGCGCTCTGGAGCGCGCGGAATCGCTCGCCGAGGCCATGGAGGCCCGTTGCTACGGGTCGGGGCCCGCTACGCGCTACGTGGATTCGGGCGGCGTCGCCACCGACGCCGTGGCGAGGATAGCGGCGATCGCCTGGATCGTCGCGGCGTTCGTCGCGCCCGCCCTGATCGCCTCGGTTTCGTGACCGATCGCGGGCATCGCCCGCGTTGATCGATAGCTAAGAGGACGCGACCGCCGGCAAGGCGGCGCGTACCGGTATTGGGAGGTTTCTATGGAAAGATCAAACGTTCGGCGCATCGTGGTTTCCGGCGCGCTCGGCGCCGTCTCGGCGGTCATGGCGATAACGCCGCTCGGCTATCTGCCGTGGTTCGGCGGCGCTTCGCTGACCATCATGCATATTCCCGTCATAATAGCCGCCGTGCTCGAGGGGCCCATCGCCGGCTCGGCCGTAGGCCTCATCTTCGGCGTCACGAGCCTCGTCAAGGCCGCTACCGCGCCGGTCGGGCCTCTTGATCCGTTGTTCGTCAATCCGCTCGTGTCGGTCCTTCCTCGCCTGGCCATCGGCTTCGCCGCGTGGGGCGCGTTCAAGCTGTTCCGGGGACGCTTCCTCCCGCTGGCGGCCGGCGTCGCCGGAGCGGTCGGTAGCATCGCCAATACGGCCCTCGTCCTCCTCGCCCTCGGCCTGACCGCCTCCGCGCAGCTGTCCGGAGCGTTCGGCGTAGAAGTTAGCGCGTTACCCGCGGTGCTCGCGACCCTGGCCCTGTCCAACGGACTCGTCGAAGCCGCCGCGGCCGCCGTGTTCACGAGCTCGGTGATAGGCGCGTGGAAGGGCATAGAGACGGCCCGTGGCCGCTCCAAGCTTTCGGGCGAAGGGCGCTGAGGCCGTGCTGCTGGCCCTGGATGTACGGAATGACGGCATCGTCGTCGGGTTCCGCTCGGGCGAGGACTGGACTACCATAGTCCGCCTGGGAGCGGACAGGAGCGCCGACGAACTAGGCATACTGCTGGAGGCATGCGCCAGGCGCGCGGGAATCGAGCCGGGCATGGCCTTCGACGAAGCCTGGATATCGAGCGTCGTGCCTGCACTTACTCCTCGGGTAGTCGATGCCATATCGTCCACTTTCGGGTTGACCGCGTCGGTGGTCGGCCCCGGCACCAGGACCGGCATCAAGATCCGTACCGATACGCCGTCGGAGCTCGGTAGCGATATCGTCTGCGCCGCCGTCGCCGCGCGCGCTATAAGCGATGATCGGAGCGAAGCTACGGTCATCGTTGATTTCGGCTCCGCTCTCGTCCTCACGGCCGTCAACGCGTCGGACGAGCTGCTCGGCGTCTCGATCGCCCCCGGCATCGAGACGGCGGCCCGTTCGCTACGCTCCTCCACTGCGCAGATACATCAGGTTCGGCTCGACGCTCCGGGCAGGGCCATCGGCCGAAATACCGCGCAGTCCATCCAGTCCGGCATCCTGCTCGGCTATAGGGGGTTGATACGCGCGCTCGTAGGGTCGATGACGGACGAGATGGGCGAAACCGCGATGGTGCTCGGTACCGGCGACGAGTCCGGTCGGGCCGTGATGGAGGGCGCCGGTTACCCGAGGTTCGAGCGTCACCTGGCGCTTGACGGTCTGGCGATCATCGCCGAAAGGAATAGGCGATGATCATCCTTCGCTCGAAGCGTCGGCGGTTGACAAAAGGCGCGCCGTTCTGTATAAAGGCCGGGCGTCAGGAAATGGCGGCGTAGCTCAGTCGGTAGAGCAAACGGCTCATATCCGTTGTGTCGAGGGTTCAATCCCCCCCGCCGCTATAGAATTGAAAAGGTCGTCCCGCGGGGCGACCTTTTTTTTATCTGACCGGATCGGATTCGATCCGCGACCCTCGTTGAACGGGAGAGAACGTGACGTCGACCGACTGGAAAGAAACCGCGTACGACGATAATTACGAGAAGACGCTCGTCAGCCTGGAACGGCGGCGGGCCGACGATACGGCGTTCTCCATCGCGGACGCCGAGGGCGTACTCAAGCACCTGTACGCGCAGGACGGCAACGATTGGGTAGGGCGGGGGGAGCTTCAGGATATCGTGATGCAGGCGACGATCGACGCCTACGAGCGCTTCGTCGGGGATTGGAAGAAAGCCGCCGGGCGCGATAGGCCCTAGGCCTGGTCGTACCGCTCCCGGAATATCTCGTCGAAATCACGGCCGATCGACTTGAATACCCCTATGAGGGCCGGGTCGAAATGCGTGCCGCCGTCGGCGACTATGAGGAGCGACGCGCGCGCGTGGTCGAACGGCATCTTGTAGCTGCGTTTCATGCGCAACGCGTCGTATACATCCGCCAGAGCGACGATGCGGGCGGGTAGAGGGATCATCTCCCCGACCAGATTATAAGGATACCCGGTGCCGTTCCACCATTCATGGTGCGACTGGGCTATCTGCTTCGCCATGGGATTGGGATAGCTCGACAGGATGAAGGCGCCGTTGATCGTGTGCTCCTTCATGATATTCCATTCGAATTCGTCCAGCGGGCCCTTCTTGTTCAGGATGTCGTCCGGGGTGCCTATCTTGCCTACGTCGTGCATCGCCGCGAGGAAACCGATGTTCTCGACGAAATCGATATCGACCTCGGGCCATTCGCCGCGGTTGTACAGCTCCTTGGCGAGGCGCTCGGTATAGAGATTGACGCGCTCGATGTGCCTGCCCGTATCGTTGTCCTTGAGCTTCGACGCCTCGAGTAGGCTCGTGAACAGGCCGTGCAGGAAGCCGTTGCGCTCCGCCGTGACGTCGTCGAAGCATGCCACCCAAGCCCGAGGCGCGCTTTCGTCGGGTTTGATCGGCATGATGGTCACCTTGGCGAGTACGCTGCTGGAATCCTTGGCCTTGAGCCGTATCTGGCCGCTCCAGCAGTACCCCCGCTTGGGGGACTTGAGGCTTTGGTATAGGTCCCGGGCGGTCGCGGAGTCGAGGAACCTGCCGATCGCGCCTAGCAGCGACGTCTTGTTGGTCGCGTGGAACGAGCGCAAGAGGTCGGCGAACGGCTTGTTCTTGTAGAGGAAGGACAGTGACGCGTCCAGTATCGATATCGGAATGGGTACGATCGAATACGAGGATACCAGGTTCTTGTAGAGGTCTTCGGGAATCGTGGAGGCGGACGTTATCTCGCAGGGTGCGTCGATCTCCTCGACGGATTCCACCGATTCGAGTTCTTCCAACGTCTCGTCATCATGTTTCCCGTATCTATTCATGGCGAACCGGCCTCGCGCGCTGCGTTTTCCTCGGCGTCGCTGGCGCGTAGATAGGCGAGCCCGGCGTCTGACGGGCTCGGTCCGTGTCGTTCGAATATCGCTACAGCGAGCCGCGCCATCGCCGTTATGGGCGACCGTCTACGTTCGGTCGCTATCCTGAATCCGGAACGCTCTTCGGCGGTGGACTCGACGAGGTCGGCGTCCGGGCCGACGAACAGGACGTCCGGGTAGGACTGCGTTACGGCTATCAGCTTCTCCAGGCCGTCGTCGTAGGGACCGGCGACGAGCCTGCCTCCCTCGTATACGGCGAAATAGAACCGGGAGCGCTTCGCGTCCAGTACGGGCACGATCGCCCCTGGGGCGCCTTCCCAGTCGGCGGCGATCGCGTCGAGCGTCGGAACGGTCACGAAGGGCTTCCCGAGGCCGAGGGACAGGCCCTTGACGGTCGCCATGCCTATGCGAAGGCCGGTAAACGAGCCGGGGCCGCCCGAGCAGGCTAGCAGGTCGAGGTCCGCGGGGACGATGCCCGCCTCGGCGACGCAATACTCTATCGCGTTCATCACGCGCTCCGCGTGCCTGAAGCCGGCGTCGATGGTCACACCTATGAATCCCGGTCCCGCCGCGAGGCCGTGTCCCTTTTCCTCGCGGTACGGGTGCTTGGGGGATCGCGGGCCGCGTCCTTCGGACCCCGCGCCGCGTCCGACGCCTACGGACAGCAAATCGCCCGAGCAATCGACGGCCAGCACGTTCACGACAACGCCTCCTCGATCGCCCGGCCCGAGACCTGTACGAGCCGGGATCCGTCCGGCATCGGCTCTATCTGGACGACGACCGCGTCGTCCGGCATCGCGTCGGCTACGCGCTCGCTCCATTCCACGGCGCAGACGCCGTCGCCGTAGAAGTATCGTACGGCGTCCAGCTGATCGAGATCCTCGGCCGAGGCCAATCGGTACGCGTCGAAGTGATAGAACGGCAAGGAGCCGTCGTACTCGTTTATGATGGTATAGGTCGGGCTGGTGACGGGTTCCTTGACGCCCAGGCCTCGGGCTATCCCTCGGCACATGACCGTCTTGCCGGCGCCGAGTCCGCCGCGGAAGGCTATTACGGTGCGCGCGGCGGCGGCTCGGCCGATCCGCTCGCCCAGGGCCTCCGTCTCCGCGACGTCCGCGCAGACGACGCGTATCAGGGGAGTGCTCCCCTCTTGTCTAGTTCCGCTATGAATGCCTTGAGCTTTGATACGAAAGGCATGACCGGATAGTCGAGGCCCTCGACGATGGTGGCGCTGACGTCCACGCTTCCCGTCGGCTTATGTTCCAGCACGAATTCCACCGGAACTGACTTGGTCTGGTCCATGATCTCGAAGACCGCGTCCGCCCGGAATTCCCTGCGGTAATAGATATGCGTATCCTTACGCAGGATATTCGTGAGGTCGACTATCTTCATGGTTAAATTGTAAAGGCCCGGTCGATCCGGGTCAAGTAAGGACGCCCGGTCAATCGTAGCCGTAGACTACGGCACGTATCTCGTTGACGGTCTTCCGCGACGCGCGCACGAATTTCATGTGCATGAGCGCGCTGTTCCGCGTCTTGCTGACCCTGATTACCGTAGCGTATGCGGACAGGGCTCCCGAGCCCAGGTCGAACTCTATCTTGACGAATTCGCCGGCGTTGGCCGGGCTCATCGTCTGCATCGACAGGCCGCCGCCCGACAGGTCGGTGATGATACCGGCCACCGCCGCCCGCTCGACCTGGACGGTCTTGACGACCTTGCCCTTGTCGCGCGCGGCGTGCACGTGGACGAGGTAGAAGCGCCCCGTGATTCGAACCTCGCTGCGCTGATTCCGCCTGGCGGGCAAAGGCTTGATCTTGTCGCTATGGGATACGGACAGGAATTTCTTGCCGTCTATATCGACCATGCCGCGGGACCTCGACTGGAAGCTGTATCCGACGTGGCTGCCCGAATAGAAGTACAGGGTCAGCTTCGCTCCTAACGGGAAGCGTATCGGAGACCCGAACGCGTCCAACGCCGGTTCCAGGTACATCGCCTTCGATTCGTTGACGACGAGGATCGACGAGTAATGGGATTCCTTGGCCGTGACGATGGACAGCGGGGTCTTGGGCTTGAGCTGACGCGTCGAGCGTATCGCGACGCCAGAATTGGACCTGGCGCCGAGCGCCTCCCTGATTGAAAACAGCCGGTGCTTCTGTTCCTCGGCCAGTTCCTCGGTCTCCGCGTGCCGCTCGATGTACTTGAAGGCGTTGCGCATGAACGAGTCGAGCTGCGCCTTGCTGCCGAAAACCGTCTGGGGACTGGTGGCCCCGAGCTTCCTCGCGTAGAACTCGAGGAATTCGGCCTCTCCGCTGGAGAACCCGTGCTCCTCGGCCCTGCGACGGAACGCGCTTCCGCTGAGGCCCTTGGCCCGAGGCTCTCCCAGCGTTATTCCCTTGCCCGAGGCCAGCCGCTTTATCAGCGAGTAGGCGATCGCTATCAGGATGATGCTCCCGACGATTATGAGGAAATTCCTCGCGTCCGCGGGATCGTTCTGCTTCCAGTACGTCTGCGCCAACAGGGCGCGCCCGTCGAGGCCCGCCGTCATGGGGCGCCAGCCGCCGACCTGACGGCGGAGTAGAACGATTCGAGCCTGGGGCGTATCTCGTATTCGGCCAGATCCCCTATGAGCACGCCGTCCTTGTTCTCGAATGCCTGGGCCAGCTCTCGCAGTACGCCGTTGAGCGCGCCGTAGAACTCGGGCATCGCCGTGCCGTCGACCTCCGTCGGGACCGTTACCGCCGTCCGGACGTATTCGGGCATGATCCTGACGGTCTTGTTGATCAGCTCGACGGCCACGACCATGGTCCTCATCGCTTCGGCGTCCTTGCCCGTCTGTAGCCGTACGGGCACCTCGGAGAGGTCGTCGCGTATAGCGTCGAACACGCGCGCGGCCGCCATCATCGCGGCGGAAGGATCCCGTAGCTCCGCGAGTCGCTCGCCGAAGAACGCCGACATGCTCTCGGCGATGCGGGGTATGCCGGGCGAGCCCGCATCCCCGTCGAGTTGCTGGCCGAACGCATCGATGAAGGAGGCCTCCTCGGCGGAGAACAGGCCGCCGAAGGCTCTGCTGTACGAGCCCCAGGCGCCGCGAGCCGCGTCCAGGGACTCGGCGTCGCCCGACGCGGCGGCTTCAGACGCGGCGCGCACCAGATCCAGCAGCGTCTCGAGCCCGCGGGACTTGAGGTCCGCCGCCGGTTCGGCGACGAGGTCCACGGTGCCCTCGCCTGCCGCGTCTCGGGCGGAGGCCTCGGCTAGCTCGTCGGGGCTCAGCGCGCGGCCGTCGACGGCGACCTCGACGATGATGCTTCCCATCGCCTCGGCGCGTTCGTCGAGCTCGGCGAGCGCGTCGCCTATGGTTCGGGCCCCGGGGGTCACGAGGGCCGTCGTTCCGTTCATGGTAAAGATCATCGTACGCTCCTAAAGATCCGCGATTCATTTTCCTTGGCTGTTGCCGAAACTGTCCCAGGCGCTCGAAGAGCTCTCCATCTGCCCGAGCGCGCTTTCCATGAGTCCGTACTTGCGCTTGAGGTCGTCTTCCTTCCTCGCGAGCTGGGTTTCGAGGTTCTCTATGTCCTTCTTCTGCCTGGTTATCTGATTATCGATGGTCTGGGTCCTGATGTTGACGATTCCCCCGGTCTCGACATAGGCCTTCATCATCGCGTCGAGCTTGAAGGCGGCGCCCGCGTCGGTAAGGAGGTCTCCGTCGGTATCGAATCCGAACAGATCCTTGACCCCGGAGAAATTATCGAGCAAGGCCTTGTCGAGCGCGGTCTCGTCTATCTCGAGGTATCCGCGGAGGCGCGAGGCGTCGTACGAGCCGCCCCTGCGCGAGTCCGTGGAGATACCGAATTCCGCCAGCTGATGCGGTCCCGACGTGGTAGGGTAGGCGTCCATCATGGTGCGCTGGAGGCTCGACCGCAACTGTGACAGCGTCGTGTCGCCCTGGAAGAGCCCGAGCCGTTCCGTATACTTCTTCTTCTCGTCGTCGGTGAAATACTCGATCTCGTCGAGGATCTTCTCATCGGGCCTGGCGACGATGTTCAGCTCCGCCAGGAGCCTGTTGTAATTGCCGACGAGCTCTATGAGCGATTCCTTGGCCGCTTCCCTGTTGGGTTCTATCTTCAGCTTGACCGGCTTGTCGGATTCCTGCCACAGGTTGACGGTCAGGCCGGGCACGAGGTCGGATATCGCGTTGTCGGGACGCGTAACCTCTATGCCGTCCATCACGACGACGGCGTCGCGCGCCGTCTGGACCGGGTTCTTTGGGCGCATGCCCGCCGTCTCGGTGGGGTCGTAGACGCGCGCGGCCCTGACGCGGAGGTCGCGGCCGGTATTTCCGTTCCGTACGCCGATCCCCGTGAACGTGTCCATGTAGACAGGCAACGGGACGCTGATCGTCTTGAATCCCGCGCCCGCGGCGACGGCGGGAAGCGCCGTGCTCCTTCCCGATCCGTCGATGAGGTATAAGGGGGAGAAGTCGTCGCGCGTCGATGGCGCGGGCGGAGGCGCCCATTCCGGCAGTATCGCCTCCGACGGGGCGCTGTCTATCCTGATGCCTTCGTATTCCATAGCTCCGGTAGCCGGGATGGCCGGTCCCGACGGCGGACCGTCCGCTACGGGGTCCGACGCGGGCCGATCGCTCAGCTCGACCTCTAGCTCGAGCACCAATCCGGAGGTCGATACGGGGGATGGAAGCTTGAGCGCGGCCTCGGCCCCGGGACCGACGAACAGGACGTCTTCCTTGCTCAGTACCTTGGCCGTATCGAGAGGTCTCTCGAAGCGAGCGGGGGCGTCGACGGGGAGGTTCCTGAGCGTGGAGCTCGCCTTCTCGACGAGGCCGAAAGACAGGGCGAAGTCCTCGGCGGCCCCGGAGAAACCGAGGCGGTTGGCAGCGCCCGTCTTAAGCGATTCGATGACGAGCACGCGCGCGTCGGAACGCACGGCGACGAGCTGGGCCCGTACGGTATCCGCGCCCTTGCGGTTGATAGCGTCGACGAAGTCCTTGAGCGAGCCGCCGCCGTACGACAGCTTTATAGCCTTCTCTCCGACGGAGAACACGTAGTCGCCCTTGGGGACCTTGGCGTCTGCGGCGATGGAGTCCGACATGAAACGGTCGGCCGAGGCGATGCGCTTGACGAGGAAGCTCTTCGTCTCCTCTATCGCCTCGCGCGTAGCGGTGCCGGTGATGACAGCCTCGTCGGTCGACGACGCCACCCGTTCGTTGAAGGGGTTCTGGAAGGAGAAGAGGGCTCTGGAGCTTTCCCTGAGCGATGATAAACGGCGGTTAAGGTCGAGCCACGTCGTGCGTTGGAGCTGCATTTCCTTGAGACGCTCTTCGGCGCGCGTCTTCGGTATGCGCTCGACGGCCATAAGGCCTTCGATGAGCTTCTCGGTATCGTACTTGCTCTTGACGCCGGGTATGCTGATGTCCGACATGGGGCCTAAAGGCCCTCCTTCCAGTTCACGCCCTCTCGTCGAACAGGATGCCGATCACCTCCCTGATACGCTCGTGGACGTGTTGTAGCTCGGCGGGCGGTATTTCCCTGATTACTTTATCGGTATCGGTGTCGATTACCTTGACGACGACCTGATCGAGCTTCTCGTTGAGGCTGAAGGATAGCCGCTTGTTGAACGCGGCGCTCACGTCGACGAGCTCGGCGAGGATAGCGTCCATCGATACGGGCGGCTCGGTCTTCATGACGTCGCCTCGCTTGACCCGGAGGGCCGCCTGTTCCTGTTGAACGGCGGTCGTCCCCGAGTACCCTACTACGGTAGAAACGTCGATTGACATACGTTTCCTCCTATTGGAATAGCCGCTCCTCGAAGACGCCACGGCGTCTGGGCGGGACGGCCCGTCTCGTAAAAATGAAGGGGGGAGGGCGCGATCTCCCCCCTTCCGATCGAAAGACCCGTCGCGGAAAGACGACGTCCAGGAAGCTCTCCGCTACGAATATCAGAACGGTTTCGTTAACCTAACAACTGCATGACCGACTGCGTCCTGGTGTTGGCCTGGGCGAGCATCGCTCCGCCGGCCTGCGACAGGATCTGGTTCTTCACGTAGTCGACCATCTGGGAGGCCATGTCGGTGTCGCGGATGCGGCTCTCGGCGGCCTGGAGGTTCTCGGCGGCGATCGCTACGCCCTTGGAGGCCATCTCGAAACGGTTCTGGTAGGCGCCGAGGTCGGCGCGCTGCTTCGAAACCATCTTGAGGGCGGCGTCGAGGTTGCCGATGGAGGCGTTGGCCTTCTCCGGATCCTCTATGGATATCGTCCCCTCGGTCGCGCCCTGGGCTCCCTGAAGGCCGAGCGCCGTCGCGGTCATGGTGCCGATGAAGACCCTCTCGTTCTGGTCCATGTTGGCGCCGACCTGCAACTGCATGACCTGTCCGCCCTCTTTGGCGAAGCGACCGGTCAGGATGTTCATGCCGTTAAACTGGGCGTGGCTCGCGATGCGGTTGATCTCGTCGACCAGCTGCGAAACCTCGACCTGGATCTGCATGCGGTCTTCGGCGGTATAGATGCCGTTGGACGACTGGACTGCCAGCTCGCGCACGCGGTGCAGGATATCCTGCGTCTCCTGGAGGTAGCCCTCCGTGGTCTGTATGAAGGAAACGCCGTTCTCGATGTTCCGCTGAGCCTGGTTGAGGCCGCGGATCTGTCCGCGCAGCTTCTCTGAGACCGCGAGGCCGGAAGCGTCGTCCCCGGCGCGGTTGATCCGCTGACCGGAAGCGAGCTTCTCCATATTCTTGTTGAGCTCGTTCGCCGTGACGCCCAAGGACCTGTTAGCGTACATCGCGCTCATGTTGTGGTTAATTATCATATGACCCTCCTTGCAGGACTTACACGCGGCATTCCTTGC
Source organism: Spirochaetae bacterium HGW-Spirochaetae-3 (assembly GCA_002839315.1). GTDB lineage: Bacteria > Spirochaetota > Spirochaetia > Treponematales > UBA12059 > SZUA-370. The sequence continues at coordinate 350,359 of PGXV01000006.1, forward strand.
CGCGCGTCCAGCGCGCATGGCTATGGGGCCGGGAATTCGAAGTCTCGCGCCCGTTCCCGTCCGTTCATGCTCCATACGGCGGGGAAACCAGTCCCGTTTATGGGGCTGGCGTCTCCACCGGCATACGCACGAGGGTATTTGTCAAAGATCGATAGACGGCGTCGAGCCCCGAAGACTCGACGCCGTATCACTACTCAGTATACTGCCTTACTGTAGCAACTGCAAGACAGAAGCGGTTTTCTGATTGGCCTGGGCGAGCATCGCGCTCGACGCCTGGACGAGGATGCGGTCCTTCGTGTACTGGACCATCTGGGAGGCCATGTCGGTGTCGCGGATGCGGCTCTCGGCGGCCTGGAGGTTCTCGGCGCCGATGTCGATGCCTCGGACGGCGTGCTCGAGCCTGTTCTGGTAGGCTCCGAGGTCCGCGCGCTGCTTGTTGACCTTCTTGAGCGCCTCGTCGAGAACGCCTATCGTCCTGTTCGCGCCGTCGGGGGACGCGAGCGATACGATCTCGCCCGAGCCGGTTTGCTTGACGCCGAGTCCGAAGGCGGTCATCGTACCGATGTACACGCGCTCCCGCTGGTCCATGTTGGAGCCGATATGGAACCACATGGAACCGGTGACGAGGTTCTCCCCGTCCTCGCGGGCGAAGCGGCCGGTCAGCAGGTTCATGCCGTTGAACTGGGCGTGGCTGGCGATGCGGTCGATCTCGTCGACGAGCTGGGACACCTCTACCTGGATCTGCATGCGATCCTCGGCGGTATAGATGCCGTTGGCGGCCTGGATGGACAGCTCCCTGAGCCTCTGGAGTATGTCCTGGCTCTCCTGCAGGTAGCCTTCCGTGGTCTGGATGAACGACACGCCGTTGGCGGCGTTCTTGGAGGCCTGGTTCAAGCCGCGGATCTGCGACCGCATCTTCTCGGATACGGCTAGCCCGGAGGCGTCGTCGCCGGCGCGGTTGACGCGCATGCCCGAAGACAGCTTCTCCATGCTCTTGTCTACGGCCATGCCGTTGACGCCGAGCTGGCGGTTGGCGTACATCGCGCTGATGTTGTGGTTGATGATCATAAATTCCTCCTTGAATCTTGGAGCGAGGCGTCCTTGTCTCGCTTTTCGATACCGTTCCCGGCTTTCGTCGCCTTTCGTTCCTCCTCTCGCCGTTCGGCGACCTTCCCGCGCGTCCCGCCTTTCGGTTTGCGCTCAAGTAATTCCGGCCGGAGCCGATTATCGTAGAGTAGGGTACGAAGGCGATAACCCTCGGCCGCGCAAGCGGCGGAACCCGTCTCCTCTTCATCTATCGGCAGGCCCGACCTGAATCTTGAGCGACAAATCGACTACCGACGCGCGATTCCGTACCGGTCCTCGTTCGCGTTTGCGCGCTCGCTAGAGCGGGTGTATACTCGCCTCATGAAAACCGAAGAATTTTCCTTTATTTCCGATGACGGAAAGAGCGTCCACGTATACCATTGGTCCCCTGAATCGGCTGCAAAGGCATGCGTCCTCATAGCGCACGGCATGGCGGAGCACGCGGCCCGCTATACGCGCTTCGCGGAGCGGCTGACCGCGGCCGGATACGAGGTCTGGGCTCCCGATCATCGGGGACACGGGAAGACCGCCGCCGAGGGAGAGCTGGGCTGGCTCGCCGAGCGCGACGGGTTCAGGCGGGTGATCGAGGATCTCCACGGCCTGTCCGTGAGGATCAAGGCCGATCGGCCAGGGAAGAAGCTGTTCCTGTTCGGCCATTCATGGGGCTCGTTCCTGTCGCAGGGCTTCATATTACTGTACGGTTCGGACCTCGCCGGCTGTGTATTGTGCGGTACGGCCGGGGACGGCGGGGCCGTTATCAAGGCGGGCAGGGCCATAGCCGCCATCGGTTGCGCGCTCAAGGGCCAGCGCAGCAAGGCGCCCCTGATGAACTCGATGAGCTTCGGCTCATATAACAAGGCGTTCATGCCCGTCCGGACGGAGTTCGACTGGCTGTCCCGCGACCCGGCCGAGGTCGATAAGTATATAGCGGATCCGCTGTGCGGCTTCCTGTGCACCTACGGGTTCTTCCGGGACCTGCTCGGCGGCTTCGCGTGGATACATTCGCCCGAAGCGATGTCGAACATACCGAAGAGCCTGCCTGTCTTCATGATAGCCGGGCAGAAAGACCCCGTCGGCGCCGCCGGTGGCTCCTTCGGTTGGCTCTACGACAGGTACGTCGCGCTCGGGGTCTCCGATATCGGCAAGAAGCTCTATCCCGACGGACGGCACGAAGTGCTCAACGATACCTGCAGGGACGAAGCGTCGGGTGACGTGATCTCCTGGTTCGACGCCCGCGCCTGAGCGGGCGAACCCGCGCCTGAGCGGGCGAACCCGCGCCTGAGCGGGCGAACCCGCGCCTGAGCGGGCGAAAGGAGTATAGTGAAGAGTCCGCAGAGTCGTCAGGCGACGATCACGCGGATCGATCCCCATGTCAATAATCAGAGGGAAAATTGCTCGTAAGATACCAGAACGGGCCGGATGGTAAACCGGTCAAGAAAGCCATAGTCTATACGGAACGGGAGCACGGCATCGATCCGGGCGCCGTCGATCCCGACGCCGTCAGGATAGTGGATCGCCTAAGGCGTTCCGGCTATTCCGCCTATATTGTCGGAGGTGCCGTCCGGGACCTCGTCTTGGGCCGGACGCCCAAGGACTACGATATCGTCACCGACGCCGAGCCTCCGCGCATCAAGAAGCTTTTCTACCGGAGCCGAATCATCGGCAAGCGCTTCAGGCTGGTGCACGTATACGTCGGAGAGCATATCTATGAGGTTTCTACATTCCGTTCCATCGCCAACGGTACCGTGGGTAATACCTACGGCACGATAGACGAGGACGCGAGACGGCGGGATTTCACCATGAACGCGCTGTACTTCGATCCCCTGGAACGTAAGCTCGTCGATTACGTCGGCGGGCTCAAGGATATGCGCGCCAGGCGAATCGTGCCGGTCATACCGCTCAAGACCATATTCGCGGAAGACCCGGTTCGCATGATACGCGCCGTGAAGTACGCCGAGGCGACGGGATTCGTTATCCCGCTCCTTACCCGGCTCGCTATCAAGCGCCACGCGCACCTGCTCGCCGGCGCGTCGGTCAGCCGGCTCGGTGAAGAGGCCGCGAAGATACTCTATTCTGGCCACGCGCGCGGAATCGTGGGCTCGCTTCAGCGTTTCGGCCTGCTCTCGGCGATACTGCCCGGCGTCGAGTCGGCGCTGCTCTCCGGCCCGGGACCGGCAGCGTCGATGCGCGTGGCCCTTACGGCGCTGGACGGATACGTCGTCGAGACCGGCGACAAGACGCTCGGGGCCCTGCTATCCTTCATCGTCAAGGACACGGTCGAGGCGGCTCAGGCCTTGCCCGCCGAAGACGCGCAGGCGGCGTACCATAACGCGCTCGACGCAGCCAGGGAATTCCTGGCGCCCTTGACCATGCCTCGCGTAGAAGTCGAATCCGCGGTACGCGCTGTTTTTACCGCGCCCGAGCCCAAGCAGAAGCCGAAGCGACCGCGGCGCCGGCGGCGGAGAAAGGCTCCGTCGAGCTCCGGAGAACCTTCCGCGCGCGGCGGCGCGGATATTCCCCGCGATGGCGAGTAGGCTATATCGGGCGCGTTACGGCCGAAGGCTTGACACGGCGCCGCGAATTCTCGGATGATGCCACGGTGAATGTAGAACGCCTTAATGGATTGTCAATTGACGCCTTATATGCCCTAGCGGACAAGATGGGGCTCGATCTGCCATTGGAACTAGAACGGGTCTTCATCGTCGAGGCGCTCCTCGAGGCGTTCGAAGAGGATAGCGAAGACCGCAAGGCGACCGGCGACGCCGTCCATATCGAAGAGAAGAAGTATTCCGGATCCGAGCTGGACGAGATCGACGCGTCGATCGACGCCGGCCCGTGCATAGAATGCAGGTATAACGAGACGGTCGTGCACGTCATAGCGCGCGACCCGGAGTGGGCCTTCGTGTTCTGGGATATTCGGGATGAAGAGATGGATGAGCTCCATGCTTCCGACGCGTTCTCGTGCCTTTTCCTTCGGGTCCTGAAGGAACCGGGATACGACGGCAAGGCCTCCGCTTCCTTCGAGGTCGTAGTCGGCGACGAGGACGATCACTGGTATCTTCATCTTCCAGAGGAAGATCGCGCCTATAGGGTTGATTTATACGCGAGGATCGGTTCCAAGGCGCGATTGCTGGCTCATTCACCGACTATACGGACGCCGAGGGCGTTGATGGCCGACTCGCTCGCAGATCTCGATCCAGACGCCGCGGAATTGGCTGCCCTTTCCGGACTCGCGAGCCTCGAGATCGTACCGGCGCCCGAGCACCATCCGTCTCGTATTCTCGGCGGGTTCGACGAGTAACGGAGGATTTCGGTGGATAGCGGATTCGTAGCGCTCGTACTCAACGCGCATCTGCCGTTCGTTCGGCAACCTGATTATCCTCGATTCCTCGAAGAGCGATGGCTTTTCGAATCGTTGTCTGAGACTTATCTACCGCTCCTCAGGGTGTTCGCGAAGCTGGAATCGGACCGGGTGCCGTGGAAGATAAGTCTCGCCCTCTCGCCGACCCTCGAGGCTATGCTCGGCGATACGCTGCTCGGCTCACGTTACGCCGCGTGGCTCTTGACGCAAGTAGAGCTTGCGAATAGGGAAGTCGCCAGGACCAAGAACGATCCGGCCTTCGCCGGCCTGGCCTCCATGTACCTGGACCTCTACCAGAAGGACTACGACGACTTTACCGTCCTATACGGCGGCAATATACTCGGCGCGCTGGACTTCTACTTCAAGAAGGGCCGTATAGATCTTCTGACGAGCGGCGCGACGAACGCTTTCATGCCGATCTACCGCAATTATCCTGAGGCGACGACTGCGCAGATCGAGGCGGCCGTCGTATCGTTCCGCGCGACGTTCGGGCGCTCTCCTTCCGGGTTCTGGATGCCCCAGCTCGGCTGGTATCCCGGCGTCGAGGAGACGCTCAGCGCCTATGGCCTGCAGTATAGCGTCGTCTCGACGAGGGGCGCCCTGCTCGGCGATCCGACTCCGCGATTCGGCTCCTACGCGCCTGTATCCTGCCCCAATGGATTTACGACCTTCATCCGCGACGTCGCGGCGACCGATGACGTCTGGTCCGAGACCGAAGGCTATCCGGCGGATCCCGTTTACAGGGATTTCTACCGCGATATCGGATTCGACCTGCCGCTCGACTATATCGGGCCCTATATCGAGCAGAACCAGATCAGGACCTTTACCGGCTTCAAGTACTGGGCGATAACCGGTGACAGCGACCAGAAGGTTCCGTACTCGCCCGAGGTCGCGTCGGCGAGGGTAGCGGAGCACGCCGAGCTTTTCCTCAAGGATCGCAAGGCGCAGGCCCTCGCCGCCGCCCCCCATATGGCCGGCCGCCCCCCGTTGATGGTCGCGCCATACGACGCCGAGCTGTTCGGGCACGGCTGGTTCGAGGGACCCCAGTGGATAGAGACGCTGTTCCGGAAGGCCCAGGGGAACGACGAGCTTCGCTTCATAACGCTTTCGGAGTACCGGCGCGCGTATCCGGACAATTTCGAGTCCGTTCCCGAGTACGCCTCGTGGGGAGACGGCGGCTACGGCAGCGTCTGGCTAGAGAAGTCTAACGACTGGATATACCGCCACGTGTTCAAGATGATAGAGCGCATGGTCGAGCTGGCGGAGCGTTTCCCCAACGAGAGCGGGCTCCGGGAGCGCGTGCTCAATCAGGCCGCCCGCGAGGTCATGCTGGCCCAGGCGTCGGATTGGCCGTTCCTCCTGCGCGCCGGCAAGTCGGGTTCCTTCGCCCGCAAGCAGATCGAGGACGCGGCGACCAACTTCAACCGTATCTACGAGATGCTCTGCGCCAATACCGTCGGTACCGAATGGCTGACGAAGCTCGAGAAGCGGAACAACATCTTCCCCGATATCAATTACCGGATCTTCCGGCGCAAGCGCTAGGATACCTCCCCCTGTGACGACAAACGCGCTCAGGATAGTCCGCTCGCTCGGGATAGCGGTCGAGACGCTGGAGTACGATTGGTCGGAAGAGGACCTGTCGGCGCAGGCGGCCGCCTCCAAGCTCGGGCTTGACCCCGATAGGGTGTTCAAGACGATCGCCGTCCGGGGCGCCACTACGGGCCCCTTCTTGTGCGTCGTGCCGGGATCCGCCGAGGTGGACCTAAAGAAGGCCGCGAAGGCGGCCGGCGACAAGTCCGTAGAGCCGTTGCCCCTGAAGGAACTGGAGCCGCTTACCGGCTACCGGCGGGGAGGCTGCTCTCCCGTCGGTACCAGGAAGCCCCTCCCCGTATTCATAGACGAGACCGCGTGCCTGTGGGAGACCATCTCCGTGAGCGCCGGCGCGCGCGGCCTTCAGATGGTTATGCCGCCCTCCGACCTGGCGCGCGCCGCCAAGGCGACCTTCGCTGACCTTGTCTGAGCCTCATATACGAACCTGAACGCAGAGGATTAGAGCATACGAGGCGAGAATGAGAAGGATGCTTATCGGCCCTCCTTCTCTTCTTCTCTTCGTTCGAGTTCTTATTTACTCTATCGTGCCGGTGAAGGTCGCGAATTTCGTCTCGTCGACGCTAGACAGAGCGGCCTGGTCGGCTACGACTATCCAGCTTATCGGGGCGTCGACTACGTAGGCCTTTACGACCGCGACGACGTCTTCGGGGCGTATCGCGTTGATCTTGTCGATGAAGCGCAGGTACTCCAGATGGTCGCCCGAGTAGATGTAGCCTGACGCGAGCTGGGCCGCCGTATCGGCGTTCGTCGCCTGATCGCCGAAGAACGAGTTGACGTATTTGGCCTTGTACGCCTCTATCGTAGACGCGATCGGCGCGTACTTGTCTTCGCCGCCCTTGATGTTGAGCGTCTTGCCCGACGCCAGCAGCGCTATCGCCTCGTCGACCCAGGCCTTGGCGTCGCTCGGCCTGTCGGTCTTGTAGACGACCAGCGAGCCGTACGCGCCGTAGAAGCCGAACGCGCGCGACCATACCGAGTAGCAGGCTCCGTGATCGGTCCGGACGATGCTGAAGAGGAGCTCGTCGAGCATCTTATAGGCGAGCTGCAACGTGACGAAGTCCGGGCTGCGCGGATCGGCTATCGGGTAATCGCCGCGCACGTAGGCGACGCCCTGGGCCTTGCTGAATTCCTCGAGATACAGCGTCCTCCTGGGCTCGAAGGCGCCGGCCTCGGGAACCGCTATGCCTTTCCGGGCCATCGCGCCGATAGTCGCATCGAGCGAGGCGGCCAGCGAGTCTGCGTCGAGGTTCCCGACCGCGACGACGACCATGCGCTCCGGGGCGAACGTGTCGCCGTAGTACGCCTTGACGTCGTCGAGCGTGATCGCCGAGACGGACGCCGCGGTACCGGCAAAGTCGGCCGCGTAAGGATGCCCCGCGAACATGTTTTCGTGGAGCCTGGAGACGGCGAAGCTGTACGGGTCGGCCATGGCCTTCTGGAGGCTTACCTTGAAGTCGTTCTGCACCTCGGTGAACTGGGCGGGATCGAACGCGGGATCGAGGACGCAGTCGATGAAGACGGCGAACATCTCGTCCCAGTACTTGTCGATGGTGTTGAGGTCGAAGCTTGCCCAATCGTAGTTCGCGGCGCTGTACCCTATCGAGCTCGACCGTTCGTACTGCAGGCGCTGGATCTCGGCGTACGGATGGCGTACCGAGCCGCGGGCCAGCATGGCGAGCGTCATCGCCTCGATGCCGGCCTTCTGGGGCGTCGTCATCGCCGAGCCCCCGCGAAGGGCGATCTTCATCGTGAATACGCGGTTCGCGGGATTCTTCTTTACTATAAGCGTCATCCCGTTCGATAGCGTACGCGTCTCTATGGTCGGCAGGTTGGCATTCATGAAGGCGCTCGGCGTCGACGGCGCCTTCCATGTAGATACCGGCTCGCGAGGCAGGCTCCATGCCGCTTCGGTTTCTGGGGACTCCGGTTCCGGGGCGCTCGCGCACGACGCGGCTATGGCGGCCGCGAGGACCGTCGCGACGATGACGCGGGACGCGGGGCTTCTATCGCTGTATTTCCTGAGGCTCATTATTTTCCGTCCTTCCACCAGAACGCGTTGTCCGGGCTCACGATCCTGAATCCAGCGGCGGCCAGCGAGTCTGCTTCTGCGGTATAATCGGCGGGATTGAGCCGTATAGCGACCACCGGGACGTTCGAAACCACGAATTTGTCCAGGAACGCGCCGATGTCCCGCCGCTGTACCTTCTTCATGTTCGGTACGTAATCGAAGAAATAATCGGTAGAGGCTACCGACCACCAGAACGACAGGGTCGAGATGAATCGATCGGGAGTCTCGAGATCGAGTATCTGCTCGTCCTCGATCTTACGCTTGACGACGTCGAATTCCGCGTCCGAGAAGTACGCGGGGTCGGCCGTCATGGCCCGTATCTCCCCCAGGGCGACCGCGTCCTTGAAGGCCTTCCCGGCCCTGTCGGCGAGGGGAAGGGCCGGGTCGACGAAGCAGTAGGTATAGAACGATACCTGCCCGCCATCCCGCTGGGTAAAGTAATAACCCCCGATATAATCCTTGTCGTATAGGGCCGGTACCTCGTTAAAGAGGTTCGTCTTGAAGCGGCCGTCGGGGGCCCCGATGAGATAACCCCACACGTCGGCCGCGTAGGTCGGCTCCGGTTCCGAGAGTACGTCGGGGCCCCGGTACCGGGTCTCTATATAGGCGATGCCCTCCGGTAGCGAATCGTCGGGGTAGGCGAGGTAGGCGGGCGCGTCGACGCCCGGCATCGGGTGGGCCGGCGCCGGCGACTCCCACGGGTCGGGGCCTTCCTTCCATTCGCCGTACCATTTCTTGGCCATCGCATAGACCTTGTCCGGATCGACGTCGCCGCCGACGAACAACGCCGCGTTGTTCGGCACGTAGTACGTTGACTGTATCGACCGGAGCGACCCGACGGTCGCGGAGCGGACGACCGCTTCGTTGCCGCCTATATCGCGGCGCCATGGATACGCGGAGAAGAGCGCCTTGTCCATCGCGGCCGAGTAGACGTGGTCCGGATCGGATAGATAGCCGTTGATCTCGTTGGACACGACGCCTTGTTCTATCGTCAGCTCCTCGTCGTCGAATAGCGGTTCCCTCATCGCGTACGACCAGAACTCCAGCCCCGCCTCGGTCTTGTCGGACGGGACCGTGAAGTAGTAGCTGACGTATTCGGTGGAGGTGCCGCCGTTCCATTCGGCGACGCCCAGATCGGTCATCGCCGCCGAGAATTCGGTTTCCGTCCTATAACGTGAATTGCCCTTGAAAAGCATGTGCTCGTACAGATGGAAGAGGCCCGCCGTTTCAGGCGTCTGGGCGATCGATCCGCAACGGAAGGTAATCTGTACCTTCGCGAGCGGTACGGTATGGTTCTCGAGCACGAACAATTCCAGGCCGTTGTCCAGTCGGTACCGATGAAGCCCCGGAATGGGCGTCTCGTCGGAATACGACGGCATCGTGGCCGCGATAGCCATCGCCACCGCTATCGCCAGTAGTCTTCTCATGGTATGAGCCTCCTTGGGCCGGTACAGCGTAGGAGAGGCAGAACGGCCTGTCAAGAAGTTGCGCTCGGGCGGGACTGCAATCTATTCATGTCTTTGCTTCGAAATGGTTCGGTATGTCGCTGTCCGCGGCTAAGATCTAGGCTCTTGATACTGAAATAGTGTAGGATGCCTTCGATGATAACCGTATTGTACGACAGGGCGATCGCGCGCGCCGTCATGGCGATGAGGCGCGACGCGTCGCTTCTGGTCGAGCCTCCAATCGCCAAGCGAGCCCGAAGGCCCCGCTCTCCAGAGGTCCCGATACCGCCGACGAGGAGCCTGCCCCTCGTCGACAGGCCACCGCGAAGAACTTTCGCGGAAGCGATGCGCTTCATGCTACGCGCTTCCCCCAAGGCGCTCCTGCGCGCCTTCGTCCTGTTCCATCTCTGGTATATCGGCGTAACGACCATCCTGGTAGCCTGTTTCGCGTTCGTCGATCCCGCGGCCACGACGCTGTCCGTATACCGCAAGTACGTCGATGGCTGGACTATCGTCCAGCCCGTTCCGACGAGGCTCGAACGAATACCGAAGCTGGCGCAGCGTATGCTCGTGTCCATCGAGGATTATAAATTCTACGACCATCACGGAGTCGATTTCGAAGCCTTCGCCCGCGCCTACGAGGTGAACCAGAAGATCGGGCGCCCCATGTACGGCGGTTCGACGCTGACGATGCAGACCGCGAGGACGCTGTTCCTCGTGCCGTTCAAGAGCTACGTCAGGAAATACCTGGAGGTCATCGTCGCGCTAGAGCTGGAGGCGATGCTGCCGAAGGAGCGAATCCTGGAACTGTACTTCTCGTGGGCGGAATGGGGAAAGGGCGTCTTCGGCATAGAGGCCGCGTCGAAGAAGTATTTCCAGACGTCGGTAGCCAGGCTCGGCTCGTCCCAGACGGCGCGCCTGATGGCCGTGCTATCGTCGCCCATACGCTATACGCCGTCGACGCTCGCCAAGAGCGCCCTCCTCGCGTGGCGATACGATTTCCTCCTGAAGCGCTACGTCCGCTGAGCCGTGAGCGCCGCGCGTATCGCCTTGTCCAACGCGTCGGCGAAGGCCTTTACGTCCTTGGGCCCGAACCCCCGGCCCTTGGCCAGCGGCGGGGCGGTCCCCAATTCTCGTAGAGCCGCCATATGGTCGCGCAGTGACAATCGCTCCCGTACCGTGTCGGCCGTCCATAGCGCGCCCCTATCGTTAAGGGCGACGAGGCCATGGTCGATGGCCCGTGCCGCTAGCGGAATATCCCTGGTAATGAGAACGTCTCCCGGGACAGCCGACGCGATGATGTAGTCGTCGGCGTTATCCCACGCGGCTTGCTTCGCGCCGTCCGGCGCCGTCCTCGCGCTCGCGCCGGCCGGCCCGACGATGACGGCCTGCAGGTTCTTACCCGGCGGTAGCGGAACCGGCCGGTTGGCGACGAATACGGCCCTGATGGGAAAGCCGCCGTTTGACGAGCCGGCGCGGCGTCCGATTAGTTCCTTCACCTCGCGCGGCAGCGAGTCGGCGTCGGCCCAGAGCGTCATGCCGGGACGCCCGCCCTGAATACCGTACCGTCTCCGGACAGCGAGTACTCGCCCTCGTCGGCCGTCACGAAAACCGACGAGCCCCTGGACAGCGATGCGCTCGAACCGTCTGCGCCTACGATACGGAGAGCGCCCTCGGTGCAAAGCAGTATCTCGGGGCCTGGAGCGCGCCGCGACGTCTTTAGCTCGCCATCGATCGCGGCCTTCGAGATGGCATAATCGGGAATGTCGCAACGATAGGGGCGGAATCCGTCGGTAGGGGCGCCTGCTTCCATCGCCTGAACCGATACGGTATCGAAATTCAGCGCGGAGATGAATTCCGGAACGTCCATGTACTTACTGGTTAGGCCCCCGCGCAATACGTTGTCGGAATTGGCCATTATCTCGACCGCTGTGCCGCACATATAGGCGTGCGCCTCTCCGGTCTGGAGGTTGAGCGCCTGTCCCGGCTCGAGCCTGAATAGGTTGAGGACCAGGGGCGCCAGGGCTCCGACGTCGCCGGGGTGGGAGTCCATCAGCTTGAGTACCCACGAGAAGGTCCGCCATACCGGGCTGCTCGGAGGCTCGGCGGCGACTATGGCTTCGCTTCTGTCGCGGGCGATACGGAGGAGTTCCGTCTTCGAATGGCTCTCCATCGAGATCAAGGAGTAGAAGAATACCGACAGCTCCAGCTTCCCCGGATTGCTCTCCATGCGGTCCGCCAAGCGCTCGAGCTGGTCGGAAGCGAGCGTCTTGACGTTATCTACGATCTCGTCGATAGGCCTGAACCCGCAGAGTCCTTCGAATTCGGTCAGCGCGACGACTGTCTCGGGCTTGTGGTTCGGATCCTTGTAATTGCGCTCGGGCGCGTCTATCGGAATGCCCTTGAACTCCTCGCGCTTGAAGCCGTGCTCGGCCTTGAGCTTAGAAGGGTGCGCCTGTATCGATAACGGCTTGGAAGCCGACAGGATCTTGAGCAGGAAGGGCAGGGATCCGCCGAACCTCGAAGCCGTCGGAGCGCCGAGCATCCCGGCCGGATCGAGGGCGATGAGGCGGTCCAGAGGCTCTCGGCTTCCCGTAGCCGGATCGACGGCGAGCGAGGGCGCCTTGGGATGGGCGCCCATCCATAGCTCGGCCCATGGCTCTCCCGTCGGGTTCTCCATGCCGAGCAGCAGCGGCAACGCTGTAGGTGAGCCCCAAGCGTATTTTTGTATGGAGTTCTCAAGTTGATAGATCGCCATTGGCGTATTGTATCCGTTGCGCCGATCAGGGTCTAGCGACGAATTCCCGCAACCCGGCGGCCAGTTCCGCGAGCGGCTTGAAGCACGTATTGGTTTTCGGCAACGACGATACGAATACCCGGCCGTAGCGCTTGGCAAGCAGGCGAGAGTCGAGCACGACGACGGCGCCACGATCCTCGGAATGGCGTATGAGCCGCCCGAAGCCCTGCTTGAAGCGTATGACCGCCTCCGGAAGAGACAGGTCCATGAACGAGTTGCCTCCGCGACGTTCCACCGCCTCGGCTCGGGCCTTCTGCACGGGATCGGTCGGAACGCGGAACGGTAGCTTGGTGATGATAACGAGCTGCAGCGTCTCGCCGGGCGCGTCGACGCCTTCCCAGAACGAGTCCGTAGCGAACAGCACGCTCGATACGTCCGCTACGAATGCGTCCATGAGCCTCGAACGCTCGTCGTCGCCCTGACGGAAGGCCGTTATGCCCAGAGCGTCCAGGCGCGGCTTGACCGCGTCCCATGCCGACCGTAGCGCCGTATACGACGTGAACAGCACGAGCGCCTTGCCTCCTGACGCTTCCACGAGCGTATAGATCGCCTCGTTTATCCATGCCTGCCACTCGGGCGAGGTGGGGTCCGGCGCGTCGTCGGGCGCGCCGAGAAGGGCGTTGCGATCGAAGGGGAAGGGGGACGGGAACGCCATGCACTCGGCTCGCGCGCCGGTATTGGACAATCCGACGCGCCGTTTCCAGAATTCGAACGAATCGCCGACCGAGAGCGTCGCCGACAGACAGACGACCGCGCGGAACTGGTCGAACACCGCTTCGTTCATCGTATCGGAGATGTCGAGAGGCGTGACGCAGAAGCGGGCGAACGCCTCTCCCTGACTCGTCTTGCCGCGGTCGAGCCAGTATACGTTAGCGGGGTCCTCGTCAAAGCCCTGGAAACGGGCGCAGACGGCCGCGAGCGACGACAGCCGGGCCAGGGCCAGCTCGGCCTCGCGGACCGACTGGTCGCCTTCGACCTCTTCGGGCACGTCGTCGAGCGCGTCCTTGATAAGTTCGGCGATAGACAGTATCGCCCGTTCCACTCCCACGAGCGGCTTGAGGACGGACGCCTCTATGGCCGGGCTCCTTGCCGCGAGCCTGAAATTCATGGCCGGGCCGATGAGCGCCAAGGCCGCTGCGTCGGCCGTATCCATGGCGGCGAACAGCGCGTCCGCGGCGTCGGGAAACCGCTTGAGCACGCCGGGCGGCAGTCCCTTGAGGTTCTGCAACTTGACGATAACGCCGAACTTTCTGCCTCTCCGTTCCCTGTACAGCCTGGAACTCTGCTTGAGTACGGAGAATTTGGTCAGCTCGTCGGAGAAGAAACTCGTCGCGCTCGACTCTATCGCATGGGCCTCGTCGAATATGATGGTACCGTACGGAGGAAGCACCGCCGTCGATTCGTAGCCGGCGCCGCCCGATCGCGCGGCCAAGTCGCTGAATAGTATATGGTGGTTCGCCACGATCAGGTCGGCGTCGGCCGCGTCGCGCTTGACCTTGAGCACGAAGCACGACTCTCGGAACGGGCAACGCATGTTCAGGCAATCGTCGGCCTCCGAGCGGACGCGCGACCACAGCGATTCCTCGGGCCAGAAAGACAGGTCCGAGCGGTCGCCCGTCGCGCTGGTCTCCGCCCACGCGGCTATACGGCGGAGAGGATGCTCGTCGTCCGCGAACAGGCCTTCCTCCTCTATCGCTTCCTGAAGCCGTGTCCGGCACAGGTAGTTGCCTCGTCCCTTGACGAGTACGGCCTTGAGACTCTTCTTGAAGATCGACGCGACGAGCGGAATGTCCTTGTCCATCAGCTGGCGCTGCAGGTTTATGGTGGCGGTGGATACGACGACGCGCTCCTTGTTGCGGGCGGCCCACGCGAAGGACGGTATCAGGTACGCGAACGACTTCCCGACGCCGGTCCCGGCCTCGGCCGCCAGCACGTAACCGCCGTTCATCGCCTCGGCGATGGAGCGCACGAGGTCTATCTGGCTCCGCCTCGGCTCGTAGTCCGGCAGGCGCGCGGCAAGCTTCCCGCCTTTTTCCAGCACGCCGGCCAGCTCGTCGGGGTCTATGGCGACGAGAGCCCTCGCCCTGACCGGCTCGGCGATGACGTAGACGTTCCGGACGTCGCCGTCGACGATATACGAACCGACGCCGTTCTCGCCGACGCGGGACGCCACGGCGAGGTCCGCGTCGCTAGGCTCGAGGATGCCCGAGGGGTGATTGTGTATCAATACGTCGCCGCGGTCCAGGAACCCCGCGATAGCGGGTACGCTCGAGACGCCGCCGCGGGCGCCGACGACGATCTCGAAGACGAGGCCCCTCTCGTCGAGCCTGCCTGCGGCGAATACCTCGTTGTAGCCCGCGTCCGCTATCGCGTCCCTGAGTTGCGCCGTCGCCTCTTCGGTGAACCGTTCGCCCGCCCGCATCGCCGTCGCCAGCCTCAGTACGATACGGCGAGCATGAACGCTACGCCGTGGTTGGGGGCCTCCGCATCCGGCAGGTCCGGCCGATACCAGAATTCCAGGTATGATACCGGGTGGAACGATGCGAGCGCTCCCCGGGCCGGAGTCCAGGTAAGGCTGGCGCGTCCGAATACCGACCACCCCGTATCCGAGGCTCCGTTGTCGATGTCCGGTCCGGATGCGAGGTACCCGCGGCCGCCGGCCCGTATGGACAGTCCGTTGGCGTAGAATATTCCGGCGCCGCGCTGGATGCGCGTACCGAGTAGCCGTAGGCTCGCCTCTCCCTCGGCGAACCAGGCTCCCGCGGCGCCTCCGTCGAATTCGGCCCAGACGGGGTATGAGGCGGCGATGGTTGCCCCGGAGGCGTATCGTCGGCCTTCGGGGCCGTAGGCTATCCCGTCGGTCGCCGCGACCGCCGCGTACGCCGAGGCGGCGATGGCCCAGGGGCTTAGGTATCCGTCCAGCTCTAGCTCGACGCCGAACGTCGGGGACGACAGGGCCGGGTAGACCGGCGTATCGATCCGCGCCTTGGCTGCGGCGCCGTATCCCGTGGCGGCTTCGACGTCATCCAGGGGCGACCGCCTATCGGTCCGTCGGGCTGAAACCTCGACTGCCGCCTGAGCCGACTGCCAAGGGGCATAGGGCGATGCCCCCGCGACGGTTAAGGCCGAGCCCCGGAGGGCCGTCTGGGCGCTCCACGATAACGATCCGCCGGAGAACGGATACGCAGCGCCGGAAATTCCCAGGGTCGCCGCTGAAATCCTCGTCGTATAGTCCGAACCCGACCGCTTGAAGGTATCCTCGAATCCCATGTTGACGGGCGTCGAGAAACGGGACCACGACGCCTCTAGCTCGACGTCGGCGGCTTCCGCACGGAAATTCCAGTCGGCGCCGACCATGAGACTGAAGCGCTCTGCGGGGTCCTCTATGAACGATACGAAACCCAGCGTCTCCAATCCGTCGGCGCTGACGGATCCGATGGGTAGCCAGAACCGAGGCGCCAGCCAGCGGTACGCGCGATACGGCCCCGCGATTAGCCTCGGCCGGGCGTCGTAGACCGAAACCGCCGAAAGCAGTTCCGGCGCGGCCTCCCACACGACCGCCGCCTCTACGAAGCCCAGCCGGGACCGATCCTCGGGGAACGCGCACGGCGCTATGCCGCCGGAGAAGCGTCCCAGGTAATAAACGCGACCGGCGGCCTCGACCGGCTCGTGGACGCCGCCCGTAACGGGCACGGTCTGATACCGTAGCGAGTCGCCGTCGAGCTCGGCGACTCTGTAGAACGAGTCGTCGTCCCACGAGAACCTGAGGACTCCGCTTCCGTCGAGCGACAGGTACCGTACCCATGTCACCCCGTCAGGTAGCCTCAGCCTGTCGACCGAAGCGACCTGCCCGTCCTGGCCTTCCGATACGACGCGGATTATCGACGCCTTCCCGGATTCCTTCGCGATCGCGTACAGGGTCCTGCCGTCCGTCGCCGCGACGGGAGAAGAGTAGGCCAGGCTTTCGGTTCCGGAAAGCAGGGTATAGGTCTCGTCTCCCTGCAGCATGACCAGGTCCGTCTGATACCCGTCCACGGCTATGCCGACGATCGCCTTCGGTCCGGGCAGGTAGCACGCGTCTCGGACCTCGCTCGCCGCCAGGTCGTAAAGCCGTTCGGACGCCGCGTCCCATTCCTTGAGGACGAGCCTCGGGAATCCGGATTCATGGCGGATCGTCGAGAGGAGCAGCCTCGAGCCGTCGTATGAAGCGTCGATGCGCGAAACCTCAAGGCCCGCGCGGAACAGCGCCCGCTCCTGCCCCGATGCCGGGTCGTAGGCGTATACCTTCCCGTCGGCGCGGTCGGCGTAATACAGACTCGAGCCGCGCGCGGAGAGCGCCGTGACGCGGGATAACTCGCGAAGGGGCTCTGTCGCCGTGTATACGGGCGCTCGCAGCGTCATTGATTCCTTGAAATCGTCCCATGCCTCCGATAGTCCCGTCTCGTAGATCCGGTAGAATCGCCCTCGACCCAGGAGCCCGTCGTCCAGGCCGCGGAACGCCGAGCCGGCGCCGAAGCGGCGCCATAATTCGGCATAGGCCGCCATGCCGTAGCGTTCCTGCAGGTAACGCGAGAAATAGCCGCCGTAGAGATAGTAGAGGCTTCGGTCCGGGTAGAGATCGTATGCGCCGGAGGCCTGGGCGAAGGTCTTCCATCTGCCTTCTACGATATCCTGGCGCAGTACGGCGCCGGCCAACGGATCGACGGCCCTTCCATGGCCGTCGAGACTCTCGAAGGACACGGTCACGCCCTCGACGAAGGATAGCGGCGCTAGGTACGGCGAGACGCCGAGCGGCGAGCCGAAGATCCCGACGACGGCGTCCTCTAGTTCCGATCGGATCGAAAGCGAGACCGCGTGCGTCAGTTCGTGGTAGAACAGGGAGCGAAGATCGTCCCGGAACGATCCCAGCGACGAGTCGGCGTCCGTCGGCGCCTGGTACAGGACGATACGGGGATATGGCGTCCACGTGTAGTATCCGTTGGCCAGTTCCGAATCGGGCGTCAGCACTACGGGTAGGCGTCGGCCCGGGACGGTCCTCAGCAATGATGCGATCTCGCGGTAGGCATCGTCGGCGAACGAAGCGAGGTACTCCGCCGCCGGCCCGGACTCCGCGGCGAATATGATCGAGAAGTACTCGGTCTCGAGGATGTTGAGCGGCCTGTCGGGGGAGAAGAGATCGGCCGTCGCTGAACAGACGGCGATGGCGGCCATTCCGGCCGCCATTAGCATGCGCTTCATCGAGAACCTCCGCGCGGAGAACGCCCGGGCGCCCGCGCGGCGATTATAAGGAGTAATATCCCGGACGCGCAACGACCGGAGCCGACTTTACCCGCCGCTCCTGTGTTTCCTGTCTTCCAGTGACAGGCTCAATATACTCTGGAACGCTCGACCTAGTCGCGTTGCGTCGATGAAGTATATTATTATACGGATGTAAGCCCAAGCTCGTTTGCGCTCAATTTAGAGGCCGTCGGGGCCGATAATGAACTGAATAGGTATGAAGTTAGGATGGCGATGACCGTAGGACAGAAAGCCACCGTTAGTCTACTCGCCTCGACGCTCCTGGCCGCCGGCTTTGCCGCGCTGGCCTATTCCGGTTTATTCTCCGTCATAGAGACCAGGTTCTTCGATGAGCGCGTCAAGCGATCGGTAGAGTCCTCGGTCGAGGCCCTGTCAGCGTCGGCGGACGCCTACCACGCGCTCAACGCGGATCGATTCTCCGGCATCCTCGGGAACGACTACGTGCGGAGGAGCTTCCTGCCGAACCAGAGCGCTCAGGACGCGTTCGACAGGACCAGGACTTTCGGCCTCCTCGCCGAGGAGACGCCGGGGTTGCTCGGCGTCCGGTTCGTCGACCTGGATGGCAAGCGCATCCACTTCAGCACCTTCCCCGGCGACGTAATCCGTTCGGAATCGCTCAGGATCGTCTACCGTAACTATGGCGAGCCCGGAGATGAGCCGTACGTCGACATAGAAGGCGCCGAAGGATCGAAGGTGACGGTCTCGGCGCTGCCTTCCAGGCGCGCCTTCGCCTATCGGTTCCCCTTCATGGACGGATTCGGGGTCTATCGCGGCAGCGCCGTCTTCTACGTAACGTTTACCGGATTCCTGCAGCGATTGATCCAGGATGGCCGCATCGCGCTCGGCGACGATATCGTCGCGGTCGGAACGCAGGGCGTCCTGGCCGGCGCGCCGGCCTGGGGCGGCGAGGAACTCCTGTCGCGCATAGCGTCGATATGGGCTTCCGGGCCCAACGCCGAGCCCGTCGTCGTCGGCTCGTCCGAAGCATCTGGCTCGTTCATGCTGTTTACCGTTCGCGGCGAGGCTGGACTCGTCGGTCGGCTCGTCCCATCTTCGTGGTTCGAGATGCCCGACTCGTTCCGTTGGCTCCTCCTGACCGCCTTCTTCATTACCGTGTACCTTTCTCTGTTCCTCGTCCTGAACCTGAGGCAGGATCGCTTCGCCGTGCTCGCCACGCGGATCAAGCGCTTCCAGATAGAGCTTCTAGAGGAATATCTGGAGCGCAAGGGCGACATGGACGTAGAGCGGTGGAAAGGCGAGCTGGAAGCGCGCCGGGGAGAGACGCGGGAGCGTATACGCAAGAGCGCCGGCAGGTTGGCCAAGAAGCGCGCCTCAGACATCGATGCGCTTATAGATAAATCATGGGACGAGATAATCGCCGTCATGACGTCGCGGGGTGAGCGGCCCGGCGGCGTCGACATGGCGAGGTTCGAGGCCCTGCTCAAGGAAGCCTTGAGCAAGGGATCCTTCGTGATAGGGGCCTCCCAATCGGATACACCTCGACTCGTGGCTCCCGCGCCTTCGGTGGTCACCAGCGCGCGCGTAGAACCCGAGACCATCGAGGATGTTGAAGAGTTAGCTGAGCTCGATGAAGCCGAAGAGCTTGAAGAATTAGAAGAGATCGAAGCAGCCGAGGAAGCCGAGGAACCGGCGGAGGCGGAGGCAGAGCTAGCCGAGGACGTGGAAGAGCTCGCCGAGCTAGAGGAAGCGGAAGAGGCAGCCGAGGAAATCGAGGAACCAGTAGAGGCAGAGGCAGAGCTAGCCGAGGACGTGGAAGAGCTCGCCGAGCTAGAGGAAGCGGAAGAGGCAGTCGAAGAAGCCGAGGAACCGGCAGAGGCAGAGCTAGCCGAGGAAACCGTTGAGCCGGCAGAGGCAGAGCTAGCCGAGGACGTGGAAGAGCTCGACGAGCTAGAGGAAGCGGAAGAGGCAGTCGAAGAAGCCGAGGAACCGGTAGAGGTAGAGGTAGAGGTAGAGGCAGAGCCAGCCGAGGACGTGGAAGAGCTCGCCGAGCTAGAGGAAGCGGAAGAGGCAGCCGAGGATATTGAAGAACTGGAAGAACTCGAGGAATTGCCTGAAACTGCTATCGCCGAGACACTGGAATGGGGAAGTCTGTCGGCGGAGGCTCTGGCCTTGGCTATGGACGACGAGGACGATCTGCCGATCATCCCCGAGAGTCTCGGCCTCGAGCTCGTCGAGGAAACCGACCTGGCCGATATCATAGGATACCTGGATTCCGGTTCAAAGGACAGCAGGGCCGTAACCGAGGATGGCGTCTGGGCGGAACGGCCCATGCTTGAAGAAGCGAATTCGAGCGACGACGAGGCGATGACGAAGCTCGTTTTCACCTCTCCGCTGGAAGAACTCGCGGAGACGGTCCTCGAATTGGACGATGACCCGGATCTGCCGACTGATACAGTCGAGGTTATCCAGTCGCTGGAAGAGAAAGAATCCGTAGAAGCGTCCGAGACGGCCATGTACGAGCTCCTCGAAGAGGTCGAATTCGACTTATTCCTGAACGCTCTCGACCTGAGCGGACTCGACGGCTATAGCGACGACGACGGATTCCTCGAGCTGGACGACTCCAGTTTCTCTAAGATGATAGGCGAGCCGATCCCCGCGCCCGACTATTCCGTTGAAGATCTCGGAGACGAGATATCCATGCTGTCAGACGAGCAGCGAGAGCGCATAGAAGAACTTCAGCCGGTCGAGATAGAAGACTCCGAGGCTACCGACGTCGAACCCTTGATAGGATCCGGCTACCGGCAGATACTCAGCGCTATTTCGTATCATCGCCGCGATATGCCGACCTCCGCGATCGAGGAATTACCGATAGTCGCGGAAACCGAGCCCGATGAGGCCCTCCCGGTCGAGGAACGCGAATCAAGCGACGTCATCGTGATGGTAGACGGAATCTATACCATCAACCGCGAGGGGATCGCGGACTGTAGCCCCGAGGATCGATCCCTGAAGGCCCTGGCCGATTCCGTGCTGGCCCACCGCGGCGCTTGACAGCTCTACCGGCACGATCGTACCTTACATTTACATGAGTCGAACAAACTACGTATTTATCCTTGGTCGCGACGATCCCGTTGTTTTACATCCCTTCAATTCGGCCGAGGCCTTCGATGCGTCCGAAACGGTAGCTATTCTAGGGAGGTACGGCTCCGGAGACTCTCCGAGAGACGCTGAATCCATCCGGGCGGATCTATATGCCGCGATGGAGAAGGGTACGAGACGTTTTTTCCTGGCTAAGGGGTATTATCTACGTCTCGCTGTCGCGACGGTTTCCTTCATCGCCGTCTATTTATTCTTCTCGATATTGATCAGGGACCCAGTGCCGTTGATCGACGAGCTCTTGCTCGGCACCCTTGCCGCTGCCGCCGTATTCTTGGTGAGCGAGCGAAGGGCCCTGTCGTCGCCGGCCCATCTCGAGGCTCTCCTCCGCCTTAGGAAGGCGATCGACGGCGCTTATTTCTCGGAGAGCCGCGTCGTGGACCTCGTGGAGTCGTGGCGGGATCAGGCCCTCGCGCTCGGGCCCGCCGCGTTCTATAAGATAGATGCGGAGCAACCCACGCTCAGCGACAGTGAACGTGACGAGGCCTCGGCACTATGCTCCATGCTGGCTAGCCGTTGGAAGACAAAGCCTATCGTCGCCGAACTATACGACTCGGCGGCGAGGGGGCGGGTTCCCGGCGGCTTGCTCGATAAGCTGTCGAGGCGCCTCGGCCTCGCTGAATGCGCCCTGGCCCTCTCCTATATACGCTTGATTCCTCTGGTCATCGAGTTTAAAGAATGAATCGCGGCCGGGCGGCCCTGAGAGGCGTCCTCCTGTCGCTCCTCGGCGCCGTAGCGGTCGCGATAGCGGCCGTCGGCGTGGTGTGGCCGATATGGTACCTGGCTACAGCCCATACAGGCGTCTATACCCTGCTGTGCCTGGTAGCGGCGGGCGCTGGTCTCTCATGGACCCTGATAGGCAAGGGCAGACGACGACGACGCGCGCGAGCGGCGGAAGCGCCTGCCTCGCCATGAGGCTCCCGTTCCTCGCTCTCGCCTGCGCGGCCGCGGCAACCCTGGCCTCCGCGCAGGGAGCGGGGACGAAGACGAGCGAGTATCCGCCGATCGGGCGGCTGTCGCCGCGCGACCTGGTATTCAAGCAGGTGCAGGATTCACTGTCGCAGGGATATCAAGCCGAGAAGAACGCGGGGGAGTACCCCGACCTTTTCATCTGCCGTTGGACCGCAGTCGGCGGAGAGGATTTCTTCTCCGTGGCCGCCCGGCTATCCATCCCGTACGAGACGCTCGCGACGCTTAACGGCCTGGGTAGGCCTCGGGAATTCGCTCCGGGAGAAACCGTCCTCGTACCATCGGTGGCCGGGCTGTTCGTGCCCGACGCGCCGCGTACCGACCTCGACATGCTCCTCTCGGCCCGGTCTCATGACCCGACGGCGCAATCGAAGCGGATCTCCTTGATAGTGGCTGGCAGGGAAACGCTATTCTCGTTCTACCCCGGAGCCAGATTATACCAGACCGAGCGATCGTTCTTCCTGAACGTCGGCTTTCGTATGCCGTTGCCCGAAGGGGTGTTCACGAGCGGCTACGGATTCCGACGAAGCCCGATAGACGGGCACGACCGCATGCATGAGGGGATAGACCTCGCGGCTCCGTACGGTACCGACGTGATGGCCGCCCGAGAGGGAATCATCGAGGCGGTCGGCGAGGATCCTACGCTCGGAATGCGCGTGATCATAGACCACGGCGGTGGAATACGGACGATATACGGACATCTTTCAAGCGTTTCTATCGAGTTGAACCAAACGGTTCGATCGGGTACAATACTAGGAGCCGTCGGTTCTTCCGGCTTGTCTACCGGCCCGCATCTGCATTTTGAGATACGGCTCAGCGGTAAGGCCAGGGATCCTTCGAGTTACCTACCCGGGTTGAAGCCATGAAGCGTTTGCTGCGATTCGTTTGCATACTTTCGATCGCCTCCTGGACGCCGGTCTTTTCGCAAGGACTAAGGACGACCATGTCCGCGGTGGTTGCGATATCGTCCGAGAAGAGCGATGGAGAAACGGTATCCTTGCGATACAACGAGGCCGTCGCGATTCTGTACCCCGCCGATCCGACCTTCATACAGGGACTCGAATTCGAGCTGCGCATACCCAAGGCTTTCCAGGGATCGGAATCGTCCGTCGCGTGGTCCGTCTACTCCAGCATTACTCCCCGGCCAGCTACCGACAGGCTCGATTACTACGGCGACCTCGTCGCCACCCAGCCATTGCCGGCCCGCGTATCGATGAACCTTATCCTGCCCACCGCCGACAGGCACGGCATCAAGAGCGGCCCGTTCGCGAGCCTCATCCCGATGGTCGTCGGCGAGGATAGATTCCCGCTCGTATTCAAGCTCTCGCCTATCGGCAAGGGCCTCCAGCCCGCTATGGAATCGGCGGAATTCAAGCTGACGATACGGCCGGTGCTCCGCGACGAGGGCGGTATCAGGGTGAGCGTCTCGTATTCCGATGGTACGGAACATCCCGGGACATCAGTCTTCGTCGACGATAGACGAGTGGAGGACCCGCACTCGCTCATCCTCGCCAAGAAGGGCGCGCGCGTCGTCAGGGTCAGCGCCGAGGGGTATAGCGAGGAGGTCATCACCGTCGCGGTCGAACCGGGGAAGATCGTGCCCCTGAACGTCGCCATGACTCCCAACGCTCCTCTCCTCATCATCCAGGCCCCGTCGGGAGCATTCGTCTCCATCGATGGCCAGACCGTTCCACAGGCCGAACTATCGGGGCTGGCCGTGGATCCCGGCGAGCACACCCTGCTCTTCAGGATAGGGGACTATTCGATGACAAGGAAATTCATGGCCTTGCGCGGCAAGGTCTATCGCGTCGTCCTTTCGGTCGAACTCGATATACTGACGTCGCCTTGATCGCGCGGCGACGAACGAGCGCTAATACTAGGTTTACAGGTACGGAGCATCGCATGACCACACTCGCATCATGGAACGTCAATGGAATCCGCTCGGCGGCGACCAAGGGTTTCTTCGAATGGCTGGCGTCCGAGTCGGCGGACGTCGTCTGCGTCCAGGAGACTAAGGCCGATCCGTCGCAGCTCGGCAAGGAGTTCTTCGAGGCCGCCGACGCCGATGGCCGCCCCTTTACGGCGTTCTGGTCAAGCGCCAAGCGTCGAGGCTACTCGGGCGTCGCGATCTATACCCGGAAGACTCCGCGAGGCGTCAGGACGCTCGGCATAGACGAATTCGACGACGAAGGCCGTTACCTGGAGGCGGATTTCGGCGATTTCGTCGTCGCCAGCGCGTATTTCCCCAATTCACAGGAGGCGGGGGCCAGGATCGACTATAAATTGAGGTTCTGCGACGCCGTCCTGGCTCGATGCGACTCTGTCGTCGCCGAAGGCAGGCATATCGTAGTCGCCGGCGATTATAACATCGCGCACGAACCGATAGACCTGACGTACCCCAAGGCCAACGAGGGCAATCCCGGATACCTGCCCGAGGAACGCGCCTGGCTGACGAAATTTCTTTCCGCGGGATATTCCGACACCTTCAGGCGTCTGCACCCCGGCGTGCCCGGGCAGTACAGCTGGTGGAGCTATCGCATGAAGGCCCGCGAGAAGGACATAGGCTGGCGCCTCGACTACCATTGCGTCGACGAGGGACTCTCGCCGGCGGTCAGGTCCGCGTCCATCAGGAAAACGGTAACCGGGTCCGACCATTGCCCCGTGACGCTCGAGCTCGATATATAACCAGGAGACGACGATGACGATACGATATAACGCGCCGACGACGCTGACTTTCACGTTCATTTGCGCCGTCGTGCTGCTACTTAATACGATTTTCCCCGGGCTGAACGCAGCCTGGTTCTCGGTGCCGGGCCGCGGAGGCTTCGATCCCCAGTCCTTCCGTGATTACGTCCGCCTGTTCGCGCATATCTTCGGCCATGCCGATATAAATCATTTCCTGTCCAATTTCTCGTTCATCCTGCTGCTCGGACCGATCCTCGAGGCGACCTACGGTTCTGGCGGCATCGCTATCATGACCGTCATCACGGCGCTCGTCACCGGCCTCCTCAACATACTCCTGTTCCCCACCGGCCTGATGGGCGCGAGCGGCATCGTCTTCATGATGATACTGTTATCGTCGTTCACTAATTTCAACAAGGGAGAGATCCCGTTGACCTTTATCCTTATCATGCTGCTCTACCTGGGCAGGGAAGTGTTCAACGCGTTCGCCGACAACAATATCTCCGAATTCGGTCATATCATCGGCGGGCTCTGCGGTAGCATCTTCGGGTACCTGCGACCGTCCAGGCGCTGAACCCGGGCGTGCGCGACCTTGCTTCCGCGCCCAGGTTCGGTATACTGAACGTATGTCGTATCAAGGAGGCTTTCCATGGCCGATCCGTACGAGCGCAAGGTTTTCGTCGTCGACACCAACGTCCTGATCCATAATCCCGAATCGGTGCTGTCGTTCCGCGACAACGAGATAGTAATACCGCTTCAGGTGCTCGAGGAGCTCGATAACCTGAAGACCTATTCCGATCAGCGCGGCAAGAGCGCGCGCGACGCGATACGGTTCCTCGATTCCATCTCGAAGCGCGGCGACCTCCACGAAGGCGTCAAGCTAGAGAACGGATCGACGCTACGGGTCTCGCTCGCCCAGTCGGAGACGGCCCCGAAAGGCTTCGACACCGCCAAGAACGACAACCGCATCATCCTCTGCGCCGCCGCCATCAAAGAGAGCGGGCGGCAGGTCTTCTTCGTCTCCAAGGATATCAACGCGCGCGTAAAGGCGACCGCGATCGGCGTCAAGGCCGTCGATTACGAGAAAGAGAAAGTCGACATCGCCACGCTCTACCAGGGCGTGCAGGAAATCGATGTCGCCCCCGACCTGTTCGCCACGTTCGAGGCTACGGGAAGCCTGCCGTGGAAGGATCGACTCAGGCCCAACGAGTTCATCGTTCTTAAGGAGCGCGGCGGCGAGAGGGAACTGATCGGGCGTTGCATACCGGAGGAAGGCGTCATCGAGGCGCTCCGGAGCGAGCCGGGCTCGGTCTCCGGGGTATCTCCGCTCAACGCCCGACAGCGGGTGGCCCTGGAACTGCTTCTCGACGACTCCTTGAGCCTCGTCACCATCATGGGCAAGGCGGGGACCGGCAAGACCTTGCTGGCGATCGCCGCCGGGCTCAGGAAGGTGTTCGACGACAAGACCTACGCGAAGATGCTCGTCACGAGGCCCGTCGTGCCGGTCGGCAAGGATATCGGCTACCTCCCGGGAGAGAAGTCGGCGAAGATGGCGAACTGGATGCAGCCCATCTTCGACAACCTCGAGTATATCCTCGGCGTCCATAAGCGGGAGAAGATCAAGTCCGTCGATCAGATGATAAAGGATAAGCAGATCGAGATCGAGGCGCTCACCTATATCCGGGGGCGATCCCTTCCCAACGAGTACATCGTCATAGACGAGGCCCAGAACCTGACTCCGCACGAGATAAAGACGATCGTGTCCAGGGCGGGGCAGGGCTCCAAGGTCGTGCTTACGGGCGACCCGTACCAGATCGACAACATGTACCTGGACGCCAACTCCAACGGGCTGTCGTATCTCGTCGACGCCTTCAAGGGGCAATCCGTCTACGGCCACGTGACGCTGCAGAAGAGCGAGCGCAGCGAACTGGCCGAGCTTGCCTCGAGCCTGCTCTGAGCCGCCGATGACGGTATCGTTCTGCCGGTCCTGCGGTCGGCTCGTGTCGCGTAACTTCGCTTACTGCCCCTACTGCGGCGTCGGGCTGCGACCGGGGCCCGACGCCGCAGAGGCCTGTTCGTCCTTCTCCCGGCTCGAGGAAATGCAGGCGAATTCGCGGGAAGCGCTCATAATGGCGCTTCTCGATGAGCTCGACGGCATAGAGGCCGACGTAGAGAAGCTGCTCGGCGACCGCGTATCCGCCTGCGATAGCTAGGCGGGCGTTGTTACGGCCGCGGCTCCGGTGTACAATATCGATCGTCTTAAAAAGGAGAGCATCCCATGTACGGAACCATGAAGGACGAGTTAAGGACCAAGCTCGAAGCGATACGTAACGAAGGCCTCTATAAGGACGAGCGCGTCATCATGACGCCGCAGGGCGCCTGCATCTCGGTGAAGGGCGGAAAGGAAGTCGTCAACTTCTGCGCCAATAACTACCTCGGGCTTGCCAACGACGCCGGGATACGCGAGGCCGCCAAGCGCGCCATGGACGAGTGGGGCTACGGCCTCTCGAGCGTCCGTTTCATATGCGGCACCCAGGATCCCCACAAGCGCCTCGAGAAGGCTATTGCCGGCTTCCTAGGCACCGAGGACGCCATACTATTCTCGTCTTGCTTCGACGCCAACGGCGCGGTATTCGAGCCGCTGCTGGACGCCGATTGCGCCATCATAGCCGATAGCCTCAACCACGCGTCAATCATCGATGGCGTCCGGCTCAGCAAGGCCGAGCGCCTTATCTACGAGCATAACAATTTCGACGAT
The DNA here is from genome assembly GCA_002839315.1 of Spirochaetae bacterium HGW-Spirochaetae-3. Classification (GTDB taxonomy): domain Bacteria; phylum Spirochaetota; class Spirochaetia; order Treponematales; family UBA12059; genus SZUA-370. The sequence goes on from PGXV01000006.1 coordinate 377,548, forward strand.
CTCGAGGCCAAGCTCAAGGCCGCTGCGTCCAGGCGCCTCAGGCTGATCGCGACGGACGGCGTCTTCTCGATGGACGGGGACATAGCTGACCTGGGTAGGATATGCGACCTCGCGGAGCGCTACGACGCCCTCGTAATGGTCGACGACAGCCACGCCACCGGCTTCGTAGGCGCCAAGGGCCGCGGCACGCACGAGTACCGCGGCGTTATGGGTCGCGTCGATATAATCACGACGACCTTCGGCAAGGCCCTGGGCGGAGCATCGGGCGGTTGCATCGCCGGCCGGGCCGAGATAGTGGAATACCTCAGGCAGAAGGCCAGGCCGTACCTGTTCTCCAACACCGTCGCGCCGGCCATTGTCGGCGGCACGCTCAAGGCCATAGAGATGCTTTCCGCGTCGACCGAGCTCCGCGACCGGCTGGAGTCCAACACGAAGCGCTTCCGCGAAGGGCTCGCGAAGGCCGGGCTCGACGTGAGGCCAGGCGTCCACCCCATCTGCCCCGTGATGCTGTACGACGAGCGATTGGCCCATGCGATGGCGGACCGCCTCCTCGACGAGGGCGTCTACGTCATCGGCTTCAGTTTCCCCGTCGTGCCTCGCGGCAAGGCGAGGATACGCGTGCAGGTGTCGGCCGCGCATACCGAGAAGCAGATAGACGCGGCTATCGCCGCGTTCGCCAAGGTCGGCGCCGAACTCGGCGCCGTCAAGAAGTAGGGCGGAAGCGTCGATGCGTAATCCCACGCGTGTCTTGATCGGCGTCGGCGCGGGGGTGCTCGCGCTCGTAATCGCGGTGATCGTCGCGCTATCGGTCTATTCCGGGAGCGAGGAGGCCAAGACCTCGCTCGTGGTCAAGTATTTCCGGGCCCTGGCGTCTGGGGACGAGGTCGCGCTGGACGAGCTTACCAGCTCTGCCTTCCAGTCCGATCTCGGCCTCGGGCCCCTCGGGCGGGATTCGTACGAATTATTCGAATTCGGTGAGCCGGTGCCGGGTACGATCAGGTTCCTGATCGTCCTCGACGATCCGAGCGGGACGAGGCGCGCGATAATGGCCGATATGGCGTACAAGAAGCACGGCCTCGTACAGCGCGTAGAGAGTATCCGGCGGATCGAAGGCGGGAAGAGTATAGGAAAGTAGTACGCTAGGCGCCGGACGGTCGCTTGAACGCCGCGACCCGCGGCGAGGCGTTCAGGTCGAGACCGTCCCGGTCGCCGCGCGCGAGCATCTTGTACCCTATGCCGGCGACCATCGCCGCGTTGTCCCCGCATAGCGACATCGGCGGGAATATGACGCGGAGATCCGCCCGCGCGGAGAGCCTGGCGCGCAGGTAGGTGTTAGCGGCGACGCCCCCGCCGGCCACGACCGTCTTGATGCCCGTATCGTCCGCCGCGCGCAGGAGCCGCGAGCACAGCATGTCTACCGCGGCCTTCTCGAAGGCCGCGGCTAGGTTAGCGTCGGTGCGTTCGAACGCGGGGTTCCAGAACTGGTCCAGCTGGCGTATGGCCGCGGTCTTGATCCCCGAATACGAGACGTCGTAGCGGTGCTCGCCCTTGTACAGGTTCGAGACGGGGAACCTGCATGCCGCCGCGTCGCCCGAGCGGGCCAGGGCGTCTATCGCGGAGCCGCCCGGATAGCCGAGGCCGTAGTGCTTGGCGACCTTGTCGAAGGCCTCGCCTATGGCGTCGTCTATGGTCGTGCCCAGTACCGTGATATCGTCGAAACCGTCGGCCCTGCATATCATCGTGTGCCCGCCCGAGACCATGAGTCCCAGGAACGGGTAGGCCACGTCTTCCGAAAGGAGCGGCGCGTACAGGTGGGCCAGCACGTGGTTGACGCCGACGAAGGGCTTGCCGACTGACCACGCCAGCGCCTTGGCGAACGAGACTCCCACGAGCAACGAACCCGCGAGACCGGGCCGCGAACTGACGGCTACGCCGTCGATCCCAGACGCCGTCGTGCCGGCGTCGTCCAGAGCCTGGGAGACGACGTCGCGTATCCACTCGGTATGCAGCCTGGAGGCTATCTCAGGCACGACGCCGTCGAATTCGGCGTGCCTCGCTATCTGTGTCGCCACGACGTTTGAAACGACGCGGCGGCCATCGATAACGACGGCCGCCGCGCATTCGTCGCATGACGACTCAATCCCCAATATCGTCATCGTCGTCCGTATCCATCATGATGCGCGAGATCGTAGACAGGCTGAAACCCTGTTCCATCAATTGCGGGTATAGGTCCGCGAGCGTCTGGGCCAGTTCGGCCGACCATACGTGGCCGATCATGACCGCGTACCCGCGCTTCTCGGCGATCTTCGTGCCCTCGGCTATGTAATGGAGTATCGACGCCTTGTCGGGGGTATTATCTAGAAACACGCTGCGCTCCCATGTTGACTGTCTCATTAGCGAGGCCACGGAGTGTACCACGGAATCGCTTATTGTTAAAGAGTCCAAGAAATAGAGCCCTTCTGCGCTCGCCTCGTCGAGAACGGTAGACATGACCCGTACGTCCGATGTCGCCCTGGAACCCATATGGTTATTGATGCCGACGGCTCCGGGAACCTGCGCGATATTGCGTCGCATGACGCTTCGTATCGTCGCGTCGTCCATATCGGACCTGATGGCTCCGGGCCCGGGGTCGAGGCCGCCTATCGCCTCCATCGGCTGATGTAGCAGAAGTTCCTTGCCGGACGCCTTGACGTTGGCCGCGGCTCCCGACGTATGCGGAAGGCCGGGCAACACCGCTATCGTCACGGGGAACGGCAGGTCGAGGAAGGGCTGGAGCTGCCATTCATTGTGCCCCGCGTCGTCTATGACGAATACGAGCGTGCCCTTGGATTTAGCGGCCGGCCGCCCGTTTCCGTCCGGTCTTTCCTGCGCTACTACGGGCCCCGTATCGACGATCCGCGGAGGCTCCCCTGCCGAAGGGGCGGGCCGTTCCGGCGCGGCCGATACCGTTTTCGTCGTGCCGCTATCGAGCCGGCACAGCGCGGACGCCAGCGCCAGCGCTCCGAGAACCATGAAGGCGCTCGCAGAGAATATGATTGCCGCATCCCTCGCGCGAGGCGCTTTTTTCTTCTTCTTCGTAGGCATCGTACCATCGGACTATACGCCGATGTAGAAGGTCGCCGCAAGGGTCGTCGGCTGGCGCATCGCCGGTCGCGGGGGTCAAGCGCCGATGAATTCCGCGTAATCGCTATGCTCGCGCAGCTTCCGTATCGCCCTTTTCTCTATCTGCCGTACCGTCTCCGCCGAGATGCCCATCGTCTCTCCAATACCCTTGAGCGTCTTTTTCTTGTTCCCGTAGAACTCGAAGCGGTATATAAGTACCTGCCGTTCCTTCTCCATCAGCGCCTCGAGCAACTCAAGGGTCTTTTCCCTGACGGAGTCCTTGAGCAGGGCCAGGTCCGGGCTATAGGTCTCGTCGGCGAAAATGTCTATAACGCTTCCTGACTCATCGTCTTCGCTGTCGCCTTCCAGCGGCATGACGCTATACGACATCTCGAGCGCCTCGTGGACGTTATGTTCCGTTATGCCGAGTTCGGAGGCGATCTCGCCGTTCGTAGGTTCCCTGGATAGGGTCTGCGATAGGTAGCCGTAGGTCTTGTTGATGCGTTTTATAAGTTCTTCTTTCCTGTGGGGAAGGCGGATAGCGCGCCTTGAGTTGACGAGCGAACGGGTAACGGCCTGCTTGATCCACCATGAGGCATAGGTAGAAAAACGGACGTTACGGCGATAATCGAATCTTTCGGCCGCCTTGATGAGTCCCATGTTGCCCTCTTGAATAAGATCTATGAGGGGGACGTCGAAATTCGCGAACGCGCGCGCTATCTTAATGACCAACCTGAGGTTCGCCTCGATGAGGTGGGATCGGGCTGCGTCTTCGCCGGCCTGGATGCGCATCGATAGATCGCGCTCATCTTCGGCGGTAAGTAGCGGTATTTGCTTTACTCGTTCGTAATACATCTTCAGCGTATCCTCGGACATCGACGTATTGGCTCTTGTACTCATTTTTGCTTACCTCTACTAGTATTTATGCACGAACCGTGCCAAATACAGCTATGAGGGTAGAGGTATCGCATCTTCATATTTGATAACTAAATAGTAATCGGAAGAATTGAATTTCCTGTAGAATCGATATCATGGTCTACTTATGTGCACAAAAGAGCTTTATAGCTGTCTACTAAATAATAAAAAAAACCGCCCCAAGCGGGGCGGCTCGTACGTCGAATTCCGAATCCATCAATTCGGCGACGCTGTTCCTATCTGCGCCTGCCTGACCGAATTCGAATTTGTATCCGAACCCGAGTACTCCCGAATGAACGTAAAAATCGCGAGTACCGCTACGATGGCGATAACGAGCTTCTTCATGAATCCTCCAAGGCGGTCATATAGTAGCGGCTCATACCGGTTTTCGCAAGTACGCCTGGGTGAGTGTCACTTCAGTACCTTGAGCGGATCTATCGCTATGCCGCGCTTGAATACGCCGAAGTGGACATGGGGCCCGGTGCTGTACCCCGTCGATCCCAGGAGCCCGACGGAACCGCCCTGGCGTACGCCCTCGCCTTGCTTGACCAGGATCTTGTTCAGATGCGCATACAGCGTCTGATAGCCCTCGGGGTGGGTCAGTATGACGAAATTACCGAATACCGCGCTGTATCCCGTCTCGGCTACGCGACCGTCCATAGCGGCCTTTACGCTGGAGTTAAGAGAGCCGGCGATATCGATCCCGTTATGGAACTGGCGAATACCGGTGAACGGGTTGGGACGATAACCGAAACTAGAGCTGATCCTGCCGGAGAACGGCCATATGACCAGGCTACCGAGCGCTTTCTTCAGGTCGTACGAGGAAAGCCTGGCTCCAGGAATGAACAAGGTCTGTCCCGGCTGGATGGTCTGGCTGGACAGATCGTTGGCGTCGACGATATCGAGCACCGAGACGCCGCGTGCCGAGGCGATGCCGGAAAGGCTTTCGCCCTTCCTTACCGAATACGCGACGCCGTCCATGCTGGGAATCTTCAGCGTGCTGCCGGCTACTATCCTGCGTACGTCGCCGATGCCGTTCGCGCTGATGAGCGTATCGAGGCGCAGGCCGTAACGGCGCGCTATGACCTCGAGGGTGTCGTTCTTCACGACCCGATAGCTAGACATCGACAGGGTCAACGGCAGGCTGGGCATAGGGGCGGCGTCGTCGGCCGCGACGGCCTGCGCGGAAACCGCGTCGAGGAGCATGGCGGAGGACGATCCGTCCTCCGGGAGGCTGAAACCGCTCAGGTCGGCCGGCCTCTCTGCGACGCTGACCGCGGCTACCGCTACGGCCAACGCCAGGAGACCTATCCCGAGCGCGATCGGCTTAACGATCTTGGGAGAGGCGAGCGCCTCGATAAGGCCGCCAAGGGAAACCGTCTTCAAGGCGGAGGCCCTCGGCGGAACCGACGCCGCTCGGCGCGCCCGCAAGGTTTGGGCTTCCGTTATCCCCGAGAAGCCGACGGCCCGCGGTTCAGGATTGCGTCGTTCCGCGCGCCGTATCGCTCTGGAAGGCGAGCGCTCTATCCGACCGTTGCTGGCTGGGTGCACCAAGCCCGATTCGAGGCTTATCCTGACCGGCCTGCGCCGCTGTATAATATATTGTTCGCCGATGACGTTCTGCATTTCCATACGCTACACTATCGGCGTAAATGGGCTGGGCGTTGAGCGGCTCGAGTCGTCGAAAACCGGGAGCATGGATGGTGGCTATAAAAAGGAAATCGCTCCGGGGGCGATTGTCCGCTTCGAGAATCGTCGTGGTCGCGGTAGCCATAGCGATGCTGGTAAAGCTGTTCGCGCTCGACCTGGTCATCGTCAGGGGCGTTTCCATGAGCCCCGCGATACGGCCCGGTACGGTGGCGCTGGTCGCGCGCTTCGCCTACGGCATCCGCTCGCCGTTCTCCGGCGCCTACGTCCTACGGTGGGCGGAACCGTCGCCCGGGGATATCGTGCTCGTCGCCCCGACGGCCAACGGTTCGCGGCGGGCCGTGAAGCGCGTGTTCGAGCTCGGGCCGGCGTACATGAAGGCGGAGGCCGGAACGCTGCGCGGCCGCGGCGGAACGGTCTCCCTCGGGGATAGCGCGTCATCGGCCCTGGCGGGATCGCCGTACGTCAGCGCCGGCAGGGCCTTCGTCGTGGGCGACAATCAGGAACGATCCCTGGATTCCAGGGATTACGGCTCCGTGCCGATTGAGAAGATCGTCGGAAAAGTGCTACTCTATGCAGGCGGGCGGTCTGGCCCGGTAAAAAAAACGGAATACTCGAAGGACGCTGCGGACGATGTCGATCGATAGGCGCTTCATCCGGCACTATATCATCCTCGTAGCGATAATAATCGTCGCGTCGGCGACCCTCGTCCGATACGGACGCCTCGCGTTCGGGACGGACGTCTCTCCATCCCGGTCGGCCGCCAGGGTCGTCACGATACGCGGCCCGATATACGACAGGGACGGTCGCCTGCTCGCCGTCGATACTGACTTGTACGACGTCTCCATATGGAAGCCGTCGCTGTCCGGCGACAAGGTCCCCGAGTTCGCGTCGGCGATCGCCGACGCGGTCGGCGTCGACGAATCGGAACTGACCTCGAAGATGGTCGGCGATGGATCCGATTTCGCGTACCTCGCGCGCAGGATCTCCGGGGACGCCGCCAATGCGGTCGAGCGAGCCGTCGCGGCCGTCGACATGAACGGCATTCGGTTGGACAGGGTCTCGGGGCGCGTCTATCCCGAGCGCGACCTCGCCGCGCACCTCATCGGGTTCGTCGGCACGGAGAACCGCGGCCTGTCGGGGGCCGAGGCCGCCTTCGACGACGAGCTGGCGGCCGACCCGGAAAAAGCGAAGAGCGGATACTCATACGGCGACGCCGTCTATCTGACCATAGACGCCGACCTGCAATTCAGGCTCGAGGCCCTTGCGGGCGACGCCTTGGAGAAGAATTCCGCCGAGGCCGTCGCGCTGGTGGCCATGGAGGCGAAGACCGGCAGGATCCTGGCCTACGTCTCGCTTCCCGACTTCGATCCGAACGATTTCCTCGCTTCGGATCGATCGACGTGGACGGATCGCGTGGCGATATACGCGTATGAGCCCGGTTCGGTATTCAAGGTGTACAGCATGGGCTCGCTGATGGCGCTAGGCGGCATCGACGATCGTTCCGTATTCGTCTGCGATGGCCGGTACGAACATGTGATGCCTTCCGGCGAGGAAATCGTCATCAAGTGCCTCGGTTCGCACGGCCTCGTCGACGTGACGAAGATACTCGAGTACTCGTGCAACGCGGGAGCAGCGTACGCGTCGGATACCGTCTCGACGATAGACTTCTACGCGAAGCTGAGGGAATTCGGTTTCGGCGAACGGGTCGGGGCCGACCTGACGGGCGAGAGCCCCGGGCTGATCCGCAGGCCCGAGGAGTGGTCCGGCCGCACCAAGCCGACGCTCGCGATGGGCCAGGAACTACTCGTGACGGCTCTGCAGATGGCCGGCGCGGCGACCGTCATAGCGAACGAAGGCGTGCTCGTACGGCCGCGAACCCTGGAAAAGATCGTAGGCTCCGACGGATCGACCCTGGACGACCCTCAGCCGATCACGGTACGGAGGGTAATGGAGGCGAACGAGGCACGGACCATACTCGGCTCGATGGAGGCCGCCGTGCTCGCGACGGGTACCGGCCACCGCGCGCGCATCGACGACCTGCGCATGTCGGTAAAGACGGGTACGGCCCAGGTCATCGATCCGAGGACGCGGCGCTATTCCGAGGATAATTTCATAGCGAGCACGATAGCGCTGTTCCCGAGCGAGGAGCCGGAGTATATCGTGTACGCCGCCATCTTCAACCCGAAGGGCTCGTCGACGTACGGAGGCCGTATAGCCGCGCCCTTCGTCAAGGACGTAGCCAACGTCATCGCCGACCTCTACGGCGTCGCGCGATCGGGTTCGGCCACCGCGACGCATAGCGGCAGGGTATCCGTCGCCGGCGTCGATTCGGTCCGTATCGGAGGAACGATGCCGGACCTGCGCGGCCTGCCGAAGCGATCGTTGACGGCGTTGCTCTCCAGGGAGGATATCGTCGTCGAGATAGAGGGCGACGGATGGGTCCGGGAGCAGTCGCCCGCGCCCGGTACGCCCGTAGAGCCCGGATCGACGATAACGCTGAGGCTCGAGTGACGGACGATCGCGAGGGGACGTACCGGAAGAACGTCGAGGCGCTCCGCGTGAGGTCGCCGAGATTGGCGGCGCTGGTGGACGCGACGCCCCCGCTACCGCTGGAGCCGATGCGAGCCAGGAACGGCTCGCCCACGGCGACGGCCGCCGGAGCGTGGCTGCATTCCCGCTACGACCCCGAGGCCGAAGGCGGTCGTGTCGCGGAGGAAGCCGTCGCGACCGGCGCCTCGCTCGTGCTTTCACTGGGGCTGGGACTCGGGTATTCAGCCAGGGCGGCCTTGGCGGCCGGATCCCCGATAGCCGCCATCGAATCCGATCCGGGATGGCTGGCCGCCTTGTTCCGGGTCGTCGACCTGAGCGACGTCGTTTCGGATGCGCGCTTCACGTTGATACTCTGTCCCGGCGGACTCGGCCTGCTCGACTACCTCGAGGAAGCCGCACCGAGGTCCATAGCCGTCATCGAGAACGGCGCGACGATGGCCGCGTTCCCGGAGGCCGCGACGACGTTCAGGGAACAGATCTCCCGGTACCGTAAGAAGGACGAGATAAACGCCGCGACGCTCAAGCGTTTCGGTCGGCTCTGGGTACGCAACCTTGCGAGGAACGTGCGCGAGGCCGCGTCGCGACCGGGCCTTTCGACGCTGGCGGGACGCTTCGCCGGTTTGCCGGCGCTGGTGCTGGCGGCCGGACCGTCGCTTGACGACCTTGAGCCGGTCCTGGGGGCGTTGGCGGAGAGGATGGTAATCGTCTGCGTCGACACCGCCCTCCGTTCGGCGCTCAGGCTCGGGATCGAGCCCGATTTCGTCGTGGTCGTCGACCCCCAGTACTGGAACGCCAGGCACCTGGACCGGTGCGCGTCTCCCGGTAGCATACTGATAGCCGAGGCCGCCGTCTGGCCGTCCGTGCTACGGTTCGAATCGAGGCGGACGGCGCTGTGCTCGTCGATATACCCTCTCGGCCGCTACGTAGAGGATCGCATGGGGCCGCCGAAGGGCGAACTCGGCGCAGGCGGCTCGGTATCGACGACCGCCTGGGATTTCGCGCGCCTGCTCGGCTGCGCGCCCATCTATATGGCCGGCCTCGACCTTTCGTTCCCGGGAGGGAGGACGCACGCCCGCGCGAGCCTGTTCGAACAGCGCTCGCTGGCCTCGGGTAGCCGGCTGTCGCCCGCGTCCGACGCGGCTTTCCAGGCGATGCGAGGCGGGCGGCCGTTCATGGCCGCGGCTAACGACGGTTCCGAGGTAACGAGCGACGAGCGTCTTTCTCTGTATTCGTCGTGGTTCGAGCGCATGGCGGGCGCGCATCCCGAGGCGCCTACCTATAACCTCTCGGCGAAGGGGCTGGCCATACCCGGACTGCCTTGGGCTCCCGTCGCCCCGCTTCTGGATCTTCCCGCGGAGCGCCCCGGCATAGTCGCCCGCGTCGGAGCGGCGACCGGGGCGATGGACGAGGAGGCGAGACGCGGGGCCGCGAGGGTAGGCGACGTGGTCGGCGGCCTCGCGCACGAGTTGCATCGCCTGGCGTCGCTGGCCGATCGCGCAGTCGCTTTGGCTTCGGGCGCGATCGGCGCGCGCGGGCCTGGTCTGGATAGGGCGCTCGCTGAATTGGCCGGCATCGACGAGCAGGTGCTAGGGAGCGAGGCGCGCGACGTCGTCGGCTTCCTGATCGCGTCCGCGTCCGAAACCGTCGGAGGTCGAGCCAAGACCGTAGACGATAGCCTGGAGCATACGGTACGGCTGTACCGAAGCGTAGCCGAAAGCGCCCGCTGGCACGCCGAGAGCCTGTCGTAGCGCTCGATTCCCGGTCTATAAAAACCGCTTATATCCTCGACGCTCATATCCGATAATTAAAACGGGCGATTAAAGCCTGTTCTAGAACGGTATGCGTCGACGTCCAGGCATACCGTTCTTTTTTTTTGACGAAGCGATTTCTTCGATATCTTGTTTGCATGCCGAGTCGGTAGTAAATAAAAAGGGGCCGCCCCTATGGGCGGCCCTTTTTCTATGTCGAGCAGAGACTACTTGGCGGCCTTGAGCGCTTCGACGGCCACGGCGATGAAATCGTTGATCGTAATCGATACGCCCGAGACGGCGTCGGTCTTGCCGTCGGACTTGAGCGCGATCTTGGCGGGATCCTGGGCGTTTATCAGGGCCGCCTCGACGCGCGGAGCCTGGACGTTCCATTCTCCCTGCTTGGCGCCCATTTTATATGAGCCCTTCACGGCGCGAACGTACTTGCTGTCTCCGCCGTCCTTATAGATGCCGTTCCAGTTGGCGCTGACGATGCGACCGTTGACGATCGTGATGAGCGCCGTGGTCTTGTAGCCGCTCTTGTCGAAGGCGGGAGCGATCGCGTAGAACGAGCCGTCCTTCTTGTAGCTTCCCTTGGGTACCGGCGCGGACGCGAGCGCCGCCTTGACCAGGTCGTAGAAGCCCTTCGTGCCCATCGTGGCGCCGCTCACCGCGTCCGCCCCGGTATTCTGGGTGGCTACGAGGTTCTTCTCTACGATCGCGGCCTGCTCGTGCCATTCCTTGCCGATCTTGGATGCCTTGACCATGCCGTAACGGCCGGCCGCGGCCTCGGTCTTCTTGTCGGCGAGGCCCTTGTTGTTGATGCCGTTCCACGAGACGGATACGATCTTGCCGCCCTTGACTTCGAGCGTGACCTGATCCTTCCATCCGCTTGACTGGAACGCTGATTCCTCGGCGAAGTAGAATCCATCTTTCAGCTTGGCCTGCGCGCCGACGGAAATTACAGCGAAAACCGCCAAGAGCGCCGATAGCGCCGCTATGCTCTTCTTCATAAGTCCTCCAAAAGTATAATGTACTTTTCGTCACATGCGAAAAGCAAGTTAGAAGCACTATATAGTAGGGCGTTGATGAATAATAAGTCAATAGTATCGATAAACCTGATGACTAGACGATAACGACGCTGTTCTCTGCGTCCCTGAACAGGCTCTGGGCGTATTTATCCGCATGCCAGTCGTTATCCCACCTGGAGTCGTCCAACAGGTACCGAAAGTGGAACTCCTTCCCTGCGTCCAATTTGACGCGTGCCTCGAAACCGCCTTCCGGCGTTCGCTTCATCGGGGTGGCGGTACGGCTCCAATTATTGAAGTCGCCGGAGACGCTGGCCGTAACGACGCCCGTAGCCTGCTCAGGTTGGATGATGAACGAGACGGTACAGGTCGAACCGTCTCGGGCATACCGCTTCTTTAGCATATCGCAAGCCTCCTTCCAGGCTATCTCGATAGAAGTATAGGTTCGTCTACGGCTCTACGCAATGCCTGGTCAAGAGAATGGTCTCGGCCTTGACAAGGTTCCGGCGCGGCGTTTATACCGAACGGGACGTCTTTCGGCCCGGCCGAGAAAACCGCTTATCTCGTTGTGGAGGGACTATATGAACGCCTTAGCCGAAGAGCTCAATCGAACCTTGGATGGAACCTGTGCCGGTCGATTGTTATCGAAAATTGGGACCAGGATGTATTTCCCCAAGGGAATCCTCTCGCAGAGCGCCGAGGCGACTGAGCGGGCGAAGCGCCATAACGCGACGATAGGGATGGCGTTCATGCACGGCGAGCCTATGGCTCTCGACGCCGTGCTCGATCAGCTGCCCGGGTTGTCCAGGCGCGAAGCCGTCGCGTACGCCCCGACCGCCGGAGTCCCGGCGACCAGGGCGGCGTGGCGCAAGGAGATGCTCAAGAAGAACCCGTCCCTAGCCGGAGTCGGTTTTTCGCAGCCGGTCGTGGTACCCGGCCTAACCGCGGGTATATCGTACCTCGCGGACATGTTCGTAGACGAAGGCGATCCGGTCGTCGTAGCCGACATGTTCTGGCCCAATTACCGGCTGATAATGGAAGAACGCAAGGCCGCGCGCCTGGCCTCCTACCGATTCTTCACGCCGGAGGGCGGTTTCGACGTGGCCGGACTCGAGAAGGCAGTGGGCGAGGCTTCCAGGACGAGCCGCAAGGCCGTCGTGATATTGAATTATCCAAACAACCCGACCGGGTATACACCGTCCGTGAAGGAAGCCGACGCCATCAAGGCGGCGCTCGTCAGGGTCGCCGAGTCCGGCGTCGATATACTCGTCATCTCCGACGATGCGTATTTCGGGCTGCAGTACGAGGCCGATAACCTGCGCGAATCGATGTTCGCCAGGTTCGCGACCGCTCATTCGCGCATCCTCGCGGCAAAGGTCGACGGCCAGACCAAGGAGGACTACGTCTGGGGGTTTCGCGGCGGCTTCGTCACGTTCGCCAACCCGACTCTCGACGAGAAGGCCTACGACGCCCTCGTCAAGAAGCTCATGGGCGTCGTTCGTTCCAGCGTATCCAATTCTACCGCTCCGACTCAGCACATCCTGGCCAAGGCGATGGCCGACCCTCGCTATGAGAAGCAGAAGATCGAGTTCAGCGCTATGCTTGAGAGCCGGTACCGCAGGGTCAAGGCCTTCCTCTCCTCCCGTCCCGCGCCGAAAGGCTTCAAGGCGTTGCCGTTCAACTCCGGATATTTCATGTGCTTCGAATGCGAAGGCTTCTCTGCCGAGGCGCTCAGGGTCAAGTTGCTCGATGAAAAAGGCATAGGCGTCATATCTATACAGGAAAAATGGCTGCGCGTGGCGTTCTCGAGCGTCGACGAGTCCAGCTTGGATGAGCTGTACACCGATATCTATACGGTGGCAGGGACGATGAGCAAGGCGTGAGGCCGAAGAACGGAACGGGCCCGGCCGCCTGGCTGGCCGCCTTCTGGCTGGCCGCCGCGCTCGTTCCGGCCGTAGCCCAGGCCGCGTTCGTAGAAACCGGCGTCGCGAGCTGGTACGGGGAACCGTTCCACGGTAGGCGAACGGCCAACGGAGAGGTCTTCGACATGCGGGCGATGAGCGCGGCCCATAAGAGCCTCCCGTTCGGGACGCTCGTGCGCGTCACTAATCTGGCCGACGGTCAGAGCGTCGTGGTAAGGATAAACGACCGGGGCCCGTTCGTCGCGGGCAGAATTATCGACCTGTCTAAGGCGGCCGCCGTGACGATAGGGCTAGACCGGAGCGGTACGGCGCGCGTGGAGATTCGCTCGGTCCCCGCCGGAACCGCTCTTGGACCGACCGCCACCGGGCCGACCGTGTCCGGAACGACCGCTTCGCCTGGCCTCAAGACGGCCTTCCCTGACAGTCCTCGGACCATGGTACGCATCCAGGTCGGATCGTATCGGGACGCGGGGAATGCCGGCGCCGCCGTAGAGGGCCTGGCGGCCCTTGGCCTCGCGGCGATCATCGAGAAGGCCGGATCCTACCATCGCGTGGCGATATACGCAGCATCCGAGGATAGGTCGCGGATCGAGGCCGTTCTCGATAGGGCAGGGTGGAAAGACCGGCTCGTAAAGGAAATACGCAAGTAATCATCGTGCGAAGAATCGCCGCGAAAAGCCCAGCCCGCGGGCATACTCGGCACGCGGACTGGGCTTGGGAATTCCCGTTACTTGAGGACGTAGCAAGCAAGCGGCGGGAAGCCGTTGAAATATACCGAGCTGTAGCTCTGGGTATAAGCGCCAGTCGTCAGGATGTAGGCGCGCTCGCCTATCTTGGTGCCGGCGGGCATCTCGTACGGCGTCTTCTCGTAGAGTATGTCCATGCTGTCGCAGGTAGGGCCGGCGAGGTATATATCCAGCGTCGGTCCTTCCTTCTCGAAATAGATCGGATATTTGATCGCCTCGTCGAGCGTCTCGATGAGGCCGCCGAATTTGCCGATGTCCAGGAATACCCAATGGTACAGGTCGTGGGTGCTCTTCTTGGCGATGTTGACTATCTCGGTGACGATGACGCCGCAGTCGCCGGCCATCGAACGTCCGGGCTCTACGATGATCTCGGGAAGCTCGTCTCCGAAATTGTTCTCAAGGAACGACTTGATATCGCCCGCGTAGTGCTCTATCGGGTTGGTGGGATCGGTGTACATGGCCGGGAAGCCGCCGCCCATGTTTATCATCGATAGCTTGACGCCCTGGTCCTCGGCCCATGAGTAGATATTGCCGACGTTGCCGAGGGCGGTGGACCACTGGCCTATGTCGCGTTGCTGGCTGCCGACGTGGAACGATATACCGTACGGCTCGAGGCCGAGATCGCGCGCGTGCAGTATGAGGTTGCGGGTCATCTCTGGGTGGGAGCCGAATTTCCTGGACAGAGGCCAATCGGCGCCTAGGCCCTCGGTGAGTATCCGGAAGAATACCCTGGACTTGGGAGCGGCGCGCGCTATCTTCTCGACGTCCTCGAAGCTGTCCGTGGCGAAGAGACGGATGCCGTTGTCGTAGAAGTACGCTATATCGCGTTCTTTCTTTATAGTATTGCCGTAGCTCATGCGGTCGGGGGAGACGCCGAGCCGGAGTAGCTGGTCGAGCTCGTACCGCGTGGCTACGTCGAAGCACGACCCGAGGTCCCTCAGGAGCGATACGACCTCGTCGCTGGGATTGGCCTTGACCGCGTAATAGATCTTCGCGAAGGGGATGTTCTTCCGGAGCTCCTCGTATTTGTTACGTACGACGTCGAGGTCCAGGATCAGGCACGGGGTCTCTTTGTCCTGGGCGAAGCGCTTGACGCGCTCGAAGCGCTCCCTGCTCATGTACTCCTCGAGCGGGAACTCGTACTCTTCTTTCATCGCACCTACCTCTATAAAGGCTTAATGGCGGCGACTATGCGCAGCCTGCGAAAAAGATAGGTGCGCGTACCCCCTTTGTCAATAACGAAACGAATAGCCTATTCTGCAACGCTTTGATTGACCAAAGGTTGTCCCATGCCGTATTATTGCCGTCACACATGTCTATCGCCACCAGCCAGCAACTGACCAAGTACTACGATACGTTCCGGACGATAGCCGTGACGTATACCAAGGAAGTGGTCAGGTCGACGGGGCTACAGCCCCAGAGCGTCTTCCTCAAGTGCCTCGGCGAACAGTGGCCATGCGTCATCTATTCCAGCTCTTTCGACGAGGCGAAGGTCCTTGCGCCGAACAAGCAGGCGCTTATGGAACGAATAACCAAGGCCAACGGCCTCGTAAGCGTTCGCCTGGCGTTCAAGCTCTCGGACGCCTCCGACCCCGTTCTGTTCTTCGTATCGGGCAAGGTGAACGGCTTCTCGCCGTACGCCCAGTCCAACGGCTCGCTGCAGTTCATCTCGCTGCAGTTCACGCAGCGCCCGCCGGACGATTTCGTAGAGATCATGGGCAGGCTGCTCGAGGCGAACGTCAACTCGGCGAGGCGCAGCGACAACCGCATCCTGCTGACGCCGGACGCGATACGCACGATCGGGCTGGCCCGGAAGGAATCCACGGTGCTGATAGACGGGGTTCCCCGCAGGTGCATACTACGGGACCTGTCGTTCTCCGGCGCCAAGGTAATCATCGTCGGCCTGGCTAAATTCCTCGTCGGCAAGCCCTGCGTCCTCCGGATTGACCTCGATGATCCGCGCGAGACGGTGGCGATAGCGGGATCGGTCGTTCGCTACGAGGATGTGGAAGGCCGAAAGGACCTGACGGCGATCGCCGTAAAATATAACGACGGCACCATCCCTATGTCGTACAAGATGCACATCAACGACTATCTCGGGCAGAAGAAGAACCAATCCGACGACGAGCAGGCGCCTTCGGCGCCCTCTAAGGCTCGATAATACTTTTTTGGAGAAGAGATGACAGACGCAGACTCCCCGCGCCTTCCGGGCAATATCGTTTTCATAGAGATTCCCGCCGCCATGGCCAGGCCTATCGGCTCGTTCTCGGTAGACCCGGCGATCCCGATACCGGTCGAGCTCGGCCAGGACGCGACCGATCTTTCCGGCTTGTCCTGGGAGATGATCGTAGCCGGCATGCTTCGCCTCCTGGCCTACGATCCGGGCAACGGCAACGCGCCGTACTACCGCGACTTCGTGTTGGCCGTGAAGCCGGGCATATTCGCCGAATTGTCCGAGACGGGCATACTCAAGGCGCGCAACGGCGACCTCGACGTGGCCGAGGAGATCTTCCGGGCGCTCGGAGGCTTGGCTCCCGATGCGCCGGAGCCGACGCTGAACCTGGCCATCCTGTACGAGGACAAGGCCGACGCCCTCGACCGTTCCGGCAAGACCGACCTCGCCGATGCCGTGCGTAACAAGGCCTTCGATACCTACAAGAATCTCCTCGCTCTGGAGCCGGCCTATCCGGACGCGTTCTTCAACGCCGGATTCTTCTACCTGAAGAACCGTTCCTACGAACAGGCGGCCAGGATGTTCGAGTCCTACGCCGAGCTGGGTGACGACGAGGCCAAGCTCGAGAAGGCCAAGGAAATCGTCGGCAAGCTACGGGTAAGGGGCGACGCCGACTCGATGTTCAAGGAGGCCTACGACTTCATCCGCATGGGCAGGGAGGAGGAGGGCATACGGCGGGCCCTCGAATTCGTCCAGGCTAACGACGGTATCTGGAACGGCTGGTTCCTCGTCGGTTGGGGTAACCGCCGCCTCGGACGATTCTCCGAAGGCCGCGACGCCTTCATTAAGGCGCTGGAACTCGGCGCCGACGAGGTCGACGTGCTCAATGAGCTGGCTATCTGCGAGATGGAGCTCGACCTGCTCTCCGATAGCCGGAAGCGCCTGGAGCGAGCGCTGCTCAAGGAGCCGGAGAACGTCAAGATCATCTCCAACCTGGGAGTCGTGGCGAGGAGGCAGGGCCGGAACGACGAGGCCGCCGGCTTCTTCCGCACCGTGCTCGACCTGGAACCCGGAGACGCGCTCGCGCGGGCGCAACTAGACGAACTGGCCTCGACTTGACCCCGATCGGGCCCGCGGCTAGTATCATCTGATCATGGCGCAACGAAAATCGGGAACCGCCAGGGGTTCGTCCAAAGGGAAAAAAGGAACCGGATGCCTCGTCTGGCTCGTTATGCTCCTCGTCACGCTGCTACTGTTCGTCTTCAGCTGGGATACCATCAAGAATACGCTGGAAACGACGGGTTTCATGGAGGCGATCGGTGGCCCCGCTTCCGGCGGAGAGCCCGTAGCCGTTCCGGCGCCGGCCCCCGTCACGGGCGACGGGAGTCTAGGCGCCGATGTCACGCCATCGCCGGCGACCGATTCGCGGAAGCCGGACGCCGAGGCTCCATCCGCCGTTCCGACGGCGACGCCCAAGCCCGCAAGGCCCGCAGACGAGGCGCCCGTGGCGACCGCGCCTCCGACCGCGAGCCCGATGGAGCTGATCAAGTCGACAAGACTGGCCGAACTGTACTTCATCCGCGTCGACGACGACGGCACGATCAGCCGGCACGAGGTGAAGCGCACCGTCTCCGCCTCCGATTCGCCCATGACCGACGCGCTCGACGCGCTGATGTCGGGGCCGAACGCCGACGAGCTGGCCCGGGGCTATATCAGCCTCATCCCTTCCGAGACTCGGTTGCTCGCGGCTCAGGTACGCGGATCGACCGCGTACCTAGACTTCAACGAGGCCTTCATGTACAACCGCTACGGTATAGAGGGGTACGCCGGCCAGCTTAAGCAGATCGTCTATACGGCTACGGGATTCTCTACCGTCAAGGACGTGCAGATCCTGATAGAGGGACAGAAGCGCGACTATCTCGGAGGCGACGGCGTATATATCGGCAAGCCGCTGTCCCGGGCGTCGTTCTAGGCCCGCCGCCATGCGCATCGACGCTATAGAACGATCGATTCCCGCCATCGCCGAGCTCGAGTACGCCAGGTCTTCCGGCCCGGGCGGGCAGAACGTAAACAAGGTAGAGACGAAGGTGCGGGCCCGCATAGACCTCGGCAGGGTCGAAGGCCTGTCGGAGGCCGAGCGCGCGCGAGCCAAGGCTACGCTCGCGGGACGGCTGGACTCTGACGGCCGCCTGTACGTCGCGGTGGACCTGGAACGCAGCCGCTCCGCCAACGAGTCCAGTGCGATCGACCGGCTCGTGGAGCTCGTCGTCAAGGCCGCCCGTATCCCCAAGCGGCGCGTGGCTACCAAGCCGACCCGGGCGTCGAAGGAACGGCGACTGGCGTCGAAGCGATCGCGATCGGCTACCAAGGGCGGACGTTCGTCTCCGAATCGAGACGAATGACGAAGCTCGCGTATGCTCAGTCTGAATGTAAGTTTTAACAATCAAAATACCGTTTTAATCGACTGAGCTTGTCGCCTTCCCTGTTTCAAGCTACAATACCGTGATCGAAACGGACGTTTCGTTAATCGATAGCGGCCGTGCGAGGAGGGAAATCGTGGATCAGACCCGTTTACATGCCTGGCATATAGCCGCGGGAGCCAAGATGGCTCCGTTCGCCGGATACGATATGCCGATAAGCTATCCTATGGGCTCCGTCGAGGAGCATCTCGTTACGAGGCGCTCCGTAGGCCTTTTCGACATCGATCATATGGGCCAGGTGGAAGTCACCGGCCCGGGAGCCGACGCGTTCGTATCGCGAATAGTCAGCTCCCGCGTGCTCGATATGAAGGACGGCGACGCCCGTTATTCGCTGCTTCTCAACGAGCGCGGCACCGTCATCGACGACCTGTTCGTGTACAAGCTCCCCCGCGCGTGGTGGATCGTCGTCAACGCGTCGAACCGGGCCGAGGACCTGGCCTGGATGAGAGCGCTCGCGAATACGCATAAACCCGCCGAAGTCCGCATCGATGACCGTTCCGAGGAAACCTACATGATAGCGGTTCAGGGCCCGCGCGCGATCGAGCTCCTCGACCTGGTCTCCGACTCGAGGATATCGGCGTACCCGCGCTTCAGCTCAGGCAATGCCAAGGTACTCGGCGTCCCGTGCCTCGTCGGCCGGACCGGCTATACCGGCGAGGACGGCGTCGAGCTGTTCTTCCCCGCGGACGACGCCGAGAAGCTGTGGACCGGCCTTATAGCCGAGGGCGAGAAGCGCGGCATAGAGACGAAGGCCATAGGGCTCGCGGCCCGCGACAGCCTTCGCTTCGAGGCGGGCATGCCGCTTCACGGCCACGAGCTGTCGCAGGACATCAGCCCGCTGGAGTCCGGATTCAAGTGGGCCTGCGACCTGGAGAAGGATTTCGTAGGCAAGGCCGCCGTCGAGAGACTGGCCTCCGCGGGCGTAACCCGCAAGCTCGTCGGCCTTACGGTCCAGGGCGGCGTACCGCGAGAGGGGTACGAGGTTCAGGACGAGAGCGGCCGCGCTGTCGGCTCGGTCGTAGCCGGCATGTTCTGCCCGACCGCCAAGGTATTCGCCGCGAACGCCTTCGTGGAGCCGGGACTGGCCAAGTCGGGCACGGCGCTCAGGGTGATCATACGCGGTAAGCCCGCGCCCGCCGTCGTCGTCAAGCGGCCGCTGTACGTCCCCGCTTACCGACGCTAAGGCCGCGGTTGCCGAACGAAAATGGGGAACCATAGAGACACCGAGGATAGTGAGAGGAGCGTATACGTGAGCGAGAGGGAGCATGAAAACCCGTCGAATTCCTTTTTACTCTCGTTTCCCTTATTCTTCTTTGCGCCTCTGTAGCATATTCTGTATTTAGCTTATTCCGTTACGGTCGTATCACGAGGAGGAAGCCATGAGCATCGATAAGAATTCGCGCTACCGCAGCTCGCACGAATGGGCACGCAAGGACGGCGCAAGGGTCGTCTCCGGTATCTCCGATCATGCGCAGGACGCGCTCGGCGATATCGTCTTCGTCGAGCTGCCCGAGGTCGGGAAGGTCCTGAAGCAGGGCGAGGCGTTCGGCGTCGTCGAGTCGGTCAAGGCCGCGAGCGACGTATATATGCCGATGTCGGGCAAGATCCTGGCAGTCAACGAGGCTCTCTCCGGAGATCCCGCGCTCGTCAACAGGGAACCCTATTCCGGCGGCTGGTTCATCGCCTACGAGCCGACCAACCCCTCCGAGTGGGACGGGCTCCTGACCCCCGAGGCGTACGAGGCAGAAGCCGGTAAGGAGTAAGGCCGTGCCCTTCATCCCGAATACCGACGCGGATCGCGAGGCCATGCTCGCCGCGATAGGCGTCAAGTCCGTCGAGGAGCTGTTCTCCGACATACCGGCGGCGCACCGATTCCCGAAGCTCGGCCTGCCCGCGGGGCTGTCGGAGCTCGAGGCGCTACGCGAGATCGAGGCGCTGGCCGCGAAGAATTTGTCCGCGTCGAACAGCGCGTGGTTCCTCGGGGCCGGAGCGTATAACCACTTCATACCCGCCGCGGTACCCGCTCTCGCGTCACGGGGCGAATTCCTCTCGGCGTATACCCCGTATCAGCCGGAGGTATCGCAAGGTACGCTGCAGGCCATATTCGAATACCAGTCTATGGCCGCCGAGCTGTTCGGCGTCGACACCGTAAACGCGTCCCATTACGACGGCGCCACGGCCCTCGCCGAGGCGGTGCTCATGGCGCTCAACCACGGCGGTTCCTCGCGGCCCCGCGTAATGCTACCCGCCGCCATGCATCCCGAGTACAAGGAAGTCCTGCGGACCTACCTCGCCGCGTTCTCCGTCGAGCTGGACGAGTACGCGGACGAACCCGCGGCCGCCGCGAAGAGGGTCGACGCCCGAACCGCGTGCCTCGTGGCGTCGTATCCCGATTTCGAAGGCCGCGTGCACGACCTCTCGGGCGTCGCCGATCCCGTCCACGCCGCCGGGGCCGTCCTCGTCGTCAACGCCGACCCGATCATGCTGGGGCTGCTCAGGAGCCCCGGGTCGATGGGCGCAGACATCGTGACCGCCGAGGGCCAGGCCCTGGGCAACGCGATGAACTACGGCGGCCCTTTCCTCGGCATGATGGGCGCGACTCAGAAGCTGGTACGCAAGATGCCCGGCCGAATCGTCGGCCAGGCGGCCGACCACGACGGCAGGCGCGGTTTCGTGCTGACGCTGTCCGCGCGCGAGCAGCACATCCGTCGCGAGAAGGCCGTGTCAAACATCTGCTCCAACCAGGGGCTCGTGATGCTCCAGTCGACCATCTACCTCGAGGCCCTCGGCAAGAGCGGCCTCAGGGCCGTCGCCGAGCTGTGCTGGAACAAGGCGCACTACGCCGCCAAGGCGATCGCGGCTGTGCCCGGGTACGCGGTCGCGGGCGGGACCTTCTTCAAGGAATTCGTCGTCAAGACGCCGGTGCCGGCGAGCGAGATCGTCGACAGGCTGGAGCGCCGCGGCGTCGTCCCGGGGCTCGCGCTGTCGCGCTACTATCCTGCGAGGACCCACGAGCTGCTCGTCTGCGTTACCGAGATGAACACCAAGGCTCAGATCGAGCTCCTCGCCCAGTCGCTCAAGGAGGCTTCCGTATGAACCTGAGACCGGAACCCCTGGCCTTCGAGCTGTCGAGCCCGGGCAGGGTAGGCGTCGCGTTGCCGAAGTGCGACGTCCCCGCCAGTCCCGTGCCCGCCGGACTGCTCAGGCCCGAGCTGAGGCTCCCCGAGATGGACGAGCTGACCGTCGTCAGGCACTTTACCCGCCTGTCGCAGAAGAACTTCTCCATCGACACCGAGTTCTACCCTCTCGGCAGCTGCACGATGAAGTACAATCCCAAGGCCAACGAGGTCGCGGCGTCGCAGCCGGGCTGGAAGGGCGCCCACCCGCTGGTCGCCGACGAGCGTAACCAGGGCTCAATAGAGCTGATATGGCGCTTGCAGGAAAGCCTGAAGGCCATCGGCGGCTTCTCCGCGGTGAGCCTCCAGCCGGCCGCCGGCGCACACGGCGAGCTGTCGGGCGTCTTCATGATACGCGCGTACCACCTGGCCCGCGGCAACCCGGGCCGGGTCAAGATGCTTATACCGGACAGCGCCCACGGCACCAATCCGGCGTCGTGCACGATGGCCGGCCTGACCACGGTGACCATCCCGAGCGACGCCGACGGAGGGGTCGACCTGGATGCGCTGAGGGCGGCCTGCGACGAAACCGTAGCCGGCATCATGATAACCAACCCGAGCACGCTCGGCCTGTTCGAGCGCAATATCGAGAAGATCGCGAAGATGGTGCACGACGCCGGAGGCCTCGTGTACGGCGACGGCGCCAACATGAACGCGCTGACAGGCGTGCTCCGGCCCGCCGACGTCGGCATCGACGTGATGCACTTCAACCTGCACAAGACCTTCTCGACGCCGCACGGCGGCGGCGGCCCCGGCGTCGGCATGGTCGGCGCGGCCCCCGTACTCGCCGAGTACCTTCCCGGCCCTATCGCGACGCGGAAGGACGGAACGTACGCGATGGCGATGCCGTCGAAGAGCATCGGCAGGATGAAGGCGTTCTACGGCAACTTCGGCGTCCTCGTGCGCGCGTACACGTATATCCGGATGCTCGGCGAGGAAGGCATGCGCCGCCTGGCGGAATCCGCGGTACTGAACGCGAACTACCTGAAGGCGAGGCTTGAGAAGGCGTATCCGATAAAGTATCCGCGCCGGTGCATGCACGAATTCGTCGCCATGGGCAACTTCGCCGAAGGCGTACATACCCTGGACATCGCCAAGCGCATGATAGATTACGGATACCATCCGCCGACAATCTATTTCCCGCTGATCGTGCCCGAGGCGCTTATGGTTGAGCCTACGGAAACGGAGAGCAAGGAGACGCTCGACGCCTTCGTCGACGTGATGCTCAAGATCGCCGAGGAGGCGAGGACGGATCCGGAGCTGCTACGAGGCGCGCCTCACGCGACGCCGGTCGGCCGCCTCGACGAGGTAGCCGCCGCGCGCTGCCCCGTGCTGTGCTACCGGGGCTGAAGCGCCAAGGGATATAGAGGCGGTCACTACTAATACGCGGCGGGGAAAGGGAGACCTTTCCCCGCTTTCTTTTCTCTGACTCAAGCGCTAGACTCGAAAACCGAGGATGCCGATGCCCATAACCTTCGCCTCCGCCGTATTATCGCGGGCTTCGCTGCTCGCCGCGGCCGTCTTCGCCTACTGCGCGTGGATGGCCTACTCCATGGACAGGGAGTCTCGGACAAACAGGTTAGCCGTCCTCTTTAACGCCGTGTTCGCCTTATGGGCCGGAGCGGCGTCGTTCTGGTACGGTACATACAACAGGGAGACGGCGATGGCCCTGTACCGGTATTTCTCTTGGACTTGGTCGGTGTTCCCGCCGATAATCCTCCATTTCTCGCTGAGGGCTACGGGTAGCACCGTAATGAGGAGCCGCGCGCGGATCCCGCTCCTGCTCTGCCTATACGCTCCGGCCGCGGCGCTTTGCTTCCTTACTCCCGTGTACGTTCTGGCCGACCCTGTGTACCGCGGCGGGTACTGGATGCTGGCGATCAATCGGAACGCCGCCTATTTCTTCTTCGTCGTCCATTATTTCATCATCGTCGTCGCCGCGATAACGCACGTATTCGTCGCCAGCGCCAAAACGGCCGATCGGCGCGCGTCCAGGCGTTACGCGATTCTGGGATGGTCGTATCTGTCGGCGGGCCTGCTCGGTTTCATTACCGATACGGTGTTCTTGAACATCGGCCTGGACTTCCCGAACATGGCCATCATATGGATCCAGATACTCTCGATCGGCATGATCGTCGCGATGCGGCGATACGGCTTCCTGTCGATACTGCCGGCGGGCGAGGCGCTGTCGGTCCTCGAGAGCATGGCCGAATTCGTTTTCTACCTCGATGACGCCGGTCGCGTGGTCTGGGCCAATCCGAGCGGCCTGGCCGCGCTCGGCGTCTCCTCGCTCGGGCAGGCGAGGCTCCTGCGTTCCAGCGACTTCCTGCCTCCGGACATCGCGGCGTCGATTGGCGACGCGGAGAAGGACGCGTACGATCCTCGTGGCGTCTCGTCGAGCCTCGGGCCGGACGCTATACCGGTCAACTTGTGGATACACGCGGTCAAGGACGCCGGAGCCGACGGCTTGGTGCTGACGGCGGTAGACCGTAGGCCCGAGGTCGCGAGCGCCCGTACGAAGCGTCGGCTAGCTGACGCCGGTACGCTCCTGGACGAGTTCATCGCCAGGTCTCTCGACGGTATCGTTCTGACCGACGCCGACGGGCGGGTCGTCAGATGGAACAATCCCATGGCCACGATGACGGGTATGGTCGCCGAGGAAGCCATCGGGCGGCGGTACCAGGATCTATGGCCCGCGATCGAGTCCGCGAGCGGAGCCGGCCCGGGGTTCATGAGGACGTCGATCGGGGCGATGCTGTCGGGACGAGAGCCGTCAAGGGCGCGAAGCATAAAGGAGTCCGAGACCCTGAGCCGAGACGGGACGAAGCGTATCGTGCAGTACGATTTCTTCCCTATCCCGCTGACCGACGGGACGATATTCGCGATCATCGCGCGAGACATCACCGACGAGAGGCGCCTGGCCGAGGAGAATATAGAGCGTATACGCAAGCTCGACCACGCGCAGAAGATGGAAGCCGTAGGCACCCTGTCCGGAGGCATCGCGCACGATTTCAACAATACGCTCGCCGGAATAATCGGCGCCGCGTCGCTCATCAGGCAGGGCATGGAATCCGAAGGGACGATGGACATGGGCGACATCTCACGGGAGCTTGACATGATAGAGCGCTCGTCAAAGCGGGCCGCGTCCTCGGTCAGGAGGCTGATGACCCTTACCCGTAAGCGGTCGCCTGAATCCGTCGTCTTCAGGCTCGACGAGGCGCTCGGGCGCGTGGTCGAATTCGCCGAACGCTCCGTCGATCAGTCGGTGACCATCGAGACGCGCCCGGGATTGCCCGAGGCGTCGGTCCTGGGCGACGAGGGGCAGCTGGAACAGCTGCTACTCAACCTGATCATCAACGCCGAGCACGCGATGACGATCATGCGCCAGCCCGGGCAGAAACGAGGCGGCGTCATACGCATCGCCGTATACGCCTTCCGGCCCGACGCCGCGTTCCTGCAGGCCAATCCCGACGTCATCGACGCCGACTACTGGGCAGTCTCCGTACGCGACGAAGGCGTAGGCGTGCCTCGGCATATCCAGAACCGCATCTTCGATCCGTTCTATACCACAAAGCCGACAGATTCCTCGAGCGGCCTCGGCCTCGCGATGGTGCACGCTATAGCGCATCAGCACGGGGGGTTCGTCGACCTCGTGTCAGAACCGGGGGCCGGCGCCGAATTCCTCGTGTACCTGCCTGTAGCCTCGGCCGTCTCGCCGTCGGATCGCCCGACAACGCGTATCGGCAGGGGATCCGGACTCGTTCTCGTGGCCGACGACGACGACATCCCCCGCGAGACAGCCGTGGCGTTGCTCGAGGCGATGGGGTATGCCGTCGTCGTCGCCTCGGGAGGCAGGGAGGCGCTAGAGCGCTTCTCCGAACGGCCCGACGAGTGGAAGGCCGTCGTGCTAGACCTGCGAATGGGCGACTCTAACGGCGATGCCGCCGCCCGCGAGATGCGCGCATCGAGGCCCGATCTACCGATCGTGCTCGCCAGCGGGCTCCATGACGAGGTCGCCGTTGATTCGTATGGATTCGGCGCGCATTGCGAGATGCTCTATAAGCCGTACACTATCAACGACCTGGGACGGGCGCTTGAAAAGGCCCTCGGGCCCTAGCGATGCCGAGATCCGCTTTTTCTGGTACTATCCGTGCCATGTCCAACGAAAGTCCCGAACAGGTTCTCAAGTCGGTTTTCGGCTACGATTCGTTCCGGCCATTCCAGCGGGAGATCATAGGCGCGGCGCTATCCGGTCGGGATAGCCTCGCGGTTCTCCCGACCGGAGGCGGCAAGTCGCTGTGCTATCAGATACCCGCCCTGATGATGCGCGGCACCACGCTCGTCGTATCGCCCCTCATAGCGCTGATGCGAGACCAGGTGTCCGCGCTCCGGGCCGCGGGCGTAGACGCCGCCTTCATCAACAGCTCGCTGGAGCCCGAGGAGCGGAGGGCCATAGAGTCGCGCGTCAGGTCCGGGGAGGTCAGGCTCGTCTACGCCGCCCCCGAGTCCCTATCCGGGGATCGGTTGCTTTCCCTTATCGACGCCGTGCCGCCCGCCCTCATCGTCGTCGACGAGGCGCACTGCGTGTCGGAATGGGGACACGATTTCAGGCCGGAGTACCGGACCCTCGGCGCCCTCCGCGACCGGTATCCCGAGGCGACCTGGCTCGCGACCACCGCTACCGCGACCGAGCGCGTGCGCGTCGATATAGCGCGCTGCCTGGGCCTGCGCGATCCGGCCGTCTTCCTCGGCGGCTTCGACCGGCCCAACCTGGGCATCTCGGTGGAGCGTAAGCTCGAGCTGAGGCGGCGCGTCGTACGCTTCGCGCTCGCGCGGCCGGATCGCTCGGGCATCGTATACTGCGGATCGAGGCGCAAGACGGAAGACCTGGCGGAGGCCCTCCGAGCCGCGGGCGTCAAGGCGGGCGCCTACCACGCCGGACTGCCGTCGGAAGAACGGTCCCGCGTGCAGGAGGCCTTCGTGCGCGACGACCTCCTCGTCGTCGTGGCGACGGTCGCGTTCGGCATGGGCATAGACAAGCCCGACGTCAGGTACGTCATCCACGCCGACCTGCCCAAGAGCGTCGAGAATTACTACCAGGAAATTGGCCGCGCCGGCCGGGACGGGCTCCCCGCCGAATGCGTGCTGTTCTACGGCGCCGGAGACGTTACGGCCGCTTCCAGGCTCTTCGACGACCTGCCCGAGGAGCAGCGGCGCGCCGCCCTCCTAAGGCTGGACGCGATGCGCGATTACGCGGAGAGCGACCGGTGCAGGCGAGCCGTGATCCTCGACCATTTCGGAGAGGCCCATGGGAACGAATCCTGCGGCGCCTGCGACAATTGCCTGTCTGGCCCGCGCGAGACGGTAGACCTGTCCATCGCCGCGCAGAAATTCCTGTCATGCGTCAAGCGGACGGGCGAGCGCTTCGGCGCGGCCCACGTCGTCGACGTGCTCCTCGGCGACGAGACCGAGAAGGTGACGCGATTCGGCCACGCCTCGCTGTCGACCTTCGGTATCGGTACCGAGCTAGGCCGCCAGGGCTGGCTCGCGTTGTCGAGGCGGCTCGTGTCGACCGGCCATCTGGTCCGCGATCCCGAGCGTTCCACGCTGGCGCTCGGCGCGCCTGCCTACGCGATGTTCAGGGACAAGAGCCCGTATCCCGTGCCCGTCGACATCCTCGGCGCGTCTGCGGGCGGGGCGATCCCGGGCGTCGACCGGGCCTTCGACTCCAAGCGATCGAAACGGAAGCGGGGCGGGGAGCGCGTCTTCGTACGCTCGAGCGACGACGGCGACGGAGCCGCAGAGGAGCTGTTCATGGCGTTGAGGGCGCTACGGAAGCGGCTGGCCGACGAGGCCGGCGTTCCGCCCTACGTCGTATTCCCCGACCGCACGCTCAAGGAGATGGCTATCTCGAAGCCAGGCTCGGAGGAGGCGCTCGCCACCGTCTACGGAGTCGGCCGCGCGAAGCTCGAGCGCTACGGTAGCGCATTTCTCGAATTGCTGAAGTCATGAGAAAAGCAGGCGCCGGGCTTCTGGCGGCGGCGATCGCCGTCCTGCTGATAAGCTCCTGCGCGAGCGTCGAGCCTCGGTCGCCGGGCGGGACGCGCAGACTGTCGAGCTACTCGCCGGCCCTCGAGGGCGACCCCGCGGACGCTCCCGTCACCATACTGGATTCCGGCCGGCCGGGAGGAACCCTGCTCGTCGTCGGCGGTACGCACGCCAACGAGATAGCCGGCATTGCGGCGGCGACGATGATAGCCGAGCTGGCCGTCCCCGAGAAAGGGCGTATCATCGTCATCCCCTACCTCAATAGCTCGGGGCTCGACTACGCCGACGCTACCTACTCCCGGCCTTCCCGCCGGCGATTGCGACTGGACGCGGCGTCGGGGACGCGCTACCTCCGTTACGGTTCCAGGTTCGTCCGCCCCGAGGGCCGGGGACTGCCGCCGGGCGACATAAACCGCGCGTATCCCGGGCTGGAGGACGGCGCCCTCGCGCAACGGGTCGCCGCGGCCGTCATGGCGCTGCTCGACTTGGAACGCGTCGACGTGGCCATAGACCTGCATGAGGCCGGGCCCGACTCGAGGCTGGGCTGGACTATCGTGGCTAATCCGAAAGACGTCGGGATCGCGGCTCTCGCCGTTCTCGGCCTGGAGGACGAGGGCATCGATATGGGGCTCGAGCAATCTTCCGAGGCGTCACGCGGTATGTCCCATCGCGAATGGGGCGACCGTAGCGCCGCCGCGGCCTTCATGGTCGAGACGATCAACCCGGCTCAGGCCTACGCAGGAGACGCGGCGGTCGATCAGCTACGGCATCGGGACTACCCCCTATGGGCGCGCGTCGCGGTCCATCTGGAAGCCGTACGCGCCATCGTCGACGCATATAACGCCGCCTATCCCGAGCGCGGGATTCTGTATGACGGGCTGCCGGGCTACGGCGATCTAGAGTCGCGCGGCCTGGAGCAGTTCTTCTGACGGAGCGCTCTCCTACGCCGCGACGTCGAACTGGACGTAATCTCCGAACGTCCGCTATCATCGATGGAGTCGCGGTGCCGAGCGCCCGAGAGCGACGAGGAGGTCTCTATGATGTATCAACGAAGCATAACCGTCGGAGCGTCGGAGGACCGGCTGTCGCGCCTCATCGCGGAGCGCATGGAACCCGGCGCCGACAAGGAGCGCATCGACGCGCGCATCTGGGACCTGTTCGGCGAGGAATGGGCCATAGTCTTCACAGACTTGGCCGGGTTCTCGCGCAAGGTCGAGGCGTTCGGGATCATTCATTTCCTGCAGACCATCTTCGAGAGCGAGCGCATGCTCGTGCCTATCATAGACGAGCACGACGGCATACTGCTCAAGCTCGAGGGCGATTCCATGTTGATCATCTTCAGGAATCCGCTCAAGGCCCTCAAGGCGGTCGCCGGCATGCAGGCCGCCTGCGCGGAGTACAACGCCGACAGGGCGGACGAGGACAAGGTCCTCCTGTGCGCCGGGGTCGGTTACGGGCGAGTGCTGCGTATAGGCGACGCTGACGTCTTCGGCAGGGAAGTCAACTCCGCCAGCAAGCTAGGCGAGGACACGGCGGGCGCGGGCGAGGTACTAGTCACCCAGGGCGTCGTAGACGCGGTCCCGGCCGGATCTGGCCTGCGGTTCTCGCGGCTGGAGAACCCACCGGCCGCCGTCGGCGCCGCGTATCGCTTCGAATACCGCTAGGCGTCCACGCCTATGCGTGGTCGTCCACGCCTATGCGTGGACGGCGCGCCCGAGCGAGCCCTTCGCGGCCTCCATTACCGCCTCCGCTATCGTCGGGTGGGCGTGCATCATGTCGGCTACGTCGTCCACCGTCAGCTCGGCCTTGCGCGCCAGCAGCAGCTCGTGTATGACGTCGGTCGCCCGGTCGCCCACGACGACGGCGCCGAGTATCTCACCGGTAGCGGGGTCGTGCACGATCTTCGCGAAGCCCTCCGGTTTCTCCACCGCGACCGCCTTGCCTACGCCCCGGTACGGGAACGAGTAGACCGCGTGGGCGACGCCGGTCGCAGCCGCCTTCTCCGCCGACAACCCGAAGCTCGCCAGCTCCGGATCGCAGTATACCGCCGACGGCACCGTAGACAAGTCGACCCTCCTTTCCACGGGAGGCTTGCTGCCCTTGACGAGGCTCGCTATGCGCTCGGCTGATATCTCGCCTTCCTTACTGGCAACGTGGGCGAGGAGCGGCGTCGCGACGACGTCGCCAATGGCGTAGACGCCCGCCGCGGACGTCTCGTAGAAGTCACCGACCTCGATGAAGCCGCGCTCTACGCGGACGCCCAGCTCCTCGAGCCCGAGGCCGCTGGAGTTGGGGACCCTGCCTACGGCGACGAGCAACGCGTCGGCCTCGAGGGGCGATAGCGGTTCGCGGTTGCCGGCAGTCTGCAAGAGGACGCGCAGCCCGTCGCCCGAGCGCTCCATCCCTGTCGCCAACGCGCCCGTTACGAACCTGACCCCGCGGGCCTCGAAGGCCTTGCGAACGACGGCGGCAGCGTCGGCGTCCTCGATCGGCAGGATACGGTCCATGGCCTCCACGATCGTCACGTCGGAACCGAACATGTTCCATACGTAGCCCAACTCCATGCCTATGGCGCCGGCGCCGAGTATGACGGCGCGCTTGGGCACGGCCTTTAGCATCAGCGCGCCCGTGCTGGTCAGCACCGCCTTCTCGTCGAAGGGGAACGCGGGCAGCTCGCGGGGGCGCGACCCGGTGGCGATTATGAAAGCCTTAGCCCTGATAGGCTCCGAGCCCTCTATCGATACTTCGCGAGCGGACGCGAAGCGGGCGGCGCCCGTCCTATAGTCGACCCCGTTCTTCTTCAAGAGGAATTGCACGCCCTTGGACAAGCGCTCCGCCGCCTTTCGGCTGGCGGCGAACGCCCTGGAGTAGTCGAGCCCGGACAGGTCCACTACGGCGCCCAGGGCGCGCAGGCCTTCGGCGTCGCCGACGAGGCCGGCCGCATGGATGAGGGACTTGCTGGGTATGCAGCCGACGTTGAGGCAGACGCCGCCTGGCCTGTCCTTCTCTATGACGCAGGCCTTGAGCCCCAGCTGGGCGGCCCTGATAGCCGCCACGTAGCCGCCCGGGCCCGCGCCTATGACGGCGACGTCGTATTCCGTGTCCATATGTTTCCTTTCTATACCAGCGCCAGGGCCGGCTCCTCGAGCAGGGCCTTGAGCTCCGCGACGAAGGCCGCCGCGACCGCTCCGTCTATCACGCGATGGTCGCTCGACAGCGTTACGCGCATCGTGCGCCGCGCGACTATTGCGTCGCCGCGGACGACGGCCTCCTTCGACACGGCGCCTAGCGTCAGTATCGCCGAGCCCGGCGGGTTGATTATCGCGGTGAACTCCTCGACGCCGTACTGGCCGAGGTTCGATACCGTGAAGCTCGCGTCGGCGTACTCTTCCGGCTTAAGCGCTCCGGAGCGGGCGCGAGCTACCATGTCCGCGAGCTCGGCGTCTATATCCTCGACGCCCTTCCGCTCGCAGGCCCTGACGACCGGCGTTATCAGCCCCGCGTCAAGCGATACCGCCAGCCCTATGTCGGCCGCGGGGCGGTATCGTATCGCGTCGCCTTCCCATGACGCGTTGACGAGGGGATGACGCTCCAGTGCCGCCGCGGTCAGTTTCATGACGAACGCGTTGAGTCCTATCGGCTTGTCGCGCCCCTCGTTGACGGCCGCGCGCAGCTCGAGGAGGCGCTCCATGTCTATGGCCGCGCGTACGAAGAAATGAGGAGCCTCCGAATAGCTGTCTCCAAGCCGCTTGGCGATTATCGATCGCATGCGCGACAACGGGACCCGCTCGTCGCGGAGGCCTCGGCTGGCCATGCCGATAGAGGCGCCGCCCGGCGCGGCCGATTTCGGCGCGTCGGCGTTCACCGTGTCCTTGCCGGCGGCGGCCATGATGTCGCGCGCGACGACTCGGCCATGCGGCCCGGAGCCCCGTAGCGTCCTCAGGTCGACGCTCCCGTCTCTCGCGAGCCGTCTCGCCAGCGGCGACGACGGCGGTATGCCGGCCGGCGACGACGGGGATGCCCCTGCCGGAGACGACGGCGCGCTTGCCGTCGAAGCGCGAGGCGCTGCCGGAGGCGCCGATAGCGGAGGAGCGGCGGGCGCGGCTACGGTCGGTTCTATCGGTCCCAGGGCCGGGAAGCTAGCCTCGGTAGAGGTCACCCCCGCAGAGGGCCCGGCGGCGGGTCTCTCGGCGACCGGCGTAGCGCCGGCTATGACAGCCGCCCAGTCCTCGCCAGGCTTCCCGAGCACGGCTATGATCTCGCCGACAGCGGCGGTCTGGCCCGCGGCCTTGACTATCTTGAGGACGGTACCCGAGACCGGAGACTCGTAGGGCATAGTCGCCTTGTCGGTCTCCACTTCGCACAGGGCGTCCCCCGGCTTCACCGCCTGACCCTCCTCGGCTATCCACTCCGCTATGACGCCGTCCTGCATCGTTGGGGACAACGCTATCATCACTATCGATTCGGCCATATCATTCCTCCAGGTACAGGGCGCGCAGTACCGCGGCGACTATCTTGTCGGCCGAGGGCTGCACGGCCAGCTCGAGCGCGTGGTTGTACGGCATCGGCACGTCCTCGCTCGATACGAAGCCTACCGGCGCGTCCAGCGCGTCGAAGCAGACGGTCGCTATGCGGTGGGCGACGTAGGCGCCGACGCTCGCCGCTGGCCACGACTCGTCGACGACGACGGCGCGGCCCGTCTTGCGGACGCTCGCCATCACGGTCTCCTCGTCGAGCGGCCGCAGGCTACGCAGGTCGACTACCTCCGCGTCTATGCCGCGCTTCTCCAATAGGGCCGCGGCCTCGAGCGCGTACTTCACGGGGCGGCCGAACGCCACGAGGCTGATTCCCGAGCCCGACCTGACGACGGAAGCCTTGCCTATCTGCACGAGGTACTCCCCGTCGGGCACCTCGCCCTTGTCGCCGTACATCATCTCCGACTCCAGCACGACTACCGGGTCGTCGTCGCGTATCGCCGACTTGAGGAGGCCGTAGGCGTCGGCAGGATTGGCCGGAGCGACTACCTTGAGGCCGGGCACGTGGGCCCAGTAGCTGGCGAGACCCTGCGAGTGCTGGCTAGACAGATATTCCGCCGGGCCGTTGGGGCCGCGGAACACTATGGGCACCGACAGTCCGCCGCCCGACATATGCCTGAGCTTGGCCGCCTCGTTGACCACTTGGTCGAGGGCTAGCAGCGCGAAGTTGTGGGTCATCCACTCGACGACAGGCCTGACGCCGGCTATGGCGGCCCCTACGCCGAGGCCCGTGAATCCCAGTTCAGTTATAGGCGTGTCGAGGACGCGCTCCGGGCCGTACTTGCCCAGGAGGCCGCGCGATACCTTGTAGGCTCCGTCGTACTGGGCGACCTCCTCGCCCATAAGCACGACCATGGGGTCGCGGGCCATCTCCTCGTCCATGGCCCGGTTAAGTGCCTCCCTGTAGCTGATGACGGCCATCGTTAGTTCCTCCCCGCGTAGGCCGGCTCGCCCATGAAGAACGGCCGGCCCGCGTAGACGTCCTCGTATATCGTGTGCGGAGCCGGCTCGGGCGACGACTCGGCGAAGGCTACGGCGCCCGCGGCCATCGCGTCGGCCGCGGCGTCCTGCGCGGCGGCCCTGGCCTCGTCCCACGCGCCTGCCGCCTTTATCTTCTCCTCCAGGAGGTAGATGGGATCCTGCTTGCGGTACTCGTCCACCTCGTCGCGCGTACGGTATTTCTGCGGGTCGCTCATCGAGTGGCCCTTGTAGCGGTATGTCCGCGCCTCTATAAGTACCGGCCTGCCCGCGCGCGCGTCTTTTAGGGCGCGGACGGCAGCGTCCCTGACGGCGAGCACGTCCATGCCGTCGACGCGCTCGCCGCGCACGCCGTACGCGGACGCCATCAGCGAGAAATCCTCGACGGCCGACACGCGCTTCCAGTTCGTGCCCATGCCCCATTGGTTGTTCTCGCAGACGAGCACCGCCGGCAGGTCCCATATCTTGGCCAGGTTGAGCGCCTCGTGGAACGCGCCCTGATGGATAGCGCCGTCGCCGAAGAACACCGCCGTCGCGCCTCCCGTCTTGCGATATTTCTGCGCGAACGCGACGCCGACGGCCACCGGTATCTGGGCTCCGACTATGCCGTTGCCGCCGAGGAAACCCTTGCCCGGGTCGAACAGGTGCATGGATCCGCCCTTGCCGCGCGAGCTGCCGGTCACCTTGCCGAACAGCTCCGCCATGATGGCGTCCGGCGACATGCCCGCCGCGAGCGCGTGGCCGTGGTCGCGGTAGCCGGTCAGCACCTTGTCCCGCTCGTGGTCCATGGCGCCTATGAAGCCGACGGCTACCGCCTCCTGGCCGTTGTACAGGTGGCAGAACCCGCCTATCTTGCGAAGGCCGTACATCTGGCCGGCCTTCTCCTCGAACCGGCGAATCCGTACCATATCGTTCCTGAGCTCCCAGTAGAGCTTCGCGTCAGTCTTCTTCATAGCGACTCCTCCGTATCGGGCGCGGCGGCGTTAGGCCTGTACAAGGCCGCCGACTCTATCAGCGTCTCGATGACGACGAGGCGGCTCGGATCGGGGTTTACCCGCCAGAACGTCTCGAGGTCGCGCCCGAGCGCTTCGAGCACCCGGGCCTTCAATTCCGGGGTCTCAATAATCGCCGCCCTGCCGGCTATCGTCGCGACGCGCGATAAGTCGGGCGCCTGGAACGACCATGCGACGCGATCCGAGAACGCGATGTCGGCCGCCTTCCTGGATCCGGCCATGGACACGCAGTAGACGAAGTCCTTCTCGCCCGGCAAGGTGACCGCGGTCATCCAGCGGGTATGCGGATAGCCGTCGGAGCCGACCGTGGCGAGCACGCCGACGCGCGCCGAGTCAATGAGCCCCCGTACCGCCGATTCTGATTCTTGATTCATGCGATTCCTTTCCTTTCGAAGATCCACTCCGGCGATGAGTACCGGGCGAGGGACATCGCGACGCTCTCCGCGTCCAAGGCCGAATCCCAGGTCTCGGCGCCCGTCGTCCCCGCGGCCGTGGCGATCGCGAGGGCAAGCCGCGCCGTATCCAGTCCGGCGGCGAATTCGTCCGCGTTGGCCACGTCGCTCGGTCGGGAGGCGACCGGCCCGGACGCGTATCCCGGGGCGTGGGCCGCGAGGCTGTTCCAGAGGGCCGATAGGTCCGAGCTGACGAGCAGGGTGCCGTGGAACAGCAGCGCCCCGCCGCCAGCGGCGCTAGCGGTACCGCCTATCTTCCTGCCTCGGGCGAGGATACCGCCTCGCGCGCCCGGCTCGGCCGGTACGCCCAAGGATCGGAGGGCCGATATGACCATGGCGAGCAGCGCGCCACGGTCCTCTAGCGCGCCGGGTACGACGAACGACCAGTTCAGGTTGCCCTCGTCGTGGTAGACGGCGCCGCCGCCGCTCGTGCGCCTGAAGGCCGGCGGGCTTCCCGAGCGGAGCGCGCCCTGGCTCAGCTCCGCGCCCGGGTCCTGGTTACGCCCTACGACGACGCAAGGCGCGTTGACGTAGGTAAGCAGGTACGCCCCGCGGCCTTCGCGCGCCGCAGTCCGCAGGCCTTCCTCTATAGCGATGTTGTAAGGAGCCGAGTGCGGCATGCAGTCGATACGCGTCAATCGTCGCATGACTAAAAGCTAAGTAAAATAGTCGGGAAAGGCAACGAGAGGAAGGCGGAAGGGATCGTTGTTATAAAATCATAAATAGAGGCGGAGTAATCAGCGATCGCCGATTCCTCCGCCTTCGCAGGGGTACGGCTCTATGACGACGCGTCTACCAGGGCCTGGAGCGCGGCCTTGAGCTCGGAGAATTCCTTGCCCGCCGCCGTCGCGCTGTCCCTGACGCTCTGCGACGCCGGGCCGGGCTTGTAGCCAATAGCCCGCTCGACCTGGGCCTCGGTGAGGCCCCACGCGTACAGGTCTCCGAACGTCGTCTTGCCTACGACGGTCTTGTCCGAGGTCTTCGCCTCAACTGGAGTCGTAACTGGAGCGGGCGTCGCGACGGGAATCGCAGCGGGCGCCGCAGCGGGCGCCGTAGCGCCAGGACCGGGTATGGCGAAGCGAGCGATGGCCGCGGCGTCCGCTCCCGGCCTTGCCGCGAGATAGGCGATCGCGCCGTCCGGCAGGACCGTTCCTTCCTCCGCCTCCATGGGCAGTCCCGTATAGAGCGAGACGAACAGGCGAACGGACCCGGTCCCGACCTCTATGCCCGGGGGCAGGATAGGGAGGTACAATTCCTCGAGTACGCTGACCCGTTCCGCCGGATCGAGAGCGCGGTCCGGTGTGGAGAACGCCTTCGCCGCGTCGGCCGCCGGTACGCCGAACGCCTTCTCGACGTCTATCCACGAGTACGATCCGCGGATGTCCGCCGGATTCGGCATCCCGGCCAGCTCGCCCGTCTTGAATTTTACTGGTTCCTTGGTCGAAGTCGTGTTCCAGTAGCCCAAGGCCTTGCTCGCAGCAACGCCTCCGAGGACGGCTACTACGACGACGATAGCCAGAGGCAGGGTCTTTACGCGTATCATATCGCCTCCTTCGGCGATTCGGCCTCGCCGGCGGCCAGTACTACGGTCTTCTCGACCGGGCAGGAGGCCTCGCTCGTGCACTTGAGGCAGCTGATGCACTGGTGGTCGCGCACCGTACCGCTCGTCGATACCTCTATGTTCATCGGACAAGCCCGGTCGCAGGCCTTGCACGATATACAGGTGGACGGTACGCGCTTGATCCCGAATATCCTGAACAGGTTGAAGAGGCCCTGGAACGCGCCGTACGGGCAGGCGTACTTGCAGAACGGCCGTTCGACGAACAGCGACAGAAGGAGCGTCGCGACGAGTATCGCGGCGCCGGCTATCGCGACTTCGCCCGTCCAGAAGTTGAACAGCGCGTAGTACGGGTCGTAGTCCTGGAAGATGAGCTTCCCGGTCACGATCGTCATGTACGATACCCACAGTAGCACGACGTAGCGGAGATACCTGAGCCATCGGTCTATTCCGCGCGGTACGAACGCGTTGTAGCGTTTCTTGAAGATCTTCCTGCCTATGGAACCGAGCCATTCCTCGACGCTGCCGAGCGGGCAGACCCAACCGCATATCACCGGGCCGAATAGCACGGATAACGCGAGCGCTATGACGCCTAGCGCAATAGACGACTCGTGCACTTTCTTGACGAGCGTGCCGGCAGTAGCGAGCTGCCAGAATGAGACTACCCCGCCGAAGGGGCATATCGCATGCAGAGACGCGCCTTCGACGAAGGAAAGCGTCTCGACTCCTCGCTCGCGCAGCGCCTCGTTCGTGGCTATCGTCGCGACGAGCGCGAAGAAGAAAATCTGGACGCTCCGCCTCAGCCAGGGGGAGGCTTTCTTGGGTTTAACCGTTCCGATCTGCATGTTCGCTCCTTCAACTCGAGATTCTACGCTCTAGTATTTCGACAGTTGGTTCCGAAAGGCCTTCAGGTGATTCTCGCTCGCCCGCATAAGGCGCTCGAACAGATCCTTGACGGACGCGTACTCGGGCCTTGATAACTCGGGGCGCGCTAGGAACGCCGCATACATCGCTATGTTGGCTATTTCCGCGTCGACGCCGGCCTGCGCGGCCGCCTTGAGGTCTGAGGGAACGACGATGGCCGATGCCGATCCGTCGGAGGGGAAGGGAAGCCCGCGAATCCGGAATTCTTCCTTGAGCCAGGCCAGATGCTGCTCCTCGGCGGCCATGATATTGTCGTACGGCCTCATCGCGCCGAATTTCTTCATGATGGCCGCGTATTCGCCGTGGGCCAGGTATTCGTCCTCAGCGGCCCAGCGCAGCATGTCGACGATAGTGAACGCTTGGCCGGTCTTTATCGCCGCGGTCGCCGCGCTTGCGCCGTACCCGGTATCCGTGGCGTAACTCGAGGCCGCCGTCGTAAGGAATGCTATGGCCATGACCAATACTCGTTTCGGTGCACTCTTCATTGTATCCTCCGAAGCAATAGATATAATAAAAGCAATATAGCATAAACCATATAGCAACTTGCGTGCCATGTTATAGGAGAGTCGAAATAATAAGTATAAGTCATTGATCGATAAAGAAAAGGAACCTGAAAAAAATCGTCAGTCTCGGACTGACGGGTTTGCTAAGCCGGCGATAAGCCGGAGTAGGGGAAAAAACAAGCGCTATGAGAAAAATATGCCCGACTCCGGCCCTTAGTATGAGTCGCCTGACTGCGGCACGAGGCATATAAACCTGAGCGGACTCGAGCCGGTATTGACGAAGTTATGCTTCTTGCCGCCATCGATATAAGCGACCGATCCTGCCTCGATCGGCTGTTCGACGCCGTCAATGACGATCTTCCCCTGACCCTCGAGAATATAGTTGGCGTGGAACCACTCGTGCGCGTGATACGGGCTTTTACCTCCAGGCCGTACGGTGAACACGCGGAAGAATCCGTCGTAACCGTCCTTCGGGCCTATGAGTATGCGCTTCGTAACGCCCTCTATGCCTTCCCCGACCATCGCTACCGATTGTACGTCGTTTTCATGCCGAACCATGGGTACCCCCTTTTATTCCTATCATTCGTAGAATGACACGCTGTAGATCCGCATGTACGCGTTGAAGTCCTCGTAGGCGGCTACCAGGGCGACGCTCGACAGGAAATCCGTCCTTACGTTCTTCCTGAAGGCGCTCTCCGCCTTGAAGGCGCCGAACGGAATGCGTATGACGCTTCTCTGCGGCGTCGGCCTGAAGGCCGCTCCGTAGTAGCTCCACGGAAACACGTTATCCTTCGTTCGGAGGAACACGTACCAGGACGTCGGGGTGCGGGCGTCGACCTCGATTGCAACGCCCGAGTAGCCTGACGCGTCGAATAGACCATCTTCACGCTTCAGCCGTACCTGTATGAATCCGCCGCCCTTGGTTACGACCCTGCCCGCGAGGAGCAACGCCCGCTCGCCGTCAACTTCGATGACGGCTGGCGGTACCAGCTCGGAATTGCCGCCCATGACGCTATCCGCTATGGGCTCCCACTTCCAGCCTGGCGTCTCCGATGGCGATGCTCCTGGATTGAAAATCGAATACCCCTGAGCCCCGAGTCCAACGGCTACCAGCGGGAGCATGGCAATGAGCGCTAAGGATTTCATGGTACGAGTATAGTTCTCGATAGGCTTGGCAGAAAGGGCTGAAGGGCAAGAATCAGACGTTGGGCAGAAGTGCCAACGCGGAAAAGACGTGGCACGCGGTGCCGCCGAGTACGAAAACGTGCCAGGCTATGTGGTACCAGCCCCAACGTCGGCTCAGCACGTAGAAAACCGTGCCGAACGAGTAGCACAGGCCGCCGGCGAGCAGCAGCGCGACGGCGGGACCGGGCGCCGATTCCTTGAACGGGCGCCAGACGAGCGCTATGAGCCAACCCATAGCCAGGTAGGCCGCGAGGGTGATCAACGGCCATCGATTGAGGAACAGCGCTTCCATTACGATGCCGAACGCCGCGATCGCCCATACCGCGCCGAAGAGCCACCAGCCAGGACCTTCTCTCAGCACGGTCAGGGCGAACGCGGTGTAGCTACCGGCGATCAGTACGAAGATGGTCGCGTGGTCGAATATCTCGAAGATTCGCTTGATACGCGGTTCGCGGAACGCGTGGTACAGGGTCGACGACATATAGAGCGCTATCATGCTGGAACCGAAAATAGCGAAGGACACGACATGCCAGGCGGTACCCCGCCGCGTCGCGTTGTAGACCAGTATGACGAGGCCGACCACGGAAAGGATCGCGCCCAATCCGTGCGTCACGGCGTTGCCGGCTTCCTGCGCTACGGAGAATACGCGAGGCTCCCTGGCGGTTCGATCCGAAAATGGGACTGGCATGGCTGGCTCCCGGTACGTCGATATGGATAACGATATCCGCTACACCAGTTAGACACCGTTACGCCCCGGGGGTTGCTAACGCCTCGACCGCCGCGCCGTCACGATCGACGAGCCGACGACCGCCGCGATTATGATAGCACCGCCGGCCATGGCGTTCGCGCCCGGTCTCTCCCCGAGCGCGAGGAAGACCCACAGAGGGTTGAAGACAGGCTCGAGCCCGGCTATGATCGATCCCTGGATCGCGTTGACGCGCTTGATGCCCCATGACAGTAACACGGCCGCCAGGCCTATCTGGAACACGCCGAGGGCGCCGATAGCCATCGCCGCCTTGACGCTGAAGACGGGCGCCGGCATGAAGAGCGCTATGACGAATCCTATGACCGCCGTGATGATATGGGCCAGAAGGTTCGATTCCAGCGGCGATCCGTCCTTCTGCATGCGCATGAAGACGAAGTACGCCGCGAAGGTGACGCCGGCCGCGATCGCCGCCATGTTCCCCGGCATGGAGCCGCCGCCGATGTCGCCCATGAAGAATAGCGCCATGCCGCCGGCTACCGCCGCGAACGCCAGCCAATGCTCCGGCTTGGGCCTCTCCTTAAGGAGGATGGCGCCGAGTATCGCGGTAAATATCGGGGAACCATATTGCAGGAGTATCGCGTTCGCGGCGGTCGTCGCCTTGTTGGCGTAGATGAACAGGAACATCGTCATGGAGCTGGCGACGGCCGCGCCGACCTGCGGCATCGAAAACGTGAATTTCGGTTTGCGTATCCATATGAGGAGGAATACCGCCGCCACGATGCTACGGCCGCAGGCTATGGCGAAGGGGTTCCAGTCTACCAGTTTTATAAGGAGCCCCGCGAGGCTCCAGAGGAAGGCGGTCCCGGCCAGGGCGAGGGCGCCAATAGCGCGGTCCTTTTCAACGTACGTCATGGCCGCGATACTATCGCGCGGCGACGAGGATAGGCAAGGACCGCTGCTGCGCCGGACCGCGGCTGGATTACCGCGGCCCTTCGCGGCGTTGGTCAATGGGCGCAGTCGTGTCCTTCGTGGGCGGTGCAGCCTATTCCCGAATCCTTGACCGAACCGGCCAGCCACGCGTCGATGACCGACCTCGCGTCGCCGGCGGCGCCGCGGATAACGTCGATGCCGTTAGCCTTGAGTACGCGCACGGCGCCTTCGCCCATGTTGCCGGCGAGCATGAGCGTCACGCCGCCCTTGGCCAGCACCGACGCGATGTCGCTCTTGCATCCGCAGCCGTCGGGGCTGTCGACGCGATTCTCCGACGCGACCTTGCCGTCCTTGATATCGTATACAGTGAAGTACTCGCAATGGCCGAAATGCTCGTCCACCATGCCGCCCCTGGTCGGGACCGCTACCTTATCGTGCATATGCTTCTCCTCTTGCTCTATTATCTGCCCGCCCTCTATACGGAGGGCTTTCCCGTTGATCAGCGCGTCCGCGACGACGCGGTGCGCCTCTTCCAGTATGCGGCCGAAGGTCTGCCGCGAGACGCCCATGCGCCTGGCCGCGGCTTCCTGGTACAGGCCGTCGAGATCGGCTAGCCGGATAGCCTCCGCGCCGTCCAGGCCGAGCACGACCTCTTCTAGGGCGCGCGCCGGTATTCCCGCCGGCTTGAATAGCACGGCCGCGATGCCGCCGCGGACGCGCCGCTCGCTCACGGGGCGCGGCATGACTTAGTCTCCCGCTCCGCCGGACGGTTTCTTGATCGCGGCGAGGGCCAGCAGCGTCTCGGACGCTAGGCCGTCGGCCAGCTTCTTGAAATCCTCCGGGAGGGCGCTCCAGCGGAGTTCCCTAGCCTGAGCTATCTCCTCGCGCCAGGGGAGGCTGGCGAGTACCGGCAGGCCGAGGGCCTGCTCTATCGTGGAGCCGTCGAGCGAATCGAACAACTTGTGCTCGGCGCCGCACGACGGGCAGACCATCGAACCCATGTTCTCCACGACGCCGAGGACCGGCGCGTCGACCATGCCCGCCATCTTCACGGACTTGGCCACGATCATAGACACGAGCGATTGGGGCGTGGTCGCGATGACGACGCCGGACACGGGTAGCTTATTAAAGGCGGTGATCTGAATGTCCCCGGTTCCTGGCGGGAAATCGACGATCAGGTAATCGAGCTCTCCCCACTGGACGTCCGTCCAGAACTGCTCTATCGCCTTGGACAGGAGCGGGCCGCGCCAGACGACCGGCGTCGCCTCGTCGCCCACGAAGAAATTGATGGAGACGACCTTGATACCGTCCTCGCTGATGATGGGGACGAGCATGTTACCGTCTGATTCGCCGCGGAACGACGAGAGCCCCATGAGCCTGGGGACGCTGGGGCCGGTTATGTCGGCGTCGAGTAGGCCGACTTTATGGCCGCGCGCAGCGAGCGCCTCGGCCAGGAGCACGGCTATCGTAGACTTTCCCACGCCGCCCTTGCCGCTGGAGACTCCGATTACCCTCTTTACCTTGGAACCGCCCGCGCTCGGCGCGATGGCGCCGTTCGGAGATGCCGATGAATCCTGCATGGTATCCTTCCTGTCCCGACCCGTGTCGGTATGTATGGTTCAGTAGTGTATGCTGGAGTCTACAGCAAATTGAGGATCGTGTTAAGGTGGGCATATGCCAGTATGCGCAAATCGGTATTTGACTGACGTTATCGTCTGCGATAGGCTTGTATAGTGGAAAGAATAATCCTTGGGGAACGCGAAGAACTGCTCTCGAAACTGATTCGATTCGTATCGGCGGTTGGCTTGCTGGCGTATCTGCCTGGCGTCATCGCGGGCGTCGTAGAACGCCTGTGGGCCGTCGTAGCGGTGGATACCGTGGCCTACGCCGCCGTCTTGGCCGTCGCGTTCTCGCCGAGGTCGAGCCCTAACGCAAAGCTGACGGTGCTGGTCCTGGCTTCGTTGGGAACGGGAGCCGTCGTCCTCGTCACCACGGGCCCGCTCGGGGCCGGGTATATCTGGTTCCTGGCGGCCGTCGTCCTTTCGGCGCTCTTCGGCGACGGACGCGTGGTAGCGACTACCATAGGCCTGACCGCCGCAATCATGACGGCATGGGCGGCGGCCATCCTGTTCGGAGCCGAGGGTCACGGCGCTACGCCCTTCAACGTGCTCATCATATCGGGTAGCCTGCTCCTCATAAGCCTGTCCCTGTCGATGGTCATCCGGAAACTGCTCGACGACTTGTCGGCCGCGTTGGCCCAGAAGGTACTGCTCGCCGACGATCTCGCTGAAGAGCTCCGCAGGTCTATCGAGGTGCGCGGCCGGCTAGAGACTAACCTCGGTGAGAAGGTGGTGTTGCTCCGAGAGCTGCAGCACCGCGTCAGGAACAATATGCAAGCCGTCCTATCGCTGCTGTCGATCGACGAAGGGGCGGGGGAGCGCGGCCTCTCGGACGCGATACGGCGGATACGGGCTATTTCCGTGACCAACGACGTATTCCTGTCCGACCCCGATATGGGCCTCGTCGATTCGCGCGCCCTCGTCCGCGCAATAGCGCAGATGGCGGCGGAGGCCGAGCGCGACGAGTATTGCGGCATCGAATCGATCGGCGACGACGCGATAGAATTGGATCAGCAGACCGCCTCGATCGTAGCCGTGCTCATCAGCGACCTCGTCGCGGGGTTGGTGAGGGTAGGCGGGGTCCCCGACGTCCGGGTCGACGGATCGGGTAGCTACCTTCGCGTCCGATTCCGTAGCCGCGACGCGGAGAGCGGGGGCCGGGCCCTCGCGGAGCTGTACGAGTCGGTCTCCGGGAGCCGAATGGCGAAGGGGGCAAAGCCGGACGTCATGCTCGAATTGAGCGAGATGCCGGATGGGAGCGGGGCCTCCATCTATCTAGAGGCGGGCGGGACCGTTCGTCCGGCGGCGCAGGGTCCTGGCGCATGATAGATTACCAGGAGAGGATAGGGCGGGCGAAGCGATGGATGGCCGACCGCCTGGGCGAGCCTTTGGTCCTTGATGACGCCGCGGCCGCGGCCGCGTTCTCGAAGTACCATTTCCATAGGATATTCAAGGCCGTAGCGGGCGAGACTCCTTCGGCGTTCCTCCGGAGGCTACGCTTGGAGAAGGCGGCTCACTTGCTCGCCTTCATGCGCGATACGCCCGTCACCGACGTCGCCATGGATTGCGGCTTCGCGACGCCGAGCGCCTTCGCGCGCGACTTCAAGGCGCGTTTCGGCGTAACGCCGATGGCGT
Organism: Spirochaetae bacterium HGW-Spirochaetae-3; assembly: GCA_002839315.1. Taxonomy (GTDB): domain Bacteria; phylum Spirochaetota; class Spirochaetia; order Treponematales; family UBA12059; genus SZUA-370. The sequence continues at coordinate 421,124 of PGXV01000006.1, forward strand.
ACCGGAAGCGCCCGCATGATGGCGCCTCGTCGGGGGCGTCCGATCCATCGCCGCCGCCGGACGGCGACTATTCCTGGAGCATCGTTCATTTCGACGCTATGCGCCTCGCGGAGGCGCGCCGTGAGGGCCGCTACGATCGCGCCGCCGGAGCGGCCTGGTCGGCCCTGATGCGCCGCTGGTTCTCGTCCGGACGGCGACGGCCGCCGGCTCGGGCCATAGGCATCGCCTGGGATAACCCCGGCATCACCGACGAGCCCCGTTGCCGGTATTCGGCCTGCGCCCGGCTCGACGATGCCGAGGCCCTTCCCGACGGCCTGGATGAATTGCGATTACCCGAGAATTCCTGCCTCGTCCTCCGGTGGCGCGGCCATCGACGCGGTTACTCCGCCGCATACGATTATCTATACCGTATAGCGCTTGCCGAGTGCGACGGCTTGCCCGCGGATTCGCCAGCCTTCGAGGTCTACGACGATATCGGCCTCGGGCCTCCCGTCGCCGTCGACTTCTGCCTGCCGCTCGCGCTATAGCAAGAATAGGATACTATTCCGCAAGGAGTGGAAGGTAGAGCGCTGCGCGTCGAGAGTAATCTTTCCTCCTCGGGGCGAAGGCCTCCGAGAGGAGGTCCCATTTTGAAGAAGAGCATTATCTGCGCGTCAGCGTTGCCGGCGCTACTATTCTCGTGCGCGGCTCCGGCGTGGAAGGAGGCCTCGAGCGCCGTCGCGCTCGAGGCTGATTATTCCATGATCAGGAGCGGCGGCCACTGCGAGAGCTCGGCGATGCTTAACGCGTTGACCGCCTGCGGCTACGAGTTTTCCGAAGAGCAGATCATAGGCTACGGGGCCGCTCCCGGGTTCCTTTACGAAAAGGGGAATTTCCCGTTTATCGGTGGCAGGAACCTCGGTATGCGCGAGTCGTTCTTCGGCATAACAGGGGTTTCCTGGGGCTCGCACATTCCCGTCCCCGGTGAGAGCCCTTGGGGCGGGGTGCATGAGCTGCTGGGCCGCGGCGTCCCCGTGATGCTCCGCGTCGACATGCGCTATCTGCCGTACAGGTACGGAGGTAAAACGGGGCCGTCGTACATGAGCTTCGGCTGGCATTGGGTGACGCTGTTCAGGATAGACGGCGATCGGGCCTGGGTCAGCGATACCGAGTACGATGGGCTACAGGAAATAAGGCTGAAGGACCTGGACCGGGCCCGCCGATCCGCGACGAAGGTCTGGCCGCCTAAGGCCGAGTTCGCGTGGGTGGAGCCGCGGAGCGCGGATTGGCGACTGGACCGGCAGGCGGCTACGGCGGGCGCGCTCGAGGCCTTCGTCGATATGGCCGACGTACCCGGCGGCTGGCTGGGATCGCTCAAGGCCTTTCCGTCGGACGTCGCCGCTCTCGATGAATACGTACCCGCATACCTCTTTTCGCCGGCGCTCGCGTATATGGCGGCCAGCATAGAGCGAAACGGCACCGGAGGCGCGGCGTTCCGTAGCCTCTACCTCGGCTGGCTGGAATCGGAACGGGATTCGGCGACCGATTCGCGACTCGTCGCAGCGTTGGACGGACTCATTCCCGCGGTACGCGCTTGCGCGGCGGCCTGGACCTCGCTGGCGGCGGCTTTCGACGAGGCTTCGTCGAAGGCCGCGACCATCCGCGACGGATCGGGCAGGCGGGCGCTCGCCGAGCGTTGCGCGAAGTCGGCCGAGGCCGTCGTCGACGCGGAACTCTTATGGGCGCTTTCCCGGTCTCGGCAGTAGCGCCGGCCCGCTAAAGCCGCGTACTAGGAGCGTTCGCAGGAATCAGTATATATTCCGCTTACCCTGAATGGAGTCTGAGAAGCAAACAAAGAACCGAGCGAGGATGATGATTTGAATCAGAGAAAAAAATGGTTGCCCGGATCTTTGCCGAATCCGATATCGAGCCTTGGCTTCCTCCATATCATGAACGACGGATTCCTGGCCAGCTTCCCGTTGCTGTTGCCGTTCATACAGAAGGAACTCGGTATCGGGTTCGGTTACGTAGGCTTCCTTAGCGGGCTGCTCGGTAGCGCGGGCGTCGTACTCGCGTTGCCATCGTCGGCGATAGCCGTGCGGTATGGAGGCCGCAGGGTATTGCGATTCGCCATAGCGCTTTATTCTATGGCGTTCATCCTGACCGGAGCGTCTCCCAACCCTGCCTTGATAACGCTTTCCTTTATTGTGGCGAGCGTCGGTTTCGGTCTCTTCCATCCTATCGCCTTCTCCGTCGTCGCGCGCGAAAGCGGCGGGAAGGAGATAGGCAAGAAGATGGGCGGTTTCACGGCGATAGGCGATATCGGCAGGGTAGGCATCGCGGCGTTGGCCACCATTCTCGTGGCGGCCGTAGGATGGAGATCGTCGGCCATCGTCTACGGCGCGCTACCCCTGTCTCTCTTGCTCTTTTCAACGCTGTTCTGCCGGCGGCCGAGCGCTCAAGGCCTGAAGCCGGATACGACGGCCGACAAGCCGCACGGGCTACGCTATAGCCTGGATTTTATACTCGCTATCGTAACCGGTTGCATCGACGCGCTCGCTAGCTCTTCGCTTTTCATTTTTATCCCGTTCCTCCTGATCCATAGGGGAATTCCTACCGCGCTGATCGGATCGTTGTCCGGAGCATTTTTCATAGGCAATATGCTGGGTAAACTGGTCCTCGGGAAGGTGATCGACAAGTTCGGTTGCTACAGGGTCTTCATCCTGGCGGAAATCATCATGGCGGGCCTGCTCGCGCTGCTGAGCGTCGAGAAATCGACCATCAATATAGCGGTGCTTTCGGTATTCCTCGGGGCGGTGACGAGGGGCACGGTTCCCGTCATCAACACTATCGTGACGAATTCCGTCCCTGACAGGCGGCTATACGAGAAGGCGTTCGGCATCGTGTCGTTCGCTAGCGGTATTTCAGGCGTGGCCGCTCCTATACTCTTCGGTATCATGGCCGAGCGATTCGGTATCGTTTCGGTATTCTTGCTAAGCGCCTGCTTCGCGATACTGGCGATAGTGCCGGTGCTGGTGGCTATCGTCTCGAAGCATGGCATTAGCGCGCGGAATCCGTAACGGATCGACGGAGGATTGACGTTTCTCGCCAGAGAAGCGTTGAGCAAGGCATGCTCGCCGCGTATACTCTCCTGTAATATTATTCAGGAGGTACTCGAATTGAAACGTTTGTATCGTAGCCTCGCGCTGTGCGCGATGGCGCTCGCCGGATGCGCGTCCGCTCCAGGGGGCCCCGCGACCGGAGTCGCCGAGCTTTCCCTCTTGGTTCCCAACGGCGATCACCAGATTCCGATCGCCATTACCATGCCGACGGGCGGAGCGGACGTTCCGGCCGTCGTGATGCTGCATGGAACCGGAAGCAACAAGGACGAAGCCGGTAACGGCTACCTGATGCTGGCCCCGAGAATGGCCGCGGCCGGCATCGCGGCCGTCCGCGTGGATTTCCCCGGAAGCGGCGAAAGCACCGCCAGCTACGAAATCTACTCGAATTCCGAGGCCGTCAGCGACGCTGAGGCGGTAGCCGCCTTTATCGCCGATCTCGACGGCATCGACGGCAAGCGCGTCGGCGTCATGGGCTGGAGCCAGGGCGGTACCGACGCGCTCCTGGCGGCAGGCTCGAGCAGGACGTGGAAGAGCGTCCTGACCTGGGCCGGAGCCCTCGTCATCGGCGATATGGCCGACGAGGCGATGCGCGCCGAGGCCGCGGAGCAGGGCTATACCTGGATGAAGTTCGAATGGCGAGAACCCCTGAAACTCGGCAAGAAGTGGATCGACGAGGCCGATAGCATGGACGTACTGTCCTACGCGGCCAAGATCAAGGCTCCTATCTGCTCCGTCCACGGTACGCTCGACGATACGGTCCCCTTCGCCGACAGCGAGAAGGTACAGTCGGTAGCCAGGAACAAGAAGAGCAGGCTGGTGGCGATCGAAGGCGCCGACCATACGTTCTGCGTCTTCACAGGAGACCTGACGCTCTTCGATCAGCTGGCCGGGGAAACCGTGGCCTGGTTCGTAGAGACGCTCTGACGCTATCGTCGACGGCGGCCCGATGGGCATCGCCGGCGTCCCCGTTCGTATATCCGCATAGAATCACGCCGTCCCCTCGCCCCGAGCGACGGGACGGCGTTATAATTCCGCCATGAACGCAACCACATTACGACCCAGATCGGATATCGACCAACGCTACCGCTGGAACGCCGAGAGCGTCTATCGGGACCGCGACGCGTGGAGGGCCGAATTCAAGGCCGTCCAGGCGGCTCTGCCAGGACTGACCGCGAAGGCGGGAACACTCTCGGGCGGCGGCGCCGCGAGCCTCGCCGATACGCTCGAGCTGATGATCGGCCTCATGGACAGGGTCGGCAGGCTCTACGTCTACGCCTCCATGTCCCAGGCGGTTGACAACCTCGACGACGAGGCCCAGGGCATGAACGGCCAGGCCGGAGCCTTGTTCGGCCAGTTCTCAGCGGCCGCCGCCTTCCTCGACCCCGAGATCCTGTCGATCGGCGAGGAACGGCTCGACTCCTGGATAGCCTCTGAACCGCGGCTCGTCATCTACCGCCATTACGCCGAGAACCTGTTCCGCAAGCAGGCGCACGTGCGGTCCGCCGAGGTGGAGGAGACGCTCGGCCTGGCCCAAGAGGTCTTCGCCTCGGCGTACAATACCCACGACATGCTCGTCGAGGCCGACATGAAGTTCGCTCCGGCGAAGGGAGGCGTCGAGGTCGCGCAGGGTACGATCGACAAGCTGTTGACCGACCCCGACCGGGAGACGCGGCGTAGCGCCTGGCATAGCTATTGCGACGCCCACATCGCGCACGAGAACGCCTTAGCGTCGGCCCTGACCACCGCGCTGAAGAAGGACGTCTTCGAGTCGCGCGTTCGTCGCTTCGATTCGTCCCTGGACGCCGCCCTGTTCGAGAGCGCCATACCCCGCGCCGCGTTCGACAGCACCGTCGAGAGCTTCAGGAAGAACCTGCCCGTATGGAAGCGCTACTGGAAAGTTCGCCGCGAGGCCCTCGGAGTCGAGACGCTCGAGCATAGCGATATCTGGGCCCCCATCTCGAGGAGGCCTCCCGTCATACCGTACGGCAAGGCCGTGGACAATATCTGCGACGCGCTCGCCCCGCTGGGCTCCGCGTACGTGGGGACGCTACGCCGCGGGTGCCTCGAGGATCGCTGGGTCGACGTCTACCCGTCCATAGGGAAGAGTTCCGGCGCCTTCTCCACTGGCTGGAAGGGTATGCACCCCTTCGTGAAGATGCAGTACACCGACGACCTGTCGTCGCAGAGCACCCTCGTCCACGAGCTGGGGCATTCGATGCATACGTGGCACACGAACGAGCGTCAGCCGTCGATGTACGCCGACTACTCTATCTTCGTAGCGGAGGTCGCGTCAAACTTCAACCAGGCTATGCTCCGAGCCCGATTGTTCGAGACGGAGAAGGATCCCGAGTACCAGATAGCCGTCATCGAGGAGGCGATGGATAACCTGCACCGGTATTTCTTCATCATGCCGACCCTGGCCCGCTTCGAACTGGAGGCGCACAGGCGCGTGGAAGAATCGAAGAGCGTCACGGCGCATGACCTCAACGAGCTGATGGCCGACCTGTTCGAGGAAGGCTACGGCGGCGAGGTCGAGGTGGACCGCGCGAGGGAGGGCTCCACGTGGGCCCAGTTCAGCCACCTGTACATGAACTACTACGTCTTCCAATACGCGACCGGCATCAGCGCGGCCCACGCCCTTGCGGGGCCGGTACTCGCGGGCGACGAGGCCGCCGCGAGGCGCTATATCGATTTCCTGTCGGCGGGTTCCTCCGACTATCCGGTCAGCGTGCTCCGCACGGCGGGCGTCGACATGACGACACCCGCGGCGATGGAAAAGACCTTCGAGGTGCTATCCGGCCTCGTGGATCGCCTCGAGCGCCTTACTTCGTCGCGATCGTGAATTTTTGAAAAAGGCGGGATAGGTGCGCTTCATGCGATTCCCGTCCCGCCTCTTATTCCCGTCCCTGAACGCGAACGGACGCCGACCGTCCGCATGGATAGCGTGCGGTCGGCTGCTCTTCTAGCGTTCCAGCTTGCGGTATACGTAGCGGTGCGCGTTCCAGCTTGCGGTATACGTAGCGGTGCGGACGGTCGGCGTCGCCGCCGAGCTTCTCGCGCCGGTATTCGGCGTACTCCGACCAGTTGCCGTCGTACCAGACCACCTCGCCGTCCTCGAACGCGAGGATGTGAGTACAGACGCGGTCGAGGAACCAGCGGTCGTGGCTGACGACGAGCGCGGAGCCCGCGAAGCCGTCGAGCGCCTCCTCTAGGGCGCGTAGCGTGTTGACGTCCAGGTCGTTCGTCGGCTCGTCGAGGAGGATCACGTTGGCGCCCTCCTTGAGCATGATCGCGAGGTTGAGCCGGTTGCGCTCCCCGCCCGACAGGACGCCGACCTTCTTCTGCTGGTCCCCTCCGGAGAAGTTGAACCACGAGCAGTACGCGCGGCTGTTCACTTCCCTGGTACCCGCCAGCTTGATGATGTCCAGCCCGCCCGACAGCTGCTCATACACCGTCTTGTCGGGGTCGAGGCCTGCGCGCATCTGGTCGGCGTACGCGAGCTTGACCGTGTCGCCGATCCTGAGATCTCCCGAGTCGGGCTGCTCTATGCCGGCTATCATCTTGAAAAGCGTCGTCTTGCCGGCGCCGTTGGGCCCGATGATGCCTACGACCGCCCCGGGCGGCACGGTGAACTCCAGGTCCTGGAAGAGGCACTTGTCGCCGTACGACTTAGCCAGTCCCTTCGCGTCGATGACGACCGATCCGAGCCTTGGGCCGGGAGTGATGACGAGCTTCGTCTCCCGGACCTTCTCCCGCTCGCCGTCGGCGAGCAGCTTCTCGTACTGCGTAATACGGGCCTTGCTCTTCGCGTGACGTCCCTTGGGGCTCATCCGTACCCATTCCAGCTCTCGCTCTAACGTCTTGGCGCGTTCGGAGTTCCCCTTCTCCTCCATCTCGAGCTGCTTCGACTTCTGGTCCAGCCAGCTCGAATAATTGCCCTTCCACGGGATGCCCTCGCCGCGATCCATCTCGAGTATCCAGCCGGCGACGTTGCCGAGGAAATAGCGGTCGTGCGTGACCGCTATGACGGTGCCCTCGTACTCTCGGAGATGGCGCTCCAGCCACGCGACCGTCTCTGCGTCGAGATGGTTCGTCGGCTCGTCGAGGAGCAGGATGTCGGGCTTCTTGAGCAGGAGGCGGCATAGCGCGACGCGGCGGCGTTCTCCTCCGGATAGCACGTCGACTACCTGGTCGGCCGGCGGGCAGCGCAGGGCCTCCATAGCGAGGTCGAGCCTCGCGTCGAGGTTCCATCCGTCCATCGCCTCGATCCTCTCCTGTAGCTTGGCCTGCCTGTCGGCCAACTTGTCGAAGTCGGCGTCCGGATCGCCGAAGGCCTCGCTTACCTTCTCGAACTCGGAGAGCGCGTCCACGATCTCCTGGACGCCTTCGGATACGACCTCGCGCACGGTCTTGCCCGCCTCCAGGTGCGGTTCCTGCTCGAGGAAACCGATGGAGAAGCCGGGCGCGCAGTTCGTCTCCCCCGCGAATTCCGTGTCGGCTCCCGACAGTATCCGCAGGAGGCTAGACTTGCCCGAGCCGTTCAGTCCTATCACGCCTATCTTGGCGCCGTAGTAATAACTGATTGATACGTCCTTGAGGACCTGCTTGGTACCGTGCTTCTTGGATACCCGGTACATCGAATAGATTATCTTCTTGTCGTCTACTGTAGCCATGGCTTCATTATATATGAAACCGCGGATTACGTTGAGTAGGCGTTTCTCGGAATCGTATCCGCGCTTGCGCTTCGATGGTCGCCGAGGGTAGCATACGGTAGAGCGCCGGGCTACGTCAGCGGGCTCGGATACACGCAGTGCCTATACTTCCGCGGGGGAAGGTCCCAGGATCACCAGACCGACGGCCGCCGGGCCGATACGCAGTGGACTGAGGAGAATACAGATGATAGTGTTGCGCTATGGAAAAAAATAGTCCTGATCGATACAAAATCAGAATAGGACGATTCCTCGATAGGCGAGTCGAGCTGGAGTTCCGCGCGTACGAGCTTGATACGAGCATGAAGAGCCTCGGTATCGTGCTACCGCTATTCGGATTGGGTTTCCTGGCTTTTTCTATCCCTGATTACCTGGTCTTCGGTTGGGGCCTCGCTGCGGCGCCGCTGTTTTTCGCTCGCGTCGTATTCTTCCTGTTAGCCGTAGCGGCCCCGGGATTGATGCGTTCCATGCATACCGTAGCCAAGCGGGAAACCGTTCTTGGCTTAGTCACGACGGCGGCCATCGCGGCCTTCGCTTGGGCGGTGCTATCATATCGCGATCAGGACATCTATCTGCAGGCGATGAGCGTATTGCTCATGATAAGCGCGCAGTACCTGATACCGAACAGGCTGTCGTTTTCAATCGGAATGTCGCTGATTCTCGTGGCGGTAGGCCTCTTCGGCTTCGGATCGCGGTCGGAGCCGATTCCCGCCGCCTCGGAAAGCGCTATGACGGTCGATTTCGTTCTGATGGCGCTGATATCGTCGCTTATATCGCTTCGGACCTGCCGATCCAGGCGCCGCGAGTACGCGAAGGCGATCGAGCTAGAGCATATCTCCAAGACGGACCAATTGACGGGGCTCGGGAACAGGCGGTTTCTGGAGGAACGGTACAGAGACGCGCAAGCCAGGATGTCGCGCTACGGCGAATCCTACGCGCTGATCCTGATGGATCTCGATCATTTCAAGAGCCTGAACGACGAATTCGGGCACGAGGCAGGTGACAACGCGCTCAGGGAGACGGCGCGTCGCTTTAACGCCGCGCTACGTACCGAGGATTCGCTATCCCGATGGGGCGGCGAGGAGTTCATAGCGCTTATTTCCTTCGCGACGGCGGACGCTGCGCTGGAATCGGCGAAACGGCTCCGGTCGTCCTTGGTCACGATGCCGATGCAACTCGTCGGGGCGGTCCGCGCCAGCTTCGGCGTTACGCTGCTGCGGCTCGGTGAATCGCTCGAAGATACCGTCGCGCGCGCCGATATAGCCCTGTATCGCGCCAAGGATTCCGGTCGCGACAAGGCCATGCTCGAGCTATAGACGGCAGGGCTTCCGATTACGAACGCCGTTCCAGACTATAGGCTACGAGCTCCCTGAACGCCGCGGCCGCCTCCTCCGTCGCCGATTGGAGCACCGTTCCGGCCCGCGATACGGCTTCCTCGGCGTAACGATCCATCGTCGCGGCGATCTCGGCGCGTATCCCCTCTCGTTCCAGGGCCTCGCGGACGAACGCCGACTCGGCTTCACCCGAGCCGCGGTTGCCGAAAACCGCCTCGAGCCTCGAACGTAGCTCGCCGCCCGCCCTCTGGAATAGCCGTAGCCGGAAGAGCGTCTTCTTGTTCTCCCGTATATCCGCGCCGACGGGCTTTCCTAGCTCGGCTTCGTCGGCGAACAAGCCCAGTTCGTCGTCCTTTAGCTGGAAGAGCACGCCCAGGCTCTCACCCGCTTCCTCGAGGGCGGATCGCGTCCCGTCGTCGGCCTCGGCTATCGCGGCGCCGAGCGCCAAAGGCAGGCTGAAGGTATAGCGGCCCGTCTTGTAGCTGTACAGCCGCAGGATAGAATCGTCGTCGGGCTCGCAGGAACCGTCGCGGAACGGATTGGATGAACCCCGCTTTATAGCGCCGTTCGCAACGTCCTGCATCTGGGCGACGCCGACCAGCGCGAGCTCCTTGGCGGATAGCGCCATCACGCGCCTTGCCGCGCCGTCGGATACCGGCAGCTCCGATAGAGCCCTGAACGCCGCGAAATACGCGATATCGCCGGCGCATACGCCGAGCGATTCGCCGTTATGCGCGGGATCGTCATAACGCCCGTTCGCCAGGTCGGTCTCGTAGGCGGCGTGGACGGTAGTGGCGCCGCGCCTCACGCGGTCGCGGTCCATGATGTCGTCGTGGACGAGGAGGCCGGCCTGGAACAGCTCCATCGCGGCGCCGGCCTCCGTCAACGCCCGCTCGTCGTCGCCCGCCGGGACGCGCCCCGAGGCGAGCTCGTAGCCGAGGCGTACGAGGCAGCCGCGCAGCATCTTGCCGCGGGAGCAGAAATCGTCCAGCCGGGCCGCGAGCCCGGCGCCGAAGTCCGCGGACACGGCGTCGAATTGATCGCCGTACCTGGCCAATATTTCCTTCAGCGCGGCGCGTATGCCGGGCTTTGAGTCGAAGATATAATCGAGCACGTCGTTCACCTCTCAACGGACCGTATGATCGCATGACGGGCGCCGGGTTGTCCAACGCCGAGATCAGTAGACCCGCGGCGGCTACGCCCTTCCGGCTATGAAGCGGGCCACGGCGTCCTTGATATCGTCGCGGACGGCCCGGACGCCGGCCATGATATCGTCGTCGTCGCCCGAGAATCCCGAAGGATCGGGGAACGGCCAATGGAGTCTCTCGGAGACGCCGGGCAGGGTAGGGCAACGCCCGGCCGCTTCCCCGTCGCAGACGGTTACGACGACGTCGTAGCTCCCGCCCGACCTGGCGATATCGAATACGCCGCGCGTCGGCTTGCCCGCGATATCGATACCGTCTTCCGCCAACGCGCGGACGACGTAGGGGTTGAGCCTGCCTGGCTCCAGCCCCGCGCTCTCCGCCCTGTAGGCGCTTCCCCCGAGCTCGGTCAGGTACGCCTCTGCTATCTGGCTACGGGCCGAATTGTGTACGCACAGGAACAGGACCTTGGTCATAGGGACCTCCGAGTCGCGACGGGAAGGCTATTTAACGAATCGCTTTATATTGGACGCGTTGAGGGAGCTCATCGGTACAGGAAAGTACCGTCTCGTCTCGCGGGCTATCCTGACGAGCGTCAGCATGACGGGTACCTCGACGAGGACGCCGACGACGGTGGCGAGCGCGGCCCCGCTCGAGACTCCGTATACGCTTACGGCCACCGCTACCGCCAGCTCGAAGAAATTGGAGGCGCCTATCATGCCCGCGGGCGCGGCTACCTCGTACGGCACCTTCCACGCCTTCGCCCAGCCGTAGCCGATGAAGAATATGAGGAAGGTCTGTAGAACGAGCGGTACCGCGATAAGGGCTATCGATAACGGGTTCGCGAGTATGGTGTCGCCCTGGAACGAGAAGATGAGCACCAGCGTCAACAGCAACCCTATCTCCGTGATGCCGTCGAAGCGCTTGCAGAAGACGCCTTCGAACCAGTCCTTCCCGCGTTTCTGCACGAGATAGCTACGAACGATGTACGCGGCGGTCAAAGGCAAGGCCACGAACAGGAATACCGATGTCAAAAGGGTGTTCATCGGCACGCGGGCGTCGGTGGCGCCGAGGAGGAACGCGACGATAGGCGTGAACGCGAAGAGGATGACGATGTCGTTGACGGCTACCTGGACGACGGTGTAGGCCGGGTCGCCGTCCGACAGGTAGCTCCAGACGAAGACCATGGCCGTGCACGGCGCCGCGCCTAGCAGCACGGCTCCCGCCAGGTATTCGGTCGACAGCGAGTCGGGTATGAGCGCCTTGAAGACGACCTTGAGGAAGAACCACGCTATGGCGTACATCGTGAACGGTTTTATGAGCCAATTGACGGTGAGCGTCACGATAAGGCCCTTCGGGCGCTTCCCGGCGTCGACGAGGCTCTTTAGATCGACCTTGAGCATCATCGGGAAGATCATCAGCCAGATGAGCGCCGCGATCGGGATGGATATGCGCGCGTATTCCAGCCTGCCGAGGAACGACGGGACCGCCGGCGCGAATCGCCCGACGAGGACGCCAGCGACGATGCATAGCGCTACCCAGGCCGACAGGTACCGTGCGAAGAATCCGATACGTTTTTTCCCGATGTCGTCGTTCATGCATGTCGCTCCTTGAATCGTCTCAAAGTCTAGCCAAGCCTTCGTGACGGGTCAAGCTAAACCGGCCGCCCGATCCTTGACCGCGGGCGCGCCCGTCGGCACACTGGACCGATGAATGAAACAGAACGACTTCGCGCCGTGGCGCGGGCCCGCGTATTCAAGGCCATGTCGCATCCCAGCAGGATGCATATCGTCAGCCTGCTGGAATCGGGCCCTCGCAATGTCGGGGAGCTGACCGACGCGATAGGCTGCGATATTACGACGGTATCGAAGCATCTATCCATCATGCGATCCGCCGGCATCGTGATAGACGAGACCCGCGGCCGTAGCGTCTACTATTCGCTGTATTGTTCTTGCATCCCGCGTTTCATCCGCTGCGTCGACGAGATCGTGAGCGTCAAGGCGGTAAGGGCTCCGGCGCGATTCGTCCACGCCGACGCGGATACCGGCAGAAGAGCAATCAGGATATGAACCTTGTCCTCATAATGGTCGGAGGAGGCCTCGGCGCGTTGTGCCGCTATGCCGTATCGACCCTGTCGCTGCGGTGGCTCGGCTCGGGGTTCTCGTGGGGGACGGCTATCGCTAACCTCGTCGGTTGCTTCCTGATAGGCGCTGCGGCGGGCATGATGGAGCGATCGATGCTGCCCCGTACCCTGTGGCTGCTGCTCGTTACCGGTTTCCTCGGCGGGTTCACGACGTTCTCGACGTTCTCGCTGGAGAGCGTCGTCATGTTCCGCGAGGGCGAGGCCGTGAGAGCCGTCCTCAACGTCGCCCTCAACGGGGCCGGCGGGCTACTCGCATGCGTCGGCGGCATGGCGCTTGCGCTCCGGCTATTGCGCGCGGGCGCCTAGCCGAACGCGTACGACGTCATCGATAGCGATCCGCCGACGGCCGCCTCATTGAAGACGAGCGCGTCGTCGCCTGGCCGCCTGGCGCCGATAGCGTACAGGAGCGGCAAGTAATGGTCGGGCGTCGGCACGGCCAGCCTCGCCGACGCGGACAGGCGCTCCCGATCTACGAGCCCCGCGTCGTCGCCAACGAGCACTGCCGACTTTACCGCGGCGTCGAACTCCAACGCCCACTCGTATCCAGCGCCCGGCCCACCCGGCGCGTCGAAATCGACGAGCCCGAGATTGTGCACGACGTTGCCGGAACCGATTAACAGTACGCCCCTGTCGCGGAGCGCGCCGAGTTCCCGGCCAAGCTCGAGATGCCGTTCGGGGCCGGCATCCCAATCGAGGCTCATCTGGACCACCGGGACGTCGGCTTCAGGGAACATACGCCGTAGTACCGTCCACGCGCCGTGGTCCAGGCCCCAGTCGTGGTCCAGGGCGCCCGCGCCGAGGAGACCGACCGTCTCGGCGGCCAGGATCGCCAAAGCGGGATCGCCAGGCGCCGGGTACTCTGCGTCGGACAGCTCGCGCGGGAAACCCGAGAAATCGTGTATCGTCCGCGGCGAGTCCATGGCCGTCACCTTGGTCCCATGGGTTATCCAATGCGCCGAGACGCACAGGACGCCCCGCGGGCGCGGTAGCGCCGGTCCGAGGGTTTCCCACGCGGCGGAGAAATCGTTCTGTACGATGCCGTTCATAGGGGAACCATGACCGACGAATAGAACCGGCATGACGTCTCCTGTCCTCGGTAGCGCCGCCCATTCGCGCAGTATCGAATACGTGGCCATGGCTATCCTCCCTGCTACGCCTTCTTGGTCAGAGATTCCCTCGGGGCCTTCATCGCGTCCGTCCAGAACGACAGTTGCGCCAGCATAGCCTGCGCCGCCTGCTTCTGGTCGGCGCTAGGAACGAAGGCTCCCGTCGCGTCGAGCTGGTTCCAATAGTTCGGTACGAGCACCGATTCGCGGATGTCGTATATCTTCATCTCCCCGCATACCTCGCGCAGCTGCTCTACGGCTCGCGCGCCTCCTGCCGCCCCGCCATAGCTGGCGAAGGCCGTCGGCTTGTAGTTCCATTCGTAGAAGAGGTAGTCGACGGCGTTCTTGAGCGCGGCGCTCATACCGTGGTTATACTCGGGAACGAGGAATAGGAACCCGTCCGCCTCGTCTACTATCCTCGACCAGCGCTTGGTATGCTCCTGGGTGTAGTTCCTCGTGCTCGCCGGCGCCGACTCGTCGAGTAGCGGCAATCCGAGGTCGACCAGGTCTACCAGCTCGAAGCGGGGCGCGCCCTGATTGGCCGCGGTGAACGCCTCAACCTCGCTCTTTATCCACGATGCGAAGGCAGGACCGAATCGCTGGGGACGGGTGGAACCTATCACTATCTTTATGACGCTCATAATGACTCCTTCGTGCCCGCTATTCGCGGGAACAATATAATATATGAAAAATCATATGCATGAAGGCAAGTATTATGAGTGAATTAATAATCTTTACGAGATGCTCGACAGAGGAATACGGCGCCGTGCAGCGGCATCGCCCCGCGTCTTCTCCTCGGGCAGGCGCTCGGCGCCTATGCGGGTCCGACGTCCGTCAGGCGCTCTACCCTCGCGCGTAGCGATGCGCTACGTTCGAGGCCCCAGACTATCGTATCCGCGACGACGCCAGGGTCCTCTCCCGAGAGGGTCGCCATATCGACGACGACCTTGCCCTCGCGCGCGATGGCTATGAGCGGCACCGGCGCCTTGCGAAGCGCGGCCTGTAGCGCGTTCGCCGTGGACGGCGGCGTTATCGAGAGGCCTATCGATTCGAACGCCTCGTCCGTTCCCGAGCCTCCCCCCGACGCGGCCATCGTATCGATGACGACCGCGCAACCCTTGGGTAGCTTGGCCTTGATCTTGCGCGCCAGCTTCTTGAGCTCGTCGGCCGGCATCGCCATCGCGGACGCAGCGATCCCCGGTTCTCCGTTCAGGCGCTGGGCGAGGACGCGCTCGAGGAGCGATAGCACCGTCTTGCCCGGTCGGAAGGCTCGGTAGAGCGGGTTGCGCGCCATCCGCCGTATCAAGTCTGCCCGACCGGCGACGACGCCCGCCTGCGGCCCCCCCAGGAACTTGTCCGCGGAGAAGCAGACGAGGGCGCATCCCGCTTCCATGAAGGAGCGTACCGACGGCTCGCCGGGAATGCTCTCCGTCGTGCAACCGGAGCCTTGGTCCACGATCACGGGGACGGACTCGGGCATCGCCGCGACCACGCGGGCCGGCGACGGCTTGGAGCAGATGCCGCGAAGCGCGAAGTCGCCGGTATGCACGATGAGCGCGCAGGCCGTCTCCGAGCCCGCGGCTCTGCTATAGTCGGCCTCGTCGACGATGTTCGCGGTGCCGACCTCGACGGCGCGGGCTCCGGCCAGTTCCAGCACGTCGGGAACGCGGAAGCCGCCGCCTATCTGCACCTGATCGCCGCGCGCTACTATTACTTCCCTGTCCTTGGCGATAGTCGACAACGCGAGCAGGACGCCCGCCGCGTTGTTGTTGACGATGAGCGCCGCATCCGCGCCGGCTAACGCGGCGGCCATCTCCCCGCACAGCGATCCGCGTATCCCCCGCGCGCCTGCCTCCAGGTCGAACCCTACCGGCGTATAGCCAACGTTGGCATCGCGCGCCGCGTCCCAGGCGTCCGCGGGAAGCGGCGCGCGACCGAGGCTCGTATTGAGCACGGCGCCGGTACCGTTGAGGACCTTGCGCTGCCGCTTCCTATCCAGCGCCTCGAGGGCGGCGATCGCGGCGGCCCTGCATACCGTCGGGTCGTCGGCGTACGCCTCGTCGCAGAGGGAGCGCTCGCGCTCGGTCGCCAAGGCCGTCGTCACGGCTCTCGTCGCCAGCTCGCGGGAGACGAGAGGGAAAAAAGCCTGTATCTCCGAGTCGGCCAGTAGCCGCTCCGCCAGGGGAATACCCGATAGCCGTTCGTTTATATCCATACGGAAGAGGAGGGTATCGAACCCACCGCCGCGCTTAGCGCGACCAACGGTTTTGAAGACCGCGGGAGCCACCAGGCCCCATCAGCTTCCATGTCGATTTTTATACTACGGGACGGGTACCCCGCTGTCAACGGAAGGCCGGCGACGGCCCCGACGGGCGCCGGCTCCTGGATTCCCGCGTTCCCCGCGAAAGAATAGTTGCCGAACAGGGCACCTGAGCCCCATAATCCGAGGCTATGAGTCATGATGCATACATCTGTCCGGAATGCGGTACCACGTATCCTTTGGCCTCGTTGGCGTTCCGGTGCGCCTGCGGCGGATTGCTCGACGCGGCTCCGTTCGAGGTCGTCTTCCCGCCGTCTGGAGACTACGCAGGCGAGCGGTCGGTCTTCCGGTACAGGCAGGCGATGCCGCCTTTCGCCGGCGACAATGCCGCGCTCGACGCGTCGTGGCGACGCGTCACGATGGGCGAGGGGCTGACGCCCCTGCTGCCCCTCGACCCGACCGATCCCGGCGTTCTCGTCAAGGTGGACTACGCGATGCCGACGCTCTCGTTCAAGGACCGCGGCGCCGCCGTCCTGGTATCGGCCGCGGCCGCGGCCGGCGCGAGACGGCTCGTTCAGGATAGCTCGGGAAACGCGGGCGCGTCGGTAGCGGCGTACGCGGCCAGGGCCGGGATGTCCTGCGACATATTCGTGCCGGATTCGTGCTCGCCCAGAAAGGTGGCGCAGATAGAAGCCTACGGGGCCCGAGCCGTGCTGGTGCCCGGGAGCCGGGAGGATACGGCCGCCGCCGCCCTCGACGCGGCGGAGTCGGGCGCCCGCGACGGTTCGACGTTCTACGCGAGCCACGTCTACAACCCGTTCTTCTACCAGGGTACCAAGACCTACGTATACGAGATATTCGAGTCGCTCGGCGGGCGCTTGCCCGACACGCTCTATATCCCGCTTGGTAACGGCACGCTACTCCTCGGAGCGTACTACGCGCTCAAGGACCTGCGGGGCCTCGGCCTCATAACCGCGTACCCCAGGGTCGTCGCGGTGCAGGCGGAAGGCTGCGCGCCGGTATTCAGAGCGTTCGCGTCGGGCGGCGCGGCCGTCGTCCCCGTCGCCAATAGCGGAACCGAGGCCGAAGGCATAGCCATAGCGGCGCCGATGCGTGGTAGCCGCGTGCTGGCGGCGATACGCGAGCTCGGCGGCGAGGTCGCGATAGCACCGGAGTCCGGTATCGACGCGGCGAAGAAGACCGTCGCGTACAGAGGCTTCTACGTGGAGACGACGAGCGCCGCTACCTTCGCGTCGTTCTTCCGGAGACGGGCCGCGGGGATCGACGAGGGCCTCGTCGTCCTGCCCCTCTGCGGCGCCGGGCTTAAAAGCGCGTAGCCGTGCGAGACCGGCCCTGGAGCATCAGCAAGAAGTACATCCTCTTCGTGTCCGGGGCGGTCTCCATTTTCATGATGACCGCGTTCCTGCTGACGCGCACTATGCTCGAGGACTTCGCCCTCGATTCCGCCGATCGGACGGCCGAGCTGTTGCTTGACCGCACCGACAAGCGGCTCGTGGCGTTCTTCTCGGAACTCGAGGCCCTATCGCGGAGCATGGGATATACCAGGGCAGTCAAGAGCGTCGATATCGCTGCCATGCGCGACCTGTTCGTCGCATCGGTGCTGGCCCGGCGGGATTACCTGCGGGCCATCTACCTCGGTACCGCCGACGGATTCATGCACGAGTGGGGCGTCGGCTCGGAGTTCGTCGACTATACGCCTAGCTTCCCCGTCGGATACGATCCGCGCGTCCGACCCTGGTATCGGAACGCCATGGACCGGGAGGACTTCTCCGTTTCCGCGCCGTACCGCTACGCAAGCGTCGAGGATATAGGCATCACCTGTTCGCTGCCCGTCAGGCTGGAAGACGGCTCCCTCGTCGGCGTGCTCGGCCTCGATATCCTGCTCAAGAGCCTGGGCGGGGTGCTCGAGGGGCTGGAGATTCCCAAGGGCGGCAAGGCGGTGATACTGGGGGCGTCGGGCGAGATTCTCGCGAGCCAATACCCCGAGGACGGACCGGAGGGGATGATCCTCAAGCGCTTCGGCTACGGAGACGTGCTTACCGCCAATACCGGTACTTTCCCGGGTACGATAGCCGGCGTCGATTCGCAGTTCGTCTATCGGCGGATACTGAGCCTTGACTGGATCGTGGTGATCACCATGCCCCTGGCGCCGATCAGGGAATCGGTGCGGACGCTCCTCGACCTCATCGGGCTCGTCGAGCTCGCTCTGATGGCGGCGCTCGTCGTCGCGCTCGCGGGAATATCGGGTAAGCTCATCGTCGCCCCGCTCGGCCATATCGTGTCGGTCATCAATAAGGTAGAGGGCGGGCAGAAGGGCGTGCGGGTATCGGTGGATACGACCGACGAGTTCGGCTTCCTGGGCGACGAATTCAACCGGCTCCTCGACGCGGTCGAGGAATACTCGTCCAGCCTCGAGGACAAGGTGCGGACGCGTACCGAGGAACTGGGTCGGCTGCAACGGGAGAATACGAGGCTCCGGATAATAGAGGAGCGGCGCCGGATATACCGCGATATGCACGACACCATCGGCGCGAAGCTAACCAACGTATTCTTCTGCAACAGCGTAGCCAGGGACCTGGCCAAGGACGGTCCGGAACGACTTCGGCAAGTGCTGGAATCCGCCGAGTCCAATTGCCTCGAGGCGGTAGGTAGCCTCAAGGGCATCATCATGGGCATGAGCGAGGACGACCGTCGCGCGAGCTCGTTCTCGCTCGCGGTATCAGCCGGCGTCAGGAGCCGCCTCGAGGCGAAGGGCATATCGTTCGATTGCGTAATCAAGGACAAACGGGCGCTGGAGGATCTACCTTCCCCGATGCTGGGCGAGATGGAAAAGCTGATGGACGAGCTCGTCAGCAACGTCCTGAAGCATTCGGCCGCGTCAGCGGTCAGGCTAAGGCTATCGTGCCGAGGTTCGGTCGTCAGGATACGCTTCTCCGACGACGGGCGCGGATTCGACGCCGCATCGGCCGGATCGGGATCGGGGCTCGGCAACGTCAGGTATCGCGTCTTGAGCCTGGGGGGCACGCTCGTCCTTGAGTCGGCTCCGGGACGGGGGACGGCGTACGACGTCTCCATCCCGATCGTCGGGGCGGAGGAGGAATCGTGATCGGCGGCGCGAGGAGCGGCCCGACGACCCTGGTCATCGTCGAGGATCAGAAAGAAGTGCGCGAGGGCCTCGTCTACCTGCTTGGACTGGATCCCCGCGTAAGGGTCGTCGCGAGCTTCGAACGAGCGGAAGGCCTGCTCGCGTGGCTGAGGACCACCGCCGGCCCTGATATAGTGCTTATGGACATACACCTGCCCGGCATGAACGGCATCGACGCGACGCGGGCCCTGCAGTCGGCGCATCCGGCCGGTATCGTGCTCATCCTTACGATTTTCGAGGAGCCCGATACCATTCTCGCCGCCTTCAGGGCCGGAGCCAAGGGGTATATACTCAAGAATACCCGGCCCGACGCGCTCCTCGAGCAGATACTCAGCGCCAGGGACGAGGGATCTCCCATCAGCCCGACGGTCGCGAGGCGGCTCCTGGACGAGTTGCGGCGGGACGGACAGGATGCGCCCGCGGCTGATTACGGGCTTACCGCCCGCGAGCGCGAGGTGTTGCGGGATATCGTCGACGGGCTGACGTACCGGGAGCTCGCGGAGCGGCACCATATCGCCGGCTCGACCGCCAAGAAGCACATGCTCCATATCTACCAGAAGCTTAACGTTTCGTCCAAGGCGGAAATAGTGCGCAAGGCGCTGGACGAACGCCTCGTATAATCCTTCCGTAAAATACTCCCTTTGGTGCATATCGCGCCCGCGGAAGCCATCGTACACTGCACCAGGCGACCCGCGCCCGAGCGGGCGACGGTCGCTCATCCAATGTATCCGGAGGCATCCATGGCTACAGAAAACGTGAAGAAGAAGGGCGCGCTCGATTGGTACTTCAAGTCCAACCTGCTGACGCGCATCCTCCTCGGTCTCATCCTCGGCGCCATCGTCGGCGTCGTGCTCGGGTTCTTCCCCGAGGCGGTAAAGCCCTACGTCGCCAGCGTCAAATTCTTCGGCGACATCTTCATCCGCCTGCTCAAGATGATCGTCGTGCCGGTCATCCTGTTCTCGCTGATCACCGGCGCCGCGAGCATCGCCCCGTCGCGCCTCGGCCGCGTCGGCGTCAAGGTAATGGTCTATTACCTGCTGACGAGCGCCTTCGCCGTCACGATCGGCCTCGTCTTCGCCAACATCTTCAGGCCCGGACTCGGGTTCAATATCGTAGGCGACGCGGCGATCAAGGGCAAGGAGGCCGCCGCGCCGACGATCTCCAACATCCTGCTTAACATCGTACCGACCAACCCCGTCGACGCGCTGTCCAAGGGCGACGTCCTGCCGATCATCTTCTTCGCCGTCGTGTTCGGCCTCGGTATTTCGTACGTCAAGGATTCCAAGAACGCGAAGATCGCGAAGGGCGCCGACACGCTGTTCGACGTCTGCAACGCGGCCGCGGAGACCATGTACAAGATAGTCGGCGGCATCATGCAGTACGCGCCGATCGGCGTCTTCGTGCTCATATCCATCGTCTTCGCCCAGCAGGGACCCAAGGCTATCGGGCCGCTCCTCGTCGTCACGCTGACCGTGTACCTCGGCCTGATCGTGCATCTGGTAGGCATCTACGGCGGCCTCCTCGCCGTCAATAAGCTCGGCTTCGTCAAGTTCCTCAAGGGCGCGAACGAGGCGATGATCACCGCGTTCGTCACGCGGTCCTCCGGCGGCACCCTGCCGATAACGCTCCGCGTCACCGAGGAGAACCTCGGCGTGCCGCGCACCATTAGCTCGTTCAGCCTGCCGCTCGGCGCTACCATCAACATGGACGGCACCGCTATCTACCTCGGCGTATGCGCGATGTTCATAGGCTTCGCCACCGGCAATCCGCTGACCTTCAACCAGCAGCTGACCGTCGTGATAACGGCGACCCTCGCGTCCATCGGCACCGCCGGCGTCCCCGGGGCCGGCGCCATCATGCTCCTGATGGTACTCGAGTCCATCGGCCTCAAGGTCACCGAGGGCTCCGCGATCGCCGCCGCCTACGCGATGATCCTCGGCATCGACGCCCTGCTCGACATGGGCCGCACCTCGCTCAACGTGACCGGCGACATGGCCGGCACCGTTATCGTCGCCAAGTCCGAGAAGGAGCTTGACACGAGCAAATGGGCTAAGGCTTGATAGTCGCCTGAATAAGGAGCGACGGCATGGGCAACGAATCGGTAATCGTCATAGGCGGGGGAGTGGGACCGATGGCCGGCGTGGCTTTGCACGCCAAGATCATCGAGAACACGCTGACCGACGGTACCGACCAGTCCCATCTATCGGTCCACCACTATTCCTGTTCGGAACTCGTTCCGGACAGGACCGCGTACCTCCTGGGCCAGTCCCGGGCCGACCCAGCGACGGGCATGGCCCGGGTCTTCGAGGCCGCGTCGCGAGCCTTAGGCGATAGACCGGCCGTCGGCGGCGTCCCGTGCAATACCTTCCACGCCCCCGCCATTTTCGACCGTTTCGTCGCCGAGGTCGGGCGCGTCGCGGGAGGCATACGGATCGTGCATATGCTCGACGAGACGATGGGCCTGCTGGGCGCGCGGCTCGGGCGAGGCTCGCGCGGTAGCGGCGAGGCTATCGGCGTGCTATCGACGACCGGGACCAGGCGCTCCGGCGTCTACGACGAACTGCTCGCGCGATCGGGCTATCGCGCCCTGTACGTGCCGGAGGAGGATCAGGATCTGCTTCATTCCTCCATATACGACCCGACTTGGGGCATCAAGGCCGCAACGCCGACCAGCGCGCGCGCTATCGATACCGTGGCCTCGATGGCCGCCGGGTTGATCGCCAGCGGCGCCTCGGCCGTCGTGCTCGCGTGCACGGAGCTACCGCTCGCGCTCGGCGGCTCGGTAATGGGCGGTATACCGCTGGTCGATCCGGTACTGGCCTTAGCCAGGGCCCTCGTCCGGGAAGCCGCCCCGGAGAAGCTCAGGCCGCTCTAGATTAGCGGGCCTCGAGCGCCTCGAGCGCCTCGAGCCGTTCGCGCCTGTTGCCGAGTATCGTCCGTTCCGCGCAATCCGCCATTTCGAGTACGCACGGCGCTATCAGCCGGTACTCCACGAGCGTGCCTCGCCTCTCGTCCTCGATAAGCCCCGCGGCCTTAAGTTGCGATAGGTGCTTAGACGCGACGGATTTCTCTATACCGGCTTCCGCGGCCAGCTCGCAGACGCACCAAGGGCGGTCCTTGAGCCTCTCTAGCAGATAGATCCTCATCGGGTGAGCGAGCGCCTTGAACATCTCGGCCCGCAGCTCGTAGCGTCTCTGTATACGATCATCCATAGGTTTAATGTTGCAATGTTTCCACACTATTGTCAACACGAGACTTGACAAATCCATGCATTGTTTCCATAATTTGCAACAAAGAGAGGTACGTATGAAAATTCAGGTACTAGGTTCCGGTTGCCCTAAGTGCAAGCTTCTCGAACAGCACGCCCGCGAGGCCGTAGCGGAACTCGGCATAGAAGCCGAGATCGTCAAGGTCAGCGACTCCGACGACATCATGGAGATGGGCGTGATGATGACGCCGGCGCTGGCGATAGACGGCGAGGTCAAGAGCGTCGGCAAGGTGCTGACGAAGGACCAGATCGCCTCGTACCTGAAGGGCGGGAAATTCCATGCCCTGTAAGTGCGGCGGTACTTGCGAGACCAATCTGATTTACGCATGCTCGGGAGCGGCTAATACCGGGCTGCTCGCCGACCAAGTAATGCGGGCGCTCAACCGCGACGGCGTTGGCTCGAGCACCTGCCTGGCCGCGATGGGCGCCGACCTATCCGGGTTTCTGGAATCCGCGCGCAACGCGACGCGCAACGTCGTGCTGGACGGCTGCAAGGTCTCCTGCGGCGCCAAGATATTCCAGAAGAACGGCGTTGCGTTCCAGCACTACGTGATGACGGACTACGACGTAGAGAAGGGCAAGACGGCTATCACGGGCGATCTGATAGAAGCGGTGGCCGAGCGCATAGAGGGGCTGGTCAAGGCATGAGTTCAAAGGAAATCTCTCCTAATAAGAAACTGCTCATAGTCTTCGGCGTTTTCCTCGCGGCTTACTTCATCCCGTGGGGCGCGTCGCGCGTTCTCGGCGCGACGAACGAGGCGTTCCTGATGCTCGGCGAATACGCGCGGCAGCACGTGATCCTCTGCCTCGTGCCGGCCATGTTCATAGCGGGCGCCATCACGGTATTCCTTAACCAGCAGGCGGTGATGCGATATCTAGGGCCCGACGCCAACCGGTTTACCGCGTACGGCGTGGCATCGGTATCCGGCGCTATCCTGGCGGTCTGTTCCTGCACGGTATTACCCATATTCAAGGGTATATACAAGAAGGGCGCCGGTCTCGGACCCGCGGTCGCGTTCCTGTACTCCGGTCCGGCTATAAACATCCTCGCCATCGTGCTGTCGGCCAAGGTCTTCGGCTGGAGGCTGGGATTGGCGCGCGCGCTAGGCGCCGTCCTCTTTTCCATCGTAATCGGCCTCGTCATGGCCTTCCTGTTCCGGAAGGACGACGCGAAGAGAGCCGCCGATGCACGTATGTTCGCTGCGCCAGACGAGAAACCCGCCCGTAGCCTGGGACAGATGATCGTCTATATGTTCAGCATGATAGGTATCCTGGTATTCGTAAACTGGGCTAATTCAAAGGGCGGTAGCGCTATTTGGGACGCGATATACGCCGCCAAGTACTGGATAACGGGCGGTTTCGCTATCGTGCTCCTCTACGCAGTCGTTCGCTGGTTCAATAAGGATGAGCGGATCGAATGGGCCGTAGCGACTCGCGACTTCTCGCTGCAGATACTGCCGTTGCTGTTCGGCGGCGTCCTCGTCGCCGGATTCCTCCTCGGGCGTCCCGGCCATGACGCGCTTATACCGAGCGCGTGGATCGCGGGCCTTCTAGGCGGCAACTCCCTGTTCGCCAACTTCTTCGCGGCGCTGTCGGGCGCGCTGATGTACTTCGCGACGCTGACCGAGATCCCCATAATCCAGGGCCTGCTCGGGGCCGGAATGGGCCAAGGGCCCGCGCTCGCGCTCCTGCTCGCCGGCCCGAGCCTGTCGCTTCCGTCCATCCTGGTCATCGGAGGCGAGCTGGGCTGGAAGAAGACGGCGACCTACGTCGCGCTCGTCGTCGCTTTGTCTACCGTCGCCGGCATGGCGTTCGGGTCCTTTGCGTAATCGGAATATAGGGAGAGCCTTCGTTATGAAAACCGCCGGCCTGACGGCGCTACTGTGCCTGTCGCTTCTCGTATCGTGCGGAAAGGCGTCTGCCGATAGCGGTAAGGTAGAGGCGTCGCCTCTTGCGGAGGCGCCTCTCGTTACGTTCATTGAGCTAGGTTCGGTAAACTGCGTACCGTGCAAGGCGATGCAACCGGTGATGGATTCCATCCGCCAAAAATACCCGGACCAGGTCAGCGTCGTCTTCTACGACGTCTGGACCGATGAAGGCCAGCCTTACGGGCGGCAGTACGGCATAAGGGTCATCCCGACCCAGGTGTTCCTCAACAAGGACGGTAAGGAATTCTTCCGCCACGAGGGTTTCTTCCCCGAGGAAGAGCTTCTGAAGATTCTCGCGTTGGGCGGCGTCGCGCCGTGATATCCTCCATCG
Organism: Spirochaetae bacterium HGW-Spirochaetae-3; assembly: GCA_002839315.1. GTDB lineage: Bacteria > Spirochaetota > Spirochaetia > Treponematales > UBA12059 > SZUA-370. Next base: position 445,612 of record PGXV01000006.1, read on the forward strand.
TCACGGCTATCAACGCGGCTTTCTATGAGCCTTCGGCCGCGGCGTTCGGGGCGGCACTGCTCTGGGGGATACTGAGCGTTCTCCTGAGCCCGTGCCACCTCGGCGCCATACCGCTTATAGTCGCGTACATAAACGACGGCAAGAAGCCCGACAGGCGCCGGGCCTTCGGTTACTCCTTCCTCTTCGCCGTAGGCCTCCTCGTCACGCTCGCCTCGATAGGCGTGGCTACGAGCCTCGCCGGTCGCCTGCTGGGCGACGTGGGCCCGGCCGCCAGGATAGCCGTCGCGGCCTTCCTTATATTGTGCGGCCTCTGGCTGATGGACGTACCGCCGCTTAACAGGTTCGCCCCGTCGTTCTCCGTGAGGCGGGGCGGGCGACGGGGTCCCGTAGGCGCGCTCGTACTGGGCCTCGTATACGGCGTCATCCTGGGCCCGTGCTCGTTCGCCTTCCTCGCGCCCATGCTCGGCTTCGTATTCGCGGCGGGATCGAGCGAGGTAGCCTACGGCGCGTCATTGATGGCGTTCTACGCAATAGGCCATACGCTAGCCATCGTCGCGGCCGGCGGCTTAGGCGATTTCGTCGGGGCAATGCTTCGCAGGCGGGGAACGGGCGTTGCGGCTACGTGGTTCAAGCGCCTTCTCGGCGCCGTAGTCGTCGTCGCCGGCGTCGCGCAGATACTAGGAGGAACCAATGGCGGATGAGAAGAAGAGGCCTTCCTGGGTAGGAAAGCTCCAGCCCATTGCGCCTTCGCGACGCGCGCTGACCATAGAGCTGCTCGTTATAGACCTGAGCACTTGCGCCCGCTGCGTGCCGACGGGCGCGCGGCTGAGCGAAGCCGTCAGGCTACTGGCTCCCGTAGCGGACGCATTAGGCGTCGAGCTCGACGAACGGACGACCGTGGTGGGGACGCCCGAGGAAGCCATGCGACGCGCCCTCGTATCTTCGCCAACCATACGGATAAACGGCCGTGACATCGCCCAGGACGTCAGGGAGTCGCGGTGCGAGTCGTGCGGCGAGATAGCCGGGGGCGTAGCGTCCATTGACTGCCGCGAGTGGCACTATAAGGGTAAGGTCTATTCGGCGGCCCCGCTCGAAATGCTCGTCGAGGCCGTCATGAGGGCCATGCTCGATATCGATGAATGGAACGCGACCGAGCCCGAGCCGCTCGAAGCCTTGCCCGCGAATTTGGAGCGCTTTTTCTCGGGCGTGAGATCCTCTCGCTGTTGCGGGTAGGCGGAACGAGGACGTCCAGGAGGTGCCGATGCCGATGAATATCGATTTTTCCAGGATCGTCGGGAGCCTTCCGAGGACCGGAGGCGTCCTCAACCTGAGCCCGGCCGAGGCGTACGGGTTCCTTTCGAACGGAGCGATGCTCGTCGACCTTCGAGAATACTACGAGACTAACTATCGCGTATTCGATGTCGACGAGGTACTGTACGTCGCCTGGACCCGCTTCGCGGCGGGGATCTCCCATCTGCCGCGCGATCGCGCGCTGATCATCGCCGACGCCGCGGGCATATACTGCCGCGAGGCCGCCGGCCTTCTTTCCGCGGCCGGGTACACCAACATCGCTAAAATGTCGGGTGGCATCATCGATTGGGACGCTGCCGGATTGCCCGTGCGCAAGGACGACGATTTCGAGCTCGGCGGGCAGTGCGCGTGCAAGATGAAGACCCGGGGCGGCGCCAATCCGTTGATGGAGAAGGGGCGGCGGTAAGCGGCCCGCCTACCGGTCTACGGGAACCTCTACGGCGCCGTACGCGGAATGTAGCGACGTAAGGTTGTCCTTCTTCCCGTAGGCGATCAACGACTTGAGGCCGGTCCCCGTTATGAAGCCGGCGGCCGGTACGGCGAATTCCAGCGTCGTCTTGCCCGCCGCCTCCCGTACGGAGCTCGCGATCAGCTTCTTCGTCGCGTTCGCCCTATGTGAATGTCCCTTGCCCGTTTCCTCGCTTATCGTCGCGGCGCCGGCGTCGTCGTACGCCAGTACCATGTACGCGCCGTCCATCTTGAGCGAACCGAGGCCGACCGATACCCAGCCGCCCGTCGGCGCCTCGAGGGCGCAGTACAGGGTCTTGCTATCGGCGGAAAGCGCGGCGCCGAAGCGCATGCCGGAGTACGAGACGGTGTACGAGTACTCCGCGGCGCCCATGACGGCATCGACGACCGGGGCCGTAGCCGAAGGGGATATAGTCTGGGCGAACGCCGCGGCGGATAGCGATACGCATATCGCCGCGGCGATGGCGGCGGACTTCCTACTCATGAGCGTTTCCTTTCATAGATCGGCCCCTGAGCCTGTACGTCAGGTACAGGCCCAGGGAAAATACCATCCATACGGCGAGTAAGCCTATGCCGACGGGGTTGGCGGGGAAGTACGAGCTCGAAGCCAACGATACGTGGATCAGTATCGTTAGCGCCGCCAGGACGGTGACGTTATGCAGGACCCGCGATTTCTTGTAGTCGAGCCTCGCCGTAGCGTATACCCAGGATCTCAGCCGCTTGACGATTCCGAGCCTGAGCCAGAACGTATTCGCCATGAACAAGACGGCGGCCGCGACCGCTACCGCGAAGGTCCACCACGCCGCCGCCCCGAGCGTAGCCTGGGGCGAATCGTCCGGGAAGCCGTTCGCCGCCTTGAGCAGCTTATGGATCCCGGCGAGCGCCAGGATCAACACGGGTACGATCATGTGGACTGACAGCAATCCCTTGGTCCCGAAGACCTTGACCGCGAAACCGGGGCGGGACGCTAGAATGAACTGGTCGCATACCAGCACGAAGGCGTATACGCCGAGAACGATAGACGCCGTATACGTCTCGAACCCCGTACCCGCGCTCCTCGCGTAGAAGAACGCGGGCACGAAAGGCGTCAAGAAAAAACAGAGAGAGAATAATGCTTTCCTCATCGCGACCTTCCTGGTGACGGTGTCATGGATAAACATATGTATCGTTTATATAGAATAATGATAATTATTGCAAAAGCAATGTTGGATGATCGATACTATCAGCATGATGAAGCGTAATACCCTCGTTCAGGCGACCGCCTTGTGCGTCGCTTTGGCCGTCGCGCCCGCCGCTTATGCCCAGACGCCGTTACCCGCGACGCCGGCGCCCGCAGGTCCTATCGACGCCGCAAGCTCCGCTACCCAGTACGGCGAAGCGGGAATTCCCGGCGCCGATACGTTCCTGGGCTTTCCGAGCAAGGCCGCGTACCATCGCGTCGCAGGGTGGACCTCCGCGGGGCTCCTTCTGGCTGCCGGCGTCGTCGGCGCCGTTCGCGCGTACGACCTTATGAGCGCCGGGCACGACTACCGCGACGAGCTGGGCATCGACGAGGATAGCATGAGCCCCGTATGCGACGACAAGATCGCGGAGCTCTGGTCGGCCGACCAGGCGCTACGGTGGACGCACGTCGGATTGCTCGTAGCCGGCGAGACGGTCTACCTCGGCAACGCCTTCACCGGAATGGCTATGAAGACGGAGCACGTCCCGGGCGAGATCTCTCGTTCAGACCTTCATCGCTACGCGTTTTACGCCCACGCAGGCCTCATGGCCACGGAGATAGTCCTGGGATTCTTCACCACTGACGCTCTGTCCCGCGGCGACCACGAGCTGGTCAGCTCGCTCGGCGTGGCCCACGCGGCCGTCGGGCTCGCGATTCCCGTGCTGGTTATAGGCGCTGGCATCGTCATAGGCCGCTAAGGATCAGTCCCCGCGGGTCGCGAGCACGCCGGAAGCGCAATGATAATCCCAAAGTTGACACTTCGCGTATGAGTAAAGTAGGCTCGTAGCACTACGCGCATCGAACCGCGCAGCCCGTAATGGCGGCTGGAGCGTGAAGAGATTCATCGCGTGGATAACTTCGATGCGACTGGCTATAGGGCTGATCGCCTATCTAGCGATCGCCTGCGTCTTGGCCACGCTCATGCCGCGGTACTTCGAACGGTTCTTCGGGTCGGTGTGGTTCGTTTTTCCCGCCTTCCTCTTTTTCGCCAACCTGTCGGCCTGTACCGTAACGCGCCTGCTTAGGGGGCTCCAGAAGCGGGGCGGCCGCAGGCACGGCCCCGATATCCTGCACCTGGGCCTGATGGTTCTTGTTATCGGCAGCCTCTGGTCGTTCTCGGGACATCGGCAGGGCGCCGTTTCGCTCGTCCCGGTCGATAGCGTAAGTCTACCCGACGGCTCCGTCCTGTTCCTCGACGATTTCCGATTCGAGCGCTACCCGGACGGCAGGCCTCGGGACTGGGTCTCGGTCGTATCCGTCGTCAAGGACGGCGAACCGATACTGGATGGCATAGAGATACGGGTGAACGATCCCCTGCGCTACGGCGGATGGAGCTATTACCAGGCGAGCTTCGAGGAGAGCTCGACGGCGTCCGGTACGGGCTACGCCTCCGGAATCGAGGCGGTTTCCGACCCCGGCTATCCGCTCGTCCTCGTCGCGCTGGCGCTCGTGGCGATAGGTACGACCTGGACGTTCGCTCAGAAATTGAAGGAGGGCGTATGAGAGCCGAGACGATACTGGCCAACGGCGCGTTCGCCATGTTCCTCCTGTCGGCGGCCGTCCAGGTATTCTTCCTGTTCAAGAGAACCGCGAAACCGGACGCCCTGGGACCAGGGGCATTGCTCGCGGCTTCGTCGTCGCTGTTCGTCGTTCTGGCGTTGCGTAGCGGCGAGGTAGGCTTCATAGCGTTGACCGGCATGTACGAGTCGCTGACGTTCTGGGCCGCGGTCGCCGGCTTCGTGTGCGCGCTCCTGTTCCTGGCGACGAAGGAAGGAGACCGGCGGCTGGAGCTGGACCGGCTGACCTACACCGCCATAGCCGTCGGCTATCCGTTCTTCACGGCCGGCGCGCTGGTCTTCGGAGCCATATGGGCCGAGCAGGCGTGGGGCCGCTGGTGGAGCTGGGATCCCAAGGAGACCTGGGCGCTCGTCACCTGGCTCGTCTATACCGGATACCTGCACGTCCGGCTCGTGATGAGGTGCAAGGGCTCGCTGCCTGCCGCGCTCGCCGTCGTCGGCTTCCTGTGTACGGTCCTTACGTTCTTCGGGGTCAATTACCTATTACCGGGGCTGCACAGCTACGGATGAGCCTTCCTTGGGGGAGGCGCCGTCACGACGATCTCCGTACCCCCGCCTTCGGGCGTCGTCCTTTCGATCTCGCCGCGTATCTGCATCACGAGTGCGTTTATTATCGTGTAGCCCATGCCCCCGTCGCCCTTCTTCGCGTCGAAATCAGGTGGAAGTCCCGATCCGTCGTCCCGCACCGATACTCGCACCCTCCCGTCCTCCGACCCGGTCACCCGTACCAGGACGGATCCGGAGGATCCGGCCCCGAACGCGTACTTGAACGAGTTGGTGACCAGCTCGTTGACGATTAGCCCTATAGGAACGGCCCTATCCAGTTCCAACGCCGTATCGTCGGACTCGACGGAAGCGCGTATCCAGCGGCCCGGACGCGACCAGCTCGATTCCAGTCCGGACACCAGATCGGACAGGTACTCGCCCGCGGGTATGGACGTGAAGTCCCTGGAGCGGTAGAGCTGGTCGTGGACCGAAGCCATCGCCCGGATGCGGCTTTGGCTCTCGAGGAACAATTCCTGGTCGTACGGATCCCTCACGCGCGCTGACTGCATCGACAACAGGCTCGATACGATCTGCATGTTGTTCTTCACGCGATGATGGATCTCCTTGAGCAGGGCCTCCTTCTCGAGGAGCGAGGCGTTGCGCTCTTCCTCCGCGAGATGGCGCTGGGTGACCTCGCGGCTCAGGCTCAGGACCGTATCGTCGGTCAGCCTGACGAAGCGCGCCTCCCAACGTTCGTCGGGCGCGACGCCCTCGAGGACGTACTCGAACACCTGCGGGCCGCGCCCGGCGAGCGCGTTGTGTATAGCGGCTATGGTCCTCTGATGCGCTTCCGCGTCGCCGAACACCTCGAGGACGGTCTTGCCGATGAAGGCCTCGGGCGGGACGGCGAACGATCGGCCGTTGCTCGGGAGGAAGTCGATGTACCGGCCGTCCTTGTCGTATATGAAGATAAGGTCGGGAAGCGTCTTGAGTACGGCGTCCTGCCTCGCTTCCATCGACTCGAGCTGCGCGACCTTGGACTGCAGCTCCAGGTGCTGGCTCGATATGCGCTTCCGCAGCAGGAAGGCAGACGCGCCCGAGCTTATAGCCGCGCTCGCGGACAGGATGGCGATCAGAACGATGACGCTGACGACGCGCGGATCGCTTATATCGGCTATCGGCGCGCTATACGCCCCGATAGCCGAGCCGGAAGCCCTTAGGACGGTGAAGGAATCGGCGAGCGACTTGACCGCGACTGCTCCCGCGCAAGAGAGTGCGACTCCGAGCGAGATGTACATGGCGGTCCTGACAGGCTTCATCATGACGAGAACCTTGGTCCCGCGGACTCGAAGGCGGCGTACGACTCGTAACCGGGTTCGTCGTACGCGAAGTCCCACGATCCCTGCCTATGGAGCATAGCACCTCCGAACCCGGACTTGAAGGAGTACAGGCCGTACATGGGATGGTCGGGATCGGGGCGCGGCGCCACGCCGAAGAAGTCGTAGCTTGAGCAGCCGGACCGCTTCCCTTGCATCATCGCGGCCCATTGGAGGGCGTACGGAGCCATCAGGTTCCGCTCCTCGCTTGACGAAGCGCCGTACAGGTAGGTGGCGCGGTCAGCTGAGATCGACAGGAACATCGCGGCGAGCGGTCGACCATCCTTCTCGGCGACAAGCATGGTTATCGTCTCGTCTCCGGCCTGTCGGTCGGGGCTCTCCAGTACCGACGCGAAGTAGCCGTCCCGATGCGCGCTCATGCGGTTGCGCCGAGCGGTATCGGCGTAGAGCGCGTTCCACGTCTCCAGGTCTCCGGTCCCGGCGGTCCGCACGGTGACGCCTCGCTTGGCGGCGAGCCTGACGTTGTAACGTGTCTTCGGCCTCATCCTGGCCAGGAGATCGTCGGAAGACAGCGTCAGGTCGACGAGTAGGGTGTCGGGCGGTAGTATGTCTGTCTTTGCCTTGCGCAACCGGCCCGCTCGCACGCCGAAGTTCATCCGCGATTCCCTGACGCGCGTCTCGGGCGCGCCCATCCAGTGCCCATCGCAATCGTAACGACCGGTCTCTCTCGCGTACGGCGACTCCCACGGGAGATCCCAGCGGACGAACAGGCAGTCGCCCGGCAGGTGCGGACGGAGTTCTCCTGACAGCGCCGCGAGGTACTCTCCTCGGCTGTCTTCGGAAGGCAGGCCCTCGGGCCCGTACGGAACGTACGCGACGTTGGAGCCGTTCCCGACGTCCTTTACGACGACGAGCATGTCTCCGGCGTCGGCGCCGTCTGCTTCCAGGTCGAGCGCTATGGCCTTCCATCCGAGCCGTCGCTTGATGCGGCCCCACAGAGATGTTTGTTGAAGTAGCCGTGTCGTTTCGAGGTTCGGCAAGGCCTTTGGAATGATGCGGACGTCCACGGGCGTCTCCGTATGATATGGTAGGGCCGCTCCTCGAACGAGGGCGGCAAGGAAGATCGACGGATAGTATAGACGGATTCTCCCCTCGGTTCAAGCCTTGGTTAGTTCCTCGAACCTTGTAACGACTACTTCATCGCGTACTTGGGCAGGTAGTCTCGTCCTTCTTTGAGAGGAGTGCTGTATTCCTTAAGCCATATCCTTGTATTGTCGTAACTTATCTTCTGCTTCGATATGAACGGCCGATCGACATACAGCCAGCTGAATCCCATGGCTATCCGGTTCGCGTCGATACCGGCGACCTCGGCATGCGATTTTCTGGAAGCAAGGCCTGGGTTAACTCGATGTGGCTTCTGATAGTTATGGTATACGAGATGCAATACGAAGCGCGACAGGCCGTTTGCGACATTCCGCGTGAAGCACGTACTCTCGCGCCGGAATGCCGCGATATCTTTTCGCAGTTCGCGGTCGTAGTAGTTAGCCGAGAAGAGCGGGTTATGGATGGTTCGAGCGGCTTTCGATGATACGGTCTGGTGTTCGAAGGTGCCTACGAGCTGTGCGTTCTTCAGCTCGGGTACTCGCTCGATGGCGCGCGGGTAGGCTTGATGCTCGTCGGTCCACAGCGTCAGCTTTCCGGAACGAGCTGGGTCCCAGATCGCGGGGATCAACTTTAAAAGCCGCGCGAAGGATTCTTCGACAGCCTTGGGCGGCGGCTTATAACCCTTTTCATGTCGGCTCCTGAGCAGCTTTTGTTTCGGCGTCATGCAGCCCTTGCGGCGCAGGATCGTATGAGTAATTCCAAACAGGAATTGGGATTGCTTGCCAAGGAGCAGGTTGATATTGTTCGGGAAGAACTGCGAGCGATCAAAGCTCTCGAACCCATCGGCGACGAGCGCTTCATCGAGCTTCATCGAATGCAGTAGTAGTGTATGTAGCGAGAGACAGTTGCGCGCCAGGCGATCTGCGCGGTTTTGGACGCTATCGCTCGAGCATCCGAGGTGCCGGGCGATAGAGCTGGGGCTCTCGCTTTGGCTGATCGCCCGATGGATCTCTCGGTAATCGAGCGTCCGCTTGGTATAGTAATCAATCGAGAGGGTGCGTTCCGAGAAACCCTTGCCACAGGCGAGGCACTTGAATCGACGAACGATGCCCACGACCAGCGTCGTGTAGAATCCAGTCGGAGTCCAGTAGCCCCAGTAGTCTTCATGCTGGTCATGGTGATGTGTACATCGTGGGTTGGGGCAAAACGTCGGGAACATGACGATACCTCCGCCTGTCTCAATCCGACAGGAGCACCCGCGCTTTCAAAAGACGTCACAAGGTTCGAGGAACTAATCTTGCCATTATAGACATCTCATGCAAGGATGACCTTATGTATGAGACCGTATCCCCGGGCGCAGGACGCTACCCGCGAGTGTCGATAAACCTCCAGACCATAGAGTTCAACGCCAGAGCCGTCGTCAGCTTATGTGCAGATTCCGGAGTCCGCCTGGTCGGCGTCGTCAAGGGCGCCGGCGCGCTGATTCCCGTAGCTGCGGCGATGGCACGCGGGGGCTGTTCGGCGCTTGCGAGCTCGCGGCTTTCCCAGCTACGCGCCCTGCGCGACGCCATGGGCGGCGGCACGGACGGCGGCACGGACGGCATACCCTCCGGATTGCCGCTCGGCTTGCTCCGAATACCGGGGCCCAGCGAGGTAGCCGAAGCGGTAGCGGCCGCCGATTGGAGCCTGCAGTCCGACGCGACGGCGCTGGGCCTGACGGCGACGGAGGCCGGCAAGGTGGGCCGGCGCCACGGCGTCACGCTGATGCTCGACCTCGGCGATCTGCGCGAGGGCTGGTTCGACGAGGGCGAACTGGTAGCCCAGGCCGTCCGCGTAGAGCGCGAGCTACCGTCGCTGTACCTTCGCGGCGTCGGGACGAACCTGGGCTGCTACGGATCCATACGCCCGACGCCGGAGAACCTCGGGCGATTGGTATCGGCGGCGCGTCGGGTAGAGGACGCTATCGGACGTCGTCTCGACGTCGTGTCGGGCGGCGCTACATCGAGCCTCCCTTTAATCGTGCGTGGCGACATGCCCCACGGCGTGACCGAGCTCAGGGTAGGCGAGGGCATGCTCTGCGCGCGGGATCTTCCGTGCTACCATGGAACCGACGTACCGGGCGTACGGAGCGACGCCTTTACGCTACGGGCAGAGATCGTGGAGATACGGAAGAAACCGAGCTACCCCGTAGGCGAGCGTTGCGTCGACGCGTTCGGGCGCTGCCCCGACTACGATGACCGCGGAGAGAGGACTCGCCTGCTACTCGCGGTCGGCAAGCGCGATTTCGGAGATCACGCGCAGCTCGTGCCGCGGGATATTCGCGTCCGTATCATAGGCAGCTCCAGCGACCACCTGATATGCGAGGCCGACGAGCCCTGCGCTGACCTGCGCTACGGCTCGATACTGGAATTCGACCTGTTCTACGGAGCTATGCTGTTCCTCTGCGACGGCGACCCGTACGTCGGGATAGAGTACGTACGGGTCGATACCGCTAGTCAGCCTTCCTGAACAGCAAGCGGCCGGCAGGCTCGGGCGAGCAGGTTCCGTGGTCCACCGCGACCTTGCCGTCGACGATGACGTAGGCTACGCCTTCGGGCGGCGCGAGCTGGTCGGCGAAGGTCGCCCTGTCGCGTAGCGTCTCGGGGTCGAATATGACGACATCGGCCGGAGCGCCTTCGGACAGGCGGCCGGAATCCAGCCAGGTCATGGACGCGGGTAGGCTCGTCGCGTGGCGTACGGCTTCCGGCCACGACAAGCCGGCGTCGCGCAGTATGCGAAGCGCCCGCGGAAAGGTTCCGGCGGCGCGGGGATGGCCCTGTCCGTCGTGCAGCACGCCGTCGGACGCTATCGCGCAGTCCGGGGTCGCGAGGCATTCGCGTATCTCCGCGTCGTTCATCACGTGGGCAATTATCAGCGCGTCCGGATCGTTGGCGCGAAGGTCGTCGTACGACGCGGGCGTCATCCGCTGTCCCTTGTACTTGCCGCTCGCGACCTCGAGGTCGGGCAGGCCCTTGTTCCAGCGTTTATCGAACCCGGGATCGAAGACCGCCGAGCCTATGTGCGTGCAGAACGCGTCGTAGGGGTAGCAGTCGTAGCACATATCGACGCCCTCCGCCTTGGCTTCCTCTACGAGCCTTACGGCGTCGGCGCAGTAGCCGAAGGCGGTCATGCTGCCGATATGCGACACCTGCAACCGTACCTTGTGCTTCTTCGCTATATCGACGACCTCGCGTATCCCTTCCAGGCATCGTGGGCCGTCGTATCGTATATGCACCGATATCGATACGCGCGGCCTGCCGGTCAACAACGACGCCAGCGCGGCGATTTCGTCTGGGCTCGTATTAGGGGCGTACTCGAGGCCGAACGAAAGCCCGAAGCTACCGCGATCGAGTTCCGTGCGCAGGAGCGCCTGCATGCGCTTCGTCTCGGAGTCGGTCGCCGGCCGATAGATATCGTCGATACCGACCGTCTTTCGCAGATACGTATGGCCCGTCTGGTACGCCAGCTTGAGCATGGGCGCGCGTCGCTTCGGTATATAGTCGTCCATCAACGGACCCGAGCCGCAGTTGCCGGCGATCGCGGTGGTCACGCCCTGGAGCAGGAGCGAGCGCTGTATCGTATAGGCGTCGTCCAGCTCCTCGTCGTGCATGTGCGTGTCTATGAACCCCGGCGATACGTAGAGACCTGTCGCGTCGACAATGTTTTCGGCTTCGCGCTCTTGAGGGCCGACGTACGAGACGAATCCATTGGCTATACCGATATTCGCGAGAGCGAGCGTTCCGGATACCGGGTCGACGATTTCGCCGCCCCGGATCAAGGTGTCTAATCTCATGGTCAGGCCTCCATCATGGACGGATTGTAGCATGGGTGCCAATTTCTATCGATAGTATCCTGGCCGTATCGGTCTATTTACCGCAACACTGCTTGTATTTCTTGCCCGAACCGCAGGGGCATGGTTCGTTACGGCCGACCTTCGGCGTCGCGCGGACCACGGTAGCGGTCTTCACGTCGCCTGAGTCGTAGAGCCACGTCCCGTCCTTCTTGACGAAGCGCGCCGTCTCGCGGTGCTCGTCCTTGAGCCCGTCCATCACGTACTCGGCGACGAACTCGACGACGCCCTCGGTGTCGGACGCCCCGCCCTTCTCGGTGCGAAGGATCCTAAGGCTCTTCCAATCGGCCTCGCGGCTCCAGTTCTCGGTCGCCTCGCGATCCATATCGTCGTTCTGAACGCAGGAGCGTAGAATATGGTCTATATCGCCTTTTACATAGGCGCTGTAGCGCGAGCGCATTAACGACTCGGCCGTCGGGGCCTTTGCCTTGCCAGCTATGACGGGACCGCAACATGCGGCGTAATCGCGGCCGGAGCCGCAGGGACAGAGTTCGCTCATGGATGATCCTCCGGAAAGTTCTTTGTACATCGAAAAGGGCGGGGCGGGCAAGCGGCGTCGCGTCTGGTATGGTATACTCGTACTACCCGGCCGCGAGAGGACGACCCATGCTCGACACCCTGTACGACTTCTTCCGTAGTTCCTCGGGACTGGCCCTTATGGTGGTCGGGATCGAAACCCTCGTCGAGAGGGGCCGTAATCGCGTGCGCGCCGCCTTCGGAGCCCTCTTCCTGGCCGTCGGCGCGGCCTTCGTCTTCAGCTGGATCAGCGGGTACGCGCTACTTCCGCTACCCGTCGACAACCTCGTCGTCATCGCTATCGTGTTCGCCATAAGCCAGGCGTTCTTCGAGATATGCCTGTACCTCTTCGGCGACGAGGCGAGGCGCGGTACCCGCCGCAGGGTCTACGTCATCGGCGCGGCCTGGTCCGCCGTGCTCTGGGTCCTGCCGTTCATCGACGCGGCGCTCGGGCTATCCGTCGTACGCGTCAGTATCGAGGACGCGAGGCCGATGGCCCTGTTCCAGTCCATCACCTCCTTCGGGATATACGCGTGGCCTATCGCCATATCGATCATATCGTTACGCGCCGCGAGGTGGCATCCCGCCGACCTCCCCCGCGGACCGGGCGCCGTACGCGCCCTGCTCGTTAGCCTCGCGACGTTAATCGCCATCCTGTCTACCATCGGCGCCGCGGTCGTCGCCGGTTCCCGCCCCATGTACCGATTCGGCCACGGCGCCCTCGAGCTTAACCTGATCGCCTGGTGCCTCGCCATCAGGGCCTACCCCGACGTGTTCGTCCGGGCCAGGCACGAGATAGGCGCGCAACACAAGAAGCGCCTGGAGCTCGGGCCGGGGGAGGCGGCGAGTATAGATTCGAGGCTCGAGGCTCTCGTGTCGGGGGATCGTATCTTCGTCGATCCGGATATAAGCCTCCAGAGCGTGGCAAAGGCGACGGGGATACCGGCGTACCGTCTATCGGCCTATTTTAACGCGCATCGGGGCGCGACCTTCTCCGACTGGCTCAATACCGCTCGCATCGACTATATCAAGGCCCGCCTGGCGGCGGACGGCGACGCGACGATACTCGACATCGCGTTCGACGCCGGCTACGCGTCCAAGGCCGTGTTCAATACCCAGTTCCGCAGGCGCGTCGGCATGACGCCCAGCGAGTTCCGCCGTCGATTCGTGACCCCGTAGTATCGTTTCGACGAATCAGGACGATGCTTCCCTCCGTTCGTGGTACTTACAGGTTGAAGATAGCCATACCCTACGCGGAGCCAGAGATGATACAAGCCGAAACGAAACGTCCCGGATCGAGGACCCTTCACCTGCTCGCCGCCTGCGCGCTCGCCGCGGCAGCCCTCTCCTGCCGCTCGCCGGTTTCATTTGGGGGAAGCGGCGGCGGGGCCGCGGACTTTTCGCTTCGCTTCATTGTATCGGGTTACGACCAGGGCGCTTCCCTGGCAGATCAGGGCGCCGCGAGCCCTCGCCTGCTACTTCCTACCGCCGACAGGCTCACCGTGACGCTGACCCCTGCCGACGGATCGAGCGACCCCATCGTATCCTCTTCATCCATCTCGGGCACGACCTCGTCAGTACGTTTCGGCGAGGTTCCGTTCGGCTCGTACGAGATACTCGCCGAGGCGTTCGGCGGAGGCGTCGTACGCTTCCGCCAGGTCTCGACCGCGAGCGTCGCGGCGTCCTCCGTCGAGCTGACGCTGAACCTCGTTCCTACGGACTCTACGATACTCGAGACGGTCTCGCAGTACTCGCTCTCCGTCCCCGATCTGGCGTCGGGAGATTCCGTGACGCTCAGCCTCCTTCCGGGTTCGGCCCTGCTCGCGGCGAGGTCGATGTACGTCGAAGGCCTCGCGGCAGATTGCTTCGTCTTTCTTCAGGACGCCGACGGCAGGCTCCTCGGCCAGGCGACCGCGAGCGGCCGCCTCCCGTCATCGTCACTGCCCAAGGACAGGCTAAGCTATATAACGTTCTATAATGGCGGAGAAACGACCGTAACCCTGTCCGCCTTCGCGGGTCCCGCGATGGTAGACGTTCCGGCCGGCACGTTCCAGCGCGACGCGACCCCGACGAACACCTCGTACGTAAGCGCGTTCTCCATCAGCAAGCACGAGGTAACGCGGGAACAGTACATGGCGGTGATGGGAAGCGATCCAAGCAACGTAGCGATTTCGTCAGGCTGGAGCGATCCGGCGCAACAAGTCAGCTGGTACGCCGCCATCGCGTTCTGCAACAGGCTCAGCGCCCTCGAAGGTTTGACGCCCGTATATAGCGTTAGCGGAAGCGATGACGTGGACGCGTGGGGCGCTATACCGACGACGGACAATGTTGCCTGGAACGAGGCTATCGCCGACACGAGCGCCAACGGCTATAGGCTACCTAGCGAAATGGAGTGGATGTGGGCGGCCATGGGCGCGACTGAGGATCGTAGCAATGGCTACGACGGCGTCGGAACAAACACTCAAGGCATTGGTAAGCTCTTCGCTGGAAGTACTGGCCTGAACTCAAGCGCCGACTATGCTAACAGCGGCGTGAGCACGCGCCCGGTCGGGGAGCTCCTCCCCAATGAACTCGGGCTGTATGACATGAGCGGTAACGTGTACGAGTGGTGCCGGGACCGTGTGGACGCGTATCCGGACGGTCCTCTCACGGATTATTCAGGGGCTCTAACCGGCGGACGTATGACTCTCGGTGGTAGCTGGGGCGATAGCCGAGCAATAAACTATCGATATAGTCAGGATTCATCGCTAACTGCCACCAACCTTGGTTTTCGGGTAGCTCGGGGAGTCCTCCCTACCTATATAGTCATATATAACGCCAACGGCGCGACGAGCGGGACGGTGCCTGTCGCAGGCTCGGCCGTTTCAGGGTCTGTCCAAGCCGTGTTCGATAATGTAGGGGGGCTCGTCGGATCGGTCATCCAGGACGGTATAAGGCAACGATTTACCGGCTGGAACACAAGGTCTGACGGCCTTGGTACGGCATATCTGCCTGGGAATCCTATCTACGTAGGGCCTTCTACAAACCTCTATGCGCAGTACACGACCGATCTATCGGCGCTTATAAAGGTCGGCCCGGCCGGGGGGCTCATCTTCTACGATAAGGGCTCGTTCGATACCTCCGACTCGGGGCCGGCGTGGCGGTATATAGAGGCCGCTCCGACCGACCAGAGCGTCGGTATCGCATGGGGGCCAGATTTCTCGATACCATATCTATGGGAAATGGGAGCCGGCTACGTTAATACTAAGGCCGTCGTTGCGTTATATCCTGACGGCGATTATGCGGCCAATCTATGCGACGAGTTGGTTCTGAACGGTTTCGATGATTGGTACCTGCCTTCATCGTATGAGCTCGGAGGTAACGATGACCACTCCGGCGGGATCTTTGAAAAACTGTATTTTGACCGGTCAAATACGGTTTTCTATAATTATGCAGCGCTCACCGAGAATGCTCTATATTGGACTTCTTCGACTTCGAGCACTACATTCGCGATCCACCAAAAATTCGCCGGAGACCAAAGCAGCTCATCGGGTAGCCTTAGGGGGACTGTACTTCGCGTCCGGGCCGTAAGGCGTTTCTAAAAAAAAGGTTCTCCTTGAGGAAATAAAACAGATAAGCAAACGATGTAAAAATACTATTTAAAAATGTAGTACCGAGGGCCGGCGCCCCTCGGCCTTGCGCCCGCCCCGCCGATGCTCTACGCTTGCCGTATCGCAAGTACAAGGAGCCCATCGTGCGAAGCAGCGGCATCGGTATCCTGTTCGTGGTCATCGCGGCCTGCTCCTGCTCCTCCGTCCCCGCAGGCCTCGGGCCGCTGGAGACGGTCCCCGAGCTGGACCCGTCGCGCTACCTCGGCCGCTGGTACGAGATAGCGCGCTTCCAGCATTCCTTCGAGAAGAGCCTGGTAGGCGCTACCGCCGAGTATTCGCTTCGCGAAGACGGCAGGATAGCCGTGCTCAACTCGGGTTTTAAGAACACGCTGGACGGCGACTATACCTCGGTCAAGGCCGTTGCCCGAATTCCCGATCCGACGAGGCCGGGTCGGCTCAGGGTCAAGTTCTTCAGGCTGTTCGAGGCGGATTACCTCGTGTTCGGGCTGGACGCCGAGGACTACTCATGGGCCCTCGTCGGCGAGGACGGCCGCGGCTTCCTGTGGTTCCTGTCGCGGACGCCAGAGATATCCGACGAGCTGTTCGAACGGATGAAGGGCATCGCGATAGGGCAGGGCTACGACCTGTCCGGGCTGTACCGGGTGCCGCAGAAGGAGCGCTGACCGGCCTTGCCGGCCGCCTCTGAAGCCGCGTACAATACGGCGGATCGGAGGCTCCATGTTGACGAGACGGCTTGACGAGGCGCGAGAGGCGTATAAGAAGAACGACAAGGACGCGTCCCGCGCGGCGCATTCGGCGAAGCCCGCGCCTGGTAGTGCCGAGGAGACCCACCGCAACGAGCAAGGGAAGTACCTGAAGAGCGTCATATACGGCGGACTCGACGGGACTATCACCACCTTCGCCGCGGTCGCCGGAGTCGCGGGCGCCAACCTGTCGCCTGGCATCGTGCTTATCATGGGCTTCGCCAACCTCATCGCCGACGGCCTGTCCATGTCGATAGGCGACTACCTGTCGAGCAAGAGCGAGGCGGAGTACCAGGCGGCGGAGCGCCGGCGCGAGGCGTGGGAAGTGCAGCATTTCCCCGATGGCGAGAAGGAAGAGCTCCGCGAGATATACGAGGCGCGCGGCATGGCCAAGGCCGACGCGGCCGCCGTGGTCGATATCATAGCCAAGGACGAGCAGGCCTGGATAGACATCATGATGATAGAGGAGCTCGGCATCCTTCCGGACGACGAGTCCCCGCTCAAGGGCGCGCTGGCGACCTTCGCGTCCTTCGGCCTGTTCGGGTTCCTTCCTATACTCGCCTACGTGCTCAGCCTGTTCATACCCGGTATAGAGGGCGCGCGCTTCCCGCTGGCCTGCGCGCTCACGGGGGGCACGCTATTCGGCCTGGGAGCCATGAAGACGCGCATCACCGGCCGCTCCTGGTTCTCGTCCGGTATCGAGATGCTGCTGGTCGGCGGTATAGCCGCGGTCGCGGCCTACGTCGTCGGCGCGGCGCTCGGCGGGCTCGCGTAAAGAGGAATGCTACCCATGCAGGAACTCCTGGAACGCGTCCGCGCGGCGGCGGCCCCGGCCGCGCTATGCGGCAAGGTCGCCGATTACATACCGGCCCTCGCCTCGGCCGATCCGGCGGCTCTCGGGATAGCCGTCGTCGACGCGGAAGGGAACGAGTACGCCGCGGGCGACGCGCGCAGGCGATTCTCGATACAGAGCATCTCCAAGGTACTCGCGCTCGCGTACGTGATGACCGAGCGCGGCGAGGAGGCTGTATTCTCCCGCGTAGGCAAGGAGCCTACGGGCGACCCCTTCAACTCGATCATACGGCTGGAGACGAGCGCCGGCCGCAAGCCGTTCAACCCCCTCATCAACGCGGGCGCCATCGTCGTCTCCGGCCTGATGCCCGGCTCGTCCCCGCTCGACAAGGGCGAGCGCTTCAGGGCCTTCGTCGGGTCCCTGCTCGGACGCGGCGACGTCGCCCGCGACGACGCCGTCTACGGATCCGAGAAGTCAACGGCCGCGCGCAACCGGTCCATAGCCTGGTTCCTCAAGGAACTCGGCCTGTTGCCCGGCGATGTCGAGGATACGCTCGACGTGTATTTCAGGCAATGCGCGGTATCCGTCGACGCGGTCGACCTCGCTCGGATTGGCGCCATCCTCTGCCTGGACGGCGTAGATCCGGTCAGGCGCGGGCGCGTCCTCGCCGCGAGGACGGCCAGGGTATGCAAGAGCCTTATGGTTACCTGCGGCATGTACGACGGCTCGGGCGAATTCGCCGTAGACGTCGGCATTCCGGCCAAGAGCGGCGTCGGCGGTGGCATCATGGCGACGGTGCGCGACCGCTTCGGGCTTGGCGTGTACGGGCCGGCCCTCGACGAGCGCGGCAACTCGGCCGCGGGGCTCGCGGCGCTGGCGCGGCTCTCCGACGAGCTCGACCTGCGGGTGCTTTAAGGCTGTACCCGCCGCTAGCGTTGGTGTACAGTATAGGTCGTTGAAGAATGGTTTATTGCCGTCGACGGCAAGGAGCGATGAACGACCAAAATCGAAAGCATAACTACGTCCCCCGAGTACTCGGAGAGCATCATCAATACGGTGCGGGAACCGCTGATAGCCTTGGACCAGGATTTGCGGGTGATATCCGTAAGCCGCTCGTTCTACGATTTCTTCAAGGTGAAGCCCGAGGAGACTGTCGGGCAGCTCATATACGATCTCGGGAACAAGCAATGGGACATTCCCAAGCTCAGGGAGCTGTTGGAGACGATCCTCCCTCAAAAGACGACGTTCGATAACTACGAGGTGGAACACGACTTCGCGACCATAGGCCGCCGTATAATGCTGCTGAACGCCCGCCAGATCCAACGGGTCTCTGGGCAGGAACTGATAATACTCCTCGCGATCGAGGATATCACCGAGCGCCGCGAGATAGAGAACGGCCTCGAGAAGACCCGGCGGGAACTCGAGAAGATTAAGCTCGCCGAGAACGAAGCGCGGGAATACGCCGAGAGCATCATCGATACCATACGCGAACCCTTGATAGCCCTGAACCAGGACCTGCGCGTCGTCACGGCCAGTCGCTCGTTCTACGAGGTTTTCAAGGCGAAACCCGAGGAGACGGTCGGTCAGCTGATATACGATCTAGGAAACAAGCAATGGAACATCCCGAAGTTGCGGGAACTCCTTGAAACGATCCTTCCGCTCAAGACATCGTTCGATAATTACGAAGTCGAGCACGATTTCGCCACCATCGGCCACCGCATCATGCTACTGAACGCCCGTCAGATCCAGAGGATGTCCGGAAAGCCGCGTATCATCCTCCTCGTGATAGAGGACATTACCAAGCGCAGGGAGATCGAGAACGGGCTGGGGAAGGCCCATGAGGAGCTCGAGGACCTGGCGGCGGAACTCGAGCGGACCGCCCGCGCGAAGTCGGAATTCCTCGCCAACATGTCGCACGAACTCAGGACGCCGCTCAATTCCATAAACGGTTTCTCGGAGGTGCTGTTCGACGAGACCTTCGGGCCGCTCAACGACAAGCAGAAGAAATACGTGAACAACGTACTGATTAGCGGGAAGCACCTGCTGATGCTTATAAACCAGATCCTCGACATGGCCAAGGTCGAGTCCGGTAAGATGAAGCTGACGCTATCACGCCTACCTATGAAGGACCTGCTGAACGAGATGGTGCTCCTCGTCGCCGACATGGCCGGCAAGAAAAGCCTGGAGATGCGCGTCGAAATCAGCGATGGTCTTCCCGACATCGACGCTGACGAGCTCCGCGTCAAGGAGATCATATACAACCTGCTCTCGAACGCCGTCAAGTTCACTCCGGAAGGCGGTCGTATAGGCCTCCGTGCCATCGGGAAGGGCGAAGCGATAGAGATAGAGGTTTGGGACACCGGCGTCGGTATCGCGGTCGAGAACATGGACAAGATATTCGAGGGATTCTTCCGTGTCGATACCCCCTATTCCCGCGTAACCGAGGGTACCGGACTCGGCTTGCCGCTTTCAAAGAAGATGGTTGAACTCCACGGAGGGTTATTATCGGTGGAATCAGAAGGCCTCGACCAAGGGGCCTCGATCCGCTTCACTCTACCTGTTCATTCAAACCTAGGAGCATAGTATGGGAAAGACAGCATTAGTCATCGACGATAACGCCAATAACCTATTGCTCGAGAAGGACATGCTCGAAGTCGCCGGTTTCGAGGTCTTCATCGCCGAGAACGCCACCAAGGGCATCTCTCTCGCCAGGGAGAAGAGGCCGGGTATCATCATCATGGACATGCGGCTCCCGGACATGCGCGGCTCGGATGCCGCCAAGGTCCTGCTTCAGTATCCCGAGACGCGCGATATCCCGGTGGTCTTCGTCACCGCCTCGGTGCTGGCCGAAGGGATAGAGGAGATCAGGACAATCCCTAACGCGGTATTCATAAGCAAGCCCATCAATACGCGCACCTTCGCTACGGAGGTCGCGCAGTTCATGAAGTGATCGCCATCGCTTTCGTTTCCGGGCACGAAAAAAAGGCCGTCCGAAGACGGCCCGCGTAGGACTTATCCTACCTCGATCACGCGCTACTCGTAGACGTAATCCTCGTCGCCGGTGTGGGTAACGGTGACCGCCGCCGCTCCGGTCGCGTTCACGGTCACGTTGCCGTTGCCGGTATTGGTTACCGTTACGACGCCGGTGGCGTCGCTGTTGATGGTCATGATGCCGTTACCGGTGTTGGTCGCGGTCATGATGCCGCCGTCGTTGTCGATGTCGATGGTGCCGGTTCCGACCTCGGTAACCGTCACGAGGCCGCCATCGTTGTCGACGATAATGAAACCGTCTCCAGGTACGGCGACCACGCTGGCCGCGGAGCTACCGGTGATCGTAACGGCCGATACGATGGGTTCCACCACCGGCTCTTCTATAATCACCTCGTCAGGTATGCCGTCGGCGTTTATGGCCGTGTTCACCATAGTGATCGCTGCGGTAAGACTCAGCGCCTTGCCGTTGAGCGTCGTCACCGATTCGTTCCCTGCGGTCGAGAAGGTCATGCCGGCCCTGGTTATGATGGTGCCTACCATGGTGCCGCCGCCCGCTCCGTTAATGGTCGCGGCGCTGCCTACCTGCCAGAATACATTGCCGGCCTCGGCTCCGTTGACCAGGATCACGCTGCGTGAGGCCAGCGGGGTTCCTACCGTGAGCGAGCTGGCCATCTGGAAGATCCAGACCGCTTCGGGATCGCCCTGCGCATCGAGCGTAAGGTCAGAACCGGTGATCAGGAAGGCTCCGGAAGCCGATTTGTAGACGCCCGGGACGAGAGTAAGCCCGCCGAGCTGTCCGGCGCCCGGATCGATGCCGTCGGGTCTCGAAGCCAGGTCATTGAAGGCGATCAGCGCATCGGCGATTACCAGTTTGGCATATTCGAAGTCGCTGGCCGTGCCCTGGGGGGCGTTAGTGTATACGTCGCCGGACACCGCTCCTACGTTCAGGGGCGTCTCCGCATAGCTGAAGGTCGCGCTGTGAAATCCGGTTATCATCGTCGAGGCGCCGGTAGTGCCCATGTCGCCGTCGATCATCGTCATGGTTCCCTGGTTGGTGACGCCGGCTCCGCCGCCGAATACCGCGAAGGTCTCGGCCAGTCCGAGACTCGACGCTACCGGGCTGATGCCGCGAGAAGACGCTAGTTGCGCATCGGCGTCAACACCGGTGCTTAAGCCCATGGGGCTATTGCACGATGCGATGAAGGCTCCCATCGCCAGAATCCCGATTCCGTTCAGCAGTTTGTTTGTAACTGTTCTCATTCATGTACCTCTTGAATATACAATACACCATAAATAGCTAAAAAACAAGTATAAAAAGTATATAAATGAATTGAATAGTGGCTTTTATTAAAGTTTTCTATATTGAAGCGTGTTTATACATGTGTTATTCTGAGCGTCGGGAGTTACTGATATGTCAGAAAAAAAGACGATGACACTCAACCTCTCTGAAGACGAGATGAATTCTCTTGATCAGCTGGCAGGTCGGAATGATATGACAAAGACGGCTGTCATCAAGAAGGCGATCAGGATATACCTGATCCTTGAAGCGAGGATGCAACGCGGAGAGCATATCTTCGTCGAAGATGAAACCCATAAGATCAAGGTGGAATTGCTGCTCGTGTGATCCTTCGTTCGAAACGGTATAAGGAAGCGGAGTACTATCGTCCCTCGCCGTGAATGCCGGCGTCTCCCGTCGATGCGTCGTGAACCAGGCAGCGGTTCTTGCCCGCGGCCTTGGCCTTATAGAGTGCCGCGTCCGCGTTCCTGAGCATCGCCTCGATAATAGCTTCGGCCCCGGCTCCGTGGCGCCCGGCCCTCGGGGCGTCGTCGTCCGCGTCGCCGTCCGTACCCGTCGCCGGGGGCGAGACGGAATTCATGTCGGCTATGCCGACGCTGACCGTTATGGCGCGGCCTCTAGGAAGGACGGCCTCGGTCCCGGCGGCTATCCCCGAACGGAAGCGATCGCAGGCCGCCGAGGCGGTCGCGGAGTCGATGCCGGGGAACAGTACGAGGAATTCCTCCCCGCCGTATCTAGAGACGATATCGTAGGCCATAGCGTTCGCGAGCAGGGTCGCCGCCAGGCTCTTAAGCGCGAGGTCGCCCGCCGCGTGTCCGTCCACGTCGTTTAGCGACTTGAAGTCGTCGCCGCCGCGATCAAGCAGGCCGCGATGACGATGAGTTAAAGGTATACTATAAGCTCTCTCCGCATCGACTCTACGTCGAAGCTTACCGATATGCCGCCTCTGACATCGCCTTCATGGTATCCTTGGACGGCATGGCATGCGAGGCACGAGGCCTCGGTCGTCAGTGCGCCCATATAGCGGAACTCATGTCCGGCCGGGCCCTTCATAGTCTCCCAGACCTCCGTCCTGCCTCGCCGCTATCTCGGATATCTCCCGCGTTATAAGGGACGGATTCCGTAGCGTCAGGATCGAGCCGTCCGTAGCCTCGAGGTCGGGATGTATGAGGTACGGATTGGATTCTACTCCGGGGCCCTTGCGTACGTAGACGCCGCCGTACTCCGCCGCCCAGCGTCGCGTCAGGACGATCTGCTGGAACAGCGAGCGTCCGCGCTCGAGCACTATATCGTTTATGAGGACGGTGTTCTGTATGGCGATGCCTATGAATATGCTCGCGAACATGACGATGAGGATAGCCGCGAGCGAGGCCTTGAATAACTTGAACGCCTTGCGCTCGTCGCGTTCTATCTCGGTGGTGTCCAGCATAGTACCTCTGGCCTTAAATATGCGCAATTCGCCCGATATATCAATCCGGGCGGCGGTGTCACGATCGACGCGGTACGTACGATGCGGTTTAGGCGCGGCTGGCGTCTACGCTAATACCGTATATAGTAGTATAATGCTTCTATTACTAGAGAAACGACCAAGGGGCGTGCCATGGGCAAGAGAGTCATGATCCTGGCGGCGAGCGCGGGAAGCGGACACGTAAAGGCCGCCCAGGCCCTCGAAGAGGCCTGCAGGAATGATCCGCGGGTATCTGAGGTCTGTCGGATAGACGCGCTTCAATATACAAATTTTCTTTTTAAGCGCGTATATTCCAAGGGATACATGGAAGCCGTTAAATCGGCCCCCGAACTGTGGGCCATGGCCTTCGAGAACCTGGATAAACCGTGGGAAAAAACTAGGCTCTTGACGGCCTTGCAGAGGTTCAACAGCCTTCCCCTCGCTCGAAAGATAAGGGCCTTTAATCCCGACCTCTGTATCTGCACTCATTTCATGCCGGCCGACCTCATCGCATACATGATTTCCCATGACAAGGTGCATTGCAACCTTGGGATAGTCGTGACCGACTTCTACGTGCACGCGCTATGGCTGGAGGAGGTCTTTACCCGGTATTTCGTGGCTAAGCCCGAGAACAAGAACCATCTGCAGATGTTGGGCCTACCGGCGGAACGGATCGTCGTATCCGGCATCCCGGTAATGGAACAATTCACCATCGATATAAGCAAGGAAACCCTCCATGCGAAGTATCAGACGGATCCAAGCATTCCTGTCGTGGTGCTGTCGGCGGGCGCCTTCGGCATAATGACGGCCAAGGTCATCTACAAGATTCTGGAGCAGATCAAAACGCCGTGCCAGATCGTGGTAATATGCGGCAAGAACAAGGCCTTGAAGGCGGCGTTAGAGAAGCTCATAGCATCCAGCGATCACATTCACAACAAGTACGTCATCGAAGGTTTCGTGGATACCATGCACGAGTACCTGAAGCTAGCCGACGTATTCATCGGCAAGCCGGGCGGCTTGGCGACGAGCGAGTGCCTCGTATCGGGTGTACCCATGGTCGTATGGGATCCTATTCCGGGGCAGGAGCTGTACAATACCTATCACATCCTGGAGAACGGCGTCGGCGTCCTGCCAGACAACATCATCACCATCGGCTTCAAGGTGGACCAGATACTGTCCAATCCTGAGCGCATGAAGAAGATGAAGAAACAGGCGCTCGCGATAGCCAGTCCCAAGGCTGCTTCCATGATAGTCGATAGCATGTTGCAGAACGACGAAGAAACGCCGGTTAGAGCCTTCAAGAAGACGCCGTAGCGTATATCGCTGCGGACCTTCACGATATCGCTTCCAATCGCGATCGGAGTATTCAATGCGAAAGACCCTTGTAATCGCGTCGCTTATCATGGGGTTGATTTCGGCCCCCTTTGCGTCGTTCGCGCAGGAAACCGCGAACGAAGGCGTCGGGGGAGCCATAGGCGAATGGGACGGAAGCCGTGTCGTAACGACGCGCTACGGCCAGGCGCGCGGAAAAACGGATAAGGACGGTACGCTTTCCTGGTTAGGCCTGCCCTACGCCAGGCCGCCGGTCGGGGAACTGCGGTGGAGGGCTCCGGAGGATCCGCTACCCTGGAAGGGCGTACGCGAGGCGCGTTCCTTTGGCCGTTCCGCCCCGCAGTTCTTGCCGTTCTTCGGCATTCGGAGCGGTTCGGAGGATTGCCTGTACCTTAACGTGTGGAGGCCTGCCGGCCCCGAGGCCAAGCTGCCGGTCTACGTATACGTACATGGCGGCGGCAACTCCACGGGCGCCGCCGATATGCTAGAGGACTACTACGGCTACGGGGTCGCCTCCAAGTCGAACATGGTATTCGTATCGATGAATTATAGGATAGGGCCGCTCGGCTGGTTCGTCGACGATAGCCTGAGCGCGGGGGCCGTGGCGGCGAGCGCTTCGGGCAATTTCGGTACCCTCGATATCATCAAGGCCCTCCAGTGGGTAAGGAACAATATCGCGGCTTTCGGCGGAAACCCCGGCAACGTGACCATAGCCGGCGAGTCGGCGGGAGCCATGAACGTATTGTCTATGCTCGTATCCGGCCAGGCTAGCGGACTGTTCCACAGGGCCATCGTCGAGTCGGCTTACAAGGGCACGGCGAGCGTAGCGGAAGCGCGAGAGGCGAGTTCCGGCGTCGTCGCGTCGCTCCTCGTACGGAAGCGCAAGGCCAAGAGCCTGGCCGCCGCGAGGAGCCTGGCCGCGACTATGCCGCCCGCGGAGCTGGCCGCCTTCCTCCGATCGGTCTCGGCCCGCGACATCCTCGCCACCCAGGAGGCTGGCTCCGTCGGCATGACCGGCTGGCCCAATATAATCAGGGACGGCCTCGTCATACCGGAGATAGGCTTCGACGCGTTCAGGACAGGCGATTATCCGAACAAGGTGCCGCTCGTCATAGGCTCCAATAAAGAAGAGAATAAGATATTCCAGTATTTCTCCAAGTCGCCGGACTGGAAGTCGGAGCTGTACGTCAGGCTCGCCTCCTACGGGGCCCTGCTCTGGAAGGCCGAAGGCGTCGACGTAATCGCCGATGCTATCTCGGCCCTGCCCGATCACCCGCCCGTGTACGTATACCGCTTCGATTGGGGCGCCCCCGATGTCCGGGGCGATAGCCCGCTACCGGGTACATGGGGGCGGCGCCTGGGAGCCTTCCATTCGGCGGAGGTGTCGTTCTTCCTCGGTACGCGGACATGCCTCGGGCCGCTATTCACCTCGAGGCTCTATACCGAATCGAACGAGGCCGGGCGCGGATCGCTACAAGCCGGCATCATGGCCTACCTGTCGTCGTTCGCGAGGACCGGCGATCCCAACGCGCTCGCCCCGGGGCTACCGACGTGGCGGCCGCGAGCAGAAGGCTCCTACGGGCTGGTCATGGACGCGCCCGGTGACGAGGCCGTATTCTCGCCCCTCATGGAGTCGGTGACGAAGGAATCGGTACTGGCCAGGCTCCGCGCGGAGGAGTCGCCCGAGATCCAGGCTGCCATCCTAGAGAGGATAGGGGAATAAAAAAACGCCCGGCGTCGTGCCGGGCGCTCTCCTTAGTAATAGAAGCTAAGGCTTACTGCTTGCCTATCGTCGCGACCATGACGGCCTTTATCGTATGCAGGCGGTTCTCGGCCTCGTCGAAGACAACGGAGTGGCGGCTGCGGAATACCTCGTCGGTCACTTCCTGCTCCATCACGCCGTGATCCTTGCCGACCGCGCGGCCGACCTCGGTCTCTTGGTCGTGGAAGGCGGGGAGGCAGTGGAGGAAGATGCAGTCGGGGTTGCCGGTTTTCTTGATGAAGTCCATCGTCACCCGGTAGGCCTGCAGCTGCTTGATGCGCTCGGCGACCTTGGCTTCCTCGCCCATCGATACCCATACGTCGGTGTAGAGCGCGTCGGCGCCCTTGAGCGCTTCGTCGGCCTTGGCTATGTCGAAGAACTCAATGGTGCCGCCTGTGGCCGCGGCGACCTGCCGCATCTCGGCGGTTAGCTTCTCGTTGGGCCACAGCTCCTTGGGGGCCAGCGCGACGAAGTGCATGCCCATCTTCGCGGAGCCTATCATCAGGGAGTTGCCCATGTTATTGCGCGCGTCGCCGCAGTAGACGAGCTTGACCTTCGACAGGGGCTTGGCGACGTGTTCCTCTATGGTCAGGAGGTCGGCGAGTATCTGCGTGGGGTGATAGTCGTCGGTCAGGCCGTTCCAGACCGGGACGCCCGCGTGCTTGGCCAGGGTCTCGACGAGCTTCTGGGAGAAGCCGCGGTACTGGATGCCGTCGAACATCCTGCCGAGCACCTTGGCGGTGTCTTCTATGGATTCCTTCTTGCCCATCTGGCTATTGGTCAGGAAGGTGGCGTTGCCGCCCTCGTCCCAGCAGGCCGTCTCGAAGGCGCAGCGGGTGCGGGTGGAGGCCTTGTCGAAGATGAGGACGATGTTCTTGCGGTCGAGGAGGTCGCCGCGCACGCCGGCGCGTTTCTTGGCCTTGAGGTCGCGAGCTAGATCGAGCATGTAGCGGATCTCTTCGGAGCTGAAATCCTTCAGGGTAAGGAAGCTTCTTCCTTTAAGGTTGACGGGCATTGGGGGTCCTCCTCGGTCTTTTCATGGTTGGATGCGGGATTATCGCCCGTCGCCGTACAAGGGCGCCGACGGGCGTCCCGTCCTACGTTTGCGGTATAGCACCGCGGCCGGAGCATCGTCAAGTGACGGCGCGTATTCGCTTCGCTCGTATAAAAATACTTAATCGCCCCCGCCGGTCAGGCCGGGCGGGGGAAGATAGCCGAGAGCCCGTCCCAATCGGGTTCCCCGAGCTCGAACGGGAAGAGCCCGTCTATCCTTATAAGGACGAGCCCGTGGATATACGACCACGCGGCGCAGGCGGCGTTTATATCGAATCCGTGACTCAGGGGCGTCTCGTCGGCGATGGCCTCGGCGAGCATCATGAACGATTTCCTGGCCCAGCTCGTCGATGTTTCCGGCAATTCGAGGATGGATTGCGAGTTCATGAGGCGGTACAGCGATGGATGGGCGACGGCGAAGCTCATATACGCCTTGCCCATCGCGGATACCCTGGCTGGCCCGCGACCGCCGGTCCGCTCCAGTTCGACGCACAGTATGCGGAAACCCTCGTCCGCGAGCGCGCCGAGGAATGCGCGTCTATCGCGGAAATGCCTGTATGGAGCCGTTTTCGAGACGCCTGCGCTCTCTGCCAGGGAACGTAGGCTCAGCGCGGCCTCTCCATCCGACTCCAGGGCGATGCGTCCTAGACGGAGCAGCTCCGACCTGAGATTCCCATGGTGGTACGAATCTTCTTTCATGGCGATACTATGCCGAGGACATGTTGGCATTGTCAACATTCTATGCTAGTATGTGGGCGCCGCCAACAAACGCGTACTGCAAAAAAAATAGTAGCGCTGGCGGCATGGAGGATACATAGATGATGCATACGGTGAATCGCGCGCTCATGGCGGCGATAGGGATGACGGTTTTGATGGCCTGCGCGAACGTACCGGCGGCCGGCCCGTCATCGGGAGAGTCCTCAGGTCCTCGTTTCGTGCTGGAAATGCTTCCCGGACCCGAATTCCACAAGGCGCAGATAGCGGCGTGGGTCGAGGACGAAGAAGGCCGCTTCCTCGGGACGCTTTACGCGACGACCAAGGGCGCGCGAGGCGCCTGGGCGATGGCTCCCAGCGATGGGCGCCCGGAGGCCTTGCCGGTCTGGTACGGCAGGCGCGAAGGCGTAGCCGACGTCGTTTCGTCGGCTACGGCCAAGGGGGCTACCGTATACGGCTCGGCTCTCGCCTCGAACCTGCCCGCAGGAACCTACACGGTCATGCTGGAGATCAACCGCAGCTTCGACTACAACGCCGCGTACCCCAAGAGCCTCGGCGTCAACGGTCAGCCATCGCTCGTCTATAAAGCCGCGCTACGGACCGGGGGCGGCAAGGACGAGGCCCTATTCCAGCCTATAGGAACCGGCTCGGTCGACGGCGCCGATGGAGAGATCCGCCCGGGACTGGATGGAATCTCCACGGCGCTCGAACTGTTTTCCACGCTAAGGGTATCGTTCGAATCGGAATAGGCGCTACTTCTGGTCGGCGCCCTTGGCCTTGGGACCCTTCAGCGTATAGAGGAAGCGCTTTATCTTCATCGTCGGTGTCTTCTCGAAAGGCTCGTGGTGGAGCACGACCTTGGATACCTTGCTGAAGGCCGCCAGGCCGGAGTTGACTTCCTTGCGCACGAATTCCAGCAGCTCCTCGGAGGCGCGCTCGAAGTCTTCCATGCTATCCATGGCCTTGGCCTTGAGATCGTCGATCACCTCTTGCTTGAGCTGCACCATGGCGACGAGGCCCTTGCCCTCGCTGACTACCAGCGACTCGGCGACGTAGGCCGACTTGTTGATAAGCGCCTCTATTTCCTCGGGGTAGATGTTCTCCCCGGACGCGCCCAGGATCATCGTCTTGAGCCTGCCGCGGATGAACAGCCTGCCCCGATCGTCGAAGATTCCCAGGTCGCCGGTACGGAACCATCCGTCCTGGGTAAAGACCTCCGCGGTACGCTCGGGATCCTTGAAGTAGCCTTGCATGACGTTGGGGCCGCGCACCTGTATCTCGCCCTCTCCCGTGTCGGGCTTGGGATCGGCTATGCGCATATCGACGCCCTTGAGCGCCGGGCCGGTAGATCGTAGCGTCGTATGGTGGGGAGCGCTACCGGCGATGAGGGGGGCCGTTTCCGTCAGGCCGTAGCCTATGGCGTAGGCGAAACGCGCGTCCAAGAGGAAGGCCTCCACGTCGGGCGCGACGGCCGAGCCGCCAATGCCGAAGAAGCGTATGCGTCCCCCGAAGGTCTTCTTGAGCTTGAGGCCGGCTAGCCAGTGCAGTAGCGGCCTGAGCGCCTCGTGCTTATACAGGCCCATCTTCTGTAGCTTGGGAAGCACGCTGGCCCGGTATATCTTCTCCATGATGAGCGGCACCGACAGCATGATGGTAGGACGTAGCTTCTTGAGCGCGGGTAGCAGCACCGACGCGACGGGCGGCTTGTCCAGGTACCAGTTCGAAGAGCCCTGCGTGATGCCGTTCAGGAAGCCGAGCGTACACTCGTAGGTATGCGCGAGAGGCAGGATGGACAGGAACTTGTCGGTCCGGTGCATGCGTATGATGGACCTGCTGGCTATTACGTTCGATACCAGGTTCTTGTGGCTGAGCATGACGCCCTTGGAGTTGCCCGTCGTGCCCGAGGTATAGAGTATGGCGGCGAGCGAGTCCTCTTCGACGGGCGGGAACGTCGCGGCCGGATCGGCCGACTCGGCGGCCTTGCGCGCCTTCTGCGACGCGAGCGACTCTACCATGACGGTCTCTCCGGCGTAGGCGCCCAGCTTCTGGCGTAGCTTCTCCGACGCGACGACGGCCTTGGCCTCCGAGTGCTGTAGTATGTTCGCTATTTGATCGGGGTGGAATTCGGTGAGGATAGGCACGATGACGAAGCCGGCCGCCACGGCGCCCAGGTAGGCGACGCCCCATTCCGGCCTGTTTTCGGACAGCAAGAGCACCCGGTCGCCGCGTTTCAGCCCGGCGTCGAAGAGGCCGCGGGCGAATACCGACGCCAGCGGCGCCAAGTCCTTGTAGTATATGACGGTAGAACCGTCTACCATTCCCAGCGCGGGGCGTTCGGCGTATGCCGCCGAACTCTGCATGAGGACGTCTCGGAGCGTCTGGCTGATCAGTTTATACACTATGACCTTCCCTTACGATCGGCATTATCTACCGCGCGACCGGATTTAGACAAAATATCTACCTTATGTAGACAAAAATACTAAGATAAAGGTTGCGCGACAAGCGCAAATATTTTGTCATATGGAAAGCATATACATCGATTCGGCATGTCAGGATCGCCGATACTAAGAGTAACCCGGATTCCGCTCTGGAGCTAGTCCTATTCTGGTGTATAATATCGTAGAGTATCCATATCAAACGGAGAAACGCATGAGCCGAGCTGCCCGCACCGTAAACCTCAGGATTCGCGTATTAGCGATGGCATTATTCGCGTTTGTCGGGGTTGCGGGGGCGTGGGGGCAGTATACATGGAATGGTGGAAGCGGAACCCTAGCTTGGGATGATGCCGGGAATTGGATCGGCGGCGCCTCCTATCCGATAGCCGGCGAAACGGCGCTATTCGATCAACCCGATACTGTGACGCTTACATCCGCTGCCGCCATCGCCTGTGGCTCGATTACTATTGATAATGCAGGCGCGAGCATAACCCTGAATCAAACCGTATCCACTAGCGCATTGAGCGTATCCTCCGGTTCATTGGACCAAGCTACGTTCTCGATATCAACCGGCTCTTTATACGTAGGAAGCGGGGCGGCAATCGTAAATAGCGCCGCGATAACGGCATCGGGGGTGGCTACTATCGAGACTGGAGCCGCCGGGGATTTGATTCTAGCGAATATCGGGAACGATTTTACAAACATCGTCATTACGAACGGTCGCGATATCACTTTGCGCGATGACGGCGGTTTCTCCTTGGACTCGTGCTCCGATACTGCGAACCTCTCGATGACATCGGCTGGAGCCGTTATCGCGTCCGCGATAGGTACGGCCGTAACGCCGCTCGCGAGCCTTACGGTGGACGGTGGCGGGACCCTGACGCTGAACGGCAACGTCTATGCCGAGCTGATAACGATAGCCGATCCGGTCACGCTGGGAGCGTCGATCACCGTGGGGGACAGCGTCGATAACGGCGCGGTCCCCGACATGAACTTCGCGCTCGCCGTGGACGGTCCATTCAACCTGACCTTGAACGCGGCGGGTGAAGTTCGCTTCCAGGGTAACGTCGGCGCGATAGGGACGGGCGCCGGCGCGAGCCTCGTACAGGCCGGCGCGGGGGCGGCGGAGTTCCTTGGAACGGTGACGACGGCGCAGGGGATCGTACAGAGCGGCGCGGGGCTTATGACGTTCCGAGACGACGTGACGGTCACGGGCAATACGACGGCGAGTAACTTCCAGAACTCGGTGACGCTGGACGGGCTGACCTACAGCTCGGCCGGGGCGACGGGCTTCGGATCCGACGCGACCGATACGATAACGATAAGCGGCGGAACCGTAACGATGACGGGAGCCGGAAGCATCACGGTCAACGGCATCACCGACGGAGCCGTCGGCTTGAGCCTCGACGGTACCGGTA